>NZ_JACRTA010000002.1 GCF_014385065.1 Lentihominibacter hominis
TGCGGTGACAATAGCGAAGAGGATACACCTGTTCCCATACCGAACACAGAAGTTAAGCTCTTTAGCGCTGATGATACTTGGCGGGAGACCGCCTGGGAAAGTAGGACGTTGCCGCTTATTTTGGTCCTATGGTCAAGCGGTCAAGACACCGCCCTTTCACGGCGGTAACCCGGGTTCGATTCCCGGTAGGATCACCAAAGCAAACCTTACGATTATAATAATTGTAAGGTTTTTTTATTTTTTAAAAATAGAAAATAAAGTATAGATTCATTTCGTACATCAATATTAATAATTTGTTTAATTGACAATTAGACTTCTAAGTATTATACTAATGATTAGAATTCTAATTATTTTGTTGGAGGATATTATGTCATATCATAAATTGATGATGGAAAATCATACGATGTTTTCAAGAAAGGTATTTGAACGTCTTTCTGACAGATGTCTTTCTGTAGGCCAGCCTAAAGTTCTGGAATATTTGTATTTTAATGATGGGGCTATACAGAAGGATATAGCTGAAGCTTGTATGATAGAGCCAGCCACAGTAACGAGTCTTTTATCCAGAATGGAAAAGGGTGGCTTGATCAAAAGAAAAAGTAGAGTTGGTGATAAAAGATATATGTGTGTATATCTTACTGAAATAGGTAGAGAGAATAGCAAAATTTCTGTAGAGACATTGTCAGAGCTTGAGAAGATTGCTTTGAGCGGATTTTCTGAAGAAGAAAGGAAACGATTTGTTTCTTTTCTTGAGAGAGTTAATAGTAATTTGAAAGGAAAAGGAGGAGCTGATATTTAATGACTAAAGCTGAGATATTTAAGCGTTATTTAATTTTTACGATTGGTTTATTTGTGAGTTCTTTAGGTGTAGCAATAGTAACTAAGGCAGATCTGGGGACATCTCCGATTTCCTCTATACCGTATGTTCTGAGTTTGCGATATCCCCTAACTTTAGGGGAGTTTACTATAATATTTAGTATAGTTCTTATAATTTTACAGCTTATTATTCTCAGAAAAGATTTTAAGCCTGAATATATTTTGCAGGTACCAGTGTCTGTGGCATTTGGATACTTTATAGATTTCAGTATGTTTTTGATGAAGACTATGTCGCCTGATTTATATATTGTAAAAGTATTATATCTTTTGGTGGGTTGTGTTGTTCTTGGTATTGGAGTGTATTTGGAGGTGTTGGCTAATGTTGTAATGCTTCCGGGAGAATCTTTTGTAAGAGCGATTGTATATAAGCTGAAAAAGGAATTTGGCTTTCTTAAAATATTTTTTGATGTATCTATGACGGCTGTTGCTGCGGTGTTGTCGCTGATTTTTATGAGTAGGTTATCGGGTGTCAGGGAAGGTACTGTTATAGCTGCCTTGCTGGTAGGATTTATAGCTCGTTTTATAGGAAAAAGATTGTATTTTCTTCCGGAAAAGCTGTTTAGACAGTTTGCGGAAGAAAAGCAGAAGTGTGATGATATGATGGGAATTCCGGCAGGTATGGAGGAATAAAGAATGTTACTCCTGTTCCAGTATGGATTTTGCTGTGATGTATTTTTGGTGCCATAGTGATCGTTGTTTTTCTGTTATATTTTTACATTCTGACAGGCGTGTTTCATCTAAATTATGGGCGATATCAGCAAGTTTAACTATCTTTGCAATGGGGTTTTTCTTGATAGCACGAATGTAATCAAAATAATCGCTTCCTTCGGTGTGTGTCAGCAATCGGAGAGCCTCTGTTATTTTTTTTGGGAATTCTTTTTCCAAATCTTCTATAGTCACAGATGTATCTTCTGCTACATCATGAAGAAGGGCTGTACATATTGTGATCTCATCTTTCATTTGTTCAGCGAGATGATAAGGATGCAGTATATAGGGAAGACCGCTTTTATCAACCTGACCATGATGGGCTTTATAAGCAAGCTGCATGGCTTTGTTTGTCAATGATGTATAAATCATAAATTATCCTTTCAATAATATTCTTATGAGAATAAAAATAGGTATAGGTTTGTTTTTTGTATTCTAAAAGAAGTATATTTAAGTATTTTTATTTTGTCAATTATACTGGTGTTCATTTTCAACATTAGATAATATGTTCGAAATATTTGAGAATTGGTTAGTTTGACAACGAAAAATAATCGTTTTGATGTTTTGGTAACTGAAAAAAATAAAATAAACATGTAAAATAATGTTGTTGCTGACTTGTCAGTGGGATATTTATTAAACAAAAGAAATTCTTATTTGGAATTTGTGGAAGGAGAATTAAGATGAAAAACTTAAGATTGTCTTGGAAAATTTCCAGACTATCGAGAAAAATTTTTGCTGTAATGTTGATAGGTGTTTTAACCATAGGAGGAGCAGCGACTGCTTTTGCTTCTGATACATATACAAGTGAAAAGCGTAACCACGGGACTATATCTATCACAGCAGAAAATGAAACTAACAATACTATCAATATGAAGTTAGGTGATACTATAACTGTTACAGTATCGCCATACATACATGTGCAGTATGAGGGCTGCGGTACTACTCCGAATTGTCCTGATGTTTGCGGCGACATGCCCGGAAGCTGCTTTATAAAGAACTATGGATGCAATTGTAGTACAAGTCCTACAAAGCGCATTACGAAAGTGGAAACAGCTGTGACTAAGGAAGGAATAATTTCCGTAGGAGAAGCTAACGCTCTTGACAATATTAATGATAAGCCGACAGTAAATGATTTGGCAAGTAAGAGTGATGGAACGTTTACGATTACAGCAGATTCTGTAGGAACTACAGAATTGACTGTTGAAACATCCCTTAGAGATTGGGTTTCCAGTACTAAGAAATATACTGTAAAGGTGGATGAAAATGATAGTCAGGTGGCAGAGGTTATAGATTTTGATGCAGAGACGACCCATGCAGGCTTTGAACCGGGAGAAATAAATACCGTACAGACTCTCTTTGTTGATTTGACTTTTGAAAAAGAAATGAAAATTGTTGATAAAGAAAAATTGCTGACTGAGATGAATATTCTTTCAGATGCTTATGTTTCAGCGCAGAGCAGCGGAAAACTGGAAGAGGGAAACTCTTTCGTTGTCTTTGGTGCCGGATTAAAACCTGATCAGACGAATGTCGAGTTGACAAATAATAATAAGACTCTTAGGATAACTACGAAAGGCTGGGGCGCTCAAGTTGCTGGAATATTCAAAGCCTCAGGCACTTGGAAAAACTTGAAGAGTATTGATGGAGAAAATGCTGATATCAATGTAACTATTATTGTTCCAAATGGAATAACTACGGAAATCGTAAAACAGGTAGTAGCTACTAATGATGTAAATGCTTCTGTAACTACCAAGGTGATTAGACCAGAAGATGCTACAAGGGGAATGGTGCATTGGATGTTGCTTAAGAATGGTGAACCGGTAAAAGCGAAGTATGAAAGTGGATTGGGATTTAATCAGGTAGGCGCAACTTTTAATGCACATTTGCATAATTTTGCTACTGATATGGCGGAGGATTTTGCTAAAAATAGTGTTAATACTATGATGCCAATGTTAGGTGATTATTATGATATTGACTACAAAGAAGGGAGCGATGAATTTACTGTTACAGCTAAAGAATCACAGCCTGGAGATGTTCTTGAATTACACATTTATAGTTATCTTAATAATGGCAGTAAGACCATTAATCTGGATGATCTGGAAAAGGGCATTAGTTCTGCAGAAAATATAGATAAAGATCTCTATACAGAAGAAAGTTATAAAGTGTTTTCGGATGCTCTTGCCAAAGCACAGATTATAGACAAAGCTCCTAAATATTACGCTCAGACAGATGTTGATTTTGCGGCGAAGCAGCTTTTAAATGCACAAGGAGAGCTGGTAGCTGTTGATCAAAAAGATCCAATAATACCTGAAGAAGATAATCCTCAGCAGGGAGGCGGTAATACTGATCAAAATCAGGTTAATGAAAATAATAATAACGGTGATAAGTCAGCGGAAACCGGAGATGGTTCTTTTGCAGGAGTTTATGCAGTACTGATGGTCGCAGCGGCTTGCATTGCAGGCAAAGTATTGTATCGTAAGAAATATCCAAAAGTATAGATTGTGCGAATAGATATATCGGTAAAGATTTATATTAAATAATAAAATAAACGAAGTTTTTGCAAATTATTTTACAACTCTTCGTTTATTTTTTATGTGATTCATAATAAAAACCCATTGAAGTGATTATATTCAATGGGTTGCATGGTGCGCCTTGAGGGACTTGAACCCCCACGGTCTCCCACTAGAACCTAAATCTAGCGTGTCTGCCAATTCCACCAAAGGCGCATATTATATAGGCTGACTTAATAAGTATATGTGGTTTTGTAAGTATTGTCAATTAGAAATTTACAGTAATTTATAGTATTTTGTGAAATTTATTTTAGGTATTATAAAGCACCTAAAAGATTAAAATAAGAAGGGTGTTGGTGGTATTTTTGTATAGAAATATTGTGTGCAGAAATAAGCTTTACAGATTTTTATATGTTATAAAAATTTAGCACTCTATTTAATAGAGTGCTAAAAAACTGTTGACTTTTGGTATTTATAGGTATACAATGAAATTAATAAAAATAATGTACCTAATTAGTACATTATTGTTCGGGGGTGAAGTTTATGAACATAGATAAATATACGCAAAATGCACAGGGAGCAATAATAGATTGCCAGAATATAGCAATAGAAGAGGGAAATCAGCAGATAGATGGGGAACATCTCCATTTGGCGCTGCTGATGCAGAAAGATGGGTTGATTCCCAAATTGCTGAAGTTCATGGAAGTAAATACAGGTGAGATAATAGGAGCTCTGGAATCAGAAATAGATAAGCTTCCTAAAGTTTCCGGAAGTGCTGAAAGTATGTACTCTACAAGGCGACTTCAGCAGTTATTCCTTAATGCTGAAAAGAAAGCAGAGAAAATGAAGGATGAATATATAAGTGTAGAACATTTATATCTGGCCCTTCTGGACGAGAGGAATACACCATCAGCAGTTATATTCAAAAGATATAATATTACAAAGGACAGGTTTCTTGATGCACTTAATAAAGTGCGGGGGAATCAGCGGGTTACGAGTCAGAATCCGGAGGAAAATTATGATGCGCTAAATAAATATGGCAGAGACCTTGTGGAGATGGCAAGGGATGGAAAACTGGACCCTGTTATCGGAAGAGATGCGGAGATAAGGCATACTATACAGATTCTTTCAAGAAGGACAAAAAACAATCCTGTGTTAATCGGTGAGCCGGGGGTCGGTAAAACTGCTGTTGTAGAAGGTCTTGCCCAGAGAATATTAAATGGAGACGTTCCTGAAGGCTTGAAAGACAAAACTATTTTTGCCCTGGATATGGGTTCTCTTATAGCAGGGGCTAAATTCAGGGGGGAATTCGAAGAAAGGCTTAAAGCTGTACTCAATGAGATCGAAAAGTCTGAAGGTCGGATAATTCTTTTCATAGACGAGATTCACAATATCGTTGGTGCAGGAAAGACCGAAGGTGCAATGGATGCCGGTAATCTGCTGAAGCCGAAACTTGCAAGAGGTGAGCTGCATTGCATAGGAGCTACGACCTTAGATGAATACAGAAAATATATTGAAAAAGATGCGGCTTTGGAAAGACGTTTTCAGAAAGTACTGGTGGATCAGCCTACGGTAGAGGATACTATTTCTATATTAAGAGGGCTGAAAGAAAGATTTGAGATTCATCATGGAGTAAGGATTACTGACAGTGCTCTGATAGCATGTGCGACACTTTCTGACAGATATATAAGTGACAGATTTCTTCCGGATAAGGCTATAGATCTGATGGATGAGGCAGCTTCGAAAATAAGAACCGAGATTGACAGTATGCCGGCAGAGCTTGATGAGATTTCAAGAAAGATTATGCAGCTTGAGATAGAGAAACAGGCTCTCGGAAAAGAAACTGATGCCGGTTCCAAATCACGACTGGCAACTTTAGAGAAAGAGCTTTCACAGCTTAAAGATGAAAGCAATGCTATGCGTGCTCAGTGGGAGGGCGAGAAAAAAGCCATAACCGAAGTTAAAGCAGTTAAACAGCAGATAGAAGATGTTAAACATCAGATGGAGGAGGCCGAGAGGAATTATAATCTTGAAAAGCTTGCACAGCTTAAATACGGAACATTGCCTGAACTGGAAAAGAAATTGGAAGCAGAAAAGGGAAAAGCTGAAGAAGCTGAAGAGTCAAGGCTCCTTAAAGAAGAAGTAACGGAAGAAGAGATAGCTGAAGTAATTTCAGGCTGGACAGGTATACCTGTAAGTAAACTGGTGGAAAGTGAGAGAGAAAAGCTCCTTAAACTTCCTGAAATACTTCATAAGAGAGTAATAGGTCAAGAAGATGGAGTAAAAGCTGTCGCAGAGGCAGTATTGAGGGCCAGAGCGGGGCTTAAAGATGAGAAGAGACCGATAGGATCATTTATTTTTCTGGGGCCTACCGGTGTAGGCAAGACAGAGCTGGCAAAAGCATTGTCAGAGGCACTGTTTGATTCAGAGAAGAATATGATTCGTATAGATATGTCTGAATACATGGAAAAACATTCAGTTTCAAGGCTCGTAGGAGCTCCTCCGGGATATGTGGGATATGATGAAGGAGGACAGCTGACGGAAGCAGTAAGAAGGAAACCTTATAGTGTTATCCTATTTGATGAGATTGAAAAAGCTCATCCTGATGTATTTAATATACTTCTTCAGTTGCTCGACGACGGCAGACTTACAGATAATCAGGGGAGAACGGTAGACTTTAAAAATACTATAGTGATTATGACTTCAAATATCGGGAGCAATTATTTAATCGATGGTATAAGGGCTGACGGAACGGTAGATGAGGAAATTAAAGAAAAAGTTGAAAATGAGACTAAAAAATATTTCAGACCTGAATTTCTCAACAGAGTCGATGAGATTGTAGTATTTTCTCCTCTTACTGAGAGTCAGATTGTAAAGATAATAGAACTTGCGATGAAAGATATAGAAAAGCGTCTTGAAGAAAGAGGCATCAAGCTTACACTTACAGATAAAGCAAAAAAATTCATTGCTGACGAAAGTTACGATCCGTCGTACGGAGCAAGACCTGTAAAAAGATTTCTCCAGAGAAATGTAGAGACAGAGCTGGCAGGTGAGATTATACGTGGAACCGTTAAGGATGGAGATGATGTGATAATTGATTGTAACGGAGAGAAATTGACATTTGCGGCAAGATAAGGGGTATATGTAAATATACAAAGATGATAGGGCGTTTCCCGGAAGGGAAGCGCCCTATTTGATATTTTCGGTGCATTTAGATATAATGCAAGTCGGAGGTATCATATGAGCAAAGGAATATTACTTATAGAAGATGATAAGAGTTTAAACAGAGCCGTGAGTCTTAAGCTGTCAAAAGAGGGATATGAGGTGTATTCGGCGGAAACACTGAAAGAGGGATGGGAGCTGTATCAGTGTCAAGATATAGTTCTTATAATTTGTGACATAGGGCTTCCTGACGGCAGCGGTCTGGATTTTTGTTCAAAGGTAAGGGCTATAAAAGAAAGAACGACTGTTTTTTTATTTTTAACGGCTATGGATACGGAAACTGATATAATTATGGGTTATGAAGTGGGAGGGGATGACTATGTTACAAAGCCCTTTTCACTGGCTGTACTTATATCTAAAGTAAATGCCATGATGAACAGATATTGTGAAAATATTTTGAGCATCAGAAAAAGTAAAAATGATAGTTGTATCATAAAATCAGTGGATATAATCTTTGATAAGGAAAAAAAATTTGTAATAAAAGGAGGAGAACAACTTTTTCTTACAGCTAATGAACAGAGACTCCTCTTGTATTTCCTTGAGAACCCAATGAAGGTGCTGTCAAAAAATCAGCTGCTTGAAGCTGTATGGGATGTTGACGGCAATTTTGTAGATGATAATACGGTCGCAGTCAATATAAGAAGACTCAGGGAGAAGATAGAAGAAAATCCTTCAAAACCATCTATTATAAAGAATATAAGGGGCTTGGGATATATTTGGGAGAGGAAATGTGAGAAACTATGAAAAAAAGAGTCTTAATATTTACAGGGATTATCCTTATTATAACTGTCTCACTGGGGATTTTCGGCGGCATTGTTATATATAAAGCTGACAGATTTGAAGTAAGACGGGTACAGAATATGGCCGGAGCCGTTATATCTGAGTATCCACAGGCTGAGAGTATATTTATTGATGCTGCGATTGATGAAGCCTTTAAATATGAAGCCGAAGGAGCAGATATACTGTCTTCTTACGGATACGATGAAGATATGCATGTAAAAGATCAGTATAAAACGCTTATATATGTATATTCGGGCATGATTATTTTACTTTTTCTGCTTTCTCTTGGAGCCGGATATGGGATATTTGTTTACATATCGAGGAATCAGAAAAAAAGGGAGAAACTACTGCTTTGCATGCTTGATGACTGTATTTCAGGTGATTTTGAATTCATTGATGATGAGAAAAATTTCGAATTGTTGGAAGGATCAGCTCTTTTAGATTCGCTGATGAAGCTGGCGGGAAGTCTAAGATTGAAAACTGCCAGATTGAATGAAGAACGTGATAATACAAAGACTCTTGTTACAGATATATCACATCAGCTGAAAACCCCCATAAGTGCAATGAAAGTTTGCTTTGATATGTATCTGGAAGCTGACAGCGATAGTGAAAAGAAGGAATTTCTGGACAGAAGCATGACACAGATGGATAAGCTGGAAAGTTTGACAGCAGCTTTGATTAATATATCAAGGCTTGAAAACAATATGATATCACTGAACCCTGAAAAGGTACATCTGCAAAGACTTTTAATAGATGTGGTGAACACAGAGTATTACAAAGCGTCGGTTAAAAATATAGAAGTAGAAGTGGAAGAATTTAAAGATATAGAGCTTTTTATAGATAAAAAATGGACAGTGGAGGCGATTGCCAATATCGTGGATAATGGAATCAAATATAGTCCGGAAGGCAGCCGGATAAATATAAAAGTAACAAAAATGTTTAGTTTTGTAAGAATAGAGATAGAGGATCAGGGAATAGGTATACCAAAGGAAGACCGGAATAAAATTTTTTTAAGGTTTTTTAGAGGCGATAGCGATATTGTAAAAGGTCAGGATGGTTCCGGCGTCGGTCTTTATCTAACAAGAAAGATATTAGAAGAGCAAGGAGGAACGGTATCAGTAAAGTCAGGAGGAGAAGGAAGCACTTTCGTAGTTCAGATACCTTTGTAAGCTAAATGTAAGATTCTTTGTAAGTCTGTCGTAAGACTGATGATATAAAATGTGGGATATAAGGAAAGAGGAGGTTTGACATAATGGATATAATATTAGAAACAAAGGATCTTTGCAAATACTACGGTGAGGGTGAGAACCTTGTAAAGGCTGTAGATAAAGTAAATATACAGATACAGCAAGGTGAATTCGTGACAATAGTAGGTAAGTCAGGAAGCGGAAAGTCTACGCTTCTTCATATGCTGGGTGCTCTGGATCGGCCCACATCAGGTCAGGTGTGGTTGGCGGGCAAGAATATAGAAGGATTCTCTGAGGATGCTCTGGCAAAAATACGGAGACGTAAGATAGGGTTTATTTTTCAGGCTTTTAATCTCGTACCGTCTCTTAACGTATGGGAAAATGTTGTTTTGCCTATAGGTCTTGACGGTAGAGCTGTGGATGTAGATTTCGTGAAGGATATCCTAAAAACACTTGGTCTTGATGGTAAAGCGAGAAATCTGCCTAATACCTTATCAGGTGGTCAGCAGCAGAGAACAGCCATAGCCAGAGCAATAGCTGCAAAACCATCCATAATTCTGGCAGATGAGCCCACCGGAAATTTGGACAGTAAAACAGGTGATGAGGTAATGGCGCTGTTGAAATTTTCAGCGAAAAAATATGGTCAGACCCTTGTGGTAATAACACATGATGAGGATATTGCTCAGATGGCTGACAGAACTATTATCATCGAAGATGGCAAGGTGGTGAAATAAAATGATGACGTCACTTGCCAAGAGCAGAATAAGATATAACAAAAGCCGTACTGTGCTTACTGCCATAGCTATAATACTTACAACAACGCTTCTTATGGCACTGGGGACATCGGCTATAGGTCTTTTGAACTTCAATAAGATGCAGGCAGCTGAAACAAGCAATCTGCATGGGTCATTTGGCCAGCTTACGGAGGATCAGGTAAATAAACTTAAGAATCATGCAGATATTGAATCTCTTGAGATCAACGAAATATTTGCTACCGTAGAGCATGGCAAAATGAATGGATTTCTTACATATAAGGAAAATGTGAAAGAGGGGATAACATATGGCGTAGGAGAGATCACAGAAGGGTCTTATCCAAAGAAGATAAATGAGATCTGTGGTCCGGCATCTTTTTTTCGCCAGCTTGGAGCAAAGGCTGATATCGGAAGTAAAGTGAAGATCGATTTCAGAGTACAAGGTGAAGGCGTTATACAGACAAGGGAATTTACTATAAGCGGACTGGTTTCTGAACGGGATATATCTAAACTTAACATAAGTGAAACACGTTTGTCTTACGGAGCTAATATTTCGGAAGAACTTGTTAATGAATTACTGCCTAAGGGTGACCGTGTTTATAATGCTTCTGTACGTGTTTTTGGAGAACATGATCTTAATTATGATGAGATATGTCAGAAAATAAATGATGTGGCGGCTGATATAGGCTGCAAAGAAATTAATGTTTCTCTAAATAAAGAGTATCTTAGCACGGTGACGGACCCGGGAATGGAAACGATAAAGATAGTTTCGGCTATAGCTTTTGTAATAGCGGTATTTTCCGGGATGGTGATATATAGCATATACTATGTAGGGATTATTACAGATGTTCAGGAAATAGGAAAGTTAAAGGCTCTTGGAGCATCCAAGAAACACATAAAGCGTCTTTTGTTCAGGGAGGGAATGTTTGTATCGGTTTTATCTGTGCCGATAGGATTGATACTCGGATATCTCATACCGTACTTCATCATGCCTGTAGTTTTGAAAAAAGGTTTGGAAACAAGTCTGATTAATATGGATTTTAAGCGGCCTGATATGTTTTCTCTTCCGGTGCTTTTGGCAGTAGCAGCAGTGGTACTGCTTACTGTTTATATTTCTCTTTTGAAGCCTATGAGAATGGCAGCTAAAATATCTCCTATAGAGGCTATGAGATATCAGGAAAGCAGTAAAGAAAAAAAGCTGCGAACCGGTAATATTAGTATAAGTCTGTTTAGGTTAAGTAAAGCAAATCTGACCAGAAACAAAAAACGTACGATAGTAACGATGGTTACCATGGCGCTCAGCTGTGTATTATTTATGAGTGTTGCAGGTCTTCTTAACAGTATGCGTACTGAAGATATCGCAGATCGAAATATGGAGGGAAGTGATTTCAGAATTTCACTGGATTATGCTCTGGATGATGAACAATATCCGGAGAATAACCTTGAGAATATAAATAAGAATAATCCTTTTTCTCATCAGTTCCTTGAACAAATAAAAAATATAGATGGTGTTGAGAATATACGTAAAGTTCACCAAGTTCCCGCAAGTTCAGATTATCCTTCAGAGATGTTTGCGGAAGGGCGGAAGATAACTATCTCTGAGTTTACAAGAGAGAAGGCTGATGAATACCGCAAAGACATGGAAAAAGGAGAAATAAAATACGATGAAATGGTTTCTCAAAACGGAGCTGTGTTCACATCGGATGTGTTTTGGGATGATTATAATATCAAACTTAATGAGGATATGAATCTGACTGTATATGATGGAGATCGCAAGATACCTTTGACTGTCAAGGTTCAGGCTTCAGTAAATGATGGAGGGGCATCAATATTAATGGTGCCGGAAGGTGTATATGATTCCTTAGAACTGAGAAACGACAGTACAACAGATATTTTCATCGATGTAGATAAGGATAAGTATGATGATATAAAGTCGCAGATTCAAGAAATGATAGATTCTCAGGATAAGTTTGAACTGTATTCGAGGGATGAAGAGATATCTATAGGAGATATGAGTGTCAGTATGATCAAGTATCCGATGTATGTAATTTTGCTGATGATAGCTGTGATAGGATTCATGAATCTGATAAATACAATGATTACAAGCATTATTACGAGAAAGCAGGAGCTTGGTATGCTGCAGGCTATAGGATTATCAGACAGACAGCTGACGAGAATGTTAGCGGGAGAAGGTATGGTATTTACAGCGGGTACTCTTTTGGCATCTATGACTTTAGGAAATATTTTTGGATATTTGATATTTCTTTGGGGTAAGAATTCACATTTTATGAGTGTAACTGAATATCATTATCCTGTCTGGGAAACGGTTGCTCTTGCGGTACTTCTGATAGTGGGGCAGATGGCAATAACTTTCTTTATAGGAAGAAGAATGAGAAAAGAAAGTCTTATAGATAGAATAAGAAATGGAGAATAGGTAGCTATGTCAGGAGCCGGGCGCATTGTTTATGCTCGGATCCTGATTTTTTTATGTTAAAACTGTGCTGTTCTGATCATTTGTCTGTGGAAAAAGGGATGAAAGTGGAGAAACAGTATGATATATGAAGGTGGATTTTTCAATGTCTATGATATATAATGAAAAATGTTTATGGAATATAGGAATAGGACAGAATTATCTCCGGATGTTATCATATGAAAAGACTGTTGGAGGAAAGGGGATGTCCCCATATGATCCTCAGGAGCTGCTTTTATGCGGCAAAGTGGGAAAGAATAATAGAGTAACAGAAAGAAAAAACAGACCGCTGGCATGTCTTCTGCGTGATGGAGAGCAGATGACTTTTGCGGATAGGAAGGAGTTATATGAATCAAAAGGAATTACAGGAAATAAGAAAACGTTTTAAAGCTGAAAAGGACAGTATAAGCCATATTTTTGGATGTTATGTAAATGCGGCTAAAGAGATCGTTACTCACATAGATATGTCAGTAGGGCTTATGGAGCAGGAAGAGGCTGAGATGTATCTTAAACTCTTGAAGAAAGCTCTTTCAGGAACTTTGGGGAAAAACCTTCTGGATATAGAGTTTTCAACGAAGCAGGTAGAAGACAGTGATGAGCATAGACTTCTTCAGACGCTCAGGTTATCTCATTTGCGGGATGAAAATATGAGAAATGTTTTTTATCAGAGGGTGATAGATTCTCTGGACATGGGAGAGGAAAGTTATGTTATTTTGCTGGCGTCAGATTCTTATGATATACCTTTTAAAGGAAATGATGATGAACTGTGGGAAGAAGGATCAAATGAGGTTTTTGATTACATAATTTGCTGTATTTGCCCTGTAAAGGATGCTAAAGCAGCACTGAGATATTATGCTGATGAGAAAAGTTTCAGAGGAGCTTCTACAGGACATGTTTTAGGCTCTCCTGAGATAGGTTTTATGTTCCCGACATTTGATGACAGAAGTGCTAATATTTATAATGCGCTATATTACAGCAGAAATCTTTCATATATACATGAGGAGTTTATCGAGGCTATATTTAATGTAGAAAGAGTGCCGCTTTCTGCCGGTGCTCAGAAGAATGTTTTTGGAGAGGCATTGTGTGATGCTTTGGGAAGCGACTGTAGCCTTGAAATTGTCAAGGCAGTACATGGGCAGATACGGGAAAGGCTGATGCTTCATAAAGAAAGCAAGGATCCTGAGATTCCTGAAATATATGTGGAAGATATAGATAATATTTTAAAAACAAGCGGCGTGTCCGAAGAAAAGATAAATTTATTTAATGATGCCTGTCAGAAGGGCTTTGGAGATGATAATGTACTTAACCCCAATAATGTTATGGAGAGCAGGAAGTTTGAAATGATCACACCTGAAGTCCATATTACAGTCAATCCTGAATACACATACAATATAACGACAAAAGTTATAGATGGCAGTAAGTATATACTTATTCCGGTGGGGGAAGGTGTGGCAGTAAACGGAATAGATATAAAAGTAGGAGAAGATGAATAAAAAGGGCTCAGCTGATTCAGCTGAGCTTCATATTGTCTGCACCGCGGTTTTTAATTCGTTTGAGATAAAAATTGATAAGAAGAGTATAGATATAATCATATACCAGCATTATCAGTATTCCGGCAATTATCAATATTACTGTCGGACAATCAGGAAGCCGTATGCTTCCAAGCAGAAGTTCTTTGAAGCCAAGGAGGCTGATGCAGAGAAGAAAAGCAAAGAATACAGCCTTTATGACTATTTGAATTATCCCGTTTTTAAGTTTTTCTATAAAAAATTTCACGATTCCGTAGTATCCGAAAAAAAAGGCATAGGGAATCATTGCCAGTTTGTTTGGGACAAGAACAAGGCCCAATATTACAGCCGCGGCGTATAAAATGGCTCCGGCACTTACTCCTGATTCTATGATCATGACGGCTACGAACAAGGAGCTTATGGCAAACAGTGTAAGTTCTATGCCCGGGATTATGGAACCGGCGAATATAAATATGAGAGTGAGGGCGAGACATATTCCGCCCAGAGCTATTGCAGATGTATTTTTTCTTTTAACAGTCTCTTTTTTCAATTTTTGATCCTCATGTCGCTTAGGTGAAATTATCGGACTATATACAGTCGCAGCAGCAATCTGCACATATATAGCATTGAAGCGCCTGACAGCACATATCGTCATTTCTTCCGTATCCTCTGCCATACGCCTGATTCTGATATGTGCCGTTCATATTGATTATACGGCCGTATGCCTGACTGTATTCCACATTGCTGGGATCAAGATCGTTGGCGGTCTTAAGTTTATTGATTGCATCATCGTACCAACCTTTTCTGTAGGAGAGCATTCCTGAAAGAAAGAACCATTCGGCACTCCTGTCTTTTGTTGAATTGAGAATGCTTTCAGCAGCGGACAGGTTGCCTGAATCTATATGACGTCTTACGGACATATAGTCCGGTGTTCCATAGCTGTAACTGCCGCTTGAGCTTCCGTGTCCTTTCATTATCATGTTATAAGCTTCATTTATTTCTTGGAGTTTTTCCTTGGCAAGATCGGACAGCGGATTGTCCTGATATTTATCAGGATGATATTTTTTAACAAGTTCTTTATAAGCTTTTTTGATTTCGTCATCGGAAGCGTTTTCGGAAACTCCCAATATTTCATAAGGGTTCATATAATTTCTCCTTTCATATGTACAGCCGCAGTATAAAGCGGTTTTTTTATTATATTTGTTTATCTTTATCTTTTCTCGTTATTATTTCTTCTGTTTTACGGTTAAGTCCCAGGTAAATTACATTCTCTATTATACCTTTATTCTTTTTTATATCAAGTGAATCTATGTAATCGCTCAGAATGGCCAGATAATGATAGAGATTGAAGCGCAGATCCGATTCGATTCTTTCTCTGAACTGAGCTGTAGTTTCTAAGTTTTCATCGTAGTTGAAGCGGTATATCAGAGGATTATAAGCTCCTGTATCTGCGTTTTCTTCTATATCATCTGCGGCATCTATCATATATATCCATTTTCCCATATGGTATCCTATATTTGCCATAAGACTGTAAGTTTTATTATATTTTTCGGGATCATCAAAACCTGACGGATTCTGACTGTAAAGAGTGACAATACCTTCGGAAAAGATGAGCTCCATTATTTTTGAAAATGCTTCGGCAGCCATGTCTATGCTGGAACATCTTTCTCTTTCAAGGGAAGCCAAATGGGACAGATATGTTTCCATTTCTCTGCAGAGCTTAGGATAGCGAGCCTGAAGTTTTTTATATATTTTTTTCAAAAGCCGGATAGTAGTTTTCGCATATAGTTTGCCTTCATCATTGGCATCATCAATGAGTTTGTACCACGCAAGGAGCAACATAACATCTGCTGCGTAATCTACAGCAGTATTTCTTATTATAGTTTTTTTCTTTATTAAAGGATGGGCAATACAGTGTTCCTGTACGGGAAGATCGCTTTTATTGCTTAGGGAGGCGAGAATTACGGCAAGAAAAGCGGCATCATAGCTCAGCGCCATCCGTGGCAGCTGGCCGTACCGCTTTCCTATAGATTTGCATATTCCGCAGTAATAGCCTGTATATATTTCATATTCACGAACTTTCAATTCGCCTTTGTCGATCTTCACGTAACCTAACATAGCAACAGACTAACATAAAAGTGTATTCATTTCAAATACAGAATGGTGAAGATTTGTTGAAGATATTTATTTTTTGACTATTCTGTAGTAAAGTCTGGATGTCATTTTATATACAATTATATAAAATATGGTGAATACCAGAAAACATCCTATTGTACAAAGTGCAAAAAGCTTCATATTAAACAGGTTAAGAAGGGTAAGCACTCTGAAAATGAAAGGGAAGTTAAAGGCTACATGAATTCCTGCTGTAATCAGAGGCAGAAAGAATACTGTTAGGATCTGTGAATTAATGGATTTCTTTACTTCACGGTGACTCATGCCTACATTTTGAAGTATTTCAAATCTTTTTTTGTCCTCATAACCTTCTGTAAGCTGTTTATAATACATGATCAATACTGTCGCCATTATAAAAAGCAGTCCGAGGAAGATTCCTATAAAAAACAATCCTGTCAGATCTTTGCCAAATGATTCGCCTTCCACAGAACGGCATTCGATGGCTCCGGTAAAACCGGCGTATGGAGAATCGCCTGACTGCTGTGAATCATTTAGCTGAGTCTTTATATCGTTGAAAGCATTTTCAATGGCAGTTTTGTTTTCTTCAGGATCACCTGCAATATCTGTGAGATAATAATAGTTTATGAAAGAACTGTATTCACCATATGCTTTTACATTTTTTTTGTAGATGTCATTAAGTACGGTATCATCCTTTACTACGACGAAATATCCATTTGAAATATTTGCAGCCATGTTGCCGCTTACCATAAAATCATCCAGAGTTTTTATCACATTTAATTTGGTATTGAAAATATTTATGGTATCTGTTTCAAGTTGTGCTCGGTTTGAATATACCAATACATCACTTTCGCTGTTTATAGTTTCATCAGTTCTCATACATCTGTTATAGTCATCAAGGGTGACAAACACCAAAGTAGCAAGCTTATCATAAGTCTGGAAGGCAGATAATGAGGTGTATGAATCCGGATCGGTGATGAATCTGTCTTCTTTTTCCTCATATACTGCAGAAACAGAAAGGTCCTTATAAGATATTTCATTTTTCTTTTTAAGTCCTTCTTTAGACAGTGATTTGTCCAGAAGCTCCGAAACATCATTGTTAAGAGGATCGTCAGCCATGGAACTTATGGAAAACTCGGCCGGATAACGTTTGTCGAGAGAGTCATCAAGGCCCAGATATATGGATAATGTAGCTGATACCATAACGAGAACCATTGTAGAAAGGATACATATGTTTGCAAGTCCTACTGCGTTTCGTTTCATTCTGTACATCATCGATGATACGCTGATGAAGTGTTTTGTTTTATAATAATACCCCTTATTTTTTTTCAGAAGCTTGAGCAGTGCTACGCTTCCTGCAGTAAACAGCAAATATGTGCCTGCGATTACAAGAATAACAGCGACAAAATACATAGCAAATGCAGCGACAGGATTTTCTGTTGTTACGGCGATATAATATCCTGAGCCCAGGCAAGCTACTCCTAACGCTGCAAGAATCCATTTGACTTTAGGTTCACGTTCACCTGTACTTTCACTTTTTAGCAGTTCGACTGGTTTGGCTTTATATATCTGTCTTATAGAATTGAACAGTATCAATAAAAAGATTATACCAAATAAGCCGAAACTTTTTGATATAGCAGATGTGGAAATATAGAAGCCTATGGGAATTCCTCCGCCAAACATTTTTGCCAGAATCAGATACATAAGTTTATCAAGAAGGATTCCGCACAATATCCCAAGGATCATTACTGTGATATATGTATAAAATGTTTCAAATATAATGACTTTGGTGATATGGCGTTTTTCCATTCCAAGGATATTGTAAAGTCCGAATTCACTTCTTCTTCGTTTCAGAAGAAAACTGTTTATATAAAACAGGAATATAAAAGCGAATATGGATACTATTATTTGTCCGAATCCCATATAAGACTGTATGATATTGCCTCCCCATAACAGGGCTATATTTTCATTGTCTGCCAGCGAGCATATGATGTAATATATGGAGATGGTGAGAATACATGATACCATATATGGTATATATGTTCTTCGACTTTTCTTTATATTTGTAAATGCCATACTTGGGTAAAGTCTAGTCATTGATATCACCGCCTGTTGCCATTGTAGTAAGAGTGTCAGATATTTTCTGGAACATTTCTTCGGTAGTTGAATTTCCTCTGTAGATCTGGTGGAAAACCGTCCCGTCACTTATGAAAAGGACTCTTCTTGCATGACTGGCAGCCTTTATGGAGTGGGTTACCATTAATATAGTCTGTCCTTCACGATTTATTTCTGTAAAAAGTCTGAGAAGATCGTCGGCTGAACGTGAATCCAAAGCTCCTGTAGGTTCATCAGCCAGTATAAGCTGAGGGGAAGTTATAAGGGCTCTTGCAACTGCGGCACGCTGTTTTTGCCCTCCTGATACTTCGTAGGGATATTTGTACAGAAGATCTGTGATACCCAGCTTAGATGCCAATGGCTTAAGTCGTTTATTCATTTCATTATATTTTTTGCCTGACAGTACGAGGGGAAGAAATATGTTGTCTTTTAAATTGAATGTGTCCAGTAAATTGAAATCCTGAAATACAAAACCCAGATTATTTCTTCTGAACGCAGATATCTCCTTTTCACTTATAGCTGTTATATCTTTACCGTTTAAAAGAACCTTACCTCTCGTAGGCTTATCGAGCGCGGCCAGTATGTTGAGCAATGTTGTTTTTCCGGATCCTGATTCACCCATTATGGCAATGTATTCGCCTTTTTCCACAGAAAGACTCACATTGCTCAGAGCTGTAACGTTGTTTTCTCCAAAACGTGTGGTATATACTTTTTGTAAGTTTTTTACTTCTAATAAAACAGTCATTTTATTATGCCTCCTTAAATGTTTTCCTTATGCTAAGATTACCAGAGAAAAAAAGACGCTGCCATGTATTTGTCTTACATCGGAAGCGTCTAATCTTTCAATTTTGTAAGGTTGTTATTCCAGTATCATATCACGTGTTTGAAGATCTATGGAAACTGTAGTTCCAACGCCTACTTCTGACTGTATTGTGATGGCATGTGACAGGCGTGAGAGAATTTCATTGCATAGATAAAGTCCCAGTCCGGTGGATTTTTGACTGGTACGGCCGTTGTATCCTGTGAACCCTTTCTCTCCTATGCGAGGAATATCTTCGGGGGCGATTCCTATGCCTGTATCTCTTATGATAAGCGTTTTGGGTGCTTCATAAAATATAGATATTTTTCCGGCAGGTGTATATTTGAGAGAGTTTGAAAGTATTTGTTCTATAACAAAACTGAGCCATTTTTCATCTGTGTTTACTTTGATATTGGTATCAGCTATATCAAGGCTGATCTTTTTAGATATAAAAAGAGGCGCATATTTACGAACTGCTGATTTTACAATAGAGTCAAGATCGTAACGTTTGATCACATAGTCGCTGCTGTCTGATTCAAGACGTACGTAAGAAAGTGCCATCTCTACATATTGCTCAATTTTAAAAAGCTGGATGTTGAGAGGTGAACTTTTCGGCTGATCATGAAGTAGCATGTGCATAGCTGATATGGGAACCTTTATCTGATGTACCCACATAGCATAATAATCTTCCATATATCGTTTTGAGGCGATATTTTCAGTGATGAGTTCACTTCGACTTTCATAGAGTATTCGTACAAGATTTTCATACGCCTTATATGTGTCATTTTCTGAGGAAGGCAGGGAACCTAAGGTCAGTGTTATATTGGATGTGGCGTGTTTTAAAGCGTTCAGATGTTGGTGAAATTTTGGAAAGTCCAATATGATATATATAGCTACTGTGATTGTACATATTATTGAGGCAAAAACTATGGCGTCAAGATTTACATTATAGAGAAAAAATATGCCTGATAGTATGATGATGAATATGCCTGATAGTATGATGGCGTTTCTCTTGCTGCGAATATATGCAGCGAAGAAACCGCATTTTTGTTGGTCTTCATTAAATTCGTTACTCATTCGATTATATATCCCATACCTTTCTTGGTTTTTATCAGGTCGTGGACACCTATGGCTGCCAGAGATTTTCGCAGGCGTGTAACGTTTACGGATAAAGTATTTTCATCGATGAAACAATCTGTTTCCCAAAGCTTATTCATCAGGATATCCCTTGATACTACTTGACCTTTGTTTTCCAGAAGTATTGTGAGAATCTTGTTTTCATTTTTTGAAAGCTCAAGTTTATTATCATGATATGTTACTGTACAGGCAGTACTGTTGAGTATTATGTTATCATGCTGGAATATTCCTGACTGCTGCGTGGTAAAATCATAAGTTCTGCGGAGAAGAGCCTGTATCTTGGCAAGCAGCATATCCATATCGAAGGGTTTCGACACGAAATCATCAGCACCCATGTTTATGGCCATGACAATATTCATTTTGTCTCCGGCAGAAGAAATGAACATTATAGGGACCTTTGAAATTTTTCTTATTTCGCTGCACCAATGATATCCGTTAAAGAAAGGAAGCGAAATATCCATAAGAACAAGATGTGGTTCGATTTCAAGAAACTGTGTCAGAATGTTTCTGAAGTTATTGCAGACATTTGATTCGAAGCCCCAGCTGCTGAGTCTGTCTGCAATAGAGTGTGCGATAGTTTCATCATCTTCAACAATAAAGATCTTATACATTTTATCACCCTCTCTTTTAAATGTTCCTGTTTTATGCCAGGAGACGCCTGTAGAGTTCGAACCCGCCAAGGAGTACTTTCTCATCAAAATCAAAATTTACGCTATGAAGCGAAATACCAGTACCTGTTCCCAGAAGGAAAAAAACTGCAGGGGCGTAATGACCGTAAAATGAGAAATCCTCTGAAATGACAAGAGGCTCTGAGAATTCTTCATATCCGCCGGGAAGAGAATCAAGAACCGGCCGTATTTCTCTGTATAGATCAGGATCATTTATCACAGGGGGATAACCATCGCTGTTTGAGAAATTTGTTTTACAGTTATATTCATTTGAAATCTGTTTCAGAGTCTCTTTTAGAAGCCTGATAATCATTTGGAATTTTTCTTCGCTGAAAGCTCGTACTGTGCCGAGCAGATGTGTATAATCGGAAACGATATTTCTTGCATATCCGCTGGTCATTTTACCTATATGGATTATAGTTTTGTCTTCGGGATCTTTTCCGGGAATTCTTGGAAGATCTCCTATACCTTCAGGAAATCTCGGTACTGCTCCCGGGATTTGCGAGTGCTTTCTGTAGACTTTATTGAGATAATCTGCGCCTATATAAAGTGCATCGTTTCCTTCATAGGGAGCCGTGCCATGAGCGGCTTTGCCGTAGATGTCTATGTTTATTTCTGCTGATTTGGGCATGAGGGCATTTGGCCTTGAGGCTATTTTTCCCGCTTCAATAAATGGCCACATATGTATGCCGAAAATTTTTGTAACATTGTATTTTTCCAAAACTCCGCTTTCACATATTTCTTTTGCACCTCCAAGAGTTTCCTCAGCTGGCTGAAAGATAAGAAGTACATTGCATTTAAGCTCGTCGAGAGTATCGACATATTGTCCAAGAGTCAGAACCATGGCCATATGACCGTCATGACCGCAGGCATGCATTTTATTTTCGTGGACGGATCGGTAACTGCAGTTGTTAGTTTCCTGTATAGGCAGGCCATCCATATCGGCCCTGAATCCGTATGTTTCCTTGCGTCCTTTGTCAAAATAAGCGCAGATACCTGATCCGCACAGAAACGTCATTTTGCAGTTAAGCTGTTCTAAGACAGACAGCAAATATCGTTTTGTCTGGGGAAGATCTCGGTCGAGTTCTGGTATCTTATGGAGACTGCGTCTATGATTTTTCAATAATTCTTCATAGTTTGTTTCTGTATTTATCATTTTGAATTTCGTCCTTTTGCAGAATGTTATTGTTTATGATAACATAGCTGAAAGTTTAAGGCAAATAGGAAGGATTTTATCATATAAGCAAATTTTAGAAATTTGGTATTAAGATATGATTAAATGTTGAGTACAGCAGATATAGTGGTATGTTATAATCATATCATAGATTTACATCGGGAGGAATAGGCGATGGCGTGCGGAAAAAAGACAATTGTGACAACAGGAGGGCGAGCAGCTTTAGAGCTTTTGAACGATTCAGGATATGAAGCTTATTTTGTGGGCGGATGTGTCAGGGATTCTATTCTTTCAGATATGGGATATGACGGGCTGCAGGGAATTGATATAGATGTTGCGACTGATGCTGTGCCTGAACAGGTGAAGGAAGTTTTTCACGATATGAATATAATAGATACAGGATTGAAACATGGAACTGTTACAGTTTTGTTTCCGGCAGATCAGGGCGGATTCATCCCTGTTGAGATAACCACATACAGAACTGAAGAGGGGTATTCTGATGGAAGGCATCCTGATAAAGTGAAATTTACGGGATCTCTTATAAAGGATCTGGAAAGAAGAGACTTTACTATTAATGCAATGGCTATGGATCTGAAAGGCGAGATAATAGATCCACTGGGAGGAAAAAATGACCTCAAAGACCGAACAATAAGAACTGTAGGATCTCCTGATAGGAGGTTTAGCGAAGATGCTTTGAGGATAATGAGGGCGCTGAGATTTTCATCGGTATTGGGATTTGATATAGAGAAAGAGACAGAGAATTCTCTTTTTGAAAACAGTTATATGCTAAAAAATCTTTCTGCAGAGAGACTGTTCAGTGAGTTTAAGAAGCTTTTGACAGGAATAGATGCAGGAAGAACAGTAAGGCAGTATGCAGATATTCTGGGAGTTATTATTCCGGAACTTGTAGCGATGAAAGGCTTTGAACAACATAATGAATATCACAAGTATGATGTTCTTGAACATTGTATCAGGGCTATGGAGGCTGTAGCAGTCAATGATGCAAATAATTTGCATATGAAAATGGCCTCACTTTTCCATGATATAGGAAAGCCGTTGACGTATTCTTTGGATGATACGGGAAGAGGACACTTTTACGGACATGCTTCAAAGGGAGCTGAGGTGGCAGAACTCATTATGAAGCGATTTAAAGCTGATAAAAAATTATCTCAGAGAGTTATTCTTTTGATCAAGTATCATGATCTTATATTTAAAGAAGATGAGAAACTTCTTAAAAGGTGGATGAGACGGTTTTCGCCAGAGATCCTTTTTGAGATTCTTGATATAAAAAGGGCGGATAATTTTGCCACAGGCAATATGGGAGATGATTTAAAAAGGCGATTTGATAAAATAGAAGCTATGATGAAGGGCATTTTGGAGAAACATAAATGTTTTTCTTTGAAAGATCTTGAGGTAGACGGTACAGATATAATGGCTTTGGGGATATGTCAGGGCCCGGAGATAGGAAGGCTGTTGGATTATCTTTTGGAGGAAGTGATAGAAGGTAAAGTTATAAACAGAAAAGATGATCTTATAAAGGCTATAGAAAAATTTTGATATAACAGAGGATCTTTTTTCATTCAACATAAGGTATTGATGTGCGCTATTATTTGCTTTTAAGTAAAAAGTGTGTACAGCATGATTTTGCTGTACACACTTTTTACTGTTATCTGCTGAGTTTGAGAAAAGTCAGGTTTACTGTACCATCTTTAGCGTTCAGAGGGCCATTGTAGACGAGCGAAAATACTGTATCTGTGGGAGCGGCCAGAACGAAGTGGGACGATCCACAGGCGACAGATCCATCTGCTGTTGTGGCAAAATATACACCTGTGTCAAGATGTGGCAGACCATTATAAAATGGCGTGATCTGCATGTAGGATGGATCTACTAATATTGCAGAGACATTGTATGATACAAGATAATATCCAGATTTGATGTTTATATGAGTTAAATCTGATTCTGTGATATTTCCGGTTACGTCTATTACTGATGGATGTAATGTCAATAGGTTTCCGTCTATGAATCTATCTTGGAAGTCGATAAATGAAGCAAATGTTTCATTTGGCGTTGCACCAGTAGGGCCGGTTAGGCCTCTTTCTCCCTGTTCGCCTACGGCTCCTGTCGGCCCAGTCGGTCCAGTAGCCCCTGTAGGCCCTTGCTCTCCTTGAGGTCCGGCAGGCCCTTGCATCCCTGTGACACCTTTTTCTCCTTGAATTCCCTGTGGGCCTTGTGTTCCTTGGGGTCCGACAGGACCTGCACTGCCAGCAGGTCCTGTAGCTCCTGTCGGCCCTTGTTTTCCTTGCGGGCCAGCAGGTCCTGTAGCCCCTGTATTACCAGCAGGTCCTGTGACGCCTGTAGGCCCTTGCTCTCCTTGAGGTCCGGCAGGCCCTTGAATTCCTGTGATACCTTTTTCTCCTTGGATTCCCTGTGGGCCCTGTACTCCTTGAGGTCCTGTGTTGCCAGTAGGTCCGGCAGGTCCTGTAGAACCCTGTTTCCCCTGCGGTCCTGTAGGCCCTGTGATGCCTGTATTGCCGACAGGTCCGGTTGCTCCCTGAGGCCCTGAAGGTCCTGTGGCGCCTATAGGGCCTTGCTCTCCGCGAGGCCCGGCAGGTCCGGTAGGCCCCTGAATACCGGTAGGTCCCTGTGGTCCGGTGGGGCCGACTATTAATTTTGGAAAAGTGTTACACATGCAGCAGCATTTTGTCGGTCTGTATAAAGATGAATTATTTATCCCATGACAGATCGGTTTGTACTTTTTAAAATCTGACATATCCGACCTCCGATATCTTTCCGAAAAAATAACATTACTTAAATATATTCAGAATTATCTTTAGAGGTGAGAGTTGTTGAGTACTATAAGCTATTTAAGGGTCGGCTTTTTTAATAAAATGCAAATGCAGTAAAAAAGTATTTTAAAGATCCAAAAAGGTTTATAATATTTTCTGACAAACCAGTGTACTTGAAAAATTTCTACTGTTATTTTCAGCCTGTTTTTAAAAGATTTTTTTAATTGTTCTTTTTCTTTTGCTTGTATGAGCTTGATGAATTGTTCAGGTGTTATCTTTCGCATAGGTTTCACCTTTTTAAACATAAAGAATATATGTATATATGAATATAAAAATGATATCATAATTTAAGTATATAAACAGCATGTTTTTACAATTATAATTTTGGTATTAAAAATTTTTATGAATATAGGTGAGAGCATGCAGAAAATAATCGTTCCGAAAAAGAAAGGTGAAGACGGATATAAAGTAACATCTGTTCGTCTTCCGGAAGAATTGCTTGACAGATTGAATCGATTCACAGCAAGGACTGAGTTATCAAGAAATGAAGTCATAATTACGTTATTGTCACAGGCTTTGGATATCGCGGAGATAAAAGAAACACAGGATTAAATTGTCATATGATCATTTTTCTATACCTGAGGTCATCTATAGGGCAGCAGAAATTCTGCTTTTGGCAGATTTTTATTAAACTGTAAGATCATTTTGTTTTTTGTAAAAAAAACGGTAGGTGTTAACCTACCGAAAAATCTTTATAATACTTTTATAAGTTATTATTTTCTTTTTACAGCTGACCATGTTTTACAGCCTCATCTATGAGGTAAGCACAATCAGCAAATGTTTTTTTAGCTTTTACTATTATTTTTTTTGTAGCATTCATATTTATCCCCTCTTTTCCTTAGCTACGTTGTTATTATAGCACAGTTTTTATGCTTTGTACTGATTTTTGTACAATTTTAATGCGTATATGCATTTTTTAATCTGATCTTTATTGGTAAAAAATGAAATCACAGATTTGCTGCAGCATAGGACATGGTACTTTATTATGTTGATAGAGGATATGACAGAAATAGGATTCTGAGTTATCAGAGTCCTATTTTTAAAAGTTCTATAAATTGTTTGGCTGTTCTTGGACTTCGGCCATTTTTTCTGATGGCATGGGCTTCTGCTTTTTTGAAAAGTTCTTGTTTATCCATATCTATGCCATACTGATCTGCCAGAGCTTTTACAATAGAAAGATATTCTTCTTTATCAGGTTTCTGGAAAGTCACGGCAAGACCGAAACGTGCTGAAAGACTCATGGTTTCTTGCATAGTGTCATTAATATGAAGTTCATCTCCCATTCTGTCTCTGAAATTTTCTTTTAGCAAGTGTCTGCGGTTACTGGTGGCGTAAATTACTACATTATCTCCACAGCCTGATATACTGCCTTCGAGAGTGGCTTTCAGAGCTGAAAAATTATCATCGTTGCCTGTGAAGCTGAGATCGTCTATGAAAAGTATGAATTTCAGGGGATTTAAAGAAAGCTCCTCCATCAGCCAAGGAATTTGATAAAGTTGATTTTTCTTTACTTCTATAATACGAAGTCCTTTTGGCGACAGGTCTGCCGCAACGGCTTTTACAGTTGAGCTTTTGCCTGTTCCGGCATCTCCGTAAAGAAGCATATTGCTGGCGCCTTTTCCATCTATCAGGGCTTTTGTATTTTTTATTATAATATTGCGTTCTCTTTCATATCCAAAAAGCTGATTCAGAGGCTGATAGTCGGGATGGACAACAGGAACTACATTTCCTTCCTTCAGTCTGAAAAAACAGTACTTGGCATATATGCCATAGCCGGTTACGGAAATATTGCTGAGTTTCTCCATAAAATCATATTGTATATCTATAGGGCGCGTAGTCCATTCCGGAAGAAAACCTTCATATCCGATTATGTCCTGAAATGAATCTGATGTCAAAGATGCGATTTTTTGAAGAATAGAAAGCTCATGGTCTACAGAATCTCGTATGACATGATCTATATGTTTTTTTTCGGCATGTCCTTTCACATAAAAGTTGTCATCCTGAAGAACCAATGTTTTTATATAATCTGTAAGGCTGGCAGTATTTTTGTAAAGGGCTGATACAAAACGGCTGTAAAGATCTATTGATGTGTTAGTGTCTTTATCCTCGATGGTATCAAGAAGCAGTCTTAGACATGATATAGCCGGATCTTCTTTTAGTTTTGAAAATACTGTAAGAGAATCTATTTCCATTTTTAATTGACTAAAATATTTTTTCATGTTCTATCTCCTGTAAACGTAATATGTGTAAATATATTATACTTAAAGGTACTGATGTGAACAAGTATATTATGATAAAAGGTAAAGTTTGTTTGGAGAAGGTTTATATACAAATATTATAATGAATTAGTTGTATTGATAGATTTTATTCATTATACTATTATATATCATGGAAATTGCTTTGATAAATAACTCGGAGGATCAGATGAGAATAAACAAATATATTGCTAATGCAGGAATATGCAGCAGGAGGAAAGCTGACGAGCTGATCGCAAACGGCAATGTAAAGATAAACGGAATTATTGTCGAAGAACTTGGAAGGAATGTGGCTCAGGGAGATGTAGTAGAGGTCAATGGAAGGATCATAGATCATACTCATAAGAATGTTTATGTCGCAGTCAATAAGCCTAAAGGGTATATAACTTCTATGGATGATAACAAAGACCGGCAGACTGTGGCAGACTTGGTAATGGATATCCCTGAAAGGCTTTTCCCTGTAGGACGCCTTGATTACAATACTACGGGGCTTTTGATAATGACAAATGACGGACAAATGACATATACTCTGACGCATCCTAAACACGAGGTATATAAGACATATGTAGCCAAAGTTGCAGGAGTTATTTCTGATGCAAGGATTAGCAGGCTGCGCCGCGGTGTGGATATAGGTGGGTTTGTGACATCTCCTGCTAAGGTCAAAGTAATAAAGCAGATGCCCAGATATGCCCTTGTAGAAATAAAGATACGAGAAGGAAAAAACCGTCAGGTTCGTAAGATGTTTGCCGCTGTAGGGAATAAGGTGCAGGAGCTACAGCGCACTGAAATAGGGCAGATAAAGCTTGGTCGTCTTATGGAAGGTCATTATCGCAAACTTACCAATGATGAGATAAAATATTTGAAAAGTCTATAATGAAGAATTTGTAAGACCCGCGGAATTTAATGGATCCGCGGGCTATTTTATAATTTGGTTCGTATCTCTTCTCAGAGGATATTTATAAAGAGCAACAGAAGAAATAGCCAGAAAAATCATAGGGAGTATTGTGGCGGAGTTTTCTATCCATGTCATAGCCTGAATAGTCTGAGTTGTTCCGCTTCCGTTAAAACCTGCCATCTGGAGTATGGCGCCAAGGATTTGTCCTCCGATACCTACAGCAACAGCTTCAACAAGACCCTGAAATGAAAGGATCATAGCTTCTCGTTTCTTTCCTGTAGTGACCTTGTCATATTCGCATATATCATAAAATATAGAAGGCATTAACTGCCAGTATATAGCTGTGCAGATAGTCAGAAAAATTGTATATATAACAGCTCCTGACAGAGCTTCAAGACCGATCAGTCTTATAAGGAGCATACCGGTGATACCAAGCAGATAACATCCTATTAATGCTATTCTTTTATCGAATATGACAGATAGTTTTCCCACAAGAGGGATAAATGCTATGCCAAGCAGCGAGCGGATCATAAGGCATGCTGATATCTGAACTGCCGATAATTTCAGATTAAAAGTAAAATAGTACAGAACGTTTGACATAAGCATCGTATATACAATCAAAGAAAACAGACTGGCTGCTATAAGATATTTCATAGGACGCAGACGTGCTACAGAAATATATTCTCTGAATATATTGAGGATATTATGGGTGCCTGAAGGTTTTTTTTCTGTTTTTTTACAAGGTAGATCTCTGTTTTTTGATACGATAACAGTGATGATGATAGTAACGGATGTAATCACACCAAGAAATGCTCCGGTCAGTGACCAAGCTCCGGATTCACTGAATCCATGCTGCTGCAGGAATTCAACGATGATAGTGGGCATCACCATACAGAATACATTTCCGATCATATTGAAAAAGGATGCAAAGGATCTTATAGATGTTCTTTCGTCATAGCTTGATGCGTAATCGGTCCCCAGTGCACAGTAAGGCACGAAGAATCCGGTGAAACTGGTCCAGAAGAATACCATCATGATTCCGTAATACACAGGTTTGAAGTTCGCAGATATATTTATATCGGTAAACATCAGAAACAGCATAATGCCAAGGAATATGGAAAAGATTGATATAACGGGTCTTCGTCTGCCGAAACGGGTAGTGATATTGTCGGCAAGATATCCCATGACAGGATTGAATACAGCATTCCATACAGAGCCTATCGCTACGATGACTCCTGCTATGGCAGGAGGGATATCAGCAATAGTAGTAAGAAAGAAAAGAAAAAATGTGCCTACAAAACCATATGAAATGGCATCGCCCAGAGAAGCGATGCCGTATCCTAATTTTTCCTTAAATGTAGTCTTTTCCATTAAAGAATATTCCTTTCGTGATAAATTATTTAGGAGACATTTTTACTGCTGCGGAAATGTCTGCCGGTATAATCGTATTTCATATCAATTAAGTATAGGGCTTTTGAGACAGAGGCTTCGTTTATTCCTTCAAGGACTTCCTGAAATTCTTTGTCTATGTCATATTCTTTTATGAAATGTTCCTTGAATTCTGCAAGGCTTTTGAATGTTTCGGGAGTTTCTCCGTTTTTAGCGAATATATTACAGATCTCGCAGACTATGAAACCGAACATATCGTTGAGATCGTTGCTCAGCTCAACCGAAATCTTCATTCCGTCGGCATCAAAACCTTCTCCCTCCATCATATCAAATGTGAGGTTGTCTTTATCTTCAAGCATTTCATGATATTTTATTATAGAGGCATTCAGATCATTTTTGTTAGGTTCATACCAGTCCTTCATAGCATCTATAATCATAAGGCCCAGATTCTGAGGCATGCTGCCAAACCACAGCGACTCTCTGTGAAACCCCTGTTCATTTTCTTCTATGATATTTGCCAAATACATTCTGCTGATAGTACTTTGCTGCGTCATGATTTCTTTCCTTTCATTTATATTCATATAATGAATTATTATATCATATATCTCCGGATGTAAGCATCTTTTTTATAAAAAGGACAATAAAAGAACGAGATCCGAAAATCCCGTCCTTTTGGAGGAGTGCTGTATGTTATTTTGCATAATCGTTCATAAGTTTTATGGCTTGTTGCAGTCCTTGTTTCTCTTCTTCGTAAGTTTCATCAAGGTATTGCTGCTGAATGTCTCTGAGAGTTCTGAGCTGTTCTATTTCTGATGAAACATCAGGGTTTTCTGCATCATATTTTTCACCAAGGCTGATGACCACATCGTCTATATCACAATGCGGATATTTGACAAGTCCGTCTCCCCATGTGCCTTTTCTGTTTTCAAACAGTTGATTTTCAAGGTAATCGCAAGTTTCCTGATCAAAGTACATATCGTACCATGCCCAATCTATAGCCCACAGATATTCGTCATAGGCTTCTTGAATATTGCCTTTTTCGAGAGCATTGATGGTTTGGCTGAGCATATCTATGTTGGTCTGATAAAGTTCATGTTTATTGATGGCTTCAGGTTCAAAATCGAGTCCCAGCAGATAGTCCTGCAGTGTTTTGTAAACTTCCTGAGTCTGTTTGTTTAGTTTTACGGCTTCTGTTTTCTCTCCTGATTCCTCTACTGTTTTCATTTTTTCTTCTAAAGCGGCTGCTGCAGTATATCCGTCTTCAAGAAGAGTATCAAATTGATCGGTATCAGTAAGACTGTCTTCGAAATCCTGTAGTCTTGCGGTGAAGTTCATAGGTCTTACATCAAGAGCATCCAAATCCAGAGTAATTTTTCCAAAGGCTCTGATGACATCTTTGAAGCCGTTTTCATCCAGTGGCTGAGCATCCCAGCTATCGTAACTTGAATGATACCCCATATCATCATACTTGGAACCTTCACCTGAACCGGCAACTATGGCAGGTATGCCTTCTCTTGCCCACTGAAAATCTTCTGTATAAACACTTGTTTTATCAAAAGACCATTCATATACCGTATCATCTTCAAATTCACCGATGCTGTCTTTGACAAAATCCATCAGTTCGACAGCACTTCTTGTTCCGGCAAATGTTTCCCCTTCTACAGCATAAGCTCCGTCATTGTTGACTATGGCAAAGGCTCCTTCTGCCCATTCAGGATGATTTGTCATGATTTCTTCGTATGCTCCTGTGGACCAGTCGTATTCACTGCCCGAAACTCCCCATTCTTCAGAGCCGTGCATACATATGCGAATAGTCTTGTCAGGTTCGTATCCGCTGTCAATGATAGCTTTTGCTATAGACATAGAAACTGCAGCTCCCTGGGCATCATCATATGCTGAGTGGAAATATCCATCCATGTGAGCGAAGAGGAAGATGGTTTCATCGGTTTTCCCAGGAATTTCTCCCCAGAGATTGTGTGACGTGCCGTCTTCTGTGACTTTGGAATCAGCATTGAGAGTTACCGTTATGGATTCTCCGTTTCCGTCTTTTATGGCTTTCTGTAATGCTTTGCTGTCTTCTTCACTTATGGCTAAGGCAGGAGCGTCAGCAGGTCCGCAGACATCTTGCACGCCTATTCTGTCAGGGCCTTCTTCAGGATATACCGACATGGCGATAACAGCCTTGGCGCCTTTTACTTTTGCCTGATATGCAGGATAGTTTATCCACCAGTCTTCATTCTGATCGACATCCAGAAGTACCAGTTTGCCGGTAACATCGATTCCTTCGTAATCGGCAGCAGTTCCCTTATTCACATAGACGAGCTCCAGTTCTTCATTGTCGGCCTGCAGTGTCGTTTGATAGCTGCCTAAGTTTATTTTTTTCTCTTTGCCGTCGGCATCGATGAAAGTAAGATCAGCCCCTTTAAATAACCATGTATCAACTGTGATCTCTTCTGATGTGACGTTTTTAAGACCTATGTTCTCCATTTCGGCCTTGAGGTAATCAAGTACCTGTGATTCGGCAGGTGATCCGGCAGAACGATTGCCTGTAACCGGGTCATCGCCAAAGCTGCTGATATTTTTAATGATTTCTTTGCCGTATTCGGTATCGATAGCTTCTTCAAAATCTGTGAAGCTTTCGCTGTAATCAGGTTTGCCGCATGCGGTAAGACTCAAGGTCAAAGCAAAGGCAAATATGACGGATATAATTTTTTTGTGCATAACTGGCCTCCTTCTCAATGATCTGCTTTAAGCAGATATAGCAGTTTTGAAATATATTGTAGTATCCGCAGCTATAAGTGTCAAGAAAATTTTGAAAATTATAACAACAAAAAGTCGAAAAAGACAGAAATTTTGAAAAAGACAAAATACTTAGCAACTAAATTATTTTCATAGTCATGGCGATTATGTATAATTGCGTATAATTATTTTGAAGTAGTGATAATATAAGTTGGATTTAGGAGGTGTTCTTATGGAAGGTAATAACTTGAACAAACAGGTACATCAGGTTTCTTTCGCCAAGAAAGTCGGTTATTCGGTGGGGGGCGCCACAGATACGCTGGCCTATGATTTTGTAGCAGCGTTTTTGTTGTTTTTCCTTACGAATTTTACAGGCGTCAATCCTGCATGGGCGGGAGCGATATTAACAATAGGCGTTGTCTGGAATATGTTTTCAGATCCTATTGTAGGGAATCTGTCTGATAAGACAAAGACGAGGTTTGGTAAAAAAAGAACGTGGCTGCTTATCGCAATCATACCGTTATTTGTTTCATATCTGCTGCTTTTTACAAAAATTGGCGGATTATCAACAGCCGCCACTAATGTTTACTTTCTGATTATGACTTTGCTGTTTTGGTTATCTTACAGCTGTTTCAGCATCCCATATTACTCAATGGGAGCATCGTTAACGTCAGATAATGAAGAGAGAACAAAGATCAGAATGCTGGCGCAGATCGTACAGTATATCGGAGTGTTTTTCTCAACAGTGGCACCTACAATGTTTGTATCCTTTTTCAAATCAGGAGGATTTTCGGATTATGAAGCATGGCACTATACGGCGTGGCTGGAGGGTGCATTATGTGTGGCGACTCTGATTGTAGTATTCCTTTCGACTAAGGGAATAGAAATAGACTTTGAAGAAGAGAAAGAACAGGAAAAGACAAGTTTCTTTAAAGATGCTGCAGCAGTTTTGAGCATAAAACCGTATCTTATGGCTACTCTGTCATCTTTGATGTTTAGGATAGGATATTGTCTGTTCCTGACTACAATGGTTTATTTTCTGCTTTATGTAGTGGGACTGTCAGAAATGAGAATGACTATATGTACGTCTATCATATCTTTCGGGGGTATCATTGTAATAGCTATTTTAATGAAAGTAGTAGAGAAGTTTGATAAGGCGAAGGTTTATTCTGTTCTGGTGATGTTTTCGGGAATTGTGATGATCATATTCAATTTTATTGATGTAAATTCAATGTGGATAGCATGCCTGTTCTGTGTATTTTACGTAATAGGTTCATCAGCATATTGGTCGATGAATATGCCTCTGATGTATGATGCAATAGAAGTAGATGAATTTCAGACAGGCAAAAGAAGGGAAGGAACTATGATGTCATTCTATCTCTTCTGCCAGAAAGGCGGATACGCTATTGCAGCATCTGCCATAGGAGCTGTACTTTCTAAAGTAGGATATGATGAAACATTGGGAGCCAATAATCCTGAACCTGTATTAAACGCCATACAGACAATGATCTGCGGAGCAGCAGGACTCTTCTTTGTTCTCAGTGCCGTTATAATAATAGTATATCCTATGAAAAAGGATGTTTATGATAAGCTGTATGCGCAGCTTGAGAATAAGAGAGCGGGCAGGGAATATAATACTGAAGGATTTGCTCACGTGTTGAACAAGAAATATAGATAAACACAAGTACGGAAACGGGGGCGATATAAATGAATGATATTTTATACATAAATGGGCAGATATATACTGTTGACAGCAGCAAAAGCTGGGCTGAGGCAGTGGCTGTCAAAAGCGGAAAGATTACATTTGTAGGAACTAATGATGAGGCAAAGTCCATTGAAGCGAAAGAAACAGTAGATCTGGACGGGAAGATGATGCTGCCGGGATTCATAGAAGCTCATGGGCATGTTACGTGGGGAGCTATAGATAGTTTGTTTAAGGTATCGTTATTCGGAGCTGATAATGTTGAATTTTATATAGAAACAATAAGAAAATTTGTTCAGGAAAACCCGGAGCTTCCTGTATATGAAGGTGCGGGATGGGAAAATCCTTTTTTTGGAAAGAATGGACCGTCCAGAAAAGTACTTGATGAAATATGTAGTGATAAGCCTATGCTTATGTGGTCACATGATAAGCATTCTCTTTGGGTAAATACATATGTTCTGGATTTGTGCGGCATAGACAAAAATACACAGGTTCCCGCAGGCAATGTAATCGAAAGAGAAGACGATGGCACACCGAGCGGAACACTCAGAGAATTTGCTGCTATAGCTCTTGTAGATTCGGTAAAGCCGGTATTTAATAAAGAGCATTATAAAAAAGCTATCGAATGGGTACAGAAAGACTTTGCGCAGTATGGAGTCACTTCAATCATGGACCCTTTGCTGGATCCTGAAGATGATGCTATTGCGGCCATCAGGGAGCTTAACGATGAGGGGAGGCTCATCTGCAAAATGAGAGGAGCTCTGAAAAGTTCGGAGACGGATTCATATAAGCATATAGATGAATTCCCTAAGATAAGAGAAGATGTTGATTCACATATGTTTAAAATACAGCAGGTGAAACTTTTCGCCGATGGTGTCGTGGAGGGAAAGACTGCATTTTTAAAGCAGCCTTATGAAGGCGAGAATTATGCAGGGGACCCTATATGGAACAAGGATGATATGAATGAATTCTGCAGAAAAGTAGATGAGCTGGGATTTGATATCCATGTTCATTCTATAGGGGATGCGGCTACGTCAATGACTTTGGATGCACTGGATTTTATAAATGAAAAGAACCCTTCCAGAGACAGACGTCCTGTAATTACTCATCTTCAGATTGTAGATTCCGCTGATTATTCCAGGATAAAACAACATAAAGTGGCGGCGGTTACCAATCCATATTGGCATTTTAAATATAGAGGCTTCTTTGAGGATATAGAGGTTCCGTATCTGGGAGAAAGAGCATATCATGAATATCCTATGAAGAGCCTTCTTGATGCAGGAATAATACTGGGAGGAGCAAGCGATTATAACGTGACGCCTGTTCCCGCTCCTTTAAGAGGAATTCAGATAGGAGTGACAAGAGTAGGTATAGATGAGAATCCTGATGATATGGATCTGGTGCTTGCTCCTGAGGAGAGGCTCAGCGTTGAGCAGATGGTGGAGCTATTTACTATGGGGAATGCATACGCGCTTAGAATGGAAGATATCACAGGTTCTATAGAGGTTGGAAAATGTGCAGATCTTGTAATACTGGAAGAAAATATCTTTGAAATTCCTCATCAGGACATATATAAAGTAAAAGTTATCCAGACTGTTTCCGAAGGCAAGATAATATATAAAGGATAGCGTGCTGTAGAAAGAGGCTGTCTCATCGAAGAGTAAAATCTTTGTGAGCAGCTTCTTTATTTTTTTATACATATATTATATAATTTCTCAATGATGAAGTATGAAAGGAGCAGAATATGAAAAAACCACGGATCTTAATAACGCTGGTAGATAAGAAAGGCGAATATCCATGCCACAGAGGTCATAAAATAGGTGACAGCTTTGATTTTGATACCGAAAGGGGAAAAATATGTCCCATGGTCATGCACGTGGCCTTTCCTTATATAGACATAATGCGCTATGGCGGTCAGCTGCCGGAGTGTAAAACCGGCGATTTTAGGTTCTGCTGCCCTGATTCTGATGTTATCAATATATTTAAATTGGAAATAAAAAAATAGATCGCCGCATTCTGCCCGTGACCGTGTGTTATATATTCTTTGAGATATTATTTATCAACGTTTCTTCATGAGAAGTATCAGTTGGTGGAATAAATATACAGCATTCTCCTGCTGATCTTCCGGAAGTTCCAGAAAAGCATCCAGAGTACGAAGCAAAAGCAAGGCAAAATCCTGTTGAGGCTCTGTATATGAAGGAAGAATAAGTGTGGCAGGATCTACATCCAGATTTTTAGCTATATATTTAAGAGTATCGATACGTGGATTGCAGGTTCCTTTTAAGATGTGCTGCATCTCAGATCTTGAAACACCTATTTCTTCTGCAAATTCCGTGATAGACTGATTTCTGCTCAAACGTATAGTATTCATGAAATTCGACAAATTTTGCTGTAAAGACACATGAATCCCTCCTATTCTATGAGAATAAAACAATATCGCAGATAAAGAAAGGATTATATAAAAGTATGCCATATCATTATAATGGTACAACAGAAAGGCAGGAAAGATTATATGATCTCTGCATGTAAAAAAGAATGTATTAATCTGTTTGAATATCAGTATTTAAATCATCGTTTTCAATCATGATTAGAAGCAGCTGGTGAAAATTGTTTGCTGCATCAGTTTGTTTGTCTTTTGGAATTTTGGAAAATGTATCCAAGATGTCCAATATAAGCAGTGCGAATTCATATTGAACTTCAGAATAAGATGGAAAAAGCAGTAATGCAGGATCGATTTTTAGGTTATCGGCAATGTATTTTACAGTGTCGATACGAAGGTTACAGGAACCTTTTAAAATCTGCTGCATTTCAGATCGCGAAATACCAATTTCATTAGCAAATTCAGTAATGGATTGTTTTCGACTTGAACGGATGGCGTTCATAAAATTCGATAGGTTCTGTTGTAGTGTCACATAAATCACTCCTTCCATAAGAGCATAAAGCAATATTGAAAAGGAGGGAAGCTTTATATGACGGATTGATAAACCGTTATAGCGGTATAGAGGTATAAACTTTGTCAGATAGTTATAAAAAACCCGGATTTTTTAAAATCCGGGTTTATGTATTCTGAACTTAATAATAAATTGATGATATTTATTCAATTCCGCAGCCATCGCTTACTTCTTTCGCGCATTCGTCATAGACTTGTGTAAGTTTTTCTCCGTATTCATCGCATTCGGCTTCGTTTTCTTCAGTCAATTCTTTATTTAATAATTCAGCCATTTTGTAAATTCCGTCACATGCAACGAGCCCGAAACACAGGATAATGGAAAATCCGTATGGGACTTTCTCTACCCGTGGGTTCTCGCCCCATTTTCATTCACAAATGAATAGAAACACGCCCTATGGACGTGTTTCTATTCATGGCGGAGGACATGGGACTCGAACCCACGGGGCTGTTACACCTTACTCGCTTTCCAGGCGAGCTCCTTAGCCACTCGGTCAATCCTCCAAATGTATAATTTTTAATAAACTGCCTATATACTATAACAAAAAAATCAACATTATGCAAGAAGAATATAAATTGCTTGAGATACAGCGGTGATATAATGCAAATACATAAAGTTTCAGCCAAAATACATGTTGTCGTGGCTATTGTAAATATATTGGCTGTATTGATAAAAAGATATGTTTATGGTATTTTGTTTGTTAGGCAAATGATATGTTACAAATGAGGTGTTTGATGAAGAAGATGATGTTGATTCTTCCTGTGCTGTCAGGTGTTTTCTGGGGTTCTGCGGGGGTTTTTGTACGTACGCTTGAGGCCTTCGGTTTTGATAATTTTACTATTATATTTATAAGGTTTGCCGTTGCGGCGTTCATTTTATTTGTGGGGATTATGGCTTTTGACAGGTCTATGCTTAAGATAAAGCCTAAAGATATTTGGATATTTATTGGAAGTGGCATTCTGGGAATGCTTGGATTGAATTTTTTCTATAATTACGCTATTTCCGGACTGGCTTTATCGCTTGCGGCTGTGCTGCTCAGTTTATCCCCTGTGTTTGTAATGATTTTGGCTGCTATAATATTAAAGGAAAAGATAACCGGGCGTAAGATTGGCTGCGCTGTTTTAGCGATATTGGGATGTGTACTGGTAAGCGGTGTCTTTGAATCCGTAGCCGGGATGAGTCTGTCCATGTTAGGTGTTCTGGCAGGTCTTGCTGCCGCATTATTCTATGCTCTTTACAGTATATTTTCCAAAACTGCCATGAAACAGAATTATAATGTATTTACTATTACATTTTACAGTTTGCTGATTGGCGCCATTGTGATGATACCGTTTACAGACTGGGATATTATCGGGGAATTTATTGTGACAGCACCTGTGGGGAATTCAATATTTATATTTTTGAATTCACTCTGTACTTCTGTTCTGCCGTATGTGTTGTATACGCTTTCCCTTTCCTATGTAGATACCGGGAAAGTTTCCATTTTGGCTGCAGGCGGGGAACCATCGGCTGCGATGGTATTCGGGCTTTTGTTTTTCGGTGAAGTGCCGACGGCGCTGTCTCTGTGCGGTCTTGCAGTGACGATCGCAGCGTTGTGGTTTCTTTGCAGACCGGAAAGCAGAGATACTAATGAGGTGATGGCTTCTGAGGGAAGGAAGGTCAAAGAGCATGTTGATTAATTGTTTAGCTGTAGGAGTCGGAGGTTTTATAGGTTCAGTGTTCAGATATCTCATAGGATTGATACCGTTTTTGAACAGGCATGATATACCGTTTCAGACTTTGGCAGTCAATGTTCTGGGCGCGGTTTTAATAGGAATGATTGTAAAATCGGCGGAAACATGTGAGCTTGTAAGCGGCCCTGTACTGCTTTTTATAAAGGTGGGAATATGCGGAGGATTTACTACTTTTTCGACTTTTTCTCTTGAGGCTCTGGGACTTTTGGAAAGCGGGAAGATATCGGCGTTTACAGTTTATGTGGCTGTCAGTGTTATTCTTTGTATAGGAGGCGTATGGGCAGGCAGAGCTATGATAAGCTGAGGACTGGATGCTATAGATAAAAAACTTGCTTTTATATAAGGCTGAGGTTATAATATTTTTAACAAATAAATGGCGGGGAGCTTGTATGACAGGCTGAGAGGAAGGTATGACCTTCGACCCATTACCTGATTTGGATAATGCCAACGTAGGGAAGTCCGGAAATACAAGTTTTCTTTTTAAATTAAGTATTACAGGAAGTTCCCGTTTAAGGGAATTTTTTTTATGAGTTTTTTGTATTTTGAGGGATTAACTGGAGTGGATCGGTTTATAAAGAAAAGCTTTACTGGATTTGTTATTTGGAGAAAGGCACTGTAAAATACAGGTATTTATTGCATCTGCGGTATTTCGATTTTTGTTGGATGACACTGTTCGTTTTGCCAAGTTGTCTGATGTGGCTTGTGAAGCAGAGTATTTCAGTATTGGGAAGTTTTTCAGTGAAATATAGATGAATGAGGAGGTGCATGCCATGGTGAAAATAAATGGTAAAAGTTGTAATGCAAAAGGGAAATTGATTGCTGTATACCTGTCCGAAGAAGGATATGATTTAAAGCGTGTTGCAGTAGAAAAAAATGGGGAAATAGTCCCTAAAAGTCAATATGAAAATACAGCCTTCGAGAATGGAGACATAGTTGAGATAGTAAGTTTTGTCGGAGGTGGCTGATGATACCTTCAAGAGAAGAGATGCGTAGGGAACTTGACAGAAGACACGGAAAGGTGCTTCAAGACAGATTTGCTGACGCATCGGTAGCTATATGCGGTCTCGGAGGGCTTGGCTCTAATGTGGCAACAGCACTTGCCAGAGCTGGAGTGGGCCATCTTCATCTTATAGATTTTGACAGAGTGGATATATCCAATCTTAACAGACAGCAATATATGGCTCATCAACCGGGAGTTTTTAAAACAGAAGCGCTAAAGGAGAATCTTCTGATGATAGCGCCTTATGTGAAGGTGACTGTGGATACGGTAAGGATTACAGAGGAAAATATCCGGAGGCTTTTGAGAAATGATGATATTATATGCGAAGCTTTTGATGTGGCAGAAGCCAAAGCAATGCTGGCAAATTTTATTCTTGAAAATATGCCGGAAAAGTATTTAGTATCGGGATCGGGAATGGCAGGGATACTGTCCTCAAATACCATAAGGACAAGGAAAGTAACAGAAAAGTTTTATCTTTGCGGTGATGAAATCAGTGATGCGGATAAGGGGGATGGGCTGTTTTCATCCAGAGTTATGATATGTGCGGCACATCAGGCCAATATGATAATGAGGATCATTGCAGGTAAATATGATGTATAACAACAGATAAAGAAAGAAGGAATTTATATGCAGAAAAATGATGAACTTATAATAGGAGGATATAAATTTAATTCACGATTCATTTTAGGATCAGGCAAATACTCTCTGAACCTTATTGAGGCCGCAGTGGAATATGCCGGAGCTGAGATAATCACATTGGCTGTTAGGAGAGCCAACACAAAGGATGAGGAAAATATAATGGATTACATTCCGGAAAATGTAACACTTCTGCCAAACACTTCCGGTGCAAGGGATGCCGATGAAGCTGTAAGGATAGCCAGACTGGCTAAAGAACTGGGATGTGGGGATTTCATCAAGATCGAGATAATGAGGGATTCAAAATATCTGCTCCCTGACAATGGTGAAACAGTCAGAGCAACTGAAATACTTGCTAAGGAAGGCTTTGTGGTAATGCCTTATATGTATCCGGATCTCAATACGGCGAGAGATCTGGTTAATGCAGGAGCTGCATCGGTAATGCCGCTGGCGTCCCCAATAGGATCCAACAAGGGTCTTGCCACTAAAGAGTTCATTCAGATATTGATAAACGAAATAGATGTGCCTATTATAGTCGACGCAGGTATCGGCAGACCTTCTCAGGCATGTGAAGCAATGGAAATGGGCGCTGCAGCCATTATGGCCAATACAGCTTTGGCAACGGCAGGGGATCTTCCCATGATGGCATCAGCTTTCAAAAAGGCGATAGAAGCCGGAAGAAAGGCTTATCTTTCTGGCCTTGGAAGAGTTCTTGTAAGAGGTGCAGCGGCATCGGATCCCCTTACGGGATTTTTGAGAGATTAGGAGGAGCACATGAGGAACGATTTTTTTGTTGATTCAGAGCATTTATCGGAAACTGCTCTTGCTAAAAAACATAAGATCGAAGGCGATCCGTCCTGCAGGACAGATCACATGACATATATGCCGGGAATGGAGCAGATAAAGTCAGATATCCGTGAAAAAGTAATGATACAAATGGAGCAGTATGATTATTCTGTATATACGGAAAAGGATGTGGTAGCAGCTTTGCAGCACGAATTCTGTACTGTAGAAGATTTTAAAGCGCTGCTGTCCCCGGCAGCAGAACCTTTTCTGGAGCAGATGGCGCAAAGAGCGAGGAGCGAGACAAGAAAACATTTTGGTAATACGGTATATATGTTTACGCCTCTTTATATCGCAAACTACTGTGAAAACTACTGTGTTTACTGTGGATTCAACTGTTATAACCATATAAGCAGAATGAGGCTGACCCCTGAGCAGATAGAAAACGAGATGAAAATAATAGCGGACTCGGGAATGGAAGAAATACTTATTCTTACAGGTGAAAGCCGCAGTATGAGTGATGTGGAGTACATAGGACAGGCTTGCCGGATGGCCCGCAAGTACTTTAAGATGGTGGGGCTTGAGATTTATCCTGTCAATACCGATGAATACAGATTTCTTCATGAGTGCGGAGCTGATTATGTGACGGTTTTTCAAGAGACATATGATGATGAAAAATATGAAAAACTCCATCTGATGGGCCATAAGAGAGTATGGCCGTATAGATTCGAATCTCAGGAAAGAGCTCTTATGGGAGGTATGAGGGGCGTGGCTTTTTCGGCTCTTTTAGGCCTTTCGGATTTTAGAAAAGATGCTCTTGCAACTGCGCTTCATGTATATTATCTGCAGAGAAAATATCCTCATGCCGAAATGTCCTTGTCATGTCCGAGGCTGAGGCCTATAGTCAATAATGATAAGATAAACCCGCTGGATGTCCATGAGAAACAGCTTTGCCAGATAATCTGTGCATATAGGATCTTCCTGCCTTTTGCAGGGATTACCGTATCGTCAAGGGAAAGTGAAAGCTTTAGAAATGGTATTGTAAAAATCGCAGCGACAAAAGTATCCGCCGGTGTTTCTACGGGAATAGGCGATCATGAGAGCAAGTATACAGGAAAGGAGAGCGGCAGTAAGGAAGGCGACGAGCAATTTGAGATAAATGATGACAGAAGCTTTGAGGAAATGTATAAAGATATTTCCCAAGAAGGACTGCAGCCTGTGCTGAACGATTATCTTTATGTCTGATATAATATGTGTTACCAATAGACATTTATGCGACGGAGATTTCATTGAAAGGATAAATAAAATAGCAAAGTGCAGTCCTGCCGGAATAATCTTGAGAGAAAAAGATATGACAGAAGGGCAGTATGAGAATCTTGCAGGTGATGTAATGGAAATTTGCAGGAAATCAGGAGTTATATGCATACTGCATAGCTTTAAAGATGTGGCGGCAAGATTATCAGCGCGGGCTCTGCATATGCCGATGGAACTTTTGAAGAAAATGCCTGAGAAAGAGAAAACAAGATTTGACATAATAGGAGCATCGTGCCATTCTGTCGAGGAAGCGCGGAAAGCCCAGAGACTGGGATGTACATATATAACAGCAGGTCATATTTTCTCTACCGGCTGTAAGAGAAATCTGGAACCGAGAGGAATTGAATTTCTCAAAGAGGTATGTGTGGCAGTGTCTGTTCCGGTGTATGCAATAGGAGGAATAGGACCTGATAATATCGGAGAAATAAAACAGGCAGGAGCAGAAGGGGCTTGTATAATGAGCGGCATGATGACATGCAGAGAACCGGGTAAATATTTTCAGAGCATTGAGACAAGGCGTGGAAAGGATTATGGGGACAGTGAAATTTGAAAAGGAACAATTGCTGCTTTATGCTGTGACAAACCGTGTTCATGCAGTTAAAGAAACCTTATATTCGCAGGTGAGGGATGCTCTTGAAGGCGGAGTGACATGTGTTCAGCTGAGAGAAAAATATATGAAAGAAGAGGATTTCACAGCGGAAGCGGTAAAGTTGAAAGCTCTGTGTAAAAATTACAGTGTACCTCTTATAATAAATGATAATTTGAATGTTGCTTTAAGATCCGGAGCGGATGGGATACATGTCGGCCAGGAAGATATGTCGGCTGAAGAAATCAGGAAACTGGCAGGCAGAGAGTTCATAATAGGTGTCACGGCAAAGACTGTGAAACAGGCAAAAATGGCAGAAGCGGCAGGAGCGGATTATATAGGAGTAGGCGCGGTATTCCCTTCTCCTACTAAGCAGGGCGCCATAAGAATAACCAGACAAGAACTGAAAGATATATGTGAAGCAGTATCCATTCCTTCTGTAGCTATAGGCGGCGTTAATATTGAAAATATGAAACAGCTGAAAGGAATGGGTATGGATGGTTTTGCCGTCGTTTCCGCATTGTTTGCAGCAGAGGATATACAGTCTGCGGCAAGAAGTCTTATATCAGAGGCTCGGGCTGTTGTTTATTGAAACTGAATTAAAAAAGGTGAAAGAATATGAAAAAGAAAGCTGTGCTGACAATAGCAGGAAGTGATTGCAGTGGGGGAGCGGGAATACAGGCGGATCTGAAAACCATGATAATGAACGGTGTATACGGGATGAGCGCTGTAACTGCATTGACTTCTCAGAATACCATGGGTGTATCAGAGATAGTAGAGGTGACTCCGGAATTCCTGAAGAGGCAAATAGATGATATTTTTTGTGATATACGGCCGGATGCGGTAAAGATCGGAATGGTATCTTCTCCTTCTCTCATAGAGGTTATAGCCGGCAGGCTGAGCGAATACAATGCAAAAAACGTAGTGGTTGATCCTGTCATGATATCGACCAGCGGGTCGAGACTTATGCAGGAAAAAGCAGTCTGGACTTTGAAAAACAAGCTCTTTCCGCTGGCTGCAATAGTAACTCCCAATATACCGGAGGCGTCAGCTCTGACAGGTTTTGAGATTGCAGAAAAGGAAGATATGGAGATGGCGGCTATGGCGATAAGTAAAAATTATGGCTGCGCTGTGTTGTGTAAAGGCGGGCACAGTGAATCAGATGCTGATGATATATTGTATTCCAAAGGAAATATCAGCTGGATCGGCGCAAGACGTATAGACAATCCCAATACACATGGTACAGGATGTACGCTTTCAAGTGCCATAGCATCAAATTTAGCTAAGGGATTTGATCTTAAAGATGCTGTAGCTGAGGCTAAGGCATATATATCAGGGGCATTGTCGGCGATGCTTGATTTGGGACACGGAAGTGGGCCTGTAGATCACGGGTTTGATCTCAGCGGGAGATTTGCGGAAAAAAAATAATATTGCAGATGACGAAAAAACTGAGACAGCTGTTTTACCAGAACAGCTGTTTTTTTGTATAAAGAATCGAACCGGATCAGGGTACAAACTTCGTATTTTGTTTGATATTCGAGAAAAGAGTAAAGCACCGACACATTATTTTCAGAGAATTTAACATAATAAATCTCCTGTTATTTATTCCATTTCAAGGTAAAATAAGGTATACTGATTAATTAGATAATTTATAAATATAAAAGATGTGTTTTGAAAGGGGAGAATTGCGTTTAATGGGCAGTGTCATTATCAAAGATACAGTGATAATAATAGTGCTTATAATGTTTTCAGCATACTTTTCAGCAACTGAAACTGCATTTACATCGGTAAACAGAATAAGACTTAAGAATATGGCCGGCGAAGGCAATAAGAAGGCGGATCGGGTTCTGAAACTTTCTGATAAATACGATAAGCTCCTGACTACTATACTGATAGGAAATAATATCGTCAATATTGCAATGACATCTATTGCTACGATGTTGTTTGTAAATCTCATGGGCTCGTATGGGGCTACTGTCGCTACTGCAGTCATCACTGTGGTTGTGCTGATATTCGGAGAGATAACGCCTAAGAGTATAGCTAAGGAAAAACCTGAGAGCTTTGCCATGCTTTCGGCTCCTATGCTGAAAAAGCTTATGACTTTAATGACTCCGATAAATTTTTTGTTTACGAAGTGGAAGCTATTTATATCGAAATTGTTGAAATTAAATAACGCAGATGTTATTACAGAAGATGAAATCAAAACTATGGTTGAGGAGGCTGAAACCGCAGGAACCATTGAAGGAAAGCACAGTGAGCTTATTCAGAATGCCATAGGATTTTTTGATCTTACAGCAGAAGATGTAATGACTCCGAGACCTGAGATCTGTGCGGCAGATGTCAGATGTTCCAACGAGGAATTGGCGAAGATATTTGTAAAAACAGGTTTCTCGAGACTTCCCGTCTATGAGGAAGATATAGATAGGATAACGGGCGTCATAAATCAAAAGGATTTTTATAATTATGTGATGGGGACTGAAAAAAGTGTTGCTGATGGGGTTGTCCCTGTAGTTTTTGTCAGTACTGTAATGAAGATATCCGATCTTCTTAGAAAAATGCAGCATTTAAAGACACATATGGCCATAGTGACAGATGAATACGGCGGGACCGAGGGATTGGTCACAATGGAAGATATCATAGAAGAACTGGTGGGAGAGATATTTGATGAGCACGATGCAGTAATATCAAATGATATAATACCGCTTAACAACGGCAGTTTCAGAGTAAAGTGCAGTGCTAATATCAATAAGGTGTTTGATTATTTTGGCATAGATGATATACCAGATGTAGTTACCGTAAACGGATGGGTCGTTATGAGCATGGACAAGCTTCCGGCTAAGAATGACACCTTTGAAGAAATAATAGGAGATAAAAAGCTGAGGGTACGGATAATTAAGGCCAACGAAAGAAAGGCTATAGAAATAAATCTGAAAGTGGAAAATGCAGGAAGTTAAAAATAGAAAGGGGAAGTCATAATGGGTTTAATGGAAAAGATCTTTGGTGATCTTAATGAAAAAGAAGTAAAAAAGGTTTCGAAAATAGCAGACCGGGTTATGAGTCACGAAGACGAGATGGCGGCGCTTACAGATGAACAGCTTCGTGAAAAAACGGAGGAATTCAAAAAACGTGTGCAGGAAGGCGAGTCTCTTGATGATATATTGCCTGAAGCATTTGCTGTATGTAGAGAAGGCGCGTGGAGAAGTCTGGGAATGAAACATTTTTATGTGCAGGTAATAGGAGGTATCGTTCTTCATCAGGGAAGGATATCAGAGATGAAGACTGGTGAAGGTAAGACTCTTGTGGCTACGCTTCCGGCCTATCTCAATGCGCTTGAAGGTAAAGGTGTGCATGTGGTAACTGTAAATGATTATCTGGCAAAGCGTGACATGGAGTGGATGGGCAAGCTTTATACATTCCTGGGGCTTACGGTGGGATGCGTCGTACACGGAATATCTGAAGATGAGCGGCGTGCGGCATATCAGGCTGACATTACTTACGGAACAAACAATGAGTACGGATTTGACTACCTTAGAGACAACATGGTTATATACAAGGAAGCTATGATGCAGAGAGAACTCAATTATGCCATCATAGACGAGGTAGACTCCATTTTGATAGATGAAGCAAGAACACCACTGATAATATCGGGAAAAGGTGACAAATCAACAGATATGTATAAGAGGGCTGATGGGTTCGTCAGAACTCTTAAAGAGGGCGAGGAGGCGGACTTTACCATAGAGGAAAAGGATAAGCAGATAGCTCTTACCGATGAAGGTGTTGCAAAATGTGAGAAATATTTTGACGTAGAGAATTTTTCCGATCCTGAGAACATGGAGATAAACCATCATGTGCTGCAGGCTTTGAAGGCAAGAAATATGATGAAGCGTGATGTGGATTATATCGTTAAGGACGGAGAGATCGTTATTGTAGATGAATTTACAGGACGCCTTATGTTCGGAAGAAGATACAGCGATGGACTTCATCAGGCTATTGAAGCAAAAGAAAATGTTCTTGTCCGTTCTGAATCAAAGACTTTGGCTACTATAACGCTGCAGAATTATTTCAGGATGTATCAGAAATTGGCAGGTATGACAGGTACAGCCAAGACTGAAGAGAGTGAGTTCAGAGATATATACAATATGGATGTAGTGGTTATTCCTACCAATAAGCCAATAGTCAGGGAAGATCTTCAGGATGCGGTGTATGCTACAGAAAACGGGAAATATAAATCTATAGTTGATCGTGTAGAGGCGGCGCATAAGGAAGGACAGCCGGTTCTTGTAGGTACGATTTCCATAGAGAAATCGGAGCTTATCGCCGATGCTCTTAAAAAGCGGGGAATTAAAGACTTCAACATACTGAATGCCAAGCAGCATGAGAAGGAAGCACAGATAATCGCTGAAGCAGGACGTCTTGGCGCCATAACCATAGCTACTAACATGGCCGGAAGAGGTACCGATATCATCTTGGGAGGAAATCCGGAGTTTGAGGCAAGAAAAGAGATGGTTCAAAAGGGATATGACGAAGAATCGATAGCCTTTGCTACAAGTTTTGTTCAGTCTGATGATGCCGAGCTTCTTAAAGCGCGGGAGGAGTACAGAAAACTTCTTGAGAAGTACAAGGAGGAAAGAAAGGCAGAGCAGGAAAAAGTTGTTGAGCTGGGAGGTCTGTGTATAATAGGTACAGAGCGACACGAATCTCGAAGAATAGACAATCAGCTGAGGGGACGTTCCGGAAGGCAGGGAGATCCCGGACAGACGCAGTTCTGTATATCAATGGAAGATGACCTCATGAGACTTTTCGGCGGAGAGAGGATGCAGGCTATCGTTCAGAGACTTGGCGTAGAAGAAGATGAGGCTATTGAAGCCAAGATGATTACCAAGCAGATAGAAAACGCACAGAAAAAAGTAGAGGGTAAAAACTTTTCAATAAGAAAATATGTGCTTCAATATGATAATGTGATGAATAAGCAGCGTGAAATCATCTATGGCGAGCGTAAAAAAGTGTTGTTCGGAGAGAACCTCAGAGAAGATCTTATATCTATGACACATCAGCTGGTAAATGAAGTTGTAGATCCTGTAGTAATACAGTCTAAGTTTGCAGAAGAGTGGGATTTTGACACTATAAATAAAGGTCTGAGAAAAATTTCGCCTAAGTTTGAACCTTTGAATTTTGATCAGGAAACACTCTCCGATATGGATGAGGAAAGCCTTAAAGCCGGAATATATGCGGATTTTGAAGATCTTTATCAGCAAAAAGAAGAAGAGATCGGCATAGACAAGCTCAGAGAAGTGGAGCGAATGATACTTATAAGAGTTGTCGACAATAAGTGGATGGATCATATAGACGCTATGGATCAGCTTAAAAGCGGAATAGGACTCAGAGGGCTTGGAGGACAGGATCCTGCGGCAGCATATGCGCAGGAGGGCTTTGATATGTTTGAACTGATGATAAATTCCATTAAGGAGGATTTTGTTAAATTCTGCTATAACGTGACTGTTCAGACCACTACAGAGAGGAAAGATGTGTTGGGAAGCGGAGAAGGTCATAAAGATGAATTCTCGGAGGAAGACGCACTTATGGCAGGCGGAGGTCAGGATGTTCCGGCAGAAGCGGTGATTCCGCAGAGAGAGCATAAACAACAAACAGTCAGAAGGGATGCTCCGAAAGTAGGAAGAAACGACCCATGCCCATGCGGCAGCGGTAAAAAATATAAACACTGCTGTGGGAGGACGACTCCCCAAGAATAGCTTGCGAAGCAAGGTATGACATCATAAAGATATATTAAAATAAAAATAAAAAGGATGTGAGAATATGATACAGCTTGACCAGATAAAAGGTCAGATACCTGCACTGCAGGGGCTGCTCAAAGAGGCAGGTGAGTCCCTTTGACCCGGAAGGGCTTAAAGGAAGACTTGAGGAGATAGAATCCGAAATGAACAAAAGCGGTTTTTGGGATGATCCTGAATCCGCTCAAAAGATAATGAAGGAGAAAAAATCTCTGGACGATAAATTATCCGAGCTGGATGGTTTAAGCGGACAGATGGAAGATCTGGAGGTCATGATTGAGATGGCTGATGAGGAGCAGGACGAGTCATTGGCTGAAGAGGCACAGGAAGCTTTTGACAAACTGTCAGCGGATCTTGAGGATCTGAGACTGAGGACCCTTTTAAATGGCAAATATGATAAAAATAATGCCATAATTTCCGTACACGCAGGCTCCGGAGGTACAGATGCTCAGGATTGGGCGGAAATGCTTTTCAGGATGTATACCAGATGGTGTGAAAAGAAGGGTTACAAAGCGAAGCTCATAGATATGCAGGAAGACCCGGAGGGAGGAATAAAGAGTGCAACACTTCTTGTGGAAGGGGAGAACGCCTATGGATATCTTAAGAATGAAAAAGGCGTTCACAGAATAGTAAGGATATCGCCTTTCGATTCATCAGGTAGAAGACATACATCATTTTCATCGTTGGACGTGGTACCGGAAATCGATGATGATGTGGATGTGGAGATAAACAGTGAAGATCTAAGAATAGATACTTTCAGATCCAGCGGCGCAGGCGGGCAGCATGTTAATAAGACGGACTCTGCCATAAGAATAACCCATATACCGACTAACATAGTAGTAACGTGCCAGAATGAAAGATCACAGCACCAGAACAGAGAAACTGCAATGAAGCTGCTGATGTCGAAGCTGATAGAATTAAAAGAGCAGGAAAAGAAGGAAAATCTGGATGAGCTTAAAGGTGACTACAGTCAGATAACATGGGGAAGCCAGATAAGATCGTATGTCTTTCATCCGTATACTATGGTAAAAGATCATAGGACTGGAGCAGAAGTCGGCAATGTGGAAGCGGTGATGGATGGCGACCTGGACTATTTTATTAACGAAAAACTAAAGCAAAAGGAGTAGCAGATGAACATCATTGAGATGATTGCAAAAGAGTTTCAGCTTAAAGAAACTCAGGTGCAGCAGACGGTGGCCCTTATAGACGAAGGAAACACCATACCTTTTATAGCCAGATACAGAAAGGAAGTTACCGGAGGGCTCAGTGATGTGGTCCTCAGAGATATGGATGAGCGACTCACTTATCTGAGAAATCTGCAGGAAAGAAAAGAAGAAGTCATAAGACTTATAGAGGAACAGGGAAAGCTTACAGATGAACTTAGACAGCAGATAGAGGAAGCAGAAGTTCTTCAGAGAGTAGAGGATCTGTATAAGCCTTATAAAAAGAAAAAGGCAACCAGAGCTTCAAAGGCAAAGGAAAAAGGGCTGGAGCCGCTGGCTTTGAAGATTTTGGAACAGAGACAGGAAACCGGAAAGGCCGAAGATTTTGCGGCGGAATTTGCAGATGCCGAAAAAGGTGTTGAATCAGCAGAAGATGCTATTCAGGGCGCATGTGATATAATCGCCGAAATGATTTCTGATGATCCTGAGCTGACAGCAGCCATAAGAGAAAAAACCAGAGATATAGGAGTAATAACTACGGAGGCGGTAGATCCTGAGGAAAAAACTGTATACGAAATGTATTACGAATACAGCGAAGGAATAGATAAGATACCTAATCACAGGATTTTGGCCATTAACAGAGGTGAGAAGGAAAAGAAACTCAAGGTAAAGGTGAAGACTGATACCGGCAAAATGGAAGAGCTTTTATGTGATTCGGCAATAACTAATGAGAAATCTATATTTACAGAGCTTATCAGAGATACTGTTGCAGATGCTTATAAAAGGCTGATAGCACCTGCTGCCGAGCGTGAAGCACGTAATATGCTGACAGAGAGAGCCGAGGCAGAAGCGGTTAAGGTGTTTGCTAAAAATACGGAAAAGCTGCTTATGGTACCTCCTGTAAAAGGAGCGAGGATTATTAGCATAGATCCGGGATACAGGACAGGATGCAAAATCGCTGTTCTTAATGAAACCGGAAAGTTGCTGGCGTATACAACTGTTTATCCTACAGAGCCAAAAAAGGACATCAAAGGAACAGAAGCTGTGCTGGCTAAACTGGCAGATAAATTTAAAATAAACACAATCGTAATCGGCAATGGAACGGCATCAAGAGAGACAGAAGAAGTAGTTGCGGATTTCATCAGAAAGTCAGGCAGAGATATAAATTATACCATAGTAAATGAAGCAGGAGCATCAGTGTATTCGGCATCAAAGCTGGCAACTGAGGAATATCCTGATCTGGATGTTACCGTAAGAGGCGCCATGTCTTTGGGCAGACGTCTTCAGGATCCTCTTGCAGAACTGGTGAAAATCCCCACAAAGAGCATAGGTGTGGGGCAGTATCAACACGATATCAATCAGGGGCTTCTTGAAAATGCTCTTGACAATGTGGTGGAAGACTGTGTAAACAGAGTAGGTGTCGAGCTTAACACGGCATCACCTTCACTTCTTGCTCATGTGGCCGGAATAAATATGAGTATTGCCGGAAATATAGTAGATTACAGAGAGAAGAATGGGTCTTTTAAGGAGCGTAAAGAGCTGAAAAAGGTTGCAAAGCTGGGGGAAAAAACTTTCAATCAGTGTGCGGGATTTATAAGAATTTCTGATGGAAAGAATCCTCTTGACAGTACTTCAGTTCACCCTGAATCATATTCTGTAGCTGAAGCAATGCTGTATAAGCTGGGAATAGATAAAACAGAGCTTCAGCGAGGAGGAATTCCAGATATAGACGACAGAATATGGGCAGTTTACGGAGAAGAAGAAAAATCTAAGCAGCTAAAGACAAGAGCTAAAGGTCTTGCTGCTTTGAAGGAACTTTCAAAAAAGAATGAAAAACCTAAGAGAAATATGAAAAGAGCCATAGAAAAAATGGCGGCCGATCTGAATGCAGGAGTGCTCACACTTTCAGACATAGTAGCGGAAATGAAAAAGCCGGGACGTGATCCGCGTGAGGACGCTCCGTCTGTGGTTTTTCGAAACGATGTAAAATCATTTGACGATCTTAAACTTGATATGGAACTTGAAGGAACCGTTAGAAATGTGGTGGATTTCGGAGCGTTCGTAGATATTGGGGTCAAAAATGACGGACTTGTTCATATATCTCAGATGAGCAGCAAATATATTAAGCATCCTATGGATGTGGTGTCGGTGGGCGATACAGTAAAGGTCAAAATAATAAATATAGATCGTGACAAGCAGAAAATAGGACTGACAATGAAACTTAAATAATATATTTACCGGAGGATATTTTTCATATGAGCAATATAGATACAGTGCTTTTCGATTTTGACGGGACCGTTATGAATACAAATGATGTTATACTGATGTCCTGGCAGCATACTTTCAGAACACTTGAAAATCGCGAAGAAGATCCCGAACGGCTGATAAATACTTTTGGGGAACCTTTGGAGCAGACCATGAAAAAGTTTTTCCCGGATGTACCGGCAAAAGATTCGCTGGAGGTATACAGGAGTTTTCATCGTGATAATTTCGGTGAACTTATAAATTTGTTCCCGGGAATGAAAGAACTGTTGGCGGAGGTCAAAGGAAGAGGGTACAAGACAGCACTGGTAACATCCAGACTGTACAGCACCACTATGCAGGGTCTGGAAAAATATGAAATAAAAGATTACTTTGATACAGTGTTGACGGCAGATGATACTACGAGACATAAGCCTGATCCCCAGCCAATAAATATAACATTGGAAAAATTGGGATCTGTTCCTGAAAATGCTATAATGCTGGGAGATACGATATTTGATTTGCTTTGTGCAAAAAATGCAGGTGTAAAGTCGGTTCTGGTTTCATGGTCACTGGCTCTTGGCGGAAAAACGAAAGAAGAATTGGGAGATGCGGCTCCGGATTACATACTGGAAAAGCCGTCAGATTTATTGGAAATAATATAGAAAAAGTGTGAAGAGGTGTATATTGACAGTGCATCTCTTTTTTATTTAATTTGTTGACGAGGAGAGTAAGCGTATTTTGCCTCTGGCATTTTAAGCTATTGATAAAGCGGGACAGCGGCTGTTGGGGACAGTACTTGACTAAATCAACTCTAAATAGTATCATATAATTTAGTTTGATAATCAAAGTATTTGAACTTACAATTAGAAATTAGAATAAAGAACATTAAACAGGAGGAATAACATGTTGAATGTCTGTGAAATTTTAGGAACAAAATATCCTATTATCCAAGGTGCAATGGCGAGAATAGCAGAGTATCATCTTGCGGCAGCTGTGAGCAACGGCGGCGGACTCGGAATAATTGCTGCCGGAGGGCAAAGCGGAGATTGGCTGAAAGATCAGATAAAGAAAACGAGAGAAATGACGGATAAGCCTTTCGGCGTTAATATAATGCTGATGGCGGACAATGTAGATGAACTGGTTGAGGTGGTATGTGAAGAAAAGGTTCCGGTAGTTACGACAGGAGCAGGAAACCCGGGTAAATATATTGCAAAGATGAAGGAACATGGAATTAAGGTGATTCCCGTAGTTGCCAATGTGACTTTGGCTCTCAGAGTGGAGCGTGCGGGAGCGGATGCTGTTGTTGCGGAAGGAACAGAGGCGGGAGGACATATCGGAGAGACTGCGACTATGGCTCTTGTTCCGCAAATGGTAGATGCTTTGAATATACCTGTAATTGCAGCAGGAGGCATTGCTGACGGCAGAGGAATCGCTGCGGCATATATGCTGGGAGCGAAGGGTGTTCAGCTTGGAACGAGATTTCTGGTAGCTGAGGAATGTATCATACATCAGGGATATAAGGACGCAATTCTTAAAGCGAAGGACTCTTCAACAGTGGCTACGGGGAGAAGTACAGGACATCCGGTGAGAATAATCAAAAATAAGCTGGCGAGAAAAATACTTTCTTTGGAGAAGAAGAACGCTCCGGAGGAAGAAATCAACGAGCTGTGTACAGGAACGCTGGCTGCTGCGGTAAGAGACGGCGATGCAGACAATGGCAATATCATGTCCGGTCAGATCGCAGGACTGGTGCATAAAGAACAGACAGCAGCTGAAATGATAGAAGAAATGTTCAAGGAGGCGGAGAAGATTTATGAAGATAGGAATAGTATTTGCAGGTCAGGGAGCACAGTATAGCGGAATGGGAAAGGATCTTTACGAGACTTATCCGGAAGCAAAGACCATATTTGATATGGCAGGAGATCAGGTGAAGGCATGGTGTTTTGAAGGAGATGAAGAAACTCTTAAGCAGACGCATGTTACACAGCCTACGATTTATACTACCACTATGGCAGCCTATGAAGCTTTCATGGCGGAAATAAAAAAACAGGCAATGACAGATGATCTGGAGGTGGTGGCTCTTGCAGGATTCAGTTTGGGAGAGTATTCGGCACTTACGGCAGCAGGAGCCATAGACGAAATAAGCAAAGGAATTGATATTGTTTCAAAGCGAGGTGTTCTCATGCAGCAGGCGGGCCTTGATGAAGAAGGCAATGCCAAAGGCGGAATGGCGGCAGGTATAGGAGACCGCAAGGCAATACTTGAAGCGGTAGAAGATGCGAGAGAGGACGGAATTCTTGAGGGGGTCAACTTCAATTCACCTGTTCAGACTGTAGTGGCAGGGGATAAGGCGGCTTTGAAGCGTTTCAGAAGGGCTGCAAAGGCAAAAGGCGTAAAAGCGATTCCTTTGGGCGTAAGTACAGCCTTTCACAGTCCTATGATGATACCGGCGGCGGAAAAGCTTAAAGACGTTTTGCTTGAGGCGGATCTTAAGGCGCCGAAAAAGAAGGTATATGCAAATGTAACTGCAGACGATATCATGAAAGATTTTGATGGTCAGGATGAAGGACAATATCTTACCGATATGCTGGCAAAACAGGCCATGAGTCCGGTATACTGGGAAGAAATAATAAAGAAATTTCAGACAGAAGGAGTAAAGGCTATCGTAGAAGTCGGACCGGGGAAGACATTGACAGGACTTACGAAAAAAACATGCCCCGAAATAGCGGCTCTCAATGTAGAGAATGTTGAAACACTACAGAATGCAGTTGCACAGCTGAAAGAGCTTATTTAGATTCGTTAAATGATCGGAGGAAATAATGTTAAAAGATAAAACAGCAGTGATAACAGGAGGCGTAAGAGGTATAGGAAAAGCCATCGCCAGAGTTTTCTGCGAGAACGGTGCTAATGTTGTCCTGTGCTACAGAAGCAATGATGCAGAAGCAGAAAAAACTGCAGATGAACTTAAAGAGATGGGAACGGAGGTTCGCGTACTAAAAGGTGATGTAGCTGATCCCGAAACAGCCAAGAAAATTGCGGAGCTTATAAAAACTGATTTTGACAAAAAAGTCGACATACTTGTCAATAATGCGGGGATTACAAATGATAAACTCATGATGAGAATGAGTGATGAGGATTTCACAAAAGTGATAAATGCGAATCTTAACGGAGCATTTTATATGATGAAGGAGCTTTCTGCTCTGATGGTGAAAAAAAGAAGCGGATCTATAATCAATATGGCTTCTGTATCAGGGCTTAAAGGAAATCCCGCTCAGGTAAATTACAGCGCATCGAAGGCAGGAATAGTAGGCATGACATTGTCAGCGGCAAAGGAACTGGGCAGACGCGGAATAAGAGTTAACGCGATTGCTCCCGGATTTATTGAGACAGATATGACGGCGGTACTGACAGATGAACAGAAAGATAATGCGGCTAAGAACATAACGCTTGGAAGGCTGGGACAACCGGAGGATATAGCTAATGCAGCGCTTTTCCTTGCTTCAGGCATGAGTTCATATGTTACAGGACAGGTAATAAGTGTGGATGGCGGATTGATAATGTAGATAGGCAAGTTCATAAGGAGGAACTGATATGGAAAAGAGAGTTGTAGTTACAGGGCTCGGCGTTGTCTCCCCTGTAGGAAACGACATAGAAACTATGTGGGAATCTATAAAGGCCGGAAAACACGGCATAGGCAGAATTACAAGATTTGATCTTGAAGGACATAAAGTTACTTTAGCTGCTGAGGTAAAAAATTTTGATTTCGGAGATAAGAGAGCAGCAAGGAGGCTTGATATAGCAGATCAATATGCTCTCGTGGCTGCGAGAGAAGCTGTAGCTGACAGCGGAATCGTAAGCGGAGAGAATGTAGATTCTGGCAGATTCGGAGTATATGGCGGTACAGGGATAGGCGGCTTGGCTACTCTTGAAAGCGAAGTTACTAAATGTGTGAAAAAAGGGACCACTGCAAGGGCGTCGGCTCTTTTAGTACCTATGATGATGCCAAATGCTGTCGCCGGTAATATTTCAATGGAATTTAAAGCAAAGGGAGCCAGCTTTGGTATTGTATCGGCGTGCGCTGCAGGAACTCATAATATAGGAGAAGCATACAGAAATATTAAACATGGATATAATGATGTTGTGATAGCGGGAGGAGCTGAATCGGTTCTCGCCCCTGTATCGTTTTCCGGATTTTCCAATATGACAGCTATGAATACTACAACTGATCCTGACAGAGCTTCTATTCCTTTTGATGAGGATAGAGCTGGGTTTATTCTCGGCGAAGGTGCAGGGTTCCTTATTCTCGAAGAACTCGAACATGCAGAGAAAAGAGGCGCTGAGATATATGCAGAGATTGTAGGATACGGCGCTACATCTGACGCTTATCATATTACTTCACCTGATCCTGAAGGCGAAGGAGCAGCGAAAGCAATAAAGATGGCAATAGAGGATGCCGGAATAACTCCCGATGATGTGAATTATATTAATGCTCACGGTACAGGTACTCCATATAATGATGCTTTTGAAACTATTGCTATAAAAAAGGTGTTCGGAGAAGATACAAAGGTACCTGTAAGTTCTACTAAGAGCATGACCGGGCATTTGCTGGGAGCAGCAGGCGGACTTGAAGCTGTTATTTGTGCGAAAGCTATAGTTGAGAATTTTATCCCGCCGACTGCGGGTCTTCAGAAACAGGATCCTGAATTGGATCTTGATTATGTTCCGAATGTGGGAAGGAAAGCAGAGCTTAATTATGTTCTCTCAAACTCTCTCGGTTTTGGCGGACATAATGCAACCCTTATCATGAAAAAATACAATAGATAGAAAGAGGTAGCCAAGATGTTGATGGATAAAGAACAGATAAAGGAAGTGCTTCCTCACAGAGAGCCGTTCCTTCTTGTAGATCAGGTGGAAGAAATGGAAGTAGGAAAATCCATCGTTGCCACCAAGTTTGTTACAGCAGATGAGTATTATTTTAAGGGACATTTTCCGGGCAGGCCTATAATGCCCGGAGTCCTCATTGTGGAATCACTGGCGCAGGCCGGAGGAATAACTGTGCTTTCTATGCCGGAGAATAAGGGCAAGCTGGCTGTCTTTGGAGCTATAAAGAATGCGAAATTTAAAAAACAAGTGGTTCCGGGAGACACTCTTACGCTTAAAGTCAGCATGGAAAGGCTAAGGAGTAATTCAGGCATAGGACTGGCGGAAGCTTATGTCGCAGATGTGCTGGCCTGTAAATGTGAGATAATGTTTGCCTTCAGTTAGGAAACCGACATGGATAGGGAAATAAAAAAACTCAATGATATATTTGTAAATCTTTTCAATACTGTGCTGAGGCTTGAGGAAGAAGCTATTCAAAATGCGTCTTATGGAGATATTTCCATCACGGAAGTTCATACTTTGGAAGCTGTAGGAACAGGAAGACCCAAAACCATGACTCATATAGCCAATATACTTGGTATAAAGGTCAGTACTCTTACGACAGCTATAAACAGACTTGTAAAAAAGGGATATGCACAGCGTCTGAGAGATGAAAATGACAGACGTATAGTGAAAGTCAGTCTTACAGAGCGCGGAATGGATGCCGTAAAGGAACATGAGGATTTTCATGAATCCATGATACGTGAAGCTATCGCTCAGATACCGGAGGAAAGTATAAGACAGTTTGTCTCTTCGGTGGACAATATAAACAATTTTCTGGTGATGAGAAGCAGTATGGCTTACAAGAAAGATACTTCTTTTGAATTGGCTCCTATGGAGCTGGCCGGAAACCATCTGCCTGTTCCTATAGTACAGGCGGGAATGAGTATAGGTGTCGCCGGCAGCAGTCTGGTGTCCGCTGTAGCTATAGAAGGAGGGCTTGGCCTTATAGGGACTTCTGAAATAGGATATGGTACGAATGATTATGAAGAGAATCCTCTTAAAGCAAATTTATCAGCTATAGAGAAAACTGTGTCTGAGGCGAGAAATATGGTAAAAAAGGCGAAAGGAAAAGGCCTCGTAGGAGCAAGCATCATGTGGAATAATCCTAATGCCGGAGAGTACGTGAAAGCGGCTATAAGAGGAGGCGCTCAGGTTATAGTAACAAGCGCAGGAGTTCCTAAAAATCTTCCCGAATATTGTTCTGACAGGAAGATTGCACTTATGCCAACTATATCATCAAAAAGAGCAGCTTCCGCCATAACAAAAGCTTGGACTCAGAAATACAACAGAACTCCTGACGGATTTATTTTCCAGGGTCCTCTTGCGGCGGGACTTTTAGGTTTTAAAGAAGAAGAGCTGGAGAAAGCTACGGGGGACAGGTATAAAATAATAGCAGAAATAAAAGCAGAGCTTGCTAAACTTGAAAATTGCCCTCTTATAGTAGGAGGAGGGATATTTCACAAATCAGATGCAGAAAAGGTATACAGATATGGAGCCGATGGGATCCTAATGGGAACGAGATTTGTTACCACTGAAGAATGTGATGCCTCTGATGAGTACAAAAAGCTGTATTTGAACTGCACTGAAAATGATGTTACAATAATCAGAAGTCCTATGAAAACATCAGTGAGAGTAATGAAAAATTCTTTTTCCGATATGTTGGCAAGTACAGGAAAAGATCAGTATGATATAATAGGCGCAGTTAAACGTGGTGTTTGTGGAGATTACGATAGCGGACTGATTTTTTGCAGCGCCGGTGTGGACGGGATCCGAAAAATAGATACCGTAAAAGATGTTTTCAGGGAATTTATTACTTAAATAAGGAGATTTTCCATGCTTAATATCTATTACGGCGGAGAACAGACAGATAGAGAAAAATTTATATTTGAACATATGAAAGGCAATACCTTGCTGCTTGTACCGGATCAGTTTTCCCTGCAGGCCGAAAGGGATGCCTTTTTTTATCTTAAGAAAAACAGTCTCATAGATCTTCGAGTCATAGATTTTTCTACTCTCGGTCATAAGGTGATAAGGCAAGCAGGAGGCAAAACTCCTGATCTTGTAGATAAATACGGAAGGCATATGCTCCTTACAAAGATCGTGTCAAAAATGGAGGACAGGCTTAATATTTACAAAGGACTTAATTGGAAAAGTTCTTTTATAGAGATGCTCAACAGCGTCATCTCTGAGATGAAACGATATGATATTTCTGAAGAAGATCTTGAAAGAACTCTTGACTTGCTTGACGATAACAGTTATCTGAAATACAAGCTCAGCGATATTCTCACTATATACAGAGCTTATCAACAGCAGATACAGGGAAAATATCTTGATTCAGAGGATTATATAACATTTTATGGCGATAAGATCCTTGAGGCTCCGATAGTACGTGAATCAGAGGTATGGATATATGGGTTTGATACGTTTACTCCGAAAAATTTTCTGGTGATAGAGCGCCTTCTGAGAGCTTCCAGAGGGGTCAATGTTGTTATGACATATGAAAAGGATAATGAAATATTTTATCTTACAGGATATGTTATGAGACAGCTTTCTGAACTGGCAGAGAAGGCTGGGATATCTTCTGCCATAAAGAGCATAAGCGGAAAACCGAGGGAAACTGTGTGGAGTCATAGGGGAATTCCGGCTCCTGTTACACTTGTGTCAGCCTCAAATATGTATACGGAGGCTGACAGGGCGGCAGCATATATTCTTAAATTGGTAAGGGAGAAAGGCTATAAATTCGGAGATATAGTCGTGGTGTGTAATGATACTGATATCAGGGGCGGTATTTTAAGGAGAACTTTCATGAGATGGGGGATACCGGTTTTTATGGATAAAAAACGTAAAGTCCTGCATCATCAGGCTGTAAGTTTTCTTCTGGCTCTTATGGAAGTGATTGCAAAAGGTTATCGTGATGACGCTTTGATGAGACTTGTAAAGTCCGGGATAATGGATTTTAATGATGATGAGAAGGAGCTTCTTGAAAATTATGTGAAGCAATTTAGGATACGTGGTTTCGCATGGAAAAAAATTTTTTCCAAGGGTACTGATACATATAGCGCAGAGGATCTTAATAAAATCAATGATTTGAGACAATATGTGGTAGATATGGTTGAGAAGGCCAGACTTTGTATGGGAGGGCGCAATACTGCCGGAGATAAAATAAGAGGTCTTTATGATTTCCTTGAAAAGGATTTTGCCATGACAGAAAGACTGGAAGAGATAATCAGAAGGCAGGAGGATATGGGGCTTGCAGAAAGCGCCGCTGAGACATCTCAGAGTTGGGATGTGATATGTAATATATTTGATCAGATCGTTGAGATAATAGGAAACGAGAAAAGCTCCAATGAAGAGCTTCTGAGTCTTATGACTTCCGGGTTTGAAGATGTTGAAATAGGTTTGGTCCCTGTGAGTCCTGACTGTGTATTGATTGGAACATTGCAGAGAACAAGGCTTAGCCGTTTGAAAGCTCTGCTGGTTGTAGGAGCCAACGAAGGTGTACTGCCTTTAAACAGAAATGATGAGGGGCTTTTAAGTGAGCATGAAAAAGCGATTCTTCAGTCAATGGATTTGGAAATTTCGAAAAGGGATGAGATCGTAAAGCAAGAGGAACAATTGGCTGTTTTAAGAACATTATATCTACCTGAGGAATATCTTTATGTCAGCTGCAGCGGAGTGGATGAAAAGGGTGAAGAAAGCAGACCGTCAGAGGTTTTTACAGAATTAAAAAAATATCTTCAAAAGATGAATGGTGGCGAAAGTGAGGAAAGTATATCGGTTTTTGGTGATCTTTCTGATTCTGATTGTTTTCTGGATAAAATAACGTCGAAAGAGGGGACATTGTCTTATATGGCTGATGCTCTTAGAGAATATCATGACGGAGGGCAGATAGATACCGGGTGGCTTCAGGTTATGAACTGGTATGAAGATAAAGAAGACGCTGATTTTAAACGTGTTAAAAAAGGGATGCTTTTTGACAATAAAATGGAAATGCTGGGAAATGATTTTGCTGATAGTTTGTATCGAGGGGAACGGGCTATGTTGGAAGTCAGCTCTTCAAGATTGGAACAATACAGTAAATGTCCTTTTGCTCATTTTATCATGTACGGTCTCAGAGCAGAGCAGATAAGAGTATATGAGATGGGAGCAAGAGAAATAGGTGATATCTATCACAGATGCCTCATGAAGCTATCTCAGAATTTGACACCTGACAGAAAGAGCGGTATGTCGGTAAATGATGAAGTTTCCCCATGGATGACTATAACTCAGGATGAGTGTTTTGATCAGATAGAGGAAATTATAAAAAATGATTTACTTTCTTACAGAGAGGGAATTCTTATTTCCGGAAAAGAGGAAGAATACAGAACAGAGAGAATAGCTGAGATATGCTCAAGGATAGCATGGTCTATGATACAGCAGGTGAGAAAAGGCAATATTAAAGCGATGCGGTTTGAGTATCCTTTTGGTTCAGGAAAAGATTTGCCCCCTGTAAAAGTGGATATAGGAGAGCAGCAAGTATTCATACAGGGTAAGATAGACAGACTTGATATTATAGAGGGTGAAACAGATGCAGTTAGGATAATAGATTATAAGACAGGTGATGATTCTATAGATCCGGAACATTTTATAAAAGGGTATAAACTTCAGCTTATGGTATATCTGAAAGCAGCGCTGGAATCATCATATGAGGCTGCTCAGCCTGCGGGTATATTTTATTTTAAGATAAAGGATATAGATATGGACGCTGATACAACTTCTATACCTCAAGATTCTGAGGATTTTGAGCGTAAGATAGCCGATGCCTATAAGCTTGAGGGAATATTGCTCGATGATGAAAGTGTGATAAATTCTATGGACACAGAGATAAATGGAGCATCCCACGTAATTCCGGTAAAGGTGAGCAGGAAAGAGGGGAGATATGTTTCGTCTTCAGGAGGATACCTTATGTCAAAGGATGAATTTCGAAATCTGTATCAGCAGGTAGATATGCAGGTGAAACGTATATGCAGGGAACTGTGTGAAGGGAAAATAGACATAAAGCCAAAGCGGGAAGGGAAAAGAGATATGGAGGGGAATTTCAAAACCGCATGCAAATATTGCAGTTATAAAAGTATATGTATGTTTGATACTTCTTTTGATGGATGCCGGTATGACCCAGTATGATATAAAAGTTTTCTTTACGATGAAAATTTTTGTCTGTCAGCTTGACGTTATATTTAACACATAGTAAAATGTCATTATACTTTTGCGGTAAGCCACTGTAGCTCATCTGGCAGAGCAGCACATTCGTAACGTGCAGGTGGCCGGTTCGACCCCGGCCAGTGGCTCCATGAGGGGCATTGGCGCAGCTGGGAGCGCGCATGACTGGCAGTCATGAGGTCAGGGGTTCGATCCCCCTATGCTCCACCAATCAGTAGTTTGGTCGAACTCTATCAGATCGGTAGTTTTCAAGCCGTCAGTATCGCCGATATTGAATTGGATAATAACATTGCCATCTGATAGAACGACCTTATACACAAATGCCTCGAGGATTCGCTTTTTAGTAGTTTCCTCGTCATCAAAATAAAAACCATCAAGGAAAACTTGCAGACCTGCTTTTATCGCTTCAAGTGATAATGTAGGTCCTTTTTTATTGGCTGCAATTTCCATCTTTAAGTCAGCTTTCTGTGCTTCCAATTCATCCAGTTTATCAAGCAGAGCCGTGGAGTCAGGTCTGTTGGCAAGAGCGTTGGTTATATTGTTTATCTGACGGGTAACATCTCTCAAAGCTTTTGTCTGGGCTTCTGTGGTCTCGTCTGCTGTGTTTTCGTTATTTTGCAATATAAATAGCTTATTTGCTAAGTTATCAAGCTCTGCGGGATCATTAAAGGTTGATTTTACCTGCTCGACAATAAAGTTTTCCAACTTCTCACGAGATATATTTTTTCTACATTTATTCTTACACTTGTAATAGTAATGCATGGTACCGGTTTTACTTGTACCACTGGTTCCCGACATTTTTTCGCCGCAAGCAGCGCAGTAAAGTTTTCCGCTTAATAAAAATTCACCCTTGGCGGTGTATGGTTTTTTCGTTGTTTTCATTTTCTTTTGCACCTTATAAAATAAACTATCATCCATAATTCTTGGTACTGCATTTTCAATCTCTGTCTCCCCATGAGTGTAAGTACCGATATATAATTTGTTTCTTAATATTCTTTTTATAGCGTCAGTCTTATATTCGTTTCCGGCAGGAGTTCTGATTCCATTTCTGGACAGGTACCTGCTAAGGGAAGCATAGTTATCTCCAGCTAAATACTTTTTATAAACCTCTACAACATATGGCGTAGTCTTTGGATCTATCTCGAAGTCTTTGTCTTCTGTGATGATATATCCGAGAGGTTTTACAAAGCCGCCGAGCCACTTAGCTTTCATTTCAGATTCACGCATTCCACGCTTTATCTTTCTGGAAAGTTCCTCTGAATAGTATTGCGCCCAGCCCTCCATGAGAGCTTCCATCAATATACCTTCGGGCCCATCAGGGATATTTTCAGCTGCGTAACATATCTTTATGCCAAGGTCAGCCAGTTTCTTTTTATAGATGGCAGAGTCATATTTGCTTCTTGAAAATCTATCTGTTGAATATACCACAAGCACGTCAAAAAGACCTTGCTCGGCATCGTTTATCATTCTTTGGAACTCAGGTCTTTTGTCCGTTTTTCCCGATATATGTCTGTCCGCATAGTGACCTATATATGAGAATCCTTTATTTTTTATGTATTGTTCGCAGGTACGGAGCTGGCCGTCTATGGACTGGTCTGTCTGATTAGGACCTGCTGAGTACCGTGCGTATATTACTGCTCTTGTCATGTTGTTACCCCTAAAAGCGGGTATAAAAATACCCGGGTTGTAATTTCCGGTCGAGCATGATACAATTTGTTTGTGAGACAGGACTGTATCATGCAGCCCTACAAATGAGCCCCACACGCCTCTCAACGATGCGAACCACGTGGGGTCTTTTGATTTATGCAATTTCACTTTTGAAATAGTTTTGTCCGTGTTCTTTAAAGCCATCAAGGTCACTAAACACTTTGCCGACAGTGTTCATTAGTGTATTTCTTGCAAATTTAGTTATTATCCCATTGTCAAGGTTGTTGAAGACAGCAACACTTTTAAATGGAATATTATTTTGTGCTAATTGCAGGCAGCAGATTGTAGTTTGCTGAGCCTTATTGGTGTCTTTTACCCCGAATAAGTATATCGGTTTATCCGCACCTCTAAAAACGTAGTCAATTTTCATTTCACGATATTCAGGTAAAGTTACGTCTTTATCGTATATATAACCAGTTAGTGTATTTTCAATTACAGAACTTAGATTTTCATAGAAAAGATCCGCTATAGATTCTCGGGAGAGAATATCTAAGCCACAAATTTGGTTTACTAATTGAGAATAGGTCATAATACCGGTATATATTTGTTCAGGAGAAACAGTAAGACATATGTTTCCTTCGTAATTTTCTGCATTTTTGGCCAAGATAATATCATTCAAAATTTTAGCTTTATTGTCTGTATCTATATCAAAAGTGTAAGATAGACGCATTAAGCTCATTCCATTATCAAAAATCTTAATATTACCATCATTAGATTCTTCTATATAAATGGACATCATGTCACCGTCTTCATGAAAAAGTGGTGCAATTAATTGGTAGATGCCATTGTTTTGTTCTTCCGCCCGAAATAAAGTTCCGGGTGTATTTTGTAGTAAGTTATTAATATCCATAATCAAACTCCTATAGATTTTCTAAATCCATTTTGAATTGTTGAGTTAATTCCAATTCATAATCGAAGATTCCATTAGGGTCTTCTATGTTGCAGAAAGCCAAAAAATCAACAACGGCTTGTTCGAAGCTATTAAATGTAGCCGCTTCCTTATACTTAGCTAGTTTGCGGTGATGGATTCGGTCATCCTCAGTATATAAATGCATATGATAGTTGTTATGTAAGTCCGATAGATTTCTTGCTGCGGATTGACCACCATGAGGACCTTGAAATCTAACTATAACAGTATCATGGTTAGCGAAAAAACTGGGACCGGCAATTCTAAGACCAACAGTGAAATCTTTATTTGGTGATTCTGCTAATTTTCTTATGAACATAATCATTTTCACATCGAGTTCGTTGCATGTGAGCTCAATATTCATACGATAATGACGATGTTCTAATTGTAATTCGGGACGTCTTTTTTTATCTATTATTTTTTTGCATTTTAAAATATCATCTACCGTTATCATACCACAAACTCCTTGTCATTACTATTAACATATAAGTTACAGCTTATTGGATAACCTTAAATAATCTATATATCTAAAATCCCATAATATATCAATGCTTCCTTTAAAAATCCTTCATCGGCATCTTTGCGCTGCAATGGAACTAAAATGGTATGTCGTCATCCGTTATAGCATTGAATGCAACATTTGTTACATCATCAACAATAGCATCGTTTTTATTATATTGTTTTAAATAACCTTTTTCATAATATGTTGCTTTTTTGCCACAATAAGGACAAAATCGTGCGTTTCCAGGGAATGCTTCACCAACATGGTTGCATTGCTCTTTGTTCGTACATGTATTAATCATCATTTTCCCGCAAATCATGCAGAACTTTGAATCAACCAAGTTTTCTTCATTATCACATTCAAAACATTTTTCCGGACGATTATTTTTGTTTAATTCAACTCCAGGATATCTTGCCATTTTTTCCTCCAAGGTATAATTTAATGAGTTTCCACATATAGGGCAGTATTTTGCGAAGTTATCATATAACATGTAGTTGCATAAAGAACAATGCTTACGTGCCCCTGCAATAGAGTATGTTCTTGAGAGTGCTTTATCATGATTATCCCATTTCTTGGGATGGTCATTTCTTTTATACCATTTGATGTAGTCATTATACCTAGTGGAAGCAGCAGCCGATGATATTTTACATATATTCATTAGTTCACGTTGTGTTTTTATGTGAGATGCATACAATCCAACATGTGGAACTAACATGTATGCAGCGAAACAATCAGCTTCATCCTCTAACAGTTTATACGTGCTTCTTGTTAGAGAACTGCGGTACACACGAGTTTGGTTGTAAGTAACTAAATGTTTTAGGCATATATGGCCTAGCTCATGTGCTATATTCCAACGGTATCTATTACTTTGCATTCTTGTTTTGTCAATATCATTATAAAAAATAATATATCTATCCATGCCAGCATGATAGTCGGTGCAAGCATCGTAACTATTTGTGAATGTAATCATATCTTCATATGAAAGCTCAAACTTTTCCATGTGTATGCTATAAGGAATGAGAACACAATTTCCTATAGCACTTGGAAGGTTATGGATCATTATAGGTAAAGAACGTTCCATATAAGTCAGATAATTAAAATACATGCTTACAATATATCTAATCTGTTTTTTGCGCTCCTTACTTATCATCTTCTTTAAAATATTCGCCAAAAGCAATTTCGAGCATTTGCATCATTTGTTCTTTTTTTTCATCAGTCATATCTTTCCTTGCTCGCTGTATTCTTCTTATGTCTTGATCAGCATTTTCAAGCGAAGTGGAATTTGATGCTTCACGAGGTTTTTGGGATGCATTTGTTGTTTTAGTGGGACAGTCAGTTCTACCAAGTAAGAAATCCATGTCAACATTAAAAAAGTCGGCAATAGTCTCCATCGTTTCAAAATCAGGCTCACGATTACCATTTTCGTACATGCTGACAGTGCTTTTGGAGATTCCTAACTTGGTGGCCAATTCATCCTGTGTTAAATTGTGTTCTAAGCGTAGCTGTCTTAATACTGTTTGAAAATTGCTCATATTATTATCCTCTTTCAATGTATATACATATGATAACACGAATTGTGAAGAATGTAAAGGAGAAGTTTACAAAATGTGTTGACAGGATGTGTGATTAGTGCTATATTACAAATGTACACAGAACGTAAACGAGGAGGTGAAACAATGGATTTGCAGAAAGTAAGTGAAAGATTAACTAAGTTAAGAGGAGATGAGAGCCAGGCAAAGGTTGCCGAAGTGATTGGAATAAGCGCATCAGCACTGTCTATGTACGAATGCGGTGAAAGAATGCCAAGAGACGAAATTAAGGTAAAACTTGCAGCATATTACAAAACGACGGTTGAGGCGCTTTTTTACGCCTAAAAAGTACACGAAGTGTAAACGAGGGTCGGACAGCAAAGGAGCTATAACTAATGGAAATTCAAAACACACAATCTAATTTACCTGTCACTATAGAAGACTTATCAAAGTTTGTTTTGGTAGGTAGGGAGAAACTGGTAGCTGTAAAAGCAGAAATAAGGGCAATTGACAAAGTGGGGTTGGCAACAGAGGTTAGGAATCAGAAGAGAGATGAAGCGCGGATGCTTTCAGAAGCACTTCTAGATGCCGAAATGAGAATTGGTGAAATCACTAAATCCATTCCCAAAGCCACAAAGGGCAATCAGCACACTGGGAAAATGGTAAGCGACAGTGGTGTCGGTCACCAAACTTCAAAAAAAGAAGTAGTTGAAAATTTAGGGCTTAATATGAAACAGGTTGAGCGATTTGAAACCCTTGCAAACAATCCCGACATAGTGGAGCAAGTCAAGGCCGAAGCTCGTGAGAATGACGATTTACCTACAAGGACGCAAGTCATTAATCTTGCAAAGGAAAAAGCTCGCAGAGCGATGGTAGAAAATGAACAAATAGATAAAGATTTTGAAGTGTATCAAGAATACAGGAAAATCTGTAATTCGATGATTGCTCTCGAAAAAATTCGTTCTGATATAGGAAAGAAAAGAGCGATATGTCGAATGGCATTAGTTACGCCTGATGGGCTTGATTCGGAAATCGAGTATCTAACTTTCAGGATACAGCTTTTAGATGACATTAGAAATTATTTTTTAAATGCGAAATTGAAAGGAGGTAAATAACAATGGGAAGAAGTAAATATCTTGAACCGAAAGCGAGAGAAAGAATTAACAAGATTCTTGATTTGAGAGGTGAGATGTCTTTGGAAGAGATGGTTGAGCTTGTTATGCCACATATGGTATTTGATATTGATACCATGAAACTACAAACAACTAAAATGGTTTGCAGAAATATAGTAGCGAGCAGAAAAGACTGGAGTGGAGTAAGGACGACATTTGCAGTCAAGGAAAGCAAAGAATCTGTTTATGTTGATATCGATAATTGCAATGATGTTTACAGAGTCAGAAAAGTTGAAGAACTTCTTAAAGAAAAGGAACAGGGAATTGCAAAGTCTCGTATCAAGGCAAAGAATAGAAGGCTTGTGCTTGAAGGGCAGATAACAATGGATGAATATGTGAGTTCTAAATCCGAAGTAGGATAATTTATATCATATGCAACACAAAAAGGACAAGCAGAAAGGAGGATTTTAAGATGTTAGAAGTAGATACTACAGAAAGTGCTATTGTAGAAAACTATGCTTTAAAAGCATTATTAAAAGCCATTACTTTATATTACGAAATGGAGGGAAACAGGATAGATGAGATAACAAAGGAGCAATACCATGAAGATTAAAACAGCAATAATTACCATATGTATATTCGGCGTACTGGTAGTAATCGCGGCATACATACAGCGTGGTGAGTGGGCAATTGGAGTAGAGTGGTTATTGCCGTTTGTAGCCGCGGCGGTGGTGCCGCTAAAAGGAGGAAGTCATGAGAGCTAACCTAAAGAAAGCCCGGCAGGACGCAGGGCTGACACAGAAAGCTGTTGCAGAGTATTTAGGTGTAACTGAAAGACATTATCAATATATAGAAAATGGAGCGAGATTAGGAAAAATTGAATATTGGGATAAGCTCGAGGACCTTTTTAATATTCAACAGAGGGAACTGCGTGAAATTCACGGCAAAGAAGATAATCGAGGGACACTTCAAAAAAATCAGCAAGCGCAATAAGTTTTTCGATATTCGGTTCTGTGCGAGCAGTTTCCCAACCTTGGAATGTGCGTACAGAGACACCCATGAGCTTAGCAATATCTTTTTGCATGAGAGCTGATTGCAGGCGTAGCTCTTTTAACCGTTCATTAAATTTCATTAGAACCTCCTTGACACGAACAAAACTGTCGTGTATAATCAAAAGTAAACATGAACAAAACTGTCGTGTTGAAATGTGGTTATTTAATAAAATATTCTATCATATTTAAGGAGGAAAACCAATGTTGATGTATGGAATTTATGAAACGGAAACGGTATGTGCAAATTGCAGACATTTTTATCAGCACTATGTGAAAAGCGGAGGAATGACTTTTACACCTTGTAATTCAGGGCATTGTTCATATCCAAGATTAAAGGACAGAAGCCCAGCTGATACGTGTAAACATTTTGAATCAAGGATTGTTTTTAAGAGGAGGTTAGAAAATGAAAGCGATAAAATTAGCGTTTAATACGCTTTGTATAGCTGGATTCATAGTTTTTATGTCGATTCCCAGCACGATAGAAAATTTTATATGAAAAAGCACCCACATACGGAATTGCAGTTCCGTGGGTGCAAAACAAATACTACAACTATACTTTACATTATTGCAATGAAAATTGCAAGTCAGGAGTGAAAATATGAATATAACAAATCAGAGCCTCTATGAGCTTACAGGAGATTTTTTAACACTTATGAACATGCTTTACGATGAAGACGTAGATGAAGAGTCCCTGCTGGACGCTTGCGAGCACATCGAGGCGCAGATCGAGGATAAAGCGGATGGATATGCAAAGATTATAAAGGGACTGGAAGTCAACGCTAATGGAATCAAGGCGGAGGAAAAGAGGCTGAGGGAAAGACGCGAGAAGCTGGAGAAGCGTGTCGATTTTCTGAAACATAATCTCGAAGGCAGCATGAGGGCTATGGGAAAGACCAAATTTAAGACCGATCTGTTTAGTTTCGGAATCCGCAAGAATCCGGCGTCTGTAAAGATCGCCGAGCCAGCTGCGTTCATAGAGCGATGCCAGAAAGACGGCAGAGATGATCTGCTGAGGTTTAAGGATCCGGAGATTAATAGGACTGCTGTAAAGAACGCGATTCTGAAAGACGGCGAGGTAATAGACGGTGCTGAGGTAGTGCAGACTGAGGGTCTGCAAATAAGGTAGGAGGTGCAGCATGGGAGCATTACTGATCAAAAGGAAGTATCCGGAAAGAAAGCCATGCAATGTAGTAAAGATAAATAACGAAGCAAGTAGGATCCTGACGCAGATTACAAATGAAACGGGAATCCCTAAGTATAAACTGGCGTCCGAGATGATCCTATACGCATCTGAGAATATCAGAATAATAGACCCAGATGAAGAAGAGGAGGAAATCAATGGCTAAGGTAATTTGTATCATGGGCGAAAGTGGCGCAGGAAAGACCACATCGCTTAGAACATTGAATCCAAAAGAGACCTTATATATCGACTGCGATGGTAAGGGGCTTTCGTGGAAGGGCTGGAAGAAACAGTACAGCGTGGATAATAAAAACTATCTGAGGGTAGACGATAAAGATGTTGTTCTCAGAACGATCATGAGAGTGAACGGTGAGAATATCCTCGGGGACAGGGAAGATATGGAAGTTCAGAACCCACTTACGCATTTTAAATATGTCGTGATCGATACTCTCAATTCTATCATGGTGAGCGACGAAATGAAACGGGCAAAACAGAAGGGGTATGACAAATGGCAGGATTTAGCAGCTTCGGTATATTTGCTTATTAAATGTGCTAATAGTATGAGAGATGATCTTACGGTCATATTCTGCGCTCATACAGAGACTATAAAAGATGATGATGGATATATGTTTACGCATATAAAGACCAATGGTAAGAAGCTGAACAAGATTGGGCTTGAGACCATACTTCCGGTGGTGTTACTCGCCGTGAGAAACAGTGATGGTAAGTACGTATTTGAGACACAGTCCAATAATTCAACGGCTAAAACGCCGCTAGGGGCATTTGAGGATTTTGAGATCGATAATGATATTCAGATCGTACTTAAAGCACTGGAGGAGTTTTAAATGAATGTAAATGAAATGGAATTGTTAAATAATTCAAAAGAGATTTTCAAGATGTTCAAGGAGGAAATTAAATTATGAAAAATATTAATTGGGATAATGTACAGGAAGCTACAGATTTTGAACGTATAAAGCCGGGTGGATATATCGCCACAATATTGACGGTTGAGGACGATCCGGCGAGGGAATATTTGAAAATGGAACTCGACATATCAGAAGGAGAACATGTAGGTTATTATTCAGACCTTGCTGCCAGCAAAAACTTTTGGGGGTTGACACTATATAGAAGTTATAAGGAGTCAGCTCAGGGGTTCTTTAAGAGATTCAAAAATGATGTTGAAAAATCTAATGCTGGGTATACGTTCAATAACGATGAGAAAACACTGGTACATAAGCAGGTGGGCGTAATACTGCGTGAAGAGGAATATGTGGCCAATGATGGATCAGTCAAAACACGCATCATCATAAGCAATACAAAGCCGGTAAGCGATATAAAAGCCGGGAAATTCAAGGTGCCCGACTTGAAGAAACTGGATGACAAAAGTGTTGATCCCCCATCTGGATTTACAGTAAATCCAGATGACATACCATTTTAAACCATGGGGTACATCATAGAAGATACAAGGCAGAAACAGGGTCAACATAACATAAAACGCGAATGGTGGGCGCAGCATAAAACGACTATAACACGTTGCCGCTTGCCATTCGGTGACTACGCAGCACCGCCCCGGGTGGCGGTAGATACCAAGGCGAACATGTCTGAGATAGCCACGAACATGTGTGGAACAGCAGTTGAACATGCAAGATTCAGGGAAGAGTGTAAGAGCGCGCAGTCACATGGCTGCAAACTCTATTTCCTTATTGAGAACGAAGACGGCATTGAAAAGATAGAAGATGTAAGTCAATGGGTGAACCCGAGATTATCCATAAGCCCTAAAGCCGTTACAGGTGAGAGGCTGATGAAGTCCATGATTACGATGTCAGAAAGGTATGGCTGTGAATTTATGTTCTGCAAACCTGAAGAGGCTGCCGAGACGATATTGAAATTACTAGGTGGTGATGACGATGCAGATGGTTGAATGGGCGTTATATTATGCTCAAATGGGCATGGCCGTATTTCCAGTGCAGCGTAAAGGAAAAGCACCGATATTCAGAGGCGGGTTTAAAAATGCCACGACTGATCCAGATAGTATAAGAGAAGCATGGAAGGATCACCCATATGCAAACATAGGTGTTGCGACCGGAAAGGTCTCGGGAGGTATATTCGTTATAGACCTCGATGTTGATGAAGACAAGGGTATGAACGGATATGACACTTTACGCGACTGGGAACGTGACAATGGAGAATTGCCAGAGACGATAAACTCTATTACAGGCAGGGGTGGTTATCATTATTTTTTTCACGCTGATCGCACGATCAAAAGCAGAACCGGCATATTAGATGGGATTGATATCCGCGGCGATGGTGGTTATGTAGTAGTACCACCAAGTCTACACAGGAACGGCAACAGGTATGAATGGGAGCAGAGTCCGGAAGATTTTGCAATCGCTGAGGCGAATGAAACTGTATATAAACTGATATCCATAGGCAGGGCTGATGGAGAAAATACATTTTCCATAGGTGCAGTCGTGGGCGAGGGCATCAGGAACGATACCATGTTTAAGCTTGCCTGCAGTTTACAGGCAAAAGGACTGTCTGATGAGACCATAATAGAGGCGGTAAAAAAGGAGAACCAGTTGAAATGCATACCGCCGCTTGACGATGAGGAACTTAAGCGAACCATAGAGAGTGCTTTGAGTAAAGAAAAAGGTAGGCTTTCAGTAGTATCATACACTCCAAAAGCCCCGCAGTACATCACCCTCAATATGACTGGCGAGGGTGATAAGGCAAAAGTGGTACAGTCAATCGAAAATGCATGCACGGTCTTGCGTGAAGATGAAAATTTACACAATAAGATTCGCCTGAATTGCCTTTCATATAACGTGTTTGTTTGTGGGAAATTGCCGTGGGGCGAGGGTATTGAATATCGTGAATGGACAGATACGGATGATAGTAACTTGCTTTGCTATATTGAAAGGCAATACGGACTTAAAAACAAGGACAACACTTTAAAGGCGTTAGATATCGTATCTTCAGAAAACGCATTCAATCCAATAACACAGCACCTTGACGGTCTGCCAAAATGGGATGGACAGGCTCACATTGAGAATCTATTGCCTGATTATCTTGGTGTCGAAAAGACCAGATATTCAGGCGAAGTTATGAAGCTGTTTATGATCGGAGCCATTTCAAGGGCATGTGAACCGGGCTGTAAATTTGATTATATGATAGTTTTGGTAGGAGAGCAGGGCATAGGAAAATCCACGTTTCTCCGAAGGCTCGCGATGTCTGACGCATGGTACGACGATAACTTTAACACCGTTGAAGGAGATAAGGCGGTTGAGAGACTGCGAGGCATGTGGTTCGTGGAGCTGGCAGAACTTCTGGCAGCCAAAAGGCAGAAGGAAGTCGAAAGTATAAAGGCATTCTTGACATCTACCATAGACACATACAGGCCGCCATATGGTAGGAGAACAGTGCAACGACCGAGAAGGTGCGTATTTGCAGGCACTACCAATAACGAGCACTTCCTCACGGACGTAACAGGAAATAGGCGATATTTACCATTGCGTACTAATAGGAGGCGAGTGAAGAAGTCACTGTTTGATGATGAGGGAGCGGTCAGGGCGGATATTGAACAGGCATGGGCGGAGGCGCTCCATATATATAAGACAGAGCACCCAAGGCTCATAATGCCAAAAGACTTGTATGATGATGTTAAAGCGGTTCAGGAAAGTTTTCTCGAAGAGGATCCCCGGGTCGGAATAATACAGAGCTATCTTGACGGGCTGACTGCTGACAGAGTTTGTGTGATGCAGATCTGGGAGGATGCGCTGAAAATAGAGGTCAAACCTAAAAGGAAGGAAAGTAATGAGATACATGACATCATGAGAAATTCGATTGTAGGCTGGACCGATATTGGCAGAAAGAAGACGGTGAAGTATGGGACGCAGATATGTTATGAGAGAGAAAAGCAAATTGAAGGATTTTATGAGACTGATGATGGCGAGTTTTAGAAGGTTATCATAGAGTATATATGTTAGTAACCCTTTTAAACGTTGAAAAGTCAATGAATGCAGCAGTTTCAGAAAAATAGACTATATATGTTAGTAACCTCTAGTAACCTTGCTAGTAACCCTTACAATCATTGATATTTCAACATTCATTGACTCTCTTAGAGAGAAGGTTACTAAAAATATATATAAAAAAGTACAAAAATGAAATACGTTTTTGTAAATATAAGAAAAATTGATAATTTTAGTAACCCTATTCTTTCAAAAAACGGCATAAACATTGAAATTTAAACGTTTGTTTAGGGTTATTAATATTTTGAAGTTAGTAACGGTTAGTAACCCTTGGAGGATGTTATGAAAATACAGTTAGATGATAAACATTTCCTTAACAGTGATCCATACTGCTACTGGATCACCTGCGTAGTGAAATCTAAAGAAGGAAAACCTTATGAGAAACGTGTGAGCGGTTATGCAGCGACTTTTGGTGATGCGGTGAACAGTTTTATAGAGAAGACAATAAAACAGTCTTCGAGTGAAAATATACGTCTCTTGAGAGAGGAGATAGAGAATCTTAAATGTGAAGTAATGGAATGGAGGTGCAACATTGAGTTTGATTGATATGTATGTGAGAGACAAATGCACGGGCAAAATCCATAAAGTAGGCACTGATCCACATGATTCAATATGGGTCAGCAGCAAAGGAATAGTACATTACATGAACCTGCAGAATGGTGATGGTGCCTCAGGAGATGGCCTTAATGATCAGAGTGGGTATGAGTTCATGCCGAGTGATTGTGGAGAAATTAATGGTGAGAATGATGCTGTAGTGTTTATCTGTAGCGATTCGGAATACTGCTCTGACGATACTTTGGAACATGATATACGACTTGCTAATGCGTTTATAAAAAGGGCGAGGAGCAGAGATGAAAAAGTATAGTGACAGGGTGCGTGAGTACGAGATCAAAAAGAATATATTGATTATGTCCTGTAGGGCCCCTGAAATATTAGAAAAAGAGTTAAAACGATTGGCAAAGGAGTTAAAAATATGAGAATTTATATATCAGGTAAAATGACCGGTCTTGATAAAAAAGAATATGTGGGCAAATTCAACGCAGCAGAAAAACGCTTAAGAGGAGAAGGGTATGAGGTAATAAATCCGGTAACGGTAGACGCATATGGTCTTGATTATGAAAAATCTATGGCTATAGATTTAATCCTTTTAGAATCTTGTGATGGTATATATATGCTGGATAACTGGAAGGAAAGTAAAGGTGCGAGGATTGAAAGAAATCATGCTATGAGCATGGGTATAATTATTCTTTATGAAAATCAGCCTGTTTTCCAAAAATTCACGGATTCAATAAGATCGGTCACTGAAAAAATAACAGAGGTAGCAGGCATATGACTTTATGGATATCCGTAACAAACGATAGATACGAGCTCCCCCGCATAATCAAAGATACGGCAAGCCAGCTTGCCACAGCGTATGGGATAAGCGACAGCAATCTGCATCAGAGTATGAGAGATGGAAGGGCATACAAGAAGTTTGGTGTGAGGTTTGTGAAAGTGGAGGTTGGAGATGATGGATAAAAAGCAGTTAGAAAGTTTGCGTATGTTGTACATAGAAGTGGACGAATTGGCAGGGGATATTATTTCTTTAAAGCCTAAAGTAGTCATAGACTCTGTTACTGGAAGTACTCCTGAGAGACCTGACAAGCACGTTATACCGATAAAAGGCATTCACATGGAGGAATATATCCATTTACAGAAAAAACTCGCTCAAAAGACTCGAAAACTCCTTAAACAAATAGATAAAATGGAGAAATGGATTGATTGTGTTGAAGATAGCGAGCTAAGAACAATATTTAGACTCAGATACCAAAAAGGTAAAACATGGGCAGAGATAGGACAATCTTTAGGGTATGATAGGAGGACTGTGGCGAGAAAATGTGATATGTTTTTTGAAAATTAGTATATTATAATTAAAAAACAGGGTGTATAATGCGGATAAAATAAAACCACCTTAGTCGGTGGTTGAGTGGACATTTTTATTCCGTTGTGATTTGAGGAACTCGATATATTGTTTGACTTGCTCTATTTCGTCATTGGTAAGGTCGGAAACGTCAAGTGGTGCATTGTATGACATGGAGGGTTCTGCGAAGAGTTGGAGTTTTGTTTTAAGATACTCAGAGGTACTTTTTTCATGTAACAAATCGTGCATATGTTCATGAATAACATCGTAGTAGACTTTGTACGTTGCTTTATAATTTTCATTTAATAGTGAATATGTAGCCTCAGTGCCTAATGCTTCACATATTTTGGCAAGTGTTTCAGTGCTTATATCGTTACTATCACGTTTTATTATGGAATATAAAGTTGTGGAAGGAATACCTGTTTTTTCGGATAAATCAATTACAGTCATATTTTTGTTTGTTAAAATTTTTTTTAGCGATGCACCGTATCCCATAAAGTTCACCCTCCTTAATTACTATGCTTATATTTATGAGTATAGTAAAACATAAACACGAAAAAAAGTAAACAATTATGAAAAAGTATATTGACAATTACTAAAAAACGTAATAATATGATGTAGTGAATTATGAAAAAACGTAACGAAAGGAGGCGAATAATGAAAACATTAGGAATAAAAGTCGATGATGAATTTCACAAGAAAATGAAAATTCGAACTATTGAGTTGAATTGTAGCATTAAAGATTACATAATTCATCTAATCAAAAAGGATTTACAAAAAGAAAAAGAGTAACTAATCACTTTAGCCGAGGATAGTTACTCACAGTCAAATCCAGAGAGGATTCTAAATGAATTATAACAGGTCTCTTTCTGGATGTCAAAAGAGAAAGAGAGGAAAAAATGAACAATTTAACAGTATTTAAAAACGAGCAGTTTGGAGAAGTAAGGGTTATAGAACAGAATGGCGAGCCGTGGTTTATAGGCAAAGACGTAGCTGACATATTAGGATATACAAATTCCAGAGACGCTTTAGGAAGCCATGTTGATGATGAAGACAAGAATACCGTAGCAATTTCCGACGGAAAAAGAGGTAATCCAAACTAAACCGTCATTAACGAATCCGGCTTATACAGCCTTATTCTTTCCAGCAAGCTGCCGCAAGCAAGACAATTTAAAAGGTGGGTAACAAGTGAAGTGCTTCCATCAATCCGCAAACATGGTACATATATGACACCTGAAAAGATAGAGGAAGTACTCCTTAATCCAGATACAATTATCAGCCTTGCACAAGAATTAAAGGATGAAAGGGCTTTAAGAAATAGATTACAGGATAAAATTGAGGAGGATAGACCAAAGACTATATTTGCCGATGCTGTAGCAGCTTCAAAAACATCTATTCTTGTTGGAGATTTAGCAAAACTGATAAAACAGAATGGTGTTGATACAGGGCAGAAAAGGCTATTTCAGTGGTTAAGAGAAAATGGATATCTTATCAAAAGAAAAGGTGCCGACTGGAATATGCCAACGCAGAGAGCAATGGATAAAGGGCTCTTTGAAGTTAAAGAAACAGTTATAACTCATGCTGATGGACATACTTCAGTAAGTAAGACTGTTAAGGTTACAGGTAAGGGTCAGCAGTATTTTATCAACAAGTTTCTGGAGGTAGCATAAAATGGCAACAAAAAGTTTTTTTAGATTGGAAAATTTAAGTGTCAGAGCTGATGGATTAAGCAGTATGGCACACGCTCTAAGGGATTGTTTTATTGAAGGTCCTAATGCCCCTGAAACATATAACGATGCAATAGATTTATTATCAAACTTAATGTATGACTTTAAAGAAGAGTTAAATGAGGTCATAGGCGAGATGTGCAAGGAACGTAAAGAGGCTAAAAATAATATGTCGTAAAGTAAAATTGTAGTAAATTCAAGTTGCCCACAATGCCCGTTTTTTCTGATGTATAATGATATCAAGTAAAAGTGGCTTTGAACAGATTTTTTTAAGAGAGAAACTATTAGAGACGGCAAACACCGTCTCTTTTAATATGCAAAGAAAGGAGCGAGCCTGATGGCTAAGGGAAAATATGAATATTGGCTAACACCAGAAGGCTTGTTGAAGCTGGAAGGGTGGGCAAGAGATGGCCTTACGGATAAACAGATTGCAGAGAATATTGGAGTAAGTGAAAGGACTTTCACAGGATGGAAAAAGAATTATCCTGCCATTTATTCCGTCCTAAAAAAGGGAAAAGAGGTTGTCGACCGTCAAGTTGAGAACGCATTGCTTAAAAGGGCATTGGGCTATACCTATGACGAAGTAACCATAGAAGGTGGTGTTGAGACGAAGAGAGTTACAAAAGAAGTAGCACCAGATACTACGGCGCAAATTTTCTGGCTTAAAAATCGCAAGCCGGAAGACTGGCGGGATAAACGGGAGATTACGACCAATGATAACGATCAGGTCATGGATTTCATAAAGGCTATGCGTAATGATTCAGCTAAGTAAAAAACAAATTGAGTATACGCAGAAAGCTAACCACCGATGGAATATAAAATCAGGCGCGGTGCGCTCGGGCAAGTCGTTTGTGGATATCGCGAACGTTATACCCGAACGGATTATCAGCCGAAAAGATAAAAGCGGGTTAGTAGTTATTGCCGGTGTGAGCAGGGATACGGTTGAGAGAAATGTTCTACAGCCTATGCGAGAGATTTACACCGCAAAGCGCGTAAGCCCTATAAACGTAAGCAAGAATACCGCAACGCTTTTCGGACAGGAAGTATATTGCCTGGGCGCTGAGAAAATAAACCAGGTAGCGAAGATACAGGGCGCAAGCATTAAATACTGCTACGGCGATGAAATAGCAAAATGGAACAAGGAATTTTTTGAGATGCTGAAATCTCGAATGGATAAGCCATATTCCTGCTTTGACGGGGCATGTAATCCGGAGTTTCCTACGCACTGGCTCAAGGAGTTTTTGGACTCAGACGCAGACATATATTTGCAGCACTACAGGATTTTCGACAATCCGTATCTTGACCCCGGTTTTGTGGAAAATCTGTGCAAGGAATATGACGGCACGATATATTATGACAGATATATCGAGGGCTTGTGGAAGAGAGCCGAGGGCGCGATATATAGGAAATTTGCGGACGCGCCGGATCGCTTCAAAGTCGTGCCTGATATCGGTAAGATAAGCAAAATCGTTGTCGGGGTAGACTTTGGGGGCAATAGCTCCGGCCATGCTTTCGTGGCGACGGGGTTTATTGGATACGGCAAGGTGATTCCGCTGATGTCACGGCGAATTATGCAGAAGGACTATCCTGAGCCAATTGACAGCAGCACGCTGGATAAGCTGGTATGCGAGTTTGTTGGCGCCATAGAAGAAAAATATGGCAAGGTGGATGAGCTTTACTGGGATAACGCCGAGACCGTACTCGGTAACACGATCAGAAACGCTGTAGAAAAGCACTTTACTCACGTTATCGTGAGACCGGCGAAGAAAATACGAATAAAAGATAGAATCGACTGCACCGTCAGACTTATGGGCGCGGGGCGTTTTTTTATTACAGAAGACTGCGAGAGCCTGTCAGGGGCGTTTCAGGAGGCCGTCTGGGACAGTAAGACCGACGAGAGGCTTGACGATGGCAGCAGCGATATAGATAGTCTGGATGCGTTTGAATACACAATCGAGCGCGACATCAGGTATCTAATTGAGTGAGGGCAGAGATGTTTGAAGGGATAAAGACATTTTGGAGGGCACTTAGAGCGATGTTTAGCACTACGGACATAAAGCGTATAGTTGGCGGAGACGTTGCGCTCACAGAAGAGCTTGTCGAGAGGATAGAGCTGTGGGATGCTATGCTGAACGGCAGAGCGCCATGGAACAATAGAGCCCCGTCTCTTGGTATAGAATCCGGCATATGCAGGGAGTTTGCCGACATTGCCATAAACGAGATGGAGGCAAAGGTTGATAATGAAAATCTTGATAAACTTTTTCGGAAGGCAATAAAGGATTTAAATGAGAATCTGCAAGAGGGAATCGCTCTTGGCTCCATGATAATAAAGCCGATGATGGGTGGCGCTGTAGAGTACGTATCGGCGAAAGATTTTATACCGATAAAGTTTGATGCGGACAGGCTGGTAGACTGCGTATTGATTGAGCGTAAAAAGCTGGAGGCGAATAAATATTTTTTCAGGACAGAGCGGCATACCCTTACAGATCAGGGCTTGCGAATCGAAAATAAAGCGTATTTCAGCGCAACGGCTGCGAACCTTGGAACGCAGACATACCTGACGGACATTCCGGAGTGGGCTGGATACCCAGAGGATATCACGTACCCCGGCATGGACAAAATGGACTTCGGTTTTTATAAAAACCCGATTAAAAACCGCGTAGATGAAACGGACTGCGGAGTATCAATCTATTCGGGCGCGGCAGTGGACAGAATACGCAAAGCAGACATTCAGGCGGCAAGGTATGACTGGGAGTATGAATCCGGGGAGCGCGCCATACATGTGGATGAAAGAGCTCTGAGAAGAGAACATAACGGCCGCGTCTATGTGGACAACTTAGACCGGCGCCTTTACCGGGGCTTGAATATAGATGCAGAAAAAGGCGACTTGTTCAAGGAATATTCGCCTGAGATGCGAGACGAAGCATTTAACCGCGGCCTTGAAAGCTACTACAGGCAGATAGAATTTATCGTCGGGTTGGCCTACGGCGATCTTTCCGACACACAGAATGTAGATAAGACCGCGACCGAGATAAGGGCTGCGAAGCAACGTAAATATAACAGAGTATCCGCGATTCAGGAGAACCTTAAAAACTGTTTGGAAGGTCTGGTCGACGCCATAGCATTTTACAACGGCTTATACACTACAGGATACAGCTTCTCGTGCTCGTTTAACGACTCGATTCTTACAGATGAAGAGGCAGAGAGAAACCAGGACAGGCAAGAAGTGTCTATGGGCGTTATGCGTCTTGACGAGTACAGGGCTAAGTGGTACGGCGAAGACCGGGAGACCGCACTCGCAAACCTCCCTGAGCAGTCAAACCCCATACTGGATAATATCGACATGAGGTAGATTGATGAGCTACAGGGATAAATACGCAGACGATATTGAGGGGCTGTTTTCCGAGCTTGAAAACCGGGTTATGGCGGATATCGTCAGGCGGATAAAGAAAGAAGGGCAAATAACGTCTACAGCGGATTATCAGGTGCGGAGGCTTCACGATATGGGTTATTCCTCAGACGAGATAGAAACACGCCTGAAAAGAGCCCTAAACGCCTCATACGGTGATATCTGGAAGCTCTATGACGATGTGGTGGAACAGGAGTATACGAGAAACAAGAAAATATACGAACAGATAAACGGCGAGTTTGTGCCGTACGATGAAAACGAACAACTGCAACAGCAGATCGAGGCCGCGAAGAAACAGGCGGGGAGAGATATTGAAAACATGACAAAGACTTTAGGCATAGTGGAAAGTGTCGGCGGACAAATGACATTCCTGCCGCTTACCGAATTTTACCGTAAAACGTTAAGCGCTGCGGTATTGGATATAGCTTCCGGGGCATTTGATTATAATTCAGTCTTGAAACGGACAGTAAACACGCTGGCAAATAGCGGCATACGAACAATAGACTACACAAGCGGATATACCAGCAGGCTTCCTGTTGCTGCAAGACGCGCGGTCATGACTGCCGTCTCCAAGATGGCGGGTGAAATATCCGAAATGAACGCGGAGAAACTGGGCACTGAATATTTTGAGGTCACATACCACAGTGGCGCAAGACCGAGCCATAGAAAATGGCAGGGTCGGGTGTACTCGAAAAGAGATCTTGTACGGGTTTGTGGTCTTGGTGATAAGACAGGACTCAAAGGAATAAATTGCTATCATGACTATTATCCGTTTATCCCTGGCGTGTCGAAAAGACAGTATTCTGACAAATGGCTCAGGGAGCAGGAAAAGCTCGAGAAGAAAAAGAAAACCTTTAAAGGCAAAGAGTATACACCGTATGACGCCAAACAGAAACAGAGGCGCATGGAGACGTCTATGCGAGCGCAACGACAGAAGGTCAGACTCCTTGAAGAAGGCGGGGCAGACCCGGACGACATCATAATAGCGAAGGCGAGATATCAAGGGCAGCTTCAGGAGTATAAGCAGTTTTCAAACGCGATGGGACTTAAAGCTCAGATGGAGAGAGTATATATTGATGGTTTAGGAAGAGTGGCATCAGGTGGTAAAATTCAAATAAATAGGAGTGCAAAAGTCTCAAAGCGTGGTATAATAAACCAAAGAGACTATGACGTACCCAAAGGCCTTGGCGCTGCGGCAAAGCGGTACGATGTTCGCTTATTGCAAGGCGGTAACGCAAGCATTAAAGAAGGTAGCAAGATCACGAAAATAAAGACCTTTGCGGGGAAGGGAACAGATAAAGAGATTCGCGACCGCTTTGATCTCGAAGCGCAATACGGTCACCCTGCCGATTCTTGGCAAAAGAATAGGGGTGAAGCCGTTGTTGTTCATAAAGGTAAGGAGCGAAAAGCTGAAATTCATTGGTACGAAGCAGAAGGCGAGAAGGTAAGAATGAAAGTAAAGAGGTACTTTGATGAAGGTTAAGTATATCGGTGAAGATGTTATGCCTCTGGATTTAATACCGGGAAAAACTTATGCGTGCTTAGGAAAAGAGTATGACATGTATAGGGTTATAGACGAGACCGGAGAGGATTATTTATACCCAGAGGAAGCGTTTGAAGTTTTAGAAGAATAGTTGGGGTAGAGGAATAAAGCAAGCGTTTATATAATCCACGGAACGTACTCGGCTGTCCTTCGGGCGCCGGGTCTTTTTATAAGATAACTGAGACCAGTCAAATATGGCTGGTCTTTTGTTATACAAAATTTGCTGATCTGCGGGCGTATGAGCGCAGAGCGCTGAGCCAAGAGATAGGCGTAAAAAATCGTAGGCGAGAAAGGAAACGAATGAAAAGAGAATTTTTAGAAGGGCTTGGACTGGAAAAGGAAGCTATCGACCAGATTATGGCTGAAAACGGCAAGGATATCGAAGCCGAAAAAGCAAAGGCGACAGCCGCCGAAGCTGACAGAGACAAGTATAAGGAGCAGCTTGATACCGCAACAGCGGAGCTTGAAAAGTTTAAGGACGTGGAGCCGGAAGAAATGCAGGCGACTATCGAAAAGCTACAGGCAGATATCAAGGCCAAAGACGAGGAGTACGCTGCTAAGGAGGCCGACCGCGTTTTCAGGGACGCGGTAAAAGAAGCGATATCGGCGGCCGGCGGCAGAAGTGATAAGGCTATAATGGCTATGCTCGACCTTGATACGCTTAAAGGCAGTAAGAACCAGAAGAATGATATCAAGGCCGCGCTTGAAGAGGTGAAGAAGGATAACGACTATCTCTTTAAGAGTAAGGAGCCGATAGATAATCCTAATCCTACAGGTCCGATAGGAGGAGGCGGCGGAGCCGGAGGAAGCTCGTCCGCGCTTAGGGCAGCAATGGGACTGCCAGAAGAAAATGGAGGTAAATAAATAATGGCAAACAGCATAACTTTAGCAAAAAATTATATCAGCCTGCTTGATGAGGTATATAAGAAGGCGTCGCTCACGTCTGTTCTGGATAGCGACGCGTCTACAGCAAGGCAGGGAGCAAACGCAAACGAGATCATGGTACCGAAGCTTTCCATGGATGGCCTTGCAGACTATTCCAGGAATGACGGTTATATCAAAGGCGACGTGACGTTCAACTGGGAAACTGTTAAATTCAACTACGACAGAGGTAGATTGTTTGAGGTTGACAGCATGGATGATGAGGAGACTGTACAGCTCGCTTTCGGAAGACTTGCGTCTGAGTTCGTAAGGACGAAAGTAGTACCGGAAGACGACGCATTCACGTTCGCTACTCTTGCCGGCATATCCGGGATATCTAAGGTTGCCACTGGGGCTACGCTTTCGGATGGCGCCGGAGTAATGGCGGCAATCAAAGCAGGCGTTGATACGATGGATGAGGACGAGGTACCGGATGAGAACAGATATCTGTTTATCACGCCGACGAACCTTTCCGCTATCAGGGCGATGGATACCACGAAGTCCAGGGAGCTGCTTGACGGATTTACGCAGATCGTGAAGGTGCCACAGAGCAGATTCTATACGGCGATCGACCTGTATGATGGCGCAGACCATACAAGCTCTGAGGGCGCCGATGAGACTATCGGCGGATACGTCAAGGCATCGACTGGTAAGGATATCAACTTCATGATAATCCACAAACCGGCCGTACTTAAATACTGGAAGCATACCGCGTCCAACATAATCACGCCGGAAGCTAATCAGAGGTCTGATGGGTATATCCAGAAGTACAGAAAGTATGGTCTGGTCGACGCCTATGAGAATAAGCTTGCCGGTATCTATCTGCACTATAAGGCGTAAGAGGTTCGGCATGGCGAAAAGGATAGGTCTAACTTTTGCGGAAAAACGCGCGTCGCGAGCCGGAAAGGCCGGCTCCCCGGCGCAGGTAAAACCGCAACCGGTAAAAGATAAAAAAGAAAAGAAAGACGAGCCGCGGGGGGTAACAAAATGAACAGGTATGCGGACTACGAGTATTATATAGATACCTATTGCGGGGATATGATAGAGGTACATTTTAATAGGCAGATCGTGAGAGTAAGTAGCTTTATAGATTATATCACCTTCGGACGTCTTGGCGGTCCAGAAGCAGCACCAGAGGAGGTAAAATACGCGGCCTGTGAGATGTGCGACGTCCTACAAGCTTACGAGGACGCAAAGGTCGAGGGAAGGGATGTGCAGTCCGTGAGTAATGCGGGGTACTCTGTAACTTTTGCCGGGTCCGCGGATACAGGCGGCGCGAATGCCGAGATGAACAGGATAGCGCAACGGTATATACCGGCACATCTGTTATCTATGTGTGTGTATGAGAAAGGGCGGCGGTTTGATGAGTGATACGCTTTTCGGCGATGTCGTTACACTGTACAACCATTATGACGGTAAATGGTATCGGACAGTCCTCACCGGCGTGCAATGGACAGAGAAGACGACGAAAACGGTTGACTCTGACGGAAAAATGCACGTTAATCCCGAAATCGGACTTACGGTACCATATCGCGCCGGATATGTACTGAAAAAAGAGTATGTAGGACGCGGGTTTACCTTTGGGCTTGACAATCTTGATGTTGTCGTACTTGGCTGCTGTGAGGCCGAGATAACAGACGATTACACAATAACGGACTTAAAGCGCGATTACGAAAGCGCCGCGACAATATACACCGTGTCGGACAATACTCTAAGACCGCTTTTAAAGCATTGGAGTGTGAGCGCGAAGTGAAAATAAAGATAAAAACAAAAGTACTGGTGAACGCTGCAAAGACAGCAAAGCAGCGGGGCCTTGGTATAGGCGGCAAGGCTCAGCAGTTTATAGATAGCGAAGTGCTGAGACTCTGCGAGCCAAATGTACCGAAACGGGGCAGCGAGTTGATACGGTCCGGCATTCGTTCGACGGTGATCGGGCAGGGGCAGGTAATTTACAACACCCCTTACGCCCGACGCTGGTATTACGAGCCCGCGGATTTTAGCGAAGCGCCTAAGCGCGGTAACTATTGGTTTGGCCGCATGATGAATGAAGGCGGCAGAGAGTCTATCCTGAAAGGCGCGGCGGCCGTATGTGGCGGAAAGGCAGGCAAATAATGAGCAAGATAAAAGGTCTTCTGGAGTGGTTCAAGACATGCCCGGAGATAGAGGACATTACCGAGATAGACGTGAGCCAGCTCGCGCCGGAGGACCCCGCGGCGGGGCTATACAAACAGCCCACGATAACGGTGCAGAAGCTCATCGACGGTAGCGAAATACGGACAGAGACGTATTATTTGCTGTTTCTGCGGCCTATGAATTTACGCACTGAGAGGGTCGATAACGAAGAGTACCTTGAGACTGTTGAGGATTGGATATGGGCGCAGGAGCTGGCGGAGAACTATCCGGATATCGGGTATCCGGTGCATAGCATAGACATGAGTAACGCATTCTACATGCTGTCCCGCACAGAGGATTCCGCGGCGTACCAATTCACAGTATCAATAACATATGAGAGAGGAGTAAAAAAATGATAAAGAAACATCAGATTGCGTTATTTTTCGATTCCGGAACGGAGCCGAGCTCCCCAACATGGAAGCGGATCAAGAAGTCGACGGAGCTGACGCTGTCATTTAATCCGGAAACAGAGGAATTTGATTATATAGCAGATGAAAACCCTACGACGGAGCTGACGAAATATGCGCCGTCGCTTGAACAGCCGCTCAAAATGTACGAGGACGAACCGGATTTCAAATTTTTCTGGGAGAAGTGCTATAATCTGCCGACCGGAACGAGCGCGAAGGTGCCTATGCTAATCGTGTTCATGTTTGGCGCAAGCGGTAGCGGCCCGGAAGCGGAGTATAAAGCATGGAAGGTAGACTGCATGGTAAGCTTCAACGAGATGAACGGCGTGGACAGCGAGCTCAATTTCGAACTGCTGTTCGGCGGTAATATCGACCGGGGAACGGTCACTGTGACGGGAAGCTCGCCGGACTATGTTCCGACATTTACGATAAGTACGCCCTGATTCGCCGGCCGAAGCCGGCCCGACAGAGACAGAAGTTGATGAACAAGAAGAAATGAGGGAGGATAGTACCGATGAACAAGTTTGAGTGGGAAGGCAAAGAGTATGAGCTTGCACCGAAAACGTTGAAGACCGTAAGAGTGATAGAGGCCGCGGAAAAGGCGCCCAGTATGATCGAATCCTACAGGAAGCAGTGGGAGCTGGTTAATGAGGCGCTGGGGGATAAGGTGGCGAAAGAAATCCTCGGCGCGCAGACCATAGAAAAGGTTGACGTGGTGCGGCTCACGTTGGTGTATAACGGCGTGATACTGGCGTACGAAAAGCCGCTTCGGGAAATGCGAAAAGCGCAGGAGACCGAACTGCTCGACAGTCCGGTATTTGACGCTGTGCGAGACACTGCGGAACAGGTAAAGATAATCGAAAACGCAGGGAAAAGCATAAAATGATAGATCTTAAAACGAAAGGGCTACCGAACGGTATTGAGATAGGCGGTACGCCCTTTTTGCTTGACACTGATTTCCGCGTATGGATGACGTTTCCTGAGCGTATAGGCCAGCTGAGAGACGGTGAGATTACCGGGTATCGCGGATTGTTCCTGGAACGGTACCCGACACCCGGCAAGGCGGTTATCGAGGCGTTGGGGCGGTTTTACAGGCCGCCGAGAGAGGTGCCGAGGGCAGAGGAAACAAGTGAGAGGCTATTAGATCTGGATATAGACGCGGACTATGTTTACGCCGCGTTTCAACAGGCCTACGGAATTGATCTGACGGAGGCCGATATGCATTGGCATAAATTCTCCGCGCTTCTCGCCGCCGTTCCGCAGGGGACTACACTGACCGATATAATCGGCTATCGAAGTTATAAGGGAAGCAGTAAAGATCCATTGCATAAAGAGCACATGAAGCTAAAGGGAATGTGGGCGCTCCCGCAACCGGTGAGCGACGACGAAAAAGAGGCGATAGAGGAGTTTAATAAGCTCTTCGGGTGAATAGATGGCAGACGGAAAAATTATATTTGAGACCCTGCTGGACGAGTCCGGACTGCTAAAAGGACTTGATGATGTAGAAGCGACCGCGGGGCAAAAATTAGGGGTTGTCGGTTCGGTGTTTGAGAAAACAGGCGGCATAATGACGAAGGCGTTTACAGGGCCAATCGTGGCCGCTGGTACAGCATTTATGGCGACCGCGGAAAAGACGCGAGAATATCGTACCGAGATGGGGAAGCTAGAAGCGGCATTTACGACTGCCGGGTTTTCGGCGGAAGCCGCCAAAGGCGCGTATGAAGACATTTACGCGGTGCTGGGCGAAGAAGATACGTCGGTTGAGGCGGCGAACCATTTGGCACAGCTTACGGACAATGAAAAGGAACTTGCGACCTGGACAGGTGATATTCTACCGGGTGTATTCGCCACATTCAGCGATTCATTACCGCTGGAGGGTCTGACGGAGGCCGCCAACGAGACGGCAAAAGTAGGGCAAGTCACAGGGCCGCTTGCCGACGCGTTAAACTGGGCCGGCGTGTCAGAAGACGAGTTTAATAAAAAACTGGCCGCTTGTTCTACAGAGCAGGAACGACAGGCCCTTATAACGGAAACGTTGAACGACCTGTACGGGGACGCGTCGGATAAATATAAAGAGCTCAACGGCGACGTAATGGACGCGCACAGGGCGCAGGCCAAACTGACGGACGCAATCGCCAAAATCGGAGCCGTAGCGGAGCCCATAATGACGTTGCTTAAAGACAAAGCGGCAGACCTCCTGACCGCACTGGCGGGGCTAATAGAGTATATAGCGGCCGCCCCGGGCTGGGTACAGGGTCTTGTACTGGGGTTCGCCGGACTTCTTGCGGCGGCGGGGCCGCTTCTTGTAATATTCGGTAAGCTTGCTACAGGGCTTGGGAATATTATGGATTTTACATCTCGTGTGCGGGCGTCGCTGGTTAAAAAGTCGGCGGCTATGGCCGCGGACACCGTGGCAACGACAGCCAATACCACCGCGACCGCCGCCAACACCACAGCGACGAATCTTGCTACAAAGGCGAAATCCGCGCTCAGCAAGGTTTTGACTGCGGGTAAATGGCTACTGCTTGGGGGAGCTATAGTCGGAGTGTCGGCGTTGCTGTTGGCGTTCGTCAAAGACAGCGACGCGGCGACAGCTATGGTGCAGAACTTCTCCGGGAAAATCGTTGAGATGGCGGGGAAGTTTGCGGATATGTTGCCACAGATTATAGAGGCAATCTCAGCCGCGCTACCGACGATTATAAACGCCGGAGTCGAAATTCTGACAGCGCTATTGCAGGGAATCACGCAAGCGTTGCCGCAGATCGTAGCGGTGATACCACAAATACTTAACGCAATAATTACCGCTATAACGGAGAATCTGCCTATGCTCATCGAGGCGGCGATTCAGATTATTATGGCGTTGGTACAGGGGCTTGTGCAGGCGTTGCCTATGCTGGTAGCCGCAATACCGCAGATAATCACCGCTATCATAAACGCTATAACAACAAATCTGCCGATGATAATCAACTCTGCGGTTCAGATTATTATGGCATTGATACAGGGGTTCATACAGGCGTTGCCGACACTGATCGCCGCGATACCGCAGATAATAACGGCGATAATTACCGGGATAACGCAGAATCTGCCCGCTATCATAAGCGGAGCCGTGCAAATCATTGTGGCATTGATACAAGGATTGATTCAGGCCATACCACAGCTGATTGCCGCACTGCCACAGATAATCATGGCTATCGTAAACGGTTTGATATCAATGCTTGGCCAGATTTTCAGCGTCGGCGTGCAGATTTTGAAAAAGCTGTGGGACGGTATATCAAGTTGGGTAGGCTCCCTGGGGTCGAAGGTAGTGTCGTTTGCGAAGTCTCTGCCAGGGAAAATCAAAAGCGGCATAGGATCGTTGGTATCCGTCGGCAAGGACTGGGTAAAGGGTCTGTGGAACGGTATAAAAAACGTGACGGGCTGGATAGTCGATAAGATCAAAGGGTTCGGGCGTTCCTGTTTGAACGCCATAAAGGATTTCTTCGGTATACATTCGCCATCTCGTGTCATGGATAAGATCATCGGTCGAAATCTGGTTTATGGTCTGGCTGATGGAATTACCTCCCAGACGAAATTGGCGGTAAAAGCCGCCCGAAAGCAGATGATGGCGGTACAGGACGCCTATTCAGCGGCGGAATTGGCGATTACCCCCGACTGGAAACCGCCGGAAGCGCGGATTTACGATGCGAGGTTTTCCGGAGGAGCCGCGTTTGCAGCTTCAGCTCCGGCTGCTCCTGGCGCCATAAATCAAACGGTAAATATCTATCAGCCGGTTGAAACGCCACACGAGACGGCCAGAGCTATAAAAAATATAGCGACATTCGGACTTGCGGGCGCGGGAGGTGTAGTGTAAATGGCTAAAATTGTAAGAGTCGTCGCAAAGCGAAGCGATGGGCAGGTTTTTTCATATGAGAACGCCGATTGGAGGATAATAAGCATTGAGGGTATAGATTTCCCAACGATGGAAGTCTTTACAAAAGAAAGAGGATTTGGAAACGGAGATATAATAACCGGCAAGCGGAAAGGTAGCAGGGATGTAGATATTGTCGCCCGAAGCCAAAACAGTGCGACTAATGAATATGACAGGACTATGGCACTTGCGTTTCATAATGCCAATCATGTGTATGACTTGGAATTTACATATATGGGAAATACGCGCATTGCAAAAAACTGTGTAATAACCGGAGCGAAGTGCGAAGCGGAAACGGTATATCGAAATCAAGAAATTACAGTGAGCTTTAAAGCCCCCGATGCCGACCTGTACGCTGATTTACAGACGCAGACAAACTTTGTAGCCACGACTCCGTTGTGGCATGTCACAAGAGCTTATCCACTGGGTGGAAGCCTTCCATTTGACAGCATGGAAAAGGCTATTATAAAAACGGTGAATTACCTCGGAAGTGAGCCTGCGCCGATAATAGCGACGCTTAAAGCAAAAGGGCTAGTAAATGGCGTGATCGCCCGAGTAGGCACGGTGACCATAACCGTTGACGTACAGCTCACAAGCGGCGATACGATCGTCATCGATGCGGAAAACAAGCTCGTAACGCTCAACGGTGAGAGGGTGTCAGAGAGTCTGTACAATTATCTGGACCTACCGAGCCTTGCGCTCCAGTATGGGGACAACGATGTTCAGGTTTCCGCAGAAGACGAGAATAACTTGGCTTTTGACGCCCGAATGGATTACACAGGAAGATACGGAGGATTGTAATGGTTTTAGTGTTCGATAAATTCGGGAAACCGCTCGGTACAATAGATTTCATAGAACTGCAATGGTCACGAAAATACCTTGAGTGCGGGTCCTTTGTCCTTTATCTTACGGCAGATGCTTATATGCCGGATATGAAATACGTAAAGTATAACGACCGGCCAGAAACTGGTCTTGTACAAAAGGTTGAATATGAAGAAAAGGTCTCTGGTAAATTTATAACTGTGTCTGGGTTTTTCGTTGATAAAGTATTGGATTGGGGCGCGGTAGCGTTCGCGTTCAATTTCGAAGAGGGATGGAACGTTGAAAAAATGTTGAAAGAGTATATGTGTAGCGCCCTGAATCTAAACTTTGATACAGGAGAAATAGAAAGAGGCGTGATGGACACCGGAAAGCGTGTAGTGCGTAAGCTTGAGTTTGATGCAGACAGTGCGTTCCCGACGGCGATAAGCAACGCCGTACCGGCCGGGCAAGCTCTTGGGCAAGCACTTTACAATATACTCTCTGGCGATAATTGGAGTTACACTTGTACGCCTGTATATTACACAGATGAAAGCAAGCCGCTTTTGGGGCTTACGGTAAACTTCTGGAAAGGTCAGGATTTGCGAAACACCGTGAGATTCTCAGATTCCCTTAATAACGTGAGCCGCGTTAATTATACATATGATGAATCCGGAGAGTTTAGTCGGTATATGATCTTACAGGCGCTTCCGGAAGGTACAAGCGCCATAGACTGGCCGACTGATTATGGGGTCGTGACGGGCTGGATAGAAGAAGGAAAACTAAAATCATACTTTCAGACATATTACGAATATGATGGAAACCGGCCTCAAGATATGGGCCTGACGAAGCCGGAAAAAGTGTTTTTCTCGCAAATTGATGGGATAGATTTGGTTCCGGCCAACGCCGAAGTTCTCTCAAACAAGATGAAAGCTGCGGCGCAGGTAGATATGTTGAGTAACTACAAAGTGGAGAGTATTGCGGCAGAGGTTCTTCAGGAGCGGTTTTTTTACCGGAAAGACTACGACCTGGGCGACATCTGTACGGTATCAATCGACGCTATTCGACAGATGTATACAGCGAGAATTATAGAGGTGGACGAAGTTTATAGCAGTAATAAATTAGATGTAACGGTAGTGCTTGGCACACCGCAAAAACAGAAATGGAGGGCGATGTAAATGGCGGAAATAAGTTATCCGTTCGAATCGCAGAATACAGGGACCGCTGACGCGCCCGTATACGACAGAGCGATAACGGCAGACAACGAGAGGACGTTTAATAAATTGCGGTACCTCAATGGCGTTTTTCAAACGCCGACAAATTCATTACAGGTGACTGCGCCCGGCGGATTTGTGACCTCTGTTGCGCCCGGCGGCGCGCATATAGAGGGAGCGTTATATAATTCGGACGCAGCAAAGACATTCACACACACGACGCCCGATGCGCAGTATGACCGTATAGATAGAATAGTGATCAGGTTCGACACAGCTATGGATGCACGTAACATTGGAATATATAAGCTGCAAGGGACCCCGGCAGCAAGCCCGCAGCCGCCGGCGCTCACCCAGGAGCCTAACTATTTTGAGCTGGCCCTGGCGGATGTTCGAGTGCGGAAGGGGTCAGACGAGATCACAAACGCAGATGTCACCGACCAGAGATTAAACAGCGATCTTTGCGGGCTGGTCGTTCCGGCGATACCTACGCCGTTGAATCTGACCGATATTTTCAACCAGTATCAATCCAGCTTAGAGCAGTATATGGATCTTGTGACCTCGGCGATAGACGACACGACGGCGGGTAATCTGCAAAATCAGATAAACGAGAAGGCTGACATGGTGCACGAGCACAGCGCAGTGGATATAACATCTGGGGCCCTGCCGGTGATGTATGGCGGCACCGGGGCGGACAAGGCAAAAGAGGCGCGTCTAAATCTCGGAGCGGTTGGGATGGATGACGTTTATCCGGTGGGCAGTATATACTTGTCGTATAATAGCACGTCGCCTGCTACTCTTTTCGGAGGAAGCTGGACGAGGATATCTTCCCGGTTTTTATACGCGGCGGCAAGCGCAAGCGAAATCGGTAACACCGGAGGCGCCGCTACGGTAACGCTGACAACGGCGCAAATACCGTCGCATACACACGCGGTCAAGGGTACGAGCGCAGAAGTGAGTGGCTCTGCGGGTGCAGTTTGTGAGACTTGGCCCGATAAGACAAATAACAGAAATGGTGTTACTTTAGCGACCGGAGGCGGGGGCGCGCATGAGAATATGCCTCCGTATTTATCTGTGTACATGTGGAGACGGACCGCATAGAAAGGAGAGAGCACAATGAGGCGAGGCACAACTCCGACCATCCTTCTTACGGTGACAGGATTATCTGAGATTGTAGTAAATAAAGCATATCTGACTATAAAGCAGCGGAGCCGGAAAGTAGAAAAGGGATTATCGGAACTGGATATCTCGGGCGACGAGATACGGGCGGAGCTAACGCAAGAAGAAACACTATCGTTCATGGCGGAAGACGACGTAGAAATACAGTTGCGCGTGCTATCTCGAACCGGTACCGCCTACGCTACGAATATAATAACTGAGCCCGTGGGGGCAATATTAAAAGATGGAGTGATAGGCGATGGTAAATCTGAAAATTGAGAGCGTGCGTATCACAGAAGACTTAACGCTCGAAGGTAAAACAACAGGCACCCTGGATTTGACTGAGGACGGGAAGATATATGTCGAACAGACGGGCGAAGTTGACAACGAGCTATCTGAGACCAGTAAAAACCCTGTGCAAAACAAAGTCGTGACTGCAGCCCTGAACGGCAAGGTTGACATCGCGCAACCGGCCAACACCATTTTGGCGACGGGACCGCCCGGCCAGGCGCAGGCTATGGCATTGGGAAACGCCCTGCAAATCGACGGGCAGAGCGTGAGCGTGAAAACCGTAAACGAGATGGAGGACAGTCCGTTGCCAATGTCGGCCGCAGGTGTGCACGTTATAGTGGGTAACATAGATGCCTTATTAAAAACCATATAAGAAGGAGGTAACAAGTGAGCATCCAAACTGAAATAACCAGAATCCAGACTGCCCGGGACACGATAAGAGCCAAAGCCATCGAGCTGGGGATCGGCGGAAATACGGATAAATTAGACGCCCTGGCAACGGAAATTGACGGCATAGTAGATAATGGCGCGGTTTCTGCGGACGTAAAGGAAGGGGAAACCTACACGATCCCAAAAGGATACCACAACGGGTCCGGAACGGTTTCCGGCGTTGCGGGTGGTGGAAATTACAAATTGCAGTCTAAGGCCGCTACGCCAACAAAAAGCCAGCAGAATATAACGCCGGACGAGGGGTATTACGGCCTGTCCGATGTAACTGTTGGAGCAATTCCCGATACCTATCAGGACGTTTCCAGCGTAACGGCGACCGCTGCGGATGTTCTGGCCAATAAAGTAATAGTTGGAACTAACGGCGATCTGATAACCGGTACCATGTCGAACAACGGCGCTATAAATGCGGAAATAAACGGCCTGACAGCAACGTCGTATCAGGTCGCTGCTGGATATACAACCGGCGGTACGGTAACCTTGTCCGATGATATAGAAACAGCGCTGGCAGCCATATAGGAGGGCGCCTATGAGTATACAATCTGAGATAAACAGGATAAGCGGCAACATCGACGCCGCTTTTTCTGCTATTGAAGCCCAAGGGACACCAGTTCCAGAGGGCTCGAACAGTAATGACCTAGCGGCGCTGATTGCACAGGCTGGAGACTTGTCCGAGCGGGCGGTATTGTTGGAGCCGCAGAACGTTTTCAATGGTGGGGAGGATTTGAACGATTTTAAGATGTGCGGTAACTGGCTTTGTACAAACGATGTGATAGCGACGTCCCTTAAAAATTGTCCAGAAGGCCTTACCGATGTAGCTTCTGGCATCGGTGGTTTTCAGCTGCGGGTGCTGGCAACTACGAACAGCGTCAAGGTCCAGGAACTAATCCCGTTTTCCGGTCAGCGTTGGCACCGGTATTATAATGGTGATACATGGTCGGAATGGACAAAAGATTACAACGCGGCCGATACGATACCAATAACCAACGGTGGAACCGGGGCGCGAAATGCCGCCGCTGCGCGTGCCAATATAGGCGCATGTAGTCTCGACGATGTATACCCGGTTGGGAGTATATACTTCGCGTATAACCACACTTCTCCGGCATCAATCTTCGGGGGAAGCTGGACGAGGATATCATCGAGATTTCTTTATGGCGTAACAGCCAGCCAAACTATAGGTAGTACAGGTGGTGAAGCAGAACATTTGCTGACAAGCGCCGAGATGCCGTCTCATTCGCATACTTTTACTGGAACCGCGACAAGCGCTGGGGCGCATACTCACACTGTATCCGGAACAGCGGCAAGCGCCGGGTCACATAACCATAGTGTTCCTAATACCTCTAACGGTATAAACGGTTCGGCAGTGCGAGCAGAAAGTTGGGCGAACGCTTCGGACTCAGGGAGAACACTGAGCACCGGACTGGCGGGCGTGCATACACATGATGTTTCTGGTACTGCAACGAGCAAAGGTGCGCATACGCATACAGTCACCGGAAATATTGGAAACGCCGGCAGTGATGCTGCGCATAATAATATGCCACCCTACATAAACGTATCAATCTGGCGAAGGACAGGCTAAGAGGTGAGAAAATGAACGAAATTAAACAGGCGATGCATGAGGGCGTAAACAGTTACAATGCAGAAAATCATGAAAGCAACCTGCAATTAGCAAGGAGCGCGGGCCTTCGTGCAGCGATAGCGATTCAAGCGGAGGCCTCAAGATTAGACGGCACTGCATTAATTGAAAAAGAGTCAGATATCCCAGATTTCGACCCGGATAAGCAATATCTAAATTGGCCTTCGGGTTCTGTGGTTTGCGATGATAACCAGGTTTGGACGCTTATACAGCCGTACGATAGCGTTACAAACAGGCAAAGACCAGGCGAGGCTAGAGATCGTTGGGGACTGGCACATACAAAAGACCCAACCAAAGCAAAGCCATACGTGGCACCGTGCGGAACATCGGGCGTATATATGAAAGACGAATGTTGCATAGAAAATGATGTGGTCTATAGATCGATTATAGATGATAATATTTGGGCGCCGTCGACCTATCCTGCAGGATGGGAAGAAGTAGGTATTTAAAGGAGATTAATTATGAGAATATTGGATGAACAGGGACACGAATTACAAGAGCAGGAAATCGACTATAATACGGGATACGTAGAAAAGGAAAAAATCCTGGTGGCGCGGCACAAAGCCGTTGAAGGTGTAGAGGAAAAAGGGCACTGGGAAACGGTGGCCGAATACGCGAACGGAGGAAAGGACGTCGAATGGGTCGTCGATGTCCCTGGAGTTGAAGAAAAAGATGCGTGGGATGAGTATGAAGATATACTGCGGTTCAAGGTGTTTTCAGCAGAAGAACTGGCACAGGCGGAAATAACCGCGCTAAAGCAGAAACTATCAGATACAGATTATATTGCTATAAAGATAGCCGAGGGAGTGTCTACCTGGGAAGAATACCCGGAGATGAAGGTGCAGAGGCAAGCATGGCGAGATGAGATAAATCGCTTGGAGGCGACATCATGAAAAAGCTGATAATATCGGTCATCACTGCGTCAATCGCCGTAGTGGTTTGTACGGCGTATTTCATTTCCAGCGCAAAGCCTAAAACGCCTAAGCCTGTAGATTACACGGTATATGTATACCCAGACGGACATGCACAGATAAATGTGGACAGTATAAATAAAATAATACAAACGCATGAAGATATTATGGCAGATAACATGGAGTTGAAGGCAGGAACTATAATTCTACCCGGAAATGGAAACGAAATATATTATGATTACCCACGGAAAGACACAGTAATTATAGAAGGTGAATAATATGAAAATAAAATGGAAATTAAGACTGCAGAATAAGGCCACATTGATTGCATTGTCAACAGCGATAATAGCATTTATATATCAGATATTGGGGTTAATTGGCATAACGCCAAGCATAAGTGAATCTCAGATAGTAGAATGCGCCGGTATGCTGATAAATATATTGGCTATGCTGGGGATTGTTATTGATCCGACAACAGCAGGTGTAAATGACAGTGCGCAGGCGTTAAAATATGATGAACCTAAAGGAGGAAAAATAAATGGCTAAGATATATTTAGATCCGGGCCATGGCGGAAGCGATCCCGGAGCAGTGAAATATTTAAATGAAAGAGACGTTAATTTGGTAATGGCATTGGCGTGCAGAGATTACTTGCAAGCAAATGGAGTGATAGTAAAAATGTCCAGAACCAGTAATGAGACAAACACCAGTATTAATAGTATGGCAAAGGAAGCTAATAGTTGGGAAGCAGATTATGTTGTATCCATTCACAATAATGCCGGCGGTGGTGATGGCTTTGAGGTTTACCATACCATAAACGGTGGCAAGGGTAAAGCTCTTGCAAAAAATATTGAAACAGAAGTAAAAAAGATCGGACAAAATAGCAGAGGACTAAAAACCAAGAAAGGCAGTAATGGTGATTATTTTGGAATGATCAGATTGACAAAGGCTCCTGCGGTTATCTGCGAAGGCGTATTTGTAGACAATGCTACAGATGTAGAGATCGCAGATACTACAGCAGAACAAAAGGCGTTTGGTTATGCGTATGCAAGAGGGATATTGAAAACATTGGGGATTACGGATAATGGAATGGAGGACACAGAGCAGCATTCGGGAAGCTATCTCGTAAAGGTTACTGCCAAAGACCTATATATCAGAAAAGGTCCGGGAACAAACTACGAAAATAAAGGATTTATCAAACCGGGAGTTTATACTATAGTAGAAACACAGGGCAATTGGGGCAAGTTAAAATCCGGAGCTGGATGGATATGTCTGGATTATGCTAAAAAAATATAAAGGTGACAGAAATGGACTGGCAGATGTTAATGGCTATAGGGGGCGGCATTGTTCTTTTGGGCAATGTCGCCTCTGTTGTTAAAAATATTGTTTCCCCGGGTTTCCGGTTGAAAGATATGGTGGACAGGAACAGGGAAGCTATAGACCGCCTAAAACGGCATGAGCAGAATGATTTTCAGGCTCTGGAAGAGATACGCAATATGAATAGAACTCAGTGTGTTGTGATGATACAAATGCTTAATCATTTAATAGATGGTAATCACGTTGAAAAAATGAAAGAAACTCGAAAAAAATTACAAGATTTGTTAGCAGATATAGAAAAATAACAGTTAATCTATAAAAAATTTTTCTTATGCATTTATAGTATTTAATATATTAAAAACATATCTTAGAGTGCTGAAGTTTTAAAAGGAAATTCTTTTGTATAAAAATTTCATCTATAAATTAATTTTTTAGATCCTGTATCAATATGTCGGTACGAATGCCGATATGTTGGTATTTACGCAGGCTTGAGGCAGAAATTATGCTTAAAGGAAAGGAGTACACTATGAAAATCCAGGAAAATATTAAATGCAATTTAAGATCTATAATGAAAAAGAGAAATTTATCTTTAACTGAATTTGCTGAAGATCTGGGAATTGCCAGATCTTCGTTGCAGCGTTATTTGGATGGAAACTCAAATCCACGTGCAGATACTATACAGCTTTTTGCTGACAGATTAAATATTCCTGTGGAAATTTTGGTTGGAGGCTTTAAGCCTGAATATGCGAAAACTATTGATGATCTTCCTGAACTACTTGTAGATCTCCATTCTCATTTAAAGAGTATGTCTGAAGTTTCTTATAAGTTGCATCTAACTTGCGATGCCTTGGACGAAATATTATTCGGTGATTCTGATGAAGATTAATTTATTATGGATGTTGGAAATTATGAGATAGACTCTATATTATATTGGCGAGAGATTTTTTCCTACATTATATATAGTATAATTACCTATGCTTTTAGTTGGCAAAGAAGCAGAGCGGTACCGGAAGAAACAACAAGAGTTCGACTAAACTCTTGCTTGTTCCACCATGAATTTAAGATGCAGAACGTTGTTTTGCAGAAAAATTGCGTAGACGTATTTGTGAAAAGAGGATGTTCGCTGAGAGCATCCTTCTTTCGTTTTAAGATCAAAGTCAAATATCTGTTAAATATCGATATGCCGTGATATAATAAATATATTTATTATACAAAAAGGAAATGAAATATGGACGATAAACAAATAATACTTTACGGAAAGAAAATGTTCAGGATTACTGTAGACAGCGCTGATGGGGATAAGATAAATATACAGCTTCCGGTAGCTGCTGTAAAAAGGCTCTTGGAGAATTCAGGGAAACTGCCGATTCCCGATGGGAACCTTAATGGCATACAATTTGAAGAAATAATGTCAGCAGTAGCTGAGTGTATTAACGAAGGAATGGAAGGAGATATTGTCAGCATTGATGCGGCTGACGGAACAAAAGTCCGCGTCTTTGTGGACAAATAGGGATTTATGAAGATAGAAGTCAGAAGCGGGAAAACGAATTTCTCTATGCCGGTGCCTCTGGCTATGGCTGATATGGCCATAAAAGCTATGCCCGAAACGGTTTTCGCAAAGGTAAGAAAAAAATTAGGACATCCTTATGACACTTTGTTCACAAAGGAAATCATATCATTGATGTTTAGAGAGTGTAGGGATATATTTCAGCAAAATAAAGGACTTGAGATAATTCATGCAGAAGGCCGCGGCGGAACATATATATCAGTGATATTGTAAAAAGCAGGCCGGAAGAGATGACATATATGGTAAACAGGGAAGATCTTGATAAAATGATTAGTTGCGGAAAAAAAGAATATAAAAAGAATACCGGGTGTATTGCGCGAAAATGCTCAGTATTTCCGGTATTTTTCATGCTGCTGATGGTATTGCTGCTTTTCAGTTCGTGTGGCATGGATACATTGAAAGACAGTTCTTCAGTTAAGTCGCCGGTGAAAGAAAATCTGACCATTTACTTTCTTGATGTGGGGCAGGCAGATTCTACATTGTTGGTTTCACAGGATGAAGCAATGCTTGTAGATGCGGGAAACAGAGATGATGCAGAATTCATTACAGGGTATCTTGATGATTTGGGGATAAGCAGGCTTAAATATATAGTTTTTACTCATCCTCATGAAGATCATATAGGATCCGGAGGAGATATCATAGATAGCATTGCTGTAGATAAGATATTTATGCTTGAAGGATATGATGATGGTATTGAAGGATATCTCAAGACAGTGATAGATAGGATGGGAATACAGACACAGGCTCCTTTGCCGGGAGATACGATATCTTTAGGAGAATGCAGTATCGAGTTTCTGGGACCTTTGGAGAAATCCGATGATGAAAATGATAATTCCATATGCCTTAAGGTGATGCATGGGGAGAACAGTATCATTTTTACAGGGGATGCGGGAAGTTCCTGTGAACGTAAGATGATAGAAAGCGGAGAGGCACTTGAAGCTGATATTCTGCAGGCAGGGCATCATGGAAGCAGTACTTCAAACAGTTATTATTTTTTGCGTGAAGTAAATCCAAAATATGTAGTCATATCCTGTGGGAAAGATAATATGTATGGGCATCCACATGAAGAGTCCATGAGCAGATTCGGAGATCTTGGAGCTGAGATTTTCAGAACAGATGAACAAGGGACTGTAATAGCTGTATCTGACGGTGAGGATATTACATTCAACTGTGAAGGGAAAAAATCTGAAAGGTCTCATGTTAAAGAGTACGAAAACGCTAAATATATAGGAAATATAAATTCAAGGAAGTATCATTTTCCGGATTGCGGAGGTCTTCCCAATGAGGAAAACAGGATTTATTTTATGGATATACAAACTGCCCAAGAGGCTGGATATGAACCATGCGGAAGATGTCATCCCGATAGAATGAATTAAAAAACGATCTGCAGTAATTTACTGCAGATCATCTATCAATTCATCTATGTTTTCATATGTTTCGGAATTAGTTGAGGAAGGATTTATTGATGAAGGTTTGTCTTTGGTTCCGAATATTAGGAAATATATGAGTGAGAGAGCGACTATCACAGCAACTATTATAGCGAATATTATGATGGATTTTTTGAAACGGGTTTTCTTTTCGGCAACGTTTGGATCACTGTTTTCGGAATCTGCATTATCTATATTTTCGGACAGCTTGTCCGAGTTTTGATCTAAGTCTTCAAATAATGAGAATTTATCGGAGGGTTCTTCTTTGTTTTCATCTGTAGCTGTGTTATCACCGGATTGCTGATTTTCTTTTGTTATTATGTCAGGATTCTCTGTTTTTGATTTTTCAATTTTTTTTCGTTCTTTTTCTTTTTCCTTTTCAGCTTTTTTCTCCGCTTTAAGTCGTTCCTTTTCAGCTTTAAGTCTGGCTTTTTCGGCTTTTGGATCAAGAGGAGCGTCTTTTTCGGATGATATATCTGGTTTTTCTGAATGTTCGGGACACAGAAGTTCTTTTTCCGAATCCGGTTTGGATGAAATCCCGTGGTTTTCAACTTTTGATTTCTCAGTAGTTTTAGAAACTTCACTTATATGCTTTTTTTTAACCTGCAGATTCTGAACTTGGCTGAATATCGCATTTAGGATCCGAGCATCTTTTGCTTCATAGGGCAGAGTTTTGATTTCATTTTCATATGTAAATGTATACACACATTCTTCTGTATTATGTGTTACATCAGACATCTTGATATAAAGGTACTCTTTTCCGTCAAAAGTAACGGACTTAGTGGTAAATCGCGCCTTTTGTTCTCCTGATATTATTTCAATAGTTTTCATAAATATTGACCTCAACTTTACATAAAATTCATGAGAAAATAAAGCTCCTTGATAAAAGACCTTTTTGTTATGGTAACCTTTTTGAGTGGTAAAAGTCAATAAAAAATGAGACATAATTACAAATAAAGGAAGACAAAGCAGTTTAATGATGTTATAATATAGCATATTATTTATTCGCATTATAATAATGAGAAGAAAAAGAGGTTACGGAAATGAACAAGAATGCATTAACTGAGCAAAGACGTGAAACGGTTATCGGGCTTCTGAAAAATATGAATATCAAGAAGAACCCGGCTGGGGGATTTGACAAAGATGATGTATACGAATGCATGCAGCAGCTGTGCGATTTGTACGAAAATAATATAGAAGAGCTGGAAAACGCTTATGAAGTAGAGATAAATGAACTGAGAGAAAGATATCAGAAATATGATGATAACAACGAACTGTATGTAAGCTTGATCATGGAAGCTAAAAAGAGCAGCAATGAGATAATCAATCAGGCGAAAACAGAGGTAGAGACAATCTTATCAGAAGGCAGAGAACATGTGGCTAAGCAGGAAAAAGAGCTGGAACAAATGAGAAATGGTATGGAGGCCGAAAAAGAGGCCATCACAGCAGAACTTAATGCTTCCAGAGAGGCTGTAGAAGCTGAAAAAGCTGCTATGAAAGCAGAAGTTCAGGCTGAGAAAGAAAAAGCCGAGGCTCTTAAGAATAAATACAAGCAGCAGCTCAATGCTATGGAAGAAGAGTTTGCTGAGATAAAAACAAATATACTTCGTACTGCAGGAAGAGTGGACAGCCTTAAGAGCAAACTGGCAGATGACGAAGAAGCAGCATGGAATGTTGCACAGGATCTTGATGCCGTTGATATCCCGATGGCAGAAGAAGGTGTGGAGGAGATTACGCTTCCGCAGATACATACAGAACAGCCTGCTGCAGATGAAATTGCCGAAGAACCTGCTGAGGAAGAATTCACGGAACTTAAGCTGGAAGATCTCGTTCAGACAGAGAATACTGATGGGAAGCCGGTTGATGATATACAGGAGCTTAAGCTCGATGATATACAGGTCGATATGCCTGAGTTAAAAGAGGAGCCTGCAGAAGAAGCACCTAAAGAAGAAGCCGGAGAGATTTCTTTTGAGGGGCTGGAAGATTTGTTTAAGGAAGATAAATAGAAAACAGGTCAGATATGCAGGAATTAAAGGAAAAGATCTTAAAAGAAGGCTTGGCTATAGGTACAGAAGTAGTAAAAGTCGATCGTTTTCTTAATCATATGCTTGATGTGGAGTTTCTTGAGCGTATAGGCAAAGAATTCAGAAAACGATTTGAAGATTGTGAAATAGACAAGATATTGACTGTGGAAGCAAGCGGTATAGCCGTGGCATGTCTTGCCGCCCAGTATTTTGAATATCCTCTCGTAGTGTTTGCAAAAAAAACCTCACCTAATACTATGACGGAAGATTTTTATGAAGCGGATGCCAGATCATTTACGAAAGGAACCGTTTCTAAGTTCAGAGTTTCCAAGAATCTTCTTCATGCCGGTGAAAAGGTGCTGATAATAGATGATTTTATGGCCCACGGAGAAGCATCTCTTGCACTCACAGAGATAGTTAAGCAGGCGGGAGGCGAAATCATAGGTATCGGAGCTGTTATAGAAAAAGGGTTTCAAGGCGGGAGCAGGAAACTCAGGGACAGAGGTTATAAAGTTGAATCTCTGGCGGTTATCAGAGAGATCTCTGATGGAAATATAATCTTTGACTAATAAGTTTTGAAGAAAGTTAAGATAAAATGAAGTTCGATAACGTATGGGCTTCATTTTTTTATAATTTAGCCGTAGCTGTTTATTTTTCCATGCAAATCACTTATGACATACGGAAACGGAAAGAAATGGCATAAAAACTGAAACAGCGTTGTTTTTAATAAAAATTTTTAAGAATATAAAAGCCGTTTTTGAAGAAGGTATTGCTATTGACATTATGGCAAAAATAAGATATATGATTAGAATAGGTAAAAAAGGATGTTGTCTTCAAGTAAGATGAAAGGGGAGACGAAATGAAAAAATTTAAATGTTCGGTATGCGGATACGTATACGAGGGCAATGAACCACCTGAAAGATGTCCGGTGTGTTTTCAGCCGGGGGATATGTTTATAGAATTGGAGCCGGAAGGAGATGAGAAAAAGGGCCCTGAAAAGAGTGCGGATTCCTTTATATCTCCTGATGATGCAAGAGAGGCAGAGCAGGATCTCAGTTATGATCAGAATTTCATAAGACATGATAAATCATGCAGATATATGGAAGAGATACATGAAATGGCAGTTACAGGGAAATCTCTTGATTCAGCCATGTGTACTCAGATGCCTATGCCTAATTGGGATGATATACTGATATTAGGCGCACAGCTTAATCCTCCTCCGCTTGATGATGAAGATGAAGTAGATACAAAAACAGTTATAGGCAAAAATGCAAAAAAACCTATGGTAATAGATAATCCTGTTTACATTTCTCATATGTCTTTCGGAGCTTTATCAAAAGAGATAAAAACGGCGCTATCGAAGGGGTCGGCTATGGCGCATACTGCAATATGCAGCGGAGAGGGAGGAATTCTTCCTGAAGAAAGAGCAGAAGCATATAAATATATTTTTGAATATATTCCAAATAAATACAGTGTTACTGATGAAAATCTCAGATCATCTGACGCCATAGAGATAAAAATAGGACAGGGGACAAAACCCGGAATGGGAGGACATCTTCCGGGAGAGAAAGTAACCGCTCAGATAGCTGAAATAAGAGGGAAAAAACAGGGTGAAGATATACAGAGCCCCAGTAAGTTCCCTGAGATAAATTCCAAAGAGGATCTTAAAGATATGGTGAGTATGCTTCGAAGGCGTTCGGAAGGCAGACCGATAGGAATCAAGATTGCAGCGGGGAGGATAGAAAAGGATCTTGAACATTGTGTATTTGCAGAGCCTGATTTCATAACAATAGATGGGAGAGGCGGAGCAACAGGATCGAGTCCTTATATGCTTAGAGAGGCGACAACAGTACCTACAGTTTATGCGCTTTATAGAGCAAGAAAATATCTTGATTCGGTGGATTCTGATATTTCACTTGTTATAACGGGCGGTCTGAGAGTATCCGCTGACTTTGCAAAAGCTCTTGCTATGGGAGCCGATGCTGTGGCAATAGCTTCGGCAGGACTTATGGCGGCAGCATGCCAGCAGTATAAGATCTGTGGAACGGGAAACTGTCCTGTGGGGATAGCAACCCAAAACGAGGATCTCAGAAACAGACTGAAGGTGGATGCGGCAGCTCAGAGAGTGGCTAATTTTCTTAATGTTTCGCGGGAAGAATTAAAAATGTTTGCAAGGATAACAGGAAATAAATCTGTTCATGACTTGTCAACAGACGATCTTGTAACAGTGAATCACGAGATATCAAGATATACAAATATAAGTCATGCGTAAAAATCCTGACAAAAAAATTACTTTTAATACATTTTTTTGTTGGACTAATGAAAAATAAATATTATAATATACGAAGAAATATCACAATAATTTACACGGAGGAATTAGAAAGATGAAAAAAGTACTAACAGTATTGTTAGCCGCAATTATGGTATTTGCTTTGGCTGCATGTGGAGGAGACGACAGCAGCAAGGGTGAAAACGGTAAAGTGGGAGCGCTTTATATCGGAAATGTAAACGATGGCGGTTTCACGCAGAGTATGAATGAAGGCCTTGAAAAGGCAACAGAGGAAAATGGTCTTGAGCTGCTTATAAAAGAAAATTTAGGTGAAAATGATGCACAGGCCATTAAGGATGCTGTAACGAACTTTATTGATCAGGGATGTACTATCGTAGTAGGATGTTCGTTCGGATATGGGGAGATCATGGATGAACTGGCCAATTCCGGAGACTATGATGACATTACGTTCCTGCACTTTTCCGGAACGTATCAGAATGATACAAATATGGAAAACTTTTTCGGTTCTATGGAAGAAGCCAGATATCTCAGCGGGATGGCTGCTGCAGCAGCCAGTGAGAAAGGCGTTCTCGGATATGTGGCAGCATACCCTTATACAGAAGTACAGATAGGGATTAATGCATTTACTTTGGGAGCTCAGGCAATAAATCCGGATGTTGAGGTAAAGGTTATCTATATCAATACATGGGGAGATGCTGAGATTGAGAAGACAGGCGCTGAGCAGCTTATTGCGGCAGGATGCGATGTGCTGACTTATCATGCTGATTCGACTGCTACACAGCTTGCTGCTAAAGAAGCAGGAATCTATACTACAGGTTGGAACTCTGATAACAATGTTGCAGGAGACAGCTATCTGACAGCCCCTTATTGGGATATGGCAACATACTTTACTCCGACATTCGAAAAGATTCTCGCTGGTGAGTGGAAACCGACAGGGAATAAGCCTTTCAGCTATTACGGTTCTATGGAAAGTGGTCTGATCTGTATAGATGATTTTGGATCGGCAGTTCCTGAGGATGCACTGAAGAAGATTGAGGAAGTAAAGGCCAAGATGGAAAACGGCGAATTTGATGTATTCTCCGGAGAAATTAAATATACTGACGGAAGCCTTCTCTGCAAGGACGGACAGACATTGACAGATGAAGAGATCTGGAAGATCAACAAAGAGATTGAAGGCGTGACAGCAACTTCCAACTAGTAAAATTATCATATTTATAAAAAACTAATATTATGATATAGTAATAAGGGGAACTATATAGTTCCCCTTATACTATTTATAAAGGAAGTATCGGTGCAGCGTATACGGAGGAATACAGTGGAGCAGAATCTTGCAATAGAAATGAAAAATATCAGCAAAAGCTTCGGATCGCATAAAGCCAATGATAATGTGGATCTTTCTGTCAGAAAAGGGGAGGTTCATGCATTACTTGGCGAAAACGGCGCAGGGAAGTCAACACTGATGAATATGTTGTCTGGAATATATACACCTGATTCCGGACACATTAAGATCAACGGAGAAGAAGTCCATTTTTCATCGCCAAAGGATTCGATAAGAATGGGCATAGGAATGATACATCAGCATTTTAAACTTGTAGACGTGATGACTGCTAAGGAAAATATTATAATAGGGCAGCGCACGAATTTTTTCGTTCATGGCAAAAGTCTTACAAAGAAGGTTAAAACCCTTTCAGATCAGTATGGCCTTGACGTGGATCCTGATAAAAAGGTCTATGATATGTCAGTGGGAGAAAAACAGACACTGGAAATAATAAAGGTTTTATATAGAGGAGCGAAGATCCTTATCATGGACGAGCCTACCGCAGTATTAACTCCACAGGAAATAAAAAAACTTTTCAGGGTAATAAGAAATATGAAGGAACGAGGCTGTTCTATAGTAATTATTACACATAAGCTTAATGAAGTGATGGAGATTTCCGATAGAGTTACGGTACTTAGGAAAGGACAGTCCATAGGAACTGTTGAAACAAAAGATATTCAGGTTTCCAATCTTATAGAGATGATGGTAGGAAAAAAAGTTGACCTGTCTATAGAAAAGGAGAAATTCCGGGATAAAAAAACGCTTCTTAATCTTGATGAAATAACGGTTCTTGACGGAGAGGGAAAGGAAGCTGTTTCTGATATAAGTTTTGAATTGTCATCTCATGAGATTGTGGGTGTGGCAGGAGTAGCCAACAGTGGGCAAAAAGAATTGTGTGAAGCTATAGCGGGTTTGATAAAAGCTCAAAAAGGAAGAATCTTTTTTGATGGGGAAAATATAGTGGGGAAAACTCCCAGGGATATAATAAGACTTGGAATACGTATGGGATTTATACCTGAAGACCGTCTTGGAATGGGGCTTGTCGGAGGAATGGATATAGTGCATAACATAATACTGAAAGATTATCAGAATCGTCCCGGTTTTATACTTCATAGAGGACCCTGTATCAAAAAAGCTGAAAGACTGGTGGAAGCTTTGGACATTCAGACTCCGAGTATATATACCCCGGTTAAAAAGCTGTCAGGCGGAAATGTTCAGAAAGTATTGCTGGGCAGGGAAATAGATTCATCGCCAAAGGTCCTGATAACGGCATATCCTGTTAGGGGACTCGATATTGGAGCTTCTTATAAGATTTATGAACTTCTCAATGAACAGAAAAGAAACGGCGTAGGAGTATTGTTTGTCGGTGAGGACTTAGATGTATTGATGGATCTGTGCGACAGAATAGTTGTCCTGTGTCATGGAGAAATAACGGGGATAGTAGATCCTGATAAGGTGACAAAAGAAGATATAGGTCTTCTGATGACAGGAAAAACAGAAGAGGAGGTGAGTGCGTAATGGATTTTATAAGACTTACTAAGCGTGACGATCTTCCCAGAAGCAAAGAATTATTGATAACAGTACTGGCTGTTTTTCTTTCAATAGTATTCGCAGGAGTTATTCTCGCTGTTTTTGGATTGAATCCGTTTCATATTTTTAAGGAAGTCATATTAGGGTCCCTGGGAACTGAACTGAGAATAAAGCAAACCATAGTCAAGGCCGTACCATTGATAATAACATCACTGGGGATAATTGTAGCATTTAAAATGAAGTTCTGGAATATCGGAGCAGAAGGACAAATAACAATGGGAGCTCTGGGAGCTACATGGGTGGCGCTTAATCTCAGCCCGGATCTTCCGCAGCCCGTAATGCTTTTTCTCATGATAGTGGCGGCAGTTATATGCGGAGGAATATGGGCTTTTATACCGGCCATATTTAAAGCGAAATTAGGAACTAATGAGACAATATTCACACTTATGATGAATTATGTGGCTATAAAGTTTGTTACATATCTTCAGTATGGTCCATGGAGAGATCCGTCTGTCAATGGATTTCCGAGGATACCCAGATTTCCTGCAAGTGCTGAACTTCCGGTGCTGGGAGGTATACATATAGGTTGGATACTGGCTATACTTGCTACTGTAGCTGTATATTTTTTCATGAAGCATACCAAGAAAGGGTACGAAATAGCTGTAGTAGGAGAGAGTGTCGAGACTGCAAGATATGCCGGCATGAATATAAGCCGGATAATAGTTACTGCTATGCTGATATCGGGAGGCTTGTGTGGAATAACAGGAATGATACAGGTTTCTGCAGTAGAGAAGTCTTTGGTATATGGAATAGCCAATAACTATGGCTTCACTGCTATAATACCTGCGTGGCTGTCTAAACTTAATGCCGGAACAGCATTTTTTGTATGTATCGTATTTGCTATGCTCGTACAGGGAGGAGAATATATACAGATTGCACTGGGAGTTCCAAGTGCGGTATCAGATATTGTACAGGGGCTTATTCTGTTTTTCATCTTGGGAAGCGAGTTTTTCATGAGATATAAAGTACATATAGGAAGAAATAAAGAAGAGGAGGTGGCATAATCATGACTGATTTTTTAGCGGCATGTATAGTAGCGGGAACTCCGTTGATTTTCGCCACTCTCGGTGAACTCATAACTGAAAAATCGGGAAGCACTAATCTGGGTGTGGAAGGAATGATGCTCATAGGAGCGGTGATGGGGTTTGTAGCGGCTTTGAATACAGAAAACGCCATTGCGGCAATATTGGTTGCCGCTGTGGCAGGAGCAGGAGGAGCGCTGATTTTTGCTGTGCTAACCGTTACTCTCAGAGCGAATCAGATTGTCTGCGGGCTTACATTGACTATATTCGGAACGGGGTTTGCTCAATTCGTAGGTGAATCAATGCTTGGGACCAGTGCGCCTTCTCAGATAACTGAGTTTTTCGCTAAGATATCGATCCCACTTTTGGGAGATGTACCGTTTATAGGGCCTATATTTTTCAGACAGGATATGTTCGTATATCTAAGTTATATATTATGCGCTCTTGCAGCCGTCTATATGTATAAGACACGGATGGGCATGAACCTTAAAGCTCTTGGGGAAAGCAATGCGGCAGCTGACGCTTCAGGTATAAATGTAACGTTGTATAAGTATGTACACATACTTATAGGAGGAGCTCTTTGCGGTCTTGGCGGAGCGTATCTTTCCCTTGTACGTATGCCGATATGGCAGGAAAATATAGTAAACGGAAGGGGCTGGATAGCTGTAGCTCTCGTTATCTTTGTAGCATGGAATCCTATAAAAGGCTTTTTCGGAGGGGCTCTTTTCGGAGGCCTCAGCATATTGGGGCTCAAACTTCAGGCAATGGGATTCAATATATCACAATATCTTGTTGATATGATTCCATATGTAGCTACGATTTTGATTGTTATATTCAGTACATATAAAAAGAAAAAAGATAGTCAGCCTCCCGCTGATTTGGGGAATAATTACTTTAGAGAGGAGCGATGATTAATGGTATATGTTCATCTGGCTGAAGGATTTGAGGAAATAGAAGCGTTGACTGTAGTGGATGTTCTTAGAAGAGCCGGCATAGATACGAAAACGGTTTCCGTTTCCCGGAACCGTATTGTTACAGGGACACATGGTGTGCCTGTGGAATCAGACATTCTTTATGAAGATGCGGATTATGGCAGATGCGATATGATTGTTCTTCCCGGAGGAATGCCCGGAGCGGCAAATCTGCAGGCTCATGATGGTCTCACATCACATATAAAAGATTTTGCTCAAAAGGGTAAAAAGCTTGCGGCCATATGTGCAGCTCCTATGATATTTGGATCATGTGGAATCTTGAAAGGAAAGAAAGCCACTGTTTATCCGGGGATGGAAGAAACTCTGGAAGGCGCTGAAGTTAGCGCAGAATCTGTGACAGTAGACGGGAATATTATAACAGGCAGAGGACCGGCTCTTGCTATGGAATTCGCTCTGACTCTTGTAAAAAGTATAATGGGAAAGGAAGTATCCGATGACGTAGCAAAAGATATGCTGTGCATCAGATAGAGAAAATCATGAGCATGATTGAAAGGGTTGTAGGGGAGAGGGATATTCATAAGGTGGATCTTCATATTCATACTTATTATTCCGACGGACAGGCAAGTCCGTCATCTATAGTAAAAAAGGCCGCAGTTATGGGATATTCAGTTATAGCTATAACTGACCATGATGGAACAGGCGGAGTAAAAGAGGCTTTGACTGAGGGAAAAGAAGAAGGCCTTGTGGTAATACCTGGTATAGAACTGGCAACAGAACTGGAAGCTGGCATAGGACTTCACATATTGGGATATGATATGGACACAGATGATCCTGGTTTCAGAAAGATTGTTTCAGATCTTGCGAAACGGAGGCATAGTCGTAATGAGAAACTTATAGGTGTTTTGCGGGATATGGGATATGATATATATCTTGACGAACTGGAAAAAAAGCAGCCGGGCGGGTTCGTAGGCAAACCTGTAATAGCCAGAGCTCTTGCGGAAAAAGGATATGTGAAAGATTATCGGGAGGCTTTTGAAGATGGTCATTTTTTAGAAAGCTTTAAGGCTAAAACTGTTAAGAAAGAAAAGTTGTCTGCAGAGCAAGCCATTGATGTTATAAACAGGGCAGGAGGCTTTGCGGTGCTGGCACATCCTATACAAACCAGGCATATAGGCAAGCCCGGCAGTGAAGAATTTTTCTTTAATATGGAGAAAATAATAACAGAGTTAAAAAATAAAGGGCTTAAAGGTTTGGAATGCTATCATCCGGATCAGAATTCTGAGCATACTGCCCGATTTATTAAAATAGCTGAAAAGTATGATCTTTTGATAACCAGAGGTTCTGATTTTCATGGGGCTGATTACAGTTATGCTGAACCGACAGCATAAAGTATTATAAAAAATAATAATGAAAGCATTTGAGATTTGATGAGGATTCAATATTTCAGATGCTTTTTCTTTGTGTGTATGAAGAAAAAGGATATGGGAATAATAGTTAAGGAAACTATTTCCTAAAGGAAATGGAAAACAAATCCCGAGAGGGAAAAAATCACAAAGGAAGAATTTATTATGAAAAGCTTTATGGAAAGCGGGGCGCCCGTCCCCCGCAGGGGAATGTTGATTTTTGTTATCGCAGGCGCATTACTGATGGCAGCTTCTATAATGGCAGGAGCAATAATGTCACCTGAGGGAAAGGATATCCCGGTAGTTTTGGCTGATGGAGAAGTAATAACACCTCCTTGGTATATAACGATAGATGGAGAAAAGATCGCATTGGTAGACTCCCAGCAGACGGCTCAAGAAGTGGTCGGCGACGTGATAGAAGAGTACCGCAGAGGCAGCGGAACTGTTTTGGATATCGAGGTGAAGGAAGAAACACAAACGGAGAAGATGGAGATCAAAAATGGAGATAAAGCTCCGGATATCCTGACCGAAAAAGAAGCGAAAGAACTTTTATCGGAAGGAAAAAACGGTGAAAGTTATCTTACAGTAGTTACTACTGAAGAACAGGTGCAGCAGGAACCTATAGAGTTTGAACAGGAATATAAACCGGAGCCTGATATGTATATCGGAGAAAAAAAGGTGGAGACAGAGGGAAAGGAAGGAACAAAGGAAGTTGTAAAAAAAGTAGTTAAAGAAAACGGCCGAAGCATCCGAGAAGAAGTACTTGAAGAAGAAGTTCTCGAAGAACCTCAGGAAGAAATAGTCCTGACCGGAACAAAAAATTATGACGGGTATGGAGGCGGAACCGGCAATTACAGCGGAGACAATGTTTCATATGATCCGTCGGCTGTCTATGAGACTCTTGGCAATCCTATAGATAATATATATATTTCATCCGGATTCGGACAGAGATGGGGAAGGCTGCACAGTGGCATAGATTTTGCTTTGGCTCAGGGAAACTCTATATACGCTGCAGATGATGGTCAGGTGTATTTTTCGGGAGTTTCCGGAGGATATGGTAATCTTGTCAAAATAGATCACGGTAATGGTATGCAGACCTATTATGCTCACTGCAGTAAATTACTTGTATCTCAGGGGCAGCATGTGAGTAAAGGAGAAAAGATAGCGCTCGTAGGATCCACAGGCAATTCCACAGGACCACATCTTCATTTTGAGGTGATAATAAACGGAAATTGTGTCAATCCTCTGGATTTTCTGGACTTGTAAGATGCCAATCGAAATTTTTGAAAGATAAAGAGCAGGCAGACGATTTAACATGGTACTTTTTAAGAACCTTCATTGAATCCACCGAATAGATATGATATTATAAAAAGCAGGTATGGATACCTGCTTTTTCAGTTTCAAAGGGGAACCGAAATTCATGTATAGAAGGAAGATATAATGGCATTTTTCAGAGACGTTAGAGAGGATATAAAAGCGGTATTGGAGCAGGACCCGGCAGCAAGATCAAGCCTCGAAGTATTATTGTGTTATCCTGGCATTTGGTCGCTCATCTGGCATAAACCTGCTCACTGGCTTTATAAACATAAGCTTAAGATGCTTGCGAGAATGATATCCCAGCTTACAAGGTGGTTCACAGGTATTGAGATACACCCGGGGGCTGTCATCGGCAGGAGATGTTTCATAGACCATGGAATGGCTGTAGTTATAGGAGAAACTGCTGAGATTGGAGACGATGTGACTATATATCAGGGCGTCACTCTGGGAGGTACAGGCAAAGATGTAGGAAAGAGACATCCTACCATAGGTAGCAGAGTCGTTATAAGCAGCGGCGCTAAAGTACTGGGACCTTTCAAAGTAGGGGATGATGTAAAAATAGGAGCAGGGTCTGTAGTGTTGAAGGAGATCCCGGATGGTTGTACAGTCGTAGGGATACCGGGCACCATAGTAAGAAGACATGGTAAGCCTACTAAGGAACTGGATCAGGTAGATCTTCCGGATCCTGTGGCCGTAGAGCTGGAGTGTCTTAGAAGGCGAGTAGTGGAGCTGGAAGAACTGTTCATAGAGAAATTCGGCGAAGAGACTCATGTCAGATGCGACAGCGATTGTCAGTATGCCAATATTGTGAAGGAGATCCAGGACGGGACTTTTGTTCAGATATATGAAGAAGATATATACGGAGATAAAAGACCGGATGAGGAATCGGAGGAAAAAGATGAAGGTATATAATACACTTACGAGAAAAAAAGAAGAACTCAGACCGATAGAGGACGGCATTATAAAAATATATGTGTGCGGGCCTACAGTATATAATTATTTCCATATAGGAAATGCAAGGCCTTTCGTGGTTTTTGACACATTGAGAAAATACTTGGAATATAGAGGATATAAAGTGAAATTCGTTCAGAATTTTACGGATGTGGACGATAAAATAATAAATAAAGCTAAAGAGGAAGGCATAACAGCTTCTGAAGTCAGTGAAAAATATATAGAAGAATATTATAAGGATGCAAAGGCTCTGAATGTTAAAAAGGCGGATGTTCATCCTAAGGTTTCAGAGCATATTCCTGAGATCATAGATTTTGTCAGTACCCTTGTAGATAAAGGATATGCCTATGAAGCAGATGGTGATGTTTATTTTTCGACAAGAAAATTTGACGGATACGGAAAACTTTCAAGGCAGAACGTAGAAGATCTTGAGTCGGGAGCAAGGATAGCAGTGGGTGATATAAAACAAGATCCATTGGATTTCGCATTATGGAAGGCCCAGAAGGAAGAAAGCGAAATAGCATGGGAAAGCCCTTGGGGAAAAGGTCGTCCCGGCTGGCATATAGAGTGTTCTGCCATGTCAAAAAAACATCTTGGAGATACTATAGATATTCATGCAGGAGGTCAGGATCTTCAGTTTCCGCATCACGAAAACGAGATTGCTCAGTCTGAATGCTGCAATGGAGCACCATTTGCCAATTATTGGATGCACAATGGATATATAACGATTGATAATGAGAAAATGTCGAAATCAAAGGGTAATTTCTTTACAGTCAGAGATATACTTAAGGATTATGACGGAGAGGTTATCAGATTTTTCCTGCTTTCAGGACATTACAGGAATCCGATAAATTTCAGTGATGCTCTTATGGAGCAAGCCAAGGCAGGACTGGCAAGAATGGAAAATGCGAAGGAGAACCTCAGACATCTTATGGAAAATGGATCGGGAGAAATGACAGACGCAGAGAGAGAAACATTGTCAGGTTATGATAAATACAGGAAGGCATTCATCGCTGCGATGGACGATGACCTTAATACGGCGGATGCTATTTCTGCCATATTCGAGCTTATAACAGCTATAAATACAGCAGTAAAAGACGGCGCCAGCAAAGAGTTTGCTAAAAAGAGTCTTGATATGTTGATGGAGCTGGCTGACGTGGTGGGGCTTCTGCAAAAGGATGATACAAATGAAATCGACGATGATATACAGAGTTTAGTTGATGAAAGACAGGCGGCGAGGAAAGCGAAAGATTTTGCAAGGGCTGATGAAATTCGAGACCTGCTGAAGGAAAGAGGAATCACTCTCAAAGATACGCCTCAGGGAGTCCAGATAATCAGGGAATAACATGAAAATACAAAATTTGAACGAGATCAATACTACAGCTCTGGCATATATGGGAGATGCCGTGTATGAACAGGCAGTAAGGGAACATGTAATAAAAAAAGGATCGTATCATGTCGGTAATATGCATAAGCTGTCAACGGACTTTGTGAATGCTTCAGCACAGGCTAAAATAATAAGAACCATGTTTGATGAACTTTCTGAAGTGGAACAGAAACTTGTGAAGAGGGCAAGAAACAGAAAATACAATACAAAAGCAAAAAATGCCGATCCTGTAACATATAAGTGGGCGACTGCCTTTGAAGCTCTGGTGGGATACTTGTATTTGGCAGATGAGAATGAACGTCTGGAAAGTGTTTTGTCAAAAGCTATAGCGATAATAGGCAAATGAGACATGGGAGGAGATAAAGTGAGTAAAGCTGATAAATTATTTGTAAATATGTGTCGGGACATTCTCCATGACGGGTTTTCCAGCGAAGGACAGATAGTCAGAGCCAGGTGGGAGGACGGAACTCCTGCTCATACGATAAAGAAATTCGGTATTGTCAATAGGTATGATTTGCAGGAAGAATTTCCGGCTTTGACACTAAGGCCTACAGCTATAAAATCTGCAGTTGATGAAATGCTATGGATCTGGCAGAAAAAGTCAAACAATATAAAAGACTTAAACAGCCATATCTGGGACGAGTGGGCAGATGAAGATGGGTCTATAGGCAAAGCTTACGGCTACCAGCTGGGTGTAAAATATAAGTTCCCTCATGGCGAAATGGATCAGGTGGACAATGTGTTGTGGCAGCTTAAGAATACTCCGTATTCCAGAAGAATTATGACAAATATATATAAATTTGACGATTTAATGGAGATGGGACTTGAACCATGCGCTTACAGCATGACTTTCAATGTTACCGGAAACAGATTGAACGGTATACTGAATCAGAGGTCTCAGGATATTCTGGCGGCAAATAATTGGAATGTAGTGCAGTATTCGGTATTGATTCATATGATGGCGCAGGTGTCAGGTCTGAAGCCGGGAGAGCTTGTTCACGTTATTTCTGATGCTCACATATATGACAGGCATGTGGATATTATAAGTGAAATGATAGAAAGACCTCAGTATCCGGCTCCTAAATTCATACTAAATCCTGAAGTAAAGAATTTTTATGATTTTACAACAGATGATATCAGGGTTGAAGATTATCAGAAGAATCCTCAGATAAAAAATATACCTATAGCAGTCTGAAATAAAAGGCACATGCGCGAAGGAGAAAAGATGAATGCAATTGTAATTGTGGACAAAAACTGGGCCATAGGGAAAAACGGAGGTCTTCTGGTGCATTTACCCGGGGATCTTAAATATTACAGACAGAAAACCACAGGTAATATTATAGTAGTGGGCAGAAAGACGCTGGAATCATTTCCCGGAGGAAAGCCGCTCCCTGACAGGACCAATATAGTCATAACTTCCGATACAGACTATGAGAAAGAAGGATGTCTTATATGTCATTCGAAAGAAGAGGTTATGGAAAAATTGATGGAATATAATACGGAAAAAATTTTTATTGCAGGGGGAGCGCAGGTGTATGAACAGTTTATGGATGACTGTGATACCTTTTATGTCACAAAGATAGACGCTGAGTTTGAAGCTGACAGATATTTTCCTGATCTTGACAAGCTTGGATATACTGTGACATGGGAAAGTGAACTTCAGCAGGAAAAAGGTATATTCTACAGATTTTTAAAATACAGCAGGCCATAATGACATTTGTGAGGTAGTATGTCGGAAATAATAATAGGAAGAAACGCTGTGTTGGAAGCGTTGAAAAGTAATAGAGAAATAGAAAAAATAACATTGGCTAAAGGCGCTGAGGGATCGGTAAAGCAAATAGCCGCTAAAGCGAGGGATAAACATATTCCTGTTTATTACAGTGAAAAAAAAAGGATGGATAAAACTGCATCAGGAGGAGTACATCAGGGTGTCATAGCCATTGTATCGGATTATAAATATTGCAGTGTGGAGGATATTTTAAAACGTGCGGCCTGCAGAGGTGAGGAGCCATTTATTCTTATTTTGGATGGTCTTGAAGATCCTCATAATCTGGGAGCAATCATGCGTACTGCCGAGTGTGCAGGGGTTCATGGGATAATCATTCCCAAAAGACGTTCTGTATCTGTTACAGAGACTGTGGCAAAAACATCTGCCGGAGCGGTGGAATATATGCTTTGTGCAAAGGTCACCAATATAGCCGGTGAAATAGAGAAACTTAAGAAAAAAGGCATCTGGATAGGAGCATGTGATATGGGAGATAATCTGTACTATGAGCATGATCTTACAGGACCTCTGGGTATTGTTATAGGAGGAGAGGGAGCGGGAATAAGTCGGCTTGTGAAAGAAAAGTGCGATTTTGTCGTATCTATTCCTATGAAAGGACAGATAAGTTCTCTGAATGCATCTAATGCAGCATCTGTATTAATGTATGAAGTTGTAAGACAGAGGAAGTAATGTATGTGTAAAATTGACTGCAACAGTTGTATTCTCTCTGACAGCGATCTGGCGGTTATGGCGCAAGGCGGCGACCTTGATGCTGAAGAAAGGCTGATGAGACGATACAAGGAAACTGTCAGGATAAAATCAAAGATGTATTACATGGCAGGTGCCGATGAAGATGATGTAGTTCAGGAGGGTATGATAGGACTGCTTAAGGCAATCAGACAGTTTGATGCCGGAAAAGCAGCATCATTTGAAACATTTGCCAATATATGTATAACACGGCAGATAATAAGCGCAATCAGATCAGCGGCAAGGGACAAACACAGGGCGCTTAATACATCTGTTCCTTTGAGCAATCCTCTGAAGCCGGAAAATGAGGATTTAACTATAGCGGATACGCTCAAGACAAATATGGAAGAAGATCCGGAAGAGCTTCTTGTACTTAAGGATATAGCTTATTATATAAGAAATAACGGGGATAATGTTTTCAGTGATTTTGAGATGCAGGTTTTAAGTGAAGTACTCAAAGATAATGATTACAGAAAGATTTCAGCGAAGCTGGGAAAAAGTATAAAATCTATAGATAATGCTATGCAGAGAGTCAAGAAAAAAATAGTAAATTATTTATGGAACTAACGTGTGAAAAACGTGTTCTAAAATCGGCTCAAGAGATTGCAATTTAGTTGACACGTCATATAAAATATAGTACCATAATTAATATTGGTATGCTGCTGTAGCTCAGTAGGTAGAGCACTTCATTGGTAATGAAGAGGTTCGGCAGTTCAAGTCTGCTCAGCAGCTCCATTTTAATATGTATGGATATCGCTTTGCGATATTGACGGACTGTGAATCAAAGTCCACCATCGAAAAGAATCGGCGGAGGCCGACTTTGTTCTTTACGCATTATTTTAATTAGGAGGAATTAAAATGGCAAAACAGAAATTTGAAAGAAACAAACCGCATATCAATATCGGAACGATCGGTCACGTAGACCATGGTAAGACGACGCTCACAGCGGCAATCACAACAGTACTTCACCAGAGATACGGACTGGGATCAGACGTAGCATTCGATCAGATCGACAAAGCGCCTGAAGAAAAAGAAAGAGGAATCACAATCGCAACAGCTCACGTAGAGTATGAGACGCCAAATAGACACTACGCGCACGTAGACTGCCCGGGACATGCTGACTATGTAAAGAACATGATCACAGGAGCAGCCCAGATGGACGGAGCGATCCTGGTAGTGGCAGCAACAGACGGCCCAATGCCGCAGACAAGAGAGCACATTCTGCTTTCAAGACAGGTAGGAGTACCATACATCATAGTATTCTTAAACAAGTGCGATATGGTGGATGATGAAGAGCTTCTTGATCTGGTAGAGATGGAAGTAAGAGAACTGCTCGACCAGTATGAATTTCCTGGAGACGACACACCAATAGTAAGAGGATCAGCGCTGATGGCGTTGGAAGATCCTGCAGGTCCATGGGGAGATAAGATAGTAGAGCTGTTCGAAGAGATTGACGCATATATACCTGAACCGGAAAGAGATAATGATAAGCCGTTCATCATGCCGGTAGAGGACGTATTCTCCATCACAGGAAGAGGAACAGTAGCGACAGGAAGAGTAGAGAGAGGAAGCCTTACAGTAGGAGCGGAAGTAGAGATCATAGGACTTACAGAAGAGAAGAGGAAGGTAGTAGTAACCGGAATCGAGATGTTCAGAAAGCTGTTAGATCAGGCTGAGACAGGAGATAACATCGGAGCTCTTTTAAGAGGAGTACAGAGAGATGAGATCGAAAGAGGACAGGTACTGGCGCAGCCGGGAACAATCCATCCGCATACAAAGTTCAAGGGAGAAGTATACGTACTGAAGAAGGAAGAGGGCGGAAGACATACACCGTTCTTTAACGGATACAGACCGCAGTTTTACTTCAGAACAACAGATGTAACAGGAGATCTTCAGTTACCGGAAGGAACAGAGATGTGTATGCCTGGAGACAACATCACAATGACTATCGAACTTATAACACCGATAGCAATTGAAGAAGGACTGAGATTCGCTATAAGAGAAGGCGGAAGGACAGTAGGATCCGGAGTAGTAACAGAGATCATAGAATAAGGGTAACACCTATAGGAAACGAGCCTTACTTAAGGCTCGTTTTTGTGTCATATAGTAAATATCGATTTAAAAAATGTATATATTTATTTAGATCAGAATTTGATAAGTTGATTTTGAGCTATGAATTTTTACGATATTACTATATAATTATATATAATAGAATGTGAGATTTGAGAAGACAGAGGTATACTATGGTTAGATTCAAGGGTGAGATATACTTGCTTCTCGCAGCAATAATATGGGGATCTGCATTTATATTTCAGAAAATGGGAATGGATCACATAGGACCCTTTTCTTTCAGTGCTTTCAGATATGTGATAGGGGCTTTGGTACTTTTGCCGGTAATCTTTATACGGGATGTGGTGACTGAAAGAAAAGGAAGACAGGCGGAGATAGTTTTTTTTCGTAACAAAAATCTGCTTAAAGGAGCATTTTTTTGCGGTCTTGCCAGTTTTGTCGCAGGATCGCTTCAGCAAGTTGGACTGGTTTATACGACTGCGGGTAAGGCTGGCTTTATAACTTCTATGGATATTGTAATAGTTCCTTTAATATTGATTATTTTAAAGAGAGAGGTTCCTGCGCTCACATGGTTTGGTATAGCCGTAGCTGCTTTTGGCCTTTATCTTCTTTGTATAACAGATGGATTTACAATACAGATAGGAGACGGTCTTGTCATGGGGTGTGCGGTGGCATATTCCTTCCAGATAATCCTTATAGATCATTACTCGGAAAAGACAGATGTATTGAAGCTTTCCTTTATGCAGTTCATGTTTGCGGGTATAGTTTCGGGTGTTGTTGCTGTATTTGCGGAAACTATATCCTTTCAGTCTGTCATAGATTGTATAGTGCCTATATTATACGTTGCAGTTCTTGAAGTCAGTATAGCATTCACTCTTCAGATTGCGGGTCAGAAATATACATCTGCGGCTATAGCGACTGTCATAATGAGTCTTGAGTCTCTTTTTGCAGCGGTATGCGGAGCATTATTTCTTCATGAAACCATGTCGGCGCGTGAGATCATGGGATGTGTGCTTATGTTCGGTGCATTTATAATCGCGCAGATTCCCGAGATGAGAGCTGATGGGAAATAATGTAAGAAATTTACATAAAATCACATACATTCCACATAAAATGATTAAAATAAAGTGTGTAGAAATAAGAAAGGTAAAATAAGAGGTTACAGATTAGATGAAAGACATATATATTTCAGAGTTTAAGACTAATCAGGAAGTCATATCATATTTTATAGTTAAAACAGTGGCTGTAAAAGTAGGATCCAATAAGAAAGCATATCTGGATCTGCTTCTTGCGGATAAAACAGGTGAAATTTCAGCAAAAAAGTGGGATATAGCCGATGAAGAGATGCCCGGATTGGAGAAGATCAAAGAAGGCAGCATCATAAAAGTGAAGGCTTTGGTTACTGAATGGAACGGAATGAAGCAGCTGAGAGTAAGTCGTATAAGACAGACATCGGCAGAAGACAGTATTGTTATGATGGATTATATAAAAGCTGCTCCTGAAGCTGCTGATGATATGTATTCATACATATATGACAAAGCAGATAATTTTCAAGATAAAGATCTTAGGAACATCTGTCTGAAACAGCTTACTGATAATAAGGAAAAATTGATGTATTACCCGGCAGCGCAGAAGAATCATCATGCGGAAATGTCAGGACTTTTATATCATATAAAGCGTATGTTGATGATGGCGGAAAAAGCCTGTGAGGTATATACTAATCTTAACAGGGAGCTTGTTATGACAGGAGTTATACTACATGATATGGAAAAGATAAATGAAATAGAATCTAATGAACTTGGAATTTCAACAGGGTACTCTTTTGAAGGCAAGATGCTGGGTCATCTTGTACAGGGTGTCAGAGTTATAGATAAGCTGGCTGATCAGCTTGATATTCCCAGAGAAAAAGCTGTAATGCTTGAGCATATGATACTTTCTCATCATTATGAACCTGAGTTCGGCAGTCCTAAGAAACCGCTTTTCCCTGAGGCAGAGATGCTTCATTATTTGGATATGATAGATGCTAAGATGTTTGATATGCAGGAAGCTCTTGAGAAGACAGAACCCGGAAGTTTCAGTGACAGAGTCTGGACTCTTGACAACAGAAACTTGTATAAAGTCACAGAATGGTAATAAGATGAATTAATGATATGTTAGAAGAAAAACAGGGAACGATAGCGGAAATAATTTTTCATAATAATGAAAACGGCTATACAGTAGCCGTTTTTGAGACTGAGACAGAAGCTTTCACGGCAGTCGGGAATATACCTTCGGCAAGTGTGGGAAGGGGATATGTGTTGAGGGGTGAATTCATCACACATCAAACTTATGGGGAACAGTTTTCTGTAAAAGAATTCGAAGAGATCATGCCGTCTACAAAAGATGGCATAAAAGAATTTCTTTCTTCCGGGGCAATGAAGGGAATAGGCCGTAAAACAGCATCAGCTATAGTATCAAGATTCGGGATTGATACTTTAAAAATAATAGAGCAGGAGCCGCAAAGACTTACGGAAGTTTCAGGAATAGGGAAAAAGACAGCGCAGCGGATAGCTGAAGCATTCGGAAAACATCGTGAATTTGCTAATATTGTGTTGTACTTGCAGCAGTTTGGGATAAGTGCGGATTATGCCATGAAGCTTTATCAGGTATATGGTGCGGATACGGTAAAAGCGGTGGAAGAAAATCCCTACAGGCTTGTGGAAGATGTATTTGGCATAGGTTTTAAAAAAGCCGATAAGATTGCCGAGAAAATGGGGGTTGCGGAAGATGACGAATTCAGAATAAAGAGCGGTGTTAAATTTACTCTTTCTTATTTTGCCGGAGAAGGAAATACGTTTTTGCCTCAAAATATTTTATGTGAGAAAACAGGTCAGCTTTTGGATTTGTCTATACAGCTGATAGAAGATGAGCTTCCGGCTATGGCGTTTTCAGGTGATATCCGTATAGAAAATCTGGACGGCAGGAATGTGGTGTTTCTGGAAGCATATTATATGGCAGAGCAGAATGTATGCAAGCGACTGGCTGCCATAAACAGTGCTGAGCTTAAACCAATATCAGGGGGTGTTGACAGTCTTATAAGCAGAACTGAAAACGCCACCGGTATATATCTTTCGGAAAATCAGAAGCATGCAGTCATAACATCCCTGAATATGGGTGTATCGGTGATAACAGGAGGCCCCGGAACGGGGAAGACAACTATAATAAATACTATAATAAATATACTTGAGGAAAGTGGACTGAAAACTGCAATAGCTGCTCCTACGGGAAGAGCGGCAAAAAGAATAACCGAAACATCGGGACATTATGCGTCAACTATACATAGACTATTGGAATACTATTTTTCAGAAAGTGAAAATATGATGAGGTTTGGAAAGACTAAAGAAGATCCTCTCGATTATGATGCTGTTATTGTTGATGAAGCTTCTATGATAGATTTGATGCTGATGAATGGCCTTGTAAGTGCTGTAAGGCCGGGGACACGCCTTATAATAGTGGGTGATGCCGATCAGCTTCCGTCGGTAGGCGCAGGGAATGTGCTGCGGGATATAATAAACAGTGAATATATATATTGTACTAAACTGACTGAAATATTCAGACAGGCCAAAGAAAGTATGATAGTAGTCAATGCTCACAGAATAAACAGAGGAGAATATCCTGACTGCAATGCTAAAGATAAAGATTTTTTTCTTCTCAGAAGGGGAAGTGAAAAAGAGATGTTGGAGACTATAAAGAATCTGTGTCTTACCAGACTTCCCGGATATTATAAGGATGTGTCGCCCACTGCAGATATACAGATACTTACTCCGGTAAGAAAAGGCATATTGGGAAGTATAAATCTTAATAAGGAACTGCAGGAGGTACTGAATCCTCCCCAGCCAGGACTTGAAGAAAAACAGCTGGGAGAACGTATTTTTCGAGAGGGTGATAAGGTCATGCAGATAAAGAACAATTATCAGATGACATGGAAAAATCTTGAGGATTTTACAGAGGGAGAAGGAGTTTTTAATGGAGATGTCGGTTTTATAAAGAAGGTGGACAGAGAATTTAATGAGATTACTGTAGTCTATGATGAAATAAGATATGTTACATATCATTTTAATCAGCTGGACGAGCTGGAATTAGCTTATGCCATCACTGTTCATAAGAGTCAGGGAAGCGAGTTTCCGATAGTGATAATGCCTGTAAGCTGGTTTCCTCCGATGTTGGCAACGAGGAATCTTTTGTACACCGGAGTAACGAGAGGAAAAAAGTCTGTAGTTCTGGTAGGATCAGAAAACAAGCTGAATTCAATGGTGGATAATGACCGGATAAGCGAGCGATTTTCAGGTCTTGGAATACGGCTGAAGCGCCTTATGGGTATGGAAGGGATATAGTGATAAAAAGAGTATTGGAAAGAGCAGGGAAAATAATTTTTGAAGCAATATTTCCGTCAAATATATACTGTATAAGCTGTGGAAGCCTAATAGATAAAACCAGAAATTATTCTCTGTGTGATAAGTGTATGGGAAAGCTTCACTGGATAAACGGAAGAACCTGTGATAAATGTGGAAAGGCTCTTCCTCAGACATATAAAGGACGGTTCTGCTATGATTGCATGACATATAGTCATTATTTCAGCAAAGGATATAGCTGTTTAACGTATGGTATGTATGAACGGGAGCTATTGTTTGATTTTAAATATAGGGGAAAATCATATCTGGCTGAGAAATTTGCAGATATTCTTTATGATCGTATGGCTTGTGAAGATATACAGATAGATGTTATAATACCTATACCTGTAGGAGCAGAAAGACTGAGGAAGCGAGGTTACGATCAATCGGTACTTATGGCAGACAATCTTTCGGCAAGATGGTGTGTGCCTGTTGCCAAAGATATTCTTTTGAGGAAAAGGGATACGCCTTTTCTAAGAGGCCTTTCTCCTGTTGAGCGTGAGAATGTTTTAAAGAATGTATTCTGTATTTCGCAAACAGGGCAAAAGACTGTTAGATCAAAGCGTATTTTGCTGGTGGATGATATATACACTACCGGATCTACAGCAGATGCCTGCAGCAAAGAGCTTCTGGAGAAGGGAGCTGAGGATATATTTTTATTGACATTGGCATCGGGAGGCAACCGGAAACCGAAAATGGTATAGCGTTAGTTATAGCATTTTAAGTATTGCTCTAAGAACAAGGTTTCTGTGTTTGTTCTGCATGACAAAATAAGTTTTGGACAGAAATTTCACTGAAAAACCGCCACGAAGCAGAGCTTCTGTGGTTTCTGTGTTTGTTCTGTACACCAAAACAAGTTTTGGACAGAACATAAGCAGCGTATATATATGGCTCAGGTCTGTGATTGAAAGGCCATGCCAGCTACGGGCAAAAGGCTCCACGTAAGCTGATCCGCAAGGCGGCAGTGATCATGGCGTAGCTTAGAAGTAAGTCCTCTGAAAAATTCAGGTAAAGGCGAGTGTGGGGGCAAAGATCAGGTCAGCTGAGTCATATATATGCGCTGTTTTTTAGGTGAAATAATTCTTATATAGTTTGTTTTTTTTGAGCTTGAGGATTTGATGACAGATTTTTACTGAAGAGTGTTTTGATTCTTCATGATTGAAGGTTTAGTAAATGTTTTCAGATTTTTCTGTGAATAATTCAAAAAAACGATGCAGCCTGGCATTATATATGGTATACTTAGTAAAAGCATCAAAGTGCAAGCTTGAAAAGGAGGTTGCTATTATGAAGACAATTATAAACGGTAAGAACTATAGCCCAAGCGACAAATTGAAAGCCACTATAGAAAAGAAGTTTGAAAAGCTGGACAAATATTTTTCGAACGAAATAACAGGTACTGTAATGACAATAAAGGAAAAGGGCGGCTATAAAGTGGAAGCTACGATAAATGCCAAGGGCACTATATTCAGGGCTGAAGTTAAAGCTGATGATCCTTATGATGCTATAGACGGTGTTATCGATAAACTTTCGAGTCAGATGTCCAAGTTTAAAAGCAAGCTTCAGAAAAAGTATAAGGGCAGTAAGGAGTTTATGTTTGCTGAACTTCCTGAAGCAGAGGAACAGGAAGAACTGCACATAGTCAAAAGAAAGAGATTTGAATTGATCCCAATGACAGTAGATGAGGCGATTATTCAGATGGAGCTTCTCGCTCATAATTTCTTTGTATTTCTTAACATGGAAACTGATTCTGTGAATGTAGTATACAGAAGAAATGATAAGGATTATGGTGTATTAGAGACAACCTATTAATGTTTTCTGTTTTTTAAATAAAAAATTCCAAGATAAAGTCAGTTTAATAAAATAAATATAGGGACTTCATGTAGGCATGAAGTCCCTTTTTATCTGTATCAGTTTTTTCAGAGAACTAAGTATGAGGCAGTGACCGGCAATATTTAAAAACTAAGTGAAGCATTGGTGTTTTATCGGCGTTACTATTGAAAAAGACACCTATTTTTTGTAAAATGTAAAGGAGTCTTTAAATTAATACAGGGGAGCAAATTAATGCAGAAATTTTTTGAAAATATATTTTCCGGTGTTGGGATCACCGATATAATAGACATATTGATAGTCGCCTTTGTAATATATAAATTACTTGGCCTGATAAAGCAAACGAGAGCTGAACAGCTTATGAAAGGCGTGCTGCTGTTGGTAGTGGCTACTTTTTTGTCGGGGCTGTTCAATTTACATACGATAAACTGGATTCTCAAAGGAGCGGTTACTTTGGGAGCGGTGGCTATTTTAGTTGTTTTCCAGCCGGAGCTGAGACGCGCTTTGGAGTATATGGGAAGAAGCAAGATTGTAAAAGCTCCTCTTCGTGAAATGGATAAAGAGAGAGGAAAAGAAATTACGTCTCATATAGTCAAGGCGATCGATACCTTTTCAAAGGATCGTGTCGGCGCTCTCATAGTTTTTGAGAGACAGACGTCACTATCGGACATAATTGAGACAGGGACAGTAGTAGATGCAGATATTTCAGAACAGCTTCTGGGAAATATCTTTTATGAGGGAGCGCCTCTTCATGACGGAGCTGTGATAATACGAGACGGCTGTTTGTACGCAGCGGGCTGTGTACTGCCTCTTACAAGGAATAATACCATAAGCAAAGAACTTGGTACAAGACATAGAGCGGGTATAGGAATAACGGAAAATTCAGATGCCTTAACTTTTATTGTCTCTGAAGAAACCGGTATAATTTCCATGGCGAGTGAAGGTCAGCTGTCCAGATTTTTAGACATCAAAACGGTAGAGAAGACTCTGCTTAATATGTATCTTAATACAGGGGAGATAACGGGAACTATGTCAGTTATTGCAAGGTTTATTAATAAGATCAGGGGGAAGAACGATGCTGAATAATAAAACTTTTCTCAGAGTTTTTTCCCTCGTAGCAGCGGTGTTGCTGTGGGCCTATGTTATGCTTGAAGTTGATCCGTATAAAACAGCAAAGATAAGTGATGTTTCCATAACGTTTGCCAATGAGGATGTTTTGGCTGAAGAAGGGCTTGCGCCTATTTCCGGAGATGAGATGGAAGTGGCTGTCAAGATAAAAGGACGCAGATCTGATGTGAACAGTGTCAGAAAAACAGGACTTACGGCTTATGTGGACGTATCATCATGTAAAAAGGGTGAAAACAGTGAAGAAATAGTGATAAATACTCCGGATGGAATAAGTATAGAGACTGTATCAGAGGAATATCTGACATTTGAAGTAGAGGAACTTGCAGAGGAGGAAAAGAATCTTAATATTGAATTTGATAAGGAAAACGGTGAAAGTGAGTCAAAGGTTCCATGGGTCGTTGCAGCAGAAACTGATTCAGTAACGGTAAAAGGAGCAAAAAGTCTCGTTGATAAAGTGGAGAGTGTAAAGGGTATAGTATCTTCGGAGAATATGCCTAAGGAAAAAAGTGAATGGAGAGATGTAAGTGTAACAGCTGTGGATAAAGACGGGAATATTGTGCCTGATGTTTCAATACTGAATGGGGATGATATTCAGGCACAGGTAAGGCTCATGGCTCTTAAAACTGTGGAGCTTGATATTTCCTCTTCGGATCTGAGGGAAGATTTTCAGATAGATAAGCTTGACGTGGCTGATAACATAAGGATAGTAGGGCCCGAAGATATGATACAAGAGATAGATAAGATAAAAGGCTTTGCAGAGCTTGCAGGAATTGACGATACTCAGACTCATAAAATAAACGTGAATCTGGATTTGCCGGAGGGCATATATTTGTATGATCAGAAAAATCCGCTGACTGTAAAGGTGAAACTTAAGGCAGTCGAATAAAATAGAAAACCAAAATGAGGAGAAGATTATGGGAAGATTATTTGGAACAGACGGAGTCAGAGGCATTGCCAACTCCGAACTTACCCCTGAACTGGCTTTTAAGCTGGGAAAAGCAGGGGCTCATGTACTTAGCAAAGACAAAAAAAGACCGATTGTCATTATAGGTAAAGATACACGGCTTTCAGGCGATATGATTGAAGACGCTCTCAGCGCAGGGATATTAGCGGTAGGAGGAAACGTTATAAAAGTAGGTGTTCTGCCTACACCTGCAGTCGCATATTTGGTTAATGTTTATAAGGCTGATGCAGGGGCAGTGATATCGGCATCCCATAATCCATTTGAATATAACGGTATAAAGTTTTTTAATGGTGATGGTTTTAAATTGGATGACAGTATAGAGGATGAAATCGAAGATATAATTCTCAGTAATGTAGATGTTAACAGTCATATTACAGGAGATAAGTTGGGGAAATGTCTTGAAGCAGACGATGACGCTATAGAAAAATATGCTGATTTTTTAAAGTCTACAATAGATGCAGATATAAGTGGCTTGAAGCTGGTACTCGACTGTGCCAACGGAGCATCATATAAAGTGGCGGAAAAGGTATATTCAGAGCTTGGTGCGGATGTTACTGTAATCGGAAATGAACCTGATGGTATAAATATAAACTATAATTGTGGGTCTACTCATCCTGAGAGGCTGCAGCAGGAAGTCATAAAGCAGGGAGCTTTTATGGGTCTTGCTTATGATGGGGATGCTGACAGACTTATAGCTGTAGATGAGAGAGGAAGAATTATTGACGGAGATAAGCTGATATGTATATGTGCCAAGATGATGAAGGATATGGGCAGACTGAGCGGCGATACAGTTACAGCCACGGTTATGAGTAATCTCGGATTTCACAGATATATAGAAAAAATGGGTTGCAGCGTAGAGGTCACATCTGTCGGAGACAGATATGTGCTTGAAAGCATGCTGAAGACCGGAAGCAAGATAGGCGGAGAACAGTCCGGACATATAATATTCTTAAATCATACGACTACGGGAGACGGAATTCTTTCCTCTCTTCAGTTGTTGCAGGCTGTATTGATGTCCGGGAAAAAAGCATCGGAGCTTTCGGATGAAATAGAGATATTCCCTCAGGTGCTCAGGAATGCCAAGGTAAAAAATGAGAATAAGAATAAATTCATGGAAGATAGTGAGGTAAAGGCTGCCATAGAAAAAGTTGAGAAAGATGTAGCGGGACTGGGCAGGCTTCTTATAAGACCTTCGGGTACGGAACCTCTTGTAAGGGTTATGCTGGAAGGTCAGGACGTGGAGCATATCACAGGACTTGCAGAGGGGCTGGCCTCTCTGCTTACTAAGAGGTTTGGATAGGAGGATTTATATGTGCGGTATAGTTGGATTTGCGGGGAAAGATCACGCTAAGGAAAAAATAATAGATGGGCTTAAACGACTGGAATACAGAGGTTATGATTCTGCAGGTATTGCCTTGCCTATAAATGGAAAAATAGAAATAAGAAAACATGTCGGCGAAATAAAGAATCTTGAAAAGATAATAGGGGATGATGGATTTGACAGTTCTGTGGGAATTGGCCATACGAGATGGGCAACACATGGTGTGCCGTCTGATGTCAATGCACATCCTCATGCCAATGCAGATGATTCTATAGCCATAGTTCATAACGGTATTATAGAAAATTATCAGGAAATAAAGGAATGGCTTATCAGAGAAAAGGGAGTTGTTTTCAAGTCGGAAACAGATTCGGAAGTAATTGCTCATTTAATAGGAGTGTTTTATGAAGGTGATTTGTTGAAGGCTGTCAATAAAGCTGTAGCTGAAATGAGGGGAGCTTATGCGGTATGTGCCATTGCAGCTGCGGAACCTGATAAGATTGTTGCAGTGAGAAAAGATGCTCCTTTAGTAGCAGGGATAGGAAAAGGATTCAATTTCATAGCCTCCGATATTCCTGCTTTGCTTAAATATGTAAGACAGGTATATCTTATAGAAAACAATGAAACGGTAGTATTGACTAAAGATAATATAACTATTTACAATGAAAGAGGTCAAAAAGTCAACAGAGACGTGTTCCATGTGACATGGGATGCTGATGCAGCCGAAAAGGAAGGCTACGAGCATTTTATGCTTAAGGAGATACATGAACAGCCTAAGGGAATTTATGAGACTATAAACAGGCGGCTTAATGAAGATGGAAGCATCAATCTTGATGGCATAGCTATGACGAAAGAGGACATAGAAAATTTCAATAAGGTATATATAGTTGCTTGCGGAACAGCATATCATGCCGGTCTTGTAGGGAAAATGGTTATTGAGAAGATGGCTAAAGTTCCTGTAGAGGTAGATGTTGCATCCGAGTTTAGATACAGAGATCCGTTTGTTGATGAAAATACACTGTTTATTGCCATAAGTCAGTCGGGTGAAACCCTTGATACTCTCGCGGCTTTGAGAGAGGCTAAAAGAAAGGGAGCGCGTATCCTTTCTGTAGTCAATGTAGTGGGAAGCTCTGTAGCCAGAGAATCTGATGATGTGTTTTATACATGGGCAGGACCTGAGATTGCAGTTGCTTCTACAAAGGCATATACCACTCAGCTGATATGTATGTATCTTATAGGTCTTTACATGGGAAGTACGAAAGGTACAATAGAAAAAAATTATTACGATAAAGTCTTAAATCAGCTTAAGGAACTTCCTTATAAAGTGGAAGAGCTTTTGGAAGGAGAAGACGCCATAGCAGAGCTGGCCAAAAAGTATTACAGGAAAGAACAGGTCTTTTTTATAGGAAGAGGGCTTGATTCAGGTGTATCATATGAAGGTTCTCTTAAATTAAAAGAAATTTCATATATAAATTCTTTTGCTATTGCTGCAGGGGAGCTGAAACATGGAACTATAGCTTTGATGGAAGACGAGACTCTTGTGTTTGCTCTTGCTACTCAAGATTTTCTGTATGAGAAGATGATTTCTAATGTTGAGGAGATAAAGGCCAGAGGAGCAAGGGTAATAGGTATGGCTAAACAGGGCAGAAAAGAGATGGAGTCTGTTGCCGATGAGGTTATCTATATACCGTCCTGCATAGATGAGGTGTCTCCTGTTCTTGCAGTCATTCCTCTTCAGATTTTCGCTTATTATGTAGCCAAGGAGAGAGGTTGTAATATAGATAAGCCCAAGAATCTTGCAAAATCGGTAACGGTAGAATAATAGAGCAAATATTAATTCAGGCTGACGATTATTCGTCAGCCTGAATGTTGCTTATGAAAGGATGTTAATATGAATAAATATGATATCAGAGATATAACATTTGCAGAGTCCGGCCACAGAAAAATAGAGTGGGTGAGAAACAATATGCCGCTGCTCCGGGCTATGGAGGAAGAGTTTAAAAGGGATAGGCCTCTTGATGGAATTAAAATAAGTCTTTCGGTACATCTCGAGGCTAAAACTGCTTATCTCTGTCTTGTACTGGCGGCAGGCGGTGCACATATGTCGGTGACAGGAAGCAATAGTTTGTCGACCCAAGATGATGTAGCAGCTGCACTGGCGGACAGAGGCCTTAAAGTATTCGCATATCATGGGGCTACTAATGAAGAGTACATGAGGCATCTTGAAATGTGTCTTGAACATAAACCTAATATTATAATAGATGACGGCGGAGATCTTGTAGAGCTGCTTCACAGAAAGCGTTCTGACTTGGCAGAGGATGTTTTTGGAGGATGTGAAGAAACAACTACAGGAGTGATAAGACTCAAAGCGATGGAGAGAGAAGGCATTCTTAAATTCCCTATGGTGGCTGTAAATGATGCTAAGTGTAAACATCTATTCGATAACAGATATGGTACGGGGCAGTCCGTGTGGGACAGCATGATGAGAAACACTAATCTTATCGTGGCTTCCAAGACTGTGGTAGTAGTGGGATATGGATGGTGCAGTAGAGGCATAGCCATGAGAGCATCAGCTCTGGGTGCAAAGGTAATAGTAACAGAGATAGATCCGGTAAAAGCTATGGAAGCAAAGATGGATGGACATGATGTAATGCCTATGAATAAAGCGGCATCCATGGGAGATATGTTTATCACAGCTACAGGCTGCAAGCACACCATAACTGTAGAACATATGGTGAAAATGAAAGATGGTGCTATTTTGGCTAATGCAGGACATTTTAATGTAGAGATCGACATGGCCGGTCTTGAAGAAGCAGCGATCAGCTCTTGTGAAACAAGAAATAACATTATAGGTTATACTTTGAAAAACGGAAATATTATAAATGTTATAGGAGAAGGCAAGCTTGTCAATATCGCTGCGGCAGATGGACATCCGGCAGAAATAATGGATCTCAGTTTTGCTGTTCAAGCAATGTCAGCGCTATATATCAAGGACAATTATAAAAATCTTGATAATAAGGTAATAGATGTTTCTGGGGAAATAGATAATGTGATAGCCCGCAAGAGGTTAGAGGCATGGGATATAGAAATTGACAGCCTCACGGAAGATCAGAAGCTGTATCTTAAAAGCTGGCAGTTATAAGATGAATTTATGTAATAGAGGTTATTTTAAAAGTATGGTATCTGGCGATATGTTTTTCTAATATATACAGAATATCAGAATTTTGTAATATTTGATATTGCTGGAGTGTGTTAGACTGTTGAATATACTGATTCCTATGCTCGCTTGGCGTATGTCCGTACCATTTCTTAAAGTTTTTATAAAAGTATTTAGGATCTGAAAATCCGCATTTATATGATATTTCTATATTAGGTAAGTTTGTGGTAAGTAAAAATGTTTCGCTTTGATAACATCTTATATAATTTATCATATTGCTGAAACTCTGGAATGGTGATTTTGAGAGAAATTGAGACAGATAATTTTCATTTATAAATTCTCTGCTGGCTATTTCACTTACAGTTATTTTATTCATGTAATTTTGCTGGCAGAATTTTAATATGCGGTTAAATCTTTCTCTACTGATATTATTAGTGTTAGTGTTGGGATTTGTATTCATATAATCATACCATTCAAAATATGACAGCATTATGTTTATTAATTTATTGGCCAGCCTTGAGTAAAGATTAGTATGACCGTGAATATTCAAGTCTTCGTTAGATAAATAGATATAAGCTATTGACAGTAAAGTATCTGTTATATTATACATCGGCAGTTTTTGATATTGATTGCAGGTATCACTTCTGCATGTAAAAAAAGTGTACTTTAAATAGTCGAAAGAACTGTCAACCTGTGATAGGTCTATATATAATGACATTACTATATTGTTTTTGCTTTCCGAATGTAAATAATGTATATCCATACAGTCTATGGAAAAAACGTCGCCCTCACGAAGTTCTATTGTCTGATCTGCAGATATAAGCTGGATGTTTCCTTTTAGGCATAGAATAATTTCCAGTAAAGTTTCGTGACGATGTGGCTTGATATTAGTAACATTATAAAAAGATACTCCGAGAGGAGTATTTTTTATTTTTTGTATTGAATTTTCATTGGCAATTATATCTGTATACATGGTTACATTATAGTCTGCTTGTTCAGAATAGTCAAATCTTATAAAACTATAATATTAACCCACAAGAAACGGCAATCGTAAAATTTATGCAGGGTATTTACTATATGAATAAGAAGTTGTTAAAAATGGAGGTGATTTATATGGATAGGAGAGTAACGGAAGACTCAGGAGGGGTATCAGGCTTGAAGAAAAGAAAAATACGGCCTTTTGGTATAGCTTTTATGCTTTATTGCCTTGTGGCGGCAGGGGCCTTTGGAATCGAGGAAATGATACCTGCCAGCGGACCCGGGCTAACAATAGTTATACTGGCAGTATTTCCAATAGTTTGGGCTTTGCCAATATGCTTGATGGTATCGGAATTATCAGCTCTCATGCCTCGGGAAGGAGGTATTTATGTGTGGGTTAAAGAAGCGCTTGGGGAGATGTGGGGATTTTGTACATGCTGGTGGAGCACGATATGCACTTATTTATGCAGTGCCACATATGTGGTTTTAGTAGTTGGATATGCAGAAAAGTTCATCGACATGACGAATGTGCAGGTCATGGCCGTAAAAGTAGCGATGATTTTAATTTTTACGGTAATTAACCTAATGGGCCTTAAAGAGGTTAGTGTTGTCAATACTGTTTTTTCTGTAATGATTATTGCTGTATTTGCGCTGGTAACTGTGGTTGGGTTTGCTAACTGGGAATTCAATCCGGTAGAGCCGTTTACACCTGAAGGAGAGAGTGTAGTAAGCAGTTTAGGGGGAAGTGTGTGCATTGCCATATGGATGTATTGTGGGTATGAGTGTGTGGCATATGTATCCGGAGAAATTGAAAATCCTAAAGTTATTCCTAAAGGTTTTTTTATTGCAATGCCCCTTATCGCACTTAGCTATATTCTTCCTACTGTGGCAGGCTTAGGCTCTATAGGAAGCTGGGAGAGCTGGTCGACTGAAAGCGCAGAAGGGACAGTAGGATATGCTGATGTTCTGACTCAGAATTTGGGACAGGCGTGGGGAGTGGTATTTATTATAATAGCAATTATTTCCCAGTGTGCAATATTCAATACATACATGACAGCAGGGTCAAGAGGATTTCTCGTAATGTCAGATGATAATCTTTCTCCTAAATTTTTGGGGAAAGTGGATAAAAAAAGAGGCATGCCATATTGGGGAATAATATTGATAGCAGCTGTAACAATGATAATGTCAACGTTTGATTTCTCTACAATTATTATTTTGGTTGGTCCGGTATGTATAGTTGTTTATTTTACCATATCAGTTTCACTTATAGTTTTGCGTAAAAAATATCCGGTGGATAAAAGAGGGGATATTTATTATATAAAAGGCGGAAAGAAAGTGATATATGTGATAACAGCACTTGTGTTTATCGTAGGTATCGCGGGGATTATAGTAAACGGAACGGAATATTTTATCATGAGCTTCATTACCATAGGCTCAGGTCTTGTAGCTTATATAATATTTAAGCTTCTGTACGGGGGTCTCTATAGGAAAAGCCCTGACAGATATCCCATTAATGAAAAGACAAGGCTTGCAACAGGAGATGTTATGAGGATAGGGCTGTTCATGTTGCTCTGCGGCATACTGGCATTTTTCGGGGCTCTGTTTATAACATGGTATGAAGGCTCATACGGCGAAGAATATTATCTCGAAACATATGAGAAAGGTATTTTAAGCGATTTCTGGCTCATGATAAAGATATTAAAATTCGGAGGGATTATATCAGGGATATTAGGAATTATACTCTTGATTTTAGGAAAACGGTACGACGATACAGAAAGGATAAAAAAGGAAAGTTTATGATTATAAAATCTCGGTGCATATTTGACGGGGTGTCCCCAGAACCATACGAAGGATATGTGGCCATAAAAGAGAATAAAATACACAGTGTTTTAAAAGGCGATAGTATTCCCGTCAGACTCAGAAATGATGAGGAAGTTTTGGACGTAGGAAATAGAACTGTAATGGCAGGGTTCTGTGATAATCATGTACATATTTTCTTGGCGGCTCTTGACCTTACAACGTGTAGCTTAAGAGATTGTGAAAGTGAGGAAGAAGCAGCAAAAAGGCTGGCTGACTTTTACAAAAATCGCAAGGATAAGTGGGTAATCGGTTTCGGCTGGTGTAATTATGACTGGGCGAATCAAGAGCTTCCCTCTAAAGAGACTTTGGACAAATATTTTGGAGACAGACCTGTAATGCTTATAAATGATGAGTTGCATGCTTTGTGGGTCAACAGTAAGGCTCTTGAATTATGCGGCATAGATAAGTATACGGAAAATCCTCAGTATGGGGAGATTTACAGAGATGAAAAAGGGGAGCCTACAGGATATATACTTGAACAGTCAGCTATGAGGCTATTTACTGATATTGCATTAGATTATACTGAGGAAGAAGAGAAAGGCCTTATAAAGACTTTTGTCAAAGAGGCGCATAAAAAAGGCGTTACATCGGTAGGCGATATGGAGATCATAGGTATTATGAAAAGTGATATTTATAAAGCCTTGGAATGCGAGAAGGAATTGAAAGTAAGAGTGTTTTTTTCTCCGTCAATTCAAAAACCCTTGGATGAATTTATAGAGCTGAAGGGAAATTTCGATTCGGACAATTTATCATTGCTCGGGGCCAAAGGATTTATCGATGGTACACCTTTGGGGCATACGGGATTGATGATTGATGATTATAAAGATATGCCGGGATTTAAAGGAGAACCGGTTCTGCACCTTGCAGAATTGAGGAATAAAGTGGAACAATTAAATGGAGAAGGGATTCCGGTAAGGCTTCATGCGTGCGGAGATGGTGCGGTAAGGGAAGCGCTTGATGATATTGAGAAAGCAAATCACAATAGAGGTTTAGAGAATGTGAGAAATACAATAGAGCATATTGAGTGTCTGCATCCTGATGATATAGGAAGATTTGCCAAGTCCGGTACGATAGCATCTATTCAGCCTAATCATATGACTATGAATTCAATGGAAGAACATCCTATTTTTGATATTCTGGGACAAAAACGTTCTGAGCTTTCATGGCCTGCTAAGACACTATCACGCTCAGGAGCGTGTGTGGCTCTGGGAACAGATTGTCCTATAGTGCCATTGGAACCGATGATGACATTATACTGCGCGATAAACAGAGTAATGGAAGATGGTTCTCCACAAGGGGGCTGGAATCCTAAAGAAAAATATACTGTGCAGGAAGCGTTAAAAGGAGTCACTGTAAATAATGCCTATCTTTTCAAAATGGAAGATAAAATAGGAACATTGGAAAGCGGTAAGTATGCTGATATTGTAGTATTGTCTGAAGATATTTTTAAAAAGGATGTACTTGATATATTGGACATAAAAGTTGATATAACCGTGTGGAATGGTGAAAAAGTTTATGAAAGAAAAGGAGGAGAACATGAATAACAGAAAGTTTGAATTAATACCCGGTGTTGAAAATTGTGCCGGCGAGATGAAGGTGGCATTTCCCATAGAAGAGTATCAGAATCGTTTGACCCGGACGAGAATGCTTATGGAGAAAGAGGGGATTGATCTGATATATGCCACGGCTCCGGAAAGCATGAATTATATTACAGGTTACGATGTAGTATGGCACAGAGTCAACTCTCCTGCGGCATGGTTTGATACTATGGCTGCAGGAACAGCCATACATGTGGATTACGATGATTTTATACATTATGATTTGCCGGACGAAGAGGGAGTGTTAAAGCTTACAAGTATTTCAAGAAATACAAGGTTGTTTTATGATACTCCTGCAGAAATGTATGGAAAATCATATATTGTAACGACAGAAGATGAAAATTTTAAGCAGTTGATGGTAAAAAATCTGAAAGATGAAGGCTGGGTAAGGGATGGCATGACAGTAGGATTGGAATTCGGAAGCTACAGACCTAATTATGTTGTTTTTTCTCAGCTGAAAGAGGTCTTTGAAAGCGTCGGATGTAGAGTTGTAGACGCAACTCATATCATCAGGAAAGTGAGGGGGATTAAATCTCCTTTAGAACTTGAATACATAGAAAAGGCAAACCTTTTGTGTGATGTAGGAATGAATGCAATATATGAAGCCTTGCGGCCGGGGATAACGGAACTTGAAATCGTGGGAGAATATACGCGGGCTCAGAGTGAAGCCGGAAGTGAAGCTCCGGCCATAGTAAATATGGTGCGTTCCGGACCTTCCAGAGCATGGTGTTTCCATATACCGGCTTCAAGGAGAAAAATAATGATAGGTGATCCCGTAGGTGTAGATTTATCCGGAGTATATAACAGATACCATTCCAATCAATGCAGATATTTTTCAGTAGGTGAGCCGCCTAAAGAGTTTAAAGAAAAATATGCTGTAAATAAAGAAATTATATCAATCGTTTCGTCTATAATAAAGCCTAATATGCTTGTATCTGATTTTCTTAAAGAACTGCAGAAATTTTACGAATCTGAAAATTTATGGGGAAAACAATACTGGATAGGAGGGTATGAACTTGGAATAGCATATCCTCCGGACTGGGTAGGTGCATATACATTCGATATATATGATGATATAGATGATATGGAAACAAGATTCGTACCGGGGACAGTAACAAACTTTGAGACAGGCTTTGGGTGTATAGACACATTAATGTTTAAAGAAAGTGACGCATATGTACTGGGGAAGACTACAAGAGATCTTATGATAAAATAGTCATTTGATATTCAGATTGAAATTTAGTCTACAAAAAGGATGAAGTAAAAATGATGGTACTACATATTAAAAATAACAGTACCATCATTTTTTATGATTTATTATTTAATCATGATCTCCAGTCTTTCCCTGGTTCTTTTTTCACCAAGTATTTGCTGGATTTCCCAAACATCAGGAGACTGAGTTCTCCCCATTATAGCTATTCTGATAACAGTGCTTACATGGCCGACATGGCCTTTGTACTGATCCGGATTTTTCTTAAAGTCTTTGGGTTTTGAGGCATATCCCATTTCCTCTGCAATGGATCGTATCTTATCGAACCACTGACTTTGATCATCACTGTGGTTGTAGGAAGCCAAGTATCTGCGCAGAATTTCTGCGGCATCTTCATCATTCACTTCTTTTGGTATACTGTCTTTTATAATAAAGTAATCATCGAAGAAGTAACTGATAAAATCAAAAATTTGTTTTGCGTATATAAGATCTTTACGAGGTTTCTTTCCGTTTCGGCCCAGATCGAGAATTTTAGTTACATATTCTTTGTTATTTTCGATAAGAGAAAGTATTTCAGGTCTGAATTCTTTTGCCCAGTTTAAAAGGAAGCTGTAAAGTTCTTCTGCCGGAATTTTTACAAGAACATCTTTTGATATGTCATTGAGTTTATTAAGATCAAACAGGGCGCCGCCGCTGCTCATTTTCTCTGTTGTGAATTTAAAGTCATCAATAGAAGCATCCGGATTGGCGATTCTCCATTCTTCGAAGTTGGAGTTAAGTATAGTAAGCAAATATTCTTTCACTGCTTGGGGATGATAACCTTCCTGCCTATAATAATCAAGGGATAGTTCAGGGTCTTTTCTTTTGCTGAGTTTTCGTTTGTTGCCGTTATCCAGTTTTAGAAGCTGTGCGGTATGGCAGTAAACAGGTATTTCAAATCCAAGTTTCTCAAAGAGCTCAACATGAATAGGAAGTGACATGAGCCATTCCTCGCCTCTTACCACATGAGTTGTTCTCATGAAGTGATCATCTATGACGTGAGCGAAATGATAGGTAGGTATCCCATTTGCCTTGAGAATAATAACATCCTGATTGTTTTCCGGCATTGAAAGCTTTCCTCTTATTGCATCGTCAATCTCTATATGTCTTATTTTTTCGGATGGCATATTGTGATTGCCGGAGGATTTGAGCCTCACTACATAAGGTTTATTATTTTTTATGTTTGATTCTATATCTTCATAGGAAAGGTTGCGGCTTTTTTCTGCATACTTTCCATATATTCCGGTAGTTTCTTTTGCGGATTCTTGGGATTTTCTTATTTCTGAAAGTTCAGCTTCTGTCAGAAAGCAGGGATAGGCCAGTCCTTTTTTTACAAGTTCTTTAGCAAAGCACTGATATATTTTTCCTCTGTTACTTTGAAAATAAGGTCCGTAATTTCCCTTTTCTCCATTCAGTAACGCGCCTTCATCAAAATTGATACCAAAAAAACGAAGGGATGTTATTATGGTTTCAACAGCGCCTTCGACATATCGTTTCTCATCAGTGTCTTCTATACGAAGGTAAAAAGTACCGTTTGACTGGTGAGCCAGACGCTCATCAACAAAAGCTCCGTACAGGTTTCCCAGATGTATGAAACCTGTAGGGCTTGGACCAAGTCTGGTTACCATAGCACCATCCGGTAGATTTCTTTCAGGGAATTTTTTCTGATAGTATTCAGGACTTTTATCTATACGAGGGAATAAAAGCTCCGCAAGTTTATTGTAATCCATTTTTGTAATGCGATGCTGCTATAATTATGAACAGCCCGCGCCTCCTTTCATTGTATAACTATGGGGTATTTTATTAGTTTGTGATCTGTGCATACTTAAATTATTTTAGCAATATTTTTAATGGGTTGCAACATTATAAATGTAATACCTGTAGATATCAACATTTGAAAATACAATCATGAAAATTTTTTATAATAAAAACTGTGTACAGTCTTGAAAATATCAAATTCATGTACACAGTTATGTTTTTTAATAAGTGAAATAATTAGTATTTTTTCCACAGAATCCTAAGTGAGTTTAATATACATATCATCGCTACTCCGGTGTCGGCAAATATAGCTGCCCATATGTTAGCGAACCCTATGAAGCCAAGGAGGATTACCAGAAGTTTTACAAATAGCGCTATAACGATATTTTGAACTGCTATAGTATTGGTATTTTTTGCAATGGTAATCGATTGAGGTATAGATTCTACCGATGAATTCATGAATACTACATCAGCAGCTTCTATAGCTGCATCAGCTCCGGTTCCCATGGCAGCTCCAACATCTGCGCCGGCAAGAACGGGGGCATCATTTATGCCGTCTCCTACAAACATGACAGGACCTATCTTTTTGCGTATATCCTTAAGAGCGGAAAGTTTATCATCGGGCATAAGCTGAGATCGGACTTCACTTATGCCGACATTTTGGGCGATATCAGCAGCACTCTTTGCATTGTCGCCTGTAAGCATGGCAGGAGTGAGACCAAAGGATCTTATTTTGGAGATGGCGCTTACGGCATCAGGCTTCAATGTATCTGAAATGCTTATGGAACCGGCATATAATCCGTTTACTGCTATGAAAACTTCCGTACCTTTTGGATCTTTTACATTTTCCATAGATACACCATGGGCTTTCATGAGAGCTTTGTTTCCGCACAGAACATCTCCTGAAGAAAGCTCTGCTTTTATACCCATTCCCGATATCTCTGACAGAGAGCTGGCTTTTTCAATGGAAACATTCATCTGGCGAGCCTTTTCGACTATGCTGACAGCAATTGGATGAGTGGAACTGAATTCACATGATGCGGCTATCGTAATAAGCTGTTCATCAGTAAAGCCTTTTTCAGGGGATATTTCCTGTACTGAAAAGTTCCCTTCGGTGATGGTTCCGGTTTTATCCATTACTATTGCTTTGACGTTTTTAAGAGCTTCTATGGAAAGACCGCCTTTAAAAAGTATGCCGAGCTTTGAAGCGGCGCCTATACCGGAGAAAAAGGCCAGAGGTACACTTATTACAAGAGCGCAAGGGCAGCTGATTACAAGGAATGTTATTGCTGTGGTAATCCAAGTACTCCACTCTCCTGTGATAAGAGACGGAACTATTGCTGTAATGAGAGCCAGAGCTACTACTATTGGAGTATACACTTTAGCGAATTTAGTTATGAATCTGTCCATTTTAGGCTTTCCGGCAGCTGCATTTTCTACGGAATTGAGAATCTTTGTGACCATAGATTCAGCAAGAGGTTTAGTGACTTTTATTTTTAGCAGACCCTGCTCATTTACACAGCCGGAGATTACTTCTGTACCGACAGAAGCTTTTACGGGGACAGGTTCTCCTGTTATAGGTGAGGTGTCTATGCGGCTTTCGCCTTCTGTTACGATGGCGTCCAGAGGGATTCTGTCTCCCGGGCGTACAAGAAGTATATCTCCTGTTTTCGCATCTGCGGCCGGAATGATTTTGATCTCGTCTCCTTCTGCAAGAGATACTGTTTCAGGTCTCATGTCGACTGCTTCCATGATCTGAGAGCGGCTCTTATCTACGGCTACATGCTCAAAGAATTCACCTATTCTGTAAAAAAGCATTACTCCGGCACCTTCGGCAAAATCACCTATGCAGAATGCCGCCACAGTAGCTATGGACATGAGAAAGTTTTCGTCGAAAACCTGACCTTTGAATATATTTTTTACGGCAGTAAACAGAACCTCCCATCCGAGAACAAGGTAAGCTGCGGCGAATATAGGAAGCAGGGCAGGCTGTAAAATACCTGTATGTTCAAATATAAGCCCTGCTGCAAATAATAATATTCCTGCTGATATAGATATCAGATCACCCGTGTGCTCTTTAAAGAATCCTTTTTTAGGACTTTTATAAGCAGGTATGCTATCTTCTTTGTTCATTATCTTTACATTATCCTCGACAGATCTGCAGGCTTTTTCCAGTTTAGGCAGCAGTGAATCAGGATCTTTGGCGGCGATTCTAAGCTGTTTTGTAGCAAACGTGATGGAAGCGGCTTTTACTTCCGGCATAGCTTGTATTTTTCTTTCTATTTTGGCAGCGCAGTTGGCGCAGTCTAATCCCTCAACGATATAGATCCGCTGATCGTTTTCTGATATATTATCAAAATCATGATTATGACTGTGATCATGGGATATATGTTCGTGATCATGATGATCATGATCGCAGCCACAACCACAATGTTGGTGATCGTGGTGATGATCGTGTCCGCAGCTGCAGTGATCGTCATGGTGATGGTTGTGTAATTCTTTATTCATTGATATGTTCCAGCGCTACGTCTAATATTTCTCTGACATGATCGTCAGCAAGGGAATAATAGGCGTGCTTTCCTTTCTTTTGAAATTTGACCAGGTTGTTATCCCTGAGAACCTTTAACTGATGGGAGACAGCAGACTTTGTCATGTCAAGCAGAACAGCAATGTCGCATACGCACATCTCATGACAATTCAGCGCTGACATTATTCTTATTCTGGTACCATCCCCGAATATTTTAAAAAGTTTTGACATGCTGGTAAGATCAGAGTCAGGAACTATCTCGTCTCTTACATATTTTAGTATATCCTCATGTATAGCTGCGCAGTCGCAGTTTACTTCACTTTTTCCCACGTTTATAATCACCTCCCGGAAATATATTGTTTTAAAATATAATCATAACGATTGCATAATTGTTCAACTGTTTCTTGAGTCCATTATAGTTGAACGTACATGCAACTGTCAATAGTAAAATAAAAAAGTTTAAATTTATTTGACGGAATTTCAAACTTTGTCTATGATAGTAGAAACAAAACGTGTATATATGTTATGAAATAGGGAGGATTAAATGATAAAGATTAATAGGGATGTATGTATTGAGTGTATGACTTGTGTTACAGTCTGTCCCTTCACTGTCTTGGAGGAATCCGGCGAAGGGATCCGGAAAATAGAAGGAAAAAAGTGCATAGGATGTATGCACTGTGGGGCAGTATGTCCCACAGAGGCAATAACATATGACGGAAAGCCATCTATAGTAGATGATGAGCTTCCTGTAATAAGGGAGGGATTTTACAAAGATCTCAGGAATCATATACTGAAAAGGAGATCTTACAGACATTTCAGTGAAGAGCAGGTTCCCAGATCAGTTATAAAAGAGGCTCTTGAGTTGGCGGCATGGGCCCCAAGTGCTAAAAATCAGCATCCCACCAAGTGGATGATAATAGAATCTCAGGATGTAATGGAAAAGATGATGGATTTTATACTGGAGTATGTGCAGTCTACAGGGGTTTCTATGGAAATAGCTTCAGAAATGGAAATAGGAAACAATGTTGTTATGGGAACTGCAACATCATTGCTTTTGGCATATGCCAGCGATAATGCAATATCTCCGGAGACGGATACAGCAATAGCTATGACTACTGCCGAACTGTATTTACAGGCTAAAGGAGTCGGCACATGCTGGGCCGGATATTTGAAAAGGATGGCAAACAATGTTCCGAAAATAAAGGAACTGCTGCCAGAGTTGCCTGAAAACCATAGTTTTTACGGAGCTTTTATGATAGGTTATCCGGAAGATGAAGAATATCTACATATTCCTCAAAGATTTAAACGGGCTGATATAGAGTGGGTGTGATATCCACTCTTTTTTTTTCGATATTATTGTCAGTAACTATTGACAACATGTTCATATTGTATATAATGAGTATATACAATATGAAATGGAGGTGTTCAGTTTGGACATCATAATAAGCAATTCAGACGGGCGGCCTATTTATGAGCAGATAAGTTCGCAGATAAAATCCAAGATAATGACCGGGGAACTTAATGCAGGACAGATGCTGCCTTCTATGAGACTTCTGGCTAAAGAACTGCGAATAAGCGTGATAACGACAAAAAGAGCATACGAAGAACTTGAACGTGATGGTTTTATAATCACTATGACCGGAAAAGGAAGCTTTGTTGCAGAGAAGAATACTGATTTGGTCAGAGAGGAATATTTGAAACGTATAGAGAGCCATCTAAATGAAATTATAAGACTGTCAGTAAGCTGTGACCTGTCACTGAAAGATATAAAGGATATGTTGACTTTGATGTATGAGGAGGAGAATAATGAATAATGCTATAGAAATAACAGGTCTTTCGAAGAAATACGATGGATTTAAACTGGAAAATATAAATATAGTCTTGCCGAAAGGATACATAATGGGATTCATAGGTGAAAACGGAGCTGGTAAAACCACTGTAATTAAAGCCATGACAGGACTTATACGTTATGACAGCGGAGATATAAAACTTTTTGGGGAATCCTTTAAAAATATAGGAGCAGCTGTACGTGAGAATATAGGAGTAGTGATGGATGATTACGGACTTCCTCCCGAGGCAGATACAAAGGATATAAATAAAATAATGAAAGGAATATATTCTACGTGGAATAGCAGGGCTTTTTTCCGGTATACCGAAAAATTCGGGCTTCCTCAAAATAAAAGGATAAAATCATATTCTACAGGTATGAAAAGGAAGCTTTCAATAGCTGTAGCTCTTTCACATAACAGCAGACTTCTTATACTGGATGAAGCGACATCGGGGCTTGATCCTGTGGCAAGAGATGAGCTTTTGGATATACTGCGTGAATTTATACAGGATGAAGATAACAGCGTGTTTATCTCGTCACATATATTGAGTGATCTTGAGAAGGTATGTGACTATATAACATTAATACATGAAGGCAGGATTGTTTTCAGCGATGAGAAGGATGAGCTTTTGGCTTCATATGCAATAGCAAGATGTACTGTTAAAACTTTTGAGAATATAAATAAGTCGGCGGTAGTTGCTTTTCGCAGGACAGAATTCGGAATAGAAGCACTGGTAAAGAGACAGATGGTGAATGAAGCTTTGATTACGGATAATGCTACTGTAGAAGATATTATGGTGATGATGATAAAGGAGGAAAAAAGATGAAGGGGTTATTGATAAAAGATTTTATAAATCTGAGACAGCAATTGAAGATATATATAATTATAATCATTTTATGGTTTTTTATCAGTTTGTGGAATGGTCAGCCGGGATTTTTCAGCGGTATCATGGTAATGTTTGCGGTAATGATTCCAATGACAGCTGTTGCTTATGATGACAGCTGCGGGTGGAATGTCTTTGCAGTGACATCACCTCTTTCAAGGAAAAAGATTATACTGTCCAAATATCTTATAATGTTGATATCGATTGTGGTCTCTGCAGTTATAGCCTGTGCAGGGAGTATGGTTTTGGGGGAGTCGCTTGAAGAAAGTATATTTTTGTCAGCCGTACTTTTTCCGTTTGGTATCATAATGGGGGCTGTTCTTATGCCTGTAATATTTAAGTTTGGCGTGGAGAAAGGACGTTTTGCTTTTATCGCTGTCGTGGCTGCAGCAATTGCAGTGATAAGTTTTGTAGGTCCTAAACTCCCGGATTTATTTGGAGAGGGAGCTTTTTTTAATGCTGTGATATCCATGAGCAGGTGGTCTTGGCTTGCTTTTCTTACTGGTTTTATGGCAGTTTTGGGATGTATCTCATTTTTTTTATCAGTAAGAATATATGGGAAAAAAGAATTTTAATGGACTGTTTTAGTAGACTTTTTTAAAATGATATGTTACAATAAATTTACAGTTAAAAAATAAATATGGGCGAGGAGGAATTACAATGTTATCAAAGAAAATAGTTGAATTATTGAATGATCAGGTAAACAAAGAGTTTTATTCGGCATATTTGTATTTAGATATGGCAAATTATTATAAGGATGAAGGTCTTAATGGTTTTTTCAACTGGTATAAGATACAGGCTCAGGAAGAACGTGATCATGCCGTTTTGTTCATGGATTATCTCCAGCAGAACGGTGAGGCTGTTGTTTTGGAAGCTATAGATAAACCGGATAAAAATTTTAAAGAATTCATAGATCCGCTTAATGAAGGGGCTAAACATGAAAGATATGTTACAGGCTTGATACATAATATCTATGCTGCAGCATATGAAGAAAAGGATTTCAGAACCATGCAGTTCTTAGATTGGTTCGTTAAGGAGCAGGCAGAAGAAGAAGATACAGCTGATGATCTTGTCAAGAAATTTGAACTCTTTGGCGGAGACAGCAAAGGTCTTTATATGCTTGATAATGAACTGTCTGAAAGAACTTATACAGCGCCTTCACTGACACTGTAGGGAAGAATGCATAGATAAAGTCAGATTTGTGATTTAGTTTTGATGATAGTGGTTGATATTATAATAAATAAAAACAGCGAAGTTGTAAAAGCAGCTTCGCTGTTTTTTCGTATCAAAGGATTCTTTCTGTGAATGATTCATGTTCTTCGCTGGTGACATATGAGCTTTTTCCCATTTTTGTCTGCATAAGTAACACGTATAATATAAAGCCTATGATAAATGACCAGATATAGCTTACGGAGTTAATAATCTCCCAGAATGATCCATCCATTCCAAAATAAGTGAACAGCGGCAGCACAAATGCCGCAGCCCATGAGATAATGGCGGCCGGATTAAATCCGTTTGAATACCAGTATCTTCCGTCAGCTCCTTTAAACAACCCTGCTACATCTATCCGTCTGTGTTTGCATATGAAATAATCAGCTATAAATATCGCTGCCAGCGGGGCAAGAACAGATCCATAGGCATTCAGCCATATCAGATATGCTTCATTTCCTGATCCGTATATCCACCATGCCTGTAATACAAAAAAGGAAATGAACATAGTGATCAGAACACCTCTTTTATAAGATATTTTTGTAGGTGATACATTGGTGAATCCATTGGCCGGGGCCACCATATTAGCGGATACACATGTGGTGAGTGTGGCGGCCATTACTCCTATAGCAGTTATTAAAACTATTATTTTATTGTCGATGTTATAGAGTACTGATATGACATCAAAAGGATCGTACCAGTCCGGATCACCTTGGTTCAGACCGTTGGCGGTATTGAACATAGTAGCTGATTGAGCATAGAAGGCCCCGATAAAAGCGCAGAATGTCATGGGAATAGGCATACCGTATAATTGTCCCTTGAACTGAGCTTTCTGTGACTTAGCATAACGGGAAAAATCAGGAATACTGAGAGACATCATTGCCCAGAAAGCTATATTGCCCATAAGTCCTGCAAGATAGGCCGCTGCAAAACTTTTTCCGCTCAATGTACTTTTTTGACTCATTATTTCTGCAAAACTGAAGCCGGCATCGTTTCCGATCTTTAAAGACCAGATAAAAAGGCCGACCAGCAGAATCAGCAGCAGTGGACCTCCTATATTCTGTATCAGTTTTATTTTGTTAATTCCTTTGTAAGCTATCCATGTCATGACAGCGAAAAAAATTGCATACCCGATAAAGGTTCCGGCAGAATGTGACTGTATGCCGCCCCACGAAGGGAGATTTATTGTCCAGTTTTGATCGGAAAATTTATGTATAAAACATCCGATGATAGCAGCGACAGCTCCGCCGCCTACCCATGCCTGTACAGAAACCCAGCCGCATGCGGTGATGGCTCTTGAAAGTACCGGAATCTGAGCTCCTCGGCTGCCGAATGTAAGCCTTGCCAGGCCGGGAAACGAGAGCCCGTATTTACAGCCGATCTGAGAGTTGAGCTGTATAGGTATAAGTATTATGAGATTTCCGATAGCCACATTTAAAATTGCCAGCCATGGCGATATTCCCGCAGTTACCAGCCCTGTTGCAAGAGTCAGAGACGGCAGACAGATAGCCATTCCCACCCACAGCATAGAAATATTGTAAGTCGTCCAGGTTCGCTGAGAAACAGATGTAGGCGCAAGATCCTCATTGTAGTATTTAGATGATATGAGCTCAGCACGTGCTGCGTCAGTCAATTGGAACAGCCCGTTCTTTTCGACCTGTGTATATGTTGACATAAAAACCTCCATGTTTATATTTTGATTAGAATATAATAAAATAATTATACATTATAGTTACAGAAATGGCTATTGAAAATACGCAAAGGTTCGTGCCGGGTTTGCAAAATATTCTTATTTGTATATAATGAAAACATAATTGAAATGGAGGAAAAAATCATGGCCTTTACGAAGAAACAGATTAACCAGATACTGGATGCTCTGAAAGCAGAATATCCCGATGCAGGATGCGCCCTGGTACATATGGATACATATCAGCTTCTGATAGCTGTAGTTTTATCAGCTCAGACTACCGACAAAAGTGTTAACAAAATAAGTGATGCTTTGTTTAAAAAATATCCGTCGCCTGCAGAGCTTGCCGAAGCGAATCAGGAGGATGTGATAAATATAATAAAAACCATAGGCATGTATAAGACAAAATCTAAAAATATAATAGCGCTGGCTAAAAATTTGATGCAAAATTATGATGGCAAGGTTCCTGATGATTATGATGAGCTTATAAAGCTTCCGGGGGTGGGAAGAAAAACCGCTAATGTGGTGCTGTCTGTAGGTTTCGGACATCAGAGGATAGCAGTGGATACTCATGTCTTCAGACTTGCAAACAGAATAGGGCTTGTAGAAGAGAAAGATGTTCTTAAAACAGAGTTGGCTTTGATGAAGGTGCTTCCGCAAGACAGATGGACCGAAGCTCATCACAGTTTGATCTACCATGGAAGAAACTGCTGCATTGCCAGAAATCCTAAATGCGATGAGTGTGTTATAAAGAAGCTTTGTAAATATGAAAAAAACGGCAGCTGATAATTACAGCTGTCGTTTTTAAGTGCGAATTATTGGAATACCGCAGCTCATTTCATATCGCTGGGTCAATTCTTCTGCGTCGTTGGTCACCACGGACTAAAGTCCTGTGACATATGACGGGGGAAATACCACAGCTCATTTCATATCGCTGGGTCAATTCCTCCCGCAGCAGTGTTTATATTTTTTGCCGCTGCCGCATGGACAAGGTTCATTGCGGCCTATTTTTTTGCCTTTTACGACTGTTTTTGATTTTTTATATTCTTTTGCGATCTCTGTCATTTTGTCTTCACCTAAGATGTCTGTCCATTGGGGGAGTCCGTAAAGATAATCAGCGCCTGCGGCAAGCATATTATAAAAGAGCTTTTCCGGTTCAATTTGAATTTCTACATTTGACTGCTCATCAAAATTTTCAAAGTCATTTTCTTTTTTCAGACTTGAGTTTATTCCGTCTAAAAATCCCATGAAGATCACAGGGCGTACTTCATATCCGCAAGCCAGATCTCCTAAAGTCCCCGTCACTTTCTCATTGGGTTTGTCCAGTATATCACTGTATATCTTGGTTTCAGCTTCGCTGTATTCCTTCCAAAACTCGGGAAATGTTTCTTCAGTTTGATTTTCTATAAGATCTTTCCATTCTTCAAATAAAGTCATTTTAGACCTCCTGTCGAGTTTTTATAAAATTGTTTTTGCAATATCTATGACATCACCGAGTACGGCGCTTCCTGTAGGAAGCGGACCGGCTCCTTTTCCGTAAAACATAAGATCATCTACGGCATTGCCTTTTACAAATACCGCATTGAATTCTTTATTGATATTGGCAAGAGGGTGGGTCTCGCTTATATGCATAGGACGCACTTCATATTCAATTTCCCCGTTTTCCAGTTTCTTGGCATGAGCTATCAGTTTAATTTTGCAGTTATTGGCTCTTGCTTCTTCGATCTTTTCTTTTGTTATTTGAGTAATTCCTGTAGTAGGGATATCTTCGGGAGCAACGTACTTATCAAACATGAGAGCCATCAGAATAGTAAGTTTATTGGCAGCGTCGATACCCTCCACATCTGCAGTGGGATCAGCTTCGGCGAAACCCTGCGCCTGTGCATCTTTGAGTGCTGTATCATAATCAACGCCTTCTTTTGTCATCATTGTAAGTATGTAGTTTGTAGTTCCGTTAAGGATACCTAAAACTTCTTCAAATTTATTGGCTCTGAGAGGACCTGTCAGGGTTCCGAGAATAGGTATGCCGCCACCGACACTTGCTTCGAATCTGAAGAGCACATTATTGGCTTGGGCAGTTTCCATCAGTTTATGATAGTTGGCTGCTATAGCGGCTTTATTGGCAGTAACAACATGTTTACCGTTTTCCATAGCCTTCAGTATAAATGATGTGGCAGGCTCTATCCCACCAAGAAGTTCAATAACTATATCGATTTCGGGATCTTTAAAGATCTCGTCGGGATCGGATGTAAACTTTTCCTTTGGAACGGCGATCCCTCTGTCACGTTCTGTATCTCTTTCCAGTATTTTTACGATCTCTACTTTTGAATTCAGTGTGGATTCGATTTCGTCTCTGTTCATTTCCAGTGTTTTGTATGTTCCGGTACCTATATTTCCAAGACCAAGCAATCCGATTTTTATTGTTTTCATGTTTTCCCTCCACTCAATTTAACATTTACTATTAATTATATAATAAATTTCACGTTTTGTCTTTAAAATTTTTTACTATACTATAAATATGGATTGGCATTTTGAAATGACTGATAAAATTTGTTTTGATAATTAAGAGCATCAGTTAATTTGGAAAGCTTTTGCTTTATATATTGACTTTACGGCAGGGGAACGTACAATAAAATATAAAGGTTATTTATTAAAGGAGAAAACGTTTATGGCTATACATATAGTTTTGGTGGAACCTGAGATTCCTCCTAATACAGGCAATATAGCGAGGAGCTGTGCGGCAACGGAAACTGTTTTGCATCTTGTGAAGCCGCTGGGGTTTTCCATAGATGACAGGAGCCTGAAGAGAGCCGGACTTGATTATTGGCCTTATGTGAAACTTCAGATTCATGAAAGTCTTGATGATTTTATGGATGAATACCGAGATCGTAGGATGTTTCTGGCTACTACTAAAGGAAAGCATATTTATACCGATATACAGTTTAAGGATGAAGATATGATCCTTTTCGGGAGGGAAACGGCAGGTCTGCCTGAACCCTTTATAGAGGAACACAGAGAGAGTGCTGTAAGAATACCTATGAGCGAGGATACCAGATTGAGATCTCTTAATCTGGCCAATTCAGTCAACATAATTCTTTTTGAAGCTTTGAGGCAAATGGGGTTCCCCGGTTTAAAATAATGAGGCTAATTCCCGGCAAAGCACTGGCAAAAAATTTGCTATATGTTATAATATAAACCGAGGTATTTAAAAGATGAGTATGAGACTTGGTTATGACCTGAAGATTGAACAGTCTCAAAAACTGGTTATGACGCCTGAACTTATCCAGGCGATTCAGATTTTGCAGTTCAATACTCAGGAACTGGATTCTTATGTGCAGGAGCAGCTTCTGGTCAATCCTGTTCTGGAACAGGCCGGCAGTGAACCGCGCGAATCATCTGAACATGTGAGCGGCGTAAACACTGCGGAACATTTCGAAGAACATATGACAGAGCACCGGGAAAAGGCTTCGGATTATAAGAACGATGAATTTGATTGGAAGGAATACGTCAAAGACAGACAGTATGATGACATAAGCTACAGACAGTGGGAAGACAGGAACGGTGAAGAAAAAGAAAATGCATATGAACAATATGTATATTCTGATGTCACTCTTCCTGAACATCTTATGTTTCAGCTTCAGTTTGCATCCAATAAAAAGGGATGCAGACGTGTAGGCAAGTATATAATAGAATCTCTTGACGAGAATGGATACATGACGTCAACTGTAGAGGAGATAGCCTGTGCTACAGGTGCTCCGCAGGAAAAGGTCGAAGAGGTTTTGGAGATTATACATGGTTTCGATCCTGTAGGGGTGGGGGCTAAAGATTTGGCTGAATGTCTTGTGATACAGCTGAGACAGAAAGGACAGCTTACAGATCTTTTTGAAAAAGTTATAAATCGGCATCTGGAGGATTTGGCCAACAGCAGGCTGGGAGTCATAGCTAAGGATATGGGAATATCTCCTCAGAAAGTACAGGAGATGAGCGATATCATCAGAACACTTGAGCCTAAACCGGGCAGGTTGTTTGCATCTCAGATGGAGACAAAATATATAGTGCCGGATGTTATAATCGAAAGATCTGACGATGATTATGTGGTAACGGTAAATGAAAGCAGCACTCCGAGGCTGATGGTAAGTTCATATTACAGTAAGCTGATGAAACAGTCGGAGAATGATGATAGTCTTTCAAAATATTTATCTGACAGGGTCAATTCGGCTGTTTGGCTTATAAAGAGTATAGAACAGCGGAAACAGACAATTTATAATGTGGTTACGGCTGTAGTGAAACATCAGAAGGAATTTCTGGATAAAGGCAGCAAATATTTGAAGACGCTTACTCTGAAAGATATTGCGGAGGAGTTGGGGATACATGAGTCTACGGTGTCACGTTCTATAAACGGCAAGTATCTTCAGTGTCCGAGAGGTGTCTTTGAGATAAAATATTTTTTTTCGGCAGGAGTGTCGGGAAGTCATGGGGAAGGAATCTCTTCCAACAGCATAAAAGAATTTATTAAAGAAATAGTAGATAATGAAGATGTAAAATCACCTTACAGCGATCAGGAAATGGTAAAAATGCTTAAAGAAAAGGGCATAAGCATTTCCAGAAGGACGGTGGCAAAATACAGAGACGAGCTGAACATACTGTCATCATCCAAACGAAAACGATATTAACCCGCAGAGGGTAAATATATATTAAATTAAATAAACTTAGTGATATTTTTAGGAGGAGTTTAAAAATGGCAATTAAAATCGGAATAAGCGGCTTTGGTCGTATTTCGCGTGTAGTTATTCGCGCAGCAATGGACATGCCTGAGATAGAAATCGCAGGTATCAATGTTCGTAATGCTGACAAAGAATACATGGTATACATGCTGAAGTACGATACTGTATTTGGACGTTTTCCGAAAGAGCTTGGAGTATACGACGACGGACTGATCATCAATGGTAAAAAAGTACCTGTATACAGCGAAAGTGACGCTTCAAATATTCCGTGGGATCAGTGCGGAGCAGAATATATAGTTGAGGGAACAGGCGCATATAACACTACCGAAAAGGCAATGGTACATATCAATCAGGGAGCCAAGAAGGTTATCATTACAGCGCCGGCTAAGGATAAGACAACGCCTACTTTCGTTATGGGTGTAAACCATAATGATTATGAGAAAGATATGACGATTGTTTCCAATGCTTCATGCACTACTAATTGCCTGGCTCCTTTAGCAAAGGTAATTGAAGATAATTGGGGGATCGAACAGGGACTTATGTCAACGATTCATGCAGCGACAGCAAAGCAGAAGGTTGTTGATGCGCGTTCACAAAAAGACTGGAGAACGGGGAGATCTGCTTTCGGAAATATTATCCCGACAAGTACAGGGGCTGCCAAGGCAGTGGCACTCGTAATCCCTTCACTGGCAGGAAAGATGACGGGTATAGCCTATCGTGTACCTACAAATGATGTATCTGTTATCGATCTTAATATACAGCTGAAAAAATCAGCAAGCTATGAGGATATCTGCAGAAAAATAAAAGAAGCGTCCGAAGGGGATATGAAAGGTGTTATAGAATATGTTGATGATGAAGTGGTTTCATGTGATTTCATCGGCGATCCTCATACATCGATTTTCGATGCAAGAGAAGGGATACAGCTCAATGATAAGTTCTTTAAGCTGATAGCATTCTATGACAATGAATATGGTTATTCCACCAAAGTACTGGAGCTTATAAAGCATATGTACAGTGTGGATAACGCATAATATTAATATTGGAAAAAACGACAGCCGACCTTGTGCCGGCTGTTGATCTTTAAGAACCTGTACAAAAATTAAAAAGGAAGGTTTTGAATGAAAAAGACTATTAGAGACATTGATGTCTCAGGGAAAAGGGTGCTGGTAAGATGTGATTTTAACGTACCCATGCAGGATGGCAAGATAACCGATGATATAAGAATAACATCAGCGCTGCCTACCGTAAAATATCTCATTGAGAATAATGCTAAGGTTATACTGATGTCTCATATGGGAAGACCTAAAGGCGAGCCTAAGCCTGAGTTTTCACTTAAACCTGTTGCCGACAGACTGTCGCAGCTTCTGGGGAAGGAAGTTATCTTTGCGGCATCTGATGTTGTGGTAGATGATAAGGTGCGTGAAACTGCCGAGGAGCTTCAGCCGGGACAGGTAATGCTTCTGGAAAATGTAAGATACCGAAAAGAAGAGACAAAGAACGAGGAACCGTTTACAGGTCAGCTTGCTCAGCTTGGAGAGATATTTGTAAACGATGCTTTCGGAACTGCCCACAGAGCACATTGTTCTACAGCAGGTCTTGCTGAATATATGCCGAGTGTATCAGGATTTCTTATAGAGAAAGAAGTAAAATTCTTGGGAGATGCTCTTGAGAACCCGGAAAGACCTTTCGTTGCCATAATGGGCGGCGCCAAGGTCGGAGACAAGATTCCCGTTATAGAAAATCTTCTTAAAAAAGTGGATTCTCTCATAGTAGTGGGAGGAATGAGCTATACATTCTTTAAAGCTATGGGATACGAAATAGGAACTTCAATTCTGGATGAGGAAAGCATAGAGCTTGCCAAAGAGCTTATGGAGAAGGCGAAGGCCGTAGGAGTACAGCTTATGCTTCCTGTAGATACCGTATGTGCAAAGGAATTTGATAATAGCAGCGAAAAAGGCGTGTTTGATAGAGATAAGATTCCTGCTGATATGATGGGTATGGACATAGGACCGAAGACAATTGATATGTATAAGAAAGTTATTTCCACAGCTAAAACGGTTGTCTGGAACGGACCTGCAGGAGTATTTGAAATGCCTAATTTTGCTGAAGGAACGAAGGCAATAGCAGAGGCTCTCGCCAAAAGCGAAGCTGTCACTATAATAGGAGGCGGAGATTCGGCTGCGGCTGTGGAGCAGTTTGGATATGCTGATAAAATGACTCACATTTCAACCGGAGGGGGAGCTTCTCTGGAATTTCTTGAAGGAAAAGAACTGCCGGGAATATCGTGTTTGGAGGAAAAGTAATGAGAATACCGTTCATAGCAGGCAACTGGAAAATGTTTAAGACAAAAGCAGACGCTGTAAAATTCGCCGAAGAATTTAAGTCTCTTTATAAGGGTACAGATATACAGGCGGCTATATGTGCTCCGTTTACGGATCTTGAAGCTTTAGCGGAGATTTTTAAAGGAACAGATATAAAAATAGGCGCACAGAATGTACATTTTGCAGATGAAGGCGCTTATACAGGGGAAATATCTGTCTCTATGCTGGAAGAGATCGGAGTTGATTTCTGTATAGTAGGGCATTCGGAAAGAAGACAGTATTTTGCAGAGACAGATGGAACTGTAAACCTGAAAATGAAAAGACTTCTTGACAGTTCAATAAGACCTATCATGTGTGTAGGAGAAAGTCTGGAAGAAAGGGATGCAGGAAAGGCTTTTGACAGAGTCAGATCGCAGCTGGAGCAGGGGCTTGCGGATATAGATGCCGAGGCAGCAGTGCGTATCGTCATAGCTTATGAACCTATATGGGCTATAGGTACGGGGAGAACAGCCACAGGAGAGCAGGCCGGGCAAATGTGTGAATTTATAAGAAATACGCTTATAGATCTTTACGGAGAAGATACCGCTGATCAGGTGATAATCCAGTACGGAGGCAGCGTGAAGCCTGCCAATGCTGCAGAAATAATGAATATGGCTGAAATAGACGGAGCTTTGGTAGGAGGAGCAAGCCTGAAAGCCAAAGATTTTATGGAAATCATAGATTTCTGATCTGTATGAAACTATTGTGTCCGCAAGACGGATCATATGAAAATTTTTCAGTTGAATATATCAAAACTTAAGGAGGTAAATTGTTATGGCTTATATTGAAGACGTAATTGCAAGAGAAGTCCTTGATTCAAGAGGAAATCCTACGGTTGAAGTTGAAGTAATGCTTGAAGACGGATCCATAGGGCGAGCTATCGTACCGTCGGGAGCATCAACGGGAATCCATGAAGCGGTAGAACTCAGAGACGGAGACAAAGCCAGATATTTAGGTAAAGGAACTCTCAAAGCAGTTGATAATGTAAATGATATTATTGCAGACCAGATTCTGGGATGGGACGCTTTTGACCAGGTGGGTCTTGATAAAATGCTGATAGCGCTTGATGGAACTCCTAACAAGGGTAAGCTGGGTGCAAATGCTATTTTAGGCGTTTCCATGGCTGTAGCCAGAGCTGCCGCGGAATCTCTGGGACTTCCTCTGTTTCAATATTTGGGCGGCGTAAACGGAAAAGTACTGCCTACACCTATGATGAATATATTAAATGGTGGTTCCCATGCAGATAATACGGTGGATATACAGGAATTTATGATAATGCCTGTAGGTGCCTCAAGCTTCAGAGAAGCTTTGAGAATGGGCGCTGAGGTTTTTCATAATCTTAAAAGCGTACTTAAGGCAAAGGGCATGAATACTGCAGTGGGAGATGAAGGCGGCTTCGCGCCTAATCTTTCTACAAATGAAGAAGCAATACAGGTTATTATAGAAGCAATAGAAAAAGCGGGATACAAACCGGGAGATGATGTGAAAATCGCTCTTGATGTTGCTGCCAGTGAGTTTTATGATGCTGAAAAGGATATTTACAATCTTACCGGCGAGGGTGTGAGCAGGACCGCCGAAGAAATGGTTTCATATTATGAAATGCTCTGCGATAAGTATCCGGTTATTTCTATTGAGGATGGCCTTGCTGAAGACGACTGGAAAGGATGGGCACATCTTACAGAAAAGCTTGGCGGCAGAATTCAGTTGGTAGGTGATGATTTGTTTGTTACGAATACAGAAAGACTTTCAGAGGGTATCGACAAAGGAATTGCCAATTCTATTCTCATAAAAGTAAATCAAATCGGAACTCTTACAGAAACATTTGATGCTATCGAGATGGCCAAAAAGGCAGGTTATACAGCAGTAGTATCCCATAGAAGCGGAGAGACTGAGGATACTACTATAGCGGATATAGTTGTGGGTCTTAACGCCGGACAGATAAAGACCGGTTCGCTATCGAGAACAGACAGGATCGCCAAGTATAATCAGCTTCTCAGAATAGAAGAGCTGCTTGACTCTGCAGGACAGTATGCAGGCAGAAATGCTTTTTATAATATAAGGAAAAAATAGACTGTGGAACAAGCAAAGTCATTGATTTTTGAATGGCCCTGTGATAAACTTAAAAAGTTAGAATATGAGGAGGATTGAACATGGGAATAGCTCTTAAAATAGTGCTTGCACTTGTTAGTGTAATACTGATCATAAGTATTTTACTGCAATCCAGCAACAGCGACGGACTTTCCGGATCTATCGCCGGAGGAGCCGAACAGCTTTTCGGAAAGAGAAAGAGTCAGGGCTATGATGCTATATTAAGTAAAATAGCAGCAGTTGCAGCAGTATTATTTATCGTGTTATCATTGGTTCTTGTGGCGATCGAGTAGCGCTCGCCGTTTTGGAACCTTTGTATAAAGTTGTTTTTTATTATTAAATGCTTTAATAGTTCGTGCTCAGCATGTTAGTTAAGAGGTGTCATTGACGCCTCTTATAGTGTACGGGTACGAGGGGGAGGTATCATTAAAATGGAAATCTTTGCAATTCTTGCCGTTGCTGCGGCAATTATTGGACTAGTTGTTGCCGTAGGATTAGCCTCATGGATAAAGAAGGCAGACGAAGGTAACGACAGAATGAAAGAGATCGCCGGTTACATAAGAGAAGGTGCCATGGCGTTTCTTTCAAGAGAGTACAAGATTATGGCTATCGTAATCATTGTGCTTGCTCTGCTCATCGGGTTTGGTCTGCAGAGTGTTACGACAGCAGTTCTTTATGTTGTAGGTGCTTTACTGTCAGTTCTGGCAGGGTATTTCGGAATGAAGGTGGCTACTCTCGGTAATGTGAGAACTGCCAATGCAGCTATGGAGTCCGGAATGAATAAGGCGCTTAAGATCGCATTCAGATCAGGTGCCGTAATGGGATTGGCTGTATCAGGGCTCGGACTTTTAGGACTTGGAGTCGTTTTATGCGTTCTTGATCTGGCAACAGTGGTAGAATGTGTAACAGGATTTGGTTTCGGAGCATCATCGATGGCTCTATTCGGAAGAGTCGGAGGCGGTATCTATACCAAGGCCGCAGACGTAGGAGCTGACCTTGTAGGTAAGGTTGAAGCAGGCATACCTGAAGACGATCCGAGAAACCCTGCTGTTATTGCCGATAATGTAGGGGATAACGTAGGTGACGTTGCCGGAATGGGTTCGGACTTATTTGAATCATATGTTGGTTCTATTATTTCAGCAGTTACTTTGGCATCAGTTGCCGCTGTAAATTCAGGCGGTCTGTTTGATGAAAGCATGGCGGCGCTGTTCCCGCTGATTCTGTCAGGCATAGGAATTCTTGCGTCGGTTATAGGAATATTTATCGTAAGAGGCAAGGAGGGATCAAACCCTGCTAACGCTCTCAACATGGGTACATATTTGGCAGGTGTAATAGTTATCATAGCGACAGTGATCCTTTCAAAGGTAATGCTGGGAAGCTTTAATTATGCTATTGCTATTATTGCAGGTCTGGTAGTGGGTATAGCTATTGGTAAGATTACTGAGATATATACTTCTGCAGATTATAAATCAGTTAAAAAAATTGCAGATCAGTCACAGACGGGTTCGGCAACTACTATAATAAGCGGTCTTGGCGTTGGTATGATGTCAACGTTATGGCCTATAATTTGTATAGCAATAGGAATATTTGTTGCATACTATACTGCGGGAATGTACGGAATCGCTCTTTCGGCGGTAGGCATGCTTTCAACAACAGGAATGACTGTAGCGGTTGATGCTTATGGTCCGGTTTCAGATAATGCCGGCGGTATAGCTGAGATGTCTGAGCTTCCTGACAATGTGAGAGAAATAACGGACAAGCTTGACTCTGTAGGAAATACTACTGCAGCTATAGGTAAAGGATTCGCTATCGGATCAGCTGCTCTTACTGCTCTGGCGCTGTTTGCATCATATGCTGCAGTGACAGATCTTGAGGCTGTTGATTTACTTGACCCTGTAGTGGTAATCGGACTGTTTATCGGAGCTATGCTTCCATTCCTGTTCTCGGCGTTCACTATGAATTCTGTGGGTAAAGCAGCTAATCAGATGATTGAAGAAGTCAGAAGACAGTTTAAGGCTGACAAGGGAATTCTTGAAGGAACCTCAAAGCCTGATTATGCTCATTGCGTTGATATTTCGACAAGAGCGGCTCTTAAGGAAATGATTGTTCCCGGACTTATGGCAGTGCTTGCTCCATTAGTTATCGGAATCGTGTTGGGACCTGCATCTCTGGGCGGTATGCTCGGAGGAGCTTTATCATCAGGTGTTCTGATGGCTCTTATGATGGCTAATGCCGGCGGAGCTTGGGACAATGCTAAGAAGTATATAGAAGAAGGCCATTACGGCGGAAAAGGTTCAGATCCGCATAAGGCTGCAGTTGTAGGAGATACTGTAGGAGATCCGTTCAAGGATACTTCAGGTCCTTCAATAAACATTCTTATCAAACTTATGACTATCGTATCATTGGTATTCGCACCTGTATTTGTACAGATCGGCGGACTTATCAATATGCTGTTCTAAACAGAAGAAAAACAACTTTCAAATCAAAAGGCCCGGAAAAATTTCCGGGCCTTTTGATTTACAGAAAATACTGTGTTAAAAGATTTTTATCTTGATATATTGAAAAAATAAAGTGATTTTTATATATTATCCATGTTCATGTAGAGGCAGATGCTCTCTTTTTCAACTTTATTTTCTTTTATAAGAAGAATAAGGAAACGGCCGTCATTTGAGAGAACATAATCATAAACGGATTTGCAGCCGGAATTTATTGTGGTGAGTTTATTTCCTTTTATATCATATGTTCCGACTTTTTCTGATAGATAGATTCTGTTGTTTCTTAAAAATGATATATGGTCGGGAAATAGGTTTTTTTCAGTATTTTCACTTACTGCGACCCATGTTCCCGTAATTTTATATTTGGAGCTTCCTGTATATAAACAATAGATTATATAAATAATAAATACTATTAATATCAGAGATACTGTTGCTTTAAATATTATTTGATAATGAATTTCAGTTTTGTTTTTTTGTTCCACAGTGACACCCTTGCTTAAAATAAAAGTTTATAGTACATAAATGACATTTAGTAGATGTCAAATTAATTGATATTCTATCATATTATTGCATTAATGACAAGCACTGAATGTCAATGTGGGGAGTCACAGAATGTACAAAAATAAAAATGGAAACAGGAATAATATATGTGGTGAGAAGATACGTGTATTGAGGACTGTACGTGGATCTAATATGTCTCAGAGAGCGCTTGCTGATAAAATGCAGCTTTTGGGAATAGATCTGGATAAAAATGCTATTCAGAGGATAGAGTCAGGCCAGAGATTCATTACTGATATAGAATTGAAAAGTTTTGCGGATTTTTTTCATATAAGTGTGGATGAATTATATAAAAACTAATTAGACTAATTTTACTTTTCAAAAACTTGGAAGCTATCTGGTGCGATATTTTTTTTATAAAAAGCAGATAATAAAAGGGAAAACAAGAGAGGAGAAAAGTGATGAAAAAGACAAGACTTTTTCTGGCAGCAATTCTTTGTGTGTCACTCTTGGCTTTTGCCGGATGCGGAAGTGATGACAATAACGGAAACACTGACGCCAGCGACGGAACCGTAACGGAGAAGAATGTCGACAGAAACGACGACAATAAATCTAAAGACGATGATTCCTTAACTGATGATATGGCAGATGGCGCAAGAGATGCTATCGATGATGTTGAAGACGGAGTTAATGATGTCAAAGACGGTATCGACGGCAATGACAGAACAGATGCTACCAAGGAAACAAATAACAAGTAAAAGTTTACAGCATAAAAGGTGGCATTGCCACCTTTTATGCTGTAAAATGAGATTAATACATATGAGAGGAACATCTGATGGGAAAACGTAAGAAAAAAAAGAGGTTATCGGGAGTACTGAGCAAACATAGAAGAGGATTCGGATTTGTCAAATGTGACAGATTTGACAGCGATATATTTATATCCGCAGATTCTATGAACGGTGCCATGAATGATGATGAAGTAGAAGTAGATCTTATTCCGGAGTATCTGTGGAGAGAATCTCCTGAGGGAATAATAACTAAAATTCTTAACAGAAAAACATCTGAAGTTGTGGGAACTTTTGAAAAGAGTAAAAAGTTTGGTTTTGTCGTCCCTGACAGTAAGAAATACAGGGAAGATATTTTTATAAGAAAAAAAGATTTTTCAGGAGCAAAAAAAGGAGATAAAGTAGTTGCTCAGATAACCAAATATCCTGATAAACATAATAATGCAGAAGGAAAAATAACAGAAATAATTAGCAGAGCCGGGCAGCCGGGCGGAGATATTAAGGCTCTTGCAAGAAGTTATGATATGAGAGAGACGTTTCCCAGTAAGGTGAATGCAGAGGCTAAGGCGGTAAAACGTAAAGGCATAACTTTTGATGAGTTGAAGAATAGAAGGGATCTCCGCAGTAAAAAGATATTTACCATAGACGGAGAAGATTCCAAGGATTTTGATGATGCTGTATCTATAGAGCTTCTCGATAACGGGAATTATCTTTTAGGAGTGCATATTGCAGATGTTGCGCATTATGTGAAGGAAGACGGACCTCTTGATAAAGAAGCCTTGAAGCGCGGAACAAGCGTGTATCTTTTGGATCAGGTGATTCCTATGCTGCCTAAAGAACTCTCTAATGGCATATGCAGTTTGAATCCTCATGAAGACAGATTGACTTTATCTGTAGATATGGAAATTACTCCTGCAGGAACGCTTGTAAGGCATGAGATATATGAAAGTATTATAAATTCAATAGAAAGACTCATATATGATGATGTGTCAGATCTTATAGAGAAAAACGACAGTAAGGTGAGCGAAAGATATGTTCATATAAAAGATGAATTGTTTATGATGCAGAATCTTGCGGTAAGGCTTTCTAAAATAAGACATGACAGAGGAAGCCTTGATTTTGATTTAGATGAGGCTTATATAACGCTTGATGAGAGCGGTATTCCTGTAAATGTGGGTATCGCGGAGCGGAGAAGCGCGAATAAAATGATAGAGGAGTTTATGCTTCTGGCAAATGAAACTGTCGCCGAACATTTTTTTTGGTTGGAAACGCCTTTTGTATATAGAGTTCATGAAAAACCCGAGGCAGATAAAATTGAACAGCTTAAGATTTTTTTAAGAGGGTTTGGCATTGTTTTGAGAGGGAATGCAGGAGGTATGTATCCTAAAGCAATAAGTTCTGTATTGGACGGTGTAAAAGGTAAAGTAAATGAACGAGTTGTTAATTCTGTTGCTCTTAGAGCTATGCAGAAAGCGTATTACAGTACTGAGTGTCAGGGCCATTTCGGTCTGGCTTTAAAATATTATTGTCATTTTACTTCACCTATAAGGCGTTATCCTGATCTTATAATACACAGAATAATAAAGAGATACCTGAAAGAAGGAATTACATCTAAAACAGCAAGGCATTACAGAAAAAAGGCTGAGTATGCGTCAGAACAGTCCTCTCTTATGGAGAGAAAGGCAGTTGATGCAGAAAGAGAGGTCGAAAAACTAAAAAAAGCGGAATATATAAGTTATCATGTGGGAGAGTTCTTTGACGGAATAATAAGCGGTGTAACTAATTTCGGAATATATGTGCAGCTTGAGAATACTGTTGAGGGACTTGTTAGAATAGATGAACTCAAAGATGATTATTATGATTATCACAAAGAAAAATACGCCCTCATAGGAAGACGTACCAATAGAGCCTACAAATTAGGCGATGAAATTTCCATTATTGTAGATTATGTTGATCTTGACAAGCGAGAAATTAATTTTTTGATTGCAGACCTCCTGTAATACTTATAGCAGAAAGTGCATCTCCTGCTTCATCTATAAAGACCGGCTTTGAGGCTATGTCACCAAGAGACAGAATTCCCACTATTTTAGAAGCTTCCACAACAGGAAGCCTTCTTATTTGGTGTGAAGAAAAAAGAAGCGCTGCATCGTGGATACTCATATCCGGTGAAACAGTAACGGGATCATTTGTCATTATATCTCGCGAGGTCATACCGTCTATCTGTTTTTCAGCGAGAACTCTAAGAACCAGATCTCTGTCTGTTACTATACCTTTAAGATGGCCTGCGTCATCACATACGGGAAGACTTCCCACATTATCTTTTCTCATATGGGAAGCGATCTGTGATATTGGCGTATTTTCACTTACACATGTAATGTTGGTACTCATAAGATCTTTGACTTTCATTTTACTGCCCTCCTATATATCTATATAGATAGGATTGCCACAATGTAAAAGAATTATCACATGAGTAAAGATGGTATTATCGGTCACGTCCCCAGAAAGTTTTGCTGAAAAGTATTATTATTGTAAAGAGTTCCAGTCTTCCTATGATCATTAATCCGCTGAGATACACTTTGAGAACCGGATGGAATGCAGAAAAATTTCCTAAAGAGGCTGTTTCGCCAAAAGCAGATCCTGTATTGGAAAGCATCGCAAGGGCAGAAGTGATAGTGGATTCCAGATCCAGACCCTGAAATGAAAGTATAAATGATGAAACCAGAAATATAACCATATATGTGCAGATAAAAGCTGATATGGAAGACACCACAGGGGCTGAAACAGGACGTTTTCCTATTTTGACAGCTACTACAGATCGGGGATGTATTCTTTTTATACATCCTCTCCAGATGAGTTTAAGCATAATGATTACTCTTACAACTTTTATGGAGCCTGAAGTGGACGAAGCACAGCCTCCGATGAACATCAGTATCATAAGTACAAGTTGACACATTGAAGGCCATGTCATATAAGGAGAGCGAGTATATCCTGCAGTAGTGCCCATACTGACTACCTGAAAAAAGGAATCACGCAGAGCAGATCCGGGACTGCTTCCGTTGACATACATGAGGCTCAATGTACAAAGAACAGTAGATACAGCCATTATAATCATGAATGCTCGCAGCTCAATATCCTTAAAGAAAAAGGAAAATTTACCGGTTATAAGATAGTGATAAAGTACAAAGTTTAGGGATGATAACACACAAAATGAGGAAATGACTATCTCTACATAAAGGCTGCTGTAATAAGCAATACCTGTAGGGTGAACCATAACACCTCCTGTGCTGATGCTGCCCATGGAATTTATGACTGCATCAAAAAAAGGCATTTTTCCGGATAGCATTAAGAGCGTTATTTCGATCAGAGTAAGTGAAATATAGGTTATATATAGTATCTTTGCCGAGTCACTCATGCGTACTGTCATTTTTCTCAGAACAGGTCCGGGGGTTTCGGCTTTCGCTATTATCTGGCCGTTTATTCCTAATGCAGGAAGAATAGAAATGACAAACAGGAGTATCCCCATACCGCCAACCCAGTTGGAGATGGCTTTCCATAAAAGCATTCCTCCGGAGAGAAGCTTTCCGGAAACAGCCGTGCATCCTGTTGTAGTAAAACCTGATGTAGCTTCAAAGAATGCATCTACATAATTATCTGTAAAACCTGAGAGATAGTAGGGGAAAGCGCCTATCAGAGAAGCAAGTATCCAGCATGCAGCAACGACTATATATCCTTCACGGGCTCTGAATTTGATTTTATGGGATTTTATTAGAACTGCTGTCAGAGTACCGAATATTATTGAGCAGGGAGAACATATTCTAAATGCATGTGATGCGCTTATATCTCCTGTCTGCTCGGAATATATCCATGGTATCACCATAGATATACCGAGAATAAGAATTATTATCCCTAAGATTTTCACTATAGCTTTATAATTCAGATTTGGGGTATACATTTTAAAAATCTCCTAACGGTCGGGGTTCCAGAATCTTGGAGTCAGAATGATAAACAGAGTATAAAGTTCCAGTCTTCCTGCCAGCATATATATCGAAAGCAAATATTTTGAAAGAGGGGACAGAACCCCGAAGTTCTGAACAGGCCCCACCATACTGAATCCCGGACCTGTATTTCCTATACAGGTTATGACAGATGAGAAACAAGTCATCATATCAGCATTTTCCAGTGAAATGACAAAGGCCCCGGCAAATATCATTACAATATACAAAAATAAGTGATTTACGATTGCCGATACAGTATCACTCGGCATATTTTTACCGTTAAGTTTTATCGATTCGACAATATTAGGGTGAAGTCTTGTGGATATACCTCTTTTTATCAGTTTCAATACTACAAGTATTCTTATAACCTTGATACCGCCTCCGGTAGATGATGAACAGCCGCCGATAAACATAAGCAGAAGAAGGATCATCTGGCATACTATAGGCCATGTTTCGTAATCTGCTGTGATGAATCCTGTTGTTGTAAGTATGGAAGATACTTGGAATACAGAATCGCTGAAGGCAAGCTTTACAGAATCATATTGGCCGCTTGCCAGCAGACAGATAAAGATAAATACAGAAGAAAATACAAATATAAGTAAATATAGTTTAAATTCGGAATCTCTTGTAAAAGCTTTTATACCTTGCTTGATGGAATGATAATACAGGTTGAAATTCACTCCGCATAAAAACATAAAAACTGTGATAACCATACGTATGTATGTACTGTCGAAGTGACCGACGCTGTCGGAGTAATTAGACAGACCGCCTGTGCCGACAGATCCGAAAGAATTTATCAGAGCATCGTATAAGCTCATTCCTCCAAACATGAGAAGTATTGTTTCCAAGACTGTAAAAAAAAGATAAATAGTATAAAGTGTTTTGGCAGTATCAGACATTTTTGGCGTAACTTTATCCAAAGAAGGCCCGGGCGCCTCGGAAACCGCGATGTTCTGGCCGCTTATTCCCAGAGACGGCATAAGCGCTATTGCAAAGATTAGTATTCCCATACCGCCTATCCAGTGAGTAAAGGATCTCCAGAACAATATACCTTTAGGAAGCAATTCCGGTTTTGCCAGAACTGTTGAACCGGTAGTGGAAAAACCTGAACATGATTCAAAAAAGGCATCGGCAAAATGTGGGATACTGTCTGTTGCAATAAAAGGGATAGAACCTAATATGGCAGATATGAACCAGCATAATGTGACTATTAAAAATCCATCTCTGACTTTGAGCTGCTGAGTTTGTTTTTGACACAGTCTCATGAGAAGCATACCAATAAGACTTGCTATCAGCATTATGAGAAGGAATGGTATATATATGGATGAATCATCATATATAAAGGAAACAATAACTGACGGAAGCATCGAAAGGCCGACTACAGCCAGTACGATGCCGATTATTCTTAGTATTGAACTGAGACTTAGATTCATAAATTCACCTGTTTACCTTTTGAGAAATCCCAGCTTTCCTGTATCTTTCAGGAGTGTTTCTGTGATAGCTCTGTCTCTCAAAAGGCTGAGAAGAATAATCCTGTCATCTTCGTGGATTTCAGTATCACCATTGGGGATTATAACGTCACTGCCTCTGTGTATGGCAGCTATTATGATACCTTCATGAAGTTCAAGCTCGCAGATAGGGGTATCGAGTATACTCATATGGGGAGTAGCGATGATTTCCATAAGTTCGGCCTGACCTTCGATGAGATGAGAGGACAGTATCTTTTGTGAACCGAGAACAAAGTGGAGTATATTACTGGTAGTTATGTCAAGAGGATTGAGAGCCATGTCTATGCCCATGCGGGAAATTATCTCGGCGTAGCTTGTCCTGCTGACCTTGGCAATAACGTCTTCAATACCATGTTGCTTTGCTGTCAAGGCGAGAAGAAGATTATCTTCATCGAATCCCGTAACAGTTACTACTGCATCCATCATATCCAGATTTTCCTCTTCAAGGAGGGTAAGGTCTGTAGCATCTCCGTGAAGTATCATAACATCTTCAAGGTGAGTCGAAAGATAATGACATCGTTTTTTGTTCATCTCTATGATTTTTACAGCAGCTCCGAATTCGGACAGCATCTCAGCGAGATAAAAGCCTGTTTTCCCTCCTCCTATTATCATAACTTTTTGCAGATCAGTATATTTACCTCTTTCATGTACTTTGGCATTGAGAGACAGTATGGGAGCTTTTTCTCCTATAACATAAACGAAATCTTCGTCTTCTATGACCTCATCTCCATGAGGTATAATGACTTTGCCGTTTTTCGATATAGCGACTACAAGCATATTGGGTAGTATTTTAGGTATCTCTCTCATGGATTTTCCAATCAGCCGAGGGTATCTGTCTACGGAAAATTCTACGAGAGAAACTTTCCCGGATGAGAATATACCGTTACTGAGAGTATATTTTTCTGCAAGGTATTTATAGATCTCAACCGTTATACCTTGATCAGGGTTAACAATATGATCTATTCCCATGGATTCTTTGATAAAATTAATCTGCTGCATGTGTTCGGGGTCTCTTATTCTTGCTACTACTTTGCTGCAGCCCAGACGTTTTGCGAATGAAGCTATTACTATATTTGCTTCATCGTTGCCTGTAGTTGTAATGAGGAAATCGTATGAATCAATATCCAGTTGTTTTAATATTTTTATTTCCTTGGCGTTTCCGTTTATGGTCATGACATCTATTTGAGAACTGATTTTCTGTAAGAGATTCTCATCAGTATCTACGATGGTGACCGAATGATCGCCGCCAAGCAATGCTTTTGCTACACTCATTCCAAGCTTGCCGGCGCCGACTATTACTATTTTCATAACTTCTCCTCTGTATCTATCCATATATAATCAAACATAATAATTTTACCACTTCTTATGCGGATTTCAACATCTAATTGCAAGAAGCCTGCAAATGCATTAAAATATTATAGAAAATATCGGAATGAGGTGAAGGGAAAAATGAAGATAAAGAGGTTTATATGCGGGATGCTGGAGAGCAATGGATATGTGATATATCAGCAAGACGGAGCGGATTGCTATGTAATAGACCCTGGATATGGTCCAAATGTATTTAAGGACTTCATAAAAGAACATTCTCTTTATTTAAAGGGAATACTTCTGACGCATTATCATTATGATCATGTAGGGGCGGTACAGAAACTCAAAGATTTTTTTGATTGTCCAGTATATATGCATCGATATGATTGTGACCTATATAAAAAAGATGTGGACGTATATCTGGAAGATGGCGATATCATATACCTTGATGGGGAAGCCATCAGAGTGATAAATACTCCGGGACATACGAAAGGCAGTGTATGTTTTTTCAGTGAAAGGAGTAAGCTGGCTTTTACAGGGGACACTGTTTTTAATGTAGATCTTGGCAGGACAGATCTTGAGAGTGGGTCGGAAGCGGATATGCGAAAGAGCATACATGATATTGTTGATACATGGGGAAATGATATTATGATATATCCGGGACACGGGGATGGCTGTACTATGAAAACAGTAAGGAAGATAAACAGAGAATTCATTGATATAGTGAATGAGAGGTAATTAAATGGCTGTAAAACTGATAGCTCTTGATATGGATGGAACAACGCTCAATGATGATGGGATAATAAGCAGGCGAAACAGGGAGGCTTTGAACAGAGCAGCGAGAAAAGGTGTGAATATAGTGGTGGCTACAGGGCGTCCTCGTTCCGCCCTTCCAAAAGATGTTTTTGAGATGTCGGCTATAAGATACGCGCTCACATCTAATGGAGCGAGGATAACGGATCTCATCGAAGAAAAATCGATTTATGAGAACTGCATGTCATCGCTGGCTGCAGAAAGCGCTGTCAGACTTCTGCAGGAGTATCACTATGTTATAGAATGTTTTATAGATGGAGTGGCCTATATAGAAAAAGAGTATTATGAAAAAGTGAAAAAATCGGGGAAGAGTTTCCGCAGCGTCAGTTATATTCTGAACACCAGAAATCCGGTTGAAGATATATATAGTTTTATTTTGGAACATAAGAATTCTATAGAGAATATAAATGTAAATTTTGAGGATACGTCAGAAAAGCCGGCGATGAGAGAAAAGCTGATGACTATTCCGCAGGCTACTATAACCAGTTCTTTTAATCATAATCTTGAGATAGGGGGTGCTACTACCAGTAAAGCAGAAGCTTTGAAACATATGTGCAGGATGATGGGAATAGATCAGAAGGAAATGATGGCTGTAGGAGACAGCCCTAATGATATAGCGATGCTGAAAGCTTCAGGGCTTCCGGTGGCTGTGGGAAATGCCAAAGATGAAGTTAAAGCCGTGGCAAAGTATATAGCTCCGACAAATCATATGGACGGAGTGGCAGATGCTGTAGAAAAATTCGTGCTGAAAGAATAAACATCGCTGTTAAAGAAGAATTACTTATGAAAAGGATCCGTAGACAGATCCTTTTTTTGTTGCACAGATAATATTCATAATAAATACAAAACTTGTCCTTAAACATAATAAATGTCTTTTAATATCAGCATTTTTTATTATATAGGATAAAAATATATGGATAAATTTGTAAAAAATGTGTTGACACAAAACAAATGGCATACTATCATATATGTAAAAATATGGAAAAAGGAGGAGCCTATGAACAATCTGGAACTTGGACGGGCAGGGGAGGAAGCTGCGGCAAAAATTTTGGAATCGGGAGGATATAAAATCCTAGATCGTAATTACAGATGTACTTCGGGAGAAATAGATATTGTAGCTGAAAGAGATTTAGAAATAAGTTTCATAGAGGTTAAAACAAGAAGAAATTACAGATATGGAAGACCATGTGAAGCTGTAAATCAGATAAAAAAGAAGCATATAAGAAATGCTGCTATTTCTTATTTAAAGGAGAAAAACAACGGAAGAATTTTTTACAGAAAAATAAATTTTGATATTATGGAAATCGTAGTAGAACATATGAAGAATGTGTTCTGATGAAAATAAAGGGGTGAGAAGGGATGCTTTCCAAGATAAGGACAGCAACGCTCAAAGGGATAGATGGCTGTGTGGTAACTGTAGAAGCTGATATACACAGAGGTCTTCCTCTATTGACGGTAGTAGGCCTTGCTGACGTTACAATAAAGGAGGCCTGTAAACGTATCAAACCGGCTATAATAAATTCAGGATATAGTTTTCCTAATGAAAGAGTGACGGTTAATCTGTCGCCTGCAGGAAAAAGAAAGGAAGGAAGTCATTTTGATTTGCCCATCGCTGTGGCAATAATATCTTTGCAGCATGGAGGTATTGATATACGTGATACCGCTCTGATGGGGGAGGTATCACTGGATGGAAAAATAAATCCTGTAAACGGGATCTTACCACTTGCTTTGAGTGTGAGAAAAGCAGGAATTAAAAATATAATTCTTCCGCTCAAAAATGCTCAAGAGGCATCGGTTTTAAAAGATATGAATGTATTTCCTGTTACAGATCTGTGTCAGGTTACAGATCATATTTTCGGAATAGAGAAAATAAAGGTATATAGATGTAATGAAATATCCGGAAATAAAAATGAGAACAGAGATTTTTCTCAGGTTATAGGGCAGGAAACTGCCAAAAGGGCGGTGACTATCGGAGCTGCCGGAAATCATGGAATATTGATGATAGGAAGCCCTGGGTGTGGGAAAACTATGATAGCTAAACGTATACCTACGATAATGCCGGAACTCACATATGAAGAAAAACTTGAGATCACAGGGATATACAGTGTTGCAGGGCTTCTGAAACAAGGTCAGGCCATAGTAAGTGAGAGGCCCTTCAGAGATCCACATCATACGACTTCAAAAGCGGCATTGATAGGTGGAGGAAAGAAGCCTCGGCCGGGAGAATTATCTCTGGCTCACAGAGGAGTGCTTTTTTTGGACGAATTAGGAGAATTTGAAAGCAGTGTTATAGATACCATGAGGCAGCCCGTAGAAGATGGCTTTATAAGGATAAAGCGTCAATCTGATGAGGTGATATTTCCCTCAAAAGTAATGATAGTAGCTGCCGCCAATCCATGCAGATGCGGCAATTTATGGGATGAGAAAAAAGTTTGTACATGCACAGACAGACAGCTTGATAATTATATGAAAAAACTTTACGGACCTTTTTCCGATAGGATAGATATGCATATAAAAATGAGTCCTGTTGAAGGAAGTGAGATAATAAACGCAGGAAGGGCAGTACGTGTGATGTCATCAAATCAAATGAGAAAAAAAGTAAATGATGCGGTGGCTTTGCAGCGTGAAAGGTATCGAAATACAGTGTATGAAAATAACGGGAGTCTGGATGAGCGAGGTATAAAACAATTTTGTATGCCTGACACAAATGGTTTGAAATTGATGTCGGAAGCCTATGAGAAAATGGGGATATCTATGAGAGCTTACGGCAAACTTTTGAAAATATCCAGAACCATAGCAGATCTTCAACAGGACAGAGAAATAAGAGAAGAACATGTGGCTGAAGCATTGATGTACAGAATATCTTCCGTAAGAAATCAGGGTATCCGAAGGTTTTGAAATATTAGGGAGGTTGGAATATGAAAAGCAGTATAAAAAATATAGAAAGAATAACGCCGGGTATGCATCAATATCCTCAGCTTTTGAAAGAAATATGCGATTATCCTAAAGAGCTTTTTTGCAGAGGAGATATTTCTCTGCTGAAAAAGAGGTGTGTAGCAGTGGTGGGTTCCAGGAATACTACCGTATATGGAAGGAGTACAGCTGTCAAATTTTCCGGGCAGCTGTCAAGGGCCGGACTTGCTGTCGTAAGTGGTATGGCAAAAGGTATAGATACTTGCGCTCATAGGGGAGCGCTTGATGTTGGAGGAAAGACAATAGCAGTCTTGGGCTGTGGTATAAATGTATGCTATCCCAAATCAAATCTTGAATTGAAGAATGATATAGAAGAAAAAGGTCTCGTGATATCTGAATATTCTCCGGATACAGTTCCGCAGAGATACTTTTTTCCACAGAGGAACAGAATAATAAGCGGTCTTTGTGAGGTGACGATAGTGGTTCAGGCAGGAAACAGCAGCGGAGCTCTTATTACAGCAGAGTGTTCTGCGGATCAGGGACGTGATGTTTGTGCTGTCCCGGGGAATGTGGACAGTCAATATAATATGGGAAGCAATAAATTGATAAAAGAGGGCGCAATACCTGTGCTGAGTCCCGGCGATGTCTTTGAGCTGCTCGGAGTAAATACGGAAGATGACAAAGAAACAGAAGAAATATTGGGGAGCACGGAGAGATGTATTTATTCTGCGTTGAAAAAACATGGAGAATTAAGACTTGATCAGCTTTGTGAGATCTTGTCAAAACCACCTTCATACATTGCGGGAATTGTAACTGTAATGGAAATGAAGGGCTTTGTTTTTTCGAATCTTGGAAAAATTTTTATTGCAAAAGGATAAAAATATACATATAATCAAATACTAGAAGCTAAACTTAGGTAAAAAGGAGGGGTCTTCATGGCTGCAGCAAAAAAAATACTGGTAATTGTCGAGTCACCATCGAAGGCTAAGACAATAGGGAAATTTTTAGGGGGACGTTATAAAGTCATTGCTTCGGTGGGACATGTGCGTGATCTGCCTAAAAGTAAGCTGGGCATAGATATAGAGAATGATTTTGAACCCCAATACATATCGATAAGAGGTAAAGGGGATATAATAAAAGAATTAAAGAAAGAAGCCAAGAATGCATCTAAAGTCTATCTTGCAACTGACCCGGACAGAGAAGGAGAAGCTATATCTTGGCATTTGGCGTTTTTGCTGGGAATAGATGCAGCAACGCCTTGCAGAATTGTGTTTAATGAAATAACCGAAAAAGCAATTAAGGATGCGATAAAGAAGCCGAGACCTATAGATCTGAGTCTTGTAGATGCGCAGCAGGCCAGAAGGGTGCTCGACAGATTGGTAGGATATCAAATAAGTCCTCTTTTATGGAGAAAGATACGACGAGGCTTGAGCGCCGGACGTGTACAATCCGCAGCGTTAAAGATAATTTGTGACAGAGAAAATGAGATAAAAAAATTTAAGCCTCAGGAATTTTGGACTATTACAGCTGAGTTTGAAAAGGAGAAAAATTTTATAGCAAAACTCGTAGAGTTTAAAGGAAAAAAGCTTTTAATTGAGAACAAAGTTCATAACGATGAGATATTGGCAGTTCTTAAACAGGGAAAATATATAGTAAAGGATCTTGAAGAAAAAGATAGGATGAGAAGAGCTGCTGCTCCGTTTACAACCAGCAGCCTTCAGCAGGATGCTGCCAATAAACTTAATTTTTCAACTAAAAAGACCATGATGATAGCACAGCAGCTTTATGAAGGTGTTGAAGTAAAAGGCAGAGGAACCATAGGCCTTGTATCGTATATCAGAACGGATTCGGTGAGAATATCGGATGAAGCAAGGGCTGCATCCAGAGAATTTATCATAAATTCTCTGGGAGAAAAGTATTACGGAGGTAATATATATAAAAATAAAAAAAAGGATGTTCAGGATGCTCATGAGGCTATAAGACCAAGTTATGTAGAACTTGAGCCGGAAATCATAAAAGATTCTTTGAGTAAGGATCAGTTCAAGCTGTACAGCCTTATATGGAACAGGTTCGTCGCCAGCCAGATGGCGCCTGCTAAATTCAAATCTGTAAATGCTGTCATAGAGAACGGTGAGTATGACTTTAAAGCAGTCGGTTCAAAAATGCTCTTTGACGGATTTCTTAAAATTTACTCATCTGCAAAAGATGATGAAGAGGACAGGCTTCTTCCTGACATGTCAAAGGGGGAAGAGTTAAAAGCTGTAAATGTGGAAGGTCAGCAGAATTTCACACAACCTCCGGCAAGATTTACAGAAGCCAGTCTTGTTAAAGATCTTGAAGAAAAAGATATAGGTCGTCCCAGCACATATGCTCCTATCGTGGCGACTCTCATAGATAGAAAATATATTTCAAAAGAAAAAAAATCATTGATTCCTACAGAGCTTGGGTTTATAGTAACTGATATGATGGAGCAATATTTCAAAGAGATAGTAGACACAGGTTTTACAGCTCAAATGGAAGAAAATCTCGATGATATAGAAACAAAGGGTGTCAGATGGAAATCTGTAATTGAAGGATTTTATGATACTCTCAAAGATGAGCTTCAGATTGCTGATGAACAGATTGAAAAGGTTGAGTTCAAAGAGGAACCGACAGGTGAGCTTTGTGAAAAATGCGGCAAACCTATGGTTATCAAACATGGACGCTTTGGAGCATTTGCGGCATGTACAGGATATCCGGAATGTAAGAATACAAAGCCGATCGTTCAATCTATCGATGTCAAATGTCCCGAATGCGGCAAAGATATAGTTGCCAGAAAAAGTAAAAGAGGAAGACTTTTCTATGGGTGTAGCGGGTATCCTGAGTGTACTCAGGTTTTTTGGAATAAGCCGGTAGATAAGAAATGTCCGAAATGTGGCTCGCTTCTTGTGGAGAAAAAAAGTAAAGATAGCAAATATGCTTGTTCTAACAGTGAGTGTGATTACAAAGAATAAAGGCATCAGAGTCCTGTTATGAATTATGAAAAAGGAGGTAAATATGGTACAATTTCATGCAACAACAATTGTGGCAGTAAAGAGAGGACCTGACGATATCTGCATAGGCGGAGACGGACAGGTGACAATGGGAGAAACCGCCATTATGAAAAATGGCGCGAAAAAAGTAAAAAAAATATATAAGAATACTGTAGTTACGGGCTTTGCGGGGTCTGTAGCTGATGCTTTTTCGCTTACAGAAAAGTTTGAGAGCAAACTGGATGAGCACGGAGGAAATTTAAAGAGAGCTGCGGTGGCTCTGGCTCAGCTTTGGCGTTCGGATAAAGCCATGAGAAATTTGGAAGCACTGATGATAGTGGCTGATAAAGAAGATATGCTGGTGCTTTCCGGGACGGGAGAAGTTATTGAACCTGATCAGCCGTTTGTAGCTATAGGTTCGGGAGGTAATTATGCATATTCAGCCGCTAATGCACTTTACAACAACACAGATTTGGGTGCGGAAGAAATTGTGAGAAAATCATTGGAGATAGCGGCGTCCATATGTGTATACACCAATGATCATATTTCTGTAGAAAAATTATAGGAGGTGAAGTATGGCCAATAAACTTTATCAGATGACGCCTAAAGAAATAGTAGGCGAACTGGATAAATATATAATAGGGCAAGATGAAGCAAAAAAATCTGTAGCCATCGCTTTGAGAAACAGATACAGAAGAAGCTTGCTTTCAGAAGAGATGCGGGAGGAAATAACCCCTAAGAATATTTTGATGATGGGGCCTACAGGATGCGGTAAAACAGAGATAGCCAGAAGGCTTGCGAAACTCATGGATGCACCATTTGTCAAAGTGGAAGCGACTAAATTTACTGAAGTGGGCTATGTGGGACGAGATGTGGATTCGATGGTCAGAGATCTGGTTGAAGCATCTGTCAGAATTACGAAACAGGCCATGTTGGAAGAAAAATATTCTGTTGCCGATGAGATAGTAGAAGAAAAAATCATAGAAGCGATAATACCCGGCAAGAAGAAATCCGCTTCCAATAATCAAAACAGAGGACCATTTGATTTTATATTGGGAAATACAGGGTATCTTACTCAGAAAGAACAGTATGAACAGCAGAAACAGGCAAGCGATGAAAAAGATCAACAGCCTGATATGCTGGCAAGAGAGCAGGTTAGACAGCAGCTTAGGGAAGGGCTGCTGGAAGAGCAGTATATAGAGATACAAGTAACTGATGCTCCTAAGACAAACTCATTAGATATGGGAAATGAAGGTATGAGCATAGCCATCGGAAATATTTTCGGTGATATGGCGCCTAAAAAGATGAAAAATAAAAAAGTGAAAGTCAAAGATGCGAGAAAGATCTTAAGAGAGGAAGAGGCCCAAAATCTCATAGATATGGATCAGGTGACGGATGATGCATTGCAGAATGCAGAACAGAACGGGATAATTTTTATAGATGAGATCGATAAGATAGCCTCCGGATCCAGTTACAGAAGCGGAGCAGATGTTTCCAGAGAGGGCGTTCAAAGAGACATTCTTCCTATAGTTGAAGGAAGTGTGATAAACACTAAACATGGACCGGTAAAAACAGATCACATACTATTTATAGGCGCAGGTGCATTTCATACGGCGAAGCCTACAGATTTGATACCTGAACTTCAGGGGCGTTTTCCTATAAGAGTGGAACTTGAGAATCTTGATAAAGATACTTTTGTCAAGATACTGACAGTTCCTGAAAACGCACTTCTAAAACAACATAAAGCATTACTTGAGACTGAAGGCATAGAAATAGAATTTACAGAAGAGGCTATTGATGAGATTGCCACCATGGCATTTTTAATGAATGAGCAGACAGAAAATATAGGAGCAAGAAGACTGCATACTATATTGGAGAAACTGCTGGAAGATATATCCTTTAATATTCCGGACATGGATGAAGAAAAGATCACGATAGACCAGCAATATGTAAAAGAAAAATTTGCTGAGAAGATACATCCGGATGATATAGATAAATATATACTGTAATCATTTTGTTTATGGTTAAACTCCATAGAAATCCGCGAACTTTCAGATGGCTATGGAGTTTCGTTATGTTGGTGCGATAACGATATAAGCAAGAAAAGTTGTAGAAAAACAGCAGGTTTGTGTTAGTTGTGTGAAAATACAATACTTTTTTGAAAAATCAAAAAAATCGTTGCTTTATTGAGGGAAAATATATATAATACTATTAAATATGTAAAAAAATTCAAATCTAAACAGATGAGGTAATAAAATGAGCGATATTTTAAAGAAAATAAGAAGATTGAATTGGATGCTACAGGAAAGCCCTACAGGAGCGTTTTCATTCGACGAAATGTGCAGACTTATGAGTGAATTTATGGATGCCAACGTTTATATAACAAACAGAAACGGCAAAGTTATCGGCGTGGGCTATAAAATCAAATCTGACAGTGTTGTAATGACTGATACGGAAAAAGGAACAAAAGTATTTCCGGAAGAATATAATGAAGAACTGATGAGAGTCAGAGAGACTACTGCCAATTTGTCTGGCGAAGAAGCTCTTAAAATCTTCAAATATGATTATGACACATCGGACAAGCTGCACACTATAATCCCTATTCTGGGAGGCGGCAAGAGATGGGGAACGTTGGTTCTTACCAGATATTCACCTTCGTTTTCGGAGGAGGATCTTGTCATAGGAGAATATGGCGCTACGGTTGTAGGTATGGAGATACAGAGAAAGAAATCTCTTGAAAGAGAAGAAGAAAGAGAAATCGCAATGGTACAGATGGCTATAGGGACTCTTTCCTATTCGGAAATCGAAGCTGTTCAACAGATTTTTGCTGAACTTGATGGAGATGAAGGACTGCTGGTTGCAAGTAAGATTGCGGACAGATCAGGAATAACGAGATCTGTTATAGTTAATGCTTTAAGAAAACTTGAAAGCGCCGGCGTAGTGGAATCAAGATCTTTGGGAATGAAGGGTACGAGAATCAAAATTACTAATTCCAAATTTAAAGATGAACTGAATAAAATGACTATATAAGAATAAAAGATAACAAAAACTCTTGTTTTGCATATTATGTAAAGCAGGAGTTTTTTTATATTTGGTTAAGTATTTCATTCTTCTGTATTGGAGGAGATTATGGCCAGAAAAAGATTCAAAAAAAGACGCAGCATCTGGAAAGGCGCGTCTATAGGAATGATTATTACAGCATTCATCTGTATTGGGGTGTTTATATGGATTAAAACTGTAGTGGAGCCTAATTTGGAAGAGGTTTCTAAGATGAGAGCAGAAGTTCTCGTTTCAAGAGCCGTTAATAAAGCTCTTACAGAGCAGTTTCAAAAAGAAGGAGGACAGGATGAGCTGTTCATAGTTAAAAAGAATGAAGAAGGAAAAACTGAGATGGTTCAGGCAGATTCCATGGCTATAAATGTGCTGATGACACAGCTTACTGCTAATCTGCAAAAGTCTTTTAAGAGTATGGATGAAGAACCTCTCGAAGTACCGATAGGTACGCTTATCGGAAGTAAACTGTTTTCGCAGACGGGACCATCTATGGACCTCAAAGTGGTTCCCACAAGTGTACTGTCAACTGATTTTAAAACGGAATTTGAATCTAAAGCCATAAATCAGACAAAATATAAGATATACATAATTCTTAAATGCAGGGTAAAAGTGATGGCGCCGTTTTGTTCAAGTACGTTTAATACATCCAGTACTATACTCCTTGCAGAGACTGTGATACTGGGAGAAGTTCCTGATAGTTTCGTACAGGTGCCTAAAGAAGATATTTTAGATGTAACATAAACAAAAGTATGGTAATATAATGTCATGCTTAGATTTAATGATAGTAACGAAATAATTACAGAAGAATATAAAGCCATACTGGTGGGGATACAGATTGAAGAAGATGTTTCCTATTCAATGGATGAGCTGGAAGGACTTGCAGAAGCAGACTCTATAGAAGTATCCGGCCGTATCATACAGTCTCTGGAAAAACCAAACACTGCCACACTGATAGGTAAGGGCAAGGTTGAGGAGCTTGCGCAGATGTGTTCCAATATGGAGATAGATATGGTAATATTTAATGAGGAACTTTCCGGAGTGCAAATGAGGAATCTTGAAGATTCTATCGGTGTCAGAGTGATAGACAGGACTATTCTGATTCTCGATATATTTGCCGACCGGGCGATATCTAAAGAAGGAAAACTACAGATAGAGCTTGCGCAACTTCAATATAGGATGCCAAGACTTACGGGATTCGGTAAATCATTATCCCGTCTTGGAGGAGGGATCGGGACAAGAGGTCCCGGTGAAAAAAAGCTGGAGACCGACAGACGTCATATATCTAAGAGGATTGATGATATAAAAGCTGAGCTTAAGAAAGCTGCAAAAAACAGACAGACGCAGAGATCAGGGCGGGAAAAGTCACATATACCCGTTGTTGCTCTGGTGGGATACACAAATTCCGGAAAATCGGCAGTTATGAATAAGCTTCTTGCTATGACTGATAAGGAAGAAAAAACAGTTTCATCACAGAACATGCTTTTTGCCACACTGGATCCTCAGCACAGAAAGATTTCCGTTGAAAACGGGAGTGAATTTATTCTGATAGATACTGTGGGTTTTGTAAGTAAACTTCCTCATAGTCTGGTAGAAGCCTTTAAATCTACCCTTGAAGAGGTCAAATACGCGGATCTTCTCATACATGTGGTGGATAGTTCTTATGATAACAGAGATTTTCAGATAGAGGTTACGGATAAGGTTATAGATCAACTGGGGGCCGGCAGTAAAAGAAAGCTTATGGCATACAATAAAATAGATATTGCTGAGGAACTTCCCCTGGATGTCAGCGGCCATGATGCAGTATATATTTCAGCAAAAACAGGAGAAAATATGGAGCTGCTGCTTTCTTCCGTAAAAGAGAAGATCTTCGGGAAGCGGATTCATGCTGTGCTGTTAATTCCGTATGACAGAGGTGCAGTCACATCATATTTGTGTGAAAATGCAGAGATTATATCTATGGAATATGAAGCTGAGGGAACATTAATTGAAGGAAGATTTGACCGTAATGATTATGAAAAATATAAAAGTTTTACAAAAGATGGAGAAAAGTAACCATGGAGCTTTATAAAACAGTCCGAGCGGAAGCAGAGGCAGAGCAGATAATAGAAAAATCAAGATTTATAGCTCATGTAAAGCCTGTTGTTTCAAAAGAAGATGGCGATGAATTTATTGATTTGATCAGAAAACAATATAAAGATGCTACCCATAACGTACCTGCCATGGTGATAGGAGATAAGTTTCAGATACAATGGGCCAGTGATGACGGGGAGCCTCAGGGGACGTCAGGAGCGCCTATTGTTCAGATGCTGGTCAAAGAGGGGATTACTGATATTGCCGTAGTGGTTACTAGGTATTTCGGCGGGATAAAGCTGGGAACAGGCGGGCTGGTAAGAGCGTATACCAGCAGCGCTAAGCTTGGCTTGGAAGCGGCGGGTGTATGCCGAGTGTGCGAGATTTGCTTCATGAAGGTAAAAACGGATTACACGTTTCTTGCGAAAATACAGAATTTATCTGTTGATAGAATAGATGACAGAGAGGGTTTTATGGTAGGTAAAATACAATATAGCGATAAGATCATTATTGATATAATGGCTTTACCGGAATACAGGAATAATGTTGTGCTTCTTCTGTCAAATATGACATCCGGAACGGCAGAAATATTGGATGAAAAAATAATTAAAGAAAAAATTTAAAAAAATGTTGACATATTAGAGAACATACTGTATAGTAAGTAAATGTGTCGAGCAAGACATTTAAAGGGTGTGGGCGCTTAGCTCAGCTGGGAGAGCACCTGCCTTACAAGCAGGGGGTCATAGGTTCGAGCCCTATAGCGCCCACCAAATAATCTGTCGCTGCTGATGAAGTAAGCAGTAAACGCAAAGACGATGCGGTCCGGTAGTTCAGTTGGTTAGAATGCCAGCCTGTCACGCTGGAGGTCGACGGTTCGAGCCCGTTCCGGATCGCCAATTTTAAAAAATTGTATATAATATGCTGGCGTGGCTCAACGGTAGAGCAGCTGATTTGTAATCAGCAGGTTGGGGGTTCGATTCCCTCCGCCAGCTCCAACTTTTAAACAGAATAAAGCTGTAAAAAAGACTGGACATTTACCAGAAATATGATATAATAGCAAAGCAGACTTTATCGAGGGATTCCCGAGTGGCCAAAGGGGGCGGACTGTAAATCCGTTAGCTGAGCTTTCGGTGGTTCGAATCCACCTCCCTCGACCAATATATGCGGAAGTGGCTCAGGGGTAGAGCATCGCCTTGCCAAGGCGAGGGTCGCGAGTTCGAATCTCGTCTTCCGCTCCAATTTTGCGGATGTAGTTCAATGGTAGAACCTCAGCCTTCCAAGCTGATGGCGTGAGTTCGATTCTCATCATCCGCTCCAATTTTTTAAGGGCTCATAGCTCAGCTGGATAGAGCAACGGCCTTCTAAGCCGTGTGTCCGGGGTTCGAATCCCTGTGGGCTCGCCATTTTTTTAAGATGGGGTATAGCCAAGTCGGTAAGGCAACGGACTTTGACTCCGTCATGCGTAGGTTCGAGTCCTGCTACCCCAGCCAACATGACCCATTAGCTCAGTCGGCAGAGCACTTGACTTTTAATCAAGGTGTCCGGAGTTCGAATCTCCGATGGGTCACCATTACATAGGCATGGGGTCATCTGGAAAATAGGAACACGGACTTACCATAGAAAGCATGAGGAGAGGTGTCCGAGTGGTTTAAGGAGCTGGTCTTGAAAACCAGTGACTCCGAAAGGGGCCGTGGGTTCGAATCCCACCCTCTCCGCCACATATGCGAAAGCTGATATTGGTGGATACCGCATGAAAAGTTAATAAGAGTTTAGTTTAGCCTGGAGAAGTACTCAAGAGGCTGAAGAGGACGGTTTGCTAAATCGTTAGGGTTCGCAAGGGCCGCATGGGTTCGAATCCCATCTTCTCCGCCATTCATTGCGAAGCGGGTTTAGTAAACGTTTCGCAGTCATAGGGGTATAGCTCAGTTGGTAGAGCAGTGGTCTCCAAAACCACGTGCCGTGGGTTCGAATCCTACTGCCCCTGCCAAATAACTAAACATATATCGGGGTGTAGCGCAGTTTGGTAGCGCAACTGGTTTGGGACCAGTGGGCCGCGGGTTCAAATCCTGCCACCCCGACCATTAATCCAACAACAGATGGGCCATTAGCTCAGTTGGTCAGAGCGTCCGGCTCATAACCGGCAGGTCCGGGGTTCAAGTCCCTGATGGCCCACCATAATATTGTATAAGTAGTTTGCCCAGATAGCTCAGTTGGTAGAGCAGGGGACTGAAAATCCCCGTGTCCTTGGTTCGATTCCGAGTCTGGGCACCACTTATTTATAAAAATAATCTCTTGCTGACTCTGTCCGAGGGATTATTTTTTTCTGACTTAATTGAAGATGTTATGGCGGCTGTTTGTTTCTGAAAAGGGGGAATAGAGATGAATCTTCTGGCTGTATTCAGCCTTGCGTTGTTGCCGGTGAAAAGTGTCAGAGAAGGAATTATGCTGGGTATGGATTTTAGACTTCCTATATGGGAAAGTTATTTGATGGTTGTGTTAGGTGTATTACTACCTGTTCCTTTTCTTCTCATTGTTTTTAATGTTATAGTACATCATTTTGGTTTAGGTGAGAAAATCGGAAGAAAACTACCTGTAAAGAAGGAGTTTATAGTGCTGATATTGACATCTGTACCTTTTCTTCCCGGTATGACATGGATAGGGGCAGCAGTAGCTGCAGTCTCAGGGGTGTCAATAAAGAAATCTCTGGCAGTAATCTGTCTCGGGGCTCTCGTGTCAACCGGGGCAGCGTTGGCGATATCGTTAGCATAGGCAGACGGGGAGGTAAAATGGCACAATTATATTACAGATACAGTACGATGAATGCTGGTAAATCTATCGAAGTTATTAAAGTTGCGTATAATTATGAAGAACGAGGAAAACGGGTCTTGGCATTGGTACCGGGTATAGATAACAGATATGGCAAAGGGAAGATAACTTCCCGTGTGGGTCTGAGCAGAGAAGCGACTATAGTTAACGAGAATACAAATATATTAGAGATATTCATGCGCGAAAATGACAGGAAGACTATAGACTGCGTAGTGATTGACGAATGCCAGTTTCTCAAAAGACATCATGTGGAAGAACTTGTGGAGATAGTAGATAGTTTTAATATACCTGTACTGGCTTACGGTCTAAAAAACGACTTTAAAAATGAACTTTTTGAAGGATCTTATTATATGCTTATATATGCTGATAAGATAGAGGAAATTAAAACAATTTGCTGGTGCGGAAGAAAAGCTACTATGGTAGCCAGAGTTATTGACGGAAAGTTTGTCAAAAGCGGTGAGCAGATTATGGTGGGCGGCAATGATATGTACGTCTCTCTTTGCAGAAAGCATTATAATGAAGGGCGTATAGGCCCTAAGGAGTGATGTGGGAGTTTTTCCCCTGCCACGTATTTCTCTGTTTTAAGGTTTTGTGGATCTTATTTAATACTGTTCGTTTTCTATAACTCCATGAAGGTGAGATCAGCGTTGATCTGGGTGCATCTCCGGAGATTCTGTGAAGTGTTATATCGGGAGGTATTAGTTCAAGTGCTGATATTATAAGATCTATATAATCGTCAATATTTTCAAATGATACATAGTCGGGATACAATATTTCCATTTGAGAACCTTTGACAAGGTTGAGCATGTGGAGTTTTATCCCGAATATTTTTTTTGAGCAGATATGTTTTACAGAATCAAGCATCATACTTTCGGTTTCTCCCGGGAGTCCCATAATTAAATGAGTTACTGTTCGTATATTTCCGGAGATCAGCCTGTCGACAGCGTCATCGTAATCTTTTATCGTATAACATAAATTCATCTTTTCTGCGGTTATTTCATGAATAGTCTGAAGACCTAATTCTACCCACATAAATGTTTTTCTGTTTATTTCTGAAAGAAGATCTATGATGCCGTCGGACAGACAGTCAGGTCTTGTTGCTATGGCGATTCCAACCACATCGGGATGCTTTAGGGCAGCATAGAATTTGCTTTTGAGTTCTTCTACAGGAGCATAGGTATTGGTATGGCTTTGAAAATATGCTATGTATTTAGCTTGTGGCCATTTATCAGATAAAAGTTTTATCTGGCTGTTGAGATCTGATGTTATATCTCCTGATCCGGAGGCAGTATCTCCTGATCCACTTGCCGAACAGAAAAGACAGCCGCCTGTTCCTTTGCTTCCATCTCTGTTAGGGCATGTGAATCCACCGTCAAGGGAGAGTTTGACTATTTTTCCCCCGAACTTTTTCTTGAGGTATGTACTGATGGTGTTGATCCGAAGTTCCTGACCGTCAGAACTGTCAAAAATCAGAGGGGTATGGATATTTTTCATTGTCGCTTTCTCCTTTAAAAATTCGTTATAAGTTCATTTTCAATAGTTTAAATATATGATATAATAAACCATTATGATTGTGAGTAACAAGTGTTTGTTGGAAAATGAAAAAAATTTCATACTGGAAGATGATTTTAATGAGACTGTCAGAAAGCCCAGACTTTTACTGCACAGTTGCTGCGGACCATGCAGTACAGCTGTAGTGGAACGGCTTGTTGATGAATTTGAGATTACAGTATTTTTTTATAATCCGTGTATAACGGAAGAACAGGAATATCAAAAAAGACGTGCTGCTCAGATAGAGTTTATAGATCAATTCAACAGAGAGAATATCGGAATTGCGAAAATAGGCTTTGCGGAAGGAAATTACAGACCTAAAGAGTTTATAACAGCGGTAGAAGGGCTGGAAAATGAGCCTGAAGGGGGAGCGAGGTGTCGTGTATGCTTCAGCCAGAGACTGGAAAAAACTGCAGAAAGCGCAAGTCTTTCGGGATATGATTGTTTTGGCACAACATTAACGGTGAGTCCTCATAAAGATTTCAAAGTGATTTCCGTACTGGGAAGAGAATTAGCGGCGCGGTATGGGATTTCATTTCTCGACAGAGATTTCAAGAAAAAGGATGGATTCAAACGTTCGGTGGAACTTTCGAAAAAATATGGACTGTACCGCCAGAATTATTGTGGCTGCAAGTATTCAAAGCGTGAGGGAGATGATTGATATGCATGAACTGATTATACCTAAGAACTATACACCTTTTATTGATTATATGGAAAGTCAGAGGGCTATAAAGAAAATCAAAGATTTCTTTCAGCAGGAATTGGCATATGGTCTGAGATTGAGACGGGTATCGGCCCCTCTGTTTGTTGCTCCTGAAACAGGCCTTAACGATAATCTTAATGGTGTAGAACGAACGGTGAGTTTTACTGTTAAAGATATGGGAGAAAAAACTGTCGAAATAGTTCAGTCTTTGGCGAAGTGGAAGCGAATGGCCTTGGGTAAATATAATTTTAAGCCCGGAACGGGGCTGTATACTGATATGAATGCCATAAGACGTGATGAAGAACTGGATAATCTCCATTCTATATATGTTGATCAGTGGGACTGGGAAAAGGTTATCAATAAAGAGGACCGTACGGAAGAGTATCTGGAAGAAACCGTAGTGACGCTTTACAATGCCATTAAGAATCTCAATGATTATGTTAACAGGCTTTATAATGAATTAAAAACAGAGCTCCCTAATGAGATATTTTTTATAACATCTCAAGAACTGGAAAATATGTATCCGGAAAAGACGCCTAAGGAGCGTGAAGATGCCATAACAAAGGAAAAGAGGGCTGTTTTCATCAAGAAAATAGGAGGTGTACTTAAATCCGGACAGAGGCATGACGGAAGAGCTCCCGACTATGATGACTGGGAATTGAACGGAGATATAATTTTATGGAATGATGTTCTCGATCGTTCATTTGAGATTTCTTCTATGGGGATACGAGTAGATGAAAGGGCTATGGATAGACAGCTTAAGGAAGCCGGTGCAGATGACAGAAGGAATATGGCGTTTCATAAAAAAATATTGAACAGAGAGTTGCCTTATACTATAGGCGGGGGAATAGGGCAGAGCAGGCTCTGTATGTATTTTTTAAGAAAGGCGCATATAGGAGAAGTTCAGGCGTCCATATGGCCTGAAGAAATGATTGAGGAGTGTAAGGAAAATGATATTTTCCTTCTGTAGCTGATGAAATATCTGAATATAGTAATAGATAACAGAAGTGACAGTACAGACAGTTTATATACATATGGATGTAATTGTGAAAATGTGTCCGCAGGAAATAAGGTATATGTTCCCTTTGCTAAAGGCAACAGACTGAGAGAAGGTTATGTGATATCTGTATCATCTCAGGTGACTGATGATATGGCAGACAGGCTCAAGTATGTAGAGAAAGTTGATGAGGAGATATCGCTTACGCCTGAGATGATAAGAACTGCAGTGTGGATGAGAAATCGATATTTGTGCAGGTATATAGATGCGATAAAGTGTTTTACTCCTGTAGGAAGCAAAGCAAAAAGAGGAGTTCGTAAAGATCCGTTCAGTGAAAGACAGGGAGAAGAATATTCCTTAAAAAAATTGACTAACCAGCAGACATCTGCGATGGAGCGCATAGGGAATGCTGTGAAAAGAGGAAAACATGATAGATTTCTTATACATGGTGTTACAGGAAGCGGGAAAACTGAAATATATATTCGAACAGCCGAGATTGTATTAGCTGAGCAGAAAAAAGTTATTGTACTGGTGCCTGAAATATCTCTTATGACTCAAATAATAGACAGGTTTATAGGTAAATTCGGATATGAGAGTATTGCGGTGCTTCACAGCAGGCTTTCTCTTGGAGAACGGTATGATCAATGGAAAAAGATCAGAGATGATAAGGTGAAGATAGTAATAGGGGCAAGATCAGCTGTTTTTGCTCCGCTTGAGAACATCGGACTGATAGTGGTGGATGAAGAGCATGAGTCAACATATAAATCGGATCACACACCGAAATATGATACTATAGAAGTTGCAGTAAAGCGACTTCAGGATAAGGATAATAAGGGTATATTAATACTGGGGAGTGCTACTCCGTCCGTATCCACTTACAGCAGAGGAAAAGAGGGCATATATAAGATAATAAAGCTTACAGAAAGATATAATAAAGTTGATATGCCACATGTTGCAGTCGTGGATATGAGGGCTGAATTAAAGAACGGAAACAAGTCAATAATCAGCAGAGAACTTTATCGCAAAATGAAAGAAAAGCTTGAAGACGGGAAGCAGGTTATGCTGTTTCTCAACAGAAGAGGATATTCAACTTTTATATCATGCAGGGAATGCGGATATGTGGCGAAATGCCCTGCTTGCGGACTGTCTCTTACTTACCATAAGAAGACAGGCAGCGCTGTATGTCATTACTGTGGATACAGTCAGGGTGCATTGAATCGGTGCCCTGAGTGCGGAAGTAAATATATAAGGTATTTTGGCAGTGGTACGGAAAAAGTAGAGGAAACTATTTTAGAATTGTTTCCTGAATTTTCAGTAGAAAGGATGGATCTTGATTCCGTAAGAAAAAAAGGGGAGTTGGATCGCAAAATAAGGGATTTCAGAAAAGGAAAGACTGATATTCTTATAGGTACACAGCTTATAGCAAAGGGACTTGATTTTAAAAATGTAGGCTTGGTTGGGATAATTTCGGCAGATGTTTCATTGAATATACCTGATTTCAGATCTCCTGAGAGAACTCTTCAGCTCATCATCCAAGCTTCGGGACGAGCAGGCAGAGGAAGTGAGAAAGGCAGTGTGGTGATACAGACATACAGTCCTGAGCATTATGCTCTGGAGTTTGCTTCCAGACAGGATTATGAAGGGTTTTACAATACCGAGATACAGTTTAGAAAATATATGGGATATCCACCTTACAGCGATATGTTTCAGATAGTGTTTTCTTCAGATGATCGGGAAGCGGCTCTTGCTGGAGCAGAGGACTGGTACGAGAGGATAAAGGAGCTTCTTCCGGAAGATGAAAGAGGAAATGTTTTTTCTCCTCAGGAAGCGTATATGAGCAAGATAAAGGAAACATACAGATTTTCAATGCTCATAAAATGTTTAAGAGGCAAAAGGAAAAAATATTCTGATCTGATAATTTCGCTGAAGGAACAGGACAGAAAAAACAGAAAGAAAAAATATACAGCGGTAGTAGATATAAATCCATACAGTTTTGTTTAGGAGGAGAGGCTGATGGCACTGAGAAATATAGTAAAAGAAGGCGATGTTATACTGAGGAAGCATTGCAGAGAAGTGGACAAAGTAGATGACAGAATCAGAATGATACTGGATGATATGGTAGAGACTATGAGAGACGCTAACGGTGTTGGTCTTGCGGCACCTCAGATAGGAATGATGAGACGTATATTTGTGGCTGAACCTGAACCGGGCGAAGTTTATTATTTCGTAAATCCTGAGATCACAGAGAAAGAAGGTAGTCAGGAAAGCGAAGAAGGCTGTCTTTCTGTGCCTGGATATTCGGGGCTTGTGGAAAGGCCTGAAAGAATAACCATAAAAGGTTTGGACAGGGATGGAAGACCTCAGGAGTATAAGTTTGAAGGCTTTAAGGCGGTAGTCATGTGCCATGAGTTTGATCATTTGGATGGAATACTGTATATAGACAAAGCAAAAGAAATGTATCAATTGCCAACAGAGGAGAACGAGGGTAAATGATGAAAGTTGTATATATGGGCACACCGGATTTTGCAGTTCCTGCGCTGCAGAAACTTTATGATGAAGGATATGAGATTCCCTTTGTGGTCACACAGCCTGACACATCAAGGGACAGAGGCAGGAAAGTAAAGTTTTCGGCGGTAAAGGAAAAGGCTTTGGAGCTGGGAATAAAAGTTTTGCAGCCTCAGAAAGTTAAAAATGATAAAGAGTTTATAGATATATTAAAACATACGAAGCCTGATCTTATAGTAGTTGCGGCTTATGGACAGATACTTTCTAAAGAGATTCTGGATATACCTCAAAAGGGATGCATCAATATTCATGGATCACTGCTCCCGAGATTTAGAGGGGCTGCTCCTATACAAAGAGCTATAATGGCGGGAGATAAGGAAACAGGTATAACCATAATGTATATGGAAGAGGGGCTTGATACAGGGGATATGCTTTCTAAGAGATCAACTCCTATTGCGAATAAAACAGGGCGCCAGCTTCATGATGAACTGGCTCGTATGGGAGCAGAGCTTTTGGCAGATACTATCCCTAAGCTTGATATAATAAAAGGTGAGAAGCAAAACGATGAAGAATCCACTTATGCTTCCATGATTTCAAAGAATGAAGGTTGTATAGATTTTTCGAAGTCGCCGGGCGAAATAGAACGTATAATAAGGGCTTTTGATCCATGGCCTGGAGCATATACTTATTATGAGAATAAAATGATGAAACTTTGGAAAGCAGAGGATTTGGCGGTTGAAACCGATGAAGTGAACGGTACTGTATTGGGAGCCGGCCCGGATGGGCTTGATATAGCAGCGGGTGGTAAAGTGCTCAGAGTTACTCAGATACAGATGTCGGGTAAAAAAAGAATAGAAGTCAAAGAATATTTAAAAGGCAATTCCATTGAAATTGGAAGGGTTTTAGGATAAAATTAAATCCGGAGGGGGAATTATATGTATTTTGGGGTATTTGATCCTACGTTTATAATATTGATACCTGCTATTATATTTGCTTTATATGCGCAGGCTAAGGTGAAAAATGCTTATAGAAAGTATTCGGGAATAGAAAACAGAAGAAGAATAACAGGAAGACAGGCGGCGAGGATGATTCTGGACAGCAACGGACTTCAACATGTTTCCATAGAAATGGTGGCGGGGACTCTTACAGATCATTATGATCCGTCTAAGGATATAATGAGACTGTCCAGCCAGGTTTACAATGGTACATCTATAGCTTCTGTAAGTATTGCGGCACATGAGTCCGGCCATGCGATACAGGATGGTACATCTTATGGATTTTTGAAATTCAGAAATGCCATAGCCCCTGTAGTGAGCCTTGTTTCGACGGTATCCTGGCCGCTGATGCTGATAGGTCTTTTAATAATATGGCAGGGGAACAGAGCTACGGGGAATTTTATATTTGATCTGGGGATCATATTCTTTGCCGCGGTTGTTTTGTTTCATACGGTTACACTTCCGGTGGAACTTAATGCAAGTAAAAGAGCTATAAAACAGCTTGTAGATTTAAATATCGTAGATGATCAGGAAGCCAGAGGTTCCAAAAAGGTATTGTCCGCAGCGGCGATGACATATGTAGCTGCATTGGCTACATCAATAGCTAATTTAATCAGAATTTTAATGATTAGGGGGCGCGACTGATGGATGCAAATCGAAAAACAGCGTATTTATCGCTTGTAGACGTGGAGTCTAAGAAAGCGTTTTCAAATTTGGCGATCAACCACCAGGTAATAATCAATAAGCCTAATTCACAGGGCTTTGTAAGGGAACTTGTATATGGAGTTCTTGAGAGCAAACTTACTCTTGATTATTATATAGATCAGCTTTTAAATGACGGTATAGAAAGCCTGAAGATACCCGAGCTTACTATAATCAGAATGGGTATATATCAGCTTGGATGTATGAATTCAGTGCCGGAGTACGCTGCTGTCAATGAGAGCGTAATGCTGGCAAAGAAATATTGCAGAAGTAAGAGTGGGCTTATAAATGGAGTGCTGAGAGAGTATCTCAATAAAAAGATGCAGCTTAGGCTACCTGACAGAGCTGATGATGAAGTAAAATATCTGTCGATCAAGTATTCTTATGCGCCTTGGATAGTCGAACTTTGGCTTGAATATTATAATGTTGATTTTGTAGAAGAACTTATGCGGGCGGGGAATGAAACTCCTCCTATGACCATACGACTTAACTGGCTGAAGATAATGAAAAAGGATCTCATTGCCAAGCTGGAGGAACAGGGTTTTGAGGTCAGTGAAGGAAAGCTTTGCCAGAATGCTCTTAATGTGAAAGGCAACAGACTGTTAGAAACAGAAATGTATAAGTTAGGTATGTTTACTCCTCAAGATGAAAGCTCTATGCTGGTAGCTGAAAAGGTTGCGCCCAAGCATGGCGAGACAGTTATGGATGTATGTGCAGCCCCGGGAGGCAAAACTACAGCTATAGCTGAGAGAATGAATAATACAGGAAAGATCATAGCTTCGGATATTTACAGAAGAAAGCTTGATCTGATAGATAAAGAAGCGAGGAGATTAGGCATAACCAATATAGAAACAAGATCATGGGATGCTACCAGAGTGGACTCTTCGATGTTACATAGAGCTGACAGAGTTCTGGTAGACGCTCCATGCTCGGGATTAGGTGTAGTAAGAAGAAAGCCTGAGATAAAATATAAGGCTTTTACGGAAGAAATGGATCTGCTGCCAAAAAAACAGCTGGCTATACTTTCTGCTTCTTCGAATTATGTCAAACCGGGCGGAACACTGGTATACAGTACATGTACTATAAACCCGGCTGAAAACGAGAAAGTCACAGATGCGTTTCTAAAAAGGAATCCGTCTTTTGAAAAGGTGGAAAGAACGCTTCTGCTGCCTAATATAAACGGAACTGATGGATTTTTTATATGTGTCATGAAACGAGATGACAGTCTGTTATAGGTCCGCAATTAAAGTGAAAGGCGAAAGCAGTAATGGTACAGATTGGATTTAAATGTAATAAAGGTATTGTTCGTGAGAAAAACGAAGATGCTTGTTTTGTTATCCCCAGTCAGGATGTGTATATTGTGGCTGACGGTGTAGGCGGCAATAATTCTGGAGAAGTTGCCAGCAGAACGGCTGTCAGTGAAATAGCCCACTATGTCAATAATAACGATCTGCAAGAATTTAAGGAACCGGACGATATATTCGGTTTTTTTTCGGAGGCTATAGAAAGTGCTAATGAAAAGATATATAGATTGGGAATAGAAAATGAAGACAATAGGGGAATGGCGACTACAATTGTATTGGCATACATTTTCAAAGGGGTTGCCTATATAGCAAACTTAGGGGACAGCAGAGCATACTTGTTTAGAGACGGGATGCTCAGCAGAATCACCAAGGATCATACTTATGTGAATGAGCTGATAGATAAGGGAGTCATTACAGAAGAAGAGGCAGAAAATCACAAACAAAAGAATGTGATAACAAAGGCTCTTGGCGCTGATAAATTTGTGGAACCGGATTTTTATAGGCTTGAGGTTTCAAGAGATGATATTCTGATGCTGTGTTCAGATGGACTTTACGGAGAAGTTTCTCCGGAAAACATGGCAGAGATACTGGAGAGAGATGAAAGTATGAATGATATTTGCACACAGCTTGTGGATGAGGCGCTGCAATGCGGCGGGAGAGATAATATCACAGTGGTTTGTTTGAAGATATAGATGATTTATAGGAGGAAGTTATGAGCAATAAAGTTCTTGCAGGCAGATATGAACTGTTTGAGCGGATAGGCGAGGGCGGAATGTCGGTGGTATACAAAGCGAAGGATAAACTTCTTAATCGTTTTGTTGCTATAAAGATATTGAAGCCTCAATTTATCAATGACAGCAAATTCATAGACAGTTTCAGGAGAGAGTCTCAGGCGGCTGCAAGCATGTCGCATCCCAATATAGTTAATATTTATGACGTGGGAAGAGAAGGAAACATTCACTACATAGTAATGGAGCTTATAGAGGGAAAAACTCTCAGTGATTATATCAAAGAACAGGGGGCCATGTCCTATCCCAAGGTGATAGCGCTGTCAAAACAGATAGCTGCAGCATTGGCTTTCGCACATAAGAATCATATAATACACAGGGACGTAAAACCTCATAATATAATGATAACACCTAACGGTACCGCTAAGATAACGGATTTTGGTATAGCAAAAGCAGTTAATGCAGCTACTATTGTGGATAATACGGACGGTATTATAGGCTCTGTACATTATTTTTCCCCTGAACAGGCAAGGGGTGGATATGTGGATGAGAAATCGGATATATATTCTCTTGGTATCGTAATGTATGAAATGATTACAGGAAGAGTTCCTTTTGACGGAGATAATCCTGTAAATATTGCTCTCATGCATATAAACGGAGAAATGGTTCCTCCGTCAAAACTGGTGGATGGAGTTCCGCCTGCTCTTGAACATATAATTCTGAAATGTACAGATAAGTATCCGGTGAACAGATATGCTTCCGCCGAAGAACTGATAGAGGCGTTGAATAATCTTGAATTTGTAGGAAGCGTAGTAGGTGATTCTGTGCTGATGGGCGGGGCTACAGGTACGATGAACAATATAAAAGGCGGAAACGGACCTATAGCAGAGACTGATTACGATGACGGCGAAGATTACGATGAGGCTGAAGACGAAAAGAACGGCAGAAAACGTAAGAAAAAGCCTATGGATAAAAAGAAAAAGATGATTATTATAATCGCATCGGTGGCTGGGGCCATTGTGCTTGGACTGATCGTAGCATTTGCCGCAGGTATTTTCGGCGGTGAGGAGATAGAAGCGCCTGATTTTAAAAATATGACACTGGAAGAGGCAAAGGATGCTGCTAAAGAATATGATCTTAAAATTAAAAAGGCTGATGAAGTTGTAAGTGAAGACGTAGAAAAAGGAAAAATCGTTTCTCAGGATCCTAAGGCCGGAACTAAGATAAAAACGGGAAGTACTGTGAAAGTCAATATAAGCAAAGGACTTGGTGATGGAGATGTACCTGATCTTACTGGTAAGATGCAGGATGAATTGGCTTCATATCTTGAAGCGGCAGGGTTCACATTGGGATCTGTGACAGAAGAGGCGAGCGAGGAAGAGGCAGGTACTGTTTTGAGACAGGATCCTAAGGCGGGTTCAACGGCTGAGAAAGGTACAGCCATAAATGTAGTTGTCAGTGATGGGTCTAAAGCGAAAGCGGTAGTTCCTTATCTTGTCGGTAAAAGTTTGGGAGATGCTCAAGCAGCTCTTCTCAATGCAGGTCTTTCGGTAGGAAGCATAAGTTATGATTACAGCAGTACTTATGCCGAAGGAGAAGTAATGTGGCAGCAGTATGATGCAAATGCACAGCTTGATAAGGGTACATCTGTAAAGATAAGAGTAAGTAAGGGCAACAAACCTGAAGAGACTACTGCGCCTACAGAACCTTCAAAAGACGATGAAGATGAAGAGTAAAGGCGTTAAGTGCAGCGGCTGTCTGGAAGGGCTGATTGTAAAGGGTATCGCCGGGTTTTATTATGTAAAATCCGGCGATACAGTTTATAGGTGTAAAGCGCGGGGAATATTTAAACAGCGCGATATTAAACCTGCAGTAGGCGATAAAGTTGTTATCGAAGTAATACCTGATAATGATGACAGTCTTATAGTAGATATGTTACCGAGAAAAAACAGTTTTATAAGACCATTTGTTGCGAATGTGGACTGTTTCATAATTGTAGCTGCGGCGGCAAGGCCGTCTCCGGCGCCTATAGTGATAGATAAATTTCTTGTGATGGCAGAAAAGTCCGGAACAGATATAGTTATTTGTATCAATAAGTGTGATATGGCTGATTCTTTGCAGAGTAAGAAAGCCGAAAAAGCTGAAGAAAATATAGAGCTGCTTAAAAATATCTACAGTTCTTTGTATCCGGTAGTGTGTCTTGACAGTAAGAACGGAATTGGTTTTGACGAGCTGAAAAAACTCATAAAAGGCAAAGCTTCTGCTTTGGCAGGACCTTCGGGAGTGGGAAAGTCGACAATACTAAACAGGCTTATTCCTGAAGCAGGTGCAGAGACTGGCAAAGTAAGTGAAAAATCACAGCGCGGCAGGCATACTACGAGACATTCAGAACTGTTTACCATAGATGTTAAGACAGGGACTATGATTTTCGATACTCCCGGGTTTACATCATTTGATGTTCTCGAGGCTGGCGAGGAAGAACTTCAACATTTTTTTCCGGAGATAATGCACAGTGCGGCAGCCTGTAGATACAGCAATTGCAGGCATGTGGCTGAACCCGGATGTGGCGTTGCAAAAGCTCTTTCAGAGAATAAGATAAGCGAAAGCAGATACGAATCATATGTATCTATGCTTGATGAAATAAAAAAATCTAAACAATATTAAACAGCGTTGACAGGAGGAACTTAATATGATACAGCTGGCGCCATCCATATTATCGGCAGATTTTTCAAGGCTTGGGAAAAGTGTGGAAACAATAGAAAAAGCAGGGGCGCATTTGATACATGTGGATGTTATGGACGGGCATTTTGTACCTAATATAAGCTTTGGGTCGGCGGTAATGAAGAGTCTTGCCGGGAAGACGTCGATGGCTTTTGATGTTCACTTGATGATAGAGGAGCCTGATAGATATCTTGAAGATTTCGTTACGGAACAGACAGAATATATAACAGTACATCAGGAAGCCTGCGTGCATTTGAACAGAACTCTTCAGCATATAAAATCTCTGGGAGTAAAAGCAGGAATTGCACTTAATCCTGCAACTCCTTTGTCAGTGTTGGAATATTGCTTGGAAGATGTGGACATGGTTTTGATAATGTCAGTGAATCCGGGGTTTGGAGGACAGAGGTTTATTCCTTCAGCATTAAATAAAGTAAAAAGGCTTTACAGAATGAAGAATGAAAGAAACCCCAAGCTTAAGATAGAGATTGACGGAGGGATAAATCTTTCAAATGTAAGATCTGTGACTGATGCCGGAGTGGAAATAGTAGTTGCCGGTTCATCAGTTTTCGGTTGCGAAGATGTGGCAGGCAGTGTGAAAAAATTCATTACTGAGTTTAAATAAGAGGAATTTGCTTATTTTAATGTTAAGGAGGGCAATATGAAAATAGTATTGGACGGAATGGGAGGAGACAACGCACCGGGTGCAATAGTTAAGGGAGCTGTCGAGGCTGCCAAGCTGATAAAACATGATATATATATTGTGGGAAGAAAAGAAGATATAGAAGCTGAATTGAAAAAGAGTAAGTTTAAAGGCAAGAATATAAAAATAGTGGATGCCAGAGAAGTGATAACTATGGATGACAGTCCGGTGAAGGCTATACGAAGAAAAACCGAATCTTCTATGGTAGTTGGTCTTACTATGGTAAAAGACGGCCAGGGAGATATCTTTATTTCGGGAGGAAATACAGGAGCTCTGGTTGTGGGGGCAAGAATGATCTTGGGAAGAATTGAGGGAATAGATCGGCCCGTTCTCGCAAGTATATATCCATGCCTGGGCGGGGAACCGTCTCTTCTCGTGGACGCAGGAGCAAGTTCCGAAGCAAAGGCTCAGAATCTGCTGGAGTATGGACTTATGGGAAGTATTTATATGGAGAAAGTTTGGGGAAGACAGCAGCCCAAAGTGGGATTGGTAAATCTGGGAATAGAAGAAAGCAAGGGAACAAGTGTAACAAAAGACGCTTATCAGCAGCTTAAAGCGGCATCTATTAATTTTATAGGAAATGTAGAAGCCAGAGAAGTGCCTGTAGGAGCATGTGAAGTGATTGTATGCGATGGTTTTGTGGGAAATGTTATCCTTAAACTCACAGAAGGAGTAGCATGGAACATTTTAAAGCTTATAAAGAATAAGCTTATGAGAAATGTAAAAAATAAGCTGGCGGCGCTTATGCTGAAATCCGACCTCAAATCTATGAAACAGGAATTTGATTATGAGGAGTATGGCGGAGCGCCCATATTGGGAGTGAATGGACCTGTCATTAAGATACATGGTTCGTCCGGAGTGAATGCTGTTAAGAATGCTATTCTAAAAGGCATTCCATATGGACAGGAAAATGTAGTGGAGATCATTAGACAGTCCATGCTTGATCTGGAAGAAATAATAGAAAAAGATGAAGAGGAGTAGATGAATATATGGAGGATATCAGACAGCTTCAACAGAAGATCGGTTATCATTTTAATGATATAGATGTTCTTAAAAATGCTGTTACTCATAGTTCATATATCAAAGAGCATGACAGAAACAGCAAGAGCAATGAACGTCTTGAGTTTCTGGGGGACGCGTTTTTTGACGCTATAATAGGTGAAGAACTATATAGAAGCTTTCCTGAAAAAGAGGAAGGCTTTTTGTCGAGGACAAGAGCTACTCTTGTATGTGAAAAGTCATTGGCTAATGAAGCAAGGCGGCTGGATCTGGGGAAATATATTATGCTTGGAAACGGCGAGGAACATAATGGAGGAAGATTCAGAGAGTCTATATTGGCAGATACTATGGAAGCTGTGATAGGTGCCGTATATTTGGACGGAGGGTTTAATGCAGTAAAGACTGTGGTCCTTAGTTTGTTTGATGAATCCATAAAAGATGTAAAACGCGGTAAATTTATTATCGTTGATTATAAGACTACATTGCAGGAAAAGCTGCAGAATAAGGGCGAGGCAAATATAAAATATGTGCTGCTTAAAGAATCCGGGCCGGATCATGATAAGACTTTTCAGGTTCAGCTTGAGGTAAATGGGAGAGCAATGACAAAGGGAACGGGAAAAAGCAAAAAGCAGGCTGAACAGAGTGCGGCAAAGGCCATGCTTGAAAGGGAGCTGTAATCAATGTATTTTAAAAAGATAGAAATGCATGGGTTTAAATCTTTTGCCGAACCTGTCGCAATAGAATTCGATCAGGGTATAACATGCATTGTCGGACCTAATGGAAGCGGCAAAAGTAATATAAGTGATGCCATCAGATGGGTTCTGGGAGAGCAAAGTCCTAAAATGCTGCGCGGAGGAAAGATGGAAGAAGTTATCTTTTCAGGAACAGACAGCAGAAAATCAAGAGGGATGGCAGAAGTCACCCTTGTAATAGACAATGAAAACGGAAGTCTGCCTATAGACTATAAAGAGGTAGCTCTTACAAGGTGTATGTTTAGATCGGGGGAGAGCGAATACCGGATAAACGGAAATCAGTGCAGACTTCGAGATATAAGAGACCTCATTATGGATACGGGAATAGGTGTAGATGGGTACTCTATAATAGGACAGGGTAAAATATCAGATATACTGAGCAATAAGACTGACAGCAGAAGAGAGATATTTGAAGAGGCTGCGGGTATTGTCACATATAGGACAAAAAAGGCAGAAGCCGAGAGAAAACTGGCGTCAACCAGCGCTAATATGGAACGTCTGAGTGATATAATAGGTGAATTGGAAGGCAGGATAGGAAGTCTTAAGGAAAGCAGCCTGAAAGCTAAGGAATACCTGAAACTGAGAGAGAGGTATAAAGAACTTGAAATAAATATCACTCTTAAGAATATAGAAAATCTTGAACTTAAGAATGAGTATATCAAGGATGATCTTACAGAGCTGAAACTTACTATGGATAGTTTAGGCGATAAGAAAATCGGCTTTGAAAAAAGTCTTGAGGAATATAACTCCAGAAATGAAAATCTTGAGACATTATCATCTGAAACTCGCATTAAATTGCTTACTGCTATAGATGAACTGAATGAAACTGTAAACAAATGTCAGTTGGATAGTGAACGTGCAGCATCGATAGATGAGAATATACAAAGGCTTAAGGATGAAATAAGCTCTTTGACAGAGAAATTGAATATTGAGAAGAAGACAGAGCAGCAGTATATTGAAAAAAAAGCTGAAATAGACAAGGCTCTTTCGGATGCTGCCGGTGTTCTGAGGGAAAAAAGCGAGCTTTACAGCGCTGCGGAAAGCGAGCTTTCTGTTTTGACAGAGCAAACAGAAAAATATAAGAATGATGTATTTGAACTGTCAGGGAAGATAAATTCCGGAAAAGCAGAAAAAAACAGCCTAAAAAGACTTCAGGAGACTCTTGAAAAAAGAAAAGACGCATTGTCACAAGATAAGATGTCAGGCGAAGATAGTAATAAAGAAGCTCTGGACAATCTTAACCGGATAAAAAATCAGAGAGAGCATATAGTCAGTGATTTGAATGATTTGAGAGAAAGGGCAGCAGATGAAAAAGCAAAATTTAGCCGGGATCAGGAAGAAGAACGGTATCTTTCAAAGATCGTGGAGGAACTGCGAATCCTGTTGGGACGTCTTTCGTCAAGAGTAAAAACCATTGAGGAGATGGAAAGCAATTATGAAGGATATAATTATGCTGTAAGACATGTTATGAAGTCAGGGCTTGGAGGTATACACGGAGTTGTGGCCGATCTTATAAAGGTTCCTTCAGGATATGAGACAGCTGTGGAAACAGCTCTGGGGGCATCTTTACAGAATATAGTATGCACAGATGACCGAAGTGCCAAAGAAGCTATTAAATCGCTGAGGGAAAACAGTGCAGGAAGAATGACTTTCCTGCCGGTAAGTTCAGTAAGAGGCAGAGCTTATAAAAATAATAGGCTTGAAGGTGAAAATGGTTTTATAGGTTTTGCTCCTGATTGTCTTGACTATGATGAGCAGTATAAAAATATTATAGATTATTTGCTGGGCAGAGTTGTTTTCGTAGATAATATGGATAATGCTCTTAAAATGTCAAAGATAGTATCGGATTTTAGATTTGTAACCTTAGATGGAGACGTAATAAATGCCAGAGGAGCAATAACCGGAGGAAAGTACAGAAACAAGACGGCTAATATTCTCGATAGAAAAGCAGAGATAATATCTCTTCGAAAAGAGATATTATTAAAATCAGATGAACAGAAATCCAAAGAGATGCAGATGGAAGAACTCAGAGAAAAACTCGGGAGATTTTCTGAAACTATTGCTGAATCAGAGAAGGCTATCAGGCAAAAGGAGAAGGAGCTTTTATCTCTGGAAAATGAAATAAAGCTGACAGAGACAATACTGAAAGATATAAGATCAGGAACAGACAAGCTTGAAAAAGAGCTTGATAATATTAACGCTGAGAAAGAAAACTCCAGAAAAATGGTTCTGGAAATAGAAAACAAAATAGAAAAAGATGAGAAAGCTTTAAAAGAGGCTGAACGACTTGGAAGAGAGCATCAGGAACTTTATCTGAAGAGAAAAGAGTCTTTTGAGGTTATAAGCAGAAAAATTACGGAAGACAGAATAGCTGTCAGCAGATTAGAAAGTGAAAAAGTTCATATAGAGTCTATGGAGAACAGAGTTAGGAGCTCTGCAGGGCAGCTGGAAAAAGATATATCGCTGAAAGGAAGTCAGCTTGAATCTCTAAGAGAAGAGCGACAGCGTCTTATATCGGATAATAGCGATGCGGATGGAGTCATTAGGAAAAAAGAAGAGGAAAAAAAGCGCCTTGAAAGTTGTCTTAATGAGATATCGGAAGAAAAAGCTGATCTTGCAGGAAGAATCTCTGAGCTTAATTCGGAAAAAGAGGCAGTTACAGGCAGACTTGAAAGCGTCCAAAATCAGAAATATGAGCTGGAAATAAAGAATGCTAAAAATGAAACCCAGTTGGATACATATAAAAATAAACTGTGGGAGGATTTTGGGGTTTCATATATCCAGGCCATGGAATTTAAAAGTGATGAATTTGTTATGTCTCTTGCTGTCAGGGAAAACAGAGAGGTAAAGAGCAGGCTTAAGGACCTTGGGGAGGTCAATGTAGGCGCTATTGAAGAATATGAGACTGTCAGAGAGCGATATGATTTTCTGATGAGCCAGAGAGAAGATATACAGGAAGCTGTTAACGGTCTTACCAAGATGATTGATGATATGGATAAAACCATAAAGATCAAGTTTAAAGAAAGCTTTGATAAGATAGTAGTTAATTTTGAGAGGAAATTCAGAGAACTGTTTGGCGGAGGCCATGCAGAGCTTCGTCTTTCAGATGAAAAAGATCCCCTTGGATCCAATATAGATATAGTGGCACAGCCGCCCGGAAAGCGGCTGCAGAATATTAATCTTCTGTCCGGCGGTGAGAAAACTCTTACAGCCATAGCATTGATGTTTGCTGTTCTTGAGGCCAAGCCTACGCCTTTTTGTATTTTAGATGAGGTGGAAGCAGCACTTGATGATGCTAATATAGACAGATTCATAAATTGCCTTAGGAAGTTTACCGGAATACAGTTTGCTCTGGTTACACATCAGAAGGCCACTATGGAGCATGCTGATGTTCTGTATGGTATAACGATGCCGGAAAAGGGAGTTTCCAAAGTACTCTCACTTAACCTTGAAGGTGATTTTTAAATATAATGAAAAGGGAGAATTAAAATGCTTAGTGAAGGAAAAAAACGTTCCTTTTTAGGAAAGCTCTCACGGAAGATAGGTGATGCTCTTATGGGCAGAGCAGCAGTGGATGAAGATTTTCTTGAAGAGCTCGAAGAAATATTAATAACATCTGACATAGGAATGGAAACGACCATGAAGATCGTAGATATACTTCGTGACGAGATAAGATCAAATAAACTTTCCGATCCGGAAGATATAAAGCAGAGTCTCAGTCAGATAATAACCAGACTTATAGATAAAGATGCCGACCATACTCTTTGCAAGGATATACCTCTGGTGATTTTGATGATAGGAATAAACGGAGGAGGAAAAACGACTTCCATAGGTAAGATAGCATATAAACTTAAAAATGAAGGAAAGACTGTCATGCTGGCTGCTGCCGATACCTTCAGAGCTGCAGCGGCAGAACAGCTTTGTATATGGGGAGACAGGGTAGGTATTAATGTTGTTAAACATGGAGAAGGCTCAGATCCGTCTGCTGTTATTTACGATGCTATTCAGTCGGCCAAGGCAAAAAATATAGATGTACTTATTTGTGATACTGCAGGAAGACTTCAAAACAAGAAAAATCTTATGGATGAGTTAAATAAAATGAATAAAGTTATAGGAAGGGAATTCCCTGAGGCAGCCAGAGAAAATTTACTGGTTCTGGACGCTACAACAGGTAAGAATGCAGTATCTCAGGTGAAAGAATTTGGAGATGTCACTGATATAACAGGTATAATCCTGACAAAACTTGACGGAACAGCAAAGGGTGGTATAGTAATAACTATAGCTGATGAATTTGATATGCCGGTAAAATTTATCGGAGTAGGAGAAGGGCTGGAAGATTTGAAAGAATTTGATCCGGCTGAATTTGCGGAAGGAATCACTTATGAGTAAACCGTTAGTAGCAGTAGTGGGGCGGCCTAATGTAGGAAAGTCCACATTTTTCAATAAAGTAGTAGGGAAACGAGTATCTATAGTAGAGGATACTCCCGGTGTTACCAGAGACAGGATATATGCTGAAGCCGAATGGTCGGGCATACATTTTGCTCTGATAGATACGGGCGGAATCGAGCCGGAGAGCAAAGACGTAATACTTTCTCAGATGAGAGAACAGGCGGAAGCTGCTATGGATACATCAGATGTTATACTTTTCATGGTGGATGGAAAGGACGGCATAACAGCTTCCGACAGAGAAGTTGCAGCTATGCTGATGAAGACAGGAAAAAAGATTGTACTGGCAGTAAATAAAATAGATACAGCAAAGATCCCTGATGATTTTTATGATTTTTATGAACTGGGACTGGGAGAGCCCATACCCGTTTCAGCAGCGAATATGCTCAATCTCGGAGATCTGTTGGATCGTATCATAGAGAGTTTTCCTCAAGGAGCGGGACAAGAAGAGGAAGACTCTGTTAAAATAGCTATGATAGGAAAACCCAATGTCGGAAAATCATCTCTTATAAATAAGCTTTTAGGGGAGAATAGAGTGATCGTATCTCCTATAGCGGGCACCACCCGTGATTCTATAGATACTCCATTTGAAAAGGACGGCGAAAGATATCTTCTCATAGATACTGCGGGAATAAGGCGAAGGAGTAAAGTCAGTGAGAATATAGAAAAGTTCAGTGTAGTAAGGGCTGTAGCAGCTATAGAACGGTGCGATGTATGTATGCTCATGATCGATGCTCAGGACGGTATAACAGAGCAGGATAAGAAAATAGCCGGTATAGCACACGATGCGGGAAAGGGTATAGTTATTGTAGTAAATAAATGGGATCTTATAGACAAAGAGACCAATACAATGAATACCTTCAGAAAAGAGATAGCCAAGGAATTGGCATTTATGTCGTATGCACCCATTGTCTTTATATCTGTACTGACAGGGCAGCGTGTGGATAATGTCATAAAAATGGCAAGATATGTAGCTGAAAACAGAGCTATGCGAGTGCCTACAGGGCAGCTCAACAATTTGGTTTCAGATGCCATGATGATGAAACAGCCTCCGTCAGATAAGGGCAGAAGGCTTAAGATATATTATGTCACTCAGGTGGGCGTGAAGCCTCCTCTGTTTTCCTTTAAAGTAAACTCCAGATCTCTTATGCATTTTTCATATGCCAGATATATGGAGAATAAAATAAGAGAAGCGTTTGGTTTCGAAGGAACTTCAATAAAATTTGTATTCAGAGAAAAGGGAGAAAAAGAAAATGAGTGATATGTGGCTTTGTATATTGTCTGTTGTAATAGCATACTTTATAGGGAATATTTCTCCATCTATTTTAATGGCAAAAGCTAAAGGTATAGATATAAGAAACGAAGGCAGCGGAAACGCCGGAACTACTAATGCCCTCAGGGTTATGGGCAAGAAGGCGGGTGCCGTGACCCTCATTATTGATGTTTTAAAAGGAACCTGCGCTGTTTTGCTGGGAAGTCTTTTGGCTGGACATACGGGGGCGATGTGGTGTGTTGTCGCTGTTTTCTTTGGTCATGTTTGGCCTGTATTTTTCGGATTCAGAGGAGGAAAGGGCGTAGCTACAGCATTTGGAGCGCTTATGGGACTTAATCCTCTTTTGGGGCTTGCTACTTTGGCAATAGTGGTGGCAGGAGTATTGATTACGAGACGGATGTCGGTAGGTTCTATATTAGGGGCTGTATGTTTTCCTGTACTTTCATTTTTTATGGAGAAAGATTTTATATATCTGGGAATAGTAGTGGCTGTTATAGTTCTGATAAAGCACAGAGCTAATATCATAAGGCTTTTCAGAGGAGAGGAGCCTGTAATGAGTATATTTGAGAGAAAAACAGACACGAAGAAACAGGAGGAAAAATAAATGATCAGTACTATAGGTATAATAGGAGCAGGCAGCTGGGGAACAGCGCTGGCCACAGTTCTTGCAGGAAAAGGAAATAAAGTAAGAATATGGGACATAGATGAAAAACATCTTAAATCTATGGAAGATAACCGGGAAAATGTAGATTATCTTCCGGGAGTAGCTTTAAATGATAATATTGGTATTTCATATACAGTTGAGGAAGCTCTTATCGGTGCTGATACAGTGTTGTTTTCTGCTCCGGCCCAGCACTTCAGAAGTGCTTTGCAGTCTGCTGCCGAATATATAGATGATAAATCTGTAGTGATAAATGTGGCTAAGGGAATAGAACAAAAGAGTCTTGCCAGAATGTCGGAGATAGCTTCCGAGGTTCTTGACATGGATAGATATGTTGTTCTTTCAGGACCGTCTCATGCGGAAGAAGTAGGAAGAAGACTTCCCACTACTGTGGCGGCTGCATCATATAACCTGCAGGCAGCAGAGAAGATTCAGGATCTGTTTATGACTGACAGATTCAGAGTATACACTACTGAAGATGTTGTAGGGGTGGAACTGGGAGGAGCCCTTAAGAATATCATTGCTTTGGGCGCCGGAATATCAGATGGTATGGGTTTTGGAGATAATGCCAAAGCGGCTCTTATGACGAGAGGTTTAGCGGAAATAACGAGATTGGGACTGAAATTAGGGGCCAGACCTGAGACCTTTGCAGGACTTACAGGAACAGGAGATCTGATTGTCACATGTACAAGTATGCACTCGAGAAATAGGAGATGCGGAATAATGATAGGAGAAGGTATGAGCCCTGATGAAGCGACAGAGAAGGTAGGCATGGTAGTGGAAGGAATGTTCACGACAGAGGCTGCTTATGAGCTGGCTAAAAGAGAGGGTGTGGAGATGCCTATTACAGAGGCAATTTACAGAGCTGTAAAGGGAGAAGTCACGGCAGCAGAAGCTGTAGAGATTCTGATGGGCAGAAATAAAAAGCACGAACAAGGATAAGAAAATGGATTTATTGAAGGGCAAAAAATACAATATCATAACATTTGGCTGTCAGATGAATGAACATGATTCTGAGACGATATCGGGAATGCTTCAGGAAAGAGGATGTCAGGAGACCTTTTCAAAAGATGATTCGGATATAACAATAATAAATACTTGCAGCATAAGGGAGAATGCTGATAAAAGATTTTTCGGCACACTTGGACAGCTTAAAAAGCTAAAAGAGAAGAACCCGGAATATGTAGCTTGCGTATGCGGCTGTATGATGCAGCAGCAGCATATAATAGATACTGTAAAAAGCAAATATCCATGGGTGGATATAATATTCGGAACTCATAATATACATAGATTTCCGCAGCTTCTTGAAAAAGTATACGGAGAAAAGAAAAAAATGGCTGAAATATTTGAAGACAGCCCTGAGATAGTTGAAGGATTACCGTCAAAGAGGTTATATAAGCATAAGGCTTTTGTAAATGTTATGTATGGCTGCAACAATTTCTGTACATATTGTATAGTTCCGTATACCAGAGGAAGAGAAAAAAGCAGGAGTCCGGAAGATATAGTTAAAGAAATCAGGACTCTTACGGGAGATGGCGTAAAAGAGGTAACTCTTCTTGGACAGAACGTAAATTCTTACAGGGGGGCGGGCGGTAATGGCAAATTTTATGATTTTGCGGATCTAATATATATGATAAATGATATAGAGGGGCTCGAGCGTATCAGATTTATGACATCTCATCCCAAAGACCTGTCAGATAAACTGATTCAGGCTTATGTTGACTGCGAAAAATTATGTAATTATATACATCTGCCGGTTCAGGCCGGAAGCAATACGGTTCTTAGCAGGATGAACAGACATTATACAAGAGAAAAGTATCTGGAGCTGGTTCATAAACTGCGGAAGGCTGTTCCGGATATAACAATAAGCACTGATATAATAGTCGGATTTCCGGGTGAAACAGATGAGGATTTCCGGGAGACATTATCTCTTGTGAGAGAAGTTGAATATGATTCGGCATTTACATTTCTTTATTCAGTGAGGAAGGGGACTCCCGCCGCTGAATATGAAGATCAGATCCCTGAAGAAATCAAACACCGGCGCTTTGACAGTCTGGTAGACGCAGTTAACGAAGGGAGCGCACGGAGGAATGCCCTTTATAAGGGGCGTGTGGAAAAAGTTCTTGTTGAAGGTGTGAGCAAAAAGAATGAGCATACTCTGACTGGAAGAACGGAAGGATTTAAGCTTGTTGATTTTAAAGGTGACAGAGATTTAATAGGACAGATTATAGATGTAGAGATAACTGAAGGAAAAACTTTCAGTTTAGCGGGCAAGGTATTATAGAGATATTTGAAACAGCAATCATATCAGGAGATATAGATGATAGACAGAAAGGAACTTAAACGTAACGGCAGACGATCTCTTAAAAAGCATTATTGGCTGTTTGTCGCCATATGTCTTTTTGCGGCATTCATAGGGGCAGAGTTTGTCACATCTTTGGATGTGGTTCGATATAATGAGAATTACTATATAGGCGGCGAATATTCTGATCTGCAGTCGGAAGAAGGCGTTGAGCTCAATGGCGGAGATATAGCGGAAAGAGTCATATCTGCAATGCTGATTGGGGGGCTTGATTCGGGGAAAGCGTTGTCAAAAGAAGTGGAGTATAATATCAAAGCTAAGAATAACAGTGAGATATTAGGACGGGATAAAGGTGTATTTTCGAGCATAGCCAACTCTGTAAATTCCGGGAAAATATATGTGAATATATTTGACAAGGCTGAACATGTATTTAAGTCTAAAAATGCTGTGATAATATCTTTTATTATCGTTGCTGTCTTCATACATCTGATACTTCTTTTTATGCTGAGAGATTGTTTTATTGTGACTTCTAGGCGTATATTTCTTGAAGGAAGGATATATGATAAGGTCCCCATATCTACTTTTGGATTCCTGCCGAGATCCGGCAAGTGGATAAAGTCAGCCTTTACTATGCTGATGTTGTCCGTTTACGGTACTTTATGGACTTTTACTATTGTAGGTCTGCCTGTTAAATATTATTCGTATTATATGGTTCCGTATATCGTGGCGGAGAATCCTGATATAAAAGCTAATGAGGCCATAACATTATCCAGGCGGATAATGAAAGGTCATAAGTGGGAATGTTTTAAGATCTTCTTAAGCTTTATTCCGTGGTTTATTCTGGACGGAGTTACATTGGGCCTTTCGGCATTGTTTTACACCAATGCTTACAGAAGTGCAGTATATTGTGAATTTTATAAGGAAGTACGAAGGCTTGCCAAAGAAAAAAGTGTCCCCGGAACAGAATTGTTAAATGATACATATCTTTTCGAGAAGCCTGATATGTCAGTGATGGAGAAAAGTTACGCAGACGTATTGGAATATACAAGGGAACCGGTTCTCGAAATGCAGAAGGCAACAGGAATAAGGGGGATACTGGAAAATTGGCTCGGAATAATGCCTTTGGGTACTCCAAAAGATCTTGAATATGAGAAAAAACAAAATAAAATATATAATATTCAAAGGCTGAGACATATCTTTGACGGAAACTCGTATCCTTGGAGATTGTCACCTATAAAAGTGCGCCGAAAAAAGATAAATCTGGATACACCGAATTATATGAGAAATTATTCTGTTCCCTCTCTGATAATTCTGTTTTTTGTGTTTTCTTTTATAGGATGGGCATGGGAAGTGAGTCTTCATCTTGTGAGAGACGGCGTGTTTGTCAATCGGGGTGTTATGTACGGACCGTGGCTTCCTATATATGGATCGGGCGGCATTATGATATTAGTAATGCTTAACCGACTCCGAAAAAATCCTCTTGCGGAATTTATTGCTGCTGTCATATTATGTGGGATCGTGGAATATTTTACATCTCTGTATCTGGAAGTTGCTTTGGGACACAAATGGTGGGATTACAGCGGATATTTCCTCAATTTGAATGGGCGTATATGCGCGGAAGGTCTTCTGACTTTTGGAGTGGGGGCTATGGCGGTGGTATATGCTCTGGCTCCGGCACTCGATAATCTTATACGTAAAATCAGACTTAATGTACTGATTCCTGTCTGCATTGTATTAGTATGTGTTTTTTCTTTTGATCATTGGTATTCATCGAAGCATCCTAATTCAGGAAAGGGAATCACCAATTCGGATGTCAGGATAATAGCTCAGTTTGGAGACGGGAGAGACTATTATCAAAAATTATGATATAAACATTAAAAACAAGAATAAAAACAAAGCCTCCTCATATACTATATTGATTTACAGTCAAGGACATGGGGAGGTATTTATTTTGGAAAATATAAATATTTACGAAAACATAGGCAAAAGGACAGGCGGCGATATTTACATAGGAGTAGTGGGGCCTGTAAGGGCAGGTAAATCTACATTTATAAAGAGGTTTATGGATCTGATGGTAATCCCCAATGTAAAAAATACGTATGAAAAACAAAGAATACTGGATGAAATGCCGCAGAGCGGTACAGGCAGAACTATAACGACTACTGAACCTAAGTTTATCCCTGCGGAAGCTGTCAAGCTTGAGCTTGACAGTAGTCTTAATTTAAAAGTGAGGATGGTGGATTGTGTAGGCTATATGGTTCCGGGAGCGATGGGCCATATGGAGGACGGACAGATGCGTATGGTATCCACTCCTTGGAATGATGAAAAGATCCCATTTGAAGAGGCTGCTGAAATAGGCACTGAAAAGGTAATAAAAGATCATTCTACTGTCGGTATTGTAATAACTACTGATGGTTCTATAGGAACTATGGAAAGAAGCAGCTATGAGTCGGCAGAAGAACGAGTTATAAATCAGCTGCGAGAGCTTAATAAACCATTTGTCGTGCTGCTTAATTCTGTAAAGCCTTCATCAGACAGTGTTAAGGAACTTGCCGACAGAATGTCAGAAAAATATGGAGTTCCCGTTATGAGAATAGACTGTGCTAAAGCTACAGAGGCAGAGCTTAACAAGGTTATGACGGAGATGTTGGGCAGATTTCCTGTGAAGGAGATAACATTTCGCATACCTGGATATATGGAAGGTTTGGCTTCAGATCACTGGCTCAAAGAACAGGTAACAGATGATATAAGATATTGGGCTCAAAGTTTTGACACCATAGAGGAATTCAAGAAAATGGCCGGTGAACTGGCTGACGGAGATACAATAGAAAGTACTGAGATCAGAAACATAGATATGGGTACCGGAGAAATAGAACTGAGGCTTAATATGGCAGAAGATCTTTATTATAGAATCATCACTGAGCTGATGGGTACCCGGGTGGACAACGATTATGAATTCTTTAATCTTCTTGGTGAGTTTGCAGACGCAAAAAAAGCTTATGATAAACTGAGAAGTGCTATGCAGCAAGTAGAAGAGCGGGGATACGGCATAGTAGAGCCTAAGTTGAGTGAAATGGTTCTTGACGAACCTGAAGTATTTAGACAGGGGAATAAATATGGAATAAAAATAACAGCTAAAGCACCTACTCTTCATATAATAAGAACTGATATAACTACTGAGATATCTCCGGTGGTAGGCAGTGAAAAACAGTCTGAGGATCTTGTGAACAGCCTTAAGGAAGAGATGGAAAATTCTCCTAACAGTATATGGGATACCAATATATTCGGGAAGTCTTTATATGAGATGGTTGCCGAACAAATGGAAAATAAGATCGCAGGAGTTCCCGATAATATAAGAGTAAAGATGCAGAAGTCATTGCAGAAAATAAGTGATGAAGGAAAAGAATATTTTATATGTATTGTAATCTGATGGGTTTATTTTAGAAAAAATAGTATTTAACAGCCATATAGTATATAATAACAATATGGAAAAGAATCAACAGAGAGCAATAATAACAGTAGTGATAATAACAGCCTTTATCACTACATTTACAGGCAGCGCGCTTAATCTTTCGGTTCCTGACATAGGAGACCAGTTTGGTGTAAGCGCCGGAACGGTAGGCTGGCTCATAACAGGGTATACACTTGCTGTGGCGGCATTTTCGGTGCCGCTTGGCAGGCTGGCTGATATAACATGCAGAAAAACGGTTCTTGTGGCGGGGATAGTGATTTTTGTAGTCTGCTGCGCTGCAGCCGTTTTTTCCGTGTCTATGGTTATGCTTCTTGCTGTAAGGATAATACAGGGGATCGGCGCTTCTATGATATTCAGTACTAATACAGCAGTGCTTATCAGTGCTTTTCCCGGAGAAAGAAGAGGAAGAGTTCTTGGATATTCCCTTGCATCGACTTATGTGGGGCTTTCAGCAGGCCCTGTTATAGGAGGTTTTCTCAATTATAATTTCGGATGGAAATCAATTTTTATGCTTACGGGACTTCTGGGGGCTATTGCATTTTTTGCAGCCATCTTTAAGCTCCCCGGAGAAAAATCTGAAAATCGCGGAAAATCACCGGATATGTCGGGAAACATTCTTTATGTAATATTCATAGTAATGATGATGTATGGTCTTTCGGAAATCGGTAAGGGAATGATTTATGTATTAATTACTGCTGTTGGTGTTATATTGGGAATATTGTTTATAATACATGAATCCAGAAGCGAGGATCCCATAGTAAATGTTACTCTTTTCAGAGAGAACAAAGGATATGCTTTTTCTAATATATCGGCTATGCTCAATTACGGAGCTACTTTTGCAATAAGTTATCTTATCTCTATATATCTGCAGGTGGTGATGGGATATTCATCACAGACAGCGGGGCTTATTATGATATTTCAGCCCATTATCATGGCGGTGCTTTCACCTGTCATGGGTAGATTTTCAGATAGGATCTCTCCTTTCAAAATGTCTTCTGTGGGAATGGCATTCTGTGCAGCAGGAACATTTATATTTATCTTCATAGGACGGGAAACGCAAATTTTTGTTATAATCATGGCTCTGGTAATTACAGGTCTGGGATTTTCACTTTTTTCATCTCCTAATACCAATGCTGTAATGTCGTGTGTGGATAAAGCTGAATATGGAGTGGCATCCTCTATATTGGCTACCATGAGATCTATAGGACATACGCTGAGTATGGTGATTGTAACTATAACTGTTACGATGCTGATAGAGGACATGCCTCTGGCGGATGCTCCTGCAGAGGTTCTTATAAAAGTCATAAGGATTTCCTTTATAGTATTTACATTGATTTGTACGGCAGGAGTCTTTATTTCCCTTAAGAGAAAATAAGGATAGTTGACAATATATTTTCACTATTATATAGTATTATGATAAAGTGATAAACACAGGAGGGATGCAGCAATGATAGAATTAAAGACTTCAAAGACGAGATCTGAAGAAGACAGAAGTCGATTGAGAGAAACAGTGGGAAAGATAATAGACAGTGTAATAAAAAACGGAGATAAAGCGCTTAAAGAGTATAACAGTAGATTTGACCGCTGCAAAAGGGAGTTTATCAGAATATCTTCCGATGAGATAAAAGAAGCGTACGATAAGGTACCGGCCGGTGAAGTAGAGGATATAAAAAAAGCTGCGGACAATATAAGAGCTTTTGCCGAAGCACAGAAAGGAACTGTAGGATCTTTGAAAAATTTTTCCCCATCTGAAGGAATAATACTCGGTCATAGAGTGATCCCTGTGGATTCGTGCTGCTGTTATGTTCCGGGAGGAGGATATCCACTTTATTCTACAGCACTTATGCTGGGAATACCGGCAAAGGTGGCAGGAGTCAGACGTGTGACAGCATGTTCTCCTGTTATAAAAGGAACGGATAGTATTCATCCTAAGACTCTGGTAGCGATGGATGTTGCAGGTATAGATGAAATATATGCCATAGGGGGCGCCCAGGCTGTAGCTGCATTTTCATACGGAACGGATCAGATAGAGCCTGTTGATCTTATAGTAGGGCCGGGAAACAGCTTTGTGACGGAAGCCAAAAGACAGTGTTATGGAAAAGTGGGTATAGATTTTGTGGCAGGACCGAGTGAAGTGCTGATAATAGCAGATAATACAGCGGACCCTGAGATAATTGCAGCGGATTTGTTGGCGCAGTCCGAACACGACAGAGAAGCAAAAGGAATTCTTGTGACTACTGATGAGATGTTGGGGAAGGCTGTATGGAATGCTGTGGAAAAGCAGCTTCCGACATTGGATACCGAAGAGATTGCAAGGAGTTCATGGAATGATTTTGGGGAGATTCTTATAGCCGATACGTTAGATGAAGCGATCGAATATGCGAATGAATATGCTCCTGAACATCTGGAAGTCAATGTATCTGAAAGCAGGACAGATTATGTGGCTGATAGTCTAAGAAATTTCGGCTCGCTGTTTATAGGCGGCAATACTGCCGAAGTATTCGGTGATTATGCTTCAGGTCCTAATCATACCCTGCCTACACTTGGCGCTTCAAGATATACTGGAGGCGTCTGGGTCGGAACGTTTCTTAAAATATGCACATATCAGAGTATGACTGCTGATGCAATGATGAGTATAGCTCCGCTTGTTTCGAATCTTGCCAGAGGTGAGGGCCTTACAGGTCATGCGAGAGCGGCAGAGATAAGAATGGAAAAACATTGAGTCTGCGTCTTTTTCGGAAAATTGTTAAATTTTAATAAGCACAAACTTTTAAGGATCGGAGCAAAATGAATTTTTTTGGGATTATAATTGGTGTAACAACGTTTATGCTCATTGGTGTTTTTCATGTTATAGTTATAAAATGTGAATATTTTTTTTCTAAAAATATTTGGCCTATATTTCTTCTGTTGGGATTGGCAGCATTGGTCGGCTCACTTTTTGTAAAAGTAAATCTTTGGAGTGGCATACTGGCTGTTTTCGGTATTTCATGCTTGTGGAGCATAAAGGAAATTTTTGAACAGGAAAAACGTGTAGAGAAGGGATGGTTTCCTGAAAATCCTCGAAGAAGACACAATGACAGATATTGATAGGGCAGCTCTGCTTATAAAAAACGCCGGGCTGTTTTTTGTATTATTATATATTTATATGTCTTTGCGCTGTTAATATTCTGACAGCTGTTGTCGGTGATGAGCGATTTGATTTGGATCGCTAATACTGCTGCTCTCGGATATGTTGTATAAACCCAAGGAGAGATCAGATATACTACAGCTAAATTAATAAGGCGAGATCTTGTGAAGGAGTATAAAGTAGGGATTCCCTGTAAAAATGTCAGGGAATCTTTTTGTAATACTGAAAAATATTATTTTGAGATGTTAAGGGAGAGCAGAAAAAGTTGCTTTTGAAAAATTAATAAATCAGCTGCCTATTCTGTAAAAAGAAGTTTTTTAAAAGAGCATAATTTTTCTTGCAAAAAAACTGAGGGGGGGGGTATAATGAACCTGACAAAATTTATTTATATAAATCAATAATTCACAGGAGGACGTATGAAGAAGATAATAAGCAAGGTTCTTGCATTTGTCTTGGTATTATCACTTATCGCGCCATGCATGATGTTTAAGGTAGATGCTGCGACAGTGAGCGGAAGCGGAACTGAAGCCGATCCGTATATTATCAAGAATGAAGCTGATTTTAAAATCTTAGACCAGAAGCAGAAGTATATCTATGCAGAGCTTGGAAACAACATCGAGCTTACTGCAGATGGATATACAATGAATTCTTTTAAAGGGAAACTGGATGGCAAAGGATTTACTATTACCAATAATAAGTCGGGATCTCTTATAAAATCTTTTTATGGAGGCGAGTTAAAGAATTATACATGGGAGCTGTCGGAGTATTCCTATATGGTAGAGGAGCAGTTTCGCGGCAGTGATTATGTATATGACGGTATAACTGCCAAGGGAGATATTTCACTGACATCAAGCAATAATAATGAAGGGCCTCTTCTCGTATATGCAGGTGGGAATACAACTATGAAGAATGTTACTATAGATATGAACTTGACTTCTCCTACATATAACGGGCTGTTCATAGGATATGAGCCGGCTAAAGAGTCAAATTATGTTTTTGAAAACTGCAAAGTAAAGGGAACTTATGTCGGAGATCATATCGGTATATTGTACGGAAACGGTTCCATGGCTCAGGCAGGAGGCAGTGATTACGGACTGCAGCATGTCTTAGGAGTAAATGGAGAGACTGCAACTTCTGAAATTACCGTATCAAACATGGATCTTTCTGAGGCAGAGATCATAGGAATATCATCAAAGCCCCATTTATTGTGCGGCATAAGCTATAAAGCTTCTGATATGGAGACTTTGGAAAATGAACTTGCTGCAAAAGTAACAGGATATGATAAGCTGGTACAAGCTGAAAAGCTTGATGGATATAGTTTTTCACTTAATGATAGTGGTAATCTCAAGATAAATGTGTCTCAGGCAAATGATAAGGTAGGCTACTTTGTGGTATCGGCGGAGGTTTACAGCAATGTATTTTTCAGCAGCGGGAAAACAAACGGTACCATGAAACACTCGATAAGTGAGAAAATAGATGTGGCCGACGGCGTGGATACATATTATTCAAGTCTGGGAAAGGTGAAATTTTATGACGGCCAGAACGGGGAACCGGGGACTGCGGGATTAAGCGGCAGTCTTGATACTATTACTGTAGACGGCGAAACTTATTATACTCTTACACACAGAGATGATGACATGATATATACTTTCGGTCAGGAGGCAAAGGTATCCAATACATCAAGAGTTGCGAATATGGTAAAAGTATCTGTCTATGACAAGAATAATAAACTTATTAATATCATAAGCAGCGCTGTTTCGGAAGACTTTTCATTGCCTTCCTTTGACACACAGAAAGCATCTGCGGGAACGGATTTATCTGAAATAAATTTATCTGACGGATGGTCTTGGGTAACCCCTGATACAAAGGTGGTGTCAGGAGGACAGATAGCTTTTGCAAAGAAAGGTGCAGAAATAGCCCCTGTAAAGATTGTCGGTGAGATAGAAGTTGAAGGAATAACTCTTAATGCAGAAAAGTTAAATCTTGAAAAGGGAACAGAAAAAACTCTGACCGTAAAAGTTACCCCTGATGATGCCACAGACAAAACCGTAACATGGGAATCGGCCGATGAGAAAATAGCTAAAGTTGATAAAGATGGAAAGGTTACGGGAATAACAAACGGAATCACGAAGGTTAAAGCTAAAGCTGGGAATAAAGAGGCTGAATGCGAAGTGACTGTGTATGAGGTAACTGCGGAAGCTCCAGCCGTTCCGGATGGAACTGTAGAAGAAGTTGTGTCTGGTATGTCAAAGGAAGCTGCGGAAAAAGCTGAGGAAGTGCTGACCTCTATGGTTGAAAAGGTAATCGCAGGCGGTGCAGTTTCCGGTATTGATAAGACTTCAGAAAAAGCTATAAGGGAAGCTGTGGAAAAGGGAGAGATTATAACGACGAAAATTACTTCCGAAGTGCTTGATAAAAAACCTGCAGATTTCGAAAATATTACAAGCGCTGTGGAGAAGCTTGCAGCTAAATACGATGTGAATTTTCAGATTGAGCAGTATCTTGATTTAGGAGTGAATCTACTGATTGACGGAAAAAAAGCCGGAACGATCACAGAACTTGACAGTCCTGTAGAGTTCACCATTGCAATTCCTGAGGAGGTACAAAAGGTTGCGAAAACCTATTTTATAATAAGGAATCATGAGAATACAGACGGAAATATCGAGACATCAGTAATTTCTCCGAAAGTAAATGCTGACGGGACACTGACTTTTACAACAGACAGGTTCTCGACCTATGCACTTGCATATACTTCTGAGGAAATCAAAGAGAATATTGACCAGAGCGGAAGCGGCTGGATAGATGTTGATGATATTAAAGATGATACACCTGGTCAAAATGGGAATGTCAGTGATAAGACTGACACCGGCTCATCGAAGACAGGTGATGACAGCAATATTATTGTTTGGGCAGTATTAATTCTTGCAGCGGGAGCGGGCGTAGTTGCGTCAGGTCTTTACAGCAGAAGGAAAAAAGTATAATAAATGTGTGGTTCTTTCGATTAAAAACAAATAAAATTTTTTGAACGAATTTAAAAGTTCCCATTAATATAGAATTATCTTATATTTGAATGGGAACTTTTTTATATTGGTTAAAGTTTTAAAAATTTAATGTATTATGTTATTTAAGTAAGAGCGGTTTAAAGTATTTCTGTGAAATCTTTTGTTGTATAGCTTTCTCCAGCCTCTTTTTTTGCAAGAGCTTCACGTAGTGCATCATGGTTCTTTTTATTTACAGGATATTTGGAAAATATTATCATACTGATTAGTATAAATAGTGCCGGCAGCAATGTAGCTATAAGAAGTATTCCGTGTACGGAAGTTTGTGTTTGCTGTGCTGCACCGATGTATCCGAAAGCGCTCAGAAGCCATCCGACAGCATTGGTGGCGATAGCACCTCCTAATTTTTGAACGAATTGTGCACAGGCAACGATACTGCCTTCTCTGTGATGTCCATTTATGAATGTATCAATTTCGGCACAATCATATACTGTTGAGTAATACAGTCCCCAAAATGCGCTGGTTGTCAATGCGACGACAGCTCCGTTAATAATCACCTGAGAGAAATTTGAAAGACCCATGAAATAGAATACTACACAGTTTATAACAAACATTATACTGAAAAGAAAAAGTGTTTTCTTTTTACTTCCGATCTTATTGGCTATAATTATTGATATTGGCGTGCAGCATAATGCGATTACAGTGTATATGCTCCAGAAGGCTGCCTGCTGTACTTCTGTCATATGAGCGCAGTATGTGAACATATATACTCCGATACCACTGAACAGAGTATACCCGATGATATAAAACAGCCCTGTGAAAATCAGATTTCTGTATGCCTTCATACGAAATATATCTTTGTATGTATTTATAAAACCCTGACTTTTTTCCTGCTTTTCCATCTCTCTTTGGAGATCGGCTGCAGAGTCTTCCCGGCCTCTGGTTGAGAACCAGCATATCAGACAACAAAGTATTATTATTGCTGCGGCAAGACTGCCGGATATGCACCAGCATGTTTTTATATCTACTCCTTTAGGAACGAGGACTGCCATTATCCACATAGGACCGGAATTGCAGAGGGCTACAAACGGATATGAAAACAAGCCTACAATCATACGCATTGTATTTCTTTCGTTATAATCGTGAGTGACTTCTGCACCGAGAGCCGCATATGGTACACAATAAGTTGTGTAGAATGTCCACATCAATACAGCCATGAGAAGGTAGTAAATACTCTGACCAAGGCCGGTAAACTCATTCGGCAGGAACATTAGGAAAACGATAATGGCCAGAGGCCAGATGCTTCTGAACATCCACGGACGACGTCTTCCTCTTGGGTTTTTTGATTTGTCGGATAAGAACCCCGCTATGGGAGCAGTAACGGCATCCCATAAGATTGCTATAAAAGAAATTGTTCCTGCTATAGCCGGATTAACTTTGGCAACATCGGTTAAAAAAAACAGAAAATAAGTGAAAAACAGGTTGTAAGGTATCGAATCCCCTGCACCGCCCAGACCGTAACCTATTTTTACTGATATAGGAACATGAGCGCTGTTTCTATTGATTCTTACATTTTCCATCAGTTGATTCTCCTTTTTAAACTATAGTAATTGTATATTACGTTTATGTGTACCTAACGGTTATCGGAAAACATTTTATCTATTATGCACCTGGACGCACCCTCAGGATCTTTTTCCATCGTCCACTGACTGTCTATGATCATGGTATTTCTGTCAGCGTCATTATAGGCTGCCCATTGTGGTGCACCTTTTGCAGAAGGTTTGCCGGCTTTTGCAAAGGACGCCCATGCTTCCTGCATCATAGAGGAGAGATTGTCAGGCACATCTAATCCTGTGAAACTTTCTTCCTCTTCCATGTTTCCGAATACGAAAGGGAGCTCTAAAGCATGACATGCACCTAAGCCTTTTATTCTTGATTTCCATGTAAAGTAATACATGTAAACGTCATTGTAGCGGGACTGTTTCTCGGCCATATGTATAGCAGGGAGCCTGAACAGTATTTCATCATTAAGAGCTATATTATTTTCCTTCATGTTATGATTTTGCCTGTATCGGAAAAACTCTTCCCGTACAGCAATTTCGTTTATAAGAGGCGGAGTTGTTATGTAGAGCTGGTCTTCAAGAAACTTTATTGCCATATCGTCAAAGTTGTCAAAATAAAGCTTCCAGTAATTAAATTCGTTTGCATTGGTACCCAGCATCAATTTTATATTTGAAGCGCAGCCGCCGGCAAGTTCTTTGAAAGGGTCTCTCGGAATATCTTCATTATCTGCTTCCGGAGCAAATAGTATGCTGTACTTGGGACCATAGTTTTCTGCCCACGCCGGATATATTTTTCTTATTTCTTCGGTGGGTACTTTTAAAAGCTCATCAATGGTCTCACAGCCTAAACGTGATGCGAAATCAGCGGCATGTTGTTTGCTTAAAAAGCTTCCTTTACAAAGGTTCAATGATCCGCTTTGGGCGATTACTTTATGAAACAGCCCTTTTGCCTTCGGCATTGTCATCAGAAGAGAAACCGAGCCGCCTCCTGCTGATTCACCCAATATAGTGATGTTTTCATTATCTCCTCCGAAGGCGGATATATTTTCTTTGATCCATTGTAAAGCGCATATTTGATCGAGGAGACCGTTGTATCCACTTGTTTTATATTCAGAACCACCGTATTCCTCAAAATTCATGAAACCGAAGAAATTTACACGGTAGTTGAGTGTTACAAAGACGACATCCTGATTTAGAGCAAAATTATATCCATTATAAAGGGGATCAGAGGAACCACCTGATGAGTATGAGCCGCCGTGAATAAATACCATAACAGGTTTTTGAATTCCGGATGCCATATTATGATTCCATATATTCAGTGTCAGACAGTCTTCACTTTGTCCCTGAGAAGAAATGGAGGCTGATTCTATCTCATCTATTTCCTGTACTGCTGTGTGGCCGAAGTTATAGGCCAATATTTGCTGATCCGACTCCGGTATGGGAACGGGGGCTTTGAATCTCAATTCGCCTACGGGCGGCAGTGCATAGGGTATCCCCAGAAATTCACTCATATTGTTGTGGTCCGTTTTACCTATTACAGTTCCTGTTTTTGTTTTAATTTGCATTGTTCTTCCTCCTGATAAATTAATTTTTATACAGCATAACTGAAATAAATTTAAATTTTCAGATTATTCTTTGCTTTTTTATGCTTCTTTACTTGCAGCGTTGCTTTTTGTAAATTATAATATTATGACAAGATATAGCCGATAGGCGACCCTGTTTTTAAAAGCGACATGAGGGATGGATATGTATTTAGAGAATCTTAAATGTAATAATGAATACCCTTTGAATGTGGAGATACTTCATATAAATGAATATCCCCTTCATATGCATGAGTATGGGTATATAGAAATAATTTATGTTTTGAAAGGAAGCATAAATCTATATATAAGTACAGAAGACATCTGTTTGAAAGCAGATGATGTTTTCATAGTAAATGAAGCCAATCTTCACTATATTCATGATTGTTCTGACGATAATGTTGTTCAAATATATCATATATATCTCGATGCCTTTTCTGATTATTATGCTGAATTTTCTCAGGTTCTTTTTATTTTGAACACAACTTATAACAATGATGTTCCGGAGTTGATAGAGTATGTGAAAAATCTTCTTAGAAATATTTCCAAACAGTTTTTCGATATAGATATAGATCATAATCCACTCAATAATATTCATGAAAATCTTGTTTCCCTTTTGCTGTGCCTGACTAATAGTTTTCAATACTGGTATATTAAAGACAATAAAATTCAGCCTACCAACCCTTATAAGGATAAGCCGATACAGGTAAACAGAATACGTAATATAGTGAGATATATGTATGAGAACTATCAGAAAAAGCTTACTCTGGATGATATTGCGGAACATGAATATCTGAGCAAATATTACATATCTCATCTTTTTACGTCAGTGCTTGGTGAGTCATATCAAAATATAATCACGAGACTCCGGGTGGAAATGTCACTTATGGGTATAGCAGATACTAGCAAGAATTTGGAGGAAGTTGCCATTGAATCAGGTTTTTCCTCTCCGACATTTTTTAGAAGACGTTATAAAGATATTACAGGGTATTCTCCGTTTGAAGTCAGAAATTATTTTAAATCAAGAACGATCGAAGTTATGAAGCCTGATATAACACATATTGACAATGTATCAGATATAGTGGCATTGTTGTCCGACACACAACATTATACATATCCGGTGACTCTTGCAGGAAGAAAAAACCTGAGGAATTATATTCTTGACTTTTCGAAGTCGCAGAATGCAGAGCTTAAAGGAACATGGAATTATATTTATGTAGAAAGCCTGTTTGAATGTCTGAGGGAAAGATATAGAGCAAATCTGTCTTTTTGCAGAGAACGGTTCGGGTTTTCTCATATTATTGTAAGCGTAAAGCAGCTTTTAGATGCCTATGAGGCTTTAAAATGTTTTGATTTTCTGCATGAGTTTTTGAGAAGTCTGCAAATGCTGGATATGGATATATGTGTAATTGATGACAGAAACGATACTTGCTTTTTTGATGATGCCGTAAGGTCTTTCGAAAGCTGGTGCATGGAAAAATACTCTATCGGTGTGAAGTGTATAGAAGATATTGCATCAGTGGAGATTATTTCCCTCCATGGTGATAATCCGGCTGATATGATGAGGCATCTGCTGGATGGTACTGATGTGATACGGGCGGTATCCATAGAATCGCTTTTTAATAGGGCAGGGCTGAAGAAGCCTCTGTATTATCTGTATGAAATAGTATGCTCGCTGGATGAACATATTATCGAGGCTGCAGAAAACTGTATTGTCACCAGAGAAGGGAATTCGATGCATGTAATGATATACTACAGCATCCGGGATTCAGTAGATACAGAATCACAATGTAGTGAGTTTTTGTTAAAATTGGTAAATCACGGAGGGTGTATATTAAAAATAAAACATCTGAAAGATTTCGATATCAGCGAAGAGTCCATTTGGCACAGCATCAATTCACCGGAACTTATAAGCGAAGATACCATGGAATATATAACAGCGGCTGCATCACTGCTCGCAGATATAAGATATGTACCTGCATGTCCGGAATATGATGTTTTCATTCCCCTGTATCGGGGGCAATGTGCACTTATTACGATAGAATGCAAAAATGATAAAGCATAGAATTTTATAGAAAAATATGATTTTATAATAGTATTTTGTGTAAATAACATTAGCAGAGTAGTATAATAAAATTAGGCTAAGCCACTTGTTTCAGGTGAAAGGAGCAGATATGAAAATACAATTTTGCGGAGCTTCGACAGGCGTTACAGGGTCCTGTCATCTTATAACCACAGAGAATCATAAGATATTACTGGACTGCGGACAGTTTCAGGGCGGAAAGGCTCAGGAGGCTTTGAATTACGAGGAATTTCCTTTTGATCCTGCCCAGATAGATTACATGATTTTAAGTCATGCTCATATAGATCACTGCGGAAGGATTCCGCTTTTGGTAAAGAGAGGATTCAAGGGGAAGATATATTGTACCGACGCTACAGCAGATCTTTTAGATGTTATGCTTAAGGACAGCGGTTATATTCATGAAAGAGAGGCCGAATGGAAAAACAAAAAAAACGAGAGAGCAGGGAGAGCTCTGGTGGAACCTTTGTACACATATAATGATGCGGCGGATTCTCTTAAATATGTAGAGCCTGTGCTTTACGATCAGCTGGTGGAGCTTAATGAGGAAATGAAGATTGTTTTCAATGATGCTGGACATATTCTGGGCTCAGCCATAACAGAGCTTTGGGTAACGGAAAATGATAACGTGTCAAAGATAGTGTTTTCAGGGGATTTGGGAGTAATGGACAGGCCTATTTTAAGGAACCCGACCATCATAAAGAAAGCCGACTATGTTATCATGGAAACGACATACGGCAACAGATTGCACCCGGCCAATTCTATGGATGTCAAGGCACTTATGGATATAATCCGGGACACGGCGGCAAAGGGCGGCACAACGGTTATACCTTCTTTCGCCGTAGGAAGGACTCAGGAGCTTATATATGAATTAAATCGGGTGTATGAAACAGATAATGAATACCGCAGGGACTTTGACAATATAATGGTATATGTGGACAGTCCTATGGCAACTACCGCGACAGAAGTTTTTAAACGCAACGCGCAGGTATTTGATGAAGAAACGAAGGAATTTATAACAAAGGGAGATAATCCTCTGGATTTTAAGAACCTCAGATTTACAAGAACGAGTGAAGAGTCAATATGGCTTAATACTGATCCGGAGCCTAAAGTGATAATTTCCGCCAGCGGTATGTGTGATGCAGGAAGGATAAGACATCACCTTAAGCATAACCTCTGGAACAGAAAATCCAGCATAGTTTTCGTGGGGTATCAGGCTGAAGGAACCCTCGGAAAGATGATACTGGACGGTGCGGAGGAAGTTACGCTTTTTGGTGAAAAGGTAAAGGTAAATGCCAACATATATAATCTTGAGGGTTTTTCGGGACATGCTGACAGAGACGGTCTTCTGGAATGGCTTAAAGGATTTAAGGCTGAGCCGAAGCATATTTTCCTTGTTCACGGTGAACCTGAGGCAAAGGAAGATTTCGCACAGACCGTTGAAGCTGAGTTGGGATATCATCCTATAGTGGTCAGAGGGAATTCTGAATTTGTTCTTGAAAAGGATGAACTTGTCAATATGGAGCAGGCCATGAAAGAGGAAGTGGATGAGGAAGTGTTAAACAGTCTGAGAGCTAATCTGTTTGATATACACCGAAGAATAGAAGATATATTGTATAATACTAAACTGGCTGTAGGGCAGGATATTTCTCCTGAAAAACTGTCTAAGATTAATAATATGGTACTTGAGCTGGAAAAATCAACTATGAATCTGGGCGCTGAAGTCAGTGACGGAGAAGGCAGGGATAAAACACAGCAAAATGATATTTAAATAACAGCTATAAAAGTATTAAAAGCAGGAAAAAACTTTTAAAAACATGTTGTGCATGTGGTAAAATAGAAATAGGTATTTAGTAGATATTATATTTGATAAAGGTGATAAGAATGTCTGTTTTAAGCGGCATTAAAGAAAGTGTACAACAGGTTGCAGAGGCCATCAGCATCGCTGTCGGTCTTGAAGTTGAAATAGTGGACAACAAACTGAGAATACTGGGCGGTACCGGTTATTATCACAGGAGGATAGGCAAGAAGGAAGAAGATGGAAATCTTGAAGGAAACTACCTTTATGCAAGAGTTCTGAGAACAGGTAAGACGCAGTATGTAGAGGATGCTCAGAACTGCAAAGATTATGACAGGCCTATTGTAGGCAATACGAGACTTGGAGAGCTTGCAGAGATATGTACTCCCATAGTTTTGAAAGGCGAGATCATAGGAATAATCGGGCTTGTGGCATTTACTGATGAGCAAAAACATCTCCTTCTCGATAAGAGGGAAAGCATGACCGTGTTTGTTGAAAAGATGGCAGATCTGCTGTCGGCAAAGGCGGACCAGCAGGAAACTTTGGAAAATGTCGAGGTTTCAAGAGATGAAATGTCTATAGTATTGGAGACTGCTCACGAAGGTATATTCGCGCTTGATCAAAAGGGCTATGTCAAGCACTGTAACAACAGAGCTGCGGGGCTGTTCGGGACAAATAAGGGAGACCTTATAGGCAAACACATAAGCAATATTATGCCTGGAAGCCCTGCTATAAAAGTTCTTGATACAGGAACCGGGTATACTGAAAATGAAGAAATCTTTAAAGTCGACGGAAAGCAGCATCATTTCATAGTAACAGTGAAGCCTTTTATGTCAAGCGATGACATAGATGGAGTAGTGATCTCCTTCAGAGATATAGAGGAAGCACAGAAGCTGGTTTACAATTTCAATACACGAAAGATAAAAAACACAGTAGACGATATAATCGGCAGCAGTGACAAGATAATGAGAGCCAAACAGCAGGCTCTGATAACAGCGAGAAGCAATTCCACCGTTCTCATAACAGGTGAGAGCGGCACGGGAAAAGAAATGTTCGCTAAAGCTATTCATTACGCAAGTCCGAGAGAAGATAAGCCTTTTATAACGGTGAATTGCGGAGCTATTCCTGAGAATCTGCTGGAAAGCGAACTTTTCGGATATGAGAAAGGAGCTTTCACAGGGGCTAGTGAAAAGGGTAAGGAAGGTAAATTCGAGCTTGCTGACGGTGGCACCATTTTCCTCGATGAAATCGGTGATATGCCCCTTCATCTTCAGGTCAAGATTCTCCATGTTCTTCAGAACATGAGATTTGACAGAGTAGGAGGAAGCAAGAGCATAATTGTGGATGTGAGGGTAATTGCTGCTACCAATAAGGATCTTGAAAAGCTTATTGAAGAAGATCGTTTCAGAGAAGACCTTTATTACAGGCTTAGCGTTATACCGCTTTCTATACCGCCGCTGAGAGAGAGAAAAGACGATATAAAACTGCTTATGTATCATTTCCTTAGAAAATATAATAGTTTTATGAATAAAAAGATAGAGCGTTTTTCTCCTGAGGTAGAAGAACTTTATACTAATCACGATTGGCCCGGAAATGTGAGAGAACTTGAGAATGCTGTTGAATACGGTACGAACATGGCTTTTGGAAATGTAATAACCATGGAGGAAGTTCCCGCACGTATTTTGAAAAAAGAGGAAGAGATGGTCAAATTTAAGAATCTGGACAGACCTCTTGCCGAGCAGGTGAAACTTTACGAAAAAGAAATAATTAGAAAAAAACTGAAACAGCATAACGGTATTAAAGATACTGTTGCGAAGGAGTTGGGACTGTCGAGAGCAACACTTTACAGGAAGCTCTCTGAATTAGGTATAAATTAATTTTTATAAATATTTTATTATGGAGGTTTGTTATGTTAAGAGAAGCATTACCTAAAATCGTTACCGGAACATTACCTGGACCTAAGGCTAAGGCTGTACTGGACAGAAGGGCTGCTGCTGTTCCAAACGGAATCGGAACTGCTTACAAAGCAGTTATCGAAAGAGGCGAGGGAGCTATGTTTGAAGACGTTGACGGAAATATTTTCCTCGACTGGATCGGCGGTGTCGGTGTACTCAATATAGGATACAGCAATCCTGAATGCATTGAAGCGGTTAAAGAACAGGCTGATAAATTTTTCCACTCAATGTTCAACATTACAACTCACGAAGGCTATGTGAAACTTGCGGAAGAAATGAACAGAATCGTTCCTGTAAAAGGAGATAAGAAAAAGACTATGTTCGTGTGCTCAGGTTCCGAAGCAGATGAAAATGCCGTTAAGATCGCAAGAAGCTATACAGGAAGGCCTAATATCATAGTATTTACAGGCGCTTTCCACGGAAGAACTTCTCTTACAATGACTATGACCGCTAAAAAGGCTTATGCGGTAGGCATGGGTCCTTTCCCTGACGGTGTATACAGAGCAGAGTTCCCTAACCTTTACAGAGCTCCTGGCAATATGAGCGAAAAAGAAGCTATAGACTATTATGTGAAAAAGCTGGAAGAAGTGTTCATAGAAGCTACTCCATATGATTCATGCGCTGCTATCGTATTCGAGCCTGTACAAGGTGAAGGCGGATTTGTTCCGGCTCCTATCGAATGGGTAAAAGCTGTCAGAAAGATCTGTGACGAGCATGGAATCATGATGATCTGCGATGAAGTTCAGTGTGGATGGGCAAGAAGTGGTAAAATGTTTGCTTCACAGTATTTTGCAGATGCAGGATGTGCTCCTGATATTTTGTCCACAGCTAAATCCATTGCTGCAGGATTGCCGTTATCAGCGGTAACTGCAAGAGCAGAAGTTATGGATGCTGTAACAGGGGGAACAATCGGCGGAACATTTGGCGCAAATGCTGTATCAGCAGCTTCAGCTCTCAAAGTAATAGAAGTTATGGAAAGAGATGATTATCCTGCAAAAGCTATGCACATAGCTGATGTGGCCATGAAAGCTTTCAAAGGCTGGCAGGATAAGTATGAGTGCGTGGGAGATGTAAGAGGTCTGGGCGCTATGATGGGTATCGAGTTTGTTAAAGACAAGACTTCAAAAGAACCGGATGCAGCTCTTGTAAATGCTATCGTTCAGGAAGCTATGGGCAAGGGTCTTATGCTTGAAGCAGCAGGAACATATGGAAACGTTATCAGATTCCTCTGCCCTCTGTGCGTTACTGATGCTCAGCTTGATGCTGGTTTGGAAATCTTAGAAAACGCTATCAAGACTTGTGCAAAATAAGATTGTGCGCATGTATTAAAGTAGTTAAATAACGGCGCGGGTTTGTGCGCCGTTATTTTTTTATGAAAAAGAATCATCAGGAGATAATATGCAGATAGATTTGACAAAAGGTTCAGTCACAAAAGGAATATTAGCTTTTGCATTCCCCATGATATGTGGGAATCTGCTCCAGCAGCTTTATAATGTAGTAGATACACTGATCGTAGGTCGTTTTTTAGGTTCTGATGCTTTAGCGGCAGTTGGATCATCATATACGCTGGTCACTTTTATAACGTCTATACTTTTGGGAATGTGCATGGGCTGCGGAGCGATTTTTTCTATAAGATATGGTGAGAAGCGATTGGATCACATGAAAGGAAATATATTTACTGCTTTTGTGATGATCGCATGTTTTTCTGTGCTTTTGAATATTGCAGTAATGGTCTTTATAGATCCTGTGATGAAGATGCTCTCGGTACCTGAAGAGGTTTATGATTTGATGAGAAATTATTTAATGGTGATGTTTTGCGGAATATTCGCCACTTTTCTTTATAATTTTTTCGCATCTTTGCTCAGGGCTGTGGGAAATTCAGTGACACCTCTGGTATTTCTTGGCATTTCGGCTGTCATGAATATTATTTTGGATCTTATATTCGTACTGGTGGCTGAGTGGGGTGTAGAAGGTGCAGCTTTAGCCACTATAATTTCGCAGTGGTTTTCAGGGATAGGAAGCATGATCTATACATTGGTAAAGTGCCCTCAGCTGCGACCGGCACGCAGGCATATGCGTATAACATGGATAGGACTTAATGAAATAATGGGTGCCTCTTTTCTGACTTGTATGCAGCAGTCAGTCATGAATCTGGGGATATTGATGGTACAGGGGCTTGTAAACAGTTTTGGCGCTGTTGTCATGGCAGCATTTGCAGCAGCTACTAAAATAGATGCTTTTGCATATATGCCGCTTCAGGATTTCGGAAATTCTTTTTCCACATTTGCGGCACAGAATTATGGCGCGCGTAAAAAAGAACGTATTGAAAAGGGAATACGTTCTGCTGTTATAAGTATGCTGATTTTTTCTGCTGTTATTTCTATTCTTGTTTTTTCATTTGCAAAACAGCTTCTTTTGTTGTTTATTCATTCGGATGAAACAGCGATTTTAGCTGTGGGAATTTCTTATCTTCATATTATAAGTATATTTTACTTCGGTATAGGAGGATTATTTATTTTGTATGGTTTATACAGAGCATTCAACAGGCCCGGGATGTCACTGATACTGACGGTTTTATCTTTGGGTACGAGAGTATGTCTGGCATATGTTCTTTCATCCGTACCTTTTATAGGAGTAAATGGTATATGGTGGTCAGTACCTGCAGGCTGGCTTCTTGCTGATTTTATAGGTGTGTTTTATTACAAAAAGATAAAAGAGAAAATCATTTTATAATTATGCCTTTGTCACAGAGAGATTTTTTGATAAGCAGGAAAGTTTCTTTATCACGGCAACCTATTGTGTGGAGATGGACCCCATCTGTAAGAGAACTTATAGGAGCAGAATTTTTATCACTGCTTACTTTTGATATGAACTGATCCACATCATATCTTGATGACAGTCCAAGATTTGCTGAAAGTTCACCATATATGGCATGTTCTATGGATACGTCTATAACAGTGGCACCGAAGTCGACGATGGTATAGAGCTCATCCTGAAGCTGCTTTGATGAATGTCTGCATGCTATAATGCCGGTGAAAGGAAAATTGTCAGAACTGTCAAGGCTGTTGAGTATATATCCTTTCGGTGTGGCAAGGATATCTAATCCTGAAGCTCTCAGTATCGCAACATCACTTACTATTATCTGCCTGCTTACGGAAAGCTCTCCGGCAAACCGGGCAGCCGTGACAGGTTTTGAAGAATTTTCGAGAGTATTTTTTATATGATTTCTCCGGTCAAAAGCTGACCATTCTTTTTGTGTACTTGTATTCTTCATAGTTACAGAGACCTCCTTTATGGATGTTGGTAAGTAATGATTCTCATATCATAATATCACACCATTAATTTTCAATCAAATAATATATACAAGTATCTTGATATATGTATATACACTCTGGTACAATCAGACGGTAGGTTAAAATTCGTTTATATTTGAGAAAGGAGTGTGCCTTTTTCGGCAGATAGGAGCCGGCAGGGGCGCAGATGATATGAAAGGGAAAGAAACAGTACAGACTAAAGAAAGTTTTTTTAAACGCAAGAACATTGAGATTTCCGTAAAGCGGTATTTACAGGATGCACTGTCGGCAATGGCGCTCGGATTGTTCGGGTCTTTGCTTATAGGAGTTATTTTTGATACTATCGGTGTACAGACGGCAAATCTTTTCGGGGATAATGTCATATCTTCATTTTTCGTGGAGGTAGGAGGACAGGCAAAAGCTTATATGGGAGCTGCCATAGGAGTGGCCGTGGCATGGAGTTTGAAAGCTCCTCCACTTGTTCTGTTTACCAGTGTGGTGACAGGTATGATGGGAGCGAATATGCTGGGATTCGGTATTGAAGTGTCAGGGGGGCCTGCAGGAGCGTTTCTGGCAGTTGCCGTAGGAGCAGAACTGGGAAAGATGGTTTCGAAAGAAACAAAAGTTGACATATTGGTTACTCCTGCTGTAACATTAACAGCAGGGGCTATAGTAGCAAAGCTTGCCGGACCGGCTATAGGCTGGTGTATGATGAGGCTTGGCGATCTTATTATGACCGCCACAGAATGGCAGCCGTTTGTGTTTGGTATAGTTATATCCGTTATAGTTGGTCTTGTTCTTACTGCGCCTATTTCCAGTGCAGCATTGTGTATAATGCTTGATTTGAGTGGGCTTGCGGCAGGAGCTGCCACAGTAGGCTGCTGCGCTCAGATGATAGGTTTTGCTGTGGCAAGCTACAGGGAAAACGGTGTAGGCGGTTTGGTGGCTCAGGGACTTGGCACTTCTATGCTTCAGGTGTCCAACATCATAAAAAATCCATGGATACTGGTTCCGGCTACATTAGCGGGAGCTATAATAGGGCCGCTGTCTACTTGTGTGTTTAAGATGACAAATATAGCTGTAGGAGCCGGTATGGGGACATCGGGTCTTGTGGGACAGATAGGAACTTTTAATGACATGGGCTTTTCTTTTGATACCCTGTGGAAGGTGATGCTGCTGCAGATCGCCCTTCCTGCAGTACTGTCTTTTGTTATAGACAGATTGCTGCGTAGGGCAGGAAAGATAAAAGACGGAGATTATAAACTGGAGCTGTAATATGAGTAAAAATGTTTGGGATAAAGCTGTAGATTTTCACGGTCATACGTGTGGAGGGCTCGCCTTAGGTGTGCGGGCGGCCATTGAAGCTCAGAAAAGATTTGGAATAGAAAGAGCGGAAGATGAAGAGATAGTATGTGTCACGGAGAATGACGCATGTGGAGTAGATGGGATACAATCGGTATTAGGTTGTACTTTAGGTAAGGGAAATCTTATCTACCGAGGTACAGGGAAATTTGCTTTTAATTTTTTTAAAAGAAATACCGGGGAATGTTTCAGGCTGATGGCAAAGGATAAAAAGTCAGGAATTCATGGCGGTGAGTATATAAAGTTTGTACTGACTGCTCCTGTTGAAGATATTTTTGAAATCGGTAAACCAAGAATGAATATGCCGGGGCCGGCATTATCTTTAAAATCTGTCAAATGCAGTGTATGCGGGGAGAGTGCTGCGGAAACAAAGATGAGAGTTATGGATGGTCTTCCTGTATGTATGGACTGTTACAGCGGATATGACAGAGGTTGGGACTAAAAAATCACGGAAGTGGAAGAGGAGAAAGCAGAATGAACATAGCGGTTGTGGATGGACAAGGAGGCGGAATAGGCAGAGCAATAGTTGATAGGGTAAAGAAGGCTTTTCCCGATATAAATGTGATAGCGCTTGGAACAAATTCTGTAGCTACAGGACAGATGCTCAGAGCCGGTGCGGATGACGGTGCCACAGGAGAGAATGCTATAATTCATAATATGCAGCATGTGGATATTGTCATAGGTGTCATCGGGATACTTAACGCCAATTCCATGATGGGAGAATTATCGCCTGCAATGGCATCGGCCATAGGCGGCAGTCATACATACAAAATACTTTTGCCTATAAACAGATGTCACATTCATGTAGTAAGTGTAGAGGAGCTGTCGGTGTCAGAGCATGTTGATAATGCTGTAAAAGCGTTGGGCAGCTATTTGAAAAGTTTATAGAAGACAATATTAAAAAAGCCGGCTGCTGAAACAAATCAGCGAAGCCGGCTTTTCCGATTTTTGATCGATAAGTATGAAAATATTTTTCAGATCAGATCATGAAATTTGAATGTAGATTTACCGCTGGCATAGTCGGCTACTATCTGACCGGTGCCAACAAGCTTGTATTTGTATGTTACAAGTCCGTCAAGCCCTACAGGTCCTCTGGCATGTATTTTCCCTGTACTGATGCCTACTTCTGCACCGAATCCGTATCTAAAGCCATCAGCAAATCTTGTGGAACAGTTTTGATATACCCCTGCTGAATCTACCAGCGACATGAATTTGTCTGCTGAATCTTTATCTTCTGTTATAATGCAGTCAGTATGGTGGGAACCGTATTTGTTTATATGGTTTATGGCTTCATCTATATTATCCACTATTTTTACCGAAAGGATATAATCGAGATATTCTGTTTTAAAATCTTCTTCTGTAGCCGGTTCACATGAAATCATTCCCATTGATCTTGCGTCACATTTGTACTTTATATTGTTTCCGGAAGCATCTGAAAGGAGCGGAAGAAGGACATCGGCTATGTCTTTATGTACAAGCAATGTTTCCGCTGCGTTGCATGCCGCTACATATTGAGTCTTGGAATCAATAATTATGGGAACAGCTTTTTCAACGTTGGCGGCCCCATCAACATAGATGTGACAAATACCATCTGCATGACCCATGACAGGTATTTTGGAATTGTCCATTATATACTGAACAAACTGGTTTGAACCTCTTGGGATAAGAAGGTCCACGTAATCGTGACACTTTAAGAGTTCATTGATTTCCGCTCTGTCCTCTATGAGTACGGCAAAATGCTGAGGAAGTCCTGCAGCGACACAAGCTTTGTAGATTACGTCAAATAACGCTTTGTTTGTGTTTTTTGCTTCACTTCCGCCCTTCAGTATTATACAGTTTCCGCTTTTGATGCAGAGAGCTGCTATTTGAACGAGAGCATCAGGTCTGGATTCAAATATCACTCCGATAACACCTATAGGGCATGTTGTTTTTGTCAGAACAAGATCCTTGTCAAGCTCACGTTTTAAAAGTTCTTTGAAAAGAGGGTCATCGAGATCGATAAGATCATATATTCCTGATATGCATGTGGAAAGCTTATGATCGTCAAATTTAAGCCTGTTTATGATGGGATCTGCAAGAGAACTTTCCTTGGCAGCTTCCAGGTCGCGATTATTAGCGTCAAATATAGCAGCCTTGTTTTCATTCAGCGCTTTTGTGACTGCTTCAAGTGCATTGTTTCTCACATCTTCCGATAGGGAAGCCATAGCGAAACTGTCTTCTTTAACTTTTTTAATACTGTCGATAAAATCCATATAAATGTCCTTTCTCATAAATTCTCCATAAACAATCGGATAAAATCTTTTATAAAATGGTTTATTTCCATATAGTTTTTTTTGTTGTGATCCTCCAATACTAAAAAACCACTGCTGTATGAAGGATAAATGCTGAATGGTTTGCAGGAAATTCCGACAGACTCCAAATCTATTATAGCAAGTCCGGAGTCTCGTATTATCGGAAGCTTCATGCAAAAATCAGATGTTTTTCCGGTGAGGCGAATTTCTGCCGGATAATCTCCGAATGAAAATCCCATATAATCCATATTAAATTTTCTTTGAGTTCCTGAAACTGATATGGAATCACTGTCGATTCTGATTTTTTCCACAGTAAAAGGACCGGCCGGAAATCCTAAATGAAACATAGCTTTATGAAAATCCGCTTTGCTGATAACCTTGAGAAGTCTTGTAAGCTGAAGTACATCATCGCTGTTATGAAGCAATATTTTATCACCAAGCTGCTTATTTCCTGTTTTTTCATAGCTATTGTAAAGCTCCACACTTTCCCCACCTGAAATCTCGTCTGACCTGTTCTGCCACAGTCCCATGTAATTTTCCACAGTCTTTTGTTTAAGATTGGGAATGAATTTTTTTATTGGGGAATGGCCGTTCAAAACAAGGTAGAGGTCAAGATTATAAGGTGTGCAGTTTTTCATGGAAAACATTCTTAACCGTTTGTTGATGAATGGCATGTCAAAATGTTTTCCGTTATATGTGATCACCATGTCAAGCTTTGATACTTCCTCGGCAAACTTCTCAAGAGCCAGAATTTCTTCATTCCTGTTTTCTGCAAAGAACTGATGAAGTGTTTTATTTTGAAAATCCAGAAGTCCTCCCAGTATGAATTTGTTTCGTGACGAATTCAGCCCTGTAGTCTCTATATCCAAGACTCCTGCACGCACATCGCGGAAATAAAAATCAAGTATACTGCTGGTATAAATAGGTTCATTGTATTTTGCGGTTAAATGTTTCATAGTAATTAGTATTATAGCAAGGGACAGGGATAAAATAAAGTGAAAATGACGTAATCAAGTCATCACAGATAATAAAAACAAAAGAGACCTAACAGGTCTCTTTTGTTAAAAGGGGTATTGGGATTAGAGATTAATGAGGCTATCAGGGGGATAACCTCAGATAAATTATAAGTTACTTGCTTGAAAAAAGCAAGTAAAAGTCGAAAAAATTTCAATAATACTGTTTTATGGCTATTTTTAGACGTAAATGTCGAATGAATCGGATATAAAAAGAACTTCACAGGATATATAATTTATTTAACAAAGGGGAGAACCCGGGAAACAACAAAATACTGTAATAATTTATGGAGGAATTAAAAATGGAAGTTTTGAAAGTATCAGCAAGGTCAAATCCTAATTCAGTAGCAGGCGCATTAGCCGGTGTTTTGAGGGAAAAGGGAGGAGCCGAGATACAGGCGATCGGTGCAGGAGCATTGAACCAAGCAGTTAAAGCAATCGCTATCGCACGAGGATTCGTAGCACCCGGCGGAATAGATCTTGTATCGGTACCGGCGTTTACCGATATAGAGATTGAAGGGGAAGAACGAACTGCGATAAAACTTATCGTAGAACCCAGATAAAGTAAAAAAAAAGACAAAAGCCTTGTCTCCGGAGGAGCGCAGGGCTTTTTTTCATTTTCAGTGTATATCGTCCATATAAAATCTTCCTGTGAACATATCTGTTTTTACTACATTTACAAAGGCATGCGGGTCGCTTTCAAGAACTTGCCTTATGACGACCTTGGCTTCTGTACGTGATACAATGGAATATATTATGCCTCGTTCCTGCTGTGAATACATACCGGTGGCAGTGAGCTCGGTGGCGCTGTGGTGAGTTACTTCCCTGATGATCTCATAAACCCTTTCGGGATGATCGGTGACTACAAACAGAGTTACTTTATTATGTGTTTGATAGAGAAGATGTATCATCTGGGTAGATGTGAACTGAAAAATGATAGAATATAGTGCTTTGTCCCAGCCAAAAAGAATACCGGCTATTATAAGTACTATGGCATTGCCAAGAAGTATATAGTTGAATACATCTGTGTTCTTTTTTTCCATGAAGAAAACTGCGATAAAATCAGTTCCGCCGGTGGAGGTGCCTCCTATAAGACAGAGACTCACTGCTATGCCGTTTACTATCCCTCCGAATATACTTATGAGAAGGATATCGTGTGTTATAGGTATGGCCGGGACAATATCAGTGAAAATACTTGTGGCGACAATGATCACAGTAGTATTGACTGTGAAACGTTTTCCTATAGCAAGAAAACTCACAGCAACAGGAACAGCATTAAGGATGAGACTTATGGGAGTAAAAGGCAGGGTGATACCGAAAAAGTTTTCGAAGATAGACTGCAAAAGCAATGTTACACCGTTGAAGCCTCCCGGATAAAGACCACCTGCGTGTACAAAACTTTTTATGTTTACTGCCATTATAAGCGCTCCTATAAGACCGAAAATCAGAATTTTTATTTCTTTTTTCACGTCAGATTTTAATTTCTGGTCACATGTTTCATTTTTTGATTTCATTAATTTTCCCTTCTGGCAGCCTAAAACAATTATAATTTTAAGTAAGTATATCACAGCTGTCTATGCTGCGCAATGAATCAGAAATACTGTATGTAAGCCTCCCCTTTACCTTTTCTTCTCTATGTTGTATAATTTTCTGGTCGAGTAGGAGGCAGTAAAGAAATGGAACAGTTAAAAGAATGTATTCTGAACAGTAAAAAAATAGTGGTTAAAATAGGAAGCAACGTTATATCTGCCGAAGATGGGACTGTTGATAGAAATGTTTTGTATAATATCGTGGAACAGGTTAATTCCCTTATAGATATGGGTAAACAAGTGATGGTAGTTTCTTCGGGGGCCGGGGTATGCGGTGTTGGCGCTATAAACAGATGGAACAGGAGAGGAGATCTTAATTATAAGCAGGCTTTCTGTGCTATCGGGCAGGTAGAGCTTATGATGGCTTATAAAGAGTATTTTGCCGATTACGATGTGCATGTGGCCCAGATTCTTCTGACCAGAGATGATTTTAACGATCATCACAGAACACTTAATATCAGAAATACCTTATTTACCCTTATAGATGAGGGTGTTGTTCCCATTATTAATGAAAATGACAGCGTATGTGTTGAAGAAATCAAAATCGGTGATAATGATACTTTGGCGGCTCTTACGGCTATTCTCTGGAATGCTGATTTAATGATAATTTTAAGTGATATAGATGGTGTGTTTGATAAAGATCCCAAAAACAGCGATGATGCTTCTCTTATTGAGGCTGTTGATAATGCAGAAGAGCTGATATCTTCTATAAGTATAGGAGAAAAGAGCTCGTTTGGAACAGGCGGTATACGTACCAAGATAGAAGCTGCAGCTCGAGTGAACAAGTTTGGTATCCCTATGATACTGCTTAACGGAACGAAGCATGATATTATCAGAGACAGTACTCGGGGGGAAGGACGAGGTACGTTATTTTTAGGTACTATAGGAAAATAGTGGATTAATAAATATGAGGTGATCACTATGAAAAAAATAGGATTTATAGGTATTGGCAATATGGGCGGAGCTATTTTATCCGGCTATGCGCAGTCCGGAAAGACCGGGCATAATCAGTTGCTGGCATTTGATATGAATAGTGAACTTTGTGAAAAGACTAAGGAAGAAATTTCACAGCTTACTATCTGCGAAAGCGGCAGACAGCTGTGTGAGAAGTCGGATATAGTGGTCTTAGGAGTCAAACCTCAGGTCATAGAATCGGTTATGAAAGAAATAGCTCCGGCATATACAGATGAAAAGACAGTGATATCTATGGCCGCCGGAGTAAGTATGGAGTTTGTGGAACGCTATTTGGGGAATGACGCGGCAGTCATAAGGATAATGCCTAATACGCCTGCAAAAGTAGGTGAAGCTATGGTTGCTATTTGCCGGAACGGCAATGTTGATGACGACGTATTTAATCTGGCAGAATCTTTGTTTTCGGTCATAGGAAGAGCGGAGTTTGTAGAAGAGCGTTTGATGGATTGCGTAATAGGGGTCAGTGGCAGCAGTCCCGCATATACATATATGTATATAGAGGCGCTTATAGAAGCGGCTGTAAAAAACGGGATGGATGCAGAAACAGCAAGAATATTTGCCGCGCAGTCAGTACTGGGGGCTGCAAAAATGGTTCTTGAAAGTCCGGAATCTGTTGAGCAGCTTAGAATAAATGTATGTTCTCCTAATGGGACAACTATAGAAGCTGTCAATAAGTTATTTGAAAACGGATTTATGGAGGATGTAAAAGAAGGTTTTCAGGCAGCTGTTGACAGATCTATTGAAATGGGGTCAGAAAAGCAATGATTTTTGAAGAAAAGAAAATAGGCAGCGAGCGTATATATGAAGGGGCTATATTGAATGTGCGCCGGGATAAAGTAACTGCAGTGAAAGGTTATGCCTACAGAGAAATAATAGAACATAATGGGGCTGTGGCAGTAGTGCCTATTAAAGATAATGGGAATATAGTCATGGTGGAACAGTATCGATATGCCTGTGGGATGAAAGTACTGGAGCTGCCTGCCGGAAAAGTGGACAAAGGCGAGACAGATCCTGCAGTGGTAGCTGCAAGAGAGCTTAAGGAGGAAACCGGGTACACTGCAGAGAATATCAGATATCTCGGAAAGATAAATACGAGTGTCGCTTATTCGGAAGAAGTTATTCACATGTATGCTATGACAGGCTTAAATGCAGGGGAGCAGGATCTTGATGATGATGAAGCAATAAATGTAATTGAGATGCCTTTTGAAGAAGTCTATAAGATGGCATATGAGGGCCGACTCATAGATGCTAAAACTGTTGCAGGGCTTCTTATGGCTAAAGAGCAGCTGAGTGACATATTGATTCTGTAATACAGCCTGCCAATACAAGAATGACAGAAATAGCGGTCAGAATCAGCAGACTTTTATTTTCCTGATAAGGTCTGTTTTTTTTGATGGCTTCAGACGTGGAACAGTGGAATATAACAGTTGATATGATTAAAAAAGCAGGTATAATAAATAAGTTTGGGGGAAATATTTTTGTAAGGGAGATCAGTATGGCGTTATTGGCGTTGAGATATACAAGTCCGCTGCAGAACCCGATGGAAAAGCTTTTAAACCATAAAATGACAGGCGGAATAGGGCAGAGAAATTTTGTTACTATAGCAGGAAGCATTATTAACATTAGGATGAAATTAGATACAAGAGCAGAGAAGAATATTTTACCGAAACCGGCTGCATTGTCTGTAAAGCTTGCAAGCAGCAGAGAAGAAAGATATTCGTTATTTTCGTATGACAGATTCGTACTGAAAAATATTCCGGCAAATAGGCCTGTCATAAAAATGAATATGAATATAGTTGCTGATTTTTTCATAAGTATGTCCCCTTTCATCTATCTGTCAAATATGACATATAGCGGCCCCTTTGGAGCCTCAGTTCATATAAAAGATATGACGGACAAACCTCTGTTATGACAATAATTATTATCAGAAAACTTTATGAGTATGTTAAAGTATGGAAAGCATGAATTGAAACAGGATGAGCTGTAAAGAGTTTGTTTTTATTCTTTATAAATATACATTTATTTCGATAATCAATAAAATTTGATTATTGTAAACCCAATATATCAGTAGTATAATTCAAAGCATAGTCACCATTGATTTTGACAGGGAGGGCAGTATGTATACAAAAGATTTTATAGAATACCTGCAAAAAGAAAGAAAAATGTCTAAGAATACGCTGGAGGCGTACAGCCGTGATATTTTAGAATTCATGGCATTTGAAGGGTCCAGAGGTATGTCGGATATTCTTGATACTTCCAGCACTGAAATAATAGCATTTCTTCACAATCTCAAGATAGCAGGGAAATCGGCGGTGACTGTCAACAGAAAGCTGGCTTCAGTAAGAGCCTTTTTTAATTATCTGATAGAAGCAGGGCTTATGAAAAATAATCCCACAGCTAACATAAAGTCACCTAAAATAGAGCGTAAAGAAATAGAATATCTGGAGATGGATGAGATTGACAAGCTTCTTGCAACTCCTGATGATTCAGTAAAAGGTGTGAGAGACAGAGCCATTTTGGAAGTTCTTTATGCCACCGGTATCAGAGTCAGTGAACTGATAGAAGCCAACGTGGAGGATATTAATCTGAGAATGGGCTTTATAACATGTACAGGGGAGCAGAGCAATCCGAGAATAGTGCCTTTGGGAAGACCTTCAAGAGCAGCTCTGGAAGATTATATATATGACGGAAGAAAAAAACTTGTAAAAGAGAATACCGCAGAAAAGGCTCTTTTTGTCAATTATTACGGAAAACGTATAACTCGTCAGGGGCTGTGGAAGATACTTAAGGAGTATGGTAATAAGGCCGGGATAGAACATAGGCTGACTCCTAATATAATCAGAACATCTTTTGCTGTTCATATGCTTCAGAACGGAGCAGACCTTAAGACTTTGCAGGAACTTATGGGTCATGAAGATATAACGGCTACACAGGTATATTTGTCTGTTACGAAAAACAGAATAAAGGATGTTTATGATAAATCCCATCCAAGAGCATAATGTGCATTAAAGAATATATATTTGACATTGAATGCATTTTATGATATGGTCGGTACGGTAAAAGGAGAAAGATAATGAATTTTTATATAAATAATGAACTACCATCTGTAAAGAAGATCAGCTCTGTACAATTACATCCGATGAAACATTGTACAGAGTACAGTGCATAATAGTGTACTGAGATTTCGTCGGGAATGACAGCGATTAAAAGGTAAGCTGCAGCAGTTTCCTATTATTGCTTATTTTCCCGTACCGGTTTAATTATTTAAAGGCTATGGACAATGTTTATCCATAGCCTTTTGTTATTTTTATGAATTAAGAGTTTGGCAGAAGGCAAGATGTCTGAGACATCTACCTTCTGTTTTTTATATTAAATATCGATAGAGAGGTTGTTAGTTATGAGTTTATTAAAAATTACAGCGATGACGCATTCGTTTGGAGATGATTTGCTGTTCAGGGATACCGGATTTTCTTTGAACAGAGGTGAACATACAGGTATTGTAGGGCAGAATGGTACGGGAAAAAGTACACTTATAAAAATATGTGCAGGTCAAATCATTCCCGATGAGGGGATGATTACGTGGAAACCCGGTGTTAAAACAGGATATCTTGATCAATATGCGCAGATAAAAAAATTTGTTACCATAAGAGATTTTTTGAGATCTGCTTTTTCGAAGTTATATAAAATAGAATCTCAAATGAACAGATATTATGAACAGGCGGCTAATGGCGATGAAGGAAAACTGAAAGCTGCAGCAAAATGTCAGGAGGAGCTGGAACGTGAAGATTTTTATTCGGCAGATACTAAAATAGATAAGGTATCATCGGGGCTGGGACTGACAGCTATGGGTTTGGACAGCTTTATAGAAAACTTGAGCGGCGGACAGCGAGCTAAAGTAATATTGGCTAAACTCCTGCTTGAAAGCCCCGATGTGCTGCTGTTAGATGAACCTACTAATTTTTTGGACAGAGAGCATATAACGTGGCTTGCTGGATATTTATCAGATCTGTCAAAAGCATTTTTGGTAGTATCACACGATTATGATTTTCTGGAGAAAATATCTACAAGGATACTTGATATTGGTAATAAGAGAATTAATAAATATTTCGGTTCTTATTCTGATTTTGCAAAGAAAAAAACTTTGCTTCGTCAGGATTATATGAGACAATATGCGGCACAGCAAAAAGAAGTGAAAAAGACAGAGGAGTTTATAAGAAAGAATATTGCCGGAAGAAAATCCAGAATGGCAAGGGGCAGGCAGAAACAGCTTGATCGAATGGAACTTATGGAGGCTCCGAAGCAGAAAGAAATAAAACCTATTTTTAATTTTTCTTCTGTAGGCCAGCCTGCTTCCGGACATTTGGAAGTGAGTCATCTTACCGTAGGATATCATTATCCTGTTTTGACAGATATAAGTTTTACGGTAAAGGGCGGAGAAAAAGTAGCAGTCAGGGGATTTAACGGGATAGGAAAATCTACATTGCTTAAAACCATAACAGGGAAGATTCCCGCTCTTGGAGGAGCTTTTTCTTTCTCACAGATGACTGTTACAGGATATTTTCAACAGGAAATGACGTGGCGTGATCCCGGAAAGAGCCCCATTCAGATAATATCGGATACTTGTTCTCATTTTTCAGTAAAAGAAGTGAGACAACGCCTTGCAAAGTGTGGAATTTCAAGTAAGCATGCCGCACAGTCAGTAGGGACACTCAGTGGGGGTGAACAGGCTAAAGTAAAGATATGTCTGCTTTCCGTATCTCCATGCAATTTCCTTATACTTGATGAGCCGACTAATCATCTTGATATCTGGGCGAAAGAGGCGCTCAGAACTGCTCTGGATGAGTTTGAGGGAGCTGTGCTGCTTGTGTCTCATGAAGAATCATTTTACTCTGGCTGGATACAACGAGTTGTTGAAATATCGGCAAAGTCGTGATTGTACAGCAAATATGAAAAAAATCTCTTGAACAGCATGACCATTTTGTTGTATAATATTTCAGTATTACGGGCGGTCCTCTGGTCTTATGAAAAGGTCATAGCCAAGAACGTCTTGGAGGGAAGGAGGAAGACTCAATGAACGTATTAGATTCAGTTGTACAGGATTATCTGAAAGCTGATATCCCTGCTTTTAACGTTGGAGATACCGTGAAGGTACATGTTAAAATTAAAGAAGGAAACAGAGAGAGAATACAGATCTTCGAGGGCTTTGTCTTAAAGAGACAGAATGGCGGAATAGGCGAAACTTTTACGGTAAGAAGGATCGCGTCAGGTGTAGGTGTGGAAAAGACATTCCCGATTCACTCACCGCTTGTGGAAAAGATCGAGGTTGTAAGAAAAGGTGATGTCAGACGCGCAAGACTTCACTATATGCGTGCAAGAACCGGTAAATCAGCAAAGATCAAAACAAAAGAAGACATGTAATCACAGAGGCACCTTTACGGTGCCTTTTCGATTATATGGAGTCAGTAATAGATTGCGGAGGGAATATTTACGATTTAAGAATACAACCTGTAAATCGTAATATAAAAAGTGAGGGAGTATTATGATTATAGTAAAACATGTAACTAAAAAGTTTTTAAGAAACAAAAACAAAAAAGAACAAGAGGAATTTTGTGCTGATAAAGATATTAGTTTTGAAGCAGGGAATGGAGAAATAATAGGAATATTGGGGCCGAACGGAGCCGGAAAGACTACGCTTTTGAGGATGATAGCAGGAATCTTGGAGCCGACAGAAGGGGAGATTACTTTTGACGGAATGACTTACGCAGATGATGAGATCAAGATAAAACAAAGAATTGCATACTTGTCGGGAAACACCAAGATATATGATACATTATCTACATATGAGCTTTTGAAAATGTGTTGTGATATATATGGTGTAGACGGAGATGAAATGACTAAACGAATCGATGAAATAACTAATATACTGGGAATGAGGCAGTTTCTTTATAATAAAATATCCAATCTGTCTACAGGACAGACACAGAAAGTAAATTTGGCCAGATGCATGGTACACGATCCGGAATATTATATTTTAGATGAGGCTACATCAGGATTAGACATTATCTCGAGCCAGATAATACTCAATTTTATAAAAGGCGAAAGATCCAGAGGAAAGACTGTTTTGTATTCTACTCATTATATGGAAGAGGCTGAGAATATTTGCGACAGAGTTATCATGCTTAATAAAGGTGAGATAATAAACAGCGGAACACCAGATGAGATTAAAGCAGATACAGGCATGACGAATTTAAGAGATTCTTTTTTCGCAATGATAGGAGGTGTTGCAGATGAGGAATAATTTGTGGAATATATTCAGAAAAGAAGTGCGAGAACTTTTCAGAGATAAAAAATCATTGTCCATGATGCTGATAATACCTGTATCCATACCTTTAATAATTTTGGGAATGTCTGCATTATTTGAATCGCAGGCAAATAAAGACGTGACAGAATATAATAGGATAGGATTTGCCTATGAAATGTCACAAGCAGAAAAAAGTATTGCTGAGACAATGGATATAGACGTTGTAAAGGGAACTGAAAAAGAATTGGAAAAGAAGTTTGCAGATGGTGATATCGATTTATATGTAGCCAGAGACGGAAAAAGTTATATCATAAACGGGGACAGTTCTGACACCAGCACGTATTCAGCCAAACTTATGGAGTCATATTATAATACATATAAGGAGTATCTGCAGCAGGATTTTCTCAGAGAGAATAATATAGATGCAGATCAGATGATGAATATTATAACAGTGGAAGAACGCTTTGCTGATGAAGATAATTTTTTTGCAGGATACATAAAAAATTATGCCTTCCTTTTTATAATAATGGCTATAACTGTGTCAGCCACGTATCCATCTACAGATACAACAGCAGGAGAGAGGGAACGGGGAACACTGGAAACTTTGCTGACTTTTCCTATAAAAAGCAGGGATATAATTATAGGTAAATTTTTAGGGGTGACAATATCAGCTATTGTGACCGGAGTGATAAGTCTGATATTATCTATCATATCTTTAGCGGCAGCAAAAAATATATTTTCTATATATAAAGGTGTAGATACTATGTATTCGCCTGTCAGTATAGTGTTTGCGGTGATTGTGATAGTTGCTTTTTCTTTCTTTATAAGTGGTCTGTGTATTGCTATAGCCAGCAAATCCAAGACCTTTAAGGAGGCGCAGAGCGCGCTGACACCGCTCACATTTATATCATTGTTTCCGGGTATGATAGCCTTTATGATAGGAGTGACAGGAACACCTCTTATATCTATAATACCGTTTTTGAATTACGTGGTCTTATTTACAGATATAAATAATGGAGATATAAGTTTGCTGAATATTACGCTGATGTTTGTATCTACTATAGTTTATATAAGTATAGTTCTGGTTTATATAATAAAACAGTATAAGTCAGAAAAAGTTTTACTGGTTAAATAATTAGATATACAGGTGAGGCGATTAAAAGGAGAAAATCTTTATGAACAATATAAACTGGTACCCGGGGCATATGAAGAAAACAAGGGAGTTGATACAGCAAAACTTAAAACTGGTAGATGCAGTTATTGAAGTGATTGATGCCAGAATTCCTCTTTCCAGCAGGAATCCTATAATAGATGAGCTGATAAAAGGTAAGCCGCAATTGATAGTACTTAATAAGAGTGATCTTGCTGATGGAAGCGTGAGCAAAGAATGGGAAAATTATTTTCGTCAAAAAGGTATAAGAGCTTTTTCCATGAATTGTATGAGTGGCTTGGGAATAAAAAATCTCTTTAGAATTCTTGAGAGTATGTCAGAGGAGAAAAACAGGGACAGATTTATGCAGAAGCCTTTCAGGCTGATGATAGTAGGTGTTCCCAATGTAGGTAAATCATCTCTTATAAACAGAATGACAGGGAAAAAAAGCGCGCAGACGGGAGACAGACCGGGAGTAACAAAAGGTAAGCAGTGGCTTAAGCTTAAAAACAATATGCAGCTTCTTGATACACCCGGGATTTTGTGGCCTAAATTTGAAGATCCCAAGGTAGGCCTTGATCTGGCATTCTGCGGATGCATAAAAGATGAGGTTCTGGATGTGCCAACTCTTGCTATGGAACTCATAGGTATTCTTGCGGAAAACTATCCACAGATGCTTAAAGAAAGATATAAACTGGAAGAAACAGCAGAAACTCCTCTTGAAAATATGGAAAGTATAGCCGTTAAAAGAGGCTGCATACTGCCGGGAAAAAGAATAGATTACGAAAGGATCGGAAGAATTGTACTGGATGAATTCAGAGGAGGAAAGATAGGCAGAATAACTCTTGAAAATCCGGGACAGAGTAAATAGATTGCGATGAAAAAGGAGCGTTTATAAAGCTATGACAAAGCAGGAGAGAATGGAAAAATTGAGAGAACGATTTGCTGAGATGAAAGTGAAAGAGAAGGAGCTTCGCTGCGCAGGGTATGAAAAAATTGCAGGAGTTGATGAAGTGGGCAGAGGACCTTTAGCAGGTCCTGTGGTAGCTGCTGCGGTAGTTCTTCCCGAGGATTTTGACGTTTTGGGAATAGATGATTCAAAAAAACTTTCTGAAAAGAAGCGTGAGAAGCTTTTTCCTGTGATAAAGGAAAAGGCGATTGCTTTTGGCATAGGGATGGTGGATAACAAAGTTATAGATGATATAAATATTTTGCAGGCTACTAAAAAAGCTATGACGATGGCTGTGGATGAACTTAATAGAATGTTGGAAGCAAACGGCAGTCGACAGACGGATTATATATTGTTTGACGCTATGAAAATAGATGATATCAAGATTCCCCAAGAATCCGTAATAAAGGGCGATGCCAAAGTTCTTGCCATTGCAGCAGCTTCGATAATAGCAAAGGTAACAAGAGACAGAATTATGGCAGAGTACGCCGCGGAATATCCCGGGTACAGTTTTGAAAAAAATAAGGGTTATGGTACAAAGCAGCATTATGAGGGGATTAAAAAACAGGGGATATGCCCAATCCACAGAAAGACGTTTTTGAAAAAAGTGCTGTAGTATTTTTAAGGAAATTTAAGATAATTTTTGGCATTTGATAATGATCTGATTGCCGTTGCTTAGGCGATCTAACCACTTGCATAAACCTTTTTTTCATGATAAAATAAATTTGTTATACGACTGACGGGATCAAGTGGAATCAACCACGTGAAGTATAATGTAACAGTGAGCCGACCGTCTGGGCAGAGAGTCCGGATTGTCAGGCTCTTTTCGCATTTAATAATATTTGATTAAAAAGGAGAAGAAGATGGAAATTAAAAGCGATATTCAGATTGCGCAAGAGACGGAAATGAGAAATATCAACGAGATAGCGAATTCCGCAGGCTTGGACAGCAAGTACATTGAACTTTACGGAAATTATAAGGCTAAGGTGGATTATAATCTGCTGGAAGATAAGAAAGATGAAGCGGACGGAAAGGTAATCCTTGTTACAGCTATATCGCCTACTCCTGCGGGAGAAGGGAAGACTACGACAACGGTCGGTCTTGCAGATGCTTTGCGAAAGATAGATAAGAATGTGCTTGTAGCACTCAGAGAGCCGTCTTTAGGACCGGTGTTCGGCGTCAAGGGCGGAGCTGCCGGAGGCGGATATGCGCAGGTTGTGCCTATGGAGGATATAAACTTACACTTTACGGGAGATATGCATGCTATCGGAGCCGCAAACAATTTGCTTGCGGCTATGCTGGACAATCATATTCAGCAGGGCAATGAGCTTAAGATAGATCCGAGAAGAATAACATGGAAGCGATGTGTGGATATGAATGACAGACAGCTCAGGTTTATTACAGACGGTCTGGGAGGAAAGCCTAACGGAATGCCCAGAGAAGACGGATTTGATATAACGGTTGCCAGTGAGATAATGGCTATTTTATGTCTGTCAGATGATATTGAAGATCTTAAAAAGAGGATATCGAGTATTATCGTAGGATACAGCTATGATGATGAGCCTGTGACAGCGGGCCAGCTTAATGCTCAGGGAGCGATGGCGGCCCTTCTTAAGGATGCTCTTAAACCTAATTTAGTGCAGACTCTTGAGCATACTCCTGCATTTATTCACGGAGGACCTTTTGCCAACATAGCGCATGGATGTAATTCGGTGATGGCTACGAGGATGGCCATGAAGATGGCTGATTACGTGGTGACGGAAGCAGGTTTTGGCGCAGATCTGGGAGCGGAAAAATTTCTGGATATAAAGTGCAGAATGTCCGGAATAAAGCCCTCTGCAGTCGTTGTTGTGGCTACGGTAAGAGCTCTTAAGCATCACGGAGGTGTGGCGAAAGCTGACCTGGGAACAGAGAATCTTAAAGCTCTTGAAAAAGGACTCCCTAACCTGCTGCAGCATGTGGGCAATATAACTAATGTATATGGATTGCCTGCAGTTGTCGCTATAAACAGATTCCCTACAGATACTGAAAATGAGCTTAAACTTGTTGAGGACAAGTGCAGAGAGCTTGGTGTAAACGTAGCGCTCAGTGAAGTGTGGGGCAAAGGCGGAGAAGGCGGAATATCTCTGGCAGAGGAAGTTGTTCGTCTGTGTGAAGAACCCAATGACTTTAGATTTTCCTATGACATAGATATGTCTATTGAAGAGAAAATAAGAGCTATAGCTCAGAAAGTATATCATGCTGATGATATCAACATACTTCCTGCCGCTGCGAAGCAGCTCGCACAGCTGGAAAAGCTGGGATTCGGCAAACTTCCTATATGTATCGCCAAGACTCAATACAGCTTTTCCGATGATCCTTCACTTTTGGGAGCTCCTGAAGGTTTTGTGCTTACAGTGAGAAATCTTAAGGTTTCTGCAGGAGCTGGATTCATAGTTGCTCTCACAGGTGATATAATGACTATGCCGGGACTTCCTAAAAGACCGGCGGCTGAGAAAATAGATGTTGACAGAACAGGAAAGATTTCGGGATTATTTTAGGAGGGAATATGCTTTATACCGATAAAACTTGCAGTCAGTTTGTCGATGAAACGGCAGGAAAATCACCGGTACCGGGCGGCGGAAGCGTATCTGCTCTTGTGGGTGCTCTGGGTGCATCTTTGGGGAGAATGGTGGCCTCGCTTACCATAGGAAAGAAAAAATATGAAGCTGTGGAAGAAGAAATCACAGCATTGGCTGAAGAAGCTGATGGTTTAAGGGAGGAACTAATGGAACTGGTTCAGGCAGATATAAATATATTTAAACCTTTGTCGAATCTTTATGGTATGAAAGCGGATACAGAAACAGAAAAAGAAAAAAAGGAAAGGCTTCTTGAAAATGCGCTTGATGATGCTTGTGGTGTTCCTCTTAAAATTATGAAAGCCTGCGGAAAGGCGATAGAATTATCGGGTCGGTTTGCCTGTAAAGGTTCAAAGCTTGCAGTCAGCGATGCAGGAGCGGGAGCAATCATATGTAAAGCTGCTTTGCAGGCTGCAAGTTTAAATGTTTATATAAATACAAAGTCTATGAAAGACAGAAAACGTGCTGACGAGCTGGATTCCATGTGCGCTATGTACATGGTGAAATATACAGCTATGGCTGACGAGATATTCGAGAGCGTTGCTGAAAGTTTACGAGGTTAGATAATGACAAAAATACTCAAGGGTAAATCTGTAGCGAACAGCCTTATGAAAAAGATTTCCGAGAAAGTAAAAGAGCTTAAAGCAAAGGGAGTGTTCCCCACTCTTGCTATAGTGAGGCTGGGAGATAATCCTCAGGATATATCATATGAAAGGGGAGCGGTAAAACGCGCTTTTCAGCTTGGTATAACGGTAAGACAATTTGTTTACGATGAAAAGATTTCGCAGGGAGAGTTGATAGAGGAGATACAGAGGCTCAATGATGACTCACACATACATGGAGTGCTGATATTCAGACCTTTGCCCGGCCATATAAATGAAAGTGAGATTTGTTCCGCATTGTCTCCGGCAAAAGATGTGGATGGGATAACGTCCGGATCTATGGCAGGCGTTTTTATGGACAGTGATATAGGGTTTCCGCCATGTACTGCGGAAGCATGCATGGAGATACTGGATCATTATGGATATGATCTTGAAGGAAAACGTGTTTTGGTTATGGGAAGAAGTCTTGTGATAGGAAAACCTGCAGCAATGATGGCCATGAGAAGGAATGCGACCGTCAGTGTGTGTCACAGCAGGACATCGAATGAAGATCTTAGGAAATTAGGTCAAAACGCTGATATTGTTATAGCAGCTGTGGGAAAGGCCTGCATGATAAAAAGCGGCTGGCTGGGAAAAGGTCAGGTTATCATAGATGTGGGTATCAATGTTAAAGAAGACGGATCACTTTGCGGCGATGTGGATTTTGATGAAGTGTATGAAATAGCATCTGCTATAACACCGGTACCGGGAGGTGTAGGCAGTGTGACTACGGCTATTTTGATGAAACATGTGGCAGAAGCTGCGGAAAAACAGTAAAAAGGAGAATACCTCTAAAAGCGGGATCTTTGCAGATACCCTCCTTTAGAGGTATTGTTTTTGGAGGCGCCATATTATGGCGTACAAGATTACTGATTCTCAGCTATACTGAATTTCTCTTTATCAGGGGTTAATGGTATTGCAGGCTGATTTATACTTATTCTTTTCATAATTATGATGGTAAGGATAAATAATGCTGCAATGATTATATATCCTAAAGAAAGACTTTCTGTTATTCCTGTAATCAGGTATCCTACGATAGCTATAGCTCCGCATATTAGAGAATATGGTGCTTGAGTCTTGATGTGATCGATGATGGACAGTTCTCCTGATGTTGCTGAAACAATAGAAGTATCAGCCAGAGGTGAACATGTTGCTCCCATTCCCGCACCTCCTATTATGGCAGAGATACAGAGTAAAAGATCTGCATTGGTTGCCACTGCAAAAGGCACTACGACAGGTATCATAATGGCGAATGTCGTCCAGCCTCCTCCTATAGCGAATGCTGTTGCGGCGCAGAGCAGGAAGAGAATTGTAGGAGTTATCACAGGAGGAATGTTTCCCTGGAAGACTGATATCATGAATTCTGTGATGCCAAGTCTGTCGGAAACTCCCCCAAGGGTCCAGCCAAGGATAAGTACCAGATTAGCGTATAATATAGACTTGACTCCGATAAATGCTGCGCTGGCGAGCTGAGTTACGGGAGCGGCTTTTCTCAGACGAAGATATATGGTGGTGATTATTATGGTAAATACAAGACCATACATCAATGAACGTATCCCCTCCATCTGACTCACTGTTCTTACTATATCATGGTGTCTGAAGAAATCACCTGTGTAAAGCATAAAAAAGAGTACGAGACAAATTAGCAACGCTATAGGAAATATAAGATCAACAGGTTTACCTTTTGCCGGCTTCACTTCTCCATAGGAGTCCTGTTCATCTTCATCTCCGCTGAAAGAATGTTCTATTAGTTTACCTGTGGTATCTGCTCTTTTTTCAGCCTTAGCCATGGGGCCTATATTGAGGTTAAATACAGCCACACAGTATACCATAATAAGGCATATGAATATGAAGAAATTGTAAGGTATTGACTTGAGAAGCAACTGATATGAGTTTCCTTCCATTCCTGCTGCGATCATCCCGGTGGCTAAAAGTCCTGCCAGAAATGCAGACCAGCTGGAGATAGGAGATATTGAGTTGATTCCGCATACTGTAGAATCAAGATAATAAGAAAACTTTTCACGGGGGACTTTATTTTTATCTGAGATTGCCCGCATAGTTGCTCCGGTCGTAAGATTGTCAAAATAATCGTCAATCATAAGAACTGTACATATTATACAAGTCATGAGTCCTGAACGTTTCTTACTGTTGATGCGTTTTGACATATATTCTGCAAAAGCATGGGATCCTCCTGATTTTACAAGAAGACCGATGAGAGCGCCGATCATTACCATAGACAGAAGAACCATGAGGTTGTCGGGGGTGGTGATTGATCCTGGTATCAGAGTACCGTCTTGCGTTGATGTTCCTATGAAAATACTGTCAAAACTCTTAAGTGCGTTTACAGGATTGAATTTACCGATGATAAAACAGCCGAGGGTAATGCCTATAGCCATTGATAAGAGTATCTTTCGGGTTTTAAGAACGAGAAAGATCGTCAGCAAAGGAGGAATAACAGACCAAAAAGATAATTCCATAATGTTCATATTTCTGGCTCCTTTCAAATGATAAAATTATTACAAGAGGAATATTAACAGAATATTTCCAAAAAACAAATCATTTTAAATGTTTAAACTTTGGATGAAATTTGAGAATTACTAATGTTAACAAGTTACTTATCGTCTTTATATAATTGATTTAATTGACAGAGTACATATAATTGATTATTTGAACCTGCAATATAAAGAATAAAGAGCAAAGCCTTGAGACTTTACTCTTTATAAGCGGCATATTTGATTTTTCTAAGAAAGCACTTTATGTATCAGTGAAACTCTGCTGTTAACGTCACATTTAATATATATGTTGCTCAGGTGCTTATTGAGGGTATGTCCTGCGATACAAAGAGAACTGCATATTTCGTCGTTTGTGAGGCTTTCTTTGACTACTTTGAAAACCACTTCTGTTTCTCTTTTTGTCAGCATACATTTATCCGCCATTTTCATGATTTTTTCATCAAGATGGGTGTAAGCATGATTATTTTCAGTGTTATTTTTCAGAGAATCCTGATAAAGCTTGAGACTGAGATGTCTGTTTATAAGCTCCATCATATAGATCTCTTTGTCTGAGAAGTCACCGTTTTCTTTGCTTCTTCCCAGTACAATAGCAGCCTGAAACTGGTTGTTGAAGGCGCTTATCACCTGCAGGCTGTACTTAATGTTGAAGGCAGCGTACGTATCATTAAAATAACCTGTGGTTCTTATTTCATCATCATCTATGAGGTCCATTTCTCTGTAGACATCTCTCTTGCCCACCAGCATGATCCATTTGCCGAAATCTTCTTCTTCGTATTCCTCGATATACCGGTTTATTGCTTCGATATGTGAACTGTTTGCGCCATTGGCTTCACCGGGAATGTATATTATGGGATCACATAGTAGATGTTCTCCAGTTTTGTCAGGCATGTGGAATACGGAAAAATTGTTGGGGATCAGCTGATTTATATATGAGAGAAATGTTTTCCTGTCATTAATAAAATTATCGTTGCTATAAATGAAGTAAACAATATCATCTATAAAAGCCCATTCTCTTTGTTCAAGTTTTTTCATTAAGTATCCTCCATTATTCGGTGTTATATCTTATAATGTGGACATAAGTCTGAATATTTATAATATTATACCGTCATATGAAGATCTTGTAAATACAGTAGTCGCCAGTTTTATAACGACAGCTTTTGACACTTTACTTTTATTGATATTCAATGTATATTTAAGGGTAGTAGATTTTTAAGAAAAGGATATTTATATATGAAAATATTATATTTTGACGGCAGTAATGGCATAAGCGGAGATATGCTTTTAAAAGCTGTAAGTCGTTTGAGCCGAAATGAGGAAAAAATATACGAAGTAATGCGGCATGAGGTTATGGGCAGTCAGGAAGAACAGAATCATATTCATGACGGACATCATCACGGGAGAAGTTATAAAAAAGTCAGAGAATTAATAGAAAATAGCGGTTTTTCGTTTGCTTCGAAGAAAACGGCTCTGAAAATATACGAGTATATAGCACAAGCTGAAGCTAAAGTTCATGGAGAGACTCTTGAAACAGTACATTTTCATGAGGTTGGAAGAAATGAAGCTGTAAAAAATGCATTGGCTGTAGGAATGGCTATAGAGTACATATGCCCTGATAAAATTATGGTATCGCCTATATACGATGGAAAAGGGAAGATAATATGCAGCCATGGAGAAATAGACGTACCTGTTCCGGCAGTTATGGCGCTGAGAGAGAACTGCGGATACTGTTTTAAAACTGCAGATGTAAATACCGAGATGGTGACTCCGTCAGGTCTTGCAGGTCTTATGGGTATCGGCGCAGAAGCGGCTGAGGATGAAGATATCGTAAAAAAAGCAGCGGTTATGGATAAAATCGTGGTTAAAGGAAGTAGAGATACGGGCCGTCCCGGGCTTACAGCGTATATCTTGAAAATATGAAGGTGAAGAGCCGATACAGGAGGGAAATCGTATGCAGCAGGCAAAACCAGTTAGGAATCCTGAGCTGAAAAAAGCCATGGAAGAAGCAAAGAAGGATCCGGGGATGGAAAATTCAATCAGACTTTTGAATGAGGTCGTAAAAGCAAGACTTCTCATTCCGGTTTCCATGGATAAAGATCCGCAATATGACAGAAAGCTGGAAGAGGTCGTATTGGAGAAAGATACGAGAATCAGTTTTGAACTTATAAAAGCTGCCAGTGGAGACCTTTATTACCCGGTATTCACCGATGGGGAAGAAATGATAAAGTGTGAAATAGAAAAAGATCAGCACAGCATGATAGTTAATTTTGATGATTTGGCAGCTATTTTGTTGATGCCTCAAAGCGGCATAGCAGGATTCGCTATAAATCCTATGAGTGATAATTTGTGTTTCAGTAAGGAAATGGTTGCTTCTATGAAGCGTGACATGGAAAAGGAAAGAGAGGAAAAGCAGTGAAAAACTTTATAATATTTATGTGGGTCATATTTACGGCATTTTTTCTGTTCCCTATAGCGAGCAACTATATGTCCGGCAGTCCGGAAAGCGAAATCGTATCTATAATAGAAAAAGAATCGGAAGCTGATGATATAAAGGTGACAGCATCAGAGGAACATGGGAATAAATCGATGTATGCTTTTACAGCGGGTGAGGATTTTGGAGTTGCTATTTTTTCTCATTTTGGTGATAATTACAATTATCAGGAAGGTACCATGTCCAATGATGAAGATCATATTGATGTGAATCTGGATACGGGATGGGATGTATATGAGTATAAATTGACTGCCGAAGGAGCAGAGCAGGTGGCGTTTCACAGGTTTGGCGGTATATATAAGGTATATGCCATGATCGCAGCTGTGATGGTGATTTTCAGTATAGTGGGAGGCATATACGGGATAAGAACGAAAAAGAAATACGAAGAACAGAGAAAAAAAGGCTTAAGGCAGTAAGGAGATATAGAATATGGAGAAGAATTTAGCTAAGACATATGATCCTAAGAAATTTGAAGACAGGATATATGAAATGTGGGAGAAAAGCGGTGCGTTCAGAGCAGAATGTGATCCTAACAAGAAACCTTTTACTATAGTGATGCCTCCGCCTAATATAACGGGGCAGCTTCATATGGGACATGCTCTGGATCAGACATTGCAGGATGTTCTTACCAGATTTAAAAGGCTGCAAGGATACAGCGCTTTATGGCTTCCCGGAAGTGATCATGCCAGTATAGCAACTGAAGTGAAAGTTGTGAACAGAATAAGAGAGGAAGAAGGCCTTGAAAAAGAGGAGCTTGGAAGAGAAGAATTTCTCAAGAGAGCATGGGCATGGAAAGAGGAATTCGGAGGAAAGATAACGAAGCAATGCCGTAAATTGGGGGATTCATGTGACTGGAGCAGAGAGCGCTTCACTATGGATGAAGGCTGCAATAAAGCGGTAAAACATTTTTTCGTAAAGTTGTATGAAAAAGGTCTGATATATAGAGGCAACAGACTTATCAACTGGTGTCCTCAGTGTGGAACATCTTTGTCAGATGCTGAGGTTGAGCATGAGGATAAAAATGGCATGTACTGGTATTTCAGATATCCGGCAGCTGACGGAGGAGAGGATGTGGTTGTGGCTACTTCCAGACCGGAAACTATGTTTGGAGATGTGGCTATAGCTGTACATCCAAGTGACAAAAGATATAAAGATATCGTAGGTAAGAACGTAGTTTTGCCTATTGTGGGAAGGGAGATTCCAGTTATAGCAGATCCTTATCCTGATCCTGAGAAGGGAACAGGAGCCGTTAAGATTACACCTGCTCATGATCCTAATGATTTTGAAGTGGGGCAGAGACATGATCTTGAGCATATCTCCTGTATAAACCCCGATGCCACTATGAACAGCTATGCGGGCAAATACGAAGGTATGGACAGATATGAATGCCGTAAGGCATGGGTAAAGGATCTGGAAGAAGCAGGCTATCTGGTTAAGACAGAAGAAAAAGTAATTCCTGTGGGGGGCTGTTACAGGTGCGGTACAGTAGTGGAACCTATGCTTTCTGATCAATGGTTTGTGAAGATGGAGGAGCTTGCAAAACCTGCAATTGAAGCGGCAAGGAGCGGCAAACTGCAGCATGTTCCCGAGCGTTTTGAGAAAACGTATCTTCATTGGTTGGAAGAGATCAGAGACTGGTGTATTTCAAGGCAGTTGTGGTGGGGACACAGAATACCTGCATATTATTGTCAGGAATGTGGCCAAATAATGGTTGCGGAGACAGAGCCGGATAGGTGCGATAAGTGTGGCAGTACAAATATAAAGCAAGATGAAGACGTTCTTGATACATGGTTTTCGTCAGCTTTATGGCCGTTTTCTACATTGGGATGGCCTGATGAAACTGAGGATTTTAAATATTTTTATCCGACAGATGTATTGGTTACAGGATACGATATCATATTTTTCTGGGTAGTCAGAATGGTATTTTCTGCACTGGAAACTACCGGTAAAGTACCTTTCAGACATGTATATGTACATGGGTTGGTTCGTGATGCTCAGGGAAGAAAGATGAGCAAATCTCTCGGAAACGGAATAGACCCTCTTGAGATAATAGACAGTTTCGGAGCGGATGCTCTAAGATTCATGCTGACCACAGGAATAACACCGGGAAATGATATGAGGTTTAAAACAGATAAACTGGAATCAGCGAGAAATTTTGCCAATAAGCTTTGGAATGCTTCAAGGTTTGTTATTATGAATCTCCAGGACAATAACGGTAGTTTTAAAAAGATGGCTGATCTTAAGAATATTGGTTTGTCGGATCTTCAGGATGAAGATAAGTGGATTATCTCAAGAGTTAATGATGCGGTGAAATACATCACTGAAACTATGGAAAAATTTGATTTGGCTCTTGCAGGTCAGAGAGCATATGATCTTATTTGGAATGAGTTTTGTGACTGGTATATAGAAATCGTTAAAGGAAGGCTTTATGGTGATGATGAAGGTGATAAGCAGATTGCCAGAGCAGTTCTGGTCAAGGTTCTTAAGGACATGCTCAGGCTTCTCCATCCGTTTATGCCGTATATAACAGAGGAAATCTGGACATATTTGCCTAAGAAGGAAACATCTGAAGATAATCCTGATAATTTCCTGATAAAAGAGAGCTGGCCTGTTTACAGCGAAACTTTCACATTCTCTGATGAGACTGAAAAGCTTGAGATGGCAATGGCTGTAATAAAGAGTATAAGAAATATCAGAGCGGAAGCAGATGCGGCTCCAAGCAAAAAGCTTCGTGCAGTGATTTTGTGCGCTGACGGGAAAGAAGAAGTTGTAAAAGCAGGGGAACGTTATATAGAAAAGCTTGCCAATATAACGGAGATAATATTTGCTAAAAGTAAAGCAGATGTTCCTGAAGAAGTAATGTCGGCAGTTGTGGCGGGAGCAGAAGTTTTCATCCCTCTTGATGATATTATGGACTATGCAGCAGAGCTTGAACGGCTTAAGAAGGAAAAGAAAAAGCTGGAAAGCGAAGTTAAGCGTGTAGTGGGCAAGCTGTCTAATGAAGGTTTTGTAAACAAGGCTCCGGAAAAAGTAATAAACGAAGAAAGAGAAAAGAAAATTAAATATGAGGAGATGCTGGCGAAAGTCTGTGACAGACTTACAGTTGTCGAAAAAAAGGTAAAATGATTGATGTTATAGATAAAATACATGAATTCAACAGATTCGGAAGCGTTCTCGGTCTTGAGCGAATGAATATACTTCTTGAGAAATTAGGAGACCCCCATAAAGATCTTAGAGTGATACATGTGGCAGGTACAAACGGTAAAGGTTCTGTCTGTAAATTTTTGGAGGAAGGACTTTCTTCCTGCGGCTACAATGTGGGATTGTATACCTCTCCTTTTATAGAATGTTTTAACGAACGAATACGACTGGGAGGGAAGAATATTTCGGATGAAGATCTTGAAGGCTTTTCAATGAAAGTTCTGTCTGCGGCCGAGGAAATGGTTGCGGAAGGAGATGATTCCCCTACAGAATTTGAGGTGGTAACAGCTGTAGCACTGCTGTATTTTGCTGAAAAGGAGGCGGATATAGTCATATTGGAGGTCGGACTGGGTGGTAAAGGTGATTCTACCAATGTTGTGGACAAGCCTTTGATATGTGCCATATGTTCTGTTTCGTATGATCATATGGACCGTTTGGGCAATACTATTGAGGAAATAGCTGCCGATAAAGCAGGGATAATCAAGCCATCGGTACCTGTGATATCCAATGTGGATAACCATGCTGCGGCTGCCGTCATAGCGCGTACAGCTTATGAGAAAGAGAGCCGTTTATATGATATATCGGATATAAAACCGGAGATATTTGACAAATCGCTTTTTAGGCAGTTTGTAACTATGGAGATTTATGGTACTGATTACAGTAATGTGGAGATATCCATGGTGGGCAGACATCAAAGCGAGAATCTTAAGACGGCGCTGTCTGTAATAGAAGTCCTCAGAAAATCGGGAGAGATAAAAGTTGAAAGATCTCTGTTGTATGAAGGACTGAAGAAAGCTGTTCAGCCGGGGCGTTTTGAGGTCTTGAAAAAAGGTTCTGAAGAAACAGGGACTCCTGTGGTGATAGTTGATGGTGCGCATAACGAAGCAGGAGCATATGCTCTGTGTGATACCATGAAGGAAAATTTTCGCGATAAGAAAATACTTCTGGTTACAGGTATGCTGGCTGATAAACAAACAGATAAGATTCTGAAAGCCTTTATAGATATAACTCATGACATAATAGTGACAGAGCCTGACAGCCCGAGGAAATTGAAGACTGATGAGCTGGCTGCTCAAATAAGACGTATGGGGATAGAGCCTATTATCTCAGACGATGTTGAAGACAGCGTGAGACTGGCCATAAGCATATGGAAGAATTATGATGTTGTGTTGTTTGCAGGCTCCCTGTATCTGATAGGTCATGTTAGGAGGATGTTGAAAGATGAATGATAAAGGCAGCGCTAATAAAATATTGCTCTATTACAATGCATATTCGGGAAGCGGGGTATTTAAGAATAATCTTGATCACATAGTTGACAGGTGTCAGCAGGCTGGTTATCAGGTAGTGCCGGTAAGAGCTGCAAAAGGAATAGTTATAGATAACGTTCTGTCAGAGATAGATCAAAATCAGTTCAGTCGTATAATTGCAGCCGGCGGAGACGGTACGATGAACCTGTGTGTAAATGCCATGGTTAAATATGATATACATTTACCTCTTGCTATACTGCCGGCAGGGACAGCTAATGATTTTGCGTATTATTTTGAACTTCCTTCGGATATAGATTATCAGCTGGATATAGCTCTTGGCAATAAAACAACTAAAGCAGATGTAGGTGTTGTAAACGATAGATGTTTTATAAATGTGGCTGCTCTCGGAGCGCTTATAGATGTCAGCCAGAAGACGGATCCGAATTTGAAGAATGCTATAGGCACACTGGCTTATTATCTTAAAGCTGTTACGGAGATTCCTCAGATAAGAGCACTTCCTGTGAAATTGACTACTCCTGAGCAGGTGTACGAGGAAAATATTTATTTTATGGTAGTCATGAATGGCGAATCAGCGGGAGGTTTCAGAAAACTTTCACCTGAATCTAATATGAATGACGGAAAACTGGATGTCATAGCATTTAAGAAAATGCCTATTGTTGAGCTGGCACCGCTGCTGTTTGAAGTCGTTCACGGAAGACATCCCAATAATAAACATGTGCTTTATTTTCAGACGGATAAACTTACTATTGAGTCAGAGGCTGATATAAGTACAGATATAGATGGGGAACATGGAGAAAAGTTACCTCTTGAGTTCAGCGTATTGAATAAGAGGCTTGATGTTTTTGTATCCAAGGATACATGGAATTATGATTAGAATATAAAAAAGGGAGGAAAGAGATGAAAGATTTTAAGATATCAGTCACCGGAGATTATGAAAGATTAGTTCCGTTTTTTATTGAAAATGAACTTGAGTTTTCAGAAGATGAGCCGGTACCGACGGATCTTGTGAAATGCTGGAATATCATGGATGATGAAGGAGAGGATGGGGAACGAATTATAGGGGCTTTCGTATTGGCAAAGCGCGAAGGAGAATTCATAGTAGATGGTATTGCTATAGATCCCAAATACAGAAAATATCATTTAGGAAAAGCTTTGCTGGAGAAAGGCATAGAAGAGACTAAAAGGCTGGGAGGAAAACGCATATTTCTTGTGGCGAGAGCTCCCGGATTCTTCAGAAAGCAAGGGTTTGTAACTGTTCCGAGAGAAGATGCTCCAAACTTTTTTGAATGTCTTACATGTCCTCAATATGGTGTTTCATGTCATCCTGAGGTCATGAGACTCGATTTGTAGACAGTGATGCTTATATAAAATAAGAACAATGTATGTATAAAGTCCCCTTGCGGGTGCATATGATTTAATAGAATATGCCTGGAGGGGGATTTTTTAATGGAGAAATTAACGGAAGGAAATATGGCTTATTTATCCGGAAGAGTTTTATCTGAGCCTGTCTTCAATCATAAAACATACGGAGAAGCATTTTATCTGGTGATGTTGGGAATAATGAGAAAAAGCGGATATGAGGATGAGATAAGGCTGATTATATCGGAGAAACTTCTTGGAGGGCGCTCGCCTAAGGTTGGTGAACTGCTTGAGATTTCAGGTCAAATAAGGACATATAACAGAGAAGTTGACGGAAGAAGTAAACTGGAGGTAACTGTTTTTACAAGAAGAATGGAGTATTGCAGTGATGAAGAGTTTGAGTATGAGAATCATGTGGCCATCGAAGGCTTTATTTGCAAAGCTCCGGTGAGAAGGACATCTCCTCTGGGGCGAGAGATATGTGATCTGATGGTTGCCGTAAACAGAATGTATAACAAATCTGATTACATACCTACTATAGCGTGGGGGCGTAATGCAATTTACAGCGGGCAGCTTCAGGTGGGAGATAAAATAGCTGTAGAAGGCAGGATCCAGAGCAGGGAATACAGAAAATACAATGATGAAGGCGAACCGATAACCAAGACGGCATACGAAGTTTCTGTCATCAGGATGGAAGAGGTTTTATAGGGCACAGTCAAAATCTTTATATGATATAAAAAAAGCACTCGCAGAGACGGTATAGAATTTATATTATGTCTGAAGCGAGTGTTTTAATGTGAAACATATATGTAGAAAAGCCCAAATCCTTGATTTTAAGCCGTTTTAGATATATAATAAAGAGTCTGTAGCATGTTTAAAGCAGAGCTTGGATATTTTTAGAAAGTAATTAATAATATAGGTTTTGGATATTAAAATACAGAGGTGTTGCTGTGCGTTTAGAAAATTCTGCTAAAAATGTAAAAATTGCATGGATGATGCATATAGTGCATGTCTTTGGTCAGTTTATATCGAGAACTGTTATAATTATGGTTCTTTCGGTAGAATATGTAGGCTTGAGCGGTCTGTTCAGCAATGTTCTGTCGATGCTTTCTCTGGCAGAACTGGGAATAGGAGAGGCTATAGTGTTCAGCCTTTACGGTCCTATTGCAAGAGGGGAGAAAGATAAGATAAGTGTCATTATGACATTCTATCAAAAAGTTTATGTGGGGGTAGGGCTGTTTATCCTTATTGTAGGATGTTCCTTTACACCTGTGATAGAATATTTGATAAAGGGTGTTCCTGATATACCATATATACATGTGATATATGTAATGTACGTAATGAATTCTGCTATGTCATATTTCTTTTCATACAGGGCTACATTTATAAAAGCAAATCAGAAGAATTATATAGTTACGATAAACGATGAGATATTTAATATAGCTTCTATAATAATAAGGTCAATACTTCTGATAATAACTAAGAATTATCTGTTGTTTATGGGGCTTGGAATAATTATTTTGTTTTTGCAAAATGTAAATATTACTTTGATAGCAAATAAAAAATATCCGTATCTTAAACATAAATCAAAAGAGAAAATGCCTAAGGAAATATTTCAGCAGATCAAGAAAAACACTGCGGCAATGATTCTTCATAAAATAGGCAGTATAATTGTTTTTGCAACAGATAATATGATAATTTCTAAATTTCTTGGTCTTGTGAGTGTTGGCTTATATTCTAATTACTATACGTTGACTAGTGCTCTTACGTCTTTTGTGAATAAATTCTTTACAGGAATATCTGCCAGTGTGGGTAATCTGGCTGTTTCAGAGGATGTTGAGAAACAGGAGAAAACCCTGTTCCAAATACTTTTTATGAATTTCTGGATGTATACCTTTTCCTGTTGCGGATTGTTTGCTCTATTGAATCCTTTTATAGGAAATATTTGGCTTGGAGGAAAGTACACGTTTGGCATGGCTGTAGTTTTTCTTCTCGTCTTTAAAGATTATCTGACTGGGATGAGGAAGACGGCACAAACCTTTAAAAATGCTAAAGGTCTGTATTGGTATAATAAATACATGCCTCTTTATGAGTCACTCATAAACCTGATACTATCTGTAATTTTTGTAAAATTCATAGGAATAGCAGGCGTCATGATAGGGACTATCATCAGTTCGCTTACGACATGCGTATGGATAGAGCCTCATGTTCTGTACAAGTATGGTTTTAAAAAAAGTGCTAAAGAGTACGTAAAAAAATATATTGAATATATGATAGTTTTTCTTATAGCCGTATTTCTTTGTTTGGGAGCATGTAAAGGAATTGATATAGCGTTTGGTGGAGCAGGGGATTTACGTTCGGCTAAAGCTATAGGTGTGTTTGCTGTTCAATTTATATTTACAGTGATTATTTCTAATGGATTTTTATGGCTTATTTACAGAAAAAGTGATAATTATAAATATTTGTTGAATGTTGTAAAGAAAAAGGTTTTAAAAAAATAGTATTATGAATTTTTTGCAAAGAATAAGAGGTTTAATAAGTTCGGTATGCTTCATGATTTTTAACAGATTATGCTGTGTTTTCATACCTTTGAAATCAGATCAGGTTCTTTTTTTGGCAGAGACACATAAAGGGCTAAATGGCAACTTAAAAGCAGTGTACGATTATCTCGACAACAGTAGACATGATTTACACCTCGTATCGTATACAAAGGGAGATAGAAGAGAAAGACACGGTATAAAAGCGGTACTCAGTATATGGAAAGCAATAAGTGTATCGGGATATATTTTTTTGGACGATTTGTATACGGCAACTTCTCATATGAAAGTCAGAAGAGGACAGGAAATTATACAGCTGTGGCATGGAGCAGGAGCATATAAAAAATTCGGTCATAGCAGAAAGGATCTACATGTTAATGTTAGTGGGAAAATGCGTGTTCATAAAGGGTATAAAAAATATACTAAGGCGATTGTAAGCGGAAGCAGAATAGCGTGGTGCTATTCGGAGGCCTTCGGAATGGATGAGGGGAAGATATATGCAACTGGTTCTCCCCGGATGGACGAGCTGTTTGATAATAAATATGTAAAAGATACAAAAGAACGGTTTCTGGAACAATATCCGGAATTGAAAAATAAAAAAATAGTATTGTTTGCACCTACATATAGGGGAACTCATGTGAGAGATGCTGATTATGGATTTGAGCAAGCAAACTTAAATCAACTTATAAAACGTTTAGGCGATGATTATGTTATATTGACAAGATGGCATCCGGCTCTTAAAAATAATGTAAAAAGAGGAATAGCTGTAGTAAAATGCTGTGATTTTGGAGAACGTATAATAGATTTTACTGATTATGAGGATGTAAATGATCTTCTTATAGCATGTGATATTATGATTACAGATTATTCATCTATAATATTTGATTATTTTCCTCTTGACAAACCGATAATATATTTTGTATACGATAAAGATGACTACGCAGGGGACAGAGGTCTTTATTACAGTTTCGATAAATATTTGTTCGGAAGAGTGTCAGAAGATTTTGAGAGTCTTGTAGAATCTGTTAAAGCTGAGGATTTATGTAGAGAAAAACGCGAGGATTTTTATAATTTATTTTTAGATGGTTGTGATGGTCATTCAACAGAGAGGGTTTGCAGATTGTTATGGAACGTGAAACAATAAAAGATGGACGGGAAAAAATGCCGATATGGCTGAATGTGTCGGAAAATATTATCATTATATCTGCGATGCTTATATTCACATTGAACTATACAGTTATCGGTATAGTAAGGGGAAGTATATTTTCTCCTTTAAAAAATCTTATTATGTTGGCATTATTTGTGTTGTTCATATATCGTTTTATTACAGTATCTAAGCAGCAAAGAAAGAGATGGTTCACTGACAGATTCTTATATGTACCTTCGGCTGTTTGGCTGATATTATTTTTTGCTGTCAGATGTCTATGCTTTGCTGTGGAAGATTTTCAGTATGGCGTTTTAAGAGAGATATTTTTTGAATTTGTTTTTCTCGTTGTTATATGTGGATGGACTGTGGGAAGGCAGGTAAAAGTCGAATTACTTGCATTTGTTTTTTGTGCTGTCAATTTTATTGTGAATATTGCTAATACATATTGTGTTCATATCCTGGATATCAGTTTTCAGGAAGGAACATCAGAAGGAGGCTTGCTGAAATTTCTTACCGGACTAAGTACATATTATGATGCAGGTGCATCAGGATATAATAATGCAATCTTGTACAGCAATCCTAATTCAGCTGGCATAATGACAGGAATGGCTATACTGCTGAGTTTGCTTTTTATAAAGAAAAGAAAATACATCCCTATAATGACGTTATACTGGATATATTCTTTATATGTTTTATGGAAATACGATTCACGGGGAGCTATACTTAGCTTTGTGGTATCTCTTATCTGTATTTTGCTCATGAAAGCATTTAGGTTCTTTACCCCTAAAAGGCTTGTTGCGATTTGTCTTATAGCAAGCTCAATGGCAGCAGTATTTATATATGGATATATAGCATACAATATGAATGATAATGATAGGACTCTGTCATCTTCTGAGGAAAAGATAAATAGTCTGAGTACAGGACGATACATTATATGGCAGGACTGCTATATTTCCCATAGTGATAAATGGGCTTTGGGTACAGGTAGTCCTACATTGGAAAAGGATGAAAGGAACGAATATCTAAAAAGTCAATATATAAGCAATTATGGGACCGAAGAAGGATATCTGCCGACGACCTTTAGTGTTCATAATGGGTATCTGGCTACGATATTTATAACAGGATGGATAGGATTTGGGCTGTTTATGATAATAATGCTTGATAAAATACGGAAAGCCAGAGCTCTGTCTGCGAGAAGTACGCACAATATGGTACTGGCATCAACGGTAATTTTTGCTTTTATGGTAAGCAATTTTGAAGCTCTTCTGGTTACCAGCAGATATTATACTATACTGATGGTATTTATAATATTGGCATGGGGTTCCGATGGTGCTGATGAAAGTGAGAGGACGTTAAATGCAGTTTGAGAACAGTAATCGTTTTGTCAAATTTAATAAAGCAATAGCATATGTACTTATAATAATTTTTTTGTCTGTAGCATGTGGACTTGCGGCTATAAGTGGGTCTCATTCCTTTACCAATACCTATGATTCAGGCAAGGTATGCGATACTACTATAGGTACAGGATATAATGTGCTTAGCCCCGGGACTGATGACAGCTATTTCTGGATAAGTACTTCTGATGAACCTTTTGCATGGAATTATATCTATATGGATATAAAAGATGCGAATTTTGACAAAGCTTCACTTGAGATACAGGGGTATGATGAAAACAAACAAGTGGGACGTCCCATGGTTCGGGAAATAGAAGAAGGATATAATGAAATCAAAATTGACGGAGACGAATGTAGCTCTTTTAAGGTAAGCTTATCGGATGATGAATCAATATCATTTACGGTAAAATTTATTGAACTGAGAGAGAGCAAATGGTTTTTTTCCATGAGCAAATATCTTCATTATGTAGGTGCTTTCATAATTACGTTTGTTTTGATAAGCGGGACAGTCATATTGATACTTAGAAGGAAGAAGTTAAAGATAGATTGGTACGGGCCTATAGATTTTCTTCAGGACATTTATCTGTCTTTTGGAAATAGATTTGTCACACTTTCTTTAAAAGTTCCGCGAAAAGTGAAGTCGGCATTGAGAATAGCGGCACTTATTTTTTGGATGTTCTGGATAATGTTTATTTATAATACAGGCAAGTATATGCTTACGGCATATTTCAAATATAATGTGGCGATATTCTGTGTGCTTATGCTGCTTATAGCAGTCAGCATGATAGAAAAACCTCTTGAAAAGAAAGACTGGAACAGACCAGTGGTTCATGCATGGCTCTGGCTCAGCATTTGTATGTGTGTATCGGAATTTTTTATAAGCAAAAGATTTTGCATGATAGGTTATGTTAACCTCACTGTGCTGGGTTTTTATTATTTCACATGGGATAATTTAACAGATAAAGCTAAGGTGATTAAGGAGATCATAACAGCATTTAAAATAGCATTTTTAATTTCTGTATGTTTCACATTGCTGTGCAGACCGAGGGGTGAACTTGGCGGGCTTGTAGGTCATACATGGAATCCTAATATATATGGTATATTCTGCGCAATAGTGCTGATGGGATTTTTAGCATCTATAAGGAATCATATTATAAATCGAAATTATAGATTGGTGTTTGCGGCAGATATGGTAGGATCGATGGTATCATTGTCATTTGTATTGCTGGCAGGTTCCAGAGCGGGATTTATACTCGCTGTACCGGGGTTGATATTTTTTCTGGCGGAATATGTGTCGATGATTACAAGTGGCGCTGTTAAACCGGTGAAAGGCATTTTATCGGCAGTTGCCATTGTGGTCATGTTTTATTGTATTCATATACTCTGTGCATGGGCAACAGTTAATCTTCCGATAGTACAGGTCGTATTTTCGTGGGATAGCCAGCCTCCCAATGAAGCGATGCAGGCCATAATATCCATAGGTATGGAAGCGCCGTCTATTCAACGTATAGCCTTTGACGAAAGGGTTACGTCGTTTCTGACAGCGAGAAATCTTTATTGGATGGAATACTTGAGAGAAATAAACTTTTTTGGGCACGAATATTATCCTATAATCTGGGGAGGAGCAAGATATCCTCATAACGGTATTCTGGGAATAATTTACAGATATGGTATACTTACTGCAGTTCCATACATTATCATGTTTATAAATGTATGTGTAATATCTTTTAAAAGATATTTACGGGAAAGAAAAGAAACGTCGCCTGCATTTTATTTTTGGATATGTGCCATAGGAATTTCCCTGTGCATGTTGGTCGAAAATTTTGAGCGTCCATTTTTGGCAACGGAATGGCTGTGGTGGTACTGGTGTCTTGGAGCTGTATTTATAAAAAAAGATAATGAAGGTGATTTGCGCCGGGAGGAATGATTATGGTATATGGAGTGATTTTAGCCGGAGGAATAGGCAGCAGAATGGGCAGTGTGGAAAAACCAAAACAGTTTATAAATATAGGCGGAAAGCCTATAATAATACACACTGTGGAAAAGTTTATGATGATTAGCAGATTTGAGAAAATCATAGTGCTTTGTCCAGAGGATTGGATCGAGTATACAGATGAGATTATCAGCAAATATATAAAAAACAGAGAAAAAATAGTTGTTCTAAAAGGTGGGGATACTCGAAACGAGACTTTGATGAATGCTGTAAAATATATTGATGAGAAAGGTGTACTGGATGATGAGACTGTTATTGTAACGCATGATGCAGTCAGACCTTTTGTGACCACCAGGATATTAAAGGATAATATTGAATCTATGGATTTTTGTGATGCTTGTGATACTGTGGTTGCTGCTACTGATACCATTGTTGAATCATTCGACGGGCAAACTATATCTCAGATACCTGACAGAAAGTTTTTGTATCAGGGGCAGACACCTCAGACATTCAAAGCAAAAAAACTGTGGGAACTTTATGAAGCTCTGACAAAAGCAGAGAAAGACATACTTACAGACGCTGCTAAGATATTTGCTATCAAGGGTCAGAAGGTGCATCTTGTCAGCGGGGAAACGTATAACATCAAAATAACATATCCATATGATATTACTGTAGCGGAAGCACTGATAAAGAATGAGATTTAGGTGGAAGATAATTATGTTAAATACTATATATAGGTTAGTTAAACCGAGAAATTTTGAGATTGAATTTGAAGAGATAGATCTTAATGATGATGTAGTCATAGTAAGACCTTCTTTTTTGAGTATATGTAATGCTGATCAGAGATATTATCAGGGAAAAAGAGCGCCGGAAGTACTTAAAAAAAAGCTTCCAATGGCATTAATCCATGAAGCCGTAGGTGAAGTGGTTTATGACAGCAGAGAAGAATTTGATGTGGGTCAGAAGGTTGTGATGATACCTAATACGCCGTTTGAAAAAGATAGTGTCATTGCGGAGAATTATTTGAGAAGCAGTAAATTCAGAGCCAGTGGATTTGATGGCTTTATGCAGGACAATGTGGCCATGAGGAGAGACAGGCTTATAGAACTACCTGACAATATTGACCTAAGAGTCGGAGCATTTATAGAGATAATATCAGTAAGCTATCATACAGTGCAGCGGTTTTTGAAATTCAGTCATAGGCGAAAAGATTCCATTGCTATCTGGGGAGATGGGAACCTTGCGTTTCTCGTTTCCATAATACTTAAACACGAGCTGCCTGATGTAAAACTTTATATTATGGGTATTCATGATGATAAAATGGCAGGTTTCGTATTCGCAGAAGATACTTTTCATGTAAATGAAATTCCGGAGAACATGACATTTGATCATGCTTTTGAATGTGTAGGCGGTCAGGGCTGCGAAATGGCTGATAATCAGATAATTGATTATATAAGACCGGAGGGATCCATTGCTTTAATGGGTGTAAGTGAGAATAGAGTCCCTCTCAATACGAGAATGGTACTCGAAAAGGGATTAAAAATTTTTGGAAGCAGCAGATCCGGCTATGAGGATTTTAAAAATACTGTTGAATTTTTATCACAGAATGATAAAGCAGCGCAGCTTATTGCCAATTTGATAGATTCTGTAATAGATGTAAGATCTGTAGAAGATATGAATAGAGCCTTTGAATCTGATATAAAAAAGGCCGGAGGAAAGACTATCATGAAGTGGAATGTATAGAAAAGAGGAGATGAAACGGTGCCTGAAATTTCTGTAATTATACCTGTTTATAACCTTGAAAATGATATATGCCAAATGCTTATGTCGGTAAAAGGTCAAAGCTTCAAAGATTTTGAAGCGATAGTGATAGATGATGGAAGCTCAGATCATTCCTATGAAAGGATGTGTTCTGTTTTATCAGATGACAGTCGTTTTAGGATATTCAAACAGGGAAATTATGGGGTATCTGCTGCAAGAAACAGAGGAATGGAGCTGGCGCAAGGGAAGTATATAATATTTTTTGATGGAGATGATCATATTCCTCAGAAATCCCTTGAAAACATGTATGCTTCAATAGTTTCAGATAACTTTGATATGACAGTAGGAATTATGACAACCTATAATTACGGAAAAGCTTCTGTAAATCGCCAAAGTAAGGCTCTGTCAAAAAAAAGAAAAATAGATCCTGATGATATAAATTTTATAAATACGTGGTCTCAGTGCAATAAAATGTACAGATTATCATTTTTAAGAGATAACGGTGTGAAATTTATGGATGTAAAAGTTGCTGAGGATGGACATTTTTTGTTTCAGGTTTTGTCAGCAAGTCCTCGTATATGCGGTTGTAAGCATATAGTTTATGATTATATCAGACGTCCTTTTTGGCAAGGTGAACATACTGCATCCAAGAAGGTGGGAATAAAGTATTTGGATGACAGAAAACGTGTATATAAAGACATACTGAAGTTTTCAGAACAAATAACTGAAAATCAGACTGACACAAAAAAAATCGAATACAAAGACAGGCTTGTTACAAGATTTATAAGTGGAGGTATAATACAGGCTTTTTATAGAAGAATATGGCGGTGTGAAAATGTAGAATCTGCACTTTCAGATACATTGTTATTATATCGCCCCATGCTTTCCCAAGATGCATGGGAAGATATTGTAGAAAAAGACTGGGATATAGTTCCTGATAAGAGACTTACAAAAGAAGATAAGCTGAAGGAAGATATAATGGCAGAGCCGCTTATATCGGTAGTTATTTCATCTGGCATGGATAAAGCGGGCTTGGATCTTTCAGTGGAAAGTTTATATAATCAGGAATTTCCTTCTTTTGAAGTTATTATGACTAAAGAAGATTTTGACAGGATGGCAGAGAGTTTTAAAGAGATGTCTAATATCGTTGTTACGGATGCGGAAAATATTGATCGTAATGAGCTTCTAAGGGATGCTAAAGGGCGATACATCTATTTTATTAATGAACCTGTTATTCTTGATATCCATACATTTAAAAAGATGGCTGATAAACTTCGAAATAATGGCAAACTGGATTTTATTTCGGTATATATGAGAGGGTTTTATTTTGGTGACCTTTGCAAGAATGACAGAATCAACACTCGTATAAATTTAATAGATGCTATATTTGGCTATGGTGACAGAGAGCGGTTTGAAAAAATGACAATAAATGTATTGGACAATTCTTTTACAAATAAACTTTTCAGGAAAGACGCCTTAGATGGATTGAGGTTTTCAGGTGATGATATCTCTGATATAGATAAAATATATAAGGAACTTAGATTTGAAAAAAGCCGCATAACATCAGTACTGACACCACTAACGGATAAAGATTTTATAATGCGTTCCTGCAGAAAAGTGAGCAGAACTGTAATCAGGAAAAATTATATTAAAAACAGAGTTTTAGAATATTTCGCGGGAAAAGGAATAAAAAAATTTTTAAGAGGTATTTTGAGAAGATGATAAATATGTCTGTCCAAAGATTGTATAGGTTCATTTTCGTAGGTATCATCAATACTATATTCGGAACGTCTGTAATGTTTTGTCTTTATAATTTTCTGGGGTGCTCATATTGGATATCATCAGCGGCAAATTATATTTTTGGTAGTATACTCAGTTATATACTGAACAAGAGATTCACATTCAGACATAAAGGCGGTGTAATGGCAAGCGGAGTAAAATTTGCTGTGAACATAGTGGTGTGCTATTTTATCGCTTATGGAGCGGCAAAACCAGCTGTAGCATGGCTTGCAGTGGGTGCATCTGTCAATATGAGGGAAAATATAGCAATGTTTACGGGGATGTGCATATTTACTGGCCTTAATTATTTGGGGCAAAGATTTTTTGTGTTTGGAGGAAAAATCATGGATCATAAAAGATTATATGAAAAGTGGGTAAACAGTCCGCATCTTGATGACAGTGATAAAAAAAGACTTTTAAAGATGTCGGATGAGGAAATCTATGAAGCTTTTTACAAAAGACTCAGCTTTGGAACTGCAGGCATGAGAGGAATAATGGGGCTGGGGGCTAACCGTATAAATAAATATACGATAAGAATGGCAGCGAAAGGGCTGGCAGACCTTCTTGGAGAGGGATCCAAAGTAGCTATAGCCTATGATACAAGAAACAATTCAAAATATTTTGCCCAAGAGGCGGCAAGAGTGCTGGCTGCCGCCAATATAAAAGCATTTATTTTCGATAGATATTCACCTGTACCGCTTCTTTCCTTTGCGGTAAGAAATATGAGATGTGATGGAGGTATAGTGATAACAGCAAGTCATAATATGCCTGTGTATAATGGATTTAAAGTTTACGACAGTACGGGATGTCAGCTTGACAGCAGCCTTGCGCATAAGATCTCCGAAAGTGTGGAAAACATGAAGGATGAACTTGACGTAGCTGTAGCGGATTTGGAAGATTGCAATATCAGTTATATTGGACAGGATGTGGTAGACAGATTCATGGATGCGGTACTGCAATGCAGAGTACAGGTTGATGAGAAAGCGATGGACGCTCTGAAAATCGTATACACACCTATTCACGGCTCGGGAAGAGATTATGTTCTTGAAACTTTAAAAAGATGCGGTTTTGGTGATGTTACTCTTGTATGTGAGCAGGCAGATTACAACGGGGATTTTCCTACTGTCAAAAAACCGAATCCTGAAGAAAAAGCAGTTTTTCATATAGCGGAAAAGATAGCTATGAATATTGATGCAGATGTAATAATAGGAACTGATCCTGACAGTGACAGAGTAGGCGTTGGCATAAGGCATAATGAGGAGATTGTCTATTTGTCGGGCAATCAGATAGGAGTACTTTTTGCAGATTTTTTAGGGAGAATGAGACCGTCAAAAGGGAAATTTCTGATAACGTCTATAGTTACAGGGGATATGGGACCTGATGTGGCTGAAAGCTACGGAGTAAGTACGATACGGACTTTCACGGGATTTAAAGATCTGGCTGCGGAGATGAATAAGCTTAAAGATAGTGAAATCTTTATGGCGTATGAAGAAAGTTATGGGTATCTTTTGGGAACTCATATAAGGGATAAGGATGGAATTTCTTCTTCTATGCTTATGTGCCAGATGGCAGCTTATTGGAAGCAGAAGGGATTCACACTTATAGATGTCCTTAATCAGTTGTCCGGCGAATACGGATATTATATAGATGATCAGAGTTCTTTTGTGTTTGAGGGTGCTAAAGGAGCAGAAAAAATATCAGCGATAATGAGATTTTTAAGAAATAAAGGAGAGTCTGTATTTTCAGATATCGAGGAAGTAAAAGAAGTCCTTGATTACAGTAAAGGTGCAGAAGGCCTTGCTGAGGCAAATGTACTCAAATATATATTCAGGGACGGATCATGGCTTGCCGTAAGACCTTCAGGTACAGAGCCCAAGATAAAATTTTACTGCTGTGTAAAAGGCAACGATCGTTTAAAATCAGCAGATATCCATGACAAACTTAAAGACAAGGTAAAAAAATTAACAGATGAGATATGAAATGAAAATAAAAGATGAATTTTCACATAACTTTCATAGCTAAAACCTCCGCTTTTATTGATTTACTGGCATCCTGTTGGTATAATGGTCAGTGATGTGAAAGGAGCAAATGAATGAGTGATGACAAAGGCAGAAGAGATTACGGCAGCACATCAGGAAGAAGACAGAATAAAAATAATGAACAGCGTGCCAAAGAGCAGGCTTATCAGGAATATTTAAGGCTGAGAGAAAATAGAAGCAGCGACAGGGGACATTATGTGAAAGATGATGACCTGTATGGAGCGTATTTTCAGTCAGGAAAGTCAGGCGGAAATAAAGGGACAAGCCGCGGAAGCAGTCTATCGGGAAACGATTATTACGTGTCTGAGAGCAAAAGAGCGAGGCGATCGGATATAAATTCAGAACCTTACAGGAGCGGAAGTTCTGTAGATAATACTCCTTATGGCAATTCGCAAATGAGGAAACAAAGGCATCGTGCCGATCTTGAACGTGAGAGATATCTTGAAGAACGCGCCAGAGGTAAGAAGAGTATAGCAAGGCCGGGCAGAAAGAATAAAGATGATATGGACATAATGTCCGGCGATGAAAAAAAGGCAGCGGGAAAATTCGGTAAAAGACGAAAAAACGGAAGAGGCTTAAAGGTAGCATTATTAGTTGTTCTCATATTGGTTTTGGGAATAGGAGGGGTTATAGCGGCGGGTTTTACTGTTGTAAAGAACACTCTTGATAATGTAGGGCGTGTTGAGCTTGATCCGGATATGATAGGAATAAATCCTCAAGTGGATTCGGATCTTCGGAATTACAGAAATATAGCTTTGCTGGGTATAGATGCCAGAGATATGACAAATGATCAGGATGTGCGAAGTGATGCTATTATAGTGGCCAGTATAAATAAAGAAACAAATGAGATAAAGATGTTTTCCGTATATCGTGATACATATCTTGATCTCGGTGATGATGTGGGATTGGACAAGGTCACACATTCATATTATTATGGAGGGCCTACAAAAGTCCTTTATTCTCTCAATAAAAACCTTGATCTTAATATAAAAGAAGTAGTGGTAGTGAACTGGAAGTCAGTAGCAGATACTGTCGATGCCCTGGGGGGTCTTGATATAGAAATACAGGAATCAGAAATAAATGAGATGAATAAATATATACAGGACACCTATAAGAATATAGGCGGATCCAATGCTAAAATTGAGTCGGCGGGTATGCAGACTTTGAACGGCAATCAGGCGGTTACATATGCCAGAATAAGAAAAGATGCTGTTACGGGTGATTTCAGAAGAAATGAAAGAATGAAGATAGTAGTACAGGCGGCCTTTGAAAAAGCTAAATCCATGGATACCAAGGCGCTTAAGAAAATTTCAAATGAAATTCTTCCCGATATAAAAACCAATATGACATCAGCAGACATGATGGGAATGATCATGAAGCTGACATCATATAAAATGACTGACAGTGTTGGATGGCCTTACGACCACAGTGATTGGAACAGCGGTGCTTATTATAATATCCCGACTACACTTAAAAGCAACGTAAGCCGGCTTCATGAGGAATTCTTCGGACAGGAGGATTATGAGCCTACGCAGGATGTTCAAAGTATCAGTGAAAGCATATCTGTTAGAACAGGGTATTATTAAAAAGAAAGGTAATGTATATGAAAGATAAGACATCTCTTGTGATACTATTCGGCGGAGAATCGTCGGAACATGAAGTTTCGTGTGTATCGGCAGCATCATTGCTTGAACATGTGGATAAAGAAAAATATCATATAAATACCATAGGCATTACAAAGGAGGGGAACTGGTTTTTGACACGTTCCCCTATTGTTAATATTGATAGTGGCTTATGGGAAAAGGATAAAAATAATAAAAAAGCTTTTATAGTTCCCGATAAAAGTGTTGGCGGGGTGATGATCCAAGAGGATGATAAATCTTTTAGCATTCTTAAAGCAGATGTCATATTCCCGGTTCTTCACGGAAGAAATGGTGAAGACGGTACTATTCAGGGGCTTTTACAGCTTTCAGGGATTCCTTTCGTAGGCTCGGGTGCTGCCGCTTCATCTGCATCTATGGATAAAGCGATAACAAAGGCTATAATAAATCAGAGTTCGATTGTGGATCAGGCGAAGAGCTTAGTTGTATATAAAAGTCTCTGTGAAAAAGATGCCGATAAAGAGCTTGACAGCATAGAAAAGTTTTTTGATTGTAAATTTCCTCTGTTTGTAAAACCTGCCAATGCAGGTTCATCTGTAGGAATAAGTAAAGTAAAAACATCGGAAGCTCTTCCGGAAGCTTTAGAAAAGGCGTTTTGCGAAGATCAAAAAGTGCTTTTAGAAGAAACTATAATAGGAAGGGAAATAGAAGTTGCAGTTCTGGGAAATGAATATCCTGAAGCTTCATGTATAGGTGAGATTTTTGCGGCCAATGAATTTTATGATTATAATGCAAAATATGAAAATAATCAATCAAAGACAGCTATAGTTAAGGATCTTACTGCTGAAAAGGAAGCTGAGATCAGGAGTAAAGCTGTGAGAATATATCAGGCAATGGGGTGTGAAGGCCTTGCAAGAGTGGATTTTTTCCTTCAAGAAGATGGAAGGGTAGTATTTAATGAACTCAATACATTGCCGGGATTTACCCATATAAGTATGTATCCTAAACTTTGGGAAGCTTCCGGCATACCATATGATAAACTTATAGATAGATTGATAACACTTGCGCTTGAGAAATACCACGGATAAGAGGAGAAGAAGAAATGGCAAAAGAAAAAATAAATTTTGAAGATGAACAGGTTAGATTATGTTACAGACATACTACATCACATATAATGGCTCAGGCTGTGAAAAAACTTTGGCCTGATGCAAAATTGGCGATAGGGCCTGCCATAGATAACGGTTTTTATTATGATTTTGATATGGAACATAAGCTTAATGATCAGGATCTTTTGAAAATACAAAAGGAAATGAAAAAGATAATACAGGCTAATTATCCTTTGGAAAAGTTTGTCCTTCCCAGAGAAGAGGCTGTAGAACTCATGAAGGCGAAGGGAGAGGTATATAAAGTAGAGCTTATAGAAGACCTGCCTGAGGATGAAACGATTTCTTTTTATAAGCAGGGAGATTTTGTGGATTTGTGTGCAGGGCCTCACATGGAAAAGACCGGACAGATTAAAGCTGTGAAGCTTCAGAGTGTCGCGGGAGCTTACTGGAGGGGTGATTCCAGCAGGCCTATGCTCCAAAGAATATACGGAACATGTTTCCCGAGCCAAAAGGAACTCGATGAGTATCTGGCTAAACTTGAAGAAGCCAAAAAAAGAGACCATCGCAAAATAGGAAAAGAGATGGATTTATTTGCTCTTTATGAAGAAGGTCCGGGATTTCCGTTTTTTATGCCTAACGGTATGATAATAAGAAATGAGCTGGAGAACTTTTGGAAGACTGAACATAGAAAAAGAGGATATGAGGAAATCAAGACGCCGTTAATTCTCAATGAACATCTTTGGAGAACTTCAGGACATTGGGATCACTATAAAGACAATATGTATTTTACCAAAATAGATGATGAGGATTATGCAATAAAGCCTATGAACTGTCCGGGATCTCTGTTGGTGTACAAAAGAAAAATGTGGTCTTACAGGGATTTTCCTGTAAGAATGGGTGAACTGGGGCAGGTGCACCGGCATGAACTTTCAGGGGCTCTTCACGGGCTTATGAGAGTGAGAACATTTACGCAAGATGATGCTCATATATTTATGCTTCCGGAGCAGATAAAAGACGAAGTGATTGGAGTCGTAAAGTTTATAGACGATGTATATAAAATGTTCGGGTTTACCTACCATATAGAGCTTTCCACAAGACCGGATGATTCCATGGGAACAGATGAAGAATGGGAAACGGCGGAAACAGCTCTCAGAGAGGCGATGGAGTTTATAGGAGTTCCTTATGTGGTAAATGAAGGGGATGGAGCTTTTTATGGGCCTAAGCTTGATTTTCATCTTGAGGATTCTATTGGAAGGACGTGGCAGTGTGGGACTATACAACTCGATATGCAGATGCCTCAGCGTTTTGATATAACATATGTAGGGCCGGATGGTGAAAAGCACAGACCGGTGATGATACACAGAGTTATATTTGGTTCAATTGAAAGATTCATAGGAATTCTTATTGAGCATTTTGCCGGGAAATTCCCTCTTTGGCTGGCTCCCGTACAGGTAAAGCTTCTCACTGTAACGGAAAAGTTCACAGACTATGCGCTGAAAATAGCCCAGCAGTTTGAAGAGGCGGGACTGAGAGTCAAGGCCGATATCAGAAATGAAAAGATAGGCTATAAGCTGAGAGAAGCGAGAAATGAAAGAACTCCGTACATTTGTATTATAGGTGAGAGAGAAGTAGAGGCGGGAAATCTAACTGTTCGTTCAAGCAAAGCCGGAGAACTCGGTGAAATGTTCCCAGATGAGCTTCGGGAAAAGCTTCTTCAGGAGATCGCTGATAAAAGTATTTGATGATACAGTCATTAATTGTGATCTCGGAAGTGTTGAAAAAGGAAGACTATGATGGATAATGGAAATTTTAACGAAAGAAAGAATCTGGGCGAAGGTTCAGAGCAGTCTACTCCTATAACTGCGAGAGACGCATGGCATAAAAAGCTATACGGCAGATGTGATGCTGAGGCCGCAGAAGCTTCCGGAACGCTTGGCGGTTCTCAGACTGTATATTATGGCAAAACACCGCGCAAATGGTCCGGAGGAAAGAAGGCCTTATTGCTGTTTGGATGCATTCTGGCTGGAGTTTTGCTCCTTGGCTGTATCACAGCTGCTTTCAGAGGAGTGAATCCGGATCATGAGCGAGGAGATATAAGTGGGGCTTCCGGCGTAAGAGGTTCTCATATAGGAGTTCTTTATATAGAAGGGACTATAAGTGAAGACAGCGGTACCTACAGTCATCAGTACGCACTTGATGCAGTTGACGGTATGATGAACAATAAAAGCAATAAAGCTTTGATGTTATTTGTCAATACTCCCGGAGGTGGAGTGTATGAAAGCGATGAGCTTTATCTTAAGATAAAAGAGTATCAGGAATATACAGAAAGACCTGTATATGCTTATTTTGCATCTCAGGCGACTTCAGGAGGGTATTATGTATCGTCATCGGCAGATAAGATCATAGCTAACCGAAACTGTTGGACAGGGTCTATAGGAGTTACCATAGGGACTCTTTACGATATATCAGGTCTGCTTCAGAAGTATGGTATAAAAACTGAGACAATAACATCGGGAGCTAATAAGGCGATGGGAGATATTACAGTTCCGATGAGCGACCAGCAAAGAAATATATTTCAAAGTCTTGTAGACGAATCTTATGATCAGTTTGTATCTGTTGTAGCGCAGGGAAGAAATCTTGATACAGATTATGTTAAAACCATTGCAGACGGCAGGATTTATACTGCTAAACAGGCAGAGAGCAATAAACTGATAGATGACATAGTAGGGACATATGATGAGGCCGTGGAGGAAATGATTTATGACTGTGGTCTCGTTGGCTGCGATGTTTATGAATTTCGTTATCAGCCGCAGCAAAGTCTGTTTTCGGGATTTGTTGAGAGTGTAGATAAATTTACGGAGGCGTTATCCGGGAACAGTGATATTAATGCCATAACTGATTTTTTAAACGATAGTAATCAGCTTCCACTGCAGTATATGTGTGAGGAGATAAAATAAATGAAGAACGCAGTAAAATCAATAATTGTAGCTGTTATCACTATGCTGACGGTGATGTTTGGGAGTTTTGTAAATATTAGTGTTTTTACAGTATCTGCTGCAGATGAGAAGAGTGACTCGATGACCGGTGCCAGTAAGGTATCGGTCATTTTTACTCATGATATGCATTCACATATGGATGGAGACAAGAATGAAGAAAATGGGAGAATAATTGAGACAGGGGGTTTTGGCAGGCTGAGTACTGTCGTGAAGAATATAAAGGATACATATCCTGAGAGTTTTCTTTTAGATGGAGGCGATTTTTCTATGGGAACATCGTATCAGACAATATTTTCAGAAGAGGCTCCTGAATTGAGAATGATGGGATATTTAGGGTTTGATGCTACGACTTTGGGAAATCATGAATTTGATTACAGAGCAGAAGGTCTTGCATCTATGTTAGAAGCAGCGGTTTTATCAGGCGATGATATTCCCATGATTCTGGCAGCTAATATTGACTGGGAGGCAACTGTAAGAGATTCAGAACTTAGGGAGAATGCCGAAAAACTAAAAAAAGCATGCAGTGACTATGGCATTTCGGATTATGCTGTAATAGAACACAATGGAGTAAAAGTTGCAGTTTTCGGCCTTATGGGCGAATCTGCCGCTGAATATGCTCCTGAGAGTGGACTGATATTCAAAGATGCATCTGAAACAGCTGAAGAAGTGGTGCATACAATAAAAAAGAGTGAAGATGTGGATATGATAATATGCCTTTCTCATTGCGGCACTATAGAGAACGAAAATGACAGTTTGAAAAACACAGAAGATTATGTGCTGGCTGAAGAGATCCCCGATATAGATCTGATAATCAGTGCACATACTCATACTATTTTTGACGAACCGATAAAGGTGGGAGAGACATATATTGTTTCGTGCGGCAGCTATAATAAAAATGTGGGACATGCGGTACTGGAAAGGGATAAGAATACAGGAAGATTTAATATAAAGTCATATGAGCTGATTCCTTTGGATGAGAATGTCGAAAGCGATAATGATATTGAAAATGAACTGGAAGAATATCGTCTTTCGGCAGATAAGAAGTATTTCAGTAATTATGGATACAGTGTTGGACAAGTAATCGCTAATAATGATGTGGAGTTTTCTTCAATAGATGAGTTTGGTCTTATGCAGGGTGAGGAGCCTTTAGGAAATCTTATTGCTGATTCATATAGATATGCTGTAAAGGAGTATACAGAAAGTGATGTGGATGTGGCCATTGTCCCTCATGGAGTTGTCAGAGGGAGTCTGCTTAAAGGTGACATTACTGTTTCGGATGTATTTAATGTGAGTTCTCTCGGATATGGAAAGGATGGAAAAGCCGGATATCCCCTTGTGAAAGCGTATCTTACAGGTAAAGAATTGAAAGCTGTAGCAGAGGTCGATGTCAGCATTTCTGATTTTATGGGGGTGGCGAGACTGTATTTATCAGGACTTGAGTATTCATGGAATCCACATAGACTCATACTGAATAGGGCTGTTGATGTCAGATATAATGACGGCAGAGAAGCTGGCTATGTCGAAGATGACAAATTGTACAGCGTAACTGCAGACCTTTATTCCTGTCAAATGTTAGGAGCTGTTAAAGATAAATCTTTAGGCCTTTTAAAAATAGAACCTAAAGATGAAAATGGCGATATAATAGAGGATTTTGAAGAACATATAGTTTATGCCGGAAGCAGTGAGCTTAAAGCGTGGTATGCTCTGGCATCATATATAGATTCTTTTGAAGATAACAGGATCCCATCGTATTACAGCAAGACTCATGAAAGAAAAGTAAAGATAGAAAGTTGGATGCCGACGGAAATTCTAAAACAGCCTAATAAAATTTTCTTTATAGTTACTGCAGCAGTAATGGTATTAATTATTGTTATAGTAATTGTCATACGTATGGTAGGTAATCGGATAAGGAATTTATAATTATATGAGAATGTTTAACATTTGAGAGGGCTAAGTCTTATTAAAATATTATATCTTATTGTGATAAAAATCTATTTTACTGTGGAAACTCACTTGACATCTAAAAATTCAAATGATAGTATATTGACATATGAATACTAAACCGAAGACGAGGAAGTAAAACTGATATACGATTTTTAAGAGAGTCCGGGACGGTGAGAGCCGGATAAATGCAGTTTCAGTAAATGGGCCTCCGAGGGCAAGGTGAAAGAATAGCCTGATAGATAAGAAAAGATAGAAAGGTTTTTTCGAGTAGCTGAGACGCGATGCCGGCGTAACGGGCAGGGAGTGTGACGGCACTCTGCAGAGAGAATGCATCTAGCATTAAACAAGGTGGTACCGCAGGCAAACGCTTGTCCTTGAGAGAGGACGAGCGTTTTTTTATGACATGGTCGTATCTTGAAGCCATAGCATGAAATCTATGATTTCGCAGCAGGGCTCATGTAAGGGTTTCTCCAATTTTTGATTTGGAGGAATCTACCGTAAAATACGGCGAGAACGTGTCTTAAAGGTGCTTCTACGCAGCTTTGCTGCTGCTCTGTCCGTTTTCCCGAGCGAATTACTTTGATCTTAGGAAAAAAGGCAGGTAAAACACAGGATCATCTTAAAATTTGCAGAGAATCACGAGAGCAGTTAAAGACCGGAAAATGCAGAGAAAGGAGAGCGCGGGCAGGTGCTTGCGCAGAGAAGAAATGAAGAAGAAGAGTTTAGCGATTTTTATAGCCATATTGGCAGCCATGTCGATAGTATTAGCAGGCTGCGGAGAATCCGGCAAAGGGGGAGAAGATACTGTTAAGATAGGAATAGTTCAGCTTGTTGAACATACGTCTCTTGATCAGATAAGGGAAGCTATCATAGCTCAGCTTGAAGAAGAAGGATATGTGGATGGAGAAAATATAGAAATAGATTATCAAAACGCTCAGAATGAACAGTCAAACCTCAAGACTATCTGTCAGGGCTTTGTGGCAGATGACGTTGATGTGATCGTTTCCATAACGACTCCGGCTACACAGGTAGCGATGGGTGAAACAAAAGATATTCCTATTGTATTTTCAGCTGTTACAGATCCTGTGGCCGCTGAAGTGGTCGCTGATATGGAGAAACCGGGCGGGAATGTTACCGGTACATCGGATGTTATTTCTGTGGAAAAGATAATGGGACTTGCGCAGGAGATAACACCAGGATTTAAGACGATAGGGACACTTTATAATTCAAGTGAGACAAATTCAGTTTCAGCTGTAGAAGCTTTGAAAGAATTTGCAGAAAAAAATTCTTTGGAAGTGATAGAATCAGCTATAACAAGTACTAATGAGATACAGCCGGCTGCTCAGAATCTGGCTAAGAAATGTGATATAGTATTCTCTCCTACAGATAATACTGTAGCATCGTCTATAGCAACTGCCAATCAGGTTTTCATAGAGTCAAAGATCCCCTTTTATGTAGGTGCTGATTCAATGGTAAAGGACGGAGCTTTTGCCACTTATGGCGTTGATTATGAGTATCTCGGCCAGCAGACAGCAGATATGGTGGCAGAGATAATTAACGGAGCAGATCCTGGGGAAATGCCTGTAAGAACTATGGATGAGATGGCTATATATATCAACAGCCAGACTGCGGCTGATATGGGAATAACTATACCTCAGGATATTCTTGATAAAGCAACTGATTTAGCAAAGGAAGATTTATAAAATGTTAATTGTTACATTACTTGAAGCGTTAGAACTGGGACTGATATATTCTATACTGGCTTTAGGAGTATTTTTGTCATTTCGGACACTCAATACACCGGATTTGACAGTAGATGGCAGTATTGTAACAGGAGCCGCTGTTTCTGCTGTGATGTGTACTGCGGCTTCCGGAATGGAACCGACAGCGCAGACTCTGATGTGTATCCTTGGATTGATCTTGGCTTTTGTGTTTGGTATGGGCGCAGGAGCCATAACAGCTTTGCTCAACACAAAGCTGAAGATTCAGTCACTTCTCGCAGGCATATTGGTAATGCTGGGGATATATTCTATAAATTTACGGATACAAGGCAAAGCCAATGTTAATCTCAACAGTACTCCTACACTTTATAAAACAGTAGAAAACGCTATGAATGGATTCAGATGGAGTTCTATAGTTTTTGGTCTTATCATAGCCGCTGTTGTGATATTCTTCATGTTTGCTTTTTTGAAGACAAGGAAAGGCTTTGCACTGAGAGCTACAGGTGACAATGAGGAGATGGTAAGAGCAGCAGGTATAAGCAGTGATAATATGAAGCTTCTTGGACTTTCGGTATCAAATGGCCTGGTGGGGCTGGCAGGAGGCATGCTCGCTCAGTATCAGGGTTATTCAGACGTAGGAATGGGCACTGGTATGGTAGTTATAGGTCTGGCTTCTGTTATTATTGGTGAAGTACTGTTCGGAACCGGAGGACTGTTAAGAAGGCTTATAGCTGTAGCGCTTGGGGCTGTGGTTTACAGAATGGTTATAGGTGTTGCACTTTATCTGGGAATGCCGCCTACAGATCTTAAACTTGTGTCTGCGGTTATAGTAACTATCGCACTTGCCATGGGAATGCTCGGAGAAAATTTTTCTCTCAGGAAGAAAAGATCAAAGGCAGGTGAAAGAAATGCTTAAAATAGAGAATCTTACAAAGATATTCGCTAAAGGAACCATAAATGAAATGACTGCCCTAGATGGTGTGAATTTTCATGGAGCTTCCGGAGATTTTATAACTATAATAGGAAGCAACGGAGCCGGTAAATCTACTTTGATGAATTCTATAGCTGGAGTTTTTCCTGTGGACAGTGGGAAAATAGTTCTGGATGGCAAAGATATGTCAGATATGCCGGAACATAAGAGAGCAAAAATGATTGGGCGTGTTTTTCAGGATCCTTTAAAGGGAACTGCTTTTGATATGACTATAGAAGAAAACCTTTCCATAGCCTATAATAAAAAGCGGAGAAGGGGTTTGCAGGCAGGTATCAGCAGATCGGACAGAGAACTGTTTAAAGAAAAACTTGCATTGCTTGGGATGGGTCTTGAGGATAGGATGAAGGAAAAAGTCAGATTGCTTTCCGGTGGACAGAGACAAGCGCTGACTCTTTTCATGGCGGTGATCGCAGAGCCTAAACTTCTTCTTCTTGATGAACATACGGCGGCGCTGGATCCTTCCGCAGCTAAAAAGGTGCTTGAGTTGACGGATTATTTTGCAGATAATGATAAATTATGCACTATGATGATAACTCATAATATGAAAGCTGCTTTGGAGCATGGGAACAGGACTATATTAATGCAGTCAGGTAAAATAAAAATGGATATCAGCGGCGATGAACGGAAAAAAATGACAGTAGAAAAGCTAATTGAAAAGTTTGAGATAGATAATGACAGAATGCTGCTTTGATAAAGAATTGTTATTTATACGAAACGGTATGGCCTACAGATTGGTCATACCGTTTTTGGTTTTTGATTATCTATGCAGATATACTTGTATTTGATAGTGCCACTGCAATATACCGGATATGATGATTTGCTGTACGATGAATTCAGGTTCTGTATGATAATCGGTTTTTACTGTCTGCAATACCTCGTCGATCTTTTTTATCCGATTTTCTTCGTTGCAGGAAGAGCATAAATAGTATCCTTCGGGAAGTATTTTTAAACCGTCTGCATTACCATAGCGGATACATAGAGCAAATAATCTTGATATACCATTTTCAGTATAGACTCCTGCCAGATCTTCAAATAAAAAAGACTGTTTTTCTTCCGGGTCGATTTTGTCGTAAAAGTGTTTCAGATAGTTCCAAAGATTATCAAGTGCAGGAGATTTTAAATTGTCAGAAAGCATGATTACTCGTTTTGTGAAATATTTTACAGTAACATCTTCTGCGGGAGTTTGATATTGCAGCTTACTTTTATAATCTGCTTTTGCAGCTTGTATTTTTTGTTTACTGTATTGCAAATCTGCAATTTTTTCATCGGCTTTTTTCTCTGCTTCTGTCAAAAAATCGATCACTTTGTTTAAATCATCATATTCAAGAACTTCTTTTATAGCTTTCAGAGGCAAATCCATTTTCTGCAGAGAGCATATTGTATTTAAACGTATTATATCTTCTTCTGAATAGTAGCGATAATTTGTTCGTTCATCTTTTTTGCTTGGTTTTAAAAGACCTATACGGTCATAATGACGGAGCGTTTCGCTTGTAACATTTGTTTTTTTTGCAGCTGCACTTATTGAAAAGTATTTTTTCATTTGTATATTGTCCTCTTGACTTTTGTGTTGCACAAAGGTTTAGAATACATCTTAATATGGAGAAACGATAATGTCAATAATAAAGATTCTTATTATCTCCGGGAATATTAAAAAGAAAATAATTTAAATGTAAAGGAGTAGTATGCTATGAAAAAAACAATTCTATTTTTTATACTTCTTATGTTGGGAATAACTGTATTAACAGGTTGTGATGATAAAGGCGAGTCTTTTAAACGGGAAGTTTATACAGTTGATTCAGAATTGATTAAAAAGATCGAGATTAACGTTCAGGACCGGTTGATAGAAGTATCATCATCGGATGATAATCAGATTCATATTGATTATTCACAAAACAGTAAAGAGTACTATAATATTTCTGTTTCTGATGCTCATTTGGTTATGACTGCGGACAATAGCAAGGAATGGACGGATTATATCGGAGTTAAGCCATCAGAGGAAAATCGCATAATATCTTTGAGGATACCGGATAAACTTTTGGATACACTGATTTTATCTACTACCAATGAGGATATCAAACTTTGTGAGCTGTCTGCAGTTGGCAATATATCTGTTTCGGTAAGTGGAGGCAATATATCATTTGAAAAACTGGATGCAGATGATTCTATTACACTTATCTCAAAAAACGGGAATATATCCGGCTTGATTATAGGCAGTTATGATGATTTTGATATCACTTGTGAAACAAAGAAAGGTAAGAGTAATCTGCCGTCAGATAAGCAAGGAGGATCGAAAATTTTAAAGGTTTCTAATAATAATGGAGATACTGATATAGAGTTTTCCGATAAATAAAAATATGCGAAGAAGGTCTTTACAAAGATCATTCTTCGCATATTTGTTTTTGTGAATGAGGTTTGCCGTCTCTTAATGCATACAAGTATTATTAACAAGTTTTACTTATGTATTTTTGGAGACCATTGATTTTAGTTACGTATATGTTTTATAACGTTTATTGTATTCATTGCCATTAGATCGTTGAAATTCAGAGCTTTTTGTTAAGTGTTAAATAAAATGAATAAAGCTGTGGATAACTATGATGTCAAATTTATTCTTGACAGCTTAAATCGTTGAAAAATATGGTTTTTTAAAAAAATAGTTATGCACAGCCTTCGTTGGATAAAATTGTATACAATCGTTGAAGTTCTGTGGATAACTCCCTATAATGCTGAAAAATCGGGACTTATACACTTGTTGAAAGTTGTCACATCAAATAGTGATATTAGTTAACATAAAACTAAACATTGGATAAAACAAATTGCATCAGTAAAATTTTTTATATAACAATAAAGTAATGATTTCCTGTCAAATTAATAATTACGATTAGGAAAATATTTATTGAACTTCTTAAAAAATAAATAAAATGAATAATTTGTTTTATTTAAATATTCTGTTAATATCTTACCCATAATCATTACTATTTCAGTTTTGGTGAAAGGAGTTTTATCTATGATTGATGGAAGACGGATTGATACTCTGAAAGAATTTGGGTATGAACAAAAACTTGAGCGAGTGCTGGGACTGCCGGGGGTATGTCTTTTTGGATTTGCATATCTGGCTCCATGTACGATCTTTTCGTATTTTGGACTTGTAAACGGAAGTACACATGGCATGATCTCTTTGGCATATGCTATTGCCACGATAGCTATGTTTTTTACAGCTTTAAGTTACAGACAGATGGTGGTTGCTTTTCCGGTAGCAGGCTCAGTCTATAGTTATGTAGGCAAAACAATGCATCCTAATATTGGATTTATGGCAGGCTGGGCGATACTTTTGGGATACATATTGCTTCCTATGATAAATTATATCATTGCGTCAGGATACATACCCATCTTGCTGCCGGGAGTACCTATATGGGCTGATATTTTTGCACTGATAACGATAGTTACTGTTGTGAATTTAGCCGGAGTGAAGATTATGTCTGCATTTGACAATATATTTATAGTTATACAATTAGCTTTTGTCATTGCTGTTGTTATTTTTGCAGTAAAAACTATCTTATCAAAAAATTATGATATCATTGATATCAGCGGACTCTGGAATGCTTCAGAATGGGGAAGTGTAGGAATAACAGGTGTGATAGGAGGTGCATCGGTATTGTGCCTTTGTTTTTTAGGGTTTGATTCGGTGACAACGCTGGCAGAGGAGACTAAAAATCCGGGGAAAACAGTAGGCAGAGCTCTTATAATAGTATGTTTGACAGCCGGAGGACTTTTTGTGCTTTCTACGTATTTGTTCCAGTTGGCGTGGCCTGACGGCTGGATGCAGATTGATTCCGGAAGAGGGTCTTATCAGCTTGTTGGGTATATTGCAGGGCAGTTTATGGCGACTTTTCTATGTGTAGTAATGATAGTATCATGTCTTGCGTCAGCGGTTTCTTCTCAGGCGTCATGCGCCAGAATTCTTTTTGGAATGGGAAGAGATCATCAGCTTCCGGCAAGATTCTTCGGACATATAAGCACAAGATTTAAGGTTCCCAGTTATAATATTATATTGATCGGTGTGGTTTCTCTACTTTCTTTGTACATAGATTTTGATCTGGGAACTACTATGATAAATTTCGGAGCATTGCTGGGGTTTACTCTGGTAAATATATCAGTATTTGTCCATTACTGGATGAAAGAATGCAGGAGAGGAATCAAGGCAGCTGTAAATTATATAGTGCTGCCGGCAGCCGGAGCGTCAGTGTGTATATCCTTGTGGGTTAATCTGGGGAGGAAAGCTCTTATTATAGGAAGCATATGGCTTGTAATAGGCGGGATAGTATTGCTTGTGACAATAAATAAGAAGAAAAAAGGATGTGTAAAAATTGATTGACGCAACTAAGAGCATTACAGCAGATATAATAATAAAGGGAAATGCGATTTTTACTGTAAAAGATAAAAAATTGATGAAAGGCGGCATTGCAGTAAAAGGAAATAAAATAATAGCTGTCAAGAATTATAAAGATATAAATAGATATATTTCAGCAAATACAGAAGTTTATGATTTTGGAGATTATCTGATAATGCCTGGATTTGTTGACGGTCATGATCATCTGTGGTGGGGTGCTGTAGCAGATAGTGATCATATGGTGGATCTGACATCCTCGACATCGGAGGAAGAGGCGGTTTGTATGATAAAGGATTATGCAGACTGCCATCCGGAAGAAATACGTATAAGGGGTTACGGCTGGTTTCCTGCCAATTGGAAGAATTCTCTGTTGCCTTCCAAGAATTCGCTGGATAGTATAATTCCAGACAGACCGGTATATATGAATTGTGCTGATGCACATACATGTTGGTTGAACAGTTTAGCTTTGAAAGAGTCAGGATACCATACGGATATGAAAATAAAGAGTGGCTCAGTAGGAATTGATGAAAATGGAGAGCTGAATGGTCTTGTCTATGAACCTGAAGCATTGTCGTATGCATGGGAAAAAATGTATGATTTCCCTGAAGAACAGATGGAAGAAATCATGGAATCGTTTATGAAAGGACTTGCAGCTTATGGAGTTACTTCCCTCAGTGAAATGAGTGCAGACGAATATAGTCGTGCAAATTATGATAGATATAAGGTGTTTAAAAGAATGGCCGAGGCCGGGAAGTTTACCAGTAGGGTGCATGTATATACTGCTCTGATGGGATATACAGATTTTTCGGATGCCAAAAAGCTGGCGAAGGAATTTTCATCGGATGTTTTCAGGGTCAGTGGACTCAAAGGGTTTCTTGATGGTGTTACATCTACTTATACAGGTTTTTTAAAAGAGGAATATGCTGATAAGCCGGGAACATGCGGAGAAGGGGTGCCTCTCGTTTCAAAAGAAGATCTGGAAGACAGTGTTGTAGCAGCAAATGCGGCAGGACTTCCTGTCAGGATACATTGTATTGCGGACGGATCAGTAAAAATGGCATTAGATGCTTTCGAAGCGTCTGAGAAAGTAAATGGAAGACATGGACTGAAAAATTCTATAGAACATATCGAAACGATAGATCCGGAAGATATAAAAAGGTTTGCGAAGCTGGGTGTTATTGCGTCCATGCAAGGTGAACATCTGGCTTTGGATAATAACGAGAAAATCATAAGGGTAGGCAGAAAGCGATGCCGCTGGGCTTGGCCCATGAGGAGTATTCTTGATTCAGGAGTAACGCTGGCATTGGGAACAGATTTTCCGGTGGTACATTATAATCAATTTCCGGGTATATATGCAGCTGTTACGAGAAAAAATTATGATGGTTCTCACGCAGGTATACGAAACAAAGAAAATATAACCTTAGCAGAAGCTCTTATTGCTAATACCTTGGGTTCTGCAACGGTATACAATAGAGAACATGAGCTGGGAACACTGGAGGCAGGGAAATTGGCTGATATAATCGTTATAGACAGGAATCTTTTTGAGGTTGACAGCAGCCAGATAAAAGATGCACGAATAGTTTTTACTATGATGGATGGCAAAGTGACTTTTCGGGCAGAAAAGGGCTAAGATTATAAATTATAATAAAAAGAGGGCAGAAGCGATGATATATCGTAGAAGAACTGCCCTTTTTTATAGATATGAATGTACGATAAAATCAGATGCTGAAAATAATCAGCGAATATGATTCTGTTTTTTATCTTTTGATCAAATCAGTACGTTTTTGCAGTTGTATATTTAACTGTTATTTTTTTATGATAAATGATATACTATAGAAACGGCAAAACTTATTGTGAAAGATCGGGGGGATTCGATTGAGACGTAATTTTAATATTACATTTTTGATTTTAATAGTTGTACTTCTGTCCAATGCATTTAGGCGCGGAGCCTTTTCAGATCCTATGAACTGGCTTATGGGAGAGCTTATGATGCTTCCGGGAATAATAATCGGTCTGGCATTTCATGAATTTGCCCATGCTGCGGTAGCATTCAAGTTAGGGGATCCCACTCCTAAGATGCAGGGAAGGGTCACGATAAATCCTTTGGCACATATAGATCCTGTTGGACTTGCGGCGTTGCTGTTTGCAGGTTTTGGCTGGGGTGTACCGGTACAGATAAATCCTTCTAACTTCAAAAAAAGAAGACGGGATGAACTGCTTGTGTCTCTGGCGGGAGTTACCATGAACCTCGTAATAGCTATAGTGTTTGCTATCGTTGCTAAGATATTATATATGACTATGGGACCGAGTTTCCTGTCGGGAAGTGTGGGCAGTATACTGTGGATGATGATTATGTATGTTATACAGATAAATCTTGTTCTGATGATTTTTAATTTGATCCCTTGCCCTCCTCTTGATGGATTTTCGATTATATCTGAGATATTCAATATAAAGCACACAGAGATTTATTGGACTCTTTACAGATACGGAGATTGGATACTCATAGCACTCATAATCTTCGGAATAACAGGAAGAATAATTTCCCCATGTGTAAACTTTCTTTTCGGTATTTTGAGCAGTTTCATAATTTAAGTAAGGTAATAGATAAATGGAGTATTTGAATAAGCTGAACAAAGAACAGAGGGCGGCAGCCATGTATACAGAGGGGCCGCTCCTTATTTTGGCGGGAGCGGGAAGCGGCAAGACAAGCACCATGACTCACCGTATAGTGTATATGACAGAAGAAAAAGGTATCGATCCTTATAATATACTGGCCGTTACATTTACAAACAAAGCGGCGAAGGAGATGAAGGACAGGGTGGAAACTCTTATTGGTCATGGACTCAATTCATGGATATTGACATTCCATTCTGCGTGTCTGCGTATACTCAGAAGTCATGCGGAAGTGCTTGGATACGGCAGAGATTTTGCAGTATATGATCCTACAGATCAGAAGACCATGATAAAAAATATAATAAAGGAACTTGGTATAGATGCAAAGCGATATACCCCTTCCTATTTTCTCGGTATAATAAGCAAATGCAAGGAAAAGCCCATAACGGCGGAAGAATATACGAACGTTTACGGCGATGATATCAAAGCTAAAACAGTGGCTCAGGTCTACGGAATGTATGAAAGGGCTTTGAAGAAAAATAATGCTATGGATTTTGATGATCTTCTTTTGAATACTGTAAGACTTTTTAAAAAGGATGAAACGGTATTGCTCAAATATCAGAACAGATTCAGATACATAATGGTGGATGAATATCAGGACACTAACAGGATGCAGTATATGTTTATCAAAATGCTGGCAGAAGCACATAATAATATCTGTGTAGTAGGGGATGACGATCAGTGCATATATCAGTGGAGAGGAGCAGATATAAGGAACATACTTGAATTTGAAAAGGACTTTAAAGATGTGAAGGTAGTAAAACTGGAGCAGAATTACAGATCTACGTCAAATATCCTTGGTGCAGCTCATTCAGTGATTTCTAATAATAGGAGTAGAAAATCAAAGAAACTATGGACTGACCAGGATGCCGGAAATAAGATTGTATATTATAGAGCAGAGGACGAGCGTGATGAAGCATATTTTATAGCCAGTGAAATAAACAGGATGAAGTCTTCTGATAGGAAGTACAATGATTTCGCTATTCTTTACAGAACTAATTCACAGTCGAGAACCTTTGAGGAGGCCCTTTCAAGGAGGGAGATTCCTTATAGGGTTTTGGGAGGTCTGAGATATTATGACAGAAAAGAAATAAAGGATATAACTTGTTATCTCAGGCTGGTACAGAATAAGGCTGATGATCTTGCCCTTATTAGGATAATAAATGAACCAAAAAGGGGAATAGGGGGAAAGACTCTCGAGAAACTGAGAACTCTTGCTGCTGTCAGGCAGGAAAGTATTTTTAATACTCTGATGGACAGAGAAGTAATATCCTCTTTTTCTTCTAAAATATCTTCCAACATAGAGAGTTTCACAGAACTGATAAACTCATACAGCTCAGAAAAGGAAAATTTGAGGATTTCAGATATTTATGACGGACTTCTTGTCAAATCGGGATACCTGAAGGCGCTTGAAGAACAGAATACTCTTGAGGCCGAGAGTCGTATAGAGAATCTGATGGAGTTCAAATCAGTTATATATAATTATGAAGATGAAGATCCAAATATAACGTTGCCGGAATTTATGGAAAGAATCGCTCTTCTGGCAGAGGTAGATAATCATGATGCCGGGGAAAACGCTGTTGTACTCATGACTATGCATAGTGCTAAAGGACTTGAATTTCCATTTGTGTTTATGCCCGGCATGGAAGATGGGTTGTTTCCGGGATGGCGAGCTTTTGATAGGGAAGATGGTCTTGAAGAAGAACGCAGGCTTTGTTATGTAGGTATAACAAGAGCTAAAGAACGTCTGTGGCTGACGAGCGCAGAGAGAAGGACTCTTTACGGCAAGACTGACTATACGAGAGAATCGCAATTTTTGCGTGAACTGGATAAAAGTTTGATAGAGGGAGATGCTATATTTGAGAAGAAGAAAAGGGATGTGGGTCAGGGAGTATTTTCTGACGGCATAACTGAGGGAAGTTCATTTAAGCCTTTTGATCAATTGAAATATGCAAGGCAACAGATGAAGAAAAATTTGGAAGATAGCTCAGATGATTTGTCTGCAGGTGATATGGTATCGCATCCTAAATTTGGAGAGGGAAAAGTTCTTTCCTGCGACGGAAAGATTGTTCAGATCAGTTTTGACGGGGATGTGAAAAAACTGGCTGTAGGATTCGCTCCTCTCAAAAAGCTTTAAAGGAAGATATGAAAAAGAGGTATAGTCATATGGAAGACAAGCGAAAACTGATGGAAGAAAAAGTAGCTTTTTTAAACAAAGCTGCCAAAGTATATTATCAGGAAAGCAATGAGATAATATCAAATCAGGAGTACGATAAACTTTATGACGAACTGCAGGCTCTGGAAAATGAGACAGGAATAGTTCTTTCGAACAGCCCTACGGTTAATGTGGGTTATCAGGTGGTGAGCAACCTTCCTAAAGAGCGGCATCCTTCACCGATGCTGTCTCTTGATAAAACAAAGGATATTTCTGAACTTAAAGAATGGCTCGGAGAGATGGAGGGCTTATTGTCATGGAAACTGGACGGGCTGACTATAGTTTTGACATATGAGGAAGGAAAGCTTTTAAAAGCTGTTACACGGGGAGATGGCGTGGTCGGAGAAGTAATAACCAATAACGCTAAAGTCTTCGACAATATTCCCCTGGAAATACCGGAAAAGAAAAAAACGGTTGTAAGAGGAGAGGCTGTTATAAGTTATGATGATTTTAATGAAATAAATGATGCCATAGGAGATGCGGATGCGAAGTATAAAAACCCGAGGAATCTTTGCAGCGGGACGGTAAGGCAGCTTAACAATGAGATAACAGCCGGAAGGCATGTGAAATTTTTTGCATTTTCACTTGCAGAGGGTTACGATGCCCAGTTTCGGCATCAGCAGTTTGAGTGGATGAACAGGCAAGGATTTGAGACGGTAGATTATGTGAAAGTATCAGCCGGAACCGTGGAAAGTGAAGTTGAAAACTTTGAGGATCGTATAACGGATTTTCCTCTCCCGTCAGATGGGTTGGTACTGATTTTCGATGATATCATTTATGGTCGTTCTCTTGGTGCCACAGCTAAATTTCCGAGGGATTCCATAGCATTTAAGTGGAAGGATGAGACAAAGCAGACGTATCTTCGGGAAGTATTGTGGAATGTTTCAAGGACAGGACTTATAAATCCCATCGCAATATTTGAGCCGGTGGAGCTGGAAGGGACCACAGTCAGCAGAGCTTCTGTTCATAATCTCAGTATAGTAAGAGAACTGAAGCTGGGGATTGGTGACGAGATAAGCGTTTATAAAGCTAATATGATAATACCTCAGGTAGCAGAGAATCTGACTAAGAGCGGAACTGTCACCCCCCCTGATGAGTGCCCTGTATGCGGGAGCAATACTGTTATAAGAGATGATAACGGAGTTGAAACTCTTCACTGTCCTAATTCCCAATGCCCCGCAAAACGAATAAAAGCCTTTACACATTTTGTCAGCAGGAATGCCATGAATATAGAGGGGCTTTCTGAAGCAACGCTGGAAAAATTTGTGGATGAGGGTATGGTAAGAGATTTTGCCGATCTGTTTCAGTTGGAAAAGTGGCGAGAGAGAATCATCACCATGGAAGGTTTCGGAGAGAAATCCTTTGAAAATCTGATAAGTGCGGCCAAAAAAGCAAGTCATACGACGGCTGCCAGACTTCTTTTCAGTCTTGGGATACCTAATATAGGAGTGGCCAATGCAAAGATGATTGCTAAAGAATGTGGTAATGATTGGAGTAAGATATGCAGTCTTACCGAAGATGAGCTTGTTGCTATAGACGGCATAGGAGATATAATGGCTAAGGGGTATGTAGAGTTTTTTCATGACGAGGAAAAGCTGAGGATAATAGAATCACTGATGCCCATGCTTGATTTGCAAGGAGACGACTTGGAAGAGAAAAGCGATAAATTGTCGGGTCTTACTTTTGTCATAACCGGCAAGGTATATTATTTTGAAAACAGAGATGCTGTAAAGAATAAAATAGAAAAAGCAGGAGGTAAAACCTCTTCTTCCGTAAGCAGTAAGACAAGTTATCTTATAAATAATGATATATCTTCAGTTTCGTCTAAAAATAAAAAAGCAAAGGAATTGGGTATTCCTATAATAACAGAAGAAGATTTTTTGAAAATGATAGAGGAATGATATTATGCTAAAAACAGGAAAGTTAGACAGTGATCTGCTGAAGAAACTGGTATTTGATAAGATAACTTACAGAAGCGATAATGTTAAGGTCAGGCCGGGAATAGGAGAAGACTGTGCCGTTGTGGATTTCGGACAATACGATTGTATTATGTCTACTGACCCCATAACGGCGGCTGTAAGTGATATAGGGCGGCTTTCAATTCATATAACATGCAATGATATTGCTTCTAATGGAGTGAGGCCTGTTGGAATAATGCTGGCGGTAATGCTTCCGGAAGGAACTACAGAAGAAGATGTGGAGCATATAATGGGGCAGGCTGCCCAGACAGCAGGAAGTCTGGGGGTGGAGATAATCGGAGGACATACTGAGATAACACCAGCTGTTATACAACCTGTAATAGTGTCTACTGCAATAGGCAGGACTATTTCAGGACATTCGCAGAGCGGCAATGATATGAAGCCGGGGGACTACATAATGATGAGTAAGTCCGTGGGGCTTGAAGGATGCGGTATTATAGCTTGTGATTACGAGGACCGACTCAGGCAAGCACTGACGGAAGATGAGATCAAAAAGGCAAAATCTTTTCTCAATATGGTGAGCGTAGTGGATGAAGGGGTTGCTGCAGGTATTGTCGGCACCCACGGTATGCATGATATAACTGAGGGCGGCATAATGGGCGCCATCTGGGAAATGTGCCAAATATCTCATACCGGTGCGCAGATCTGGCAGGATCAGATACCGATAGAACCTGAAACGGAAAAGATCTGCAGTATTTTTAATATAGATCCTATGCGTTTGATTTCCAGTGGTTCCATGGTTATAGTATCATCTCCTGAGAAAAAGGATGCTATGCTTTCAGCTATGAAAGAGGCAGGAGTACGTTGTACAGTCGTAGGCAGGGTAGAAGAAGGTGATTTCGGGATCATGAAAAAAGAGGCGGACGGATTTTCTCAAATAGAGCCACCCTATGCTGATGAGATATATAAAGTAGTCGGAAAAAAGTAGTTTAAAATCCGAATTATCAAAACCCTTGACTCTTATTCATAAAAATAATATAATTACATAGATAAATTGCCTTTTGATGGTTCCGCTTGCATGGTTTGGGTCCTGCGCAATAGGACGCCGTGAACCTTGTCAGGTCCGGAAGGAAGCAGCAATAAGCGGAAGCTCTTATGTGCCGCAGATAAGCCTTCTCCTACGCCTGCGGAGCTTTCAAAGGGCAATTTATATTTTGCCTGTTTTCTCTTAACCATAAGACAGAGGAGTACAGGAACAAATTAAAAAGAGAGGACAGAGCATGTATACAGCGTTGTACAGAGCCTATCGTCCCGAGGTATTTGATGAGATACTGGGGCAGGAGCATATCGTAAAAATTTTAAAAAACCAAATAGATACGGACAGTACGAGCCATGCTTATTTGTTTTGCGGCACCAGAGGAACAGGAAAAACAACGACCGCCAGAATACTGGCAAAGGGACTCAATTGTATCTCACAGGAAGAAAGCAAGCCTTGCGGTAAATGCAGTGTATGCATGAGTATAAAAGAAGGCACTTATTTAGATGTCGTGGAAATAGATGCTGCATCTAACAACGGTGTTGATAATATCAGAGAACTTAGAGAAAGTATCAAATATCCTCCTGCATCGGGGAGAAAAAAAGTGTATATCATAGATGAGGTTCATATGCTTTCTTCAGGAGCTTTTAATGCATTACTTAAAACCCTTGAAGAACCTCCCGAATATGTAGTTTTTATATTGGCTACTACAGAACCGCAAAAGCTTCCGGCAACCATATTATCAAGATGTATGAGACTTGACTTTAAAAGAGTGCCTGAAACTTTGCTTATAAAGGGTATGGACGATATCTGCAGGAAGAGAAATATAAATGTGTCAGAAGATGCGCTGAGAATAATAGCGGCTAATGCCGACGGATCTGTGAGGGATGGTCTGAGTATATTGGATCAGTGTATTTCGGGAGGAGATACCGAGGTCGGAGCAAAAGATGTTTTGGAATTTCTCGGGGCCTCGGGTGAAGAAACTTTTATGGAACTTACAGATATGACAAGAAAGGGAAAGACGGCCGATGCACTGCTCCTTATAGATCGAGTGCTGTCTGACGGAAAGGATGTCAGACAGTTTATGAGAGACTGGGTCAATCATTACAGAAATCTTTTGATGACTAAGTTTATAAAGGATCCTCAGAATATCATAAATATGTCTGCGGAGAATATAGACCGGATAAGAAAACAAAGCAGCAGCATAGATATTACAGATATAAACAAGGGGATATTGGAATTATCAAAGACAATGAGGGAAGCCAAATGGTCGACTCAGCCAAGGATACTCTTGGAGTTGGCTGTAGTGAATCTTTCTTCGGAGATGAAGAATATTCCGGAAAAAGACGTATCTGCGCAGAGGTCTGTATATTCATCAAACAATGATAACAGCCAATATGAGGCTTCGGCTAAAACACCGGGGGACACGATGAATACTGATATTCATAGTGCTGATAAAATATCTTCCGGTAAAAATTCAGATGATACGGAAGTATCCGCAGACAAACATTCGTTTGATTATGATGCTGTATGGAAGGCTGTATTTGAAGATGGAGAGGCAGCTAAGGGAAGTTTTTATATAATCGGCAGCGGTAGTATGCTGACAGATATAGGCGAGCATGAATTTACCGTGACAGCGGGATCTGAACATGTAAAAAAACATGCAGAGAAGAACCGGGAGCTTCTGGAAAATCTCATGGAAAAGCATACAGGTAGGAGACGGGCCATGAGACTTGAATTAAATGGCGGAAATATGACTGCCGGAAAGAATAAAACAATAGAGGATGTGGCCAGACAAGCTGAAAGCGTTCTCGGTATAGATGTAGAGATACAGTAATTTATTTGGAGGAAATTGATATGGGCAAAGGAATGAGAGCCGGTAAAAAGCCTAAGGCGCCGGGTATGGGAAATATGCAGAAGCAGATGCAGCAGATGCAGGCGATGCAGAGAAAGATGGATGAGCTTCAGGCGGAGATAGACGAAATGGAAACGGAGGCATCTTCGGGAGGAGGAGCTGTTACAGTGAAGGTTTCCGGAAAGAAAGAAATAAAAGATATACAAATAAAACCTGATGTTGTCGACCCCGATGATATCGAAATGCTTCAGGATCTTATTATGGTGGCTGTTAATGAAGCATTGAGACAGATGGAAGAAATCTCGCAAAATGAGATGAACAAGCTTACCGCCGGACTTGGCATACCGGGACTGTAAAAAATGAAATATTATGCTAAACCTTTAAATAAACTGATAAATGAGCTGTCAAAACTTCCGGGGATAGGAGGAAAGACGGCGCAGAGACTTGCTTTCCATATTTTATCTATGGATGATAAATCGGCTGCGGAGCTGGCGGGATCTATAACTGATGCAAAAAAATCAATGACATACTGTTCCGTATGCGGCAATCTTACTGATACAGATCCATGTGTAATATGCTCTGATGAAAGTCGGGACAGAAGTATTATCTGTGTGGTGGAAAGTCCTAAAGATGTTGTAGCTATGGAGAAGATCAGGGAATACAGAGGATATTACCATGTTCTTCACGGCGCTATTTCTCCTATGGATGGAGTAGGCCCTGATGATATAAACCTCAAAAGTCTGATAGTCAGACTTCAAAATGAGGAAGTAAAAGAGCTGGTGATAGCTACCAATCCAAATATCGAAGGGGAAGCGACAGCTATGTATATCGCCAGACTTATAAAGCCTTCCGGAATAAGAGTTACAAGGATAGCTCATGGTATTCCTGTAGGAGGAGATCTGGAATATGCTGATGAGGTAACTCTTCTTAAGGCTATGGAGGGAAGGCGGGAACTATAATAAAGCCTGTGAGTTGTAATAAATTGTACATACCTGAAATATATTTAAGAGACGAGATTTATCGTCTCTTATTTTTTATCATCAGGAGGTAGATTATAATGGATTTCGGAATGGAAGCAGGCATATTTCTGGCATATACAGCGGGTCTGATGCTTATTTATTTTTTTGGAAAGATACTCATTGTTCCTATTAAAAGTCTTATCAAACTATTGTTCAACGGTGTCATGGGAGGCATATTACTCGTTGTTATAAATTTGATCGGAGGATTTGCGGGGCTTTCCGTACCCGTGAATTTTATTACCGTATTTATAGCAGGACTTTTGGGAGTTCCCGGTATAGCAGGGCTTTTAATATATTTTTCTTTATTTTAGATAAAATGCCCGAGTATAATAAAAAGCGGATCATATCTTAGTCGTCTGTGTATTTAGAAGTTTTATGGCTTCCGAGGCAGCTGCTGCCCCGTCGGAGGCAGCGGTCACTAACTGTCTCAGCTCTTTTGACCTGCAGTCTCCGGCTGCGAATACCCCGATTGTACGAGTTTTACAGGTTTCATCCGCAATGATATATCCGTTTTCGTCAAGATCCGTTATATTGGAAAATGAGCTGTTCTGAGGTATTTGACCTATAGCTGTAAACAGACATTCTATTTCAAGAACTTCGGCGAAAGTTTCCTGAGAATGTCCGTTTTCGACGTTTTTATAGGATTGTTCGTAACTGCTGCCGGAAATTGGATCAGAAGACTTCCTTTCTGTGAGGATCTCTATTTTTTCAAGAAAATCTTTTCCATGAAGCCCGATTACCTTTGTATTGAATAAAATTTTTATATTTTTTGATTCAAATACACGTTTCTGAAGTGTATTTTCTCCGGAAAATTTGTCACGCCGATGTATCAGGTAAACTTCTTTACATAGAAGGGAGAGGTAGAGAGCTTCTTCCAGAGCTGTATTTCCGCCTCCCACAACGGCTACGGTTTTATTTTTATAAAAGGCTCCGTCACATGTAGCGCAGTATGAGATTCCTTTTCCGATAAATTTTTCTTCTCCCGGAAGTGAGAGAGCCCTGTTTTTTGTTCCCACGGCTATTATGGCTGTCCTACATTTATAAGAATCTTTCTTCCCCTCTATGATTATTATGTTATCTTCGGTTCGGACAGATAATACGTCATCATTTGCTTTATCAGCGTTCATTCTGTCAATTTGCTGATAAAGGTCAAGAGCAAATGAATATCCCTTTATCGATGAAAGACCCGGATAGTTTTCTATTTCAGATGTGGAAATTATTTGACCTCCGAAAACGCTTCTTTCTATGATCAGTACATCTTTACCTGATCGGCATCCATAAATAGCAGCAGTCATTCCTGCTATGCCTCCGCCTATGATTGTTATATCGTAGATTTTTTTCAAAATATTACCTCCATAAATAAGACAAAATTGCCTTGATTTTTTAATGATTTTGCGAAATAATTGTTATACTCTGAAACACAAATAAAAAGGAGTTTTCAGAGTATTCCGCATATTGGTTTATGCTTGATTATTGCATATATATATATGTATAATAAACATGATAATTTATCTCACCAGTTATTTTTTATTAGGAGGATTATATGGGCACTATACTTTTTCTTATTGGTTTTCCAATAATTATTGCCTTGATTCTTTTAGTAAGTAAAGAGGATAAGGTCAGAGACATAGTAGTAAAGATCGCCGCATTTGTGATTGCGGCCACTGCTATCGTCGTGGCTGTCCAGTATTTCAAATCAGGCGGAACTACATTTGCGTTCCATAATGAAATTGTTAATTATGTTATGATGGGTATTGAAGCGCTGCTTGCGCTGTATATCGTCATCATAGGCATAAAACACAAGAAATATCTGGCATCACTTTTTGCTATCATCCAAACACCTTTGCTGATTTGGTTTGAACTTACTAAAGCTCATGGCATTGAAGTCCAGAACAACATGTACGTTGACAGACTTTCGATAATCATGATTTTGATTATTGGTATTATTGGCTCTTTGATAACCGTTTATGCGTTGGGATACATGAAAGATTTCCAGCATCATCATTCCGATGAAAAAGACAGGAGACCTTGGTTCTTTTTCGTAATGTTTATTTTCCTTGGAGCGATGATCGGTCTGGTAACTTCCAACAACATGATCTGGATGTATTTCTTCTGGGAGATTACCAGCTTATCTTCATTCTGGCTTATCGGCTTTACAAAGACGAAAGAAGCTACAAACAATGCATTCAGAGCATTAATAATGAACCTTCTCGGCGGACTGGGATTTGCTGTAGGTATCGTTATACTGGGAACTGTATTTGGAACCATTGAACTAAATACTATGATTATGATCGGATCTGTTTACGGTGATCTTATTGCTATTCCTGCAGCGTTCTTTGCTTTCGCAGGTATTACAAAGGCTGCTCAGATGCCGTTTAACAGTTGGCTGCTGGGAGCTATGGTAGCGCCTACGCCTACATCTGCTCTGCTTCACTCATCAACTATGGTAAAAGCAGGCGTATTTATGATAATAAAATTGTCCCCTGTTTTAGGAATGGGAAACTTTGCAGGAATTATGACTATGATGGTCGGCGGAATAACATTCCTTCTGGCAACATTTGCAGCCGTATCTCAGAGCAATGCGAAGAGAGTCCTTGCTTATTCGACTATTGCTAATTTGGGTTTGATAGTAACATGCGGAGGCATAGGAACTGCCGAAGCAGTATGGGCAGGCATTATGCTAATAATATTTCACGCTGTTACAAAATCGCTGCTGTTCCTGTGTGTTGGAACTGCGGAACATAATATCGGCAGCAGAGATATCGAAGATATGGATGGTTTGTTTGTAAGAATGCCTAGACTGGCAGCATTTATGATGATCGGGATAGCGGGTATGTTCCTTGCTCCTTTCGGTATGCTGATTTCAAAATGGGCAGCAATGACATCATTTGTTGATTCAGGGAATGTGATACTCGTAGGTATAATCTGTTTCGGCAGTGCTGTCACAGCGTTCTACTGGATCAAATGGATGGGCAAACTTTCAGCTATTGTTGCAAATGAAAAGAACATACAGCAGAACGTACATAAAGAGGAATGGTTTGTTCAGGGTACGCTGGTAGTGCTTACTATATTGGTATGTCTTATATTCCCTCTCGTTTCCATGTATATGCTGGTTCCTTATCTGGAAGGTGTGTTCGGAGGCTTGGCATCAGCAGTTCTTTCGTCTAACAATATGATAATAATGGTAGTTATGCTCGTATTCATCATACTCATTACAGGATTCTGCTTTGGAAAATCCAAGAAAAAGATTGTTCCGATATACCTTGCAGGTGTTAATGAAGGGGATAACAGAACTTATAAAGGATCAATGGGTAAGGATGTTCAGTTCTCATTGAGAAACTGGCATATGGACAAATACTTCGGAGAAAAGAAGATGAATCTTATCGGCGGTATATTGACTACTGCCATGATAATAATAGGACTTGGCATAATGATAGGAACGCTTGTCAGCCTGTTGGGAGGTGTTGCATAATGATTATTAAAACAATAATATCTGTGATTGCATACCTGATTCTGGCTCCTCTGGCAGGAGGACTTCTGGCAGGTCTCGACAGAAAACTTTCTGCAAGAATGCAGAGAAGAGTGGGTCCGCCTATTCTTCAGCCTTTCTACGATGTACTGAAGTTGTTTGAAAAGGAAAAGCAGACGGTAACGAAAGTACAGGATTATTATGTAATGCTGTTTGTGATTTTCGTGATGGCATCGGGAGCTATATTCTTTGCAGGAGGTGATTTGCTTCTTGTAATATTTACGCTGACTATAGCAAGCGCATTCCTGATAATAGCTGCGTTTTCATCCAATTCACCTTATGCTCAGGTTGGAGCAGAAAGAGAACTTCTGCAGATGATGGCATATGAGCCTATGGTATTGATGACAGCTATTGGTTTCTATATGTACTGCGGAAGCTTTACCGTGTCGGATATTATCGGCGGAACATCAATGCCGTTCCTTCCGCTTATCGGTATTTTTGCGGGGTTTGTATTTATACTGACTATTAAGTTCAGAAAATCTCCGTTTGACCTGAGTATGTCACACCATGCTCATCAGGAATTGGTAAGAGGTCTCACTACAGAATTTTCCGGAAGAACATTAGGATGGATTGAGATTTCGCACTGGTATGAAAACATTTTCCTGCTGGGATTTGTGTTCCTGTTCTTTGCCAACGGTACAGTTTGGGGAACTATTATAGGCGTAGTTGTAGCTATAGTAGCGTACTTCTTCGAAGTTCTCATTGATAACAGCTTTGCGAGAATGAAGTGGCAGTTTGCTTTTAAGGCGGCGTGGATAGTTGCTCTTGTCTGCGGCGTGATCAATATTTTCGTATTGTATTTGATAGTGTAAAGGAGGTGTGGAAATGTCATATATTGCGAAATCACCATGGGTCATACATTATGATGGATCCAGCTGCAACGGATGTGATATAGAAGTCTTGGCATGTCTTACACCTATGTATGACGTGGAAAGATTCGGTATAATAAATACGGGAAATCCTAAACATGCGGACGTATTTCTTGTAACGGGATCCGTTAACGAACAGAATAAAGATGTTGTAAAACAAATATACGAACAGATGCCTGAGCCCAAGGTAGTTGTAGCTGTTGGAATATGTGCATGTTCTGCGGGAATTTTCAAGCAGTGCTATAATATTATGGGCGGTGTTGACAGTGTTATACCGGTAGATGTTTATGTTCCGGGATGCGCTGCAAGACCTGAAGCTATAATAGATGGTGTAGTGAAGGGTTTGGCTGTTCTTCAGGAAAAGAGAGATAATATGAAGAAACTCGGAATATCTGAAGAAAAGACTGAAGAAGGAGGGGAGAACTGATGAGTGAGAGAGTAGACGTTAAACAGAACTTTACACCTGTAGAACTTTCCCAACTTCTTACAAAAGTTAAGGACTTGAAAGATGAAGGCTATAGATTTGCGCAGGCATGCGCTACTGTGGTAGATGATAAATTTGAAATATTGTATTCTTTTGATAAGGAATATAAGTTATTGAATTTAAGATTGGTTATTTCCCAGGGAGAAGAAGTAGAAAGTATAACAGGAATATATTGGCCTGCATTCATATATGAAAATGAAATGCGCGACCTGTTCGGCATTCAGTTCAATCATATGGAACTGGATTATCAGGGCAACTTCTTTAAAGTTGCTGAACCTACTCCATGGAGTCCGAAGAAATAGGAAAGGAAGGTAATGATATGGGTAAGAAAACTATAATTCCTTTCGGACCACAGCATCCGGTACTTCCCGAACCTGTTCATATCGATTTAGTGGTTGAAGATGAAACGGTTGTGGAAGCTATCCCGTCTATCGGATTTATCCATAGAGGATTGGAAAAGCTAGTGGAAAAAAGGGACTATACCCAGATGGTATATGTTATAGAACGTATTTGCGGTATCTGTAGTTTCGGACATGGTTGGGGTGCGGCTTCAGCTATAGAAGGAGCTATGAACGTAAAGGTTCCCGAGAGAGCAGAGTATTTGAGAACTATACTTCATGAATTGTCAAGACTGCACAGTCATTTGCTGTGGCTCGGCTTGCTGGCAGATGCATTTGGATTTGAGAGTTTGTTCATGCACTGCTGGAGAATAAGAGAGACTATACTGGATATTCTCGAGAAAACTACAGGCGGCAGAGTTATTTTCTCTATCTGCAAAGTAGGTGGTCTTAGAAAAGATATAGATAATGAGACTCTTAGGGAAATTTCAGAAACACTGGAAGGTATCAAGGCGGAATTAAAAGATATAACTACAGTGTTTATAGAAGATGATTCTGTTAAAAACAGATTGTGTGGTGTCGGAGTGTTATCTAAAGAAGATGCTATCGAATTGTGTGCTGTAGGCCCTGTTGCAAGAGGATCCGGTGTAGGTCAGGATATGAGAATGACAGATAATCATGGTGTTTATAAAGATCTGGATTTTGAACCTGTGGTTGAAGAAGCAGGAGACTGTTATGCAAGATGTAAGGTTAGAATTGGCGAAGTATTTCAGTCAATAGAGCTGATAAAGAAAGCTGTAGATAAAATTCCTGATGGTCCTGTGGATGTTCCTGTGAAAGGTAATGTTGAGGGCGAATATATGGTAAGACTTGAACAGCCTAGAGGCGAGGCTTACTACTATGCTAAAGGAGCCGGAACTAAATTCTTACAGAGAATGCGTGTCAGAACACCGACCAATATGAATATTCCTGCATTGGTTAAAATTCTGCAGGGCTGTGATTTGGCAGATGTGCCTATGATGGTACTTACGATTGACCCTTGTATAAGTTGTACAGAAAGGTAGGTGAGAGTTAATGGGAGCTTTTAAAATTGCAAAGACAGTATTGAAAAGCGCATTCAAAAAGCCTGCGACTCTCATGTATCCTGTAGTGGAAAGAGAATGGCAGGAAAGGACAAGAGGCAGCATCGACATCGAAGCTGAAAAATGTATCCTTTGCGGTATATGTTCTAAAAGATGTCCGGCGGATGCTATAAATGTAGACAGAAAAGGCGGAAAATGGGAGATTCACAGAATGCAGTGTGTTCAGTGCGGAGAATGTGTTGAAGCCTGCCCTAAGAAGTGCCTTGAAATGAATCCTAAATATACAGAGCCGGGTGCCGAAAAGGTTATTGATATCGTTGATGTCGAGGTTAAAAAGCCTGCTCCTAAAGCTGATAAGGAAGACGGTAAAAAGAATGACGACAAGAAAACGGATAGCAATGCAGTAGAAGCATCAGATGATGACAAGCTTGTATGTGATCTTGATGCCTGTGTTTACTGCGGATTGTGTGCTAAAACTTGCCCGTGTGATGCATTAGAGGTTGACAGAAAGGCCAAGGTATGGAAAGTTGACGATGATGCTTGTGTAAAATGCGGAGCATGTGTAGATAAATGCCCTAAGAAGTGTTTGTCCATAGGAGCGCCTTCTGATACAGCAGCTTCGGAAAATAAAGAAGCGGAGCAGGATGCTGAACCTGTTGCTAAATCCGTTCCTGTAGTAGATGAGGAAAAATGCGTTTATTGTAATATGTGTGCCAATGAATGTCCTTCTGAGGCTATTTCAGCGGAGATTGACAACTGGACTCTTGAAGAAGAAAAATGCGTAAGCTGCGGAGCATGCGTAGATGTTTGCCCTGCTGACGCCCTTACGATGGAGACAGTAAAATAAGAATTAACAATAATCGGTAAAGTATTGTGATATGCAGACAGGGTTAGCCCTGTTTGCATATTTTTTCGGTAAAAATCTTGACATTGACAGCGTTGTAATATACAATTATTTAGCGACTTTGTGTGAATAATCAAATAAGGGCAGGTGCTGCTCTTACTTTAAGTTAAACGGAGGACAGATAAAATGAGAGTAAAAGTTACACTTGCTTGCACAGAATGTAAGCAGAGAAATTACAATACGGTAAAGAATAAGAAAAATACTGCGGACCGTATAGAAATCAACAAATATTGCAAGTTCTGCAAGAAGCACACGCTTCATAAGGAAACCAAGTAAGGGAGAATTACTATGGCAAAAACGTCAAAGGAAAAAGGCACCAGTACAGCCAGGCAGAGAGCTGTTGCGGCGTCCACTCGCAATAAAAAGAAAAAAGGCGGAATAAAAGAGTATTTCAAGGGTGTAAAACTGGAAATGAAGAAAGTGGTATGGCCTACGAAAAAGGAACTCGGCTCTTTTACTGCGGTAGTACTTGTTACTTGTGTGGTATTTGCAGCGGTATTCTGGGCAGTTGACACAGGCGTATTAGCAGCTATTAAAGCCGTATGTTTCTAAAGCATGTATGGATAAGGAGCTCAGAAGTACAATGTGTGAAAACAATGAAATGAAAAAATTGGACCTGGAAGGTCTTGAGGGCCTGAGAGGTGACGGCGAAGCTAAATGGTATGTCGTACACACTTATTCCGGTCATGAAAACAAGGTGAAAGTCAATATCGAGAAAATAGTTGAAAACAGAGGTATGCAGAACCTTATCCTCGACGTAATCGTGCCAACAGAAGATAGAGTAGAAGTTAAAAACGGACAGCGTAAGGTTAAGACCAGAAAAATGTTTCCGGGATATGTTCTCGTAAAGATGATAGTAACTAATGAATCATGGTATCTCGTAAGAAATACACAAGGCGTTACGGGATTTGTAGGACATGGTTCGGATCCTATTCCTCTTACAATGGAAGAAGTAAGGAGAATGGGAATAGAGAAAATATATATCGATCTGGATATAGATGTTGGAGATACAGTGAAGGTTATTAACGGACCTTTCGAAAACTTCATGGGAGTTGTGGAAGAAGTTAATATGGAGAAACAGACACTGAAAGCAAAAGTATCTATGTTCGGAAGAGACACGCCTGTAGAGTTGGATTTTGCTCAGGTGGACAAACTTTAGTAAAATACACTTTTACATTAAATCTACCCTATTATAAGGGGAATAATAAAGAAAGGAGATGGATTGAATGGCAAAGAAGATTGAAGGATATATAAAACTTCAGATTCCTGCTGGGAACGCAAACCCTGCGCCTCCTGTCGGACCTGCTTTAGGTCAGCATGGTGTTAATATCATGGATTTCTGTAAGCAGTTCAACGCTAAAACGCAGGATCAGCCCGGAATGATCATTCCTGTAGTAATTACTGTTTATGCAGATCACTCGTTTTCATTTATTTGTAAAACACCTCCTGCAGCAGTATTGCTTAAGAAGGCTGCAGGTCTTGAGTCAGCTTCAGGCGAACCTAACAAGACAAAGGTTGCTACACTGACAAGAGCTCAGGCTGAGGAGATTGCGAAGACAAAGATGCCGGATCTTAATGCGGCAAGTCTTGAAGCAGCTACCGAAATGATTAAGGGAACTGCAAGAAGTATGGGAATCGTTATTGAAGACTAAGCGAGAGTGGGAGATTCTTTGTTTAAAAGTCAGAGGATCGTTAATACCACAAGGAGGAATAAAATGCCTAAAAGAGGTAAAAAGTATCAGGATTCCGTAAAGGAATATAACAAAGCGGAAGTTTATGATGTAGAACAGGCTATGGATATAGTAGTTAAAACTTCCAAAGCAAAGTTTGATGAAACTATTGAACTTCATGCACGTCTCGGCGTTGACGGAAGACATGCTGATCAGCAGGTCAGAGGAGCTATCGTGCTGCCTCACGGCGTTGGTAAGACAAAAAAAGTTCTGGTTTTTGCTAAGGGTCCTAAGGCTACAGAAGCAGAAGAAGCCGGTGCAGATTTTGTAGGTGCTGAGGAAATGGCTCAGAAGATCCAGAGTGAGGGATGGTTTGATTTCGATGTTGTTATAGCTACTCCGGATATGATGAGTGTTGTAGGAAGACTTGGTAAAGTCTTGGGTCCTAAAGGTCTGATGCCTAACCCTAAATCGGGTACGGTAACTATGGACGTGGCTAAGGCAATAGAAGAAGTTAAGGCGGGTAAAGTAGAATATCGTTTGGATAAGGCCAACATAATTCATACGCCAATAGGCAAGACTTCATTTGGCGCTGACAAGCTTGCTGATAACTTCAATGCTATAATGGGAGCTATCATTAAAGCTAAGCCTGCGTCTGCCAAAGGTCAGTATCTGAAGAGTGTAGTAGTTACTTCTACTATGGGACCTGGAGTAAAGATCAATCCTATGAAATTAGGATAGGTCAAAATTAAATAAGAAAATAATCGACCGTAGACAGCGGGTGGAATGGGATATTCCTTAATTTCCCGCCGAGGTACAATGTAAATACATGTGCCTTGTTGTCCTGCGGACAGCAAGGTTTTTTATAGCGTACCTTAAATTATTTAGAAAGGAGAATGCGCGATAATGAAAGAAGCTTACAAACAGAAGCAAGTAATAATTGACGAGATCAAAGATAAGTTTGAGAGAGCTGCATCTGTCGTAGCTATTGATTATATTGGAATCACAGTAGCAGAAGCAGACAACATGAGAAAAAAGCTTCGTGAAGCAAATGTGGACTATACTGTTTATAAAAACACTCTCGTAAACAGAGCTATTGAAGGAACTGAATATGAGACAATGAAAGATGTGCTTGCAGGGCCAAGCGGATTTGCATTCAGTTACGATGATGCTACAGCACCTGCAAGGGTTTTAAACGAAGCGATAAAAGAATATAAAAAGATGGAGTTTAAAGGCGGTATTGTAGAAGGTGAATACTACGATAAAGATGGTCTTCAGACACTGGCTTCAATTCCGTCAAGAGATACACTTATTTCCAAGTTTATGGGAAGTATTCAGTCACCTGTTGCGAACTTCGCGAGAGTACTTGCACAGATCGCAGAACAGAAAGAGGCCTAACCCCACGATACGAAGTGAGTGGCTGGTAGGCCCTTTGCGAGGAACACAGCGCTTCAGCGCGTGGTGTTCTAGCGCTAAGAGGCAGAGGGATCTAACCCCACGATGTGAAGTGAGTGGTTAGTAGACTCTTTGCGAAGAGTATGGTGTAATTAAAAAGTAAAAAGGAGAAATAAAATGAACAAAGATCAGATTATAGAAGCTATAAAAGAAATGTCAGTTTTAGAGTTGAATGAGCTGGTTAAGGCTTGTGAAGAAGAATTCGGCGTATCTGCAGCAGCAGGTGTTGTTGTAGCAGCAGCAGACGGTGGTGCGGCAGCAGGAGAAGAGCAGACTGAATTCACAGTAGTTCTTAAGGAAGTTGGAGCAGAAAAGATTAAGGTTATCAAAGCTGTAAGAGAAATTACAGGTTTAGGACTTAAAGAAGCTAAGGAAATGGTTGATGGAGCTCCTTCAAATCTTAAAGAAGGCTGTGAAAAAGCAGAAGCAGAAAGTTTCAAGGCTCAGCTGGAAGAAGTTGGAGCAGTTGTTGAACTTAAATAAGTTAATAATTGAACATGAGTTGGCAGCAGATGTTATACATCTGCTGCTTTTTACATATCAAATAAAAAGTGTTTTTTTCTTTCGGCTGTATAGTAACGGCATACAGCTTTGGCATTAAAGTTAAGAAAAAAGAAAATATGAATTTAATGTTTTTTGTTAATACGGAAAGATGGTATATTAATGAGAATGTTTTGTAATATCTGTGGGATATGAGCATTCAGAGCAAAATAAAAGCAGATTTTTTTACAAGAATAAAAATATTTTCTTAAACAATTAATATAATAGAATGAAATGCTGAAAATAATCGATATTTTTTAGAATCGGTTATAATCTTACTTTATTATATGGCATATATAATCTTGCTTTTTGGCATCTAAAATAATGGACGGTTCATTTAATTTATTAAATCACATATAATTCAAAATAGTTTTTCTTATAAGAGACAGGTGGGTTTTAACTACAAAAATAGTAATTAAATTGCTTTAGAAAAGTAATAAAGATGTCTAATTAGAAGAATAATTTAAAAGCATTGAAATCTTCTGAAAAATTTGTATAATATAGAGTACAGCATCATTATTTTTCATTATTTTTCATTATATTTACAAAAAGGAGGATAACATGACTCAAAAGCAAAACAACAGTGCTGCCCAAGTTGGCGAACATGGTTTGAAAAAGCACGACATTAAAGTTTCGACGGTAGTTTTCATGATTTTCTGCTTGGTAGCTGCAGGTTGCTATGGCATCGAAGAAATGATACCTGAATGCGGACCGGGGCTTACAATAATCATGCTCTGTGTATTACCGTTTGTATGGGCACTTCCTTTCGGTTTAGTGGCATCCGAATTAGGATCCGTAAGACCGCAGGAAGGTGGATATTACAAATGGGTACAAGAGGCTCTGGGAGAATTCTGGGGTTTCCAGGCAGGATGGTGGAGAACGATTTCCATTTATATTGATAATGCTGTATACGTTATTTTGGCAGGCGGATACGCCGCAGCTCAGTGGGATCTTGGGTGGACAGGCGAATTTGCCATAAAGGCTGCAATGGTTATCGTATTCACATGGATAAATATCCGAGGAGTTAAAGATGTAGGTATTGCAAGTACAATACTTTCCATATTGGTTATGGTAGCATTCGGACTGGTTGCAGTATGTGGATTTATGAACTGGGGCGGAAATGCTGAAACAGCAGAGACCATATCCTTCCAGCTTACTGCATATGAAGCTGAAGGAGCTTCAGATTGGTTATTCTTCATTGCAGGCGGTATTTCCGTAGGTATGTGGATGTACTCAGGATATGAGTCCATGTCTACAATTGCAGGGGAAGTAAAGAATCCTCAGGTAATACCTAAAGGAACACTTATAACTATCCCTCTTATAATGGCGGTATATATTCTTCCTACTATAGCAGGACTTGGCTCATTAGGCCAGTGGGATAACTGGGGAACAGAAGCAGGTACAGTAGGATATTCAGATGTAGTTCAGGAGTTCTGGGGACCGGCATTTGGAGTGTTCTTTGTTTTGGTAGCTATATTTGCACAGTGCTCCATATTCAATACATATATAGCATCGGGAAGCAGAGGTTTCTTCTCTCTGGCAGATGATAATTTAGCACCGCCTGTTCTTGTAAAATGTGACAAGAAGCATGGAGTACCTTATATCGCAGTACTTACAGTAGCTATTTCAACTATGATATTATGTATGCTGCCGTTTGGATTTGTAATAATCTTGGATGTACATATGCTGATTGCATCTTATATTCTGGTTTACATCTCAGCTATGATACTTAGAAAAAGAATTCCTTCAGAAGAATATAAATTTAAGGTTCCGGGAGGATTCGGATTCCTGGCTGTTATATGTATAATACCTATTTGTGTGGCATTGTTTGCTATATTTATCAATGGTTCGGATTATTATATAGGTGGTATGACTGCAATGGCGACAGGTCCTTTACTTTATATAATCTGGAGAAAGATGTACGGCGGTCTTACAAAGAAAGATCCAATAGCTTTCCCTGGAAATTCAAGAACAGGGCTTGCTGTAGGAGATGTGAAGAGAATATCGCTGCTGTTCTTATTCATGACGATAATGAATGCTATAACTTGTGTATTTGTACCTTGGTATGAAGCTTGGGGAACAGATGATGCTTGGGAGTCCGGCGATTACTTTGATGGTATAGTGGAAAATATAAACGTAGACTCTATAGTAAATGTCATTGGAACATATCTTTATGTTTTCACAGCAGTATGCGCTGTAATTTGCATAATTACATTCTTTATTTCAAAGAAAGTGGAACCTGCAAAACAAAGATAGCATAAATTTAACCGATATATTTTAAAAAATGATGAAAGAGGTCAAAAACCATAAAGGTTTTGACCTCTTTTAAATTTTATAGTAATATTACATAAATTTGTTTATTTGTTGATATAGATGGTCAGGGAAGAAAAAAATTCCAAAAGCCCTTGACGATTTGACAAACTTGTGATAACATAATAAACTGCCCTGCAAATGTAATTTGTTGAATATATAAGGAGTGATGACTATGCCAAATCCGATAAAATTAGGTAGGAAAGAACGAATGACCTTTTCGAAGATCAATGAAGTGGCAGAAATGCCCAATTTGATTCAGATACAGACAGATTCGTATGATTGGTTTGTAAGAGAAGGCTTTCGCGAGGTTTTTGAGGACGTTTCGCCGATTAAGGATTATGCGGACAATCTTGTTCTCGAATTTATTGATTACTCCCTGACAGATCCTCCCAAGTATGAACAGGAGGAGTGTAAGGAAAGAGACGTCACCTATGCAGCTCCGTTAAAAGTAAGAGTAAGGCTTGTAAATAAAGAAACCGGTGAAGTAAAGGAACAGGAAGTGTTTATGGGAGATTTCCCTTTAATGACAGAAAAGGGAACTTTCATCTACAATGGTGCGGAAAGAGTTGTGGTTACTCAGCTCGTACGTTCACCGGGACCTTACTATGATAAAGAAATAGATAAGTCCGGTAAGAATTTATTTTTTACCACTGTTATTCCCAACAGGGGTGCTTGGCTTGAGTATGAAACAGACTCCAATGAGATAATTTCGGTAAGAGTCGACAGAACCAGAAAACAGCCGGTAACCATACTTCTCAGAGCCTTGGGAATAGGAAGCAATCAAGAGATCATTGATTTGTTCGGCGAAGAACCTCGCCTCCTTAAAACTTTAGAGAAGGACACTACTACAAACTATGAGGAAGGCCTTAAGGAAATATATAAGAAACTGAGACCGGGAGAACCGCCTACGCTGGAAAGTGCTCAGTCATTATTTAATTCCATGTTTTTTGATCCTAAGCGTTATGATCTGGCTAAGGTGGGCAGATATAAATATAATAAAAAATTGGGGCTGTTCAATCGTTTGGTAGGCAACGCCGTGGCTGAAGATGTTATAGATCCCAACACAGGCGAAATTTTGGCTGAGAAGGATCAGAACATTGACAAGGATCTGGCAAGACAGATAGAAAATTCCGGAATCGAATTTGTAATGGTTAAAAGCCCTATAGATGAAGGAGCGGTAACCAAAGTAATTGGAAATCAGTTTGTAGAACTGGCGTCATATATAGATTTTGATATTTCTGATATTAAAATACCGAAACAGGTTTATTATCCTGTTCTTAAAGAGATTCTGGAAGAAAATGAAGATCAGGAGTCAGTGAAAGAAGCAATAAAAATGAGAAAGAATGAGCTTTCGCCTAAGCATATACTCGTTGCTGATGTTATTGCTTCTGTAAGTTATCTTCTCAATCTCAACTATGGCATAGGAAATATAGATGATATAGATCATCTTGGCAACAGGAGACTGCGAACTGTAGGAGAACTGCTGCAAAATCAGATAAGAATAGGTCTTTCCAGAATGGAGAGAACAATAAAAGAGAGAATGACTACTCAGGATATTTCTGAAGTCACACCTCAGGGTCTTATGAATATAAGGCCTGTTACCGCCGCAGTTAAGGAATTTTTTGGGAGCTCTCAGCTTTCGCAGTTCATGGACCAAAATAATCCTCTTGCTGAACTTACGCATAAAAGAAGGCTTTCGGCATTGGGTCCGGGAGGCCTTTCCAGAGAGAGAGCGGGCTTTGAGGTAAGAGACGTACACCATTCTCATTACGGAAGAATGTGTCCTATAGAAACTCCGGAAGGACCTAATATCGGACTTATAGGATCTCTTACAACATACGGAATAGTTAACGAATACGGATTTATAGAAACTCCGTATAGAGTTGTAGATAAAAAGACAGGAAGAGTTACTGATGAAATACAGTATCTTACTGCTGACGATGAAGAAGATAAGATAATAGCTCAGGCTAACGAACCGCTGGATTCAGAAGGACATTTCGTCAATATGAGAGTTTCTGCCAGAGGTGTGGGCGGTGAAATGGAGCTGGCCCCGAGAGAAGTTGTGGATTATATGGACGTATCGCCTAAACAGGTGGTGTCTGTGGCTACAGCTATGATTCCATTCTTGGAAAATGACGATGCGAACAGAGCGCTGATGGGCGCAAACATGCAGCGTCAGGCGGTACCTCTCCTTGTAACCGAGGCTCCTATTGTAGGAACAGGTATGGAGCATAAGGCTGCAAAAGACTCCGGTGTAGTTATAATAGCTAAGCATGCCGGAACTATAGATTTTGTAGATGCTGATAAGATTGTGGTTTTGAGGGATGACGGTGAAGGTACGGATGAATATAAGCTTCTCAAATTCAAGCGATCCAACCAAGGTACGTGCATAAATCAGCGGCCTATCGTTTATAATGGCGAACATGTTGAAAAAGGTGAGGTCATAGCGGATGGTCCATCAACTGAAAACGGAGAGATTGCTCTCGGAAAAAATCTGCTCATAGGCTTTATGACATGGGAAGGATATAATTACGAGGACGCTATAATTCTTAACGAAAGACTTATTATGGAAGATGTTCTTACATCTATCCATATAGAAAAATACGAGGCTGAAGCAAGAGATACGAAGCTGGGGCCCGAAGAGATCACCAGGGAGATTCCTAATGTGGGTGAAGATGCTCTTAAAGATTTGGATGAAGACGGTATCATCAGAAAAGGTGCTGAAGTAAATTCATCTGATATTTTGGTAGGTAAAGTTACTCCTAAAGGAGAAACAGAACTTACGGCTGAGGAAAGACTTCTCAGAGCTATATTCGGAGAAAAGGCCAGAGAAGTCAGAGATACGTCTTTGCGTGTTCCTCATGGCGAGACAGGCATTGTTGTCGATGTAAAGATTTTCTCAAGGGAGAATGGTGATGAGCTGCCTCCTGGGGTAAATAAGCTTGTAAGGTGTTATATAGCTACAAAGAGAAAAATCAGCGTTGGCGATAAGATGGCTGGAAGACACGGAAACAAAGGTGTTATTTCCAGAATACTTCCTGAAGAGGATATGCCGTTTATGGAAAACGGACAGCCGCTGCAGGTAATGCTTAATCCGTTGGGTGTGCCGTCACGAATGAACGTAGGTCAGGTTCTCGAAGTACATTTAGGTCTGGCTGCAAAAAATAAGGATTGGTATATTGCAACGCCTGTATTTGACGGGGCTAACGAGAAAGATATAATAGAGCTGCTTAAAGAAAACGGCTTTGATGAAAGCGGAAAATTGCGTCTCAGAGATGGAAGGACAGGAGAATATTTCGATAATCCGGTAACTGTAGGTTATATGTATATGCTCAAGCTTCACCATCTGGTAGATGACAAGATCCATGCGAGAAGTACAGGTCCGTACTCGCTTGTAACGCAGCAGCCTTTGGGCGGAAAAGCGCAGTTTGGCGGACAGCGTTTCGGAGAGATGGAAGTATGGGCCTTGGAGGCTTATGGAGCAGCATATACTCTTCAGGAAATACTCACTGTAAAATCCGATGATATCGTAGGCAGAGTTAAAACTTATGAGGCTATCGTAAAAGGTGAGAATATACCTGAACCTGGAATTCCTGAATCGTTTAAGGTGTTGATAAAAGAAATGCAGAGCTTGTGTCTGGATGTAAAAGTTCTGACAGAGGACAATGAAGAGATAGAAATTAAGGAAACCAGTGAGATAGAAGATATTCCTGCAATAGAGGATATGGTGGATGTTGATATAGAGGGAGAAGAGGTCGATGATGCCGACGAATTTGACGAAGAAGAGATCGCTATAGTCGAAGAAGATGAGGATGATTTCGATGAGGACGACGGCCTGGATGATGAACTTGGTCAGATCGAAGCCGAACCGACTGAAGAAGTGTAGGAAAGGGGAAGTGACCAATGAATGATAACAACAATTATGAATTGAATAATTTTGAGTCTCTGCAGATTGGGCTGGCGTCTACAGAAAAGATAATGGGCTGGTCTCACGGAGAGGTTACAAAACCCGAGACTATAAATTATCGTACTCTTAAACCCGAAAAAGACGGGCTCTTCTGTGAGAAAATATTTGGCCCTACTAAGGACTGGGAGTGTCACTGCGGCAAATACAAGCGAATAAGATATAAAGGTATCGTCTGCGATAAATGCGGAGTAGAGGTTACCAAAGCGAAAGTCAGAAGAGAGAGGATGGGGCATATAAAGCTGGCTTCACCCGTCTCCCATATCTGGTATTTTAAGGGTATTCCTTCCAGAATGGGTCTTGTATTGGATATATCTCCGAGAACTCTTGAAAAAATATTGTATTTTGCAAATTTCATCGTGACTGATCCTGGAAATACCGAATTTGCCTATAAAGAAGTACTTACAGAGAATCAGTACAGAGAGGCTAAAGACAATCCAGATAATAAGTTTAAAGCAGGTATGGGAGCGGAGGCTGTAAGAGAACTTCTTTCTCATATAAACCTTGATGAACTTTCAGAGGATCTGAGAAACAAGCTTGTCAGCGCTACAGGCCAGAAGAAGATAAGGATTGTAAGAAGACTGGAGGTTATTGAAGCTCTCAGACTGTCGGGCAATAGACCTGAATGGATGATACTGGAAGTCATTCCGGTTATTCCGCCGGATCTTAGACCTATGGTTCAACTGGACGGAGGAAGATTCGCAACTTCCGATTTGAATGATCTGTACAGGCGTGTAATAAACAGAAATAACAGGCTTAACAGACTTCTTGAACTTGGTGCACCCGACATCATTGTAAGAAATGAAAAGAGAATGCTTCAGGAAGCTGTTGATGCTCTTATAGATAATGGAAGAAGAGGCAGACCCGTTACGGGTCCGGGATCCAGACCGCTTAAATCTCTTTCGGATATGCTCAAAGGTAAACAGGGAAGATTCAGACAGAATCTGCTGGGCAAGAGAGTAGACTATTCCGGACGATCTGTAATCGTAGTAGGCCCTGAGCTTAAGTTTTACCAGTGTGGCCTCCCTAAGAAGATGGCTCTGGAACTGTTCAAGCCGTTTATTATGAAAAAGTTGGTGGAGAACGGCAATGCTCACAACATTAAGAGTGCCAAACGAATGGTGGAAAAAGTAAGACCTGAGGTTTGGGATGTGCTGGAAGGTGTTATTAAGGAGCATCCTGTAATGCTGAACCGTGCGCCAACTTTGCATAGGCTTGGTATACAGGCGTTTGAGCCTGTATTGGTAGAAGGTAAGGCTATAAAGCTTCATCCGCTTGCATGCACTGCGTTTAATGCTGACTTTGACGGTGACCAGATGGCTGTGCATGTTCCGCTTTCTGTGGAAGCACAGGCAGAAGCGAGATTTCTTATGCTTTCCGTGAATAATATACTTGCTCCTAAAGATGGTTCTCCGATAACGACGCCTACTCAGGATATGATCTTGGGAAGCTATTATCTTACCCATCCTGGGCAGGAAGAAGGCAAAAGAAATTCAGACGCTGAAAAAGGAGATGGCAAAGTATTTACTGATATAGCTGAAATGCTTATGGCTTATCAAACCGGTATGGTGGGACTTCATGCCCGAGTAAAGGTGAGAATGTATGCGGACGAATATGATACGAGAGGTAAACTTGTAGAGTCTACAGTAGGAAGATTCATATTTAATCAGAATATCCCTCAGGATTTAGGGTATGTAGAAGACAGAGAAGCTGATCCGTATTCGCTGGAGATAGATTTCTTGTGCGATAAGAAGAAGCTGGGGCAGATCATCGACAGATGCTACAGAATACATGGAAATACAGAAACAGCTATAATGCTTGATTATATCAAGGACATGGGATTCCATTACTCTACTATAGCAGCTATTACCATCAGTATTTCCGATATGGAGATACCTGAAGAGAAAAAGGTAATTATAGATGAGGCCGAAAAGCTGGTAGACAAGTATGAGATGGCTTACAGAAGAGGTCTTGTCTCTAATAAGGAAAGATATGAAAAGGTTATAGATATCTGGAATAAAACGACAGACGATGTGGCTGATGCACTTATGGAGTCTCTTGATTCTTTAAATAACTTATTTATCATGGCTCATTCAGGAGCAAGAGGAAGTAAGAATCAGATCAGGCAGATCGGCGGTATGCGTGGACTTATGGCTAACGCTACAGGTAAGACCATAGAAATACCTATCAAGGCGAACTTCAGAGAAGGACTTTCGGTTCTGGAATACTTTATTTCTACTAACGGTGCAAGAAAAGGTCTTGCGGATACGGCTCTGCGAACAGCAGACTCAGGTTATTTGACAAGACGGCTTGTAGATGTTTCTCATAACGTAATTGTCAGAGAGGATGACTGCGGAACGGATGAAGGTATAGAAGTAAAAGCCTTTACTGACGGAAAGGAAATCATTGAGAAACTGAAGGACCGTATTATAGGAAGAACTGCTTTGCTGGATATATGTCATCCTGAGACAGGTAGAGTTATTGTTGAGCAAGACTGCGAGATTAGTGAGGACGCTGCTGAAGCGATAGAAGCTGCGGGCATAGAGTCTGTGGCTATAAGATCGGTGATGACCTGCCACAGTAAAACTGGTGTATGCGCTAAGTGTTATGGAAGGAATTTGGCGACCGGAGAAGGCGTCAATATTGGAGAGGCTGTTGGAATAACAGCAGCTCAATCCATTGGAGAGCCGGGTACTCAGCTGACCATGAGAACATTCCATACAGGGGGCGTTGCCGGTTCTGATATCACTCACGGTCTGCCGAGAGTAGAAGAACTTTTTGAGGCCAGAAAACCTAAGGGACTTGCGGTCATCTGCGAAGCAGACGGTACTGTGGTTTCTGTTGATCCGACTATGGATAATAAAACACAGGTCAAAGTGAGAGGCGAAGAAGAAAAGGTATATGAAGTTCCTTATGGAGCAAGGATTTGTGTTGCCGAAGGCGACTATATACTTGCAGGGGACAATATAACAAAAGGACCTTTGGATCCTAAGGACATTTTAAGGCTTAACGGTGTTGAAGGCGTATATCAGTACTTGCTTAAAGAAGTACAGAGAGTGTATAAGCAGCAGGGTGTAGATATCAATGATAAGCATATAGAAGTTATCGTAGGACAGATGCTTTCAAAAATGAAGGTAAATGATGCGGGAGATACAGGGCTTCTTCCTGGAGGACAGTATAGTAAAGTCGAAATAGAAGAGGCTAATGAAGCTGTTATTGCTGATGGAGGGAAACCTGCGGAGGCAGAGAGGCTTCTTCTGGGTATAACAAAGGCATCTTTGGCTACAAATTCATTCCTGTCAGCTGCGTCCTTCCAGGAGACTACAAGAGTTCTGACAGATGCTGCAATAAAAGGAAAGAACGATAAACTTCAAGGGCTTAAAGAAAATGTTATCATCGGTAAACTGATCCCTGCCGGTACAGGTATGAAGAAGTATAGGTCTATAGATTTGGATTACGGTGTAAATACAGCATTGATAGAAGCGTACAGAGCAATGCAGAGAGAAATGGAGATGGAAGAGGAAGAAGATGAGGATATGGAAGATATAGTTCCTGTAATGGGAACTGGGGATGATGCGGCGGCAGCCGAGGAATTCGCATCAGAAATGGAATCTGCTTCGGGAATCTCTGAGACATCAGAAAGTGCTGAATGGGAATAAGTATTAGTTTCTGAGCTTGTCATTTTTCGTTAAATATTAAACTAAATAGTGAGCAAAAACAGACCTCTGAAAGAGCATTTTCAATTTTCAGAGGTTTTTGTTTTGTACAAAAAGTTAAATGTGTACTGATAATGTGCCTTGACAGTAAGTAGACAGAATGCTAAAATATAATCAAATTGAGATAATTTAAAGATCAAAAAAGTAAATAGTTTGATTTTTAGTAATTTCGAGAATAGTAAAATTAAAAAGGAGATTGATAAGTATGACTATTCAAAACCAAATTGACAAAGCGCGTGCAGCGTTTGAACAGATCAAAGATTATACTCAGGAACAGGTGGATAAGCTTGTTTATGAGAGTGCAAAGATCATTTACGAGAATGCAGAACCTTTAGCAAAGATGGCTGTTGAGGAAACAAGACTTGGAAGCTATGAAGACAAGATTGGCAAGAACACTGGAACAGCTGCTGCTTTCTGGGATTATCTCAAGGATAAGAAGTCTGTTGGCATCATCAATGAAGATCCTTCAATCGGTCTTATTGAAGCTGCTCATCCAATCGGTGTTATCGGTGCTATCACTCCGGCAACTAACCCTACAGTTACACCTTTAGGAAACTTCATGCACGCTTTAAAGGGTAAGAATGCAGTTATCATTTCACCTGCTCCACGTGCAGAAAAGACTTCAACTACTACAGTTAACTTAATTCGTGAAGCATTAGCTAAGAACGGTGCTCCTGAAGACCTTATTCAGATTGTTAACGATGTTACTATCGAAAAGTCACAGGAATTAATGGAAAAATGCGACCTCGTACTCGCAACTGGTGGTTCCGGCCTCACTAAGGCTGCTTACTCAAGCGGAACTCCTGCTTACGGTGTAGGACCAGGAAACCCTCCTGTAATCGTAGACAGAGGATATGACCTTAAGGATGCTGCTGAGCAGACAATTGTTGCTGTAGCAAGCGATAACGGAATCCTTTGCGACGGAGACAACTTACTCCTTTACCCACAGGAATTGGAAGCTGATTTCTTTGCAGAACTTAAGAATGCCGGTGCTGTTGTATTTGAAAGCGCTGATGATGTTGCTAAGTTCCGTGAAGCTTTATTCCAGGATGGAAAGATCAACTCAGGTTTAGTTGGTAAGGATACTGACGTAATCGCAGAAGCTGCTGGATTTACTCTTCCAGAAGGAACTAAGGTTATAGGTCTTAAGATAGAAGGCGTTGGTAAAGATGATATCCTCGGCAAGGAAATCATGGGACCTGTAGTAGTATTAAAGAGCTACGACAAGTTTGAAGAAGCCGTTGACATGGCTATCAGAAACATGGAAGAAGATGGCGGTACTGGACATACAGCTGGTATCTTCTCAAATGATGAAGATCATATTCTTTACTTCGGCGAAAAGATTCCTGTAGCTCGTGTACTGGTTAACCAGCCTACACCGGATGCTTGGGGACCTGAAACTAACGCACTGTCACCTGCAGTATCAGAAGGTTGCGGTACATGGGGTAACAATATCTTAGCTGGTAACGTTGACTACATACACATGGTAAACGTTTCTAAGATCGTTAAGAAGTTAGACGTAGAACCGCTTGATCCTGCAAAGATTTTTGCTGACTAATAAAGCCAGTTTGAAATTAATCGGAAAAGGCATTAAAAATTTTGGGACATAAACCAGTTTTGTCCCAAAAGATATGGACAAAACTGCTTTATAGAAAAAACAATTACTCATTTAATATTATTCTGCATAGCAGAAAGAGGAGGAAAATTATGGTTGGTAAGAAAGTAGTTCATCATCTTATGATGAGTGCAAAAGATGCACATTATGTAGGCGGATTAGTAAATGGTGCTAGAATCGTTGACCAGTGGGGAGACGTTGGTACTGAACTGATGGTATATGTTGATGGAGATATCAGCTTATTCTTAGGATACAAAGAAATCGAATTCTTAGCTCCAGTATATGTTGGAGACTTCATGGAATATCATGGCTGGATCGAAAAGGTTGGTAATCAGTCATACACTTGCCAGTTCGAAGCTTGGAAGGTTGCTACTCAGTTAGACAGAACAGATGCAGATCTGTCAAACGTAGCTACTCCTGAAACAGCTGCTACAGCTTGTGAGCCACCAGTACTTTGCGGTAAGGCAACAGGAAGCTTATTCATCGCTAAGAAAGACCAGAGAGGCGCTACTGAGTCTTCATTCAAAGACAGAAAGCACCCAGGCGAGAAATAAGAAAGAATTAAATAATCTTATGAATTAGATTATTCATTACTTTGTTATAAAACGGACAGATTTATTCTGTCCGTTTTTTCATATCGGAAGTATTGTTGTAGGTTATGAAAGAGTCGATTTTGTTTTTGAAACACAGTGAATGTTGACGGAGTGCAAACCTTGTGATATCCTTTATATATCCGTATAAAAGAACCTTTCTTCGGAAATGAGTTTTTACTCTACTGGCGGTACAGCCCGCGAGCAATAAGCTAATTCGGTTTGATTCCGAAGCCAACAGACAGTCTGGATGGGAGAAGAAGGCTTTCAGTTGATTTTCTGAATGCTTTGTTCTTTTTTCTTTGCCTAAAATAAAGGAGAGATTTTTATGAATAACCAAGAAATTACCCAGAACCCTCTTGGAACAGAACCAATAAAAAAACTTATCGTTAAGTATTCTATTCCTACAGCTTTAACTTTGATGGTCAATTATCTGTATAATATAGTTGACCAGATTTTTGTAGGACAGGGAGTGGGAGTAACGGGAATGGCAGCCACAAATGTAGCATTTCCGTTAACTATTATTGCTATGTCAATTGCATTGCTTATTGGAGATGGCTGTGCGGCTAATATAAGTCTTTGTCTGGGAAGAAAAGAATATGAGGATGCTAACCGTACTGTCAGCAATGCTGTAACTTTGTTGATAGGATCCGGAATTTTGATTTTGCTGCTTTCTTTAATTTTTGCTCCCCAGATAGTAAAACTATTTGGATCTACAGATAATGCTTTTGCTGATTCGTTGGTCTATACTAAAACTATTGCGTGGGGACTCCCGTTTCTTATGATAAGTGCGGCTTTGACTGCTATTATACGTGCAGACGGCAACCCTAAGTATACGATGAAATGTATGATAATAGGTACTGTGATAAACCTTGTTCTTGACCCGGTTTTCATTTTCGGATTTAAGATGGGGGTTTTTGGAGCAGGTGTAGCTACTGTTATAGGCCAGGCAGCAGCAGGAATACTTTGTCTGTTGTATCTTAGAAAACTTAAAACAGTTCGTATATGTAAAGCTCATCTGAAACTTTCCGTAAATATAACCGGAAGAATATTAGCTTTAGGATTTCCAAGTCTTCTGACTCAAATTATGACTGCGGTAGTGCAGATAACAATGAATAATCTTATGACCATTTATGGTGCCGTGAGTGTATATGGAAGTGATATGGCTTTGTCAGTCTATGGCATGATGATGAAGGTCTATCAGATAGCGCATGCTATGTTCGTAGGAGTTTCTTCTGCTACACAGCCTATAAACGGTTTTAATTTTGGCGCTAAGAATTATGGAAGAGTCAGACAGACTTACAAAACGGCTGTTACCATAGCAGTGGTAGTTTCTCTCGTTTGGTTCGCTGTATATCAACTTTTGGGAAGACAAATAGGAATGCTGTTTGTATCCGGAGATTCTATGTATGCTGATTGCTCGCAGCATATTTTTAGAATATTTATGATGGCGTTCTTTGTGTATGGCGTTCATATGGTCACAGCATCATTTTTTCAGGGAATTGGAAAGCCTGCAAAATCCCTGCTTATTCCATTGTCCAGACAGGCGATCTTTCTCATTCCTCTTTCAATAATACTATCAAGTAAGTTTGGTCTTGACGGCGCTCTTGCTGCTGCACCCATAGCAGATATACTGGTGTTTATTCTGGCGATATCTTTAGTTGTGGGAGAGTTTAGAGGATGGAAGAAGAAACAGTGGATACAATAGAGCGTAGAACTTTCTGATAATATATTCATATTCGTCTTAGAAATCAGTTTTTAATTGATGTTGACATAATGATAAATACCGTGGTAAAATAAATGTTAGCTTTGGGCTTTATTGTTCAAAGCTAACGTATTTTTATTATATCAAGAAAGGAGAAAAAGGATGCCTACAATTAACCAATTAGTACGTCAAGGCAGAACCAGCAGCGAGAAGAAGTCAACTGCTCCGGCTCTGAATAAGGGTATGAACTCTATAAAAAGAGTTGCTACAGATGTTAATTCGCCGCAGAAAAGAGGCGTATGCACTTCTGTAAAGACTGTTACCCCTAAGAAGCCTAACTCAGCTTTGAGAAAAGTTGCGAGAGTTCGTCTTACTAACGGTATTGAAGTAACAGCTTATATTCCGGGGATAGGTCATAATCTTCAGGAGCATAGTGTTGTACTCATCAGGGGCGGAAGAGTTAAAGACCTTCCTGGTGTAAGATATCACATCGTTAGAGGAACTTTAGACACCGCAGGTGTAGCGGACAGAAAGCAGGCCAGATCCAAGTACGGAGCTAAGAAGCCTAAGAAGTAGTAATCGGTAAATTTAAGTGCCCTTGATATAGATGACACTAAATCGGAGATTCAGGCAATCATTGCGGTAAAATCAGAGATTTAGGCAATTCATAAGGGCACCACGGAAACGACAGGCGGAGTAAGGCGAGCGGTATAGGCTGCCTGAAGGAAAACCGTGTGCCGCTTTCGAGTACCGACTTTAAAATTCAATAAGGAGGGAAGAGACGTGCCAAGAAAAGGAAACGTACCAAAGCGAGAAGTACTTCCTGATCCGGTATACGGAAGCCTCGTAGTTACGAAGCTTATCAACAGTATTATGCTGGACGGAAAGAAAGGTGTTGCACAGAAAATCGTTTATGATGCTTTCGAAAAAGTGAAGAATGAAACTGGCGAAGAACCTTTGGAAGTATTTGAAAAAGCTATGAATAACATTATGCCGGTTCTTGAAGTAAAAGCCAGACGTGTAGGTGGTGCAAACTACCAGGTCCCAATCGAAGTTAGGGCTGAGAGACGTCAGACTCTGGGACTCAGATGGCTTACTAAGTATACAAGATTAAGAGGCGAAAAAACAATGTCAGACAGGCTGGCAAAGGAACTTATAGATGCTGCAAACAATACTGGAGCATCAGTTAAGAAGAAGGAAGATACTCATAAGATGGCAGAAGCCAATAAGGCATTTGCACATTACCGTTGGTAATCTTATGGATAAATTGACAGTTTTATACAGAGCAGAAAGGAGGATAATATGTCAAAACGAAGTTTTCCGTTAGAGAAGACAAGAAATATAGGCATCATGGCGCATATAGATGCCGGAAAAACTACTACCACGGAAAGAATACTGTTTTATACAGGAAGAACGCATAAGCTTGGTGAAACTCACGAAGGCGCAGCAACTATGGACTGGATGGAACAGGAGCAGGAACGTGGTATTACAATTACCTCTGCTGCTACTACAGCCCAATGGAAAGACACTAGAATTAATATCATAGATACTCCGGGACACGTGGACTTTACAGTTGAGGTAGAACGTTCGCTGAGAGTTTTAGACGGAGCTGTTACCGTACTTTGTGCAAAGGGTGGTGTTGAGCCACAGTCGGAGACTGTCTGGAGACAGGCAGAAAAGTATGGTGTTCCGAGAATGATATTTGTAAATAAGATGGATATCCTGGGAGCTGATTTCTTCAGAGTCGTAAATATGGTGAAGGATAGATTGAAGGCCAATGCAGTGCCAATCCAGTTGCCAATAGGAAAAGAAGACTCTTTTGTTGGAATCATCGACTTGGTAGAGATGAAAGCAGAGATATATAAAGATGACCTGGGCAAGGAATTCGAAAAAACCGATATTCCCGAAGACCTTATGGATATGGCAAACGAATGGAGAGAAGCATTGATCGAATCCGTTGCCGAACTCGATGAGGAGCTTATGATGAAATTCCTGGAAGGTGAGGAAATCACCCAGGATGAGATTAAAAAGGTCATCAGAACAGCTACTATCGCAGGTGAAATGATCCCTATGACATGTGGCTCAGCATATAGAAATAAAGGTGTGCAGATGATGCTGGATGCAGTTCTCGATTATATGCCTTCACCGGTAGATATTCCTCCTATTAAGGGAGTTGTGCCGGGTACAGAGGATGAAGAAGAGAGACCTGCCGATGATAATGGTCCATTCTCAGCCTTAGCATTTAAGATCATGGCTGATCCGTTTGTAGGAAAGCTGGCGTTTTTCAGAGTTTATTCAGGAACGCTTGAATCAGGATCTTATGTGTATAATTCCACAAAGGGAAAGAAGGAGAGAGTAGGAAGAATACTCCAGATGCACGCTAATAAGAGAGAGGATATCGATATGGTATACTCAGGTGATATCGCTGCGGCGGTAGGACTTAAAGTGACCACTACAGGTGATACTCTCTGTGATGAAAAACATGAAATCATATTAGAGTCAATGGAATTTCCTGATCCGGTAATTGAGATCGCTATCGAGCCAAAAACAAAAGCTGGACAAGAAAAAATGGGAATCGCCCTTGCCAAGCTGGCAGAGGAAGACCCTACTTTTAAAACTTATACAAACGAAGATACTGGACAGACTATAATTGCAGGTATGGGAGAACTCCATCTGGAGATTATAGTGGACAGACTTTTAAGAGAATTCAAAGTTGAAGCAAACGTTGGTAAACCACAAGTTTCATACAAAGAGACTATTACCGCTGCAGCAGATGTGGATCACAAGTATGCTAAACAGTCAGGTGGTCGTGGTCAGTACGGTCATGTTAAGATTAAGCTTTACCCTAGAGAGCCTGGAGAAGGTTTTGAATTCAAGAACTCTATCGTAGGAGGAGCTATTCCTAAGGAATATATTCCTAAGATTGAGGAAGGAATTAAGGAAGCTATGCAGACAGGTCCTGTAGCAGGATATCAGGTAGTAGATGTAGGTGTTGAACTGTACGATGGTTCATATCATGAAGTCGACTCCTCAGAAATGGCATTTAAGATAGCTGCTTCGATGGCATTCAGAGAGGCTGCAAAGAAAGCTAAGCCTGTACTGCTTGAACCTATATTCAAGGTTGAGGTAACAGTTCCTGAAGAATATATGGGAGATGTTATCGGAGATATAAGTTCAAGAAGAGGACGAATAGAAGGCTCTGATATGAATAATGGTGCAGTAGCAGTAAGAGGATATGTACCTCTTTCGGAAATGTTCGGATATGCTACAGATCTGCGTTCCAAAACGCAGGGCAGAGGTGTATATGTAATGCAGTTCGACCACTTTGAGAAATTACCGGACAGCTTAATTGAATCTATTAATAAGTAACCCTTTCTCATATAATGCCGGAATTGCCGGAGGGGAAAAAACTTGGGATCCGAGAGAAGGATCTGAATAGAGAGGAGAAATAAGAAAATGGCAAAACAGAAATTTGAAAGAAACAAACCGCATATCAATATCGGAACGATCGGTCACGTAGACCATGGTAAGACGACGCTCACAGCGGCAATCACAACAGTACTTCACCAGAGATACGGACTGGGATCAGACGTAGCATTCGATCAGATCGACAAAGCGCCTGAAGAAAAAGAAAGAGGAATCACAATCGCAACAGCTCACGTAGAGTATGAGACGCCAAATAGACACTACGCGCACGTAGACTGCCCGGGACATGCTGACTATGTAAAGAACATGATCACAGGAGCAGCCCAGATGGACGGAGCGATCCTGGTAGTGGCAGCAACAGACGGCCCAATGCCGCAGACAAGAGAGCACATTCTGCTTTCAAGACAGGTAGGAGTACCATACATCATAGTATTCTTAAACAAGTGCGATATGGTGGATGATGAAGAGCTTCTTGATCTGGTAGAGATGGAAGTAAGAGAACTGCTCGACCAGTATGAATTTCCTGGAGACGACACACCAATAGTAAGAGGATCAGCGCTGATGGCGTTGGAAGATCCTGCAGGTCCATGGGGAGATAAGATAGTAGAGCTGTTCGAAGAGATTGACGCATATATACCTGAACCGGAAAGAGATAATGATAAGCCGTTCATCATGCCGGTAGAGGACGTATTCTCCATCACAGGAAGAGGAACAGTAGCGACAGGAAGAGTAGAGAGAGGAAGCCTTACAGTAGGAGCGGAAGTAGAGATCATAGGACTTACAGAAGAGAAGAGGAAGGTAGTAGTAACTGGAATCGAGATGTTCAGAAAGCTGTTAGATCAGGCTGAGACAGGAGATAACATCGGAGCTCTTTTAAGAGGAGTACAGAGAGATGAGATCGAAAGAGGACAGGTACTGGCGCAGCCGGGAACAATTCATCCGCATACAAAGTTCAAGGGAGAAGTATACGTACTGAAGAAGGAAGAGGGCGGAAGACATACACCGTTCTTTAACGGATACAGACCGCAGTTTTACTTCAGAACAACAGACGTAACAGGAGATCTTCAGTTACCGGAAGGAACAGAGATGTGTATGCCTGGAGACAACATCACAATGACTATCGAACTTATAACACCGATAGCAATTGAAGAAGGACTGAGATTCGCTATAAGAGAAGGCGGAAGGACAGTAGGATCCGGAGTAGTAACAGAGATCATAGAATAAGGGTAACACCTATAGGAAACGAGCCTTACTTAAGGCTCGTTTTTATTTGTGTCTTAAACTGTGCTGATTTTATTATCGATAGAATAATAAAAACCCTATTGCAATGAAATTGGCTATAGGGTTTTTATTTATATATACTAATTTTTAAATATTATACTGTCGCTTCCAAGAACTTCATTTGTACTTCTGTCATAGAGCTTGAATGTAAGTTTTCCTTCTTTGCCGAATAATGGTATAGGATACTGAAAACGAGCTGTTATATTTGATCCGTCTTTCCAGGTGGAATCCAGATTATATATTTGGCTTGATCCACTTGGCCATGTGATTTCATAATAAAGCATAATTTGTTCAGAGGGTTCTCCTCCGCTTAGTGTAGCGTGAAAAAATACTGTATCTTTTCTGCTGACAGTATCCATATCAGTAGAATAATCAGTTTCAGAAGTATTGGCGACGATTTTTACATGCCATGCATAATAATTGTCGTATATTTCCTGTATACCTGAATATTTGATTGACATAAGATCTGACATATATTCTTCAACTTTTGCTGTTCTGTCTTTCTGGTACGTTTTTACATAATTGAATTTGGCAAGATTTATTTTTTCCTGGATCTCGTCATTATCTTTTAGATCTGCGGCCACATAATATGTACTTAAAGCTTTTTCGTATTCCCCGTTTTCCATATGGAGGTCACCGATACCGCAATAACACTGCCAAATTTTATCGTGAAGTGATTCGTCATCTTTCAAATCTATGGCGATATTATAGGTGTCTATTGCTTTATCATAATCCTTTGACTGAAAGTATTGGTCGCCCATGCTGATATAACATTGCCAGATTAATTCTTCGCAATTTTTGTAATCTCCCAGAGATTTGTATTTTGAAATTGCCTTTTCATATTTACCGTCGGCTTGGAGCTGCTGAGCTTCCTGATACTGCATAGCAGGAGCAGCCATATAATGATATATGGCTGTACCACATCCTCCTATCAGAACAAGACATGCTATGATAGCGATAATTAGTTTTGCTCTGAAATTCAGCCTGTACTGTTTTTTCTGCGGCGGAGAAATGTGTTTGGGGGCCGGAAGGGCAGCTACAGCTTTTTGGTTGGGTTCATTGGAATCTTTAGGTTGAGATATTTCTTCGTTGGATTTTTCTCTGTATTCGTCATTGTTTTGAGACTCCATATCAGAGGATATTGGTGAGGTATCATCGGATATGATATTTTCATCGGGATTTTCTTTAAGAGTTTCGCTTTCGGGAAATTGGGACTCCGGAGTATCATGTACGTCAGACGGATTTTCGGAGGACTCTATAGGAATGACTTTGAGACTATCATCTCCCGATTCTTCACGTTTTTTTCTTCTGTTTTCTTTAGCTGCCAGTTGCTGTTCTTCTTTATCTATTTTTTCTTTCGCGGCTTTGTTTAGTTTTTTGTTAAGTTTTCCGGGAGTGCCGGCAGGTTTATGCAAAATAAAAAGAGATCTGAGAAGATCACGTTCCAGACCGCAGCTTTTGCAGCGGTCGCCTTTATTTATATGGCCACAGCTACATGACCAGTAATCTCCGAATTCCTCGAACCAGTATTTTGGTTTTGTGGGCGCTGAAGCAAATTGTTCTATGATATCTTCATATATATCGTCATCCGGAGTAAGTGGACGAGGCTCATATACTTGTGTTACTTTTTCTTCTGTTGCTTTGTTTTCTATATCCGAAAGAGTTTTCAAGTCTATGGCTTTTCGTGTTTCCCTGCATTCGTCATTGGAATCGCTTGAATTTTCGGCTGGATCTTTCTGATCGTTATTGCCGTCTGAAGCTAAAGAGGTGATATCTGACATGAGAGTTCTTGTATCAAATTCTTTTTCGTGTTTCCATCCTTTGATCTTTTTCAACGTTTTATGCTCCCTGATTTATTAAAACACTTTCTGAGTAATATGATGTACAGAATTACCGATGTCAATATACTGGTAAAACTGTATTGATTCATAGCGTTCATTATACCAGTAAATCGCTGTTATAACAAGCATGCAAAGCGTGTTAAAAATTTACATTATAATGGGCACTGTTATATTGGTTATCAATAGGGATTATAAGGAATATTTTGGTCGATTTCTTGTATGATTGTATTTTGCATGTATATTGTATAATTTTTGGTACACGGTTGACGGAGGGGCTGGATTAAGTTAAAATTAATGGTAATGTGCTATAATAGGAATAATTTTAAATAGCTTAATAATTGCGTGATATTAGAATTTAGATCAATAATCGTGCAATATACATAATTAAATGGAGGTAATTATGGCAAACAAAACAATGAAGACGATGGACGGTAATACGGCTGCGGCTCACGTTTCTTATGCGTTTACTGACGTGGCTTCAATTTATCCGATAACACCGTCCTCTACTATGGCTGAAGTAGTAGATGAGTGGGCTGCCTATGGAAGAAAAAATATATTCGATCAGACAGTCAAGGTAGCTGAGATGCAGTCAGAGGCGGGAGCAGCAGGTGCGGTACATGGATCGCTTGCAGCAGGTGCGCTTTCAACTACATACACAGCATCACAGGGATTATTACTTATGATTCCCAATATGTATAAGATAGCCGGAGAACTTTTACCTGGAGTTTTCCACGTTGCTGCAAGAAGTGTATCAACTCACGCTCTCTGTATTTTCGGAGATCATTCCGATGTTATGGCCTGCAGACAGACAGGGTTTGCTATGCTGGCATCAGGTTCGGTACAGGAGGTAATGGATCTGGGCGGTATCGCTCACCTTGCGGCAATTAAAGGAAGAGTTCCTTTCCTTCACTTCTTCGATGGATTCAGAACATCACATGAAGTTCAGAAGATTGAAGTTTTCAGTTATGATGACTTTAAAAAATTAGTGGACTGGGAAGCTTTGCAGGAATTCAGAGACAAGGCGCTTAATCCGGAGCATCCTGTTATCAGAGGTACAGCTCAAAACCCTGATGTTTTCTTCCAGGGAAGAGAAGCTTCCAATAAATTCTACGAAGCTGTTCCTGAGATTGTAGTGGAATACATGGATAAAGTCAGCGAAATAACAGGAAGAAGCTACAAGCCATTTGACTATGTAGGCGCTCCTGATGCTGACAGAATTATTGTTGCAATGGGTTCTGTATGTGAAACTATAGAAGAGACTATTAACCACATGAACGCTCAAGGCCAGAAGGTAGGTCTCATTAAAGTGAGACTTTACAGACCGTTTGTAAAAGAGTATTTCATGAACGTTCTTCCTGAAACGGTTAAGAAGATTGCTGTTCTTGACAGAACTAAAGAACCTGGTTCACTGGGAGAGCCGCTTTATCAGGATGTAAAGACTTTACTCTTTGATGAGGACAATGCTCCTAAGGTTTACGGCGGACGTTACGGTCTCGGTTCAAACGATACTAACCCTGGTATGATTGAAGCTGTTTATGACAATCTTAATAAAGAAAAGCCGATGAACCATTTTACGGTAGGTATAGAAGACGATGTAACTAACCTTTCACTGCCGTACACACCGGGTATCGCTATGGAGCCGGAAGGTACGATCAAGTGTAAGTTCTGGGGTCTTGGCTCTGACGGTACTGTAGGCGCTAACAAAACTGCTATTAAGATTATCGGTGATAAGACTGATATGTACGCACAAGGGTACTTTGCTTATGACTCCAAGAAGTCCGGCGGAGTTACGATTTCACATCTGAGATTTGGGGAAAAACCTATTCAGTCAACATATCTTATAAATAGAGCTGACTTTGTGGCATGCCATAATCAGGCGTATATCAGACAGTATGATATGCTTAAAGACCTGAAAGAGGGCGGTACATTCCTGATGAACTCACTGTGGTCAGATGCCGAAATGAATGAACATCTGCCTGCTAAGGTAAAGAGAGACATTGCAAACAAGAAAATTAATTTTTATGCTATAGATGCAGGTGCAATTGCCGACAGCATAGGTCTGGGAAGCAGAATCAACATGATAATGCAGGCTGCATTCTTTAAGCTTACCAATGTAATTCCTATTGATGATGCTGTTAAGTATCTTAAAGAGGGTATCGAGAAATCATACGGTAAGAAGGGTAAGAATATAGTAGATATGAACTGCGCTGCCGTAGATCAGGGAATCACAGCTATAAGAAAAGTTGAGGTTCCGGCTGACTGGGCAAATGCAGAAGATCCTGCAGGCGAGAAGGTAGAGCTGCCTGAATTCATAGAGCAGATTCTCATTCCTATGAACAAGCAGGAAGGTGATTCACTGCCTGTAAGCGCATTTGACGGAATAGAAGACGGTACGTTCCCTTCAGGAACGGCAGCTTACGAAAAGCGTGGCGTAGGAGCACACTTGCCTGAATGGAAGCCTGAAAACTGCATACAGTGTAATCAGTGTTCATTCGTATGTCCGCATGCTGCAATCAGACCAATGCTTCTTGACGATGCGGAAAAAGCTAACGCTCCTGAGGGCTTTGAGACTATCAAGGCTACAGGAAAGGGTATGGAGGGACTTCAGTACAGAATGCAGGTTTCGGCTCTTGACTGCTTAGGATGTGGAAACTGTGCCGACATTTGCCCTTCAAAGAACAAGGCTCTCGTAATGAAGCCGTTTGCAGAGGTGGAAAAGGAAAGCAAGAACTGGGATTACGGTATTAAGCTTCCGAGAAAAGAAGAGAAGGTAAATACTCATACAATCAAGGGAAGCCAGTTTGCTAAACCTTATATAGAATTCTCAGGCGCATGCGCAGGTTGCGGAGAGACTCCTTATATCAAGCTGGTAACTCAGCTCTTTGGTGACAGAATGATGATTGCCAATGCAACAGGATGTTCATCAATCTGGGGTGCTTCGGCTCCTTCAATGCCTTACTGCAAGGATGAGAACGGCAGAGGTCCTGCATGGGCAAATTCTCTGTTTGAGGATAACGCAGAGTACGGCTACGGAATGGTAATGGCAGATAAGCAGCTGAGAAATAAGCTTGAAGAAATGATGAGAGAGTTGCTTGAGCTGGATGCTGATGAAGCGCTTAAGACGGCAATGACAGAATGGATAGAATATAAGAACGATGGAAGCGAAACGAGAGAAAAGAGTGATAACGTAATCGCAGCTATCGCAAATCTTAAGTCTGATGATGCAAGAGTTAAAGAGCTTTGCGGAAAGATTATGGAGTTTAAGGATCACCTTGTTAAGAAGTCATTCTGGGCTCTCGGCGGTGATGGATGGGCTTATGATATCGGTTATGGCGGTCTTGACCACGTACTGGCATCAGGCGAAAATATCAATATTTTGGTATTCGATACAGAGGTTTACTCCAATACAGGCGGTCAGGCGTCAAAGTCAACTCCTGTAGCAGCTATAGCCAAGTTTGCGGCAGCAGGTAAGAGAGTGAAGAAGAAGGACCTTGGTCTCATGGCAATGTCATATGGATACGTATATGTAGCTCAGGTAGGAATGGGTTCCGATAAGAACCAGCTTATGAAGGCTATAATAGAGGCAGAGCAGTATGACGGACCGTCCATCATTATCGCTTACGCTCCTTGTATCAACCATGGCCTTAAGAAGGGTATGGGTAAGGCACAGGAGAACATCAAGGATGCTGTAGATTCAGGTTACTGGCATCTTTACAGATACAATCCTGAGCTTAAGGAAGAAGGAAAGAATCCGTTTATTTTAGACTCAAAAGAGCCTACAGAAAGCTTCAGAGACTTTATCATGGGGCAGGTAAGATATTCCTCACTAGCTAAGGAATTTCCTGATGTAGCGGAAAGACTCTTTGAAATGACGGAAGAAAACGCTAAGTCTAAGTACTACACTTATAAAGAATTAGCTGATAGAGATAAGGCATTGCTGTAACATCATAAAAAATCAGATGATTGCAGAAATCCATTAATTAAAAGTATAAAAAACGACGTTTTATCATGTGATAAGACGTCGTTTTTTATTTCAGAAAGTAGTCGAATTCTTATGAAAATAACTGATTTTTTAAGATAAAAAGAGTCTTTAAATTTTTTTATCGTAAATATATCATAAAATAAAAAATCAGATAATTCTAAATAAAATCATTAGATTGTGGAGGTACCTTTATGTATGCGGATTTGGCTTTAATAAATGGAAAAGTATACTCTCCCATTGCAGGAGAGGAGATTTTGAGAGGAGAAGCTGTGTTGGTAAAGGAAGGGATAATAAAGAAAGTATGCAGTAATGAAGAAGTTTATGAATACATCGATAAATATACAGAAGTAATTGACTGTAAAGGGAATTCTGTATTGCCAGGACTTTGCGATGCACATTGCCATCCTAATTGGGCGGCCGGGATATTTGAATCATGTCAGCTTTTTGATATAGATGGAAGTGAAAAAGAATATAGCAATGATGTAATAAAGAGATATCTGGAGAGGATAAAAGAGTATTTGGATAAAAATAAAGAAGCATATGTGATAAGGGGAACGGGATGGAATAGAGCATTTTTTTCAGGAGTATGCAAAGAACCTCGATGGCCTACACGTCACGATTTGGATAAAGTTTGTAAGGATAAGCCATTGGTGATGGAGTCATATTGTCAGCATGTATTATGGGTTAATACGAAGGCGATAGAATTATCGGGATTATCCGAGAAAACCATATCTCCTAAATCAGGAGGATTTACAAGGGAAAAATCAGGATATCCGGCAGGTATATTTTTTGAAATGGAAGCACAGGACTTAATAAAAGAAAATTTACCCGGATATGACTATTCGGTAGAACAATATAAAAATACTATCTTGAGATTCCAAGAAGAGTTGGCTAATCCGTATGGAGTAACATTGATAAATGACTGCTTGCATACAAAAAATGCTGCAGATGCTTATAAACAGTTGGCAGAGGAAGGGAGGCTTACGTTTAGAGCAAGGGGTGTATATCATTTCAATGATTGCCGTGACTTAACTCAAATAGATGATATTAAGAAAGATATTGGCAAATATGATGTAAATGATATGTTTCAGATAAACACGATAAAAATTTTTGCGGAAGGAGAATTCATGACTTTGCAGCCATATGAAGAAAAGTTTTTGAAAGAACAGAATCTTTCGGATGGATATTGCGGAAAAGCTTTTTATGATGACGCTGTAATTATGAAGGCAGTAACCGAGGCAATGAAAACCGGATTGCAGATACATATACATGCTATGGGAGATCGTGCGGTGAGACAAGCAGTCAAGAGTATAGTTTATGGTCAGAATATAACAAATATAAGGAAAAGAAATGTGATAGCTCATTTAATGATTGTCAGCGAAGAGGACATGAGAATGATGGGAAATAATGATATTATTGCCAACTGCCAGCCGCGATGGATGATATATGATTCAGATGCAGATGAGTTTTATCAAAAAATTGTTGGGAGAGAACGGACTCTTAGATGTTATCCTAATGGGAGTTTGCTTGACTCAGGCTGTGTAGTTTCATATGGAACTGATTTTCCCGTAACACCTCCGCCTAATCCTTTTCATGGGATACAGTGCGCAGTAACAAGAAGTGTTTTTGTAGGAGATAGTAAAGAATATGAAAAATATAAAGGCTATGTTCTCGGGCCGGAAAATAATCCGGCAAAGGAGTGCGTATCTTTGAGACAGGCCGTAAAGAGTAGTTCATGGAGCGGAGCATACCAGATGTTCACGGAAGATATTACAGGAAGTGTTGAGGAAGGAAAATCGGCGGAGCTGATTGTTCTGGATAGGGATATAGAACAGTGTTCTGCAGATGAGCTTTATGATATCAAAGTGAATGCGACGGTATTCAAAGGGAAAGTTGTTTATTCATCATAGGAAAGGAGAAAAAATGGAACATAATAATTCTGTAAATATCGTTCGCGGAGTTGACGGGCTGAAAAAAAGAAAAATGAGTGTATGGGCAATAGCATTTATTATTTACTGCATGACAGCAGCCGGAGCATTCGGAATCGAAGCAATGATACCATCATGTGGTCCGGGAATGACTATTGTGATTCTTACCGTGCTGCCAATAGTATGGGTAATACCAATATGCCTTGCAGTGTCAGAGCTGTCAGCATTCATGCCTGAAGAAAGTGGGATGTATGTATGGACAAAAGAAGCCTTCGGAGAGGCGTGGGGATTCTGCATGGGCTGGTGGGGCTCTTTATCAGTTTATCTTGGTATGGCTTCATATGTAGTTCTGGTTGTGGGGTATGTAGAGAAATTTATAGATTTGAGCCCGACAGCGGCTATGTGTATCAAAATGGGAATGGTATTGATATTTACTTTGGTTAATTTGTTGGGGATAAAAGAGGTTGGGATTATAAGTACTGTTTTTTCTGCTATAATACTTGCGGCATTTGCTCTTGTTACGGTAGTTGGGTTTGCTAACTGGAATTATAATCCGGTGAGCCCCTTTATTCCGGAAGGACAGGGAATTCTTGAAAGTATAGGGACAGGTCTTTGCATAGGAATATGGATGTATTGCGGGTATGCCGTTGTTTCAAATATGGCGGGTGAAATAGAGAACCCTAAGGTGATTCCAAAGGCATTCAAAATCATAATACCGATAATAGCTTTAAGCTATATATTGCCCACCTTAGCGGGTTTATGTTCTTTAGGCAATTGGCAGCTTTGGGGAATAGATACAGGTAATGGGGGATTTGACTATGCCAGTGTTTTAACCTCTAATATAGGAAAGGGATGGGGAGTGGTATTTCTCATATGTGCGATAATTGCTCAATGCGGCATATTTAACTCATATATAGCTGCAGGTTCAAGAAGTTTCTTTGTTTTAGGAGATGACAGATTGTGTCCGCATTTTCTTACTAAGCTGTCAAAAAAGAGAAAAATTCCATATTGGCCTATATTAATATTAGCGGCTGTAACAATGATGCTGATGAATCTGGATTTTTCAATGTTGCTTACTATAATAGCTCCTCTGGGACTGATTTGTTATGTAGTGCTTGCTTTTGTATTTGTAAAAATGCGAAGGAAGTATCCTGTGAAAAACAGGGGAGATGTATATTATGCAAAAGGCGGAAAAGTTATAGAGGTTTATATAGTTGTATGCCCGATACTGGTAGGGATATTGGCATTGCTTGTCAATGGCACAGAGTATTTTCTTATAGGATTTATTTCAATAATATCGGGTATGGTGTTTTATGTAATATTTAAATTTTTTTATGGAGGCATGGCCAAATGTGATCCCAAGAAATATCCTTTGAATGAGAAAACAAGGCTGGCTAAAGGAGATTCTGTGAGGATAGGGATTTTTTTCATGCTGTTTGGGATACTGCTTATTATAGGAGGGTTTTTCCTAAACTGGTACGAGGGGGATTACGGCGCAGAATATTATATGACAATGTATGGATCGGGTGTAATGAGTGATTTTAAGCTAATGATAAGCATTGCGAAGATAGGTGGCTTAATACTGACTTTAGGTGGAACGATTTTGTATATTGTAGGAAAGAAAAAAGATCCTATAATATAAAAATGAAAAAGGCAAGTTGTTTATTTCAGCAACTTGCTTTTTAAGTATTCACAAATTTTTTTTTCGATTAAAGGCAGAGATTCTTCCGGGGAAAAATAATAAAAGTCATTTTGAATAAGTGAATTTTCATGACTTTTTTTTCTATGCTGGAAGGGCGTTGTTTTCCAAAACTCTTTAAAATATTTATGAAGATATTTCTTGGAAGAAAAGCCGCAGATGTCGGAAATCTCTTGTATAGGCAGATCTGTTTTCAGTAAAAGTTTCTCTGCTTCAAAACAACGTATATAGTTGAGCATTTTCGTGAACGAATGAAAGGATGTTCTTTTTAGAAACTGAGAAAAATAATTTTCGTTGATATATTCGTTTTGAGCGATCTGAGAAAGTGTTATTTTTTCGTTATAGTGTTTTTGTACATAAGAAAGTATACGGTCAAGCCTGTTTTTAAATTTTTTGCTGTCTTCAGATGTGAATGTTTCGATAGAAAACCAAGTAAAGTAATTTACGACCAGATCTAAAAGGATATTGGCTATCTTGTTATATGATTCTGTAAAATGTGTATCGCGGGATGCATAAATATATGAGGCTGTAAGAAGGGCTTCATATATTTTCTGTAAATGTGGTATATGATGAGGCTTACATAGTTTGGTAGCACATGAAAAATACATGTATTTGATTTTCTCCCATGGATATATACAGTTTTTTATATCTATGTGAAACAGCAAAATAATATTGTCGGAATCAGCTTGTATAGAATGAAAATTTTCGTGTTCTATGAGAACTACTTCACCTTCATTGAGTATCATATGCTCATGGGCTATGTTGAAAACAGCGCTGCCCGAAAGACAATAAGCGAATTCCATGGCATTTTCATGACAGTGAAGGTTATAATTTCTTATATTTGCGATTGCGATATTTACAGGTGTTCCTGCTATATAACGGAGGCGTTCATTTTTTGTATACATTATATTTTCCTTTTGTATCATCATTTTTTTAGAAGGTCTTGTATTTCATGCATTGCCACATAGGCCTGCCCCAATGCAATACCTCCATCGTTAGGGCTTACTGAAATATTATAATATGGTATGAAGCCGCAGTCTCTTAATTTCTCAAGTACGCCTTCCATGAGAATTTTGTTTTGGAAAGTACCTCCGGTAAGAACTATTTGTGAAAGACCATATTTTTTACGTGTTGCAATACATTGATTTACGATGGCATCAATGACTTTGTTGTGAAATTGTAGTGCGAGGTCGGAAACAGTATCGACTCCGGGATGTTTTTTTGCAAATGAAGCAGCATCTTCAAGCATAACGGCGCATTGGCCTTCGTAGTTATTGTGGTTTTTTATTCCCAGCAAAGCAGATACCCCATCGAAAAGCCTTCCCATGCTGGAACTGCGAACTGTATTGACCCCGGAATTCAAAGCGGCGGTTATAAGTTTTGAGTCAGGTTGGTCTAATAAACTTTTTCTGCCAAAAGATATTATGTCAGAAATATCTATTGTTATATCTTTGCAGTGGCCTTCAGCGGAAGGATTATTTTTAAGATATCCGTTATCGTATGCATGAATATAACTTATAGCTGAGCGTCTTGCATCTCTTACAGATGAGTCGCCTCCTATCATATCTACATATTTCAAATGGGCAATTCTTTTGGCTTTTGATTTATGGCATATGAATATTTCTCCACCCCATATACATCCGTCAGTACCATATCCTGTACCATCGAAACTTATCCCTATAACCGGTTGTGACAGATTGTTTTCAGCCATTACCGAAGCAACATGAGCGTGGTGGTGCTGAACTCTTATCAACGGCAGATTATAAGTTTTAGCGTAATTTTCGGCAAAACCTGTTGTGTAATAGAGCGGATGCATATCACAAACGACTGCATTGGGTTTTATTCTGAAAAGCCCGCAAAATCTGTCGATATTTTCACTGTACAGATTCTGGTTTTCAACAGTATCCATGTCTCCGAAAAACTGGCTCATATAAACGAAATGTTCTTTGGTAACAGCGAAAGAATTTTTCAGCTGGCTGCCGGATGCAAGGATCATAAGAGGATCAGTGCTGTTTTTAACATTTTTTAATTTTTTGGTGATATTGCTGTCTGATACAGGAGATGAATTGGTATCAGGGTGATTCTGATGAAAATTTATAGCGAAATCATTGTTATTGTTTTTTGTGTCTGAAATATCGATATAAAGCGGGACAGGGGCATAACCTTTTGACCTTCTTATCATCTGAGGCTGGCCATCTATAACGCGTACTACAGAATCATCTGCTCGGACTCTTATCTGGCGAGCATTATATATCATACCGTCTATAAGAGGGTTTCCATTCATCATCTCAATCATTTCGCCTTCATCTTTTATCATAGGCATATCTGAAATATTGGCACTGGTAAATATGAGAGGACTTATACGGTCAAGGAGTATATATTGAGCGGCGAAGCTTGGCAGAAAGCTGCCTATGAAGCGGCTTTTTTTTATTTCTTCATACGGAAGTTCTTTATGTTCCAGCAGTATTATAGGGCGAGCTGAAGAATTCAGAAGTTTTTCCTCAATATCGTCTATGCTGCAGTAATTTTTAACTTGATCAACATCTCTGAACATCACTGCGAAAGGTTTTGATTCCCGATTTTTGATATGTCTGAGTTTTGCAGTAGCTTTATCATTAAAAGGGTCAGCAAGGAGATTATAGCCTCCGACGCTTTTAAATGCTATTATACCGCCATTTTTTAATATTTTCGAGGCATTGTCCAGTATTTCACTATCACCTTCTAAATTTGATATTACAGTGTCTGAGGCATTGGGATTTTCCTTCCATAAAAGCTGCGGTCCACAGTTGTGGCAGGATATAGTCTGGGCATGATATCTCCTGTCGTGAAGATCTGTGTATTGATTTTTACAGAAACTGCACATAGAAAAATCCATCATAGCTGTATTTTCTCTGTCATAAGGTATTTTATCTATGATGGTGTACCTTGGTCCGCATATCATGCAGCTTATAAAAGGATGCTGATAGCGTGGATCTGTTTTGGTGTAAAGTTCGCGGAGACAATCAGGGCATATAGCCAGATCTGCCGGAAGCATAGCTGCCTCATTATCTCCTCTGTCGCTTTTGATAATGGTGAAAGTATCGAAATCACAATATTTAATAGGTTCGCGTTTGATGTGAACAATTTCTGCAGGTGCAGGTTTGCTGCGGACAAGTTCATCTATGAATGAAGATATACGAAGGGGTGTATCTGTTACGGTTATTTCCACCAGGCCGCCTATATTCAGAACTTGCCCCTTCATATTGAACTTATCGGCTATTTTTGCGACATATGGTCTGAATCCTACTCCTTGGACTATTCCCCAGAGTTTAATTCTTTCGCTTTGTTTTGCAGCCACTTAGCTACCTCCTCGTAACCTTCGCCAGTCTTTCCCGAAACTTTGAATACGGGAACATTCTTGTTGAGTGCTCTTACACCCTTCATAAAATATTCTTCATCAAAATCCAGATATGGTACCAGGTCAATTTTGTTAAGGAGGATTATATCTGCTTTTTCAAATGCCAGAGGATATTTATAGGGTTTGTCGCTTCCTTCAGTAACAGTGGAAATCAGCATCATTATATGTTCACCTATGGTGAATTCTGCAGGACATACAAGATTGCCGATATTTTCGATAAAGAGGATGCCCGGTTCGCTAAATGCTATATGTTCTGTGGCGTGTTGCACAAGAGGAGCATCAAGATGGCATTCGCCGTGAGTATTGATCTGATGAGTTTCTATTCCAAGTGAATTGAGATCTTTGGTATCGATATCAGACTCTATATCACCTTCGATTACATATGGTTTGATGTCCAGATGTTTGGCTAAATTCTTCAGTGTAGTGGTTTTGCCTACTCCCGGTGCACCCATTTCATTTACTACTAATATACCGTGAGCAGTCATATGCTCATTGACATGTCCGGCTATGTGATCATTTTCATCTAATATGCCTTCCATTACGTTTATTTTTTTTATGTCATGCATTTTTATTCCCTCCGCTGTATTTGCTTAAATAATCTATTCTATTTCTATGCTTTCGATGTAAAACTCCTTGCCTATTTCGGTAGGTTCTCCTTGCTCTCCGCATTTTGGGCATTCAAAGGACATGGGCTTTTTTTCGAAAAGCTCTCCGCAGTGCGGACATTTGAGCTTGGGTTTTATATGGTTTATGTTTACAAGAGCACCTTCGCATATAGTATCCTGAGCTATTATATCAAAATACATCTGGACAGATTCACCTACGTATCCGGAATAGTCTCCAATCACAAGATTTACTGTTGTTACTTTTTTTCCGCCGGATTTTTTGCAGTGATCTGTGGCTATTTTTATTATTTGTTCTGTTATTGGATATTCATGCATATCAGTATTTTCCCCATAAAAGTAAAATAGATTTAAAGCATTTCATTTTTTCTGTCCAGTATATCGGAAACAATCAAGCATGCAGGGCAGTCGCAGTATTTGGCGCCGTTGGCCTTTATCTGTATGGCATGTTTTTCTATGCTTAATGCATTATCAGCTCCGAAATATTCCTTCCCTTTTTCAGAACTCGCAAAATTTATGAGATTATCTATAGGCATGATATCTGCTTCAAGCTCAGCAATGTATCTTATGGTTTCTTCCTTTTCGTTATCGGTTCCGACTGCATTGAGCCATCTTTCTGCAGATTCTTTTGTTTCTGCACTGCAAGTAGGAGCGTTTATAAGTTCGTGAGTTTTTTTGACAATATAGTCTAAAGTTTCTTTTTTCATAAATTAAGAACACCTTCTTTCTTTTTTATGTAATATTATATCATGTTCATAAGGGTCTGTACAATTATGTAAATGGTCATCGAGGGAAATTTTGATCGGATAATCTTTGAATATATTGACATTTCCTGCTTTGTCAATATATAATTATTGGACACATTACGTGATGATTATGTGGTTGTTGTCATCATTATTTTTTTTTGAGGAGAGTGAAATATTTTGAGAGACCAATGGAATAACAAGCTGGGCTTTTTAATGGCGGCTATAGGCTCGGCAGTAGGACTGGGGAATTTATGGAGATTCCCGTATGTTGCAGCTACCAACGGAGGCGGAGCATTTTTGATTCCGTATTTTTTTGCTATTATTACGGCCGGTATACCTATTTTGATTCTGGAATATACTATGGGAAAGACATACAGAGGAGGAGCTCCGGTTACTTGGGCAAGGATTAATCGTAAGTTCGAGTGGATCGGATGGTTTCAGGTAATGGTGGCGTTTGTCATAGGGACATATTATTTCGCTATCATTGTATGGGTACTCAGTTACATAGGATTTTCGTTTACACAGGCGTGGGGCGCTGATCCTTCCGGATTTTTTATGGAATATCTGGGTCTTACGGATGGTGCTTTGAACTTTGGAGGGATCAGAACTAATTTGATACTGCCGTTTATAATAATATGGGCTATTGTCGCCTTTGTTATGTATAAAGGTGTGAGCAAGGGAATAGAGATGATATGCAGGATATGTCTGCCTATATTATTTGTTCTTACTCTTGTGCTTGTAATACGGGGAATAACTTTGCCCGGAGCTGTTGATGGACTTGAATATATGTTTAAGCCTGACTGGGAGGCGCTTAAGGATCCGGGAGTATGGGTAGCTGCTTACGGTCAGATTTTTTACAGTCTGTCTATAGGTTTTGCTATAATGTTGGCGTATGCCAGTTACTTACCGCGAAAAACAGATGTGGTAAACAGTGCGTTTATAACAGCTACAGCGAATCATGGATTCGAAGTATTTGCAGGTATTGGAGTTTTCAGTATCATGGGATTTATGGCCATGCAGCAGGGTGTTTCGGTAGAGGAAGTAGCATCATCGGGCATAGGATTGGCGTTTATGACGTTCCCGACAGCTATAAGCGAACTTCCCGCTCTGAACGCATTGTTTGGAATCTGTTTCTTCGGAGCGCTGCTTACAGCAGGGATAACGTCAATGGTATCGATCCTTCAGGCAGTTGTTTCGGGCTTCCATGATAAATTTGATATAGAGCATAAAAAAGCTGTGACTATTGTTCTTGTTCCGACATTTGTTATCAGCATACTGTTTATTACAGGAGCCGGAATGAATATACTTGATATAGTCGATGCCTTTATCAATAATATAGGTGTTGCATCAGGCGGAGTTATAGAAGTGATTCTTATCACGAGATTCTTTAACCCCGAGAAACTGCGTAAAGAGGCCAATGAGTTTTCTAATTTCAGTATAGGTCAGTGGTGGACATACTCTCTGAGAATTGTAACGACGATAGTTCTGGGAGTAATGCTGTTTCTTAATACAAAGGATTTTATTGTTAATGGATACGGTAATTATTCATCTGCTGATGTAAATGTTTTTGGATGGGGATGTATATTGTTTGTCGTTGTTCTTGCAGATTTTCTTACAACAATGAAAGGCAAGGAAGGATATGCGGACCTTGATAAAATCTCACAAAAGGAGGCAGCGAAATGAGTACAAGCGCAATCATTTTGATGGTAATAGGATGTGTTGGATTATGGGGAGGTTTCGCAGTATCGTGCGCCATAGCGTTTAAACACAGTAAAAAAGAAAAATAGTTTCATGGTAAGCGGATTTTAATTCTGACAGTTTTGATACACTCGGTATATAAGTATACCGAGTGTTTTTGTTATACAGTAAGTATGTCAAAAATCGTTTAAATCTCAAAGATCGAGAAAATAAATATAAATATTTTTCAGAAGAGTATTTCTGTGCAATTGGTAATAAATATAAGGTCCGAATGTGTTTACGAATCATGCAAATAATTGTATAATGATGAAGGTTTGGAAAATCATATTAAGGGATCTGATATTTTCTGATCCCTGAGGAGGAAAATATGTGTATAGCTATACCCGGAAGGGTTATGGAGCTTTCAGACGGTAAAGCAAAAGTGGATTTTAACGGAAATACGGTTGATGTAAATACAGGGCTTGTGGAACCTAAAGTGGGGCAGTATGTACTGGTACACGCGGGCTGTGCCATAGAAGTTATGGAACAGGATAAAGCTCAGGAATTGATAGAGTTGTTTACCGAACTGGAGGAATTACAGTAAAATAATGGATATAAAAGAGATAATTGATTATCTGAAGGCGTATGACGGTAAAAAGTTGAAAATAATGGAAGTATGTGGGACTCATACGGCGGCTATATTTAAAAACGGCATAAGGAGCTTGATATCAGACAGAATAAAGCTGATATCAGGACCGGGCTGTCCTGTATGTGTTACGCCTACAGCATATATAGACAGATGTATAGAGTATGCGTCAAAAGAAAACCATACACTGCTTACGTTTGGGGATATGATGAAAGTACCGGGGGAAAAAGGCAGCCTGTCAGAGGTGAAAGGAAATGGCAATGTGAATATACAGATAATGTATTCACCTTTTGAAGCTATAGATAAGGCAAAAGCAAATCCGGATATCACATATGTTATAGCTGCGGTAGGGTTTGAGACTACTGCGCCTGCATATGCTCTGATGATAAAGGAAGCTCGCCGGGAGGGTATAGAGAATATAAAACTGGTTACAGCTTTAAAAAAGGCTATACCAGCTTTACAGTGGATATGTGAAAACCAAGAGGATGTGGATGGTTTTATATGTCCAGGTCATGTGAGCGTTATAACAGGTAGCCGTGTTTATGAACCTTTGGCCCGATGTTATAATAAGCCTTTTGTGGTAGCGGGTTTTGAAGCTGAACATATACTGGCAGCCATATATAGGATTGTAAGACAACTGGAAAGCGGTGAGGCTAAAGCAGAGAACCTTTATAAAAACGCAGTGAAACAGAGCGGCAATGAAAAGGCGGTAGAAGTCATGGAATACGCTTTTGAAGAAGGTCCGGCTATGTGGCGGGGTCTTGGTATAATAGAAGATTCGGGACTGTATCTTACAGGACCGTTCAGCCGGTATGACGGGGGCAGCAGAGATCTGTATGAAGATATGGAGCTTCCTTCAGAATGTCGATGCGGTGATGTGATAGTAGGAAGAATGAATCCGGATCAATGCCCTATGTTTGGAAAAAAGTGCAGTCCTATGAATCCTTTCGGACCTTGTATGGTTTCATCCGAGGGAGCATGTGGCATATGGTACAGGAATGTTCATTAAGGAGAATTGCGATGAAAATAACTATGGCTCACGGAAGCGGAGGTAAATCTTCTGCTCAGCTTATGAGCGATATATTCGGAAAATATTTTAAAAATGAGATTTTGGACAGAATGGAGGATGCGGCAGTTCTTGATGTAAGCGGTAAAATTGCGTGCAGCACTGATTCATTCGTAGTTACACCGCTGATATTCAGCGGCGGGGATATAGGCAAGCTGTGTGTATGCGGCACAGTCAATGATCTTCTGATGATGGGTGCAGTTCCAAAGTATATAACATGCGGTTTTATCATGGAGGAAGGGCTTGAAACGGGGCTTCTTGATAAAATAGTGGAGTCTATGGCAAGACAGGCTCGTGAAGCCGGTGTTGTTATAGTTGCAGGAGATACAAAGGTTATTGAAGGAAACGGGGGGCTGTATATAAATACGACAGGCATCGGTGAGATACCGGCCGGAAGAAATGTCAGCAGCAGCAACTGTGAACCGGAAGACGTGGTGATAGTGTCAGGAAACCTCGGAGATCATCATGCGTGTATATTGAGCCATAGAATGGAGATTGAAAACCATATAAAAAGCGATTGTGCAGCTTTAAATGACGTTGTGGACAGTCTTTTTGAAAACAGTATAAATGTTAAAACGATGAGAGATGTTACAAGAGGAGGACTTGGTACGGTTCTCAACGAAATTGCCGATAGTTCGGGATGCATGATAGAATTGAATGAAGAAAGTATTCCCGTAGATGATGAGGTAAGAGGATTCTGTGACATCCTTGGTCTTGATCCTCTATATATGGGAAACGAGGGCAAAATGATAGCAGTCGTTTCGGGAAAGGATGCAGATAAAGCTCTTGAGGCTATTAGAAACACGAAGCATGGAAAAAATGCTGAGATTATAGGAACTGTGAAAACGGGGAGCGGAGCTTATATAAAAACAAGACTGGGAGCCACCAGAAGGTTTGATGTGCTTTACGGAGAGGGACTCCCGAGAATATGTTAAATCAAGGAGAGATCTGAGGTATGAGGCTTAAACAAGTAGGGGAGAAGACATATTATATTGAACATGATACCAATATAGGCGTATATATGACAGGCAGGGACAGAGTATGTCTGATAGATACAGGTTCCAAAGGGGACGGAGAGAGCATAGATGAGATCATAAGCAATCAGGGATGGTCTGTGGATTATATAATAAATACCCATACTCATATAGATCATCTTGGAGGCAATGAGTATCTCATGAAAAAATATCATATTCCTGCATATTGTACGGAATATGATATGGCTTTTGCGCATTATTCAGATCTGGAGGCTGCCTATATGAATGGAGGATATCCATGCAGGAGACTTCGCAATATATTTTCTCATCCCGGGATGATAGGATTTGAGTCTATTGAAAGAAATCACTTGGAAGGCATAAGCTGGATATATCTTCCGGGGCATACATTTGGAATGATAGGATTGAAAACTTCCGATGACATCTGGTTTTTGGCTGATTCATATCTCAGCAGAAAATATCTGCAAAAACGAAGTTTCGGATATCTTTATGATGTAGAAGGATATTTGAATACACTGAAATGCATAAAAACTCTTGAGGGAGTCCTTTTTATACCGGCCCATGGTGTAGCTGAAAAGGATATAACAGAGATATCAGATTTGAATACAGCCAATATAATGAAAATGATTGGAATGATAAAAGATATATGTACCGAGTATATGTCTATTGACGGTATTCTGAAAAAAATGTATGAAAAAATGGGCATGAGATCAACTGTTTCTCAGCATGCGTTGCTTTCATCTACAGCAAAAAGTTATATAACTTATCTTCAGGATAGAGATGAGCTTGAATGTAGATTCATAGACAATATAATGATGTGGAAAGCTAAGTGATCATTTTTTGTTAAGATAATCTTTCATGATAGAGACTGAAGCGCTGCATCCAAGTCTGTCGGCGCCGGCTTCTATCATTTTTAATGCATCTTCAAGAGTTTTGATGCCTCCGGAAGCCTTGACCTTTACATTGTCTGAAGAAGATTTTGCCATCAGTTCAACGTGATGTGGGTAGGCTCCTCCTTCGCTGAAGCCTGTGGAAGTTTTTACAAAATCAACTCCTGTTGATGAGGCTATTTCGCATGCCTTTATGATCTCATCATTTGAAAGAAGGCATGTTTCAAGGATAACTTTGATCTGTGCGTTTTGTTTATGACACAGATCTGACAGCATAGACAGTTCATTTTCTACATAGTCATATCGGCAGTCTTTCAATGCACCGATGTTTATGACAATATCTATTTCATTTGCTCCATCTGAAAGAGCGTTTTCTATTTCGAAAGCTTTGGCTTCAGTAGTCATAGCGCCGAGAGGAAATCCGGCTACTGAGGTTATTTTTACATGGGTATTTTTAAGATTTTCGGCGGCAGTTTTTACGTAACAGCTATTGATACATACGGAAGCAAAGTCATATTCAGCGGCTTCTTTGCAGAGTTTTTTTATATCCGCTTGTGTTGATTCAGGTTTTAAAAGTGTATGATCAAAGTATTTGCTGAACTTTTTCATGTCAATATCCTCTTTTCTCTTGTTATAATGGTCTATGTAGTATATCATAATTGCTAAAACATTGCATTGCTTTATATTAGCATGTATAATATATTGTTAAATAATGACCGGTAAAATATGTTTTTATCAGCATTTTAAATAAAAAAATATAGGAAGTGATTATTATGAAAATACCTGAAATGTTTCAGCAAAAAAAACCTGTTTTTTCTATGGAGATTTTTCCTCCGAAAAAAAAGGCTAATATAGATTCGATTTATGAAACTGTAGAAAAACTGAAAGTGTGTGATCCTGATTTTATAAGTGTTACGTATGGGGCCGGTGGGAGTATGACGGACAATTATACATGTGAAATAGCATCCAATATTAAGAAGCGATTCGGCATAGAGACTCTGGCACATTTAACATGTATAAATTCATCCAGAGAAGATGTTAAAGAGATGATAGGGCGCTTTCAAGCGGCCGATATAAAAAATGTTCTTACCTTGAGAGGAGATATTGTTCCGGATCAGGATATAAAGAAGGATTTTCATCACGCTAATGAGCTGGCTATAGAGGTGCAGAGAAAATGCAATGACGATCTTGAGATCTTAGGCGCATGTTATCCTGAGGGTCATTATGAGAGCAAGTCTTTGGATGAGGATATTCAGAATCTTAAATATAAGATAGGCGCCGGAGTAAAGGTTTTGATATCTCAGCTTTTCTTTGATAATCAGCTTTTTTATGAATTTGTTGGGAAAGCCAGAATGATGGGGATAAATGTACCTGTATCAGCGGGGATAATGCCTATAATAAATTCAAGGCAAATAGAGAGAACGGTCGCTCTCAGCGGGGCGAGTCTTCCTCATGATTTTACAAAGATGATAGGCCTTTATGAAAATAAGCCGGAAGAACTCTTTGAGGCAGGTATTCAGTATGCGTCGGATCAGATAAGAGATCTGATAAAAAGCGGAGTGGATGGGATACATCTTTATATAATGAATAATCCTAAAGTAGCTTTGAGAGTTTATGACAATATAAAGGATCTTTTATAAGGTATTAAGCGATGAATATAGATATAACAGAACCTATTTCCAGAAAGAGATGGCTCAATGCGCTGGGAGCAGGAGATAAAGATGATTATTCTTTGATAGCGAGGCTGGATAAAGCTGAGAAAATTCTGTTTGAGTCAGCAAAACCTAAAGCAGTATATCGTGTGATGAACAGGAAAGATGTTAGAGTAGAAGGGTTTTCTCTTCAAAAGCATCTCGAAGGATGCCATAAAGTTGCAGTGATGGCTCTTACGCTTGGCATAGGTGTGGATAATGCCATCAGAAAGATGCAGATATCTGATATGGCTGAAGCAGTGATAATGGACAGTGGTGCGTCTGTTTTGGTGGACAGCCTCTGTGATAAGTTTGAAGAATACATCAGAAACAATGTTGATGAATACGTTACTTCAAGATTCAGTCCTGGATACGGGGATTCACCGCTCAGAATGCAGAAGAGTGTTATATCATATGTTGATGGACAGCGAAAGATAGGTCTCAATGTGACTTCAAGTAATTTGATGATACCGAGAAAATCTGTAACGGCGCTGATCGGCCTTTCCGAACATCCGGTAACAGGGCGGCTGGCTACGTGCGGGGAATGTGTTTTAAAAGATAAATGTACACTCAGGAAAGAAGGAAAATTTTGTGGCTATTGATTTTAGAGATAAGATATATATATTAGACGGAGCTATGGGGACCATGCTTCAGAAAGCGGGGATGAATCCGGAAGAAACAACTACTCAGTTTGGATTGAAACATCCGGAAATTTGGTATGACATTTTTACTCAATATATAAATGCAGGAGCGGATATAATATATGCAGGGACGTTCGGAATAAATAAGTTCAAGGCGGATGAGCTTGATATGTCTTTGGAGGAAGCGGTTGTCTGTGCCATGAATGTCGCAGACCGAGCGCGGAATGAGGCGTCAAAAGCTTCGGGAAGAGATGTAAAGATAGCTCTTGGCATAGGACCGCTGGGAGAATTGCTTGAGCCGATGGGTACATTGACTTTTGAGGAAGCCTATGATGCTTTTTCGCAGATCGTGAATGCCGGAAAAAACTGTGGCGCAGATCTTGTGGTCATAGAGACAATGACGGATCTTTATGAGGTGAAGGCGGCTGTACTGGCTGTAAAGGAAAATTCAAAGCTCCCTGTTATGGTATCCATGACTTTTGAGGAAAATGAGAGAACTTTTACTGGAGTCAGCCTTGAGGCGATGGCTCTTACACTTGAAGGATTAGGTGTTGACGCTATGGGAATAAATTGTTCATTAGGTCCGGTAGAGATACTGCCTATGGCAAGAAAGCTCAGGAGTCTTACATCGATTCCGGTGTTTGCTAAACCAAATGCAGGTCTTCCTGATCCTGAAACAGGTAAATACGACATAAGCTGCGATCAGTTTATAGACACCATGAAAGAATATATAGACTGCGGAATAAATATGGTGGGCGGCTGCTGCGGAACAACACCTGAATATATATCGGGGATTGCCAGGTACAGAGACAGCCTTGTACAGAAACCGCAGAAAGAAGAAAGTATAAAACATGGTCTCCGTATATGCAGCAGTACTGATGTGGTTACGGTGGATCATGTCACGGTGATAGGAGAGAGGATAAACCCTACCGGAAAGAAAAGGCTTAAACAAGCACTTTTAGAAAAGGATTTTGATTATATACTTAATCAAGCTATAGAACAGATAGATGCAGGCGCTGAAATACTTGATGTCAATGTAGGTGTCCCATCTCTTGATGATGTTGAAATGCTGCCTGAAGTCATCAAAAAACTTCAGTCTGTAACCGGGCTGCCTCTTCAGATAGATTCGTCAAATCCTAAGGCTATTGAAGCGGCATTAAGGGTGTATAATGGCAAGGCTATTGTAAATTCTGTAAACGGAGAACCTGAAGTTATGGACAGTATATTTCCCATAGTGAAGAAGTATGGGGCGGCAGTTATAGGGCTTACTCTGGACAGCGCAGGTATACCTGACAAAGCTGAGGACCGATTTGCCATAGCACAAAGAATACTTGATAAAGCTCTGGAATACGGAATTCCCAGGGAAGATCTTATAATAGACTGTCTTACTTTGACAGTGTCTGCTCAGCAGAAAGAAGCAGGAGAGACGCTTAAAGCTGTCAGGATGATCAAAGACAGACTCGGCCTCAAAACAGCTCTGGGTGTTTCAAATATTAGTTTCGGATTGCCTATGAGGATTCTGGTGAACAGGACTTTTCTGGCGATGGCTATGGAGTGCGGCCTTGATCTGCCTATAATAAATCCTAATGATGAAGATATGATGTCCGCGGTTTTTGCCTTTAATGTTCTTAAAAATGTAGATGAAAATGCTGTCAGATACATAGAAAGATATGGAGACTGTCAGCCGGAAATTTCTAAAACTGTTAAAAAGAGAGCTGCAGATTCTTCAGATACAAGTTCTTACAGTGATTCGGATATATTTTATTGTATAGAAAAAGGAATGAAAGCTGATACTGTAGCTGCTGTTAAAAAACTTCTTGAAAATCACAGTGAGATGGAGTTGGTAAATGATTTTCTGATTCCGGCTCTTGATAATGTGGGACAGGGGTTCGAAAAAGGAACCATATTCCTTCCTCAGATGCTGCAGGCGGCAACCGCAGCGCAGGCGGGATTTGATATAATAAAAACCAGACTCGCCGAATCAGATAAGGAATCAGTATCACTGGGAGAAGTTGTTATTGCTACTGTAAAGGGGGACATTCACGATATTGGGAAGAATATAGTGAAGGTAATAATGGAAAACTACGGGTATAAGATGATTGATCTGGGAAGAGATGTACCATCCGAGAAAATTGTTGAGACAGTAGTAGAAAAAAATATAAAATTGGTGGGATTAAGTGCATTGATGACAACTACATTAAAAAGTATGGAAGAAACCATAATAGCTGTTAAAACAGCGGCTCCTGATTGTAGGATTATGGTGGGAGGAGCAGTGCTTACAGCTGATTATGCAGAAAAAATAGGTGCGGATTTTTACTGCAAAGATGCTATGAAATCCGTAGAAGCAGCACAGGAGGTATTTGGATGAACAGATTTGGAATGTGGTTTGCTAATTTAATGAGAGGACGGTACGGGACTGATAATTTAAATAGATTTCTTTTGGTTATTGCTCTTATACTTGTGATAGCTGATATGTTTATAAGATGGAGGGTTTTGTATCTGATCGCAGTAATACTGTTGATATATGTATACTGCAGAATGTTTTCGAGAAACGTAAATGCCAGATACAGAGAGAATCAAAAATTCCTCCAGTTGACTGCAAGATTCAGAAAGAAGTCATCGGGGGCAGGAGGATATGCCGGCGGCAGTACATCCAGATGGAATGGGAAAGTAAAGGACAAGGATCATAAGATATTGAGATGTCCGGGCTGCGGTGAGAAACTCAGAGTTCCCAAAGGGGCAGGGAAAATAAATATAAGCTGTCCGCATTGCGGGACTAAGTTTATTAAGAAGGTTTGAACGAGACTGTCAGTAGAAGGAGGAAAATATGCCTACACCTGATCCGGTAGCTTTCTCTGTTTTTGGTATTGATATAATGTGGTACGCGGTTCTGATAACTTCGGGAATGATCATTGCCACAATAATATGCTGCAGACGAGCTCCTAAACATGATCTGACTTCAGATCAGATTCTTAATTTTGTTATAATATGTATTCCCTTGGCAATAATAGGCTCACGGATTTATTATGTGATGTTTAACTGGTCTATGTATTCAGGAAATATAAAAGACATATTAAATATCAGAGCCGGAGGCCTTGCTATACATGGGGGGCTTATAATGGGATTCATCATTGTGATGATACTCTGTTCTATATGGAAAATACGGCCTCTTAACGTATTGGACTTGGCGGCCCCCTGTATAGCTGTCGCTCAGTCTATAGGAAGGTGGGGAAATTATTTTAATTCAGAAGCTCATGGTGGGCCTACTGATCTGCCCTGGGCCATAACTGTAAATGGGCAGTCGGTTCACCCTACATTTTTATATGAGTCTATCTGGTGCTTCTTGTTGTTCCTTTTTCTCATATATATAGATAACAGGCGTAGATTTGAAGGGCAGACATTACTGCTGTACTGCGGGCTGTATTCAGCAGAAAGGTTTTTCGTGGAAGGGCTGCGGACTGACAGTCTTATGATAGGCCCATTCAGGCAGGCGCAGGTACTTAGCGCAACAGTGATAATACTTTGCGTCATTGCATATATTATATTATACAGACGTCATAGTAAAAACAGTTAAAGAAAAAGTCGGAAGTTCCCATATATAAGTTGATATGTGGGAACTTTTTCAATGCCTTCAATATTTTTTGAAATTCTGAAAATCAAAGACGCAGTATTTTAAATGTATCACATTGAAAAAGCCAGAGCAATACTATATAATAAGACACGCAAGTATTGAGACAGAAATGGGCAGATATGTTCATGTTATGAATGAATCACTGGCAAACGCAGTACACAGTTTCTAAAACAGGTGTGGCAGAGGCGTACAATAAATTTAATGAAAGGAAGAAATCTTTAAAGATCAAAGATTTCCGTACAGGTAGAAGATAAAATGAAATTAGGAATCGTAGGTTTGCCTAATGTAGGAAAGAGTACACTTTTCAATGCTATAACAAGAGCCGGAGCAGAGGCGGCCAATTATCCTTTCTGTACTATAGAACCGAATGTAGGGGTAGTCACTGTTCCTGATGAAAGGATCAAGGTTCTTCATGAGGTATATAATTCAAAAAAAACAGTATATGCCACTATAGAGTTCTACGATATTGCAGGACTGGTAAAAGGAGCATCAAAAGGTGAAGGCCTTGGCAATAAATTTCTGGGGCATATAAGAGAAGTAGCCGCCATCGTTCATGTGGTAAGGTGCTTTGATGATGCCAATGTAGTTCATGTAGATGGCAAGATCAATCCGATATCGGATATAGAAACTATAAATACCGAGCTTATTTTGTCTGATATGGAGGTTTTGGAAAGACGTATACAGAAAACGACAAAAAATTTGAAGGGTGATAGAAGTCTTCAGAAAGAATTGGATCTGCTTAAACGTATAGCGGAGTTTCTTGGAGAGGGAAAATCTGCGAGAGCCATGGATCTTACTGAGGAAGAAGCCGAGTTTGTAAAGAATCTTGAACTTCTTTCATATAAACCCGTGATTTATGCAGCTAATGTTTCAGAAGATGACGCAGCTGCCGAGGATAATGAGTATATCAGACAAGTCAGAGATTTTGCGAGGAGTGAGGGATCTGATGTTATTGTGGTATGTGCTAAGATAGAAGCTGAGATGGCGGAGCTTGAGGATGATGAAAAGATTATGTTCCTCGAAGAGATGGGAATAAATGAATCCGGTCTGGATAAGCTTGTAAAAGCTTCATACAAGCTTCTGGATCTTATTTCTTTCCTTACTGCAGGAGAGCCTGAAGTAAGAGCGTGGACAGTAAAAAGAGGAACCAAAGCTCCGGGGGCAGCAGGAAAAATACATACAGATTTCGAGAAGGGATTTATAAGAGCAGAAACAATAGCGTATGATAAATTGATGGAGTGCGGAGGAAACTTGGCAACCGCAAAAGAAAAAGGTCTTGTACGGTCAGAAGGGAAGGAATATATCGTGAAAGACGGAGATGTGATGCACTTTCTGTTTAATGTGTAGAAAACTAAAGATCCCTGAGAATAGGAAATACTTTCTGTGGCAGAATAAGCTTAAAAGGAGAAGTATCTATGAAAGAAAATCTAAAAGAAGCTTTCAGGACATTCCCTCTTGCTAATGCCGCAAAAAGAGAAAAGGGATCTAATGTAGCGATTCCTTCGGAGCAGGATGTGGAAGATGCCAAGGAATGGGTCGATTTTAAAGAAATGTAGAAAAAAACCTTCTGTGAAAAATTTTCTCAGAAGGTTTAAATTTTATTATATGAGAAATATTTACAAAAGACTGCTGCTGAAAAAAACAGTGAAGGCAAATATTATTCCGTAATTACATCTTTGGGTTCTGTGGCAAGTATTAGTTCGGCAGAATCGCCCATAAGGTATACAGTATAGAGTTGTTCCGGATTGTTTTCATGGTTTTTTATGAAATCGCCGGCTTTAATGACCTGTTCTTTTCCATCGACTTGACATGTCATTCTGGCATCTGAACCGAGCGTTGCTCCTTTTGTAACATTTGTGTCGGCAATATAATATCCTTCGTCATAACTGGAACTTGGAACGACTTCTTTTTCTGTTATTGTGACATTATAAGAATCTTCGTTTTTATTAAGTTCCACAGTCCCCAGCATTATCTCGGCTCCGTCAGTAGTAAGCTGCTGGGCATAGTCTGTTCTGAGATAATCGACAGTTATCTCAGGTTCATTAATCGTGTTTCCTGATTTTTCTTCTCCGCATCCTGTAAGAACTGACATTGAGAATATCACTACAGCCAGGAACACGAAACTCAATCCCTTTAATTTGTTCATCATAATTCTCCTATATACGTCTTTGTATGAAATGCTATACTTTACCGATATTCTACACTTAAAAATGAAGCCTTTCAAGAGAATTAAAGAAAATATAAGAAAATTGTAAGAAAGTTTTTCCATTTAGCATTAGTATTTGGTAAAATTGTTATATGAAGTATGAAAAAGTATGTTGCGGAAAATTTATAAAAAGACACAATAGATTTCTTGCTGATGTTGAAATGTCAGGTCGGATTTTCAAAGTACATGTTAAAAACACAGGGCGGTGCAGAGAATTGCTTGTTCCGGGAGCAGAGGTGTTTTTGGAAGATTTTGATGCAAAAATGGGAACTCGGAAGCTCAGGTATTCGCTTATAGGTGTAAGAAAAAATATCTCGAAATATTCTGTAATAGTAAACATGGATTCGCAGGCGCCTAATAAAGTGGTCAGGGAGGCTTTGGAATCCGGAAGACTTGTGCTTCCGTCAATGGATAAGACAGAATATGTGAAAGGTGAGTATAGCTATGGAAATTCAAGGCTCGATTTTTATGTGAAGGATTCAAAAGGCAGAAAAGCGCTTGTGGAAGTAAAGGGTGTGACCCTGGAAAACAATGGAGTAGCCATGTTTCCTGATGCGCCTACGCAGAGAGGTGTAAAACATATAAAAGAACTGATTAAAGCTGCAGATGATGGGTACCGGTCATATGTGATATTTGTCATACAGATGAAAGGTGTGGATATGTTTATTCCTAATGATAAGACACATGAAGATTTTGGACAGGTACTGCGCTTGGCAGATACTGCAGGAGTCAGGATATTGGCTTACGATTGCGTTACAGGAGAAGATTTTCTTTGGCTGGATGAGCCTGTGGCTGTGAAATTATAAAATATAATATCTCTAAATTGAGTTGTTTATGAGAGCAGAACGAAGGAAAGAACGTTCTGCTTTTTTTGTAGAAAATATCATTTTTTTACTTCCGAATTGAACCACTTTAAGGGGAATTGATAAAAATACAATATGGTGCCGTATTCTTTGTTACTGATACGATATATAGTATTGTGGACAGAGTAAATGGAAAAGAATTCTTGTGTATTTTTTATTTTTGGAGTAAAATTAATCATCAGTGGAGTGAATTTGTTGATAAATGGTTTGAAGTGGTTTAAAATGGAGTAAAACAAAAATGGGAGGGAACTAAATAAATGTTTGTAGGCAAATATTACAACTCAATAGACAGCAAGTCGAGAATAATAGTGCCTGCAAAATTCAGAGATGATCTTGAAGGCAGATGTATCATAGCTAAATCTTTGGACAAGTGTCTCACCATTTATCCCAGAAAACAATGGGAGAAATTCGTTGAGGAAAAACTGGATATTCTTCCGACGGGAAACCCTCAAGCCAGAAAACTGAAACGTCATTTCTATTCATCGGCAGCAGAATGTGATGTGGACAAGCAGGGACGGCTTACCATACCGCAGGAACTTAAAGAATATGCAGGAATAGAGAAAGATCTCATCACAGTAGGAAGCGATAAGACCATTGAAATATGGAGCAGGCAGAACTGGGATGATGAACTTGATCCTGACACAGGAGAATTGATGAATGCCAGTGAAGTGGCGGAAAGCATGGAACAATATGGATTTTAATCATGTCCCCGTTCTTTACGAAGAATGTATTTCAAATTTAAAGATAAAAGAAAACGGAATTTATGTTGACGGCACTCTGGGAGGGGGCGGTCATGCACTGGGTATTGCAGAACATCTTGGTAAAGACGGTACTCTCATAGGTATAGACAGAGATACAGATGCAATAGAGGCAGCCGGAAAGAGGCTTTCAGATGTAAGCTGTGCAGTGAAGCTTGTTCATGATACATATTCCAACATAAGAGGAGTGCTGGAAAATCTGGGAATAGACGGCATAAACGGAGCACTTCTGGATATAGGCGTTTCTTCGTTTCAGCTTGATAATAAAGGCAGAGGGTTCTCATATATGCAGGATGCCCCATTAGATATGAGGATGAACAGAGATGATGAATTTTCAGCATATGACGTTGTCAATGGATATGATAAGAATCATCTGGCCGAGATTATAAAAAATTACGGTGAAGAAAAATGGGCATCACGTATAAGTGATTTTATCGTTAACAAACGAAAGAACGGCAAGATAGAAACTACAGGGCAGCTTGTGGATATAATAAAGGCGGCAATTCCGGCATCAGCCAGAAGAGATGGTCCCCATCCTGCCAAAAGGACATTTCAGGCCATCAGAATAGAAGTAAACAGTGAACTGGAGCAGTTGAAACATGCCATAGATGAATTCTGTGACATATTACTTCCGGGAGGAAGGTTATGCATAATAACTTTCCATTCTCTTGAAGATCGCATAGTCAAGGAATCTTTTAACAGAAGACTTAATCCATGTACATGTCCGAAAGAGTTTCCTGTATGTGTCTGTGGAAAAGTGTCTGATATGAAGAAAGTTACAGGAAAACCGATAGTTTCCGGAAAAGATGAACTGAATGATAATCCCAGAGCGAGAAGCGCTAAGCTGAGGGTTATAGAAAAGAAGAGGTATTGAGATGATAGCACCTGAAAGATGGTATGAATATCAAAAAAATTATCAAAAATATGGACTGGATATGAAACCGAAGCCTGAGACCAGGATACGCTCAAGGAGGAAACGGAGCTCTAAAAAGATTACTCTTCCTATAGGAAGCGGAAAAAAAGTGGCGTTTTCCATGGTGTTGGCTGTAGGCATAGCAATGATAGTCTTAATAATAATAACAGCATATACAGCTAATCTCAGATATAATATAAATTCTATGATAAAAGAAAACAGTGCTTTAATGGGAGAGATAGAGAATCTTCAAGTTAAGGTTTACAGTGCCAATAATGTGGATTACATAGAAAGCAAAGCGACAAGCGAACTGAAAATGGCATATCCGAGCGATAAAGACAGGGTATATATAACAAGCGATGATATCCCCGAAGAAGGGTTTTCCGATATAATAAAGGAAAAGGCATATAATTGATCAAAAAAAATATAATATGTCGTAGTTGATGATAATAAAATGTAACTATGGTACCCGGACAGATAAAACTGATAAATATGTCCGGGATCACTTTTTATGTAGAGGGGAGTAAAGTGACGACATTAAATAGCAGTAAAAAAAATTTGATAATAATCTTGATTATTGTTTTTATCTGCCTTTTGATACTATGCATTAGATTAGGCTGGATACAGATCGTGAAGGGGAGCGAATATTCGGAAAAAGCAGTTGAGCAGCAAACAAGAGATACGCCGATAGAAGCAGAACGGGGAATGATCTATGATACAAACGGCAATGAGCTTGCTGTCAGTGTGACATGTTATACTATATGGGCAAGACCTACGGATGTAAAATCAGGGGAAACTAAGGAAGAGAAGAATGCCAATATAGAAAAGGTTGCCAAAACTCTCTCACAGACACTGGAACTTGATTATGAGGATGTGAAAGAACAGGTAACTAAAGAACAGAGCATAGTCAAAATAAAAAAAGGTGTAGACAAGGATACCGCTGATAAAATAAGAGAAGCTAAACTTTCTGGTATTGAAATAGCGGAAGATACGAAACGAAGTTATCCTTTGGGAGCTTTTGCATCCCACACTCTTGGAACAGTAACAGATGATAACTCAGGTCTTTCGGGATTAGAGCTGCAGTATAATACATATTTGAGCGGCGTTTCGGGAAGGTGGATAAATTATACTGACACCAGTGGAAACAGGCTGTCTTACGGAAAAGAAAAGTATTATCAGGCAGAGGACGGATATAGTATAGTGACTACTATAGATCAGGTGATACAGCATTATACGGAAAAGGCTATAGCGCAAGTTCAGGAAAAGACCAGTTCCAAAAGAGTCATGGCTATAGTTATGAACCCCAAAAACGGAGAAATACTGGCTATGGCACAGACTCCTGAGTTCGATCTGAATGATCCTAAGACACCTCTTGATAAAGAAGAACAGAAAAAGCTTGAAAAGATGTCTGACAGTGAAAAAGTAGCATATTGGAATAAAATGTGGAGAAACTCATTAATATCGGACGTATATGAGCCGGGATCCACATTTAAACTTCTTACAACTGCTATAGCTCTTGAGGAGGGTATTACTGATCTTGATGCTACGTTTACTTGTACAGGATCTGTAGTAGTAGCAGGTCAGACTATCCACTGCTGGAGGAGTGAGAATCCGCACGGAACTCAGAACCTGAAACAAGCAGTCGGTAATTCATGCAACCCTGTTTTTGTCAAGTTGGCAACTGATATAGGTATAGATAAATTCTATAATTACATGGCAACCTTTGGTATAACAGGAACAACAGGTATAGATTTTCCCGGTGAAGGTACTGCTATCTTGCAGTCAAAGGAAACGGCGGGTCCTGTTGGTCTTGCTACCATAGGATTCGGGCAGGGTGTTGCGCTGACACCTATACAGTTGATAACAGCTGTAAGCGCCTTCGGAAATGAAGGAAAACTGATGGAACCGCGGCTTGTCAAAGAACTCAAGGATTCCGACGGCAATACAGTAGAAAAATTTGATGAAAAGGTAGTAAGACAGGTGGTATCTAAAGAAACTGCTGACGAGATATGTGATATAATGCAGTTCGTAGTAGATGAAGGCGGCGGCGGAACTGCTGCCGTTGAAGGATACAAAGTCGGAGCAAAGACCGGTACAGCTGAGAAAGTAAAGGAAGACGGTTCGGGATACAGTGGAGATACTTATTCTTCCTGTATTGCCATGGCGCCTATGGATGATCCCCAGATTGCAGTCCTTGTAATAGCCGACAGTCCTGAAGGTGTAAGATACGGAAGCGTTACTGCTGCTCCGGGAGTGCAGCAGATCCTTTCGGATTCGCTGAGATATCTCAATATTTCTCCTGATGAAGAAAGCCAAAAGGAAGCAGATAAAGAAAAAGTGGAAGTGCCTGACGTAGTAGGCCAGCAGATAAGTGAAGCCATTGGAATATTGGCCGGTGATTCATTGTCTTATGATACAGATGAGGATGCTGCAGCTGAAAGTAATTTCATAGTTACGAAACAGTATCCTGCGGCAGGAACTAAAGTAAAAAAAGGCAGTAAAATTTATTTATATAAATAAGCAGGTATATATGGATAAAATATCAATAGACGCTGTTGTTAAAGCAGTAAACGGTTCTTTAATAAAAAAGTGCGGTGAAAATTTCATAACAGGAGTCAAGCATGATTCGCGTGAGTGCGGGGCCGGAGATATGTTCGTTGCTGTGTCGGGAGAGAAACAGGACGGCCATAAATACATACCTCAGGCATTAAGATCCGGGTGCAGAACTGTTTTGGTATCTCATCAAAACGGATGGCCGGATGATGTGGATGCAATAGATTTTAATGTTATAGAAGTAGATGATACTGTTTATGCCATGGGAGAGCTGGCTAAATACTATCTTGATACTTTAGATCTCATAAAGATTGCAGTTACGGGAAGCGTGGGAAAGACTTCCACAAGGGATATGATATACTATGTCCTGAAAGAAAAATTCTCATGTGGAAGAAATATGAAGAATTTTAATAATGATATAGGTCTTCCGCTTTCAATATTTCAATTTGACAGCAGTATGCAGGCTGCTGTACTCGAAATGGGTATGGACAAATTCGGAGAGATTGACAGACTGGCAGAAATAGTGAAACCTCACATAGCAGTTATAACAAATATCGGAGTTTCACATATAGAAAATCTGGGGAGCCGTGAAGGTATATTCAAAGCTAAGATGGAAGTGACAAAACATATAACTTCTTATAAAGGGAATCCCGGAACACTGATATTTCCGTGGGATGGAGAATTTTTGACCAGAGAAAACACAGAAGGCCAATATAGTCAGATAGTAGTGGGATCGGATGGAAAAAGTGATTATATAATATCCCATATTGATGATTTTGGGTTAAAAGGTATACAGTTTACTCTTGAGCATATGGAAAAAAACAGAAAGATCAGGATCCCTGTTCCAGGAAGGCATAATGCTGTAAATGGAACACTGGCGTTAGCTGTTGGTGATCTTCTGGAAGTTTCTGAAGATCAGGAGAACATAGGCCTTTCAAAGGTTGAACTTACGGGGAGCAGGCTTAAATGCCTTGAAAATCATGGAGTTACAGTTATTGATGATACTTATAATGCAAGCCCGGATTCCATGAAAAGCGCAATGAAAGTTCTGGAAAAAAGCCCCTGCAGCGGCAGTAAAACAGCAATACTTGGAGATATGTATGAACTTGGAGAGCAAAGTCAGAGACAGCATTTGAGCGTCGGGCTTTTTGCAAGAGGACTTCGTATAAATAAAGTGATAGCTGTGGGCTGTATGGCAAAGTATATAGCTGAAGGGGCTTCAGGAGGAAAGCCTGAGGTTATCTATTTTGAAAAAAAAGAAGATTTATATGATAAAATGAATCAACTGATAGGTCCTGGGGACATAATCTTAGTTAAAGGTTCCAGAGCAATGAAGATGGAACAGATAGTAGAAAAAGTTTTAAAAATTTAGGAGACGCCATGAGTTACATTAATATCGGAATAATTATTATAATAGCGTTTATAATCTCTGTTGTTTTGACAAAGCTGGAGATTCCTATTTTGAGGGCTAAGGCGGGACAGAATATAAGAGAAGATGGTCCTCAGTCCCATTTGTCTAAAGCGGGTACTCCCAGTATGGGAGGTATAGCCATAATAATAAGTGCAGTGGCAGCCACTCTTATTGCGGGTCTTGTGTGGGGTGGCAGTGTATCAGATATGCTGGTTATTCTTTTCGTATTTCTGGGATTTGGATTTATAGGTTTCTTTGATGATTATCTTAAGGTTATAAAGAAAAATAATCTGGGGCTGCGAGCATATCAAAAATTCGGTCTGCAGATAGTTATATCTGTTGCTTTGGCAGTATTTCTCGCCAACTACTCCCAGGGAAGCACTAATGTATATATTCCAATAGCTGATGTTTATGTGGATTTTGGCATATGGTATATTCCTTTTATTGTTTTCGTGGTACTGGCCATGACGAATGCTGTGAATTTAACTGATGGACTTGATGGGCTGGCTTCAGGTGTTACAGCTCTTGTTACGCTGTTTTTTTCAGTGGGCGGACTTACTTATGGAATAGCTTCAGGAACATATTTCTGTGCGGCTGTCTGTGGGGGATGCTTGGGATTTTTGGTTTTTAATAAGAACCCGGCTAAGATATTTATGGGTGATACAGGTTCATTGGCGCTGGGAGGCGGTCTGGCAGCGGCGGCAATAGTCATGAAAATGGAGCTGCTTCTTCCTATAGTAGGACTTATATATGTGATAGAAGCGTTGTCTGTAGTGCTTCAGGTGGGTTATTTCAAACTGACTAAAGGAAAGAGGATTTTTAAAATGGCTCCGATACATCATCACTTTGAAAAGTGCGGATTTAAGGAAGTTCATGTAGTTATAGCATTTTGGATATTTACAGTCATATGCTGTGTAATAGGTTTGGGAATTATTTAAATATTCGTTAGGTTAGGAGAAGGTACAATGTCAAAGGGAAACGTAACAGATATAACAAATAAGAAAATACTTGTAGTAGGCATGGGCAAATCAGGAAAAGCAGCAGCGCAGGCGATGGTTAAACTCGGAGCTGATGTATCGGTTCAGGATAATAAAGCAGAAGACAGCATAGACTCCCAGCTTTTGGCTTTTCTCAGAGACAAGTCAGTAACATGTTATCTGGGCTGTGAACCTGATGATATGAGTATATTCGATATGCTTATACTCAGCCCGGGAGTATCTCCCGAATTGAACTTTATAAAAAAAGCAAAGACTGCAGGTGCTGAGATAATCGGTGAACTTGAGATTGCGTATCGAATAGGAAGCGGCCAATATGTAGCTATAACCGGTACTAACGGTAAGACTACCACTACTACGTTGGTGGGAGAGATATATAAAGAGGCAGGTAAGAAGACTTATGTGGTCGGCAATATAGGGGTAGCTGTCATATCAAAGGCTTTGGCAGCAGAAGAGGACAGTTGGCTTATAACAGAAACAAGCAGCTTTCAGCTTGAGACAATAAAGGATTTCAGACCTGAAGTATCAGCAATTTTAAACTTGACTCCTGATCATATAGACAGACATAAAACCATGGAAAATTATGGAAGGGCTAAGGCCGCAGTTTTTAAGAATCAGACTCCTGATCAGTATTGCGTAGTAAATTATGATGATAAAGAATGCCTTGGGCTGACGGAAAACTGTAATGCCAAAGTAGTTCCTTTCAGCCGGAAGACAACTCTTGATTTTGGCGTTTATGTAGATGGAGATACGATAATAATAAAAGACGAAGATGGAAAAATAACAGAGATCTGCAGACCTGTTGATCTGCAGATACCAGGAGCACATAATTTGGAGAATGCTCTTGCGGCTTGTGCTATAGCGTATTTCGGAGGAATAGAACCGGAAGTGATCGGAAAAGTTCTAAGAGAATTCAGAGGAGTGGAACATAGAATAGAACTTTGTAATACTATAGATGATATAAGGTTTGTCAACGACTCTAAAGGAACAAATCCGGATGCATCCATAAAAGCTATAGAAGCCATGAAGGAAAATATAATACTTATAGCGGGAGGATATGATAAAGATGCTTCTTTTGATGAATTTGTAAAAGCCTTTGAAGGAAGAGTAAAAACTCTTCTTCTTATGGGGAAGACCGCAACAAAAATAAAAGAGGTCGCTGAAAAAGAAGGATTTACCAATTCTATAATATTAAAAGATATGGAAGCTTGTGTAAGGGAAGCTTACAGAATAGCTCAGCCCGGGGATGTTGTGCTGCTTTCGCCTGCATGCGCCAGCTGGGATATGTATACGAGTTTTGAACAGAGAGGAAAGCATTTTAAAGCTTGTGTTCAAGCTTTGGAAAGGTGACGAACATAATTGGAAAGAGCAGAAAAGAAGGTTAAGAAAAACAGAAAAAAAATAAAACTTAAATCAGGGGACTTCTGGCTGATGCTTTTTACATTAATGCTGGTGATATTCGGACTGATAATGGTTTTCAGTGCAAGTTATTATTATTCAATAAGTCAGGACGGGACTGCATACAGTTATCTGCTGAGGCATGGCATGTGGGTGATTATAGGGCTGGGTGCCATGATATTCGGCGCAGCCTTTGATTACAGAAGGTATAAAAAATTGGCTATACCTGTTTGTATCCTAAGTGTCATTTTGCTCATATTGGTTCTGACTCCGCTCGGCCAGACTACAAACGGAGCTACGAGATGGCTGAGGCTGGGGCCGATTACTATAATGCCGGGAGAAATAGCTAAGCTGGCGGCTATATTATTTGTAGCATGGTTTTTAAGTGAAGACACTAATCGCATAAAGTCCATATTGAGAGGCATATTGCCTCTCATTGGAGTTGCAGGTGTATATGGCGGGCTTATAATAATGCAGCCTAACTTGTCCACAGCTATAACAGTATGTGGAATTATCATAGCCATGATGCTTGTAGCAGGACTGAAATGGCGGTATGTTGTTACTGCCGGAGGTGTAGGGATAGCAGGTATACTCAGCATAGTGCTTTTTATGAAGGATAGCTATTGGTATACAAGGTTGACTAGCTTTACAGATCCTTTTGCCGATCCTCTCAATGAAGGTTATCAGGCAGTTCAGTCACTTCTGGCTTTAGGATCAGGAGGTTTGTTCGGTGTGGGGCTTGGTAAGAGCGTGCAGAAAAACCTGTATCTTCCGGAACCTCAAAATGACTTTATTCTTGCCATAATAGGCGAAGAACTCGGCTTTGTAGGACTTCTTTTGCTTATAGTTCTGTACTGTCTTTTTATATGGAGAGGTACACATGTAGCTATAAATGCGCCGGATCAGTTCGGTATGCTGCTGGCATCGGGAATAGTTCTCATGGTAGCCATACAAGTTATTTTGAACATAGCGGTGGTAACATCATCTATGCCTCCTACAGGAATAAATCTGCCTTTCATAAGCTACGGCGGAAACGCATTGCTTATATTCATGTTTTCCGCAGGAGTACTGATAAATATATCAAGGCATGGGCCGAAAAATATGGGAGTGAATTAAATGAAAGTAATAATGACTTGTGGAGGTACAGGAGGCCATATATATCCTGCCATAGCCATCGCTGATGAGATAAAAAAAAGAAAGCCCGATTCCCGGATACTTTTTGTAGGCTCTGAAATAGGGCTGGAAAGCACACTGGTTCCGGAGAACGGATATAATATTGAACTTATATCGGCAGATGGATTTAACAGACAACATCTTTTGAAAAATATTGAAGTCATGAAAAAATTGAGGAAAGGGGGCAGACGCTCCCGTGAAATACTTAAGGAGTTCAGGCCTGATGTGGTCATAGGCACCGGCGGCTATGCCAGTGCTCCGATAATGAAGGCGGCTCAGAAGATGGATATACCTACTTATGTCCATGAGCAGAATGCTGTTCCCGGAATGGCTAACAAATTGCTGGAAAAGAATGTAAAAAAGCTTTTTTTGGGATTTGAAGAGGCATCCAAATATTTTAAATATCCAGAGAAACATGTGGTTGCAGGAAATCCTGTAAGGAGTGAATTCATTACGACGAGCAGAGAAGAGGCAAGGGCTGAACTTGGTTTTAAACCAGCTGACTTTGTTCTGCTGGCTTTCGGAGGCAGTCAAGGCGCTGGCAGGGTAAATAAAGCTATGCTTAAAATAATAGAAACTTTTAATGGTGTAAAAGATTTTAAGATATGTCTTGCCACAGGAGGGTATTATTACGACGCTATAAATAAAGAGCTTGAAGACAAAGGTATAAAAGTAGAAAACAATGTCAGAATAATGGAGTATATTTATGATATGGCTAAATATCTGGCCGCATCTGATCTGGTCATAAGCAGAAGCGGGGCGCTTACAGTGGCTGAAGCTACTGTCTGCGGCAAACCGGCTATCTTCATACCATCGCCTCTTGTAACAGGTAATCATCAGTTTTTTAATGCAAAGGCAGTTGCTGATAAAGGCGGAGCTATAGTGATAGAAGAAAAGGAACTTGATAATGATAAGCTGGTGTCTGAAATACTTAAACTCAAAAATAATTCAGGAATATTAAAAGATATGTCAGAAAAAAGTCGCTCATGTGCGCCTTTAAAGGCAACAAAAATAATATGTGATAATATAATGGGTTCTGAAATAAGACAGTAAACAGTAACGATAAAGACACCTCCGACATATTATAGAATATGGTTCGGAGGTGTTTTTTTTGAGTGATTATCATGTAAAGGGCGGCAATCGGCTTTCGGGTGAAGTGAAGATCTCAGGGGCAAAAAACGCGGTGCTTCCTATACTTGCAGCGTCTGTCATTACTAAAGGGGAGAATATATTTACTATGTGTCCTGATATATCGGATGTAGAAAGCATGGTAAAGATATTGAATGCTCTGGGCTGCAAAGTAATCCGTGACGGAGATACTTTGTGTGTCAATGCATCGTATCTTTCTGAATGCAGGATACCGGATGAGCTGATGAAAGAGATGCGTTCCAGTGTCTTTCTGGCAGGATCACTTCTGGCCAGATGCGGTGAAGCTGTTATAAGTAATCCGGGAGGCTGCAGGATTGGAGAAAGACCTATAGATCTTCATATAAAAGGCCTTAGAAAGATGGGAGTACATGTAGTACATACAGCAGAGACTATAAAGCTGCAGGCGGAAAATTTAAAAGGAGCCCATATCAGTTTGGATTATCCCAGTGTGGGTGCGACGGAAAATCTAATGCTGGCGGCAATGGCCGCTGAAGGTGTCACAAGAATAGAAAATAGTGCCAGAGAGCCGGAGATCATCGATCTGCAGCAGTATATAAATCGCTGCGGAGGATGCGTGAAAGGAGCTGGTACTAATGTGATAGAAGTGATAGGCGGTAAAGATCTCAAGGGATGCGAACACAAAATAATTTCTGACAGAATAGAAGCGGGCACGTATCTTTTGATGGCTCTGGCTACGGAAGGAGAGATACTTCTTAAAGAGACTGACCGCAGGTTAATAGCTCCACTTATATCAATCCTGGAGCAGAGCGGTTATGGCATAGGATACAGTAAAAATGAAATATGGGCGAAAGCCAGTGGAAGCGAACATGTGAGATGTCATATACATACAGCTCCTTATCCGGGATTTCCTACGGATTTGCAGCCTCAGCTTACAGCTTTTCTCACTAAAGCCGGCAGAGGATCGTCAGTAGAGGAAAATATCTTTGAAAACAGAATGGAATATGTAAAACAGCTGAAAAAAATGGGGGCGGATATTGAAATATCCGAAAAAAAAGTTATAATAAATAATAACAATATATTGTGTGGCACAGATGTCAAAGCCGAAGATCTCAGGGGAGGTGCGGCTCTTATTATTGCAGGTCTCATGGCTGAAGGAGATACTGTCATAAGAAACACTAAATATATTAAAAGGGGATATAGCAAATTAGAAGAAAAGATAAGACTGTTAGGCGGAGAAATTAGAGAAAATGAGAAGTGATAACCGTACGGAAAAAATGGCGAAAAAAAAGAAGCGGCGTAAAAAACATTATCTGCTGAGATTTATATTGTTTATCATGATATGTACAGGGTTATATTTTGCGTCGCATATCGATTATTTTGACGTAGACGGTATTGCAGTAGTAGGGAATAAAGAAATTTCGGATGAAGAGATAATAAAGCTTTCAGAGCTTAAGATAGGAATGAATCTTTTTGATGTGCATCCATGGTTTGTCCAGAGAAAAATAAAGAAGAATCTTTATGTAGAAGACGTGGATGTAGACAGAAAGCTTCCCGATAAGATTGAAATACATGTTACTGAGCGCAGCGGCAAGGCACAGTTTGTCAAAGGAAAGAAATATTTGATTACTGACAATGATGGAATGGTGCTTGAGGTGGCTGAAGAAGCTCGGGAAGTCACTCTTGTGGAAAATGTAACTGTTAAGAACGCTGAACTCAAGAAAAATATAGAAGTAGAAGAGACAGGCATATATGATAAGGTAATGGAGCTTATCAAGACTACAGAGGAGAACGATCTTTATTTTAAAAAGATAAAAATCGAAAAAAATAATGTAGAAGCATATGTTTATGATGATCTTGTATGCAAAGGAAAATATGATAATGTATTGGAAGCGATAAGATCAGATGCTTTGAGAACGGTTATTTACAACTTATATCAGAAAAGCGTGGAAAGCGGTGTTATCAATATAAGCAGTAATAATTATTGTTCCTTTACGCCATAAAATTTGTATGTTATAATGTAAATGTTTATTACGTAGGAATATGGAATATCGTTTTTGACGATATGACAGGCAACCGTGTAAACCGGGGCCTGTTCTTAATTTAAAAAAATGCTTTTAAAATTTGCATTTTCAAACTATGAAGTATAAAAATATAGGAGGTACCTCTGGATGTTACAATTTGAGATGAATGACTCGACGCTGCAGACGATAAAAGTAATTGGTGTCGGTGGCGGCGGATGTAACGCAGTTAATAGGATGATAGACGGAGGCATGAAAGGCGTTTCTTTCATAGCCGTAAATACAGACAAGCAGGCTCTTGCTAAGAGTAAGGCCGAAACCAAAATACAGATAGGTGAGAAGCTTACGAAAGGTCTGGGGGCGGGAGGAAATCCTGAGGTAGGTCAGAAATCGGCAGAAGAAAATCTGGAAGATCTTGAAAAATTCATCGCAGGTTCTGATATGATCTTTGTCACATGCGGAATGGGAGGAGGTACCGGTACCGGAGCAGCTCCTATAATAGCTAAGATAGCTAAGGATATGGGGATTTTGACCGTGGGTGTTGTTACAAAGCCTTTCAGATTTGAAGGAAAGAAGAGAAGTGAACATGCTGAACTTGGAATAAAGTTTCTTAAAAAGTATGTTGATTCTCTCGTAGTGGTTCCTAATGATAAACTACTTGAGACTGTTCAGGAACAGACCTCTCTTTTAGAGGCTTTTGAACTCGCCGATGAGGTTCTCAAAAAAGGTGTTCAGGGTATTTCCGATATCATAGTTGATGATGCCCTTATAAATCTTGACTTTGCCGATGTTACTACGATTATGAAGGATAGAGGAATCGTACATATGGGAGTGGGAGTCGGAAAAGGCGAGGACAAGCTCAACGATGCGGTCAGAGATGCTATTGACAGCCCTCTTCTTGAAACCAAGATATCGGGAGCAAGAGCGGTTCTTATCAATATAACAGGCGGCAGGGATCTTACCATGTTTGATGTGGACAAAGTCGCAAGTCAGATTGATGAAGAAGCTGATAAAAATGCTATAATTATTTTGGGAGCGTCCATCAAGGAAGATCTGCAGGATGAAATATCAGTGACGGTAATTGCTGCCGGATTTGAGAAAAGCAACAGTGATTTGCTTAACAGTTCTGTTATCCCTGGAACAAGTCCTCTGGAAAACAGCACAAATGTGGAAGAACCACAGGAACAGAAGACTGCGGCTGCTGAGGATGATGTTTACAAAGGATCGTCACGCATTGACATTCCTACTTTCTTGCAGAGATAGAGAAAGGAAAAGAGTATTCCAATAGCCGGTTATGACCGGCTATTGTTCTGATTTCATAAATAATGAAAATTATTACGTCAAAGAATAATTCTATATACAAAAAAGCTCTCAGGCTTTTAAAAAAGAAATACAGAGATGAAACAGGCATGTATCTTCTTGAAGGCGTTAAACCTCTCGAGGATGCGTTTTATATGGATGTAAAAATAAAAACGGTATTTTTGCGTGAAGGAACGGAAAACAGACCGGTTTTTACGGAAACGGATACTATTATTCTGAGCCGTGATTTATTTAACAGGCTTTCTGATACTGAGTCGTCTCAGGGGATAATAGCTGTTGCTGAGAAATATTCGTATGATAATAAAAGTTTTTCTGAATCTGTTAAAGATGGTAATATATTGATCATGGATAGGTTGCAGGATCCGGGGAATATAGGGACGATAATAAGGACTGCCGAGGCTGCAGGTTATAAGGGAATTATCATGATGCGAGGGAGCGGAGATGTGTATTCGCCAAAGGTTGTAAGAGCTGCGGCAGGATCACTTTTCAGAATGCCTGTCATAAATGCAGACACAGTTGCTGAGGCGACAGAGTTGATTAAGATTACAGGGAAAAAAATGGTCGTTACATGTTTTGATACGGATGTCAGTTGTTTTGATGTTGACCTTACATCGAATGTTGCTGTTGTTATAGGCAACGAAGGACAAGGTGTAAGGGATGATTTTATAAACAGCGCAGATTTAAAAATAAAGATCCCTATGGAGGGATCTATAGAGTCGCTTAATGCGGCGGTGGCTGCCGGCATACTTATGTACCAGTCACAAAAGATAAATTTTAAATGAGAGGTAGATAAAATGCAAGCTCAGTTGAACAAGATTTTAGAAGAGGTGAAGGTACAGCTTAAAGAAGCGTCCACGCTGGCTCAGACTGATGATATAAGAGTCAAGGTTTTAGGAAAGAAAGGCAGACTTACAGAAATCCTAAGAGGGATGGGCAAACTGTCTCCTGAAGAGCGAAAAGAAACCGGTCAGATGGCCAATAAGGTCAGAGCCGAAATAGAAAAGCTCCTGGAGGAAAAATTTGAAACTGTGAAAGCAGCAGCAAAGGAAGCGCAGTTTAAAATTGAAAGACTTGATGTGACCGAGCCTGGAAAAGAAATAAATCTCGGAGTTAAACACCCTCTTACCATAACTATAGAGGAAGTTTCAAAAGTTTTCATGAATATGGGATTTTCAATAACAGAAGGTCCCGAGGTTGAAACGGTGTTCAATAACTTTGACGCATTGAATGCCGGACCTAATCATCCGTCAAGAGATATGACCGATACTTTTTATATAACAAAGGATACACTGCTGAGAACTCAGACTTCGCCGGTACAGGTGAGAACACTGCTTAAGCAGGATCCTCCTATAAAAGTTGTTTCTCCGGGGAGATGTTTCAGATGTGATACCCCTGATGCCACTCACTCACCTATGTTTCATCAGATAGAAGGTTTGGTGGTAGATGAAGGGATCACGATGGCTGATTTGAAAGGAACTCTTGACAGTTTTGCAAAACAGCTTTTCGGTACAAGTACAAAAACTAAATTCAGACCTCATCATTTCCCATTTACGGAGCCGAGTGCCGAAATGGACGTATCATGCTTTAAATGCGGCGGGAAAGGATGCAGAGTGTGTAAAGGAAGCGGATGGATTGAAATATTAGGCTGCGGCATGGTGCATCCGCATGTGCTGGAAGTAGGCGGTATTGATACGGAAAAGTACACCGGATTCGCTTTTGGTATGGGAGTGGAGAGAGTTGCTATGCTCAAATATGGCGTCGATGATATAAGATTATTTTATGAGAACGATATGCGCTTCATAAATCAGTTCAAATAGGAGGGTTAATAGATGTTAGTTCCAATAGAATGGCTGCGAGATTATATAGATCTGGATGTTACTACAGAAGAATTCTGTGACAGGATGATCATGTCAGGGTCTAATCTGGAAACCTGTGAGCATTTCTGTGAGGAAATGGAAAATGTAGTGGTAGGAAAGATCGAGAAAATAGAAAAACATCCGGACGCTGACAAGCTTGTTATCTGCAGTCTCAATGTAGGTAAGGATGAGCCGGTTCAGATAGTTACGGGAGCTCCTAATGTATTTGAAGGCGCACTTGTTCCGGTGGCTCTTCATAAGAGTAGGATACCGGGTCCTCTTCATGGTCAGCCGAAGCAGGAAGGCGGAGTGAAGATAACAAAAGGAAAGCTTCGTGGCGTAGAATCATTTGGTATGCTTTGTTCTGCCGGGGAGCTGGGTTTTGAAGATAAAGTTGTGCCGGTAGCTCATAAAGAAGGCATATGGATACTTGAAGGCGATTACAGTATAGGGCAGGATTTTGCAGAAGCTCTGGGGCTGAAGCAGGCTGTAGTTGATTTTGAGATAACGCCTAACAGACCTGATTGTTTAGCCATGGTGGGGATGGCAAGAGAAGCAGCAGCCACATTTAAAAAGCCTTTTGCATATCCTGATACAGATATAAAAGAAGAAAATGGCGAGGGAAAAACAAAGGATTACATATCTGTAGACATAAAAAATCCTGAAAGCTGCAAAAGATACGTGGCGAGAGTCGTTACAGATGTAAAAGTGGAACAATCTCCGTGGTGGCTTCAGAAAAGGCTGATGTATGCCGGAATGAGACCTATTAATAATATAGTAGATATAACCAACTTTGTTATGCTTGAATATGGACAGCCTATACATGCTTTTGATATTAACCAGGTGAAAGGAGGCAGGATCATAGTTGAAAACGCCTCAGAAGGCGAGAAATTTGTTACACTGGATAATAATGAGAGAACAATGACAAAAGATATGCTTCTGATAAAAGATGCCGAAAGAGGGATTGCTATAGCGGGAGTAATGGGAGGTCTGAATTCAGAGGTAGAAGAGGATACAACTACAATAATAGTAGAGTCGGCAAATTTCAGCGGCGACAGTGTGCGAGCTACATCCAAGAAACTTGGACTTCGTACAGAGGCTTCTTCAAGATTCGAAAAGGGAATCGATCCAAATCTTTGTGAGGTTGCTGCAGACAGGGTCTGCAGACTGATAGAGCTTATCGGAGCAGGAAAAGTCTGCAAGGGAAGCGTGGATAATTATCCTTCCCCTGAAATTTCAGAAAAAATAGACATAAGAGTAGACAGGATAAATCATGTTTTGGGAATAGAGCTTTCCAGAAAGGAAATGGTTGATATTCTTGAAAGCCTTGAAATAAAAGTGGGCGGAATAGGTAACACAATGACGGTAACACCGCCGACTATAAGACAGGATCTTGTGGCTGAAGAAGATTATATTGAGGAAATTGCAAGGATATATGGATACGATAAGCTTCCTGTTACATTGCCTAAAGGTAATTGTGAGGCAGGGATATCATATGAAAGAGCACTCAGGGATCTTGCGAGAAATTCACTTTGCGGAATGGGGCTTAATGAAATACAGACTTATTCATTTGTGAGTCCTAAGGGTGTGGATAATGTCAGAATAGACGAGGATGCATGGGAAAGAGCATTTGTTAAGATTATAAACCCTTTAGGTGAAGAAAATTCAGTGATGAGAACGATACTTACCCCGAATATGATGGAGGTTCTCGCAAGAAATTATTCAAGAAATATCGATAAGGTAAAGGCATTTGAAATAGGAAATACATTTATGGCCAATATGCTGGACAGCGATGCTCTGCCTGATGAACAGTATTCACTATGTATAGGTATGTATGGAAAAGACGAAGACTTTTTCAGCTTAAAAGGCGTAATTGTTGAGCTTTTAAAAGTTTTAGGAATCAAGGAGGCTGTATTTGAGGCCGAGTCTCAGTACGGCGTTTACCATCCGGGAAGATGCGCAAGAATTGCTGTATCATCAGAACGAAAGAATGAAGACGGAGAGGCTCTTTTCGATGAGTTGGGAATAATGGGTGAGATACATCCGGATGTAGCGGAAACTTACGGTATGGACGGCGTAAGAGTTTACTGTTGTGAGCTGATGTTTGACGCTATTATGAGGCATGCAGATACGGAGAAGACCTATACACCTCTTCCTAAATATCCATCCACTTCAAGAGATATAGCTCTTCTTGTAGATGAGGATATGGCGGTAGGAAGAATAGAAGAAATTATCAAAAAGTACGGAAAATCAATACTTGAGGATGTCAGGTTATTTGATGTTTACAGAGGAAAACAGGTAGAAGAGGGAAAGAAGAGCGTTGCTTTCAATCTTATATACAGAGATAAGGATAAGACGCTGACTGATGAAGAAGTGACATCTGTACACGGAAAAGTACTTGAAGCGCTGAAGGAAAAACTTAACGCAGTCTTGAGAGAATTATAGGAGAGTTTCGTATGGAGAATAATAAAGTAAAGGTTAAAATTTACGGTCAGGAATACGTTATAGCAGGGGAAAAGACAAAAGAAGAGATTATGCAGGTGGCTGCCCATGTTGATATGAAGATGCAGGAAGTCACCCAAGCGGCAAAAACTGCCGGAGTTGTTCCGTCTAACATAGCAGTACTTTCAGCTATAAATATAACCAGCGAATATTTTCAGGTTTTGGAAGAAATGGAAGAATTGAAGCGTATGAATATGCAGCTTGAAAAGGATGCGCAGCATTATGTTCAGCTCTGGGACGAGTCTAAGAAAAACTACATGGATTATAAAGAAGAGACTCAGGCTATAGTATTGCAAAAGGATGAGCTTATGAGTCAACTTAAACAAAAGGATGAAGACATCCAAAAATTAATGCAGGCTGCTGAAAATGCCAAAGCTCAGGCGCAGACCAGTATGGACGAGGTAGTGAAAGAAATCGAAGGAAAATGTAAAGAGCTGGAGAACAGTTTCTTTGATCTTCAAATGGAGAACCTCCAGTTGAAGAAGGAATTGGAAAAGTATAAGAATAATAACGGATAATTCTAAATGAAAGAAAAGACTTTAAATGTTTTAGAATATGACAAAATAATAGACATGCTTGCAGAAAAGGCAGGCTCTGAAATGACAAGAAAAATCATTTCAGAGCTCAGGCCTTTTGATAATGTGTCTCAAATAAGAGAAAGTCAAGGTGAAACCACAGAAGCGGTAAGGCTGATTAATTATAAAGGGCCATTACCTGTCGGTGGTTTTTATGATATTGAGGAAAGTGTATCATTTGCCAGAAAAGGCGGAACACTTACTATGGCGCAGCTTTTGAAAATCCTCTATAATATGAAAACTGCGGAAAGAGTTGTATCATTTTTGAAGGGCGATATACCTGAAGTTCCCATAATATGTTCGGTGACAGAACTTCTGGCTGTTCATAAACGACTGTCGGAAGAGATCGACAGATGTATTCTCTCAGAAGATGAAATGTCAGATAATGCCAGCGGTGAGCTTAGAAGCATAAGACGTGCCATGGTAAGACAGAATGAAGCTTTGAAAGTTAAACTAAATCATATTCTGAATTCTGCTGATAATAAAACTATGTTACAAGATTCCATCGTTACCATGAGAAACGGCAGATATGTCATACCGGTAAAGCAGGAACACAGAGGTCGTGTTCCGGGTATAGTACATGATCAGAGTGGCAGCGGAGCAACACTTTTTATAGAGCCTCAGGCAATAGTGAATTTTAACAACGAACTGAGACAGCTGGAGCTTGACGAAAAAGCTGAGATGAACAGGATTCTTAAGGAGCTTTCCGAGGGAGTGTCTGAGTATTATCACGATCTTGTCAATAATCAGAAACTTTTGCTTACTCTCGATTTGTTTATGGCCAAGGGTAAGCTTTCTATGGATATGGGTGGAGAAGAGCCGGAGATAAATGAAGATGGAATAATGGATCTTAAGTCCGCAAGACATCCTCTTATAGCAGCGGATAAAGTTGTTCCCATAGATATATCCATCGGCGGAGAGTACAGGACGCTGGTAATAACAGGACCTAATACAGGCGGCAAGACTGTGACTCTTAAGACAGCAGGGCTGCTTTCACTGATGTCGCAGACCGGTCTTCATATCCCCGCGGCAATAGGAAGTAGGCTTCCGGTTTATCATCAGATATTCGCAGATATAGGCGATGAACAGAGTATTGAGCAGAGTCTCTCAACATTTTCGTCTCATATGACCAATATTGTCGACATAGTACAAGAGGCTGATAAAGAGAGCTTGGTGCTGCTTGATGAACTTGGGGCGGGAACAGATCCCACTGAGGGAGCGGCTCTGGCAATAGCCATATTGGAACGTCTTTACAGCATGGGAGCTTATTCCGTATCCACAACACATTATACAGAGCTTAAAAAATATGCCATATCTACTGATGGAGTTGAAAATGCTTCCATGGAGTTTGACGTGGAGACGCTTAGTCCTACGTATAGGCTTATTATAGGCGTACCGGGCAAATCCAATGCTTTTGAGATATCTCGCAAGCTGGGGCTTTCCCGGGAAATAACCGACAGAGCGAGAGAACTTCTGCAGGAAGGAGATATTGCTTTTGAAGATGTGATATCGGCTCTTGAAGAAGATAAACGGATAGCCGAGGAAGAACGTGATGAAGCTATTTTGATAAATATAGAGATGAAACGGCAGAAAGAAGATCTTGAAAAAAGGGCCATAAAGTTTGAAGAACAGAAAGAAAAGGAGATTTTACGGGCCAAAGAAAAGGCGAGAGAAATAATAAATGAGGCAAAAGAAGTTTCAAAAGAGGTTCAAGAGGAATTAAAAGCCCTTGCAAGGCTTGAGAGTATGGGAGAGAGAACAGCAGGCTTTGACAGAAACAGAAGACGCTTGCGGGAAATAGAAAAGAAAAACAGGAATACTATAAAGCGTGAGACAAATGATAATCCTGTAGACCCGGCAAGTTTGTCTTTGGGAGACAGAGTGAAAATTCTTACCTTAAACCAAAATGGAGAAATAATATCTCTTCCCGATGAGAAAGGTTTGCTTCAGGTACAAGTGGGAATCATGAAGATTGGCGTTAATGTCTCTGATATAATGCTTATTGATAACGGAAAACCAAAGAAAAAAAAGAAAGCCTCCGGTTACGGTAAGTTATATAAGAAAAAAGCACAGACAGTTTCCATGTCGGTAGATGTCAGAGGAAAAAATATGGATGATGCCGTAATGGATGTTGAAAAATATATAGATGATGCTTTTATTTCGGGCCTTAAAGAAGTCACTGTGATACATGGAAGAGGAGAAGGTATACTCAGAAAAGGAATTCGAGATATGCTTAAGCGAAACAAGAATGTAGACGGTTTCAGAAGCGGTGGATTTAATGAAGGTGGAGACGGTGTGACAATCGTGAATTTGAAATGATATTTAAAATGTTGATATAGAAGAAGAGGAGAAAAATAATGATCAGTTACAGAGAAAGGATTGCGGATATTTTGGCTCCGCAGATCGAAGGACTGGAAAAAGAAGAGATAATGTCTATGATAGAGACACCGGCTGACAGCAAAATGGGAGATTATGCATTTCCATGTTTTAAGTTAGCTAAAATATTGCGAAAAGCGCCTCCTATGATAGCTAAATCCATAGCTGAGGATATAAGAGAAGACAGCGTATTTGAAAGAGTGGAAAGTGTTAACGCCTATGTCAACATGTTCATTTCCAAGGAGGAGTTTGCCAAAGAGGTGGTAGATGAAGTAATTGAGAAAGGTGATGATTACGGCAGGAGTGATATAGGAGCCGGCAAGAAAGTTATCGTTGAGTATTCTTCACCTAATATAGCCAAGCCTTTTCATATCGGGCATATCAGAAGTACGGTAATCGGAAACTCTATATACAAGATATATGATTTTCTCGGATACGATACCATGAGAATCAACCATCTGGGAGATTACGGAACCCAGTTTGGTAAGATGATTTGTGCTTACAGAAGGTGGGGAAATAAGGAAGATGTAATAAAGGAACCTATAAAATCTCTGCTCTCATATTACACAAAGTTTCATGAAGAAGCCGAAAAGGATCCTTCTTTAGAGGATGAAGCCAGAGCTATATTCACAAGACTTGAAAAGGGCGAGCCTGAGGAAGTTGAGCTTTGGCAGTGGTTCAGAGACGAAAGCCTTAAGGAATTCAACAGGGTATACGAGATGCTGGGTATAACTTTTGATTCATATAACGGCGAAAGTTTTTATTCCGACAAGATGCCGAGATTCGTCAATGAACTTAAGGAATCCGGACTGCTCATAGAGGATGACGGAGCACAGATTGTAAAACTGGATGAGTATGGCCTTCCTCCGGCGCTTATAACAAAGTCGGATGGTTCTACTCTTTATATAACAAGAGATATAGCGGCAGCTGTTTACAGAAAAGAGACTTACGATTTTTATAAAAACATATATGTTGTGGCATCTCAGCAGAATCTTCATTTTCAGCAGTGGATAAAGGTTATAGAGCTTCTTGGATACGAATGGGCAAATGACTGTGTTCACGTACCTTTTGGCCTTGTCAGCATGGAAGAGGGTACCATGTCCACAAGGCAAGGAAGAGTTATTTTCCTTGAGGATGTACTCAATAGAGCTGTAGAGCAGACTAAGAAGATAATTGTAGAGAAAAATGTCAATACTGAAAATATCGATGAGACTGCCAGAGAAGTCGGTATCGGAGCTGTGGTATTTAACGAACTGTCAAATTACAGGATAAAGGATTATGTGTTCTCATGGGATAAAGTCCTTAATTTTGAAGGGGAAACAGGACCTTATGTTCAGTATACTCATGCAAGAGCCTGCAGTATACTGAGAAATGCCGGAGAAGAGATACAGGCAAATGCCAAGGAAGGCTTTGATGCCAAGTATATTACATCAGAAAGCGCTCACAGACTTATGAAACTGATATATGAGATGCCGGAAGTAATAGTTGAAGCGGGAGAAAAGTATGAACCTTCTGTAGTTACAAGGCATATAGTAGATATAGCGCAGGCTTTCAATAAATTTTATCATGATGAACATATACTGGTAGATAATGAAGATGAAAAGACTGCCAAGGTAGCGCTTGTTACAGCAGCCAAAACAGCTATTAAAAATGGTCTTGGACTGCTGGGTATGAAAGCGCCTGAAAAAATGTAAAGATTGACAGGGAGGAAAACATGAGATACGAGGGAGATATATACAGACCTCCAAGCGAGGCATACAGTTTGCTTGTACAGGTAACTATAGGATGTACTCATAATAAATGTACATTTTGTAAGATGTTTAAGGATAAAAAGTTCAGAGTGAGAAATATAGAAGAAGTTTTTGAAGATTTGGCATGGGCAAGAAAAAGATACAGCCGGGTTGAGCGAATGTTTCTGTGTGACGGGGATGCGCTTGCTCTTTCTAATAAGAGATTGATGCCGATTCTGAAATATATATCGGATAATTTTCCTGAATGTGAAAGAGTTACCATTTATGGGAGAGCTACTGATATTCTCAAAAAAACAGATGAAGAAATGCGTGAGCTTTACGAGGCCGGGCTTACTATGGTCTATATAGGAGCCGAATCGGGAAGTGATAAGGTTCTCAAGGACATCTGCAAGGGTGAGACAAGACAGCAGCTAATTGACGGCGTAAAGAAAATTGAGGCTTGCGGTATGCAGGCGTCTGTTACATTTATCTCTGGTCTTGCAGGCAAAGATGGATGGGAGGATCATGCTGTTCAGACGGGAACAATGATAAGTGAGATGCAGCCTTCATACGTGGGTCTTCTTACGCTGATCGTAGAACCTACTGTACCTATGTATGAAGACATAGAATCAGGAAAGCTGAAACTGCTTTCTCCTGATGAAGTGATGGCAGAGACTCTGCTTATGCTTGAAAATACTAATGTTACAAAAAAATGTGTGTTCAGGAGCAATCATGCGTCAAACTATGTTTCTTTAAGGGGAGACCTTCCCGAGGACAAGGAAAAGATGATGAATACGTTGAGAAAAGCTATGAAGAATCATGATATGCTGAGAGATGAAAGGTTCAGAGCTCTTTAAGTTCAAGAGGAGGATTATGAGCGCAGAATTTAAATATGATATACAGCTCAGAGATGATCGTATAGGAAAGTATTTCAGAAAATACCTGAATAGATTTATATTCGCAGAGTTTTCCGAGGATTTTATAAATAAGTCCAAGGCAAAAGATCTGATGAAAGGCGTCCCTATACCTCTTAGAAAAGAAGAAGTTCGGGAGTTTTCCGGTGGGGATGGTGTCTCTATGTTTAAAATAGCAGAAAATATGGCATGGGTGATGGGGTGTGATCCTCATTTTAAACATACAAAAGATTATGCGGCTATACTATTAAAATTGTATAATCATAAGATATATGAGGGGATACTTAAGACAGGAAGAGATGCTGCGGAAAGGGGAGATATGGACGATGCATGTATTCATTTCAGAGCTACTCTCTGTATGAAACCTGATTATCTTCACGGAATGTACAGTTATGCCAGAGCGTGCAGGGCCATGTATCTTTCCAGCGGCAACGAGGAATACACAGGCAGATTTAAAGCAGAAGCACTGAACTGGTTCGAGATTTTGACAGAGGTACATCCTAAGTTTGCCCAGGGGTATTATTATTTGGGATATGCCTATCTTAATATGGGACTTTATGCTAAAGCCGATATTGTCTGGAAAAGTTTCATAAAATTGAGTAAAAACGGGAAGGATAAAAAGGAGATCAAGACAAGATTGTCTCAGATCGAAGAGCCTCTTCGCATCGAATCGGGTTATAATCATATAATGGCCGGAAGATATGAAAAGGGGATAGAACTTCTCCAACCTTTTTTATCGTCAAGGTTTAGCGACTGGTGGCCTCTCCATTATTATCTTGGCGTGGCTTATGAGATGGTGGGAAGACGTCAGGCTGCTGTTGAGAGACTTAAACAGGCTTTAAGGCTTAACGGAAGCCATCTGGAAACCATGGAGGAGCTTCTTTCCATATATAAAGCTGAAGATAATAGGGAAGGCATTGAGAAATACTCCAAGAAAATAGACATGATAAAGGCGGCAATGGAAGAAGATCGCAAGGCTAATCTTAAAGAGATAAAAAAAGAGGATGAAAAGCTCCAGCAAGCTAAGCCGGAGAAGATGGACCCGGAGATTATTTCTTTTGATGAGTAAAGCCATTAAATATGTAAAAGTATATTATGAAAAAAACAATATTAAAATAGTAAATTTTAGGTTGACATATAGCCATAGGTTGCGGTATAATAGCAATTGCCGTTATGGAGAACAACCTAATATTCCGAGGTAGCTCAATGGTGGAGCAACCGGCTGTTAACCGGTAGGCTGTGGGTTCGAGCCCCACCCTCGGAGCCAAATAAAATAATAATCTGAAGCATAGACTTCAGATTATTATTTGCCGGAGTGGCGGAATTGGCAGACGCACAGGACTTAAAATCCTGCGATCCTAACAGATCGTACCGGTTCGACCCCGGTCTCCGGCACCAAAAAAGAATATCAGATGTAAAAGCATCGCATTGTCGCGGGGTGGAGCAGTTGGTAGCTCGTCGGGCTCATAACCCGGAGGCCGCAGGTTCAAATCCTGTCCCCGCAACCATAGAAAATGGCTGAATCTCAATGATTCAGCCATTATTATTTTTTATTTTCGGGAAATTTAATTATATTGTAAAAATGCTATGATGCAAGGAAAGTAACTTTGTATACTATAAAAGCTGGAGAATAAAGTTTCTTAGTGTTTCTTTATCTTCTGCAACAATGTGTTTATAAGAAGTTTTTCGAATTCTAATATGTACAATGGTTTTTCTGCATCAAGCATTGAGACGATTTCGAGACGAAGCGGTTTAGCAAATGAATAGATAGGAATAACATGTATAAGTTCATTTTTTCGGCAGATTCTGTTATGGGATGAGATGTGCGACAAGAGCATGTCGGAGCTTACAATGGCGCCCAGCCCTTTAGCGCACAGTGCTATTTGTGTGGCAGTATCACTTATCTGATATGGGAATAAAAGTTCAACATGGTGGGCATCCATACAATCCTGGAGCAGCCTGTTAACGACACTTGTAGAATAACTTTTGATGAAAGGCACATGTTCAAATACTTTCAGGTTTGAGACTCCTTTAAGGAGTTCTTTTTTGATTTCCGGAAAGGACTGATTCAGCAGACCTTCTGAGATACATATGCAAAGATTGTCATCACACACATGGATGTAAGATAGATCCTTTTTATAAGGGGGATTGACTCCGAGAAAAAGGTCCACGTATCCTTTTCTTAAGTTATCTTCCAATATCATAGTATCATTGTTAAGAAACAATACTTCAACTTTAGGGAAAAGAGAATTATAAAGGGGCATGATCTCGGGGAGGATAATCTGAGCACGGGAAGCTCCTATTCCTACTGTAAATCGGCCCCTTTCCCCTGTTGCGTGCTGCCGTATGGTTTCGTTTGTGCTGCTTTCGATCACTTTTATTTTTTGAAGGGAATTCATAAGTGATATTCCAGCTTCAGTCAAAGCGAACGGTTTGCGTGTAAAGAGTTTGACTCCATAGTTTTTTTCCAGTCTGTTTATATGATCACTTACACATTGCTGTGAGACAAAGGCTCTCTTAGCAGCTTTGCTTATGCTCAGTTCTTCGGCAACATATAAAAAAATTTCTTGGTTTACTTGCATTTTAACTCCTTCTCGACATTATCCTGTTTTTTACAATTAAAATATATCATATAAACAGTAAAAATAACAAGATAAACCTTGTTATTATAAAGAATATACTTGTTTGAATTTGTAATTTGCAAGGGATATAATTTTAGGGGAATAATATGTCGTTTTAGAAAGGATTGGGCGTTTATGACAGGAAGTAGTAATGTAAGAATTTTAAATGTTGTAAAGATTGCCGGAGTGTTCATCGCATGGGCGATAGGTTCAGGTTCAGTAACCGGACAGGCGTCACTGCAGTATTTTTGCGCGTACGGAGCATGGGGGTTCCTGGGAATAGTTATTGACTGTTTGCTTCATTTATTTTTGCTGCTGGCATTTTTCAGTATCGGACATAAGATGCAGTTTGAAAATCCTCTTGCCATATACACATATTTCAGCGGTGAAAAGATAGGCAAGATTTTTCAGGTGCTTTCTATAATATTACTTTATTCGGCACCTGTAGTAATGATTTCGGGGTTTGGGGCATCTCTTAATCAGCATTTCGGAGTACCTACCCAGGTGGGATCAATTTTGCTGGGAGTACTGTGCCTTATCACTATATTGCTGGGATTGAAAAAACTTGTTAATATAACAGGCAGTATAGGACCTTTCATGATAATGCTTACTATAGCGATTTGTCTGATATATCTTTTTAATAATATAGATGGGCTTTCTGAGGGAATTAAAGAAGCTCCGCAGATAGGGATAGCGAAGATAGCTCCGTACTGGTGGCTTGCAGGATTGTATTATACTACATGTACTCCGTTTCAGTCAGCTCCGTTTTTTGCGGCAACGGCAAAAAATTTCGATGTGAAAGCGGAACTTAAGTATGGAGCTGTATTAGGGGTCATTCTTTACGGTATTACTGATGCAGTAATGGCATGTGCATTGTTTTCCAATATTGAAGTTTTAAGTGAAAAGATGATACCTAATCTTTATATAGCAAATCTTATTTCACCTGCGTTGGGATTTGTATTTATCATAGTTATATTCTTAGCTATTTATTCATCATGTGTACCTGCTATGTTTACACTGTGTGCATCATTTAAGAAAGAAAAGACGCCGGGCTACAATAAATTTGCTGTCTGTCTTGTTACAGCATCTGTACTTTGTTCAATGCTTCTTCCTTTTGACAGACTTCTCGGATTGGTTTACGGTACATATGGGGTGTTGGGAGGAATTCTTGTAATCTTTATTTTTGCAAAACAAATGAGAGACAGAAAAGAGGAAAAGCTTAAAAATGTGTAAGTTTAAAATAGCTTTGATACAGGATGAATGGGATCTCGGTAACAGAGCTGCCAATGTAAAAAAAGCTGAAGAAAAGATTCGTGAGGCTCATAATGGAGGAGCTGATTTCATATGTCTTCCGGAAGGATTCAATACGGGATATTACTGTTTTGATTATCCTGCCATGATGGAAGCAGCAGAAGCTCTTGACGCAGAGACGGTGACTGTCATGAAGAATCTGGCTGAGGAGCTCAGTGTACATATACTTGTGCCTATAATAATGTTAGCGGAGAATGGTATAGTAGAGAATACAGCTATTCTTATAGATGACGAAGGAAAAATGATCGGCAGGTATTCAAAGACTCATCTGGTGGGACAGGAGCAGTTTCATCTTCGCAGCGGAAATGATTTTCCTGTGTTTGACACAAAGTTTGGCAGAGTGGGTATAGTTATATGTTATGACATATGTTTTCCTGAAACAGCACGCCTTCTTGCACTTGAAGGTGCAGATCTGATTCTTTGTCCATCTGCGTGGCGCGGAGGTTCGTATTTTGAGAATTGGCTCAATCAAGCTACAGAAGCTCGAGCGCTTGACAATAATGTGTTTGTTGCTCATGTTAATTATATTGGTGAGCTTCCGGATTCACCTTTCTGCGGACGCAGTCAGGTGGTGAGTCCTATAGGAGAAGTACTCTGCAGGGCTTCTGCAGATGAAGCAGAAATCATATATCAGGATATAGATATGAATTTTGTATATGAAGTAAGAAAAGACAATACTGTATTGTCAGACAGGAGACCCGAGATTTATTCGGGGATATGGAAAAAATAAAAAGGATTTAATGACCGGATCATTGACATAATGTTCTGGTCATTATTGAAGATGGAGACTATGCTTAACAGAGAATTGACAAATGAAATAATGCAGGGCGCATATGATCTTCATGTCCATTCAGCTCCGTCAGCATTTGATAGGGAGCTCAACGATCTGGAACTTATCATGGAAGCTGACGAAGCGGGAATGGCAGGAGTGATGATAAAGGCCCATTATGGATCTACTGCGCCGAGAGCAGCCCTTATCAACAGTATAAGCGGATGTACGGCCAAAGCTTATGGGGGGCTTGTTCTTAATTATCCTGTCGGCGGATTAAATCCATATGCCGTAATTGATTCGTTGCGTATGGGAGCATCTGTTGTATGGATGCCTACGAGAGATTCGGCGAACTGTCTCTCATATGGACTCATGCCGGGAGATTTCTTTACAAGGCCCGGTATTTCGGTACTTGATGAAGCCGGAAAGCTTAAGAATGAGGTATATGAAATACTGGACATAGTAGGAGAAAGTGGTGCTTTCATGGCAACAGGACATCTCAGTCCTGAAGAAAGCATCATATTATGCAGAGAAGGGCGGAAAAGAAGGGTTAATATGATATTGACTCATCCGGAATGGCAGAGAACTGTCATAGATACGGAAATACAGGCCGAATTAGCAAAACTCGGAGTATTGATAGAGAAAAATTGGATAAATATTGCCGAATACTCTGTATCGGTTGAAAAGATGGCAGAGAATATAAGAGCGGCAGGCCCGGAGAATGTTTTTCTTGCCACTGACAGAGGACAGAAAGGTTTTGAACATCCTGTAGAAGCTATGAGACTTTTTATAGCCAATCTTTTACAGCAAGGGTTTAAAAGATCTGAAATAGAGATGATGACTCATGAGGTTCCTGAAAGGATCGTAAAAGGAAAATGAGATGGTAATGTAGAAAACCGGAGGGATAAAAATTGAAAGAATCAAAATTTCAATACAGTAAATATAAAAGCGGAGAACTCGTAAACGGAATAGAAAGAGCTGCCCACAGAGCGCTACTTTACAGCACTGGTCTTGATGAAGAGGACTTGCGAAAGCCTCTTGTAGCTGTTGTAAATTCATTTACGGAAATGGTTCCAGGACACATACACTTGAGGGAACTGGCTGAACATGTAAAGAACGGTATATGGGAAGCAGGAGGGGTTCCCAGAGAGTTCAGCACCATAGCCTTATGTGATGGCATATGTCAGGGACATAAGGGCATGAGTTATCCGCTTCCAAGCAGAGAAAACATTGCCGATGCAGTGGAAATGATGATAGAGGCTCATCATTTTGACGCCATGGTAATGCTTCCGGGCTGTGATAAAATAGTCCCGGGAATGATTATGGCGGCGGCCAGAGTGGATATTCCTACAGTGATAATTCCGGGAGGCCCTATGCTTAACGGAAGTTACAAGGATAAGGAAATAATTACTCTCACTGATATGAGAGAGTTTATAGGGCAGACACAGACAGGAAAAATGTCTGAGGAAGATTTACTGAATATAGAGAAGCGTGCGCTGCCAACTTATGGTACTTGCGCTATGCTGGGAACGGCCAATTCCATGAGTTGTCTGGCAGAAGTCTTAGGCCTGGCGCTGCCCAATTCATGTACAGCTCCTGCTGTTTCCGCAGAAAAAAGAAGATTTGCGAAAAAATCGGGAAAACGTGCAGTAGAGATGATAAAAGAGAATCTCACTGTGAGGAAGATATTGACAAGAGAAGCTTTGCTAAACGGAATAAGCGCTGTAATGGCTATGGGCTCATCTACTAATACAGTGCTTCATCTGATGTCTATTGCAAATGAGGCTGGGATTTCTCTGTCCCTTAGAGACTTTGATGAAGTAAGTAAGAAAGTTCCTTATATATGCAACCTGAAGCCTTCCGGCAAATATCCCGTGCAGGAGCTTCACGAGAGGGGCGGACTGCCTGTAGTACTTAAGGCTATAGAGAAACAGCTGTGTGATGGACATATGACGGTAACGGGAAAAACAATTAAGGAAAATATCAAGGATGTGAAGATTGTAGAAGATGACCTTATTTATCCTATAGATAAGCCTAAGAATCGAGATGGCGGTATAGCCGTACTTTATGGAAGCTTGGCGCCGAACGGTGCTGTTGTTAAAAAATCGGGAGTTAAGCCTTCCATGTATCAGTTTACGGGAAGAGCGAGGGTATTTCATTCCATGGAAGATGCCAGCGCCGCAGTATCAGGGGATCAGATAAAAGAAGGCGATGTAATAGTAATAAGATATGAAGGGCCTAAAGGCGGTCCGGGAATGAGAGAAATGCACATGACCACATCTCTTATAGTAGGCAGAGGAATGGATGAAAGTTGTGCATTAGTAACAGACGGACGTTTTTCAGGCTCCACAAGAGGTCCATGCATAGGACATATATCTCCGGAAGCAGCCGCAGGAGGACCTATCGCAGCTGTAGAAGATGGAGACCGAATAATTATTGACATACCTGCAGGAAGGCTTGATCTTGACGTTCCCGATGAAGTTATACAGGACAGACTCAAACACGTTAAGCCATGTGAGAAGGAAGCTACCCCTGCACTCCGAAAGTATGCTGCTCTTGTGTCATCAGCAGATAAGGGCGCAGTGCTTGAAATTCCGAAAAAATAAATTTTATGGAGGATAAGATGATAACTAAAGATTTGATATTTTACAGTAATTGCTATAAGCTTGCTGCCGTACTTTACCTTCCTGATAATTATGAAGAAGGCAGAGCTCTTCCTTGTATAATACCTAATTCGGGATATATGGGACTTAATGAGATTTATCCTGCATTATTTGCGAGAGCGTTGACTGCCAGAGGGTATGCATGCTTTGGGTTTGATTATAGAGGTTTTTTAGACAATGAGGGACCGGCTGGCGTCTGCAAACTGGATGAACAGGTTGAGGACATAAGAAATGCGGTTACCTTTGCCGGAACTCTTGATGAAATTGATGCAGAAAGAATAGGCTTGTTAGGCTGGGGGATGGCCGGGGGATTAGCGGCTGAAGTTGCTGAGAAAGATGACAGAGTAAAAGCAGTTGCTGCACTGAATGGGTTTTACTGTGGCAGACGATGGATGAAAACTGTATTTACACGGGAAGAATTTTCCGCGATGGAAAAGGAGATAGAGGCGGAGAGAATTAGATTGGTATGCAGCGGTATCAGAAAATATGATGATCCTTTCCATTTTTATCCTTTGGATAATGATACTGATGGGGTGGTAAGAGAAGATTTGTATTCTCATAGTGGTTACGGTCAGGAAATATCTCTTGAAATAGGACAGTCAATAATGGAATTTGACTGTGAAAAGAATATCCGAGATATCAAAGTTCCTGTATTTGTGGGTCATGGAAAGGGCAACAGACTGCATCCTATCTCAGAATCTTATAATTTTTATGATAAGCTTATTTGTAAAAAAGAAATGTTTGAAATAGATGGAAAGCACAATGATTTTATGTTTGATGACAATCCGGTTTTTCATGATTTGAACGATCGTCTTGCAAGATTTTTTGAATGTATGTAATAAATAATATTTTAAATGGCTTTGGAGGTATATTTTATTGCTGAAGTCATTTTTAGTATTAAATTTGAATTTTGATGATCTTAAGGTTATTCTTCAGCAATCACATAAAACCTCTTACAGCATATTTGTAATGTAGGAGGTTTTATTATGAAAAAAGAAGTATCAAGGTCGATCATCAGACTGATCGTAGCATCCTTTTTATTGATAAATGCTATTCTTACAGCAAAGGGTATAAATCCTATACCATTTGATGAATCTACTTTTACTGAGATCGCAACACAGATCGCAGCCGGTATCGGCTGTATATGGGTGTGGTGGAAGAATAACAATGTGACTAAAAGTGCTCAGTATGCTCAGGAATCGCTGAAGGTTTTAAAAGAAAAACATGTGGATGACGGCGAGGCAGGTGTAAATGAGAGTGATGAAGATATAGAAACGGAGGAGTAGCCATGTTGACCATAAGACAATATCAAAGTAATTTAAAACATTATTATGGCTACTATTCAGGAGCTGTGGATGGTATAAGGGGAGCCGGAACTATTGCGGCGATAAAAGCCTTTCAGAGAGGGCACAGTGTTTATGCCGATGGCATTTACGGCGTCAATACGAATGCTAAAATGGTATCGGTAATAAAATCGCTGCAGGGTAAATTAAGCGTGACACGTGACGGTATCATCGGGAATAACACTATCGCTGCAATAAAGGCGACACAGAAAAAATACGGTCTTACGGTGGATGGCATAGCAGGTACGAAGACGATGGCAAAGCTTAACGGAGGAAGTTCGGGGTCATCCGGTTCCGGAACATGGAACGGCTCTTCTCATTTCAGTAAAACAGAATTTAAGTGTAAGTGCGGCGGCCGGTATTGTAATGGATATCCGGCTACTGTAAGTACAAAACTTATCAATATTCTGGAATCACTGAGAGCCTATTATGGAAAACCGATAACCATCACATCAGGACTCAGATGCGCAAGGCATAATGCTAATGTGGGAGGGGTTTCGAATTCCGCTCATAAATATGGCAGGGCTGCCGATATTTATATACCCGGTATATGCAGTACTGCAGCCGGACGAAGGCAGGTTGTATCTAAGGCGTATTCTCTGGGAGCCGCTTACTCTTATGCTAATACAAAAGGAATGGGTAATGTAGTGCATATCAATGTTTGATTATAAGCCCCTGGAATGTGAAGACATGACAGGGGCTTTTCGTATTATAAATGATGTTTTTAGTATTTCACTATTTGATTGTTTACCTGCAGTGTAGTATTATTATATGAGAAAAGATGCTTTTCAGCATAGGGAGGTGTTGTGATGCAGGAATCAGTATCCAGCGGACAGAAACGGTTGGAAGCTTATGTTGACAGAACTCTTAAAGAGAATAATATGGAGCAGAAGGATAGTATAAATGGCATGATGCAGGCTAGAAAAGTAAGCTGTTCTTTTGAAGAAAAATCTGTTACATTCGGTTTTCCTGTTCGCAGATGGCAGGTGAACAGAGTAGGGCAGCTCCATGGAGGTATGATATGCACAGCTTTTGACTTTACGATAGCTTTTCTTGCCAGATTTTATGCCGGTAAGAATTTTACGCCGACAGTCAGTCTGGATGTGAAGTATATAAGGCCTGTGGAGGTGGGAGATGTTATGCTTGTTAAAGCGAAAGTAACATCTGCAGGAAGGCGGATAACACAGCTCGTATGTGAGGCAGTAAGCCAGAATACCGGTAAACTGGTAGCCACAGGAGCATCTGTATATATGAATGTAGATACCGTAGAAGAAAGACAGATTTGATTTTTCGGTAAAAATTTACATAATGCATAAAAAGCATATGAATAGTGTTGCATAAACATTAATAACAGTGTATAATTATTTATCAGTGACAAGATTGCTATTTATCGAATGTGTAAGGAGATTAGACATAGTATCATGATTAAAACGATTGAAAAAATGGAAGGGTTAATTTACTTGGAAGACGGGACCGTGTTTAAGGGAACAGGTTTTGGATTTAAAGGAACTGCTGTTGGAGAACTTGTCTTTAATACAGCGATGACAGGATATCAGAAGATATTGACAGACCCATCGTATAAAGGACAGATAATAAATATGACATATCCGCTTATAGGCAATTACGGTATCAGCTCTGTAGATAATGAATCAGAAAAGGTACATGCCTTTGGTGTAGTTGTTAAGGATCTATGTGATATGCCGTCTAACAGCAATAGTATAATGACTATAGACAAATGGCTCAGAGATATGGGAGTGCCGGGCGTGTTCGGTGTAGATACGAGACAGATAACTAAGAAAATAAGAAATAAGGGAACTGTTAAATGTGTCATCAGTACCGAAGGTATATCCATAAGTGAAGCTGCTGAAATATGTGACAGAGGTCAGATCAGAGGAGACTGGATGAAAGAAGCAGCCGTAAAGGAAAAAACTGTAATGAAATCCCTTTCTGATTCTGATGAAAAACCTCTCAGTGTAGCGGTCATAGATTTTGGTGTCAAAGGCAATATCCTTACATGTCTCAGAGAAAGAAACTGCGAACTTACATTGTATCCTTACGGAACTTTAGCGGAACAGATTCTTGCAGGCAAGCCTGATGGAATATTTCTTACTAATGGACCGGGGGATCCGGAAAAAGCTGAGGAAGCTATAGAAGAAGTCAGACATCTTATAAATATGAGCGGTATACCTATGTTCGGCATATGCATGGGGCATCAGGTTCTTGCCATTGCTCTGGGCGGTAAGACATATAAACTTAAATACGGGCACAGAGGCGGTAACCATGGTGTATTCGACAAGAATACTAAACGTTCTTACATAACATCGCAAAACCACGGATATGCAGTTCAGTATGAGAGTATAATTCTTAAAGGAATGGAGATAACACATCTGAACCTTAATGACGGCACTGTAGAAGGAATGGAACACAGAGATCTGCCTATATTTTCTGTCCAGTTCCACCCGGAGGCATCACCGGGACCTAATGATACAGGTTATCTGTTTGATAAATTTATTGCAATGATGAAGGAGGACAAAAACAATGCCTAAGAAGTCATATCTGAAAAAAATACTTATAATAGGCTCCGGTCCAATCGTCATCGGTCAGGCTGCGGAGTTTGACTACGCAGGAACTCAGGCATGCAAAGCCATAAGAGAAGAAGGAATAGAGACGATACTTGTTAACAGCAATCCTGCGACTATAATGACAGACAAGGGTATTGCTGATAAGGTATATATGGAGCCGCTTACAGAGGAAGCTCTTGAGCAGATTTTAGAGAAGGAAAAACCTGACGGCATGCTGGCAGGTTTCGGAGGCCAGACCGGACTGAATCTGGCGATGGAGCTTGAGAGGAAAGGAATCCTTGAAAAACATGGAACAGCTCTGTTGGGAGTCAATAGGGAAAGTATAAGAAAAGCCGAAGATAGAGAAGAATTCAAATCTCTTATGCAGGAAATCGGAGAGCCTATCCCCAGCAGTGTTATAGCGACATCTATGGATGAGTGTTATGAATTTGTTAAGCAAGAAGGTTATCCTGTAATAATAAGACCCGCCTATACGCTGGGGGGAACAGGCGGCGGTATCGCTGAAAATAAAAAAGAATTAGAGCTTTTGTGTATGAAAGGCATGGAAAACAGCGCTATCGGCCAGATTCTGCTGGAAAAATCCGTAGCAGGGTGGAAGGAGATAGAGTATGAGGTGATAAGGGACAGCCGTGACAACTGTATAATAATATGCAGTATGGAAAACCTTGACCCTGTCGGCGTACATACAGGTGACAGCATTGTTGTAGCTCCGACACAGACTTTAAGAGATGCTGAGTATCAGATGCTTAGAGATGCATCCATAAAAATAATCAGAAACCTCCAGATAGAAGGAGGCTGTAATGTACAGTTTGCTCTTGATCCTGATACAGGTAAGTATATAGTAATAGAAGTAAATCCGAGAGTAAGTCGTTCATCAGCGTTGGCATCTAAGGCGGCAGGATATCCGATAGCCAAGATAGCTGCCAAGATTGCTATAGGATATAATTTAGATGAGCTCTCAAACTATGTGACACAGACGACGAGCGCATGCTTTGAGCCTACTTTAGACTATGTTGTTGTTAAATTTCCTAAATGGCCTTTCGACAAGTTCAGAACTGCTTCCAGGAAGCTGGGAACACAGATGAAAGCCACGGGAGAAGTGATGTCCATAGATAGAACATTTGAAAGTGCATTGCTGAAAGCGCTTACTTCTATAGAGATCAAATGTGATGGTCTTCATATTCCTTTTGTAACAGGGCTTGATGATGAAAAACTCATAGAAAAACTTAAAGCATGTGATGATGAAAGAATCTTCTGTATTGCGGAAGTTATGAGAAGGAAGCTTATAGAAGTCGAAGGCCTTTATAGTTTGACAAAGATAGACAGATGGTTTCTAAATAAGATAAAGGGTATAATAGATCTGGAAGAAAAACTTCAGGAAGGACCTCTTACAAAAGAGCTGGTATATGAGGCAGAAGCCAGAGGGTTCACAGATACGGATATAATAACACTTTCAGGGATTTCAAGAGATGTGCTTCAGGATATAAGGGTATACAACGATATATACCCTGTATATAAGATGGTAGATACATGCGGAGGTGAATTTGACGCTCTCACCCCATATTATTATTCCTGCTATGATGAAGAAGATGAAAGTGTAAGAAGCCCTGAAGAAAAGATTTTGGTGATAGGATCCGGGCCTATAAGGATAGGTCAGGGAATAGAATTCGATTATTGCTGCGTGCAAGGAGTCTGGGCTATCAAGGAACTTGGATATGAAGCTATCATTATGAACAACAATCCGGAGACTGTGAGTACAGATTTTGATACATCGGACAAGCTTTATTTTGAATCGCTTCATATAGATAATGTGATGAATGTAATAAAACGAGAGCGTCCATATGGTGTAATACTGCAATTTGGCGGGCAGACATCGCTGAATCTGGCAGAAAAACTTAACAGCAGAAGCATAAATATTCTGGGAACATCATATAAAAATATAGACCTGGCAGAAGACAGAGAAAAGTTCTGTGAGCTTTTGGATGATCTGGAGATAGCAGTGCCTGAGGGTGTAGCTGTGACAAATCAGGAAGATGCCTTTGCTGCTGTGAGAAAGCTTGGTTATCCTCTGGTGGTAAGGCCATCATATGTAATTGGCGGTCGTGCTATGCAGGTAGTTTATAATGATGTGGAGCTTAAGAGATATCTTAAAGAAGCAGTGTCACTTTCTACAGAACATCCGGTGCTTATTGACCAATATATACAGGGAAAAGAGATAGAGGTTGATGCTATAGCTGACGGAGAGGATATATTAATACCGGGGATAATGGAGCACGTTGAAAGAGCAGGAGTTCATTCGGGAGACAGTATTTCCGTATATCCTAATTATTCTCTTTCCGAGGAAGTGGAAAATACGCTGCTGGATTATACAAAGAGAATCTCTAAAGCGTTAAATGTGGTAGGTCTTGTGAATATCCAGTATGCTTATGACGGGAAGAAAATCTATGTTATAGAAGTAAACCCGAGGGCTTCGCGTACAGTTCCTATTTTGAGCAAGGTAACAAGAGTGCCTATGGTAAAGCTGGCAGTAGCCGCTATGTTGGGGCATAAGCTGAAAGATAGTCAGTACGGTACAGGACTTTATAAAAAAACTGAAGAATTTGCAGTAAAGGTTCCTGTATTTTCCAGCGCAAAGTTGACAGATATGGATATAGCGCTGGGGCCTGAGATGAAATCAACAGGTGAGGTGCTGGGAATAGATAAGAATTTGGAAAAAGCAATTTATAAAGGATTCTTAGGAGCAGGAATGGATATTCCGACGGAAGGCAATATTTTTGTTACGCTTAGAGAATCAGAACAGAACACATATACGGCAGATATACTTAAAGAGTATGGAGAGGCCGGATTTAAATTGTATGCTACAGATGATACGATAGATTTCATGAATGCTCACGATATTCCGGTGGAGGCTATGAACTATGATACGGCTGAGAAATGGATAATGAACCATGACAGCAGCAGCGGCGAGAATATTTCTCTCGTAATAAATCTGCCGACAGTTGCCAACAGAAAGGAAAACGACAGTTTCCCGGTAAGAAGAAAAGCCATTGAAAGAGGCATATCCGTAATGACATGTATGGATACTGCAAGAGTTTTCCTAAAAGCAATAAAACTGAAGCAGAAAGAGATCAGACTGGATTACAATACGCTGGATTGACGCTGAGGAAAAGTAACAAGAATATTTTTCGGTATTTATACTGGAAATCAACATAATTCTCTGGTATTATTAATAAGTTACTAATATACGCTTTAATAGTAGCATTGGAGGAATGAAAAAATGATATTACTTTTCTTAGCATTGATATTCGGAATAGCTGTAATGATATTTATGATTGCTAGTATGATCAGAGGCAGGAATAAAGAAAACAGTAAACTGGTAAATATATTGAAAGTTATAGTTACCATTGAAGCGATCGTGTTTATAGTGATATTTGTGATAGTGATCATAAAGACGATGGCAACATGATAAAAGTTTGAAGATTAAGAGATATAAGTAAAGGGCTGATGGTGAATCAGCCCTTTTTAAACGGATTTAATCGGATATTAAATTTTGAGGAGAAGGATAGATGAATGAAATAAAACATGCTATTAAATGGGTCTGCTTCTGGATGGCTATGGCTGCTTTGTGCTGTACAGCTGTATGGATGTTTATGGGAAGTAAAAGCGGGCTTGAATTTGCTGCAGGATATCTTATAGAGCTGAGTCTCAGTGTAGATAATCTGTTTGTATTCATGTCTATCTTTATGGCGTTTGGCATAAAAGAAGAAGCCCAGCACAGGGTTTTGAGCTGGGGCATAATGGGAGCAATAGTACTGAGGTTTCTGTTTATTTTCTTCGGGCTTAAGATAGTTACATCATTTGGGTGGATACTTTACATATTTGGAGCTATACTCATAATAAACGGAATAAAAATGCTTGCCGGCAAAGAGGAAGAGATAAAGCCTCAGGACAGCAGAATCATAAAAATCGTAGGAAAGATTCTTCCAATGACTGAAGGTTTCAAAGGGAAAAAATTTATGGTTAGAGTTAAGGGGAGACGTGTTTTTACTCCACTGTTTGCGATACTTTGCCTCGTGGAATGCTCAGATATAATTTTTGCGATAGATTCAGTTCCGGCTGTATTTTCTGTTTCTACTAATCTGCTGATTGTATATACATCAAATATATTTGCCATATTGGGACTAAGGCAGATGTATTTTGTACTGGAACATCTTCAGGAACGTTTTCAGTATGTTAAATATGGGGTTGGTATAATACTTATGTTTACAGGAATAAAGCTTCTTGCGGTGATTATTGGGCTTCATATTTCCACCGTATTATCCATCTGTATTATTTTCTTTGTGATCATATGGAGTGTAATACTGTCCATGCTGATCTCCGGCAGACAAAACAGGACATAAGAAATAATAAGTAAAAGCATTATATATCACGTATGCGGAATACAGAGGTCTCCTTATCTTTACGGGCATCAGCTCTTATGCTGCGGAGTTCTACGAGAGTTTCTGTGATTTCGCTTATAATACAGGAGAGCTCTTCTTCTATAGAATAGTAAAAGAGACGATGACTTTCTTCTACATGTCCGGTATTTCTGATATCATTCATCAGAGTTTTTTCTAAAGTATTAAGAATGCCGTAAGCCGTTATTTCTATAGTGTCATTTGATATGGATACTACAGTATCTCTCGGACCGCGTCCGGATCTGAGTTTCAATATTTTTATAAAAGCTTTTCTGATGCTTTCTTCTGTTTCATTTTTTTTGTCAAATTTGAAACAGAGAGTTGTCGAAGATTGCTCTTTGTTGTATAGAATGGATTCACCTATTCTGTACAGTTTTTCTTCAAACGCTTCCATATCTATGGGTTTGACTATATAATTTTCTATATCTAAATCGACAGCTTCAAGTATTGTACTTACATCTGCGACTGATGATGTGATTAGAAATCTGCATGATGAATTCGTTTCCCGTACTTTTTTTATCATCTCCAGACCGCCCATTCCGGGAAGAAGTATGTCTACAATAGCTATGTCCGGATTATATTTGCTGAATAGTTCGATCCCTTTCTCGGCATTTTCGGCAAGGAGAACTTTGCCAAAACGTCTTTTCAGAAATCGTTCTATGCTTGAACGTGTATTATCATTATCTTCGATATAAATTACTTTGAGGGTTTTAAATGTATTCATGATTTTGTTCTGAATGACCCGGTGCGATCATTCTTTCCTTTCTTTTATAGATATGGTGAATGTCACACCATTCTTATTATTGACAAATGATATGCGCCCATTGAAATGGTTTTCTATTATCTGCTTGACCATATAGAGGCCTATACCGGTTCCTCCTTCTTTTTCTTTTGTGGAATAATACGGCAGAAAAATTTTCTCACCATCCTCTTTAGGTATGTTTTTTCCGCTGTTGAAGATATTAAGGGAGATATGTGTGGTCTCTGCTGTATTTTTGATTTCTGAAGAAATTTTTATTATACCGGGTGTTATTTTTGAGGAAATAACAGAGTCTCGGGCATTTTCCAGTATATTAAAGATACATTGTATGAATTCATTTCTGTAGTTGGTTATGGATATATCATCTGCTACATCATTTATTATATTCACCTGGTTTATTACCAGATTTTCATTCATTATGGAAAGCGCTTTATCGACACTGTCTTTCAAAAAAAATCGCTCTTTGCGCCTGTCCGGCTTGAGAAAATCAGCAAAGTCTGTTATGGTACCGGACATGATGGAAACATTTTCACGTATCTTGGCCTGATACTCATTGAAACGGTCAGATGTCAGCTCATCTGAATAATAATCATCCTTCATGTTGGAAATATCTATATTAATGTTGTTCAGAGGCTGTTTGCACTGATGCGCTATATTGCCTATCATTTCTCCCAGTTTTGCCTGTCGGGACTGGTTAATAAGAAGTATTTCATTTTGCTGGGCAGATTCTATGACGGGATCGTAATATCGTTTTATGAGTATGATGGTCATGATTATGATTATAAGTATTGTCATAAGCATGGTTATCATTAAAGTTCTTCGTGTTTCATTGGCGGATGTCATAACAGTTGCTGATGTTTGCGTTGTAGCTAGAATCCATCCATTATTCAGTGTCGTATATGCGGCTATATGTTTTTTACCGTCAGAAGCCTTATACCAGATAGGAGAATTTTCAGGAAAAGATTTTTGTATCTGGGAAGAGAGTGAGGAATAATGTTTCATGGGATCTTCAATATCTTCACTTGATGCACAGTAGTTCATATTTCCGTCGAAAAGGACTATCTGACTGTCGCTGTATATTTTCATGGATTTAAGAATATCATCGATTTCAGTCATGAGCATATCAGAGCCTACTATTCCTATAAGGTTGCCGTCATAGTCATATACCGATTTAGTGTGAGTGGCCATATACTCATTCAAGGAACTTTCATAATCTAAGGCTCCCCAATATTCACCGTTTTTTATAGCATCATAGTAATAATCTACCCGTGGATTGCCTTTGATAAGCCAGCTGGGAGCAAGTGAGCGTGCGTCTATATAATTGACAGTACCATCTTTGTAGGCATACCATACCTCTTCCATACCAGAATGAAGGTCTGGAGAAAATGTGACATATATTCCGGATATGTGTTCCGTTTTTTTCAATGAGTGTTTTATTATATCTCCTGTCTGATTCTTCAGCTGCAGGAAGGTATCGTAGTTATGAATATAATCTTTACCGGAAAATGTGACTTGGACGGTAGAATGAAGCATGTTTATCAGATTTGACATGCTGTTGAATACCATATCCAGATCAGTTCCTGCACTTCTGATGGCATACTCTGTCTTATCTTCAGCTTCTATTTCAAAAGCTTGCTGATTTCGGAAAAGACCGATGATCTCTACAGGCAGAGCGATGAGAAGCGCACTCAGTATTATTAAAATGATTACACGTGTGAATGGTTTTTTCATTTCGAGATACGTTCTCCAATCTTCTTGACAATTGCATTTCAAGATAAATGATATCATCTTTTGGAAAGTTTAACTACTGTTGTCAATAAATTTTTAAAAATTTAAAATTTATTGACATATCTAAAGATTTATAGTACTATTCTTTTATGAAGGATTGCAGACTATTGTATAGGAGGCAATGCTTTAAGGTTTGGATATGAAAGTTGAGAGACTAAGAAGGAATTGCAGTTATATTGCTTTTTATGGATCAACGCATTGTTTTGCGTTGATCTTTTTGTTTTTATCATTATATTTTAAGGAGGGAAAAATGAAGAAACTTTTAACCTATTTGCCGCTTACGCTTTTAATGGCGTTTGTAATGATGATGGCAACATCTTGTTCAAAGACCAGTGATCTTTCTATGCAGGAAGATATTGACAAGATGCTGGAACTTACAGCTGATGCTACAGATGAGGCTGAAGATGTTGCCTATAAGCTGGCATATGATGAGGAACTATGGGATGATTCCACTGGATTCAGAACGGCAGGATCTGATGCGGAACACCGAGCGGCAGATTATCTGGCAGAAGAATTTGAAAAAATAGGCCTTTCAGATGTGAAGAAAGAACCTGTAACAGTGGATAAATGGCAGTTTAATGAGGCTTATATGAATATCAGCTACAGTGATAAGAATGGACAGAAGAAAGAACTTAATATTGATGATATGGTATCTTATGCTGCTCAGGGAACAAAACAGCTTGGCGGAGATTACAGTAGTCTTGGGATTGTTGATATGGGGACAGGTACCGAAGCGGAGTATCAGGCCTATTATGAAGAGAACGATTGTACTGATATGTCAGGGAAAATTGTTCTCGTAGGTGTAGATCAGTGGAATGAAGTTTGGATAGACGGTCCATATATGGAAGCTGCTGTTCAAGGCGCTGAAGCGATAGTAAGTTACTCTGTTGGAGGTTATGCTCAGTATGATGAGGATACTATCAATATACAGGATATATGCGCCCCTGATATGAAGATGCCATGTACATCCATATCTAAGAATGAGGCTGAAAAGATACAGAAGATTTTAAAATCAGGAAAGAATATATCGGCAGAGCTTTATGTAGACAATGAGGTAGGAAGCCAAAACGGAACAAGCTATAATGTCACAGGAACTATAAAAGGAACAGAAAATACAGGGCAGAGGATAATAGTTGCCGGCCACTATGATAAATATTTTTACGGATTCGAGGATGACTGCACAGCTGTAGGTCTTGCAACAGGTATAGCCAAGGCTATTATAGACTCAGGCTATCAGCCGGCAAATGATATAGTATTCATAGCCCATGGAGCTGAGGAGTGGGGACGTTTTGACACTTCCACCGATTGGGCTATAGGTTCATGGGAAATGATTACGACAGCTCATCCCCAGTGGCAGGGAAGTACATTGGCCCTGATCAATTTTGAAATGCCAAGTGTGGATAGTTTCAACGATGTAGGTATTATGCGTACTTCTTATGAGTTGGGGGAGATAGGAAATACACTGTTCTCATCAGGCCTTATAAATGAAGTGGATTCTTTTTATAAGGATGGTGTAGAGGTTAAAAATGATGATCAGGAATTGCCGAGAACGGACTGCATATCATATCAGTTTAACGGGGTTCCCGCATTTATGCCAAGACAGGAGGATAAAACCGAATGGTCTCAGAACAGATATCATACTCCTAAAGATGATGATAATGTAGATGATGACAAAGGGGATGGAGTTCACAGCAAGGAACTTCTTGAGTATCAGCTGTCTTTGTATTCGGCCCTTGCTATGTATATTGACGGAACACCTGCTCTGGCACTTGACTTCAACAGCAGATGTGATGATTTTGAAGCAGCTATAGAGGATACAGAAAAATATGCTTCAAAAGAATCAGTAGCTGCATATAAAGATGCTCTTGAAGAACTCAGAGAATCTGCACAAGAAAATCTTGCTGCGGCAAAAGATATAAATTCTGATTATGAGAAAGCTTATAGAGAAGATGATAAGGAGGCTATGAAAGCAGCGAGAGAAAAAGGGACAGAGCACAACACTAAAGCTCTGGCTGCATTCAAATATGTTCAGGATCAGTTTATGGGGCTGGCAGATTATGGCGATATAGAACTGCATCATAAAGGACTTCAAAATAATCTTGACCTTTATACAGGAGTTGTGGATGCTATAAGTGACGGTGAAATAACAGAAGATGACGTATGGCTTGCTTCAGAAATAAACGGATATTATGAATATTATGCTTATCTTTACAGTGATGAGGTATGTGCGCTTTCCAACGGACTGTTGATGAACGATAAAGTGGAAAGTAATTGGGGAAGCAATAAGATGACACTTGCTATAAAAGATTCGTGGAAAACAACGAAAAATATGTATGCCAAATGGAATGAAGGTGTTACAGATCCGGCAGCTTATGAAGGATTTGCAGAAGAATATAAGGGATATATTGATATTCTGAAAGCAGATCTTCAGGAGTTTGTAAATAGTGAGACTGAGGCTATGAAACAGCTGAAGGATATGATATAAAAGAATAGTATATAAGAAAAACAGCGGACTGCTTCATAGACAGCCGCTGTTTTATCTTTCTGATGTTTATAGCGTACATAGGGGTATTGTTAAATGCAAAGTCATTCATTTTTTGAAAATAGAGTCTCTGAATTTTCTTAAAACCTGTCGCTGTAATTCAGCAGATTTCTTATAAATCCTGCCTGGGGAGGCTTCTTGTTCCCCATTATGGTGGAATAGTATACAATAGAAGCATCAAAACTATCTTTGCTTGTTCTGATTATAGCATATGATCCGCTGCTGCCGTCCCTGGGAAGTGTAAGACTGCCGGGATTAATGAGATATATACCTTGTTCATGTTCTATAAGCGCTTTGTGGGTATGGCCAAAGACTACAGCTTTACATTGATTCTCCATTGCTTTGTACATAAGAGTATTCAGCTGGTATTTGACGTTTTCCATGTGTCCGTGTGTGATCATGATTTTTCCGTATTCTGTGTCAAATGTTTTAAAGTCATTCCTGCTGTATCCGCCGTCACAGTTTCCTTTCACTGCTAAGACAGGAACCTTAAGTTCTCTTTCCAGTTTGTTTCCGTCTGATATAAAATCCCCTGCATGTATTATAAGATTTATATCGGTGAGTTTAGGCCATATATCTCTTATTTTATTGAGTTTTCCGTGTGTATCACTGATAACTAAAATTTTCATAAATTAAGTTTATCATAATTAAGTATCATTGACTATACTTTAATTTTAAAGTAAAATGAAAAATAAGATAAAATAGGAAAGATTTGGTCATCATATGTCAGAAAATAAAAAAACAATAAAAACAGACGGTCAGGATCTGGCTGAAAAAGCTGAAGAAATTAAGAAATCGGGAGTTACTGACGTCATTATAACTGTAAACACTTTCAATCATACCAGATATAAAAAAACAAACGGAGGAAAAGAGCTGCAGCCGGTAATAGACGGACTGAATTGTGCTGTAGGTCAGAAGCTTAATATAAGATTGGATGTAGCTATAGAAGAAGATTTTAATGATGATGAAATCTTGGATTTTTTGCAGCTTACATTCCAGCATAAATTTGATATCGTATTTCTTCCTACCATAAGCTATGATTTTTTAAAGAGCAAAATGCCTGCGTTGAAGAAGCTCGAAGGGGATTTTGGCGAGATTGAAATGTATAAATATCCGGTATCAGTAGGAAGAATCGGATTCTTGAAAGGTCAGGAGTAAAATATATGCATGAAAAGCTATATGATATGAAAAAGGAATTGACAGGACTGCTTAAACAAGACAGGCTTTTGAAGTCTGCCGTAAGGGAAGTCAATAAGATAGATATGATCAAAGGCTCTCTTATTGTAAGAAATCCAAGGCATGATAAGATCGCAGTAGATGAGATACTTAAAGGAGACCTCCAAAGAGATGTTCCTGTCAAGGACTATGTGTTTATGGAGAATTTCTGCAAAGTCATAAATGTTGCATATAACTGTCTGGAAATGGGAAATTATCTTGATAAATATTTTCTTATAAGCGCCTATAGGATACTTATAGAGGATGAAAGCGGATATTTCAGAAAAACCAATCCTGTGGTATATTCGTATAATCATGTACCGACGCATGCTCTGGATATAGAGGAGAAGCTTGACGATGCTCTAAGACGTGTTTACAGTCTTGAAGCCGGAAATAATGTGATTCTTAAGGCTATGTATATTCATAATAAGCTGATAGAGATATATCCATTCAGCCAATATAGCGGTGAATTGGCTGTATTTGCTATGAATTATTATCTGATGGAAAATGGTCTTGCTCCGATAAATATGCCTATCTCAAGAGAAGACTATTTTAATATTGTAGGTGATTGCCTTAAAGGTCATCGGCAGGAAGAATTTTATAATTTCCTGTGCAGGGCTGTTTATGATAAGATGCAGGGAACGATAGATGCCTGCAGAGAATATCTTAAGAACCAGAATGCTTGATCATTCTGGAAATGATATGATTATAAAAAGTTTAGAGTCGCGGTATTCAGATTTTATACTGCCTCCCATCTGTTCTGTCAGCAGTTTGGCTATAGAAAGGCCGAGTCCTGTTGAATTTCTGTCTGTTTCAACCGTATAAAAACGATCGAAGAGCTGACCTGCAGCTACGGTATTCATGTTAGGAGCATTATTGGAAAATATGATGGTTCCGTCTTCATTCATACGGATATTAAAATCATCAGCGCTGTATTTCAGCGCATTACTTATTATATTATTAAAAATACGTGTAACAGCTGAAGGGTCAAGAATTCTGTAAATTGGTCTATCAGGAAGACGAATATCAGGAACAATCCCTTTTTGCTGTATAGATGCATAAAAGGATACAAGGCTTTCCTCCAGGAGGCTGCGTATATCAGTCTTTTCGTTGGAAAATTCTTGTATGGAAACTGCTATAGAATATCTGAATAGTTCTTCCATGAGTTTTTTTAAAGCATCTGCTCTGTTTTCAACCTGAGCAATATATCGTGCCATATTTTTTGATTTGTTTTCTGTTTTCATCAAATCCAGATATCCGTACATAGCTGTCAGAGGTGTACGAAGATCATGAGAAATGTTTGTGACGGCATTTTTCAGTTCAAGATCTCCTTGTTGATAATTTAATCTGTCTTTTTGAAGCTTTTTTAGTTCCCCGTTTAAATCAGCAGCCAGGTTCATCATATGTGAATCCCGGCTGCTGATATCTATCAGTGTATTGGTATCTGAAGATATCCGGTCTGCAAAAGCTTCTCTGATTTCATCTGCTGTTTTTCTCAGAAGATGGATTTTTAATAACAGGCATACTATTATGATGATGAAAATACTTATGAGGCAGGATAACCAAAACACTGTGATACGCTCCTTTGATTATTGGTAAATTGTTTTTTATTTTATATCTCTCTTTCGGAATATTAACATGCCGATTACTATAGAGGCAAGAATAATTATACTTGAGTATATAGCCAATAGATAAGGCTCCTGAATAAGACCTCCGTTTTGAGTTATATTAACCGCCTGTCCGGTAGGCAGAAAGTCGTTGAAAAATTGATAGATGCTTCGTATCGTTCCTTCAAGATAATCGGGATTTGATACTATTCCAGATGACATTATTTGGCCTGTGTCAGGATCATGATTTAAACTTTCATAAGTTTCCGGCTGCGCTAATTTGTTGAGAATATATATTGATATGACTAACATGAAAACTGATATCAGGATATTAACAACTGCAGCGAGGGCTTTGTTTTGGCATGTCATTGATATTATGGTGTGGAAGGCTGTAAATGCTATAGACATGGCAAAACTGCATAGGATCAATATGACTATTCCTTGGAGCGTTCCGTCTTGAATGCCGCACAGAGGGATGCCGATAATAAGAGTTCCGACTATATAGGAAAAACAGAAAATTAAGCCTGCCGCGCAGCAGCAGATCAGGTTTGACGTATAAATATGATTTCGCGTGTGACCTATCACAAGCTTGTTTCTCATTGTTCCGTCACTGTATTCTGTTCCTGTGAAAAGACTTACAAAAGCAGGAATGATTATGGCTATCGCTGTAGCGTAGATGAACAGTACATTTGTGATATAGGCGTTTTCATGGTATTGATTCATTGCAATATAATGTGTTGTCATCATGAAAATACCAAACAGAAACATTCCTATTGTACAGAGCCAGAAAAATTTATTCACTTTGAGTTTAGCAAAATCCGCTGATAATAATTTATTCATTTGTTTTTCCTCCTCCGATTAAGTTGAGATAAAAGCTTTCCAGACTTTCTCCACGTTCAGTAAGAGATATGATTTCACAGCCTTTATTCATCAGAGTAAGAGTTAGATTGGATATATTTATTTTAGCAAAAATATCGGCTGTATTTTCGGATAATATATTGTATTGTATATCCATTTCATCCAAAACCAGACTCAGTATGTTAGTATCGGAGACTTGTATGCGTAAGCATTTGCGGCATGCCGCTTCCAATTCCTCTGCACTTATTTCTTTTACCATATGGCCGCTGTCAATAAAGCCATAATGGGTAGCCAGACGGGACAGTTCATCCAAAATGTGGCTGGAGATTAGGAATGTGATCTGTCGTTTTTGGTTGAGTTTGAGAATAAGCTCTCTCATTTCGATGATTCCTTGAGGGTCGAGACCGTTCACAGGCTCGTCAAGTATCAGAAGGTCAGGATTTCCTGCCAGAGCGATGGCAATACCAAGGCGCTGCTTCATACCTAAAGAGAAGTGTTTTACTTTTTTCCTTCCTGTATTTTCTAAGCCTACGAGTTGAAGCAGATTAGGGATATCATCAAATGAAGGCAGACCAATAATGCGGTATTGCTCTTTCAAGTTGTCCTCTGCCGTCATATTAAGATAAATAGATGGTGTTTCTACTACGGCTCCCATTTTGCGGCGGCATTTTGTGATCTCGGGTTGTGTATTTTTTGTTCCGTATAATGTATAGTTTCCTGATGTTGGCTCCTGAAGGCCGCAGATAAGACGTATAAGAGTGGTTTTGCCGGCGCCGTTTTTCCCTACGAAACCGTAGATGGCGCCTCTCGGAACATGGATGGAGAATCCATCCAGAGCTTTAAAATGTTTGTAATGTTTGCTGAGTGATTCAGCTGTAAGAATATAGTCCATATGAAACCTCCTGTATAGCCGGTTTGATACCGGTATTTTTTCTGTTACGGACGTTATTCTATCAGGAAAAGGTTAAGAGGGCAGTAAAGAAAACAGTAAAAAAAGAGTTAAGATTTGTTTTCTCTCATTTTGAAACCTATGCCCCACACGGCTTCTATATAATCTTTGCCTCCTATATTTTTAAGTTTTCGGCGCAGGTTACTGATATGCACCTTTAGAGAGTTTTCTGTGCAGTCCGGAGTATCTGTGCTTATCTGATCAAGTATAAAGGATTTCGTTATAACTTGAGAGGGGTTTTGCATAAGTAATTTTAAAATGGCATATTCAGTTTGGGTAAGTTTAACTTCATCTTCTGATACAGAGACCGACCGTAAAGAAGTGTTAAGTGTAAGATCATTAAAAGATATGATGTTTTGTGCTGAATCCGAATTTTTTGCCTTAGAGGATAAAGATGCGCCGGAGCTCATACGAAGCTGCACAGCTATTCTGGCTAGCAGCTCTTTTATGTCAAAAGGCTTTGTTATATAGTCGCAGGCGCCGTTCATGAGAAGATGAACTTTATCGTCGATTCCTACTTTGGCGCTCACAACAATTACCGGGATGCCGGTGATTTGAGGAAGAACCTCTTCACCGGCAAGCCCCGGCAGCATTAAATCAAGAAGAATAAGATCAGGTTTATTTTCAGAAAGAAGGTATAAAGCCTCCGTTCCGGAGTAGGCACGAAGGCAGTTATAACCTTCGCGCCTAAGAACTTCTTCAAGCATATTTCCTATGTGAATGTCATCATCTATTATAGCAATTGTTTTCATTTTAGCGAGCCTGTTTCTTATTTGCTATATCCGCCAGCTGTTCGTCAACACTTTCAAATGAAGTGGAACCCTTTGAAAGTTTTGCTTTTATACAGCTTCGGATTGCTATTTTATCATATATATCATCTTCGAATTTATCAGAAAATGATTTGAATTCATCCATTGTCATTTCTTCAATTGCGATGCCTTTATTGATGCAGTAAAGAACTATTTTACCTATTATCTCGTGGCAGTCCCTGAATGGAATACCTTTTGAAACAAGATAATCAGCTGCATCAGTAGCGTTCATATATCCATATTTAGCGGCGTTTTCCATTTTGTCTTCTCTGACCTTCATTGTAAGGATCATTTCAGTGAATATGCCGATGGAAGATTTTAAAGTATCTGCTGCATCAAATACAGGGATCTTGTCTTCCTGAAGATCCTTATTGTATGCCAGAGGGAGTCCTTTACATATGGTAAGAAGGCTCATAAGGTCTCCGTATACGCGACCTGTCTTGCCTCTTATCAGCTCTGCCATATCAGGATTCTTTTTCTGAGGCATTATGCTGCTGCCTGTAGAAAAGGAGTCATCTATTTCCACGAAGCTGAATTCAACGGAACTCCATAATATAAGTTCTTCGCAGAATCTTGACAGATGCATCATGGTAACTGCACAGCAGTTTATAAATTCTATGGCAAAGTCTCTGTCGGCTACTGCATCCATGCCGTTGGGAAGAACTGAGGCAAAGCCCAGTTCTTTAGCAAGGAAATCTCTGTCCGTGTCATATGTAGTTCCGGCAAGCGCTCCGCTCCCCAGAGGAAGTCTGTCTATTCTTCCCAGACAGTCGCTGAATCTTTCCTGATCTCTTGAAAACATTTGATAATAGGCAAGAAGATGATAGGATAGTGTTACAGGCTGGGCTCTCTGCAGGTGAGTATAGCCGGGCATTACCGTATCGGTGTGCTGACGCGCCAACTTTTCCAGAGCATCAAGAAGAATTTTTATGGCAGTAGTTATGGCATCTGTTTCTTTTTTCAGATAGAGTCTTATATCCACAGCGATCTGATCATTTCTGCTTCTGGCCGTATGAAGTTTTTTTCCTATGGCTCCGATCCTGTCGGTGAGAATAGATTCTATATTCATATGGATATCTTCTGATTCAATGGTGAATTCCACATTGCCTGTTTCGATATCTGAGAGTATCTCTCCTAATGTTTTTATTATGAGTTCAGATTCATCTTGAGTGATTATACCCTGTTTGCCTAACATTTTTGCATGAGCTATGCTGCCGGCTATATCTTCTTTGTAAAGACGCTGGTCAAACTCTATGGAAGCATTGAATTCATCAGCGGATGAAGTCGCCGCCTTTGAGAACCTTCCTTTCCAAAGTTTCATGTTTCTTGGATCCTCCTTCAACTGTTTCTTTCTGAATAGCACGTATTTTGAGCGGAAGTGAGAACAGGTTTATGAATCCTTCCGCATCTTGCTGATTATATACTTCGTCTTTACTGAATGTAGCGAACTCTTCGTTGTAAAGAGAGTAAGGTGATTTTTTGGCAGCTACTCTTGCACATCCTTTGTAGAGCTTCATTTTTACGGTACCGGTAACCTGTGACTGAGTTACGTCCACGAAAGCGCTGATTGCTTCGCGCAGAGGTGTGAACCACAGTCCGTCATATACCAGCTGGGCGAATTTCTGAGCCACTATAGCCTTGTACTGTGTTGTGTCTCTGTCAAGAATGAGCTGTTCAAGCCCCGAATGTGCCGTAAATAATATGGTTCCTCCCGGTGTTTCATATACTCCTCTTGACTTCATGCCAACGAGACGATTTTCTATAATATCGATAGTGCCTACTCCGTTTTTGCTTCCCAGTTCATTGAGTTTTGTAAGGATGTTGATGGGGTCCATTTTTTTTCCGTTAAGTCCCACAGGTATACCTTTTTCAAAATCTATATCTATATATGTCGGTTCATCCGGAGCCTTTTCGGGAGGCACGCTCAGTACATGAATAGTGTCAAAGTGTTCGTTCCACGGATTCTCCAGTTCTCCGCCTTCATGACTTATATGCCATATGTTTTCATCTCTGGAATAAATTTTTTTCGTAGTCTGGCTGATGGGGATATTGTGAGCGGCAGCATATTCAATAAGATCTTCACGTGATTCGAAGTCCCAGAATCTCCATGGGGCGATGATTTTGATGGCGGGATTCAGAGCTTTTATCGTAGTTTCGAAACGAACCTGATCATTGCCCTTTCCTGTACATCCGTGAGCAATTATGTAAGCACCTTCTTCTTCTGCTACTTCTACAAGTTTTTTTGCCATGAGCGGCCTTGCCATTGAAGTTCCCAGCATGTATTCGTTTTCGTAGATAGCCCCGGCCTTGAGAGTAGGGTATATGTAATCAGTAATGAATTCTTCTCTTATATCCAATGTTATCGCTTTCACTGCGCCTGTTGCGATAGCTTTTTCTTCGATTGCATCGAAATCCTCCTGCTGTCCGGCGTTGCAGCATACTGCTATAACATCGTAATCATAAGTTTCTTTAAGCCAACAAGCCAGTACAGATGTATCAAGACCACCTGAATAGGCAAGTATCACTTTTTCCTTAGCCATTTTTTATTCCTCCTAAACGATTTTATTCTATTTGTATATTATCACTCTAATTATGAATAAAAATTTACAACTTGTTATTATTATACATTAGAAATTGGTAAATTCAACCCTAATAATGAAAAAAATATAAAAATTATAATATAAATAAAAAATATGGAGACTTTGTATATAAATTATTGTAGAATAGAGCTGTAGAGGTGGTAAAATGAAAGTGAGTTTCGACGAAAAACACATTAAATGGGGACTTACGGCATTCCTGGTGGTTTTATGCAGTATTATTGTATTTTTTGCAATATACAGAATAGACAGCGTAAATAAAGTTCTCGGAATATGTGTTTCAATTCTTACTCCTTTTATATACGGACTGGTTATGGCATATCTGTTGTGTCCTGTATACAACTTTACAGTAAGAGGTGTTTACTCTCTGCTGAACAGAAGAAAACGGGTGTTTTCAAGGTCTCTGTCTTTTTCAAAAGCTGTAGGTACTTTTGTATCGATAACTGTGATGCTGGTGATTATTACCGGAATTTTATGGATGATAATACCCGGCCTTGTGGAAAGTATAACGAAGATAATAAAGATTCTTCCTTCGAGTATGGAAGAGCTGAAAGCATGGCTGGATGTCAAACTTACCAATATGCCGGAAGTAAAGAATGTACTGGACGGATGGATAAATAATTTTACAAAAAACGCTATAGATTTTGTGACACAGACGGTTTTGCCGGAATACAGTTCCATAGCTACGAAGATATCCGAAGGAGTTATCGGAGTACTGAACGTCATCAAGAATTTTTTCATAGCTATAATAATATGCGTATATTTTCTTAACAGTAAGGATACTTTTGCAGCTCAGATAAAGAAAATAATCCTGTCTGTATTTAAAAAAAATACGGCAGATGAGATCCTGCAGGGGGCAGCTTTTACCAATAAGACTTTTGGAGGATTTATAAACGGCAAACTGATAGATTCTCTCATTATAGGAATAATATGCTTTATAGTTATGAGTATATTCGGCTGGGAATATACTCTGCTTATAAGTTGTATAATAGGTATAACTAATATAATTCCTTTCTTTGGACCGTTTATCGGCGCTATACCTTCAGCACTTCTGCTGCTAATGGTGGATTACAGACAATGCGTATACTTTGTAATTTTTATATTCATATTGCAGCAGTTTGACGGTAATATCCTGGGACCTAAGATATTGGGAGACAGTACAGGTCTTGCCAGTTTCTGGGTGCTGTTTGCGGTTCTGATCGGGGGAGGTTTGTTCGGCTTTATCGGTATGGTGGTCGGGATACCTATCTTTGCGGTTATATATGCTTATGTATCAAGAGCTGTAAATGGAAAGCTGAGGAAACGCGGGCTTTCTACAGCGTTGGATGAATATAGGGTAGACAGTTACAGTGTGAAGAACAGGGATGTTCGTAAAATGAAAAAAGGCGGTAAATAATAATGAGTTTTGATGGGATAAAGAAGATCCTGAAAAATGAGATAGATAATATAATTATAGAAGAAAATGTTCCTATGTCAAAGTATACGTCTTTTCGGGCAGGAGGGAGTGCCCGAATGATGGTGATGCCTCAAAGTATCGATGATCTGAAAACAGTTCTCAGTGTGCTCGGCAGTGAATCATGCCGGCATATGGTACTTGGAAATGGCTCCAATGTACTTGTTCGTGACAGTGGATATGACGGTATTATAGTAAAGATTGGCAGTGGATTTGATTATGTGAGACAGGAAGAAGACTGTCTTGTCTGCGGAAGCGGTTCGCTGATGTCTGTAGTGGCAAAAGCGGCTGTTTCAGCTTCATTAGCCGGTTTTGAATTTGCTTCCGGAATTCCCGGTTCCATAGGAGGGGCTGTGTTTATGAATGCCGGAGCATATGGCGGCGAGATAAAGGACATACTTAAGAAGGCGCATATCATTTCGAAGGACGGCAGAAATGAATATCAGATGACTTCAGATGAACTTCAGATGGGATACAGGCATACAGTCCTTCATGAAACAGGGGATGTTGTAGTTGAAGTTGAGCTGGCTTTGAAAAAAGGAGAACAACAGAAGATAAAAAGTCAAATAGCGGAGCTGATGGACAGGAGAAATTCTAAACAGCCTGTCAATTTTCCAAGCGCAGGAAGTTTTTTCAAGAGGCCTGAGGGATATTTTGCAGGTAAGCTGATACAGGATGCCGGTCTGAAAGGTCTTACAGTAGGCGGAGCACAGGTATCAGAACTTCATAGTGGGTTCATAATAAATAGGGGAGGTGCCACTGCGTCTGATATCCTCCAGCTTATGGAGATCATACAGGCCAGGGTATTTGATGAGTTTGGGGTAAAACTGGAGACGGAGGTAAGGATAATTGGATAACAAAGAAAAAGCAGCAGACAAGTACAGACTTGTCTACGATTTACATACTCATACGACGTATTCTCACGGTAAAGGATCAGTAGAGGACAATGTAAGAGAAGCATTCAACAAGAAACTGGAATTTATAGCTATTTCAGATCACGGTCCGGGGCATTTGTTTTACGGTATAAACAGAAATGAACTGGTGAATATGAGAAATGATATAGAGCGGATGAATGTTAAGTATCCTAAGCTCAGTGTCAAAATGAGCGTTGAAGCCAATATCATAAAGGGCGGAAATGGCCTTGACATAACTCCTGATGAATTTGATGAATTTGATTTTGTCATTGCAGGATATCATTATGGCTTGTTTGGCTGTTACTGTATAAGAAACTGGCTCTGGAGTAAGGGATTCAGGAAAGGCGAGGAAAGGCTCAGAAAAATCAATACTGAGATGGTAATAAAGGCTCTTCGGGAAAACGATATCTCCATATTGACTCATCCGGGAGATAAAGGGCCTTTTGATATAAAGGCCATAGCCGAAGTATGTGCTGAGACTGATACCTTAATGGAGATAAATACATGGCATGGACATATGACGGTGGAAGAGATAAAGACTGCTGCGCAGATAGAAGGTGTTAATTTTATAATAAGCAGTGATGCGCATACTCCTGACCGGGTGGGTGATTTTAAAGCGGGTATTGAAAGAGCCGAGGAAGCGGGGCTTGATCTTTCCAGGATAGTTAACATAGAAAAAACAGAGGAAGTAAAATGAAAGCTATAATAGTAACAGGATTATCGGGAGCCGGAAAGACTCAGGCAATAGACTGCCTTGAAGATATGGGCTATTACTGTATAGATAATATGCCTCCGGCGCTTATAAAAAGCTTTATAGATCTTACAGGAAAAGGAAAGGGGATAGACAAGGCCGCTTTTGTTATAGATGTGAGAGGGGGAAGGCTTTTTGATGATCTTAAAGATTCTCTGGAGGAGCTCAAAAGAGAAGCTGTAGATTACAAGATATTGTTCCTTGAAGCCTCAGACAGGACATTGCTGAGACGATATAATGAAACGAGAAGAAATCATCCGCTTTCTGAAGGAGGCCCTGTGGCTGCAGGTCTTGCCAGAGAACGTGAGAGGCTGGAAGTCCTCAGAAAAGAAGCGGATTATGTCATTGATACATCTAATATGAAGTCTGCTCAGCTCTGGTCAGAGATAAAGCATTTGCTGACATCAGGTGAGAATAACAAATCTTTTATAATAAATATTATGTCTTTCGGATATAAGAGAGGAACGCCGATGGCGGCAGATATGGTTTTTGATATGAGGTTCATACCTAATCCATATTATGTAAAATCTCTAAGACCTCTTACGGGCAATAATGCTAAAGTCAGTAAATATGTGCTGAAACATAAGATAACCGATGAATTTCTGCAGAAAGCCATGGATATGATAGAAATGCTGATACCTTTTTATATAAAAGAGGGGAAATACAGTCTCAATGTTTGTATAGGCTGTACAGGAGGACATCATAGATCTGTAGCTGTAGCCAATGAACTTCACAGACGTCTTCAGGACAGTGGTAAGAGAACAACTCTTGAACACAGAGATCTGTAGGCAGATTTTAAAAGCCGGGAAATTAAGCCTCCCTGAATTATCGGGGAGGTTTTTCATAATAGATAATATACAGTCGGAGGAATAAAATGTCGTTTGCATCTGATACAAAAAATGAACTGGCACATATAGTACCGGAAAAGAAATGTTGCATGCTGGCCGAAATCGCAGGGTTTATGCGTACTGCCGGAAGCGTTCAGCTTGCAGGAGGGGGAAAGTTCAAAATAGTTATGACAACCTCAAACCCGGCAGTTGCCAGACATTATAAGACGATGATAAAGAATTATTTTTCCATAGATACTGCTGTGGGAATGGGGCAGGACAATTCCATAAAAGGAGGAAATTCTTACATACTTTATATAGGGCCCGAGAACCGGAGTGAAGAGATATTGAGAGAGACCGGCATACTTATGGTAAAAGAAGGGCTGAATGCTATCAGTGACGGCATATACGACGGTCTTGTAAGAACAAAATGTTGCAGAAAGTCGTATTTGAGAGGAGTATTTTTGGGTACCGGCAAGGTGAACAACCCGGAAAAAGAATATCATTTTGAAATAGGCGCCGAAAGGGAGGTGCTGGCAAAGGATATAAGAAAGCTTTTAAATAGCTTTGTTGATATACATGCCAAGATCACTAAAAGAAAAAAGGGCTATGGCGTTTATCTTAAAGCGGGAGAACAGGTAAGAGATGTTATAGGAATCATGGGCGCATCAAATCAGTTTTTTAAATTTGATGAGATTATGATGATGAAGGGCCTTAAATCACAGACGTATAGGTTGAATAATCTGGATAACGCCAATATAGATAAGTCTATAAAGGCAGCTGAAAAGCAAATAAAATGTATAAATACTATAATAGAAAAAAAAGGCTTGGATTTTCTTTCAGCGAAGCTTAAAGAAACCGCACGTATCAGACTTGAAAATCCCGATGCAGGTATCGAAGAACTGGGGAGAATGATGTCTCCTCCCCTTTCCAAGTCAGGAGTCAACAACAGGCTGCGACGTATAGAAGAGATTGCAAAGGAGTTGTAGTTTTATGAAAAATCTCGAATTGATATCAGCTGATGATTTTTTTGAGAAATACAGACAGCTGCCGGGACATGAGCTTCTCACCAGACATATGGCTTCAGTAAAACATTGCAGCGCCAATATGTTTGGAAAATGTGTAATGGGAACTCTCCTGGTGCCGGATAAGAATGATCTGGAAAAGCAAAGACTGAAATGCGGGTTTTATATGAATGCGGACAGGCTTATTATAATAGATGATGAAGGCAGGAGCAGTAAAGTTTTTGAAGAAATGGCCAAAGAGGAAAGCTTTGAAATCGGCAATCCCCCGTTTATGCTTTTTGGATTCATCGAATATCTTTTGCGAGATGATCTTCTTTATCTTGAAGAATATGAAAAGAAGCTTGATATTATAGAGGATCTTGTCACAGATGAAAGGGCGGAGATACCCGAAGATTTCAGCGGATTTATGTCTCGGCACAGAAAGAACCTCAGAACGCTTATCAGTTATTATAAGCTGCTTGCTGATGTGACAGATGTATTGGAAGCATTTTTGGCAAAGGAAAATGATGAAAGAACACGGCAATTTTTTTCTTTTCTCGGAAACAAAGCGGACAGGCTGTATCATGACTCGATGGCTATGTCTGAGTATGTGCTTCAGATAAGAGATATACATCAGTCCAGAATAAGTTCTCAGCAGAATAAAGTAATGCAGCTTCTTACTATCGTTACGACGATATTTATGCCTCTGACACTCATAGCGGGATGGTATGGAATGAATTTTAGGAATATGCCTGAGCTTAAACTCCATTATGGATATCTGGCGGTAGGGATATTGGCGGCTGTTACTGTAATAATAGAAATAATATTTTTTAAAAGAAAAAAATGGTTTTAGAGGAGTATCTTAATGAAAAAAGGTATGATCGTTGAAATAAGAATTGAAGATATGAGCAGTCAAGGACAAGGAATCGGCAAAGCCGACGGCTTTGTGGTTTTCGTGCCTGGAGCTGTTGTGGGGGATTTGGTCAGAGCGGAAATGACGAAAGTAAAGAAAAGTTACGGTTTTTCAAGATTGGTGGAGATAATAAAGCCGTCACCTTACAGGTTTTATGATTTTGACTGCGAATATTTAAGTAAAGGCTGCGGCGGATGTCAGTATGGGAGATTAAGTTATGATGCCCAGCTCAGGCTTAAAGAAAAACAGGTGAGAGAAAAGCTGCAGCGCATAGCTTATATACAAGATCCGCAGGTAAAAGATATCATAGGCATGAAAGAAAGTGACAACGAAGGAAACGGGACTTTTAGATATAGAAATAAAGCGCAGTTTCATGTAAGTACAGGCGGTGTGATAACACGAAAAGGTGGGGTTGTGGAAAACCTGGGGGAGCCGACAGTAGGATTTTTTAGATTTAAAAGTCATCATGTAGTAGACTGCGAGGAATGTTGTCTTCAGTCTCCTGCTGCAATGGCTGCTGCAAATGCTCTTCGCAGGTTCATGGAGGAAGATAATATAACAGCATGGGATCCTAAATGGGAGAAGGGGCTTATCCGCGATCTCGTTGTAAAGACCGGATTTGCTACCAAAGAGGTGATGGCTATAGTCATTATAAACGGAAACGGAATACCTAATGTACAAAAACTTGTCTCAATGATGGATGAGGCTGTCTACGATGCAGGGTATTACATGGAAAGTTTTGTTATAAGTGTAAAAAAAGCCGGTAAATCAGGCAGACAATTACAGGCCGTTAACGATATAATGGGAGATAAGAATATAATAGTGGCCGGCCGGCCGGTTATAAAAGATATTTTAGGACCTCTTGAGTTTGAAATCTCTCCTGCAAGTTTTTATCAGGTGAATCCGGTACAGACAAAACGACTTTATGATAAAGTAAGAGAGTACTGCGGCCTGAAAAAACATGAAAATTTTGATGTCTGTTCAGAAGGACCGGCAGAAAGACATGTTATATTAGACCTTTACTGCGGCGTAGGATCCATAGGTCTTTACTGTGCTGACAGCGCAGAAATGATTATAGGCATAGAAGCTGTAAAGGAGGCAGTCGTGGATGCCAACAGGAATGCTGTTATAAATGGCATAGTGAATGCGAGATACATATGCGGCAAGGCAGAAGAAGTATTGCCGGCATATATTGGCGGAAAAGAAGAAGGAACATATGATTCTGAAATAGCAGAAACCGTAAGAAAAGCTGATATCGCAATTCTTGACCCTCCGAGGGCGGGATGTAAGCCGCAGCTGCTCGAGGCGGTAGCTGAGGCAGGCGTAGAGCGGATTGTCTACGTATCTTGCGATCCGGCTACATTGGCAAGAGATATAAAGTTTCTTTTGGAGCTTGGATATGAGTTTAAAGAAGTCACACCTGTAGACATGTTTCCGTGGACAGGAAATATTGAGGCAGTAGTTTTGCTTTCCAAACTTCATGCAAGACGGAATGAATATAGAAGTGGAATTAAAGATGAGGGAGATGGATCTGACAGCGGCGGAGAGTAAGGCGACTTATGATGAGATTAAGGAGTATGTAATGAAGCATACGGGATTGAAAGTCAGTAACTTGTATATTGCGCAGGTAAAGCGCAAATGTGGTATTATTGAGAGGGTAAACTATAATCTGCCGAAGTTGGATAATTCGAAACAGCTGAAATGCCCTCCAGAGAAAGAGGCTGCTATAAGGGAGGCGTTGGAGTATTTTCGCATGATTTAAAAACTTATATTAGATTGAAAACATTTGAATTTCCTAGCTGAGAATTATGATGGAGGATTGGTGAAATGTTTCATTCATATAGAAAAGATAGTTCATATTTGCGGACAGCTATATTCAAGTCATATAAAGAAAAGTGTGCATATTGTGGGAGAAGAATTCAGCAACGTGATATGCATATTGATCATATTATTCCTTCTAATCGGCAAGAAAAAATTGATGATGAAGTGAAGGAGTACCTTATAGAGTTACAATTGATTTTGTTGATGTAAGCAGGCTTGTGGAGAGGGCAAAGGATAGTTGGGGACATAGTCATGAAATAACAGAGGTATGTGATATTCTTTACATTGGCAATTATAAAGTGGCACAGGAATTTATCAAGAATAATTTAGATAAAACCCAAACAATGTATTCGTCACTTATAATGATGTCGCCTAAATGTGCTATAGAAGCCTTTGAAAGAGGGATTAAGATTGATCTGCTAACTGAGTACTGGTGGGATGTTAGCTTGTATGCTTTACAGGAATTCAATAAAATAGATGTAAAGAAAACAAAGGAAATACTTTTAGAGAATGTTTCTCAAATTACTGAAAGAATAAATTCTATTACTGCGTTGGATTTTGACAAGAAATATTTTTTGGAATTCCTAAAACTGATATAAGCTATAGACATCGAAATTTTTGATAAGATTATTCTTGGGGTGGACATTAAAAAAATTAAAAATAATTGGAGTAAAGGTGCTATACGTAGAGGAAAAGAAAAACAGGTAGAGAAAAGACGAGGAGAATTTTATGAGTTGATAAAGCAATGATTATGAACATATTGATTTAAAAATTAATCAAATGGAAAAAGGAGGACTGCAAGGTGGAGGATAGAAGAGACGATCTCAATATTGTTGGTAGCGAAATTATTATATATCAGACGAAAGATGGACTCACAAAAATTGACGTTAAGCTTGAAGATGAGACCGTTTGGCTTACACAGGCACAATTATGTGAACTCTACCAAACCAGTAAATCCAATATCAGTGAGCATATCAAACACATTTTTGAAGAGGGCGAACTGGAAGAAAATTCAGTTGTTCGGAAATTCCGAACAACTGCTGCTGACGGGAAAAAATATAATACAACACATTATAATCTTGATATGATTATTTCTCTTGGGTATAGAGTAAAATCAAAAATTGCTACAAATTTTCGTCGGTGGGCTACTGAGCGCTTAAAAGAGTACATGATAAAAGGCTTTACGATGGATGATGAGCGGCTGAAAAATCTGGGCGGCGGTAACTACTGGAAAGAGCTGTTAGACCGTATACGCGATATACGTTCGTCTGAAAAGGTTATGTACCGACAGGTTCTTGACCTTTATGCAACGAGTGTTGACTATGATCCTAAGAGTAGTGAATCTATTGCTTTTTTTAAAATGGTGCAGAACAAATTGCATTATGCAGCACACGGACATACAGCAGCAGAGGTTATATACGAGCGTGCGAATGCGAGTCAGCCTTTCATGGGATTGAAGAGTTTTTCTGGTGACTTTCCTACTTTAAAGGATATAGGTATTGCAAAGAATTACCTTAATGATGAAGAATTAAAAATATTGAATAATATTGTATCGGGATATTTTGATTTTGCGGAAATTCAGGCTATGCGTCATAATCCTATGTATATGGCTGATTACGTGGAGCATATTGATAATGTTTTAAAAACCACAGGCGAAAAGGTGCTACAGGGGGCTGGAACGATTAGTCATGCACAGGCAATTGAGAAAGCAACAAAAGAGTATAGAAAATATCAGGCACAGAACTTGTCACCAGTTGAAGAGGAATATTTGGAAAGCATTAAAAATATTCAAAGCATAGTGAAGAAAAAAGGAGATAGTTAATAGAAAAATGATTTCTAATCGAAAAGGGGTAAATTAAGGTTAGTGGCTTCTTTAGATGCAAATGGTAAATATGAGTTTGGACAACGAAGAACATATTGAGGCGGTGGCATTGATGCTGCGAGAAGATAAATGAGAGCTTGAAAAAATGCAGGAAACAAAAAATTTCCGGGAGTTTGGACTGTTTGAGCAGCAGTTTTGGTTCCTGGATTTTTTATTGTTGTTATGATTATGTAAAAAACACGCATTATCAATATTTTATCCTTTATGATATTCCTAATAATTATAATAAACTATTCAATATAACTATTTGCTATTAATTTGCTTGAAAAGTATAATAGAATCAAAGATTATAGTAAATATATTTCGGAGGTGAAATTATGGATAAGAAATTAGTTGCCTATTTTTCAGCAAGCGGAGTGACAAGAGGAGTTGCAGAAGCGCTCGCTGAAGCTGCAGGAGCAGATCTGTATGAAATAAAGCCGGAAATTCCATACACAGCAGCAGATCTTAACTGGAATGACAGAAAGAGCAGAAGTACTTTGGAAATGAGAGATCCGGATTCGAGACCTAAAATTTTAGAAAAATATGATAAGATGAATGAATATTCTGTTATATTTTTGGGTTTTCCGATATGGTGGTATACTGCTCCGGCAATAATAAAAACATTTCTTGAAAGTTATGATTTAAGCGGCAAAAAAATCATTTTATTTGCTACGTCGGGAGGAAGCGGACTGGGAAAAACAGATAAAGAACTGCAGGCAATATGCCCGGGGGCTTATATACAAAATGGAAGAATGTTCAGCGGCAAGCTTTCTCAGAAAGAATTATTGGACTGGGCAGATAGTATTTAAGTAAATAACCGAAGAATCATGTATGTTCTTTGGCTGCGATTATTATAGTATCTCATCTGAGTAGTTTAAAATGTTCCGTATACATAATATAAATCCGAACAATGAATAAGCTGCCGTAAATATCGGCAGCTTATGGTTTCATGAGTGTTTTTATTTCTGTTCTTCGAATTCGTCTTTTCCCACACCGCATAAAGGGCATTCATAATCATCAGGCAGATTTTCAAATTTTGTACCTGCGGTGATTCCGTTATCCGGTTCGCCTACTGATTCGTCGTATACATAACCGCAAACTTTACAAACATATTTTTTCATAACTTTCCTCCTGTCCGGCTGCAGCTCAAAGCCTTAAGCCCGTACAATCTTATTTTTAAACTATTTTTATTATTTCATAACTTACTTAAAATATAACTACAAGCAGCATTTTAAAGTTTTCTTCGCCTGATACTGCATGAGGATGTCCTGCCGGCATAACTATAGATTCCCCTTCGTGAAGAGAATAATCCACATCATCGATCGTAATTTTTCCTACTCCGTCAAGGCATGTTACAAAGGCATCTCCATTTGACTGATGAGTACTTATTTCTTCTTTTTCTGCAAAAGCAAAGAGGGTCACACTGACGGCATCGTTTTGGGCCAGCGTTTTGCTGACTACTTGGCCTTCCTGATAAGATACGAGATCTTTCAGTGTAAGGACTTCTGATTTTTTGATGTTTTTCATGATTTCTCTCATGGCGGATTCTCCGTTATTCTTTTATTTTACCATCTATGGATATTGTAACGATCTGCCATGGAATAAATTTACCACTGGCCTGCAGAGCTTGCTTGGCGGCAAATTCCAGCCCGCCGCAGCATGGGACTTCCATTCGTACTATGGTAACGCTCTTTATATCGTTGTTTTTTATTATTTCCGTAAGTTTTTCACTATATTCTACAGAATCAAGTTTAGGACATCCTATAAGTGTGATTTTGCCTTTCATGAATTCCTGATGCATATTAGCATATGCATAGGCGGTACAGTCAGCAGCGATAAGAAGTTTAGCTCCGTCAAAATATGGTGCATTGACAGGAACTAGCTTTATCTGACACGGCCATTGTCCCAGCTGTGAAACAGAAGGTTCGGCAGGAGAATGGTCTGCGGTTTCATTTTTTGTGTCTAATCTATGTGCTTGACTTCCCGGACATCCGCGGAAGGCATCTTTGCTTGTTTTTTTTCTTTGATTTTCCAAAACAGCAGCTTCATCATACGGGGCAGCTTCTCTTTCGATAAAAGTGATAGCATTGGTAGGGCATGAAGGCAGGCAGTCGCCCAGACCGTCACAATAGTCATCTCTCAAAAGTTTTGCTTTTCCGTTTACCATACCGATGGCGCCCTCATGACAGGCCTCTGCACATGCTCCGCAACCGTTGCACTTTTCTTCATCTATATTAATTATCTTTCTTATCATAGTCAATACCTCATTTCTTGTTTTTATGATGTGAGTATAGTACAATAGTTAAAAGAATTCGGTGGTTATAACCACGGAAAAGAGGCAAAAGTGAAAAAAAATAAATTTCCTATTTTCAGAGGGATAAGTGAATCAGAAATGAACGAGATAACAGATATTGGATGTATACGGAGGATGGAATATGATAAAGATGCTGTAATATTTCATACAGGAGAAGTGGTAAATGAATTCGGTATAATAACGTCAGGGAGTATAAATATTGAGAATATAGATCTGTGGGGAAACAGAAATATACTGAATCATATTCCACAGGGGCAGGTTTTCGCTGAAACCTATGCTATATGCAAAATGCCTATGATGGTAGATGCAGTGGCAGGAGAAGATTGCAGCGTTCTTTTTCTCAATATGGATAAACTTCTTGATTGGAGTAATCTCGATAAATCGTGGTATCCGAAATTTCTCCATAATATGCTGTTGATGTCTACAAATAAAAATCTGGGGCTGTCAAATCGGATTTTCTGCACTTCTTCTAAAAATATCAGAAGCCGGGTGATGACATATCTTTCTTCTGAGGCTGTCAAGAGCGGCAGTATGGATATTGTTATTCCCTTCAATAGACAGCAGATGGCTGATTATCTTAATCTTGAACGCAGTGCATTATCAAAAGAACTGGGAAAAATGAGAGATGAAGGGATACTGGAATTCAGAAAAAACAGATTCAGACTTTTTCGCCTTGAAGAATAAGCAGGCAATGAAAATATAAATAGTAAAAGGAGAATAATATGAGATACAGAAATTTGGGAAATACAGGGCTTAATGTCAGCGAGATCGGAATGGGATGCGAAGGTTTTGCAGGAGATGAGTACAGAGAAGCCGGAAGAATTTTTGATGCGGCGGAAGAGCTGGGGATAAATTATTTTGATCTTTATTCATCTGACCCGAAGCTGCGTGAAAGCGTAGGAAAAGCTATAAAAGGCAGAAGAAAAAAATTCATCATCCAGGGACATATATGCTCTATCTGGAAAAACGGGCAGTATGAGAGATCCAGAGATATAGAAGAAGTAAAATCAAGTTTCATGGAGCTTATGAGGCTTATAGAGACTGACTACCTTGATGTGGGGATGATCCACTATTGTGATTCTATGAAAGATTGGGACAACATATCAAATGGGCCTGTTATGGATTTTGCCAGGGAGTTAAAGAAAGCCGGAACTATACATCATATAGGTCTCAGCAGCCATAATCCACAGGTAGCTTTAAAGGCTGTCAGAGAAGGAAATATAGAAGTGCTGATGTTCAGTATAAATCCTTGCTATGATCTTATGCCTGCCGATGAAGACGTGGAGGAGCTGTGGAATGAAAGAAATTATGAGAAGCCGCTTATAAATATGGATCCACAGAGACAAGAACTTTATGAGACATGTCAGAGACTTGGAGTAGGAATTACTGTGATGAAAGCATTTGGAGGCGGTGATTTGCTGGATGAGAAACTTTCCCCGGCAGGCAGGGCTCTTACCGTTAATCAATGTATTCATTATGCTATGACAAGGCCGGCTGTGTCGACAGTTTTGGCGGGGGCTCGTTCTGCCGGTGAACTGAGGCGAAGTGCATCATATGAGGAGGCCTCAGACGAGGACAAGGATTATGCTTCTGCTCTGGCATCGTTTCCGAATATAAGCTGGAAGGGCCATTGTATGTACTGCAGTCATTGTGCTCCATGTCCAAAAAAACTTGATGTGGCTTCCATTACTAAATTTTTAAATCTCACTGTAGCGCAGGGAAGAATTCCTGAGACGGTAAGAGAACATTATGAATTGCTGGGGCATTATGCAGGGGAGTGTATAGAATGCGGAGCCTGCGAAAAAAGGTGTCCTTTTGAAGTGAATATAATAGAAAATATGAAGAAAGCCAAAAAGATTTTTGGCAGATAAAGCAGGAGTCAAGGTGAACTTGTGTCTTTGTTTTGTCTATAGTATACTTTTAACAGTAAATAATAATTGCTGTATTTGATGAGGGTGTATTGAGATGGCCAGCAGTGAGGATTTTGTTCGGCATGTATCGGAGCAGTGTTCTAAAGTAGGAAATATTACGTATAGGAAAATGTTCGGAGAATACGGACTGTACTGCGATGGGAAAATATTTGCTTTGGTATGTGATAATCAGTTTTTTGTAAAAATCACGAGTTTTGGAAAGTGTTTTAAAGCTGAGCTTAAAACGGCGCCTCCTTATGATGGAGCTAAGTCATATTTTGTTATGGATGATTTGGATGAGAGAGATTTTTTTGGGTTAATTGAAGAGTTATATTTGCTGTGATATAATAAATAAGCATGATTAAAGGAGAAGTTAAGATGAATGATAGATATGCTAAAGCTCTTGAGCGGGCTTTATTTAATTGGTATTATACAGGAGATAATGCTCCGTCAGAGCCTGTTTTTAATGCTCTCAGTGAGGGCAGCAAAAATGGAATGCAGCTTCTTGTTCCCATTGAAATACCTGAAGCTCTTTTACAGCAGCTGATGAATGCCGAAAGCTTGCAGGAGGGGACGACTTTTTCCATAAATGAAGAGTTGCCGATACGTTTCGGACATATTCCTGTAGATGAAGACGGTCATTATCTTATACCGGTCTTTACAAGTGAAGAGCAGCTTAAAATGGGAGAGGAAAGTCCGGCTATGAATCAGCCGATAAATATTTTGATGGAATCATTGGATCAGTGGCCGGATTGCATAGGTCTTGTGGTAAATCCTTATTCAAATAAAATTCTTATAGATCACAATATCAGGGAAAAAATAATAACTTTTTCACCTAAATCCCATGTGGCTTTCGTGAAGGGAAGTGTTCTTGATCTAAATGTATCGGCTGTTGTGAATTCAGCGAATAAAACGCTTCTGGGAGGTAAGGCAGTAGATGAGATATTGCTTGCAGAGGATGAAAATATTCATGAAGCATTCCTGTGCGGAGGAGGGCTCAACGGTGCGGTGCATGAAGCTGCAGGGCGCGCTCTTTTTGACGAATGCAGATCCTTGGGCGGATGTAACGTGGGAGATGCGAAGATGACGGGAGCCTACGGATTATCCAATGCAGAATATATAATCCACGCTGTCGGACCTATATATATGGGTGATGAAACTGAAGAAGAGAGCCGCAGACTATTGGCATCATGCTATAACAAAGCGCTTGATCTGGCGTCAGAAAAGGGCTGTGACAGCGTGGCTTTTCCATGTATATCTGCAGGAGCGCAGGGATATCCTATAGGCAAATCAGCGTTGACTGCACTGATAACAGTAGTAGAATGGTTTGAGGCACATCCTGATGTTGTAATGAATGTGTATCTGTGCAGTTTTACGGAAAATGAGTATAAAAACTATCTCAGACTTATTAAAAATTAAGAGTTGAAACGGGTGAGCACCTACCGTATGCAAGGCTGTTGCATACGGTTTTATTTTTGAGAGAGAAAGGAGCTTTTATGATTGAACATATATTTGGCGATGATTTCAAGAATATAGTTAATACGCTGGTAAGGTTCAGCCTGCCGCTTATTTTAAGTGGTATTTTGCAGCAGCTTTATAATTGGGTGGATGCTTTTATAGTAGGAAATGTAGAAGGAGAGCTGGCACTGGCGGCAGTAGGTGCAACAGGAACAGTTATCAATTTTTATATTATGGCCATTACCGGATTTACTCTGGGGTTGGCTATTCTTTTTGGACAAAAATTCGGAAGCGGTGAGCTGGATTATATTCCGAAGGTATTGTCTACTTTTACAGTAATTCTTGGGGCAAGTTTTATTATATTGTCTCTGCTGGGAGCACTCACTACAGTTCCCTTGCTTGAGCTTCTGCATACTACCGGTGATACGATACATATGGCTGCGGATTATTTACAGATCATATTTGCCGGGATCCCTTTTATGGCAGTATATAATGTATATTCTGCAGCTATGAGAGGAACAGGAGACAGCAAAGCTCCGTTTCTCGCGATCCTCGTATCTTCTATAGTAAATATTGTACTTGATATTATATTTGTTGCTTTATGGGGATGGGGTGTCAGAGGAGCGGCAGCTGCAACTGTTCTTTCACAAATATCGATGGCTGTGTTCATAATAATTTATGCGTCAAGCAAATATACGTCTCTTCGTTTTTCATTCAGGGAAAAGTTGGTGGACAAGGGGTGTTTGGTTCAGGGATTTAATTTCGGGCTGCCTCCCATGATACAGTCCAGTATAACAGCTTTTGGAAGTATAATATTGCAGAATTTTATGAATGGATTCGGGACTCAGACAGTTGCGGCTATTACTACGGCTTATCGTATAGATACTATGGCGCTTTTGCCTATTATCAATCTCGGTTCCGGAATTTCTACTATAGTGGCTCAGAATTACGGGGCGGGGAAAATAAGGCAGACCAGAAAAATTTTTTTTGTGGGAACTGCTTTGATGGTGATAGTTTCAGTTGTGTTGACAGCACTGATCGTATTGTCCGGAGGTTCTTTGATAAGTCTATTTGGTGCAAGTGAGGCTGCTATAGATATCGGACGGAATTTCTTTTACCGTTTGGCAAGCTTTTATCTTGTGTTTGGCATAGCTACAGCTATGAGGGGCTATATTGAAGGGCTGGGGGATGTGGTATACTCCAGTGTTGCAGGAATAGTTTCTCTGGCAGTTCGTATTATATTGTCTTATGGGCTTGTTTCTTTTTTTGGGAATATGGTTATAGCATACGCTGAAGCTTTTGCATGGATACTTCTATTGATAATGTATGGAATAAGAGTTTTTGTTAAACATCCGGGCTGATTTATTTTTATTTTTGCTGTTATAATCACCTTATTAAAGATAGTGGGTTTATATATTATGATATAAATTCAAAGCAAAAAACAAACTCGGAGGAAAATGAAATGTTTTGTTATCAGTGCTAAGTCTTGCGGAATAGTTTCTCTCAGTAAATCTGATGTCGATGATTATGTAAATACCGAAATAACGAAAGCAAATAGAATCCCATCATCTTCATATATCTGGAGATGATGGGAGATCATGGTTTTATTGTTTTTTTATTATAGTGTTCTCCAGAGTTGCCATTACCTGCTGTATATCTATTGGCTTTGCAATGTGATCGTTCATACCGCTGTCCAGACAACGTTTTATATCCTCTGAAAAAACATCTGCTGTCATGGCGATGATAGGAAGATCAGCATCCGGGCGGAGCAATGATCGGATTGCTCTTGTAGTTTCATAACCATCCATTACCGGCATTCTGACGTCCATCAGAATGGCGCTGTAGTAATTGAGTTCTGATTCCTCGAACATTTCGAGGCAACGTTTTCCGTTTTCTGCATGATATAGTTTAAGCCCAAAATCAGTCAGAAGTTCGTATGCTATTTCCCAGTTAAGTTCATTATCTTCGGCTACTAAAATATGTTTCCCTTGAAGGCCGTGTTTTTCTTCCTTTAAAGTGTTGTTTTCATCGGGCAGATTGTGTTCTTCTCTTTTCGGAACACATGGTTTCAGGTCCAGTGTTATATGAAATTCGGAACCTTGATCAATGTGGCTCTTCACTGTAATGGTTCCGCCAAAAGCATCAATAATATTTTTTGTAATTGCCATACCCAGACCTGTACCTTCTGTGCGCATGATATTTTCTTTGTTTTCGCGTGAGAATGAGTCGAAGATTATTTTTTGGAATTCTTCTGACATTCCTATTCCGTTATCTTGTACTATGACGTGTGTACGTGTATATTCGCTGTTTTCCTCAGGTGTTTCCTGCCATACAGTCAACCTTACAGTTCCGTTCTTTTTAGTAAATTTAACTGCATTGGACAGTAGATTCAAGAGGACCTGATTAAGGCGTACATTGTCACAGAAGACCATATCTTCAGTAATATCATGAATAAACAAATCAAATAATTGATTTTTTGCGTTTGCCTGAGGTTTTATTATCTCTGCGGCAGTATTAACTGTTTCGCGAAGAGAAGTAGGAGTGATATTGAGTGTTAGTTTACCGTTTTCGATTTTTGACATATCCAATATATCATTGATAAGCCCTAAAAGATGTTTTCCTGAAAGTATTATTTTTTCAAGATAGTTTTTCATATCGTTTTCATTGTCTGTTCGGGATTGGGCAAGTGTAGCAAGGCCCAATATTGCATTAATAGGCGTTCGGATGTCGTGGCTCATATTTGAGAGGAATTCACTTTTTGCTTTATTGGCATGATCTGCTTCAGCTTTGGCAGCCTCAGCATCGGCTTTGGCTTTTTCAACGATACTCCTCTGATGCTTCTCCGAAAGATAATAAAGTATAAAACTTCCCAAAAGAATGCACAAAATGATAGAACCGGATATCATTACAGCTTTGAGACGCAGGTCACTGTTGGATTGTATGATACTGTCAGTAGCGCCTTCAGGCATAAGGGTTACCAGATACCATTCTGAATTTGTGAGCGGAGAATAGAAACAGTGATGATTTAGTGTACCGTCAGAAAAATACAGAGAAAATTTTTCCCTGTCTGCCATTTTTTGCTTTATATCAGATAACGTTTTGTCACTGTCCATGCCGCTGGCTTCAGCCAGTTTTGATACCCTGTCCAAATAATTGTTTTCTGTTGCATTATCATCGTTTTTGATGATAAAAGAGCCGTCGTTTCTGATGATGTGAGAAAGACATCCATCGCCATTGTCCTGCAGGGACAGTTCCTCATTCAAAAAATCCATGGGACCGCCGGTAACCAATGCTATTCCGTTATTTTCTCCAATGGAAAAATCAGCAGGTACTCCCTGTAAGAACAATAAATCGCCTGATTGAGTTTCTCCTAGAGCTACTTTATCGATGTCGTTTTTTATCGATGTGCGGAACGGCTGTTCGTTTATAATGTTGATGGTTTCATCTTTGTCTTGATAAATCGTGAGAAGATTTCCGTCCTCCTGATACATACCTATGAAAGTAAAACCAAATGCGTCAGCTCCCACTGAAAGATTGTACATGATGGTATCATAATTATCTTCGTTTTGAGCTTCTGATAAAAGTGACTGAGCTTGCGAGATACGCAGATTGATAATAGTGTCAAAATGATGTTGTATTTCACTGCTGCTCTCCTTCATATGAACCTGATTGATTTTACTTACCGAGTCTTGATTGATTTTTTCAAGATAGTTTCTCAGAATTCCGAAGACTGCAGTGGCTGCCACAAGGACGAACACCGTCGAGATGATCCAGAATCTCCGCATATTTGATATTGACCTTTTTTGTGGCTTTTTTTTAAACATAGAGTTTCTCCAATACGACAAATAAATATAGAATTTTAATTTCAACGGGTTACAGTATAGCATTATTCTTATGGGTACAACAAGGCTTTTATAAAAGCCGAAGAGACTGAAAATCATTTTTCATTTTTGTAAGTTTTTTTATATCCGTTGCCCCAGTTTTCCATGGCGTCCAATATAGGACGCATAGATTCTCCGAGATGGCTGAGAGAATATTCTACTCGCGGAGGAACTTCCGGGTATACCGTACGGTTAATGATTCCATCAGATTCCATAGATCTGAGACTGTCAGTCAGAACTTTATGGCTTATACCTTCGAGATCTTTTTGAAGTTCGTTGAAACGCCATGGCTTTACAAGGAGATTCCGTATAATGAGAAGTTTCCACTTGCTGCCTATGAGTTGTACTGTTGTTGCAACAGGACATGCGGGAAGTTCGTCTTTCTTTTTCATGATATCATTACCCTCTTTTTTTATTTAACGTGATGAATTTCAAAATATTGTTTTTATTTTAACATAAGGCAAAGTTTGGAGCAATGATGACTGTATGGCAGATTGACGTATATATCATGCTGTTAAAAAACTTTATACTATAAAGTCTGAAATCATGAAAAAGTAACAAAAAGGTGCGTATTCTTATAAAAAAGTGCGTACTTGTTGCAAAGACAGGCTTTTTATAAAATAACTCCTGAAACAAGGGAGGGAAAAAATGAATATTGCAGAATTTAAGGTAGATGTAAAAAAGTGTATAGGTTGCGGAAAATGTGTAAAGGTTTGTCCCGGCGGGATACTTTATATGAATAAGAACAATAGACCTGAAATAGAATCAGTCGCTGAGTTTGGATGGAATGGCTGCTGGAAATGCCAGCATTGTTTAGCTGTATGTCCGACAGCGGCAATATCAGTGTTTGGGCTAAAACCCGAGGAGAGTATCATGATTCCTGATATAACTAAAGCGGGGCAGATTATGGACTCTTTAGTTGTAAACAGACATTCGTGCCGAAGATATAAGAATTGTAATGTAGATAAAAGTATAGTCAATCATATGATTGATTTGCTGGCAAATATACCTAATGGAGGCAATAAGCAACAAGTGGAATTTATTCTTATAGATGATAAAGATAAAATGGAATATTTTCGCAGGCTTGCATATAGAGAGATGGAGAAGCTTGCAGCAGATGGGATATATCCGAAAGGATTCGACAGACAATCTTATCAGCAGATGAAAAAGTGGGAAAAGACTGTAAGACCTGATATGTTGTTTTGCGGCGCTCCTCATTTGCTTATACCTCATGTACCTTTGGGAAACGGAACTCCGCAGCAGGATGCAGTGATTGCCGGAACATATTTTGAACTTTTATGTGTTTCGAAAGGGATAGGAGCAGTGATGATGACGTTTTCTCTTGATTATCTGGAGCTGATGCCTGATATCAGGGATATTCTGCAAATACCTCATGATCATTATGTGCCGATGATAATCGGATTTGGATATCCACAGATAACTTATAAGAGAGGTGTTCAAAAAAAACTTGAGAAGAAAAGGATAAAAAGACCTTTTTCTGAAATATTTCTGAAATGATGTTTGACCATCAGTATTAGAAGTGTTTTGTATATACCCTCAGACAAGGAAGGATTCTTTGATTTAGGTGTTTGGCCGATATACAGAAAGAGTTTTACATTGGGAGATGTTTAAAGAAGATATTAAGGGATTTTTATATGAAGCAGGCGCATTGTTTACTTTGCGGATTTTGTTTTGAAAAGTGTCCGCAGCAGTATGTAGAAAGGAGAAATCATGATTGAAGAAACAGTAGGCTTATTAATGGAAAGATGGGATTTTTTTGCAGGACTTTTGACAGAACATTTACAAATATCTTTTATATCTATTTTTATATCTATAGCAGCGGGTCTGGGAATAGGCATATTGATCAGTGAATTTAAAAAAAGTTCAAAGATAGTTATGGGAATAGTCAATTTTATTTATACTATACCATCAATATCTCTTCTCGGATTTTTAATCCCTTTTTCAGGGATAGGAGATACGACTGCAGTTATAGCTCTCAGTGTGTACGCGCTTTTGCCTATGGTGCGCAATACTTATATAGGTATTGCGAATGTCAGTCCTCTGATAGTTGAAGCAGCTTCAGGGATGGGAGGCACTAAAGTTCAGGTTCTTTTTAAAGTAAAGTTACCTTTGGCGATGCCTGTGATAACAGCGGGGATACGTAATATGGCAGTAATGACTATTGCTCTTGCAGGAATAGCATCTTTTATAGGGGCCGGAGGTTTGGGCGTTGCTATATACAGAGGGATAACTACAAATAATAAAGCTATGACTGTTTTAGGGAGCTTTTTAATAGCTTTACTGGCTGTCTTGGCAGACCTTGTGATAGGAAAGATAGAGAAATATACTTATAAGCATAAAGCAATTTAAAGAGTAACAGGGAGGATAAAATGAAGAAGAGGACAGTTGTTTTGATAGTTGGGATTTTATTGGTTATTGTAGGTTTTACAGGATGCAGTAGTAAAACAGGTGTTATAAATATGGCTACTAAACCTATGACGGAACAGTATATTTTGGGAAGTATGATAAAAATACTGATTGAGCAGGATACAGACCTTACGGTAAATATAACGGAAGGAGTGGGAGGCGGTACATCTAATATACAGCCTGCTATGGAAAGAGGCGAATTTGATTTTTATCCTGAGTACACGGGTTCCGGCTGGAATGCTGTGTTGAAAGAGGAAAGCATATATGATGAAAGTATGTTCAGCGAACTTCAGAAAGGCTACGATAAACTGGGGATGACATGGTGTGGTATGACGGGTTTTAATAATACATATGGAATTGCGGTGACAAAGGAAGTTGTTGAAAAGTATAATATTAAGACTTATTCTGATCTGGCAGCTATATCAGGAGATTTGATATTCGGAGCAGAATATGATTTCTTTGAGCGTGAAGATGGATACAGGGCTCTGTATGAAACGTATGGAATGAAGTTCGCTGATACTATGGATTTAGATATAGGTCTTAAATATGATGCTCTCAGACAGAAGAAAATAGATGTTATGAATATCTTTACAACAGATGGTCAGCTTTCAGCCGCAGATGCTGTGGTTTTAGAAGATGACAGAGGTCTATACCCGTCATATGTATGCGGTTTTGTAGTAAGGAATGATTTGATCAGAGAATATCCGGAACTTCAGAGTGTCTTTGATAAGATGGACAACCTTATAACTGATGACGAAATGGCAGGGCTTAACTATAAAGTAGAAATAGATGGACAGTCTCCGGAAGATGTGGCAAAAGATTTTTTGCAGGAAAAGGGGCTTTTAAAATGACAGATAGTAAAATAATAAGATATGAAAATATTTCTATGGTATATAGTGATAGTCAGGTGATAAGTGATATTAATTTTGAAGTGAAAAAAGGAGAGTTTGTTACTGTCATAGGATCATCCGGGTGTGGCAAGACTACTCTCCTGAAAATGGCAAACGGGCTGATTATTCCCACATCAGGAAATGTGATAGTGAATGGTAAGAATACAAGGCAGACTGATCTTACAAGTTTGAGACGCAGCATAGGTTATTGCGTTCAGGGAAGCGTACTGTTTCCTCATATGACGGTAGCGAAGAATATTGCCTATGTACCGAACCTTCTCAATAAACGGGATAGAAAGAAAATAGATGCGGCAGTCGATAAATGGATGAATATAGTAGGACTGGAATTTTCCATGAAAGAAAGATATCCTTATCAGCTTTCGGGAGGTCAGCAGCAAAGGGTAGGTATAGCCCGCTCTCTGGCAGTATCTCCTGAGATTCTTCTTATGGATGAACCTTTTGGGTCGGTAGATGAGATAACAAGAGGGATGCTGCAGGATGAGATAATACGTATACATGAGCAGACCGGTATAACAATTTTATTCGTTACTCATGATATTAATGAAGCAATGAGGCTGGGGACTAAAGTTCTTGTTATGGACAGAGGATGCGTAAAGCAATACGACAGTCCTGATGCGGTAAGAAAAAATCCGGCTGACGAATTTGTGGAAAAACTTTTATTCAGATCAGTAAAATGATAATTTTGGAGAATAGTTATGGATTATAAGAGGATAGAAAATACAATCTACCTTCGTGTAGATAAAGGCGAGTCGGTAACAAAATCTATATATGATATCTGCAGAAAAGAAAATATTTTAACAGGCTATTTTCAGGGAATCGGTGCATGTGATAAAGCTGAGATTTCTTCGTGGGAGCCGGAAAAAAATGATTTTAATGTGTCTTATATTGAAGGAATGCTGGAAATGGTTTCTCTTATGGGGAATATATCTGAAGGAGATTCAGGAGAACCGTTCCTTCATGGCCATGCAGTATTTTCGTCATTCAGTGAAAAAGGTAATATAATTGTGGCGGCAGGACATTTGCAGGATGCTAGGATAAATTATACAGGGGAAATTATAATCAAGACGGCAGATGAAAAAATCAGAAGAATGACTGATATTGATACAGGCATTGACATATGGGATTTATCATGATATGGAAGGAGCTAACAATATGTTTTTTAAAGTTTTTAATGAGAGTGAAAAGAATACCTCAGAAGTTATAAAGCATTTTAAGAAAATCATGGAAAGTACGCAAGCCGTTGTAATTGGGGCGGGAGCCGGTCTTTCTGCATCAGCAGGATTTGAATATGACGGAGAAACCTTCGGTAGATATTTCTTTGATTTTGAGAAAAAATACGGATTTCATGATATGTATTCGGGGGGATTTTATCCGTTTGAAACTTTTGAAGAGCAATGGGCATTTTGGAGCAGGAATATTTATATCAATAGATATCAGAGAATCCCTAAAAGTGTATATGACGATTTGTACAGTGCTGTTAAGAATAAAGATTATTTTGTAATAACAACTAATGTGGATCATTGCTTTCAAAAGGCAGGATTTGCTAAGAAGAGACTTTTTTATACTCAAGGAGATTATGGTCTTTGGCAGTGTTCAAAACCTTGTCATAATGAGACATATGATAATGAACACAAAGTAAGAGCCATGCTCAGGGCTCAGGGGTTTTCTTTTGATACAAAAGGCATGTTGTATATAACTGAAAAACAGAGCCTGAAGATGAGGATTCCTTCACGTCTTATACCGAAATGTCCTATTTGTGGCCGTCCTATGTCTATGAATTTGAGATCAGACAGTACGTTTGTGGAAAATAACAGCTGGCACGAAGCTTACGAAAGGTATATGACATTTCTGAGAAATCACAGGAAAAGCAAAATATTGTTTTTAGAGCTTGGAGTGGGAATGAACACTCCCGGTATAATAAAATATCCATTCTGGCGGATGGCAGCAAAAAACCACAGAGCATCATATGCTTGTATTAACCAAGGTGAAGCAGTATGTCCGGAAAACATAGTACAGAGAGCCACATGTATAAATGATGATATAGGCAAGATCCTTAAAAAGATAGCATGATGGCTGTGGTTGTTGAGAGAGGAACACGATATGACACACGATGAAAAAAGATTATTTCTGATAAAAGCGCTTTTAGCAGAATCAATGAAATATCCTGATATGGAAGTTTCTGATGAGGCATATTTTCAGGACAAGCTTTTAAGAGGACTGATGAATGTGCGCCTGCCAAAACCTGTAAGTACAGAATTTATTAAAATTCAGGATCAGTATTTATCTGAAAAGGTAAGATTAAAAGGAGTTGTTTCGGCTGAAAAAATTCTATCTGTGAGAGATGAGTTTGAGTCAATACTGCCTTCTGCAGATCGTATCAGTTTGTGGAAAGGAGATATCACAAGACTTGATGCTGATGCTATCGTGAATGCTGCCAATACTACCATGCTGGGATGTTTTATTCCATGTCACGGGTGTGTAGACAATATCATTCACAGCATAAGCGGAGTACAGCTGAGGCTTGCATGTAACGAAATGATGAAGGGACATAAAGAGCCGGTCGGAAGTGCGAGATTAACTTCTGCTTTTAATCTTCCAAGTAAATATGTGCTGCATACAGTTGGACCTGTCGTATCGGGAGAACTTACGAAAAAACAATGCCATCAGCTTTCATCCTGCTATAGTTCCTGCCTTGAATTGGCTGCGAAAAATCAGCTGAAATCAGTAGCTTTTTGCTGTATTTCTACAGGTGAATTTCTATTTCCGCGTGCAAAAGCAGCTGAAATAGCCATAAAGACAGTTACTGATTTTTTAAAGAAAAGTACAGAAATAAAAAAAGTTATATTTAATGTTTTTAAAGAGGAAGATTATGATATTTACAGAGGAATTATCTGTAATGGGTAATATCAGATTTTAAATAAAATGCATTTTATTGACATTTATTGCTTGTTTATCATATAATAAATACATATACCTATATAGGTATAGTGATGGGAATAATATGGAGGAATGATATGAGACAGTGTATGGATGCAGACAATCTGCACAGAAGATTAAAAAAAATAATAGGCCAAGTGCAGGCTATAGATAGAATGGTGGACGAAGATGTTCCCTGTGAGGATGTACTTGCGCAGATAAATGCTGCGAAATCAGCTCTTCACAGAGCCGGGCAGGTAGTTCTTGAGGGACATATTAAACATTGTGTCCGTGATGGCATAGAACATGGTGACGCGGATCAGACTATTGAAAACTTTACTAAAGCTGTAGAGCGGTTTGCCAATATGTAATAGAGTTTAGTCAGCAGATAATTTAAGCTTTTAAGTATGCTTATAAGGGTAATCAACACACAGTGCTCTTATAAGCATTTTTTTTTTGGGGAAAATTGTATGAGGATAATAAAACAAATTCATCTTGACAACTAATACCCCTATGGGTATAATTTGCTTATAATACTTATACCAGCATAGGTATAACGAGAGGAGTTATTATGAAGATTTTTATGAAAAAGGTGGAAACTTTTTTAAATGTTGGAGGAACTGTAAAAGAGATAATATTGCTTGCAATTTCCGGTATATCTCTTTTGTTAAGTATCTTTCATATTTTTGACCTTTCTTTTGATTTAGCGTGGATAGCTATAATCCTGTGCGGAATTCCTATAATTCTTGAAGCTGTCATAGGCCTTGTCACTGAATTTGATATAAAAGCAGATGTACTGGTTTCAATGGCGCTTATTGCAGCGGTGTTTATAGGAGAAGATTTTGCTGCAGGAGAAGTGGCATTTATTATGCAGCTGGGAGCGCTTTTGGAGGATATTACCGTTGAACGGGCAAGAGCCGGGATAGAAAAACTTGTTCATCTTACTCCTCAGACTGCAAGAGTTATAAAAAATGGTTCAGAAAAGATTATATCTGCGCAGCAGGTAGCTGTCGATGATATTCTCAGAGTATTGCCCGGAGAGACTATTCCTGTTGATGGGATTGTTCTATCAGGGAAGACGTCGGTGAATGAGGCTGTTATGACAGGAGAATCTTTACCAGTAGACAAATCGGAAGGTGATGAGGTTTCTTCGGGTACTGTAAATCAGTTTGGCCCTTTTGAGATGAAGGCTGTAAAAGTAGGAGAAGACAGTTCTATTCAGAGAATGATAAGACTTGTACAGTCAGCGGATGCGGGGAAAGCAGAGATCGTTGGCATAGCAGATCGATGGGCTACGTGGATAGTTGTTGTGGCTTTGGCAGCAGCAGGATTTACATGGCTTGTATCAGAAGAGCTTATCAGAGCAGTAACTATTCTCGTGGTTTTTTGCCCATGTGCTCTCGTACTGGCAACTCCTACTGCGATTATGGCAGCTATAGGGAACGCTACGAAACACGGATTTCTTGTACGTGAAGGGGATGCTTTGGAGCGATTGGCATCTGTTTCTGAAGTAACTTTTGACAAGACCGGAACTTTGACATATGGAACACCTGAAGTAACTGCAGTAAGAAGTTTTTTGAGTCAATATAGCTATGAGGATATATATGGTTTTTGTGCTTCAGCGGAAAAGCTGTCAGAACATCCTCTGGGCAAAGCTGTAGTTAGGTGCTATATTAACGAGATGGGAAAGGTTCCCGAACAGCCGGATGAATTCAGAATGATCCCCGGAAGAGGCGTTTCCTGTGTTATTAAAGGGAAAAAACTGTTGGCCGGAAATGAAGCTATGATGAAGGATAACAATATTCTGTTTTCAAAGGTACAGAAAGCTGCTGTGAATATGTTTTCAAATCGGGGATGTACGAGTATATATGTAGCTTCAGATGGAGAACCTGCAGGCTATTTGGCTTTGTCTGACACCGTAAGATCGGAAAGTCCTGATATGATAAAATCTCTGATTTCACTTAAAATCAGACCTGTACTTTTGACAGGAGATCATAAAAGTGCAGCAGTTTCTATAGCGGAACGTTTAAATATCAAAGAAGTATACGCAGAATGTTTTCCGGAAGATAAGCTTGGCATGATAGAGCAATATCAAGAACAAGGAAAAAAGATCTGCATGATAGGTGATGGTATAAATGATGCTCCAGCCCTGAAGAAAGCCGATGTGGGAATTGCAATGGGAGAAGTTGGAAGCGATATAGCAGTGGATGCGGCAGATATTGTACTTATAGATGATGAAATCAAAGAACTTCCACATCTTCTTGCTCTGTCAAAAAGAATGATGGCAACCATAAAGTGTAATATGAGCTTTTCTATGATATTGAATTTTATTGCTGTCATACTTGCTATTACAGGTATACTTACTCCTGTGATAGGAGCACTCGTACATAATGCCGGATCTATTATTGTCATTGTAAACTCAGCTATACTTTTGAACTGGAGGAGTAAGATTAAAGTTTAGGCATATTAACAGAGTTTAGTTTTTTTGCACCTTTAATTTTATCCATGGTAAGCACATAGGTTTTATGAATGTAATATAATTGATTTTACTTGGCAAACTGGATATAATATAGACGTGTTATATATTAAAAACAGGAGGCTTAAAGAAAAGCTATGGATTATGAAATTGCTATGGAAATGCAGAGAATATGTACGGGTGAAAAACGAGAATTGACAAGAGGACAAATCGCAGGTGAAATAATAGATCTTAAAAGCCTGACAAAGGGTCTGAAACCCGAAACTGTAAAAAAATGTGAAGAATATTATGAGAACATGATAGGCAGTGGAGAACGTAAGCTTTACGATGTGGATATGCTTATGGAGGAGACTGAATCGATAAAAGCTGATTTTGACAGCTTTATGAAGAATCATAAAGCTGATGATGCCTTCAAAAGATTATATGATGATATTGGAGACTTTTTTCAGATTCCTCCGTTCGAGGGGCTCGATAATATAGAGTATGGAGTTCATGAGGTGTGTGTATTTTCTATTCTTGAGTATTTTACATGGAAAACCCTTTCTAATCACGATCATGAAACATGCCGAGCAGAGTACAGAGAGAGTATAGCAGAAAGAACTTTTGAAGAAGTAGCAGATAAATGGATAGCGGTGTGTGACGATTTACAGAGGAGATATCAGAAGATAGATGGAGATGTGAAAGACCAGTACGGTCTCAAGCTCAAGTTGGCAGGATGCTGTGTTATTGCGGTAACGGCTATAAGGGATCAAGATTCATTTGTTCTTGATATGGCACAGACAGGAGCTTCAGAAAGAGCTAAGGATATTGTGGACGCCCGCGAAAATGAAACATATAAAGAAGGTGAGAGTATTCTAAATGATAATGTTGTAAAACTCTTTGATTTTGTTTATTCTCAGATCCGTGAAAATAGGAAGATATCGTAATGAAGATGCTTTTAGACAAAGATCTCCTTTATGAAATATTATCTGTAGTTGAGGAGATTCCGGAGGGCTGTGTTGCGACTTACGGACAGATTGCGAGACTTATAGGACGTGAAAAAAATGCTCGCCTTGTAGGAAGGGTTCTTTCAATGTCTGAGTTATATGGGGAATATCCGTGCCATAGGGTGGTTAATCATGCAGGTCGACTTGTTCCCGGATGGGAGGATCAAAGGGGGCTTTTGATGAAGGAAGGTGTTCCTATGAAGGATCTGAACCATGTAGATATAAAGAAATGTCTGTGGGAAGAATAAATATATTCTGTTAAATTAAGATATTATGAAAGTTTCTTGGAAATTATGTGAGATATGTTGACTACTATGTTATTTTGTGAATAATAACATAGTAGATTTTTTGTTGTGTAAAAAATGTTAATAGGAGGTATCTTTGCAGGTTATATCGTCAGAAGAGACAAAAACAAGAAATCATCTGATGGATAATATCAAAGGAATATTGATGATTTCCGTGATAACGGCTCATTATTTGAGAGTAGGAGGGAGCTTTCAGCTGTCGTCTTTTGACGGGACAGTATATATCACAGCGTTCTCTTTCATAATGCAGGGCTTTTTATTCTTTTCCGGATATTTTTCCAAAAATCTGCAGAAATGCAGAGACGGAGCTGTGAAAAATTTTCTTTTACCGTATATAATTATGATGCCATTGATGTTTATAAGCAGGTATATACTTTCAGGCAATGCGGAGCTTAATTTTTTTAAACCATCTTTTGCTTTGTGGTTTATGCTGGTAATGTTTGTGTATAGGTTTTTTCTTAAGTCGATTTATAAGATTCCATATATTGTACACATAAGTGTATTTTTAATGCTGATCTCTGGATGTATTCCGTTTTTAGGTGAAGAATTAGCATTAGGAAGGATATGTTCTTTTTTCTTTTTCTTTATTTTAGGGTATAAATGCGAAGAAAAACACATTGAGAAAATAAGAGATATACCGAAGGGTATCATGATCATTGTTCTGATATTTCTGGGTGCATTTTCTTTATTTATGGCATATGGTGAAGTCTGGGACACCGAGGTATGGCAGATGAAAGAATGCTATTTGGCATTTGGGATGAGTAATTTTGAGGGTATATTTGCCAGGTTGGTTTTAGCAGTGACAGCTTTGGGATGGATTATGGTATTGATTAATCTTGCGGGAAAAAAAGAAAGTTGGCTTTCCTGTATAGGGAGGAATACCATGACGGTGTATTTGCTGCATATCCCGATAAGGTATATAATAGAAAGCACAGGGGTAGCCGGTGAGGGAAATGTTTTGTATCATGGAATATTGGCGGCTGCTGTGGTTCTGTCTGTATATGTTTTGTCAAGACCTGTACTTTCCTTATACTATAATAAAATATTGTATTTTTGTTATGATATATTGATAATAGGGGCAGTTGGAAAATGTATGAATCTTATTCACAGAACATATAGGATTGCAGTAGAAACAAGAAAAAAGTATAATCTCGGGGAAAATACAGATAGAAGAGAAGGATCGACTCCAGTACGGTATGAAAGAAAAAGTGATTACTGATAAATATGGAGTATTTGTCGGATAACAGTAAAAGTGTTTTCAGAACAACATAAATTCAGAAGGATATCCGGCATTATTTTAATATTGCAAATATATTATACAAATACAGCAAGTGGATATTAAAAAGTCACTATATATAGTTGACTTTTTTCAGTATTTACTGATAAAATATTATCAACGTAATAAATGAATAAAGATCCGAGTCCTTATTTCCTTCGCTTTGGCAAAGCATGGAATCAGGAACGTTAGGGTCTGCGTGGAAACACGCATTCCTCCCGCATTTGGAAAGGATAAAGTGCCGGCTCTGTATAAAACCTGAACAAGTGCATATTCGATGCCCTGAAGCAATAGTTTTTAACAGAGCATAAGCTCGATGACATCTGTCTTTAGCATTTTAAAGGCCCTTTTCGCTGTGCGGAAAAGGGTTTTTATTATGCGAGAAGTATCGCTCAGGTATTTTGTTGTTGCGTAGTTAAAGTAATGTTGTGAAATCGGAGGCAATTATTATGAATTTAAAGAAAATGACCTTGAACATCAACGGCGCTGACCGTATGTTCATCTGTGATCCTGAAAAGGATACACTGGCATCCGTACTTCGTCGTCTGGGACTGACGGGAACAAAGGTAGGATGCGGCACAGGCGTGTGCGGCGCATGTTCTGTGATATTAGACGGAAAAGTTGTCCGCTCATGTACAAGAAAGATAAGCAGGATAGAAGAATACAGTTCTGTTATGACGATTGAAGGTATTGGTACCGCTCTTCACCCTCATCCGCTTCAGTATGCATGGGTAAATTTAGGTGCGGTTCAGTGTGGTTTCTGTGTTCCGGGATTTATTGTTTCAGCTTATCAGCTTCTGCAGGAAAATCCTGATCCTACGAGAGAAGAAGTTCGTGACTGGTTCCAGAAGCACAGGAATGTGTGCAGATGTACAGGTTACAAGCAGATAGTGGATGCTGTCATGGAAGCTGCTGCTATCATGCGCGGAGAGAAAACTTTTGAAGATATTACATATGATTGGTCAAAAGATATCGAAGAAGGTTTCTATGGAAAGCCTCTCGTAAGACCTAATGCTATGGCGAAAGCATGCGGAGTATGTGATTATGGTGATGATATAGAGCTTAAGATGCCGGCTGAAACTCTTCATGCGGTTCTGGTAATGCCAATGAAGACTAACCATGCCAAAATACTGAACATTGATTTCTCCGAAGCCGAAAAAATGCCGGGAGTTGTTAAAGTCATCACGGCGAAGGATCTGGAAGGCGCAAATAAACTTATGGCATATCAGTTCTCGCCGAGAACAGTTGAATTCGAGCAGACTCATAAACTTCTCCAGGACGAAAAGATCGTAAGATGGGGAGATCCTGTCGCAATGGTGGTTGCTGATACTAAAGATCATGCAAGAGAAGCTGCAGGAAAAGTAAAGGTAGAGCTGGAACAGCTTCCTGAATACATGAGTTATCTTGAAGCAGTTAAACCGGATGCGCAGAGGATTCACGCGTCATTTGACAATATATACAGTACTCAGCCTGTACTCAAAGGCGATTATGACAATGTAGCCAATATGATAGATAATGCTGAGTATACAGTTGAAGGAAGCTTCTATTCATCAAGAGAGCCTCATATGTCCATAGAAGGAGATACAGTTCAGGCATACTATGATGAAGATGGTAAGCTTTGTGTACATTGTAAGACAATGACTCTGTATTTTGACAGAGATGATATGGCAGAAGCTATCGGAATACCTGTGGAAGATCTTCGTGTAATAGAGAATCCTACAGGCGGTTCATTCGGATGGGCAATGAACGCAGCTTCATATGCGTTGGCAGGAGCAGCAACAAAGGTTACGGGTATGCCTGTGGCATTATCAATGACTTATGCTGAATTCATGGCATTCTCCGGTAAGCGTTCTCCTGCATTCTTTAATGCAAGACTTGCATGTGATGAAAACGGTAAGATTCTGGCAGGCGAATTTGATTCAGGACTTGACAATGGTGCATATCCTGAAATGGGTGATGATAAGCTTACTAAGATTCTGAGATTCATGTTCTTCCCTTACTATGTTCCTAATGTTGTCGGACTGGCAAGAAGTGCCGTTACTAATCACAACTTCGGCGTTCCTTACAGAGGATACGGTGCACCTCAGGCTTATACATGCGGCGAAGCTTTGATAGATATGATGGCTGAAAAGATGGGAATGGATCCATTTGAATTCAGATATAAGAATATAGCAAGACCGGGAGATACAAACCTCAACCAGAGAAACTTCCTACAGTATCCAATGGAAGAAATGATGGATACTCTCAAACCTATTTATGATGAAGCTGTAAAGAGAGCCAAGGAAGAAGACACACCTGAAATCAGAAAGGGTGTAGGTATCGCATGGGGCGGATACAACGTAGGTCTTGGCGGAGTTGATGAAGCTACTGTAGCTATCGAACTTGTAGGAGACGGCAAATTCAGAAAGTATGATACATGGCAGGATCAGGGACAAGGTGGAGACGCAGGTTCACTGGTATGTACGTTGGAAGCGCTCAGACCTTACTTCCCGGAAGTTACACCTGATGATGTAAAAGTAATACAGACAGACAGTAAATATTGCCCTAATACAGGTGAATCAGCAGGTTCAAGATCTCACTTTGCAAACGGTAAAGCATCTATCGTAGCGGCTAAAAACCTGGCAGATGCTATGCGTAAGGAAGACGGAACTTACAGAACTTATGATGAAATGATAGCGGAAGGCATTCCTACACGATATGACGGACACTGGGTAGCGGCAGATGAATGGGATTACTTCGATTTTCTGGATCCTAATGATGGAAGCGGCGAACCTACTTATGCTTATACTTATGCTCTGTATCTGGCAGAAGTTTCTGTGGAGACAGCTACAGGAAAGACTACAGTTGATAAGATGACTTGCGTTGACTGGGTAGGTAAAGTAGGTAACATTCAGTCTGTAAACGGTCAGGCGTTCGGCGGTATGTCTCATTCTATAGGATTTGCTCTTTCCGAAAACTATGAGGATGTCAGAAAAGATACTAATATGCTGAGAGCAGGAGTGCCTTATATCAAGGATATTCCTGATGATATGACGGCTATACATCTTGACGGATACGATGAAAGAGGACCTTTCGGTTCATCCGGAGCTTCAGAGGCATTCCAGTCATCAGATCATGTAGCTGTAATAAATGCTATTAATAATGCATGTGGAGTAAGAATTTATGATCTGCCGGCGTCTCCTGAGAAAGTAAAGGCAGGAATAGACGCTATCGCCAGAGGAGAAGAACCTTCTAAGCCTGGCAAGTATTTCCTCGGTTCCGATATGTATGAAGAGCTGGAAAAACTTAAGGCAAATCCATTAAGCTGGGATTAATATGCAGAATTGATTTTAAAAAGCAAAGTAATGACGATAGACCGCTGATATTCAGTGGTCTATCATTTTATCATATAGGAATGGCGAGGAAAGGAAAATCAATATATGACGAGTTTTTATGTCCATATATGTGAGAAAGGACATGTAAAGACGGATTTCAGAAGGGTAAAAGCGGGGCAAGTGTGCAGTGAATGCGGCTCTTCATTATTGGATTCTTGTCCGGCTTGCGGGCAGTTGATAAAAAAATGGTATTATTATGGATCAGTTCCCAGAGGGCCAAAAGCAGAAAGCGTTAAGAGGCCGGATTCTTGTACGAGGTGCGGCCGTTTATTTCCATGGTCTGTCAGAAAACCAAACGGTTTTCAGAACAAAGACAGATGAAATAAGACAGTATCTTTACTTTCAAAGTATTGTAAGGTATACTAAATAAAAAGTAATATCTTAACAGGAGGAGAAGTAAAAATGCAGCAACAGAATAATAATCAGAACATGTATGACAATCAGGGCCCCAACGGGGAGATTCCGGGAAAGAACCAGGCGGTGGCATCACTTGTATTAGGTATAATATCAGTTGTTCTCTGGTTTTTTGGCTATTCGGCTATAATTTCTGTAATATTGGGAATTATAGGGCTGGTTCTTGCATCTAAATCCAAGGAAGCGGGATTTGACGGAGGATTAAGAACCGCAGGGTTTGTGTTATCCATAATAGGAACCATAGGCGGAGCCTTTTTCTTTATTGCATGCGTTGCATGTGTAGGCATGTTAGGAATCGCGGGTATAGGAGCCGGAATGTGATATCGGAAATAGTGATATTAGGCAGGGAAATCCCTGTATATGGTTTGATTGGAATATTGGGCGTATGCTTAGCACTGGCATATGCCTTATTTTCTTGCAAAAAATTTGCTCTTGATAGAGATGATACTGTATATATTTTTATTTTCGCAGCGATAGGAGCTGTTATAGGAGCGAAAATCTTGTACCTTATGGTTTCATCGGGAGAGATATATAAGGATATATCGTCGGGAGATATGCCGCTGACATTGATTTTTATAAAATATGCCAGTGGAGGGATGGTGTTTTACGGAGGGCTTTTAGGAGCGCTGGCAGCCGGCTGGTATACAGCGGGCAGATATAAAAAAAATATAATTGATTTTTTGCCGGTGCTGGTGCCTGGATTTGCGCTTGCTCATGGCATAGCCAGACTTGGATGTCTTATGGTTGGCTGCTGTTATGGCATAGAGATATCCTGTCCTTTGAGTATCATATATAATTCCTCACAGATTGCGCCTAATAATGTCAGTTTATTTCCTGTTCAGGGAATTGAGTTCGTCGGTGAAATGATTATTTTTTTTATTCTTGTATATATTTCGAGACGTATTCGTCACAGGATAACGGTTTTATATATTTATATATTGATGTATGCGCCTATGAGGTTTTGCCTGGAGTTTTTTAGAGGCGACGCAGCAAGAGGGAGTGTTCTGATGTTTTCTGTATCTCAATGGATAAGTTTAATATTGGTAGCGGCGGTTCTTGTGATGATTTATATTTCACAGAGAAAAGTTCCGGCAGAAAGGAATGTCACAGATGATAAGAAAAGCAGTTAAAGATGATGTAAGTTCTATAGTACGTATATATGATGCTATATTGGATAGAGAAGAAGAAGCTGAAGAAAAACTTATAGGATGGGTAAGGGGAATTTATCCTACAGAACAGACAGCCGAAGATGCTTTGCGTAAAGGAACCTTATTTGTATATGAGGAAAACGGTGAAATAGTAGCGGCAGCTAAGATAGACCAGGAGCAGGTCTGTGAATATGCAGACTGTCATTGGGAATTTGATGCTCCTGATAATGAGATAATGGTGATGCATACTCTTGTAGTGGATCCTCAATGTTCAAAAAAGGGTTACGGAAAATCTTTTTTGGATTTTTATGAAGAATATGCCGTAAAGAACGGGTGCGGATATCTTCGTATTGACACTAATGAGAAGAATACAGTGGCGCGCAGCATGTATAAAAGGAACGGATACAATGAAGTTGGCATAGTACCTTGTTCTTTTAATGGTATTAAAGGAGTAAATCTCGTATGCCTTGAAAAGAGAATTCAGTATGACAGGTAGTCTTTGTCTTTATCTTTTCTATGAAGAATCAATTTGACTATGACCGAGTCTTTATCTTTATTTTTTACATAAAAGAATCCTAATATGGAAAAGACAAGCGCGCCTATGAAATTTACAAGAAGATCCTGCATGGTATCAATGAGGCCGATATCGAGATATCCGCCAAGTGCCAGATCTTTTCCGGAGACAGTAACGTCTTGAATATCCTTGATTATTATAGGAATGTTTTCTCCTGAGGAGTTTAAAGATACAGATGATATAGTATGTATAACAGTATCTTTTTGCATATCCAGGTTGAATATCTGATCCATTCCAAATTCAAAAAATTCCCAGATAACCCCTATTGTCATTGAAAAACAGAAAGCTACGATAGAAGTAAAAAGCGGTGAAAGCTGAAACAGCAATTTATCGCTTTTGTTTAATAATTGTACAAGAGAAAGTCCTATGGCAGCGGTAAGAAAGCCATTAAGAGTGTGAAGAACGGTATCCCAAAAAGGAAAAATACTATAAAAATTACATATTTCCCCTAAAATTTCAGCAGCGAATATGAAAAAAAGTATGGTGATTTCCAACACAGTGGGAACCTCTATACGAAGTGCTACTTGAAAGAAGCTTGGAATTATGAGAAGAATCAAAGTAAGTACACATAAAAAGGCACTTTCATAACTTCTGTTTAATATTTCAAAGATCATCATACATATGACTAAAAAGCGCAATATATTGTATATGATGAAGGAGCTTTTATGTTCTCTAAGTTCATGTTTCATTGCCTCATATAATCTGATGGGGAATTTTTCTTTCTTTTTTTTCATTGCTCTCCTCTGTAACGTCGATAGTATCAAATAAAATTCTACACTATTATAACAGGTGATAAAATATAAATCTACTTTTTAGATAATGGAAGTACCGATATGAAACTTGTAAGCCCATTTCGAATAGTATGTATCATACGTTAAAAACAAAGGAGGGCATATATGATTCGAATTAGTTTATGCATGATCGTAAAGGACGAAGAGGCTGTTCTGGGACGTATACTTGAGCAGATGAAAGATATCGCAGATGAGATCATAATTGTGGATACAGGTTCATCGGATTCTACCAAAGATATCGCACAAAAATATACTTCAAGAGTTTTTGATTATGAGTGGCACGATGATTTCGCAGCGGCGCGAAATTTTGCCTGCAGTAAAGCGTCTATGGACTATTGGATGTGGCTTGATGCCGATGACGTTGTTACTTCGGAAAACCAGAAAAAGATAAAAGAGCTTAAGGAGACTTTGGACCCAAGTATTGACGTGGTGATGATGAAATATCTTGCTGGATTTGGAGAAGATGGCGCTGCTAATTTTTCTTATTACAGAGAAAGGCTAATAAAAAACAAAAAAGGTTTTTTATGGGAGGGTAGAGTACATGAAGCAGTAACACCGAGGGGTAAGATAATTCATTCAGATATAGAAATAGAACACAGGAAGATGGTTTCGGCAGATGCAGACAGAAATCTCAGGATATATCAGTCTATAATAGCGGAAGGGCAGAGTCTGGAACCGCGACATCAGTTTTATTACGGCAGAGAACTTTATTATCATGGAAAATATGATGAAGCGTTATCGGTATTTGAGGAGTTTTTGAAATCATCTGAAGGATGGAGAGAAAATAAAATAGATGCGTGTATGCAAACAGCGTTGTGTTATGAAAAAATAGGTGATTCTGAGCATCGTCTCAACAGTTTGCTTAATAGTTTTAAATACGATACGCCAAGGGCTGAGGTTTGCTGCGAAATTGGAAGATTTTTTATGGAACAGAAGACTTTTGAGATTGCTGTTTATTGGTATGAACAGGCTCTTACAGTTCCTGATAAAAGTCAAGAAGGAGGATTTGAACAAAAAGAATATCATGACTATATTCCGCTTATTCAACTGTGTGTATGTTATGACCGTCTGGGAGATCATTATAAAGCATGGCAGTATCATTTGCGCACAACATCTTTAAAACCTAAAGCAGATGCAGTTTTAAAAAATCAAAAATATTTTGAGCGCCTGTTCTCAGAATCATGAAAAAAATGTAACCGGATCTGAAAAAAAGCATATGGTAGAGTATAGGCGTTAGAATAGACGCTGATGACGTATGAATAATAGTATATTCATATTTGTCAGGCATAAGAAATGCTAATAAGGAGGAAAGTGTATGCTTTTTAATAATCCAAATAATAATGATTGTTGCTGCAACAATTTTAATAATACTTGCTGTGACAGAGGACCGACAGGACCGACAGGTCCGAGAGGGTGTCCCGGTCCGAGAGGTCCAAGAGGAGCCCAGGGGCCAATGGGCCCGGAAGGCCCTATAGGATTTCCGGGTCCAACCGGTCCAATGGGGCCGCAGGGCCCTGCCGGATTGAACGGTGATATAGGGCCAATAGGTCCAACAGGTCCGCAAGGCCCTGCCGGATTCCCGGGTCCACAGGGTCCAACCGGGGCAACTGGAGTAACCGGAGCGACAGGTCCGACGGGAGCCCAGGGGCTGGCAGGTTTAGCAGGTCCAACAGGTCCAACAGGTCCGACGGGTCCAACAGGCCCAACCGGAGCTACGGGCCCAACAGGTCCTGCAGGAGCCGGAATTGATACTGTAGCTGAGTTTGTGCAGGGAACACCTTATCCAAGAGGTGCTATGTTGTTTTATAACGGGGCTCTTTATCAGGCAGCTGTTGATGATCCAGTGGGAACACCGGGAACATCTCCTGATTTTGATCTGGTAACTGTTACAGCGACAGGAACAACAGGCCCAACGGGTCCAACAGGCCCAACCGGAGCTACAGGCCCTGCAGGAACAGATGGGGCGACAGGTCCGACGGGTCCAACAGGTCCAACCGGAGCAGAAGGTGCAGCCGGAGCGGCAGGAACAGATGGGGCAACAGGTCCGACAGGCCCAACTGGCCCGTCAATATATGCACAACAAGGAAAATGCCGTAACCATGCGGCTTTCAGCACATTAAAGACAATTAAACAACCCCTATAATTACACCTAAAACGCCGTAGCAAGGTTGGACAAGCCTTGATATGGCGTTTTTAAGTGAGTAGGATATGTCGCCGCAGCTTGAAAAGAGTTGCGGTTTTTTTATGCCCGAAAACAGGCGGTAACGTGGAACGTTAGGCGCGAAAAAGCCCTTATAATACAAGGCTTTTCAGACGCAAAAACGGCAAAGGCATACTGCAATACCAAAACCGCCGAAAACGGCTTTCTATTATTCCACGCAGACCGAGAAAGGAAGTGATAAAAAATGGCAGTTTTCCGAGTTGAGAGAAATACGGGCTATACCGTTATGAGCAACCACCACTTGCGCAATAAGGAACTCACCTTAAAGGCAAAAGGCTTGCTTTCGCAAATGCTGTCTTTGCCCGAAGATTGGGATTATACCCTTGCGGGCTTATCTCACATCAACCGGGAGAAGATCGACGCAATCCGCGAAGCGGTCAAAGAACTTGAAAAAGCCGGATATATCGTCCGCAGCCGGGAACGCGACGAGAAAGGACGTTTGCGCGGCGCGGATTATGTCATATATGAGCAACCGCAGCCCAAAGAGCCGGAAGCAGCTACCAGCAGCGAACAGCCGCCTACATCGGATTTACCTACATTGGAAAATCCAACATTGGATAATCCAACGTTGGAAAAACCTACGCAGGAAAAACCTACGTTGGAAAATCCAACGCAATTAAATAAAGATATATCAAGTAAAGAACAATCAATTACTGATCTATTAAATACTCATTCCATTCCTTTCCATTCCCTAAATCCCTTGCCTTATGAGCAGGACGAAGCGGCTACGCCGCCGGAAAGGAAAAGAACGGAAGCGAAAACAAACAGCGCAATAGCGATTTATCGGGAAATCATCAAGGACAACATCGACTATGATATTCTCATTCAAGACCCCAAAATGGATAAAGACCGTTTGGACGAGATTGTAGAAATCATGCTGGAAACCGTCTGCACAGCCCGAAAGACAATCCGTATCGCCGGGGACGACTACCCCGCCGAACTTGTGAAGTCAAAGTTTATGAAGCTGAACAGCAGCCACGTTGAGTTTGTTTTGGACTGCATGAGGGAGAACACAACCAAAATCCGCAACATCAAGCAGTATCTTAAAGCGGTTCTGTTCAACGCGCCGAGTACCATTGACAGCTACTATACCGCCCTTGTCAATCACGACTTTTACGGCAGCAAATGAGCATAGCCGCAGTTTACCGGGAAAGGAGTTGATACCTTGCAGGAGGAAGTAACCCAAAAAACGATTGCCCTATCCGTCAACGTGGGAAAAGGCGCGGCAAGGCTTACCGAACAGGCGTTGCAGAAAGCAATCAAGAAGTTTTTGGAGCAGCGCAAAAGCCATACCCCGCATGGGAAACAGACCATGCGGCAGCTTATGAAGCAAAATGTGGGTGTTTCCAACATCGAGATCACCGACAGCAATATCAAAGCCTTTGAGAGTACCGCGAAGAAGTACAACATAGATTTTTCGTTGAAAAAGGTTAAGGGCGAGCAGACCCGTTACCTTGTGTTTTTCAAAGGCAGGGACGCGGACGTTATGACCGCAGCGTTTCAAGAGTTTTCCGCAAAGAAGCTAAACAGGGACAAAAAGCCCTCTATCCGTAAAGCCCTTGCCGCAGCAAAGGACAAGGCGAAGCAGCTTAACGCCGCCCGCGACAAGGTAAAGAAGATAGACAGGGGGCGCGAGATATGAAGCAGATGAACTACAAAAAGCTGATAATCCCGAATATCCCGTATGTGTTCTTTGTCTATCTCTTTGATAAAGTCGGACAGGCGGCGCGGCTTGCCCCCGGCGCGGATATTTCCGAAAAGATACTCAATATCACACAGGGGTTTTCCGAAGCGTTTTCAAATGCCTTGCCGAGCGTTCACCCGCTGGATTTGCTTATCGGCATTGTCGGCGCGGTGGTTATCCGTCTGATTGTCTATGTCAAAGGGAAAAACGCGAAGAAATACCGCAAGGGCGCAGAATACGGCAGCGCACGTTGGGGCAACGCCGAAGATATAAAGCCCTACATCGACCCGGATTTTCAGAACAACATCATTTTGACGCAGACCGAACGCCTTACCATGAACAGCCGCCCGAAGCAGCCGAAATACGCGAGAAATAAAAACGTCGTGGTGATCGGCGGCAGCGGCAGCGGAAAAACAAGGTTTTTCGTAAAGCCTAATTTAATGCAGCTTCATTCTTCCTATGTCTTGACAGACCCGAAAGGCACCGTCCTAATCGAGTGCGGAAAGCTGCTGCAACGGGCAGGCTACCGCATTAAGGTACTGAACACGATAAACTTTCGGAAAAGTATGCACTATAACCCATTTGTCTATATCCGCAGCGAAAAGGACGTGTTAAAGGTTGTCAATACCCTTATCGTCAATACCAAAGGCGAGGGAGAAAAAAGCGCGGAAGATTTTTGGGTAAAAGCCGAGAGGTTATTATATTGCGCGTTGATCGGCTACATTTGGTATGAAGCCCCCACCGAGGAAATGAACTTTACAACGTTGCTTGAACTTATCAATGCAAGCGAAGCACGCGAGGACGACGAGGAATACCAAAGCCCCGTTGATCTGCTCTTTGCCGATTTGGAAGAACGCAGCCCCGACCATTTCGCGGTGAAGCAATATAAAAAATACAAATTGGCGGCGGGCAAAACGGCAAAGTCAATCCTTATTTCTTGCGGTGCGCGGCTTGCCCCTTTTGATATAGAGGAACTCCGGGAACTCATGTCCTATGATGAATTGGAACTTGATACATTGGGCGACCGGAAAACCGCGCTTTTCCTCATAATGAGCGATACCGACGACACCTTTAATTTTGTTATCGCTATTTTGCAATCGCAGCTTTTCAATTTGCTTTGTGATAAAGCGGACGACGAATACAACGGCAAATTGCCTGTTCATGTCCGCTTTTTGCTTGATGAGTTTGCGAACATCGGACAGATACCCCGATTTGATAAACTGATTGCCACAATCCGCAGCCGGGAAATGTCCGCTTCTATCATTCTGCAATCGCAGAGCCAGCTAAAAGCCATTTACAAGGACGCGGCAGAAATCATACTTGATAATGCCGACAGCACCTTGTTTTTGGGAGGACGTGGGAAAAATGCAAAGGATATTTCGGATAACTTGGGACGGGAAACAATCGACAGTTTCAACACTTCCGAAAATCGCGGCACGCAGGTTTCTCATGGACTTACTTATCAAAAATTAGGAAAGGAGTTGATGACACAGGACGAAATAGCAGTTATGGACGGTGGGAAATGTATTTTGCAGCTACGCGGTGTACGTCCCTTTTTAAGCGACAAATACGATATAACGAAACACCCGAACTACAAATACCTTTCCGACTTCGACAAGAAAAACGCTTTTGATGTGGAACGGTATATGTCTACCCGCCCGGCAATAGTAAAGCCCGATGAAGCCTTTGACATATACGAAATAGATTTGTCCGACGAGGACGCAGCCGCCGAGGAATAACGGCGGCATTTTCATTTTCAACAACATTTTTTGAGCCGCACAGCGGCAGAAAGCGAGGTTTATATGGATTTCTTTAACAGCGCAGTTGGTGTATTGCAGACTTTGGTTATCGCGCTTGGCGCAGGTCTTGGCATTTGGGGTGCCATTAACTTAATGGAGGGTTACGGCAACGACAATCCCGGAGCCAATGCTCATGTACGGTAAAGTATCACAAGAAAATTATGTCGAATTGACAGCCGCCTCCGCTATACCGAATAAGGAAATAAAGAGTCCTCAAATTTTGCGCTACTAAATGAAGACGAGCGGAAGTAATCTCCCGCTCGTCAGTAAACTTAACTATGCCATATCAATCCCGCTTCTTTCCCGCCACCGGCACTAAGAACAGCGCGGGCAACAGCAGGAAAGCGGTACAGACCAGCCCCCAGGGTATGGACACCTGCTGGGCTACCAGCCCCACAATAGGCCCGCCGATGATCTGCCCGAAAGAGTCCAGCTGTCCGCTGGTGGAAAAGACTGTGGCGCGCATTTTCTCATCCACTTGGTCGTTCATCCAGGCGGCCAGCACAGGCTCCTTGATGGTGCGCATAAGCCCCGCCAGCAGGAACACCAACAACATGAACCAAAAGCTCCGCCCCACCGCGAAGAGAACCAGGAACAGGATATACCCGGCGCTGGTGGACATGACCACACTGGTTCGGCTGACAGTCCCTTTTTTCTCCATGCGGGCGATGAGCAACTGAGAAGCCAGAATACCTAAGCCGTTGCCGATAAGACTGATAACACCGAACCAAGTGACGCTGTTCAGCGGCCCGATAACGGGTATTACCGTGTCATCCAGAAAATGAGCGGTGGAGAGCCGGTCAAAGCCTTCACTGGCAAGTCCCCCGCATAGTGTGATTGCTAAGAGCGCCAGCAACACAGGTGCGCCTTTCACAAAGCCCAGGTTGAGCTTGAACAGGCAGACAAAGTCTTTAAGCAAGCCCTGCCGTTCCTCAATAGCAGGGGAGAAGTTGGTTTCTGGCATGATGCGAACCATCACCAGCCCCAACAACAAGCACAAACTGCCCCCCAAGATGAGAGGCATTTGCAGGTTTATGTTTCCCAGCAGTGTGCCCAGCACCACGCCCAGAACGCCGCCGATTTGCCCCATTTGACTGCCCCGCAGGAACACCTTGTCTATGGGTTTGTCCTCTTCCTCCGAGGCAATCCACGCCTCCAGAGCGCCGGTGATGAAGGTATCACCGCAACCCCAGACAACCTGGGCCAGCAGAACCGGCGCGAACCACGGTAGCGCACCCTCCATCAGAAAGCCCAGGCCGTAGAGGAACATTCCAATCAGCACCGAGCGCCGACGGCTATACAAATCCGCCACCACACCGGTGGGCATCTCGAACAGAAAGCAGGAGGTCTCCTGAACCGTCCCTACCAGGACAAGCTGGAAAGCATCCAGCTGCACCACCTCCAGGTGGTACACGATGGAAAGCACTGTGGACATAGAAACCGCCAGGGAACAGACAAATCGGAACAGCAGGTAGACAGAATATGCCTTTGAATTTTTAGCAAACATGAAGTTACATTCTCCTAGTATAATAATGGTGTAGTCAAGAACGACTACTGGTTAATAGTTACAAAGTCCAATCTAATAAATCTATATAGATATAACGGAAGGAGGAGTTCCCCCTCCATCAGAAGTTATAGGACATATTTACCGTGTCTGAGGTTTCCTTAATGCACCAGACAAAATATAGAGGTATAATCACTGAAGGCAGGATCATTGACGTTTCCTCCTTGGGAGCCGGCCTTCTGGGATATTTCGCAATAGCCAGCAATGAACGCTTGCATTGCGCAAGATGTTACATTATCTTCTGAAACATATGCCGGATCTTGTCTAAACGGCTGTTCGGGCGGCGTGGCTGAAACACAGGCTCGCCGGAAGTTTCCTGATACCCTTTTAATTCTGTAATGCAGACACTTCTTCCATTTGTATAAAAATTCAGATCATTCCTATATTCACCGATACAACGGGCAGGGATTTCCCCCTTAAAAATAACTTCATCTTTTTCAAGTCTGGTTGATTCAATGATTGCGCAATACTTTGGTGCGTCATTATAAGCCCGTGAAAGATATTCCTGCGGCGCAAAAAGAGTAAAGGAAAGGTATGGTTCCAACAGTTGTGTCCCTGCTTTTTTCAATGCCTGTTCCAACACGATAGGTGCAAGAAAACGAAAATCAGCGGGGGTACTGACCGGACTGTAATAAACTCCATAATCAAAACAAATTTGGCAGTCTGTCACTCCCCAGCCATATAAGCCCTGCTCCATTCCATAACGCACCCCCTCCATGACGGCATTTTGAAAACTTTGGTTTAAATATCCGAGAGATACCTCGCTTTTATATTGTGTTCCGCTTCCAATAGGAAGCGGTGTTACAGTCAAACCAATAGATGCCCAAAACGGATTCGGCGGCACTTCAATATGAATCGTGCAGCTCGCTTTTTTTTGCGGTCTTTCCAGATAAATAACCGAAGGCTCTTTCGTAACCACGCCCACATGATATTTTTCTTCTAATAGCGAACAAATAACTTCTAACTGTACTTTTCCCAAAAAAGATAACATGATCTCATGGGTAACAGTATCAATGTCAAAATGCAAAAGAGGATCTGTATCAGCGATCTCTACGAGGGCATTTAACAGGGCTTCCCTTTGCTCCGGCTTTTGCGGCTCTACGGTTGTCCGAAGTAATGGCATGGGATCATCGATCCGTGTTTTTTGAGGTAAGAGTTTTTCGTTTCCCAGAATGTCGTTCAGTTTCAAAGTATCATCAGCTAAAACAACAATTTCTCCCGGATCAGCATGGTCAGCCGGGACGATTTCACCATTTAACGGAATACACATTTCTGTAATCTTTATTTTTTTCTTTTTTGACAGCGGCAGCTCATCCCGTAAATGGAGCGTCCCATGATACAGGCGTAAATAAGTAAGCCGTTTTTTCCGGTCTGTATACTCAACCTTAAAAACATATCCACATAATTCAGACTGAATATCGTCTGTTTCTGTAATGAAAGTTTCTGTAATCGCTTCGATCAGTTTTTCTGTTCCTAAATTGTCTTTTGCACTCCCATGATAAACAGGAAACAAAGAGCAGCATCTGGTTCTTTTGCACTTTTCATATTGTAATTCCTGTATATCCAAAGGATCCTCTGCAACATATCGTTCTAACAGTTCATCGCTTCCAGAAATAACAATATCCCATTTGTCCAAATCAGAAATATCGGTTATGGTTATCTTGGGCGACAAGGCAACCTCCTGCATGACAATCATATCACTGGTAAGTTTATCTTTGATGCTTTGGTAAACACGCCGCAGGTCGATTCCATTTTGGTCTATCTTATTTACGAAGATGATTGTCGGGATGTTCATCTTCTGAAGCGCATTGAATAATATACGTGTCTGTGCCTGTACGCCGTCTTTTGCCGAAATGACTAAAACAGCTCCGTCAAGGACAGATAAAGATCGGTATGCTTCGGTTAAAAAATCCATATGACCGGGAGTGTCCACGATGTTGATTTTATAATCATTCCAGCAAAAAGAAGTAACTGCTGTCTGAATGGTAATTCCACGTTGCCGTTCCAAAATCATAGTGTCTGTTCTTGTAGTTCCTTTATCCACGTTTCCCTGTTCCGCAATCGCTCCACTGGTGTATAGCAGGCTTTCCGTCAATGTTGTTTTTCCTGCGTCTACATGGGCAAGGATGCCAATATTTATTATTTTCATGTGATTGTCCTCCTTTTACAGCCCTAAAGGGCATAAAAATCCCCAGCAGTAAAATACTTTTACCACTGGGGATTATAATTTGCGGACATACACATATACAGCATACACCTATTTGTGATCGCTGTTTTTTGGGATATGTCAAAATTGATAAGGCAAAAGTATTCTTAAATTGGGTACAAAAACCAAGCCCCCGTGAAAGGGACTATCATAATTCTTTGTTCCCACTATTTGATTATAGTTTTATTTAAGAATACCTTGCCGCATATTTTTTTACTCCTTTTCTGGAATGAAACTATTATATCACATCAGCTTTAGGAAAGCAAGTACCTAAAAGAAATTTTTCTTCCTCTTATATGTTAACAATCATACCGGCTTCTTGGCGTTCAGAATAGTTTCTGCTGTTTGCTGTGGTGTTTGGTTGGAATTGTCCAACCAAAAGCTGATCCGGGGTGTTGTCTGTATAAATGTATCGTATATTGATAAAATCAGCATCAGAGAGGAGGAACCATTTTGAACCAGAAACAGACGGATATTACAACAGGAAAGCAAATACGTCATCTGCGAACACAATCGGGAATGACACAGGAAGAACTGGCTGGGGAATTGAATGTTACCCGGCAGGCGCTATCGAATTGGGAGAGAGATGTTAATGAACCCGATTTAAATACGTTGAAAAAAATTTGTTTTCTTTTTGGAGTCCACATGGACGATTTTGCGAAGGAGGTAATAACAAAAATGGAAACATGTGAAAAAAAAGAGAAACGACAATTTAATAAGTATGATATGGCAATTGGACTTTTTTATGGTGTCGGGATATTTCTTGGCATTGGTATTTTCTTTGTTGGCGGTTTTATGACAATGTCGGGTGCAGGGTGGGGAGCATCACTATTTGGCGGTGGCTGTTTTTCTCTTGTATTTGGCTTGATATGCCATGCAGTTATTACATTGAGAAGAAATGACAAATGATGACATATCCTGCTTTCTAGACTTTTCGGTCATATCGCGTAAAAAAGCCGCTGCTTTTGGCTTTCCAATAGCGGCGGCAAAGGGAAATATCCTTTGAATACCTTACAGAAGAAAAGTTTTGCAGCATTATAAAAATAAAAGCCTATACCATTTTGGAAAGAAAAGATACATAATAGTCAAGACGGCAACAATCAGAAGTTATGGAGGGTAACAATGGAATATAGTAAGGAAGATTTAATGGAAGCAAAAAGGCAAATTTTGGGAGTGGGAGAGAACATGGGAACAGAGGAAAGTAAAAAAATCTGGGAGAAAAACGCACAATTTTGGGATAATGCAATGGGTGACAAATCTAATGAATTTCACAGAGAGGTAGTGCGTCCCAAAGTAACGGAACTTCTATCTCCTAATCCTGCGGATTACATTTTGGATATTGCGTGTGGCAATGGAAATTATTCTTCGTATCTTGCACAAAGAGGCGCTTCGATTGTCGCTTTTGATTACAGCAAAAAAATGATAGAATTGGCTAAAAGACGGCAATCACAATATGCAAAACAAATTGAATTTTGTGTAGCGGATGCGACCAATAGAGAAAGTATATTAGAATTAAAAAGAAATCGAGCCTTTACGAAAGCAGTTTCTAATATGGCAATTATGGATATTACGGATATTGAACCACTTCTTATGGCTGTTTATGAACTGTTGGAGGAAAGCGGAATTTTTGTCTTTGCAACGCAACACCCTTGTTTTATCACGTTGACTGAAAAATATATGACACCGCACAGTTACTATGGTATAGCGATTGAAGGGCAACCGGAGGAGCAGATTTATTATCATCGTTCCATACAAGATATTTTTAACCTTTGTTTTAGAGCTGGATTTGTCATTGATGGATTTTATGAAGAATGTTTCAAAAACAACAAAGAAATTCCTATGGTAATGATAGTAAGGCTTAAAAAGGTAAAACGTGATAGCTTAAAATAAATTCAAGTTTGCCGGATAAATAGCAAACCTGGCCGAGCCAGTCAACGGTCAAGATGAACGGGCTTCGCCCGCCGTTGACAGCCCCGCCCGGTTTTGCAGTTAGGCAGTCAAGGAGCGACAGCCTAAAGTGCTGCCGCCCCTTACTATCATAAAAAGCAACTACTAACCAGCCACAGCCCTTTTGGGAGGAAAGGGGGATTTTCCATGACCTGTACAGAAGAATATCGGGAACATATCGAGTACACTTTCCATGCCTTTTGCAAAGTCGTTATCCGAAATGCAACGATCAACGCAGCGAGGACACGGAGCAGGAAGCACAAAAGAGAAATATCCCTTGAATACCTCACAGACGAAAAGCACTACCCTTTAGGCACGACAGATGAATATTTCCAAGCCCCGGAGCCGGACGAGGAATACATACTTACCCTTTGCGGCGATACGGTCATTTTCAGCAGCGGCTTACTTGCGGAAGCCCTGTCACGGCTGGACGAACGGGAGCGGGAAATGATTTACCTGTCCTTTTTCAAGCGTATTCCACAGCACGAAATTGGCAGACAGTACGGGCGCAGCCGCAGCACAGCGGGCTACCATATCCGAAAAGTCCTACGGCAGCTCCAAGCGGAAATGGAGGGAATGGCATATGAGAAATAATAGGCTTCTCCCCTATGAAACAATCGTCCAAGCCACCAGCGGGGAGCCGGAAGCGGTGGGAACTGTATTGCAGTATTACCGCCGCCGCATACAATGTGCCGCCCGTGTGAATGGACGGGTAGACCAAGATACAGAGGACTACATCACCCAGACGCTTCTCACAGCTATTTTCAAGTTCCGCTTTGGGAGATAGCCCTACCGCCTACAACTGAATAACCGCCGCTTCGCCGGCAACCAGAAAGCAGTAAATCTATTCAACAGATTTGCTGCTTTTTTTCGTTCCTGTTTGGCATTTTTGAAAATCCCCAGTATGAAAAAACAAAAGGGAAAATTGCCGCCGCAGTTGGCAAAATCCCTTACTTATCCGTGGAGGGTATCAAAGAAAAAAATACTGCCATTGTCCGCCTTTTTCGGCTTGCGTGGTGTTGTAGGGAATAAGGGGAAATTCTAAAAATCTCCGTCCATTTTGCTTTGCGTGGTGTTGTAGGTAGTGAAAGGAAAATTTTCAAGATATGCCGGAATAGCGGGTAGCAAAGCCCTTTTGAAACGTCTTGTTAGCGGAAAGTACGGAAGCCGGGGAACGCCGGAGTTTTTCAGAGCAAGATTCTACCGCAGTACCAAAATTCGCTTTTCGCTCATTTTGCCCCTGCGGGAATCTTGTTGGGGAGTGCCTTCCCCAAACCCTGCTTATGCGGCTTGCGCCGCTTAAAAATCCTTCAAAATATTTTTTCGGATTTTTCAAAAACAGTTCCGCTTCACACCCCGTTTTTCTCCTATTAGTGAGAGGACACCACGCACAGAAAGGAGGTTTTACCATGCGAAAACGATACAACACACCGCACCGCAGCCGGGTAGTCAAAACACGCATGACCGAGGAAGAATACGCCGAGTTTGCAGAAAGGCTTTCTGCCTACAACATGAGCCAAGCCGAGTTTATCCGGCAAGCCATAACCGGGGCAGCCATACGCCCCATCATAACCGTTTCTCCCGTCAATGATGAGCTGCTTGCCGCTGTTGGGAAGCTGACCGCCGAATACGGCAGGATCGGCGGCAACTTAAACCAGATAGCCCGGACGCTGAACGAGTGGCACAGCCCCTACCCGCAGCTTGCCGGGGAGGTACGGGCGGCGGTTTCCGACCTTGCTGCCCTAAAGTTTGAAGTCTTGCAGAAAGTGGGTGACGCTGTTGGCAACATTCAAACATATCAGCTCTAAAAATGCGGACTATGGCGCAGCGGAAGCCTACCTCACATTTGAGTATGACGAGTTTACCATGAAGCCCACCCTTGATGAAAACGGGCGGCTGATACCGAGGGAGGATTACCGCATTTCTTCCCTTAACTGCGGGGGCGAGGATTTCGCTGTTGCCTGTATGCGGGCTAATCTCCGCTATGAGAAAAACCAAAAACGGGAAGATGTGAAAAGCCACCACTATATCATCAGCTTTGACCCACGGGACGGGACAGACAACGGCTTGACCACAGACCGGGCGCAGGAACTGGGGGAACAGTTCTGCAAGGCACATTTCCCCGGACACCAAGCCCTAATCTGCACCCACCCGGACGGGCATAACCACAGCGGGAATATCCATGTGCATATCGTCATCAACTCCCTGCGGATTTACGAAGTCCCGCTTCTGCCCTACATGGACAGACCAGCCGACACAAGGGAGGGCTGCAAGCACCGCTGTACCAATGCCGCTATGGAATATTTCAAGAGTGAAGTCATGGAGATGTGCCACCGGGAGGGGCTTTACCAAATCGACCTCTTGAACGGCAGCAAGGAACGGATAACCGAACGGGAATACTGGGCGGCAAAGAAAGGGCAGCTTGCCCTTGATAAAGAGAACGCCGCCAGAGAAGCCGCAGGACAGCCGACCAAGCCCACCAAGTTTGAAACGGACAAGGCGAAGCTGCGCCGGACGATACGGCAGGCACTTTCCCAAGCTGCCAGCTTTGACGAGTTTTCTTCCCTTTTGCTGCAGGAGGGTGTGACCGTCAAGGAGAGCCGGGGGCGGCTTTCCTACCTCACGCCGGACAGGACGAAGCCTATCACAGCCCGGAAGCTGGGGGACGATTTTGACAAGGCTGCTGTCCTTGCCCTGCTTACGCAGAACGCCCACAGAGCCGCCGAACAGACCAAAGCCATACCGGAATACCCACACACCCAAAAGGGACGCTTGCAGGAGGAAAAAGCCGCAAAAACCACCCCGGCAGACAACATCTTGCAGCGCATGGTTGACCGGGAAGCCAAGCGAGCCGAGGGCAAGGGCGTGGGTTATGACCGCTGGGCGGCAAAGCACAACCTAAAGCAGATGGCGGCTACCGTTACTGCCTACCAGCAGTACGGCTTTTCTTCCCCGGAGGAACTGGACGAAGCCTGTTCTGCCGCCTATGCCGCCATGCAGGAAAGCCTTGCAGAGCTGAAGCAGGTGGAAAAGACGCTGAACGGGAAAAAGGAGCTGCAACGACAGGTGCTTGCCTATTCCAAGACCCGCCCTGTCCGGGACGGGCTGAAACAGCAGAAAAACGCCAAAGCAAAAGCAGCCTACCGTCAGAAGTACGAAAGCGACTTTATCATAGCAGACGCAGCCGCCCGCTATTTCAGGGAAAACGGCATTTCCAAGCTGCCGAGCTATAAAGCCCTGCAAGCAGAGATTGAAACCCTTATCCAAGAGAAAAACAGCGGCTACAACGATTACCGGGCAAAACGGGAGGAATACCGCCGCTTACAGACTGTCAAGGGCAATATCGACCAGATTTTACACCGGGAGCGCAAGCCTGTGAAAAGGCAGGAACAGGAACGATAAAAACCGCCCCAAAATGTACCCGAACCTATACAGAACAAGGGGGCTGCCCCGTACCCTATCCGCAAATACCAAAGGATTTTTTAACGGGCTTATAGGGCAGAAAAACCCCGAAAATGATACCGAGATGATACAGAATTACCGCCGATACCGCCACACCAGCGGAAACGGCAGAAAGGAGCGCACCCATGCCAAGAATGAGCAAGAAACGGCGGCTGGAATGGTCTTTTTTCCTGCGGCAAGTGAAAGTCGGGAATTCCACCTGCGACCGTATCACATACAATGACCTCTGCCGGGGCTGTACCCATAGCTGCAAGCAGAGCTTCCGGGCGATTATCATACTCTGCCCCCACTACTACTCCAAACGCCGGAAAAAGGAGGACAGTGACAATGGCAGATAACCGCAAGTATTACTACCTCAAGCTGAAAGAGAACTTTTTTGACAGCGACTCCATTGTGCTGCTGGAAGATATGAAAGACGGGATTTTATACTCCAATATCCTCTTGAAGCTGTACTTAAAATCGCTGAAAAACGGCGGTAAATTGCAGCTTGACGAGCATATCCCCTACACAGCGCAGATGATAGCGACACTGACCCGCCACCAGATAGGAACGGTTGAGAGGGCTTTGGAGATTTTCCGGCAGTTGGGGCTTGTGGAGCAGCTTGACAGCGGGGCTTTCTATATGACCGACATTGAGTTGATGATAGGACAGTCCTCTACCGAAGCCGAGCGAAAACGGGCGGCAAGGCTTGCAAACAAGGCTTTGCCACCACCCCGGACAAACGGCGGACATTTGTCCGACATTCGTCCACCAGAGATAGAGATAAAGAAAGAGATAGATATAGAGATAGAAAAAGAGAGAGAGTTAGAAACGGGACAAGCCCCCGCCCGCAGCTATGGCAGATACAACAATGTTTTTCTTTCCGATACGGAACTGGACGAGCTGAAAGCGGAACTGCCCGACAAATGGGAGTATTATATTGACCGGCTTTCCTGCCATATCGCTTCCACCGGGAAGCAGTACCACAGCCATGCAGCCACCATTTACAAGTGGGCGCAGGAGGACGCTGCCAAAGGCAAGGCTGCCCCGAAACAGGGCATACCCGATTATTCATGCAAGGAGGGCGAGAGCTTATGAAAAACGAGATTGAAGCTATGATTACGGACATTACAGCCACTACCGCCGAAGCGGAGGACTACACAGGCGAGGACGGGCTTTTATACTGCGGCAAGTGCCATACGCCAAAAGAAGCCTATTTTTCAAAAGAAACCGCCCAATGGTTAGGGCATGACCGACACCCGACAGAGTGCGACTGCCAGCGGGCAGCCCGTGAAAAACGGGAAGCCGCTGAAAGCCGACAGAAGCACCTTGAAACAGTGGAGGACTTGAAACGCCGGGGCTTTACCGACCCTGCTATGCGGAACTGGACATTTGAGCATGACAACGGCAGAAACCCGCAGACCGCAACCGCCCGTTTTTATGTGGAGAGCTGGGAAACCATGCAGGCTGAAAATATCGGCTACCTGTTCTGGGGCGGCGTGGGGACAGGAAAAAGCTACCTTGCCGCCTGTATCGCCAACGCCCTTATGGAGAAAGAGGTTGCCGTCTGCATGACAAACTTTGCAACAATACTCAATGACCTTGCCGCCAGCTTTGAGGGCAGGAATGAGTATAATTCCCGCCTTTGCAGCTACCCCCTGCTGATACTTGATGATTTCGGTATGGAGCGAGGGACAGAATACGGGCTGGAACAGGTTTATAGCGTGATTGACAGCCGTTACCGAAGCGGCAAGCCGCTGATCGCCACGACCAACCTCACGCTGGAGGAATTGCAGCACCCGCAGGACACGCCCCACGCCCGTATCTATGACAGGCTGACTTCCATGTGCGCCCCCGTCCGCTTCACGGGCAGCAACTTCCGAAAGGAAACCGCACAGGAAAAGCTGGAACGATTAAAGCAACTGATGAAGCAGCGAAAGGAGAGCCTATGACAGAAACCAAACAGACAAGCACCACCAAAACAGACCGCCGCCCGGACTGTGTAACGGAAATCCGCATGGGCAACTCCGTCCTTACCGTTTCCGGCTTCTTCAAGCAGGGCGCAACCGACACCGCAGCCGACAAGATGATGAAAGTGCTGGAAGCGGAAGCTACTACACAAAAAACGGCGATTTGACCGACCATAAAGAAGCAGATTTGACGCTTTTGCCGCTATACAGACAGCCGCCCCATGTGGTACAATCAAGGTACGGAATAGTGGGGCTGGCTGTCGGAAACGGAGGATTTTATGTTAAGACAGACCAACCAACAACCAATTACCGCCCTTTACCCAAGACTTTCCCATGAGGACGAGCTGCAAGGCGAGAGCAATTCCATTTCCAATCAGAAGCGTATCCTTGAAACCTATGCAAAGCAGAACGGCTTTTCCAATCTGCGCTGGTACACGGACGACGGTTATTCTGGTGCGAACTTTCAAAGACCCGGTTTTCAAGCCATGCTTGCGGACATTGAAGCCGGAAAAGTCGGGACAGTTATCGTAAAGGATATGTCGAGGTTAGGGCGAAACTACCTGCAAGTGGGAATGTACACGGAAATGATTTTCCCACAGAAAGGTGTCCGCTTCATCGCTATCAATGACGGAGTGGACAGCGCACAGGGCGACAATGATTTTGCCCCGCTGCGGAATATCTTTAACGAATGGCTGGTGAGAGATACGAGCAAGAAAATCAAAGCAGTGAAACGCTCAAAAGGCATGAGTGGCAAGCCTATCACAAGCAAGCCTGTGTATGGCTACCTCATGGACGAGGACGAAAATTTCATCATTGACGAGGAAGCTGCACCCGTAGTCAAGCAGATATACAATTTCTGCCTTGCCGGGAATGGTCCGACCAAGATAGCCCGTATGCTCACAGAGCAGCAAATCCCCACGCCGGGGACGCTGGAATACCGCAGGACGGGCAGCACTCGCCGCTACCACCCCGGCTATGAGTGCAAGTGGGCAACCAATACCGTTGTGCATATCCTTGAAAACCGGGAATACACGGGCTGCCTGGTAAACTTCAAGACGGAAAAACTCTCTTATAAAGTCAAGCACAGCGTAGAAAACCCGGAGGAAAAGCAAGCGATATTCGAGAACCACCACGAGCCTATCATAGACACCCAAACATGGGAACGGGTGCAGGAGCTTCGCAAGCAGCGCAAACGCCCCAACCGCTATGATGAAGTGGGCTTGTTCTCCGGCATACTGTTCTGTGCAGACTGCGGCAGTGTGATGTATCAGCAGCGATACCAGACGGACAAGCGCAAGCAGGACTGTTATATCTGCGGCAACTACAAGAAACGCACCCATGACTGTACAGCGCACTTTATCCGCACCGACCTCTTGACCGCTGGTGTACTATCCAATCTGCGGAAAGTGACCAGCTATGCGGCAAAGCATGAAGCCCGGTTTATAAAGCTCTTGATTGAGCAGAACGAGGACGGGGGCAAGCGCAGGAACGCCGCCAAGAAAAAGGAACTGGAAGCCGCCGAGAAACGCATAGCCGAGTTATCCGCTATCTTCAAGCGGCTGTATGAGGACAGCGTGACCGGGCGCATATCAGACGAGCGTTTCACAGAGCTGTCGGCAGACTATGAAGCAGAGCAACGGGAACTGAAAGAAAAAGCCGCCGCTATCCAAGCGGAGCTTTCCAAAGCACAGGAAGCCACCGTGAACGCAGAAAAGTTTATGAATGTTGTTCGGCGGCATACCAGCTTTGAAGAACTTACCCCTACTCTGCTGCGGGAGTTTGTAGAGAAAATCGTTGTACATGAGTGCAGCTATGACGAGAACAAGACCCGCAGACAGGACATTGAGATTTATTATTCTTTTGTTGGCAAGGTGGACTTGCCCGAATAACCGCCCGACCTATCCGACACAAGAGCTAAGTGCCGGATAGGAACGGCAAAATTTTTTACACTTCTATTACTTCTTTATCGCACATCAGTAAAAAGCCAGGGCATGAAGCAGCTCATGGCGGGCGGCGGTGTCGCTTTGATCGGCGGCACCCTTGTTCCGCTTCTTTCCAAACTTTTTGGATAATGCCTAAAACAAATACCACCCGCCGCGCCCTCTCGGAAACGGGAGGGCGCGGGAAAGGAGGGATTAACTTTTGATATGGCAGATGATTGAAGATTGGTTTCGCGGCATTTTGACAGACGGGATTTTATCGAACCTCTCCGGCTTGTTTGACAGCGTAAATACAGAGGTTGGAGAAATCGCAACGCAAGTCGGCACGACCCCCGCCGGGTGGAACGCGGGCATATTCAACATGATACGCAGCCTTTCGGAAAATGTCATTGTACCGATTGCGGGCGTTATCATTACCTTTGTCATGTGCTACGAACTAATCCAGCTTGTAATTGAAAAAAACAATCTGCACGATCTCGACACTTGGATTTTCTTCAAATGGATTTTTAAGACCTTTGTTGCGGTGCTGCTGGTAACAAACACTTGGAACATCGTCATGGGAGTTTTCGACGTTACGCAGAGCGTCGTCAATCAGAGCGCGGGGGTTATCATATCCGATACAAGCATAGACGTTACCACCGTCATTACCGACATTGAAGCAAAACTCGACGCTATGAGCGTGGGCGGTCTTTTGGGGTTATGGTTTCAATCCCTCTTTGTAGGGCTTACCATGAAAGCCCTGTCAATCTGCATTATGCTTGTGGTGTATGGGCGCATGATTGAAATATACCTTGTAACGAGCGTTGCCCCTATCCCGATGGCAACAATGGTAAATCACGAATGGGGCAGCATGGGACAGAATTACTTAAAATCTTTGCTTGCGCTTGGTTTTCAAGCGTTTTTGATTTTGGTGTGTGTCGGCATTTATGCGGTGTTGATACAGACAATCGCAGCGACCGACGACATATCCGGCGCGATCTGGGCTTGCATGGGCTATACCGTCCTCTTGTGCTTTACCCTTTTCAAAACAGGGAGCCTTGCAAAGAGCGTCTTTTCGGCACATTAAGGGGGTGAGTTATGATTTGAAAATCGGCTTAATCGACGTTGACAGCCATAATTTCCCCAACCTCTGCTTGATGAAGCTATCCGCGTATCATAAAGCAAAGGGGCATACGGTGGAATGGTGGAACACAAAGGAGCGGTACGACCTTGTATATAAAAGCCGCGTCTTTACGGACACCTATTCCAAAGACACGATAACCGTTACCAACGCGGAACAGGTCATTTTCGGCGGTACGGGCTACGACACGAAAAACCGCTTGCCGCCGGAAGTGGAACACAGTTACCCGGATTATTCAATCTACCCGCAGTTTTTCGGGATTGCTTACGGCTTTTTAAGCCGGGGTTGTCCGAGAAATTGCGGGTTTTGCATTGTCAGCGGTAAAGAGGGACGCAAAAGCGTTAAGGTTGCGGATTTGTCCGAGTTTTGGAAATGGCAGCCGGAAATAAAAAGCATGGACGCTAATCTGCTTGCCTGTCCCGACCATGAAAATCTCATTGAGCAGCTTATACGAAGCCGCGCATGGGTGGATTTTTCGCAAGGGCTGGATATTCGCCTTGTGAACAGGGATAATGTCAGCCTGTTAAATCGGGTACGGATAAAAGCGGTACATTTTGCATGGGATAATCCCGACGAGGACTTGACCGGGTATTTCCAACGTTTTTTGGATTTGACAGCTATTAAGAGCAGCCGCCAGCGGCGCGTGTATGTTCTTACCAACTACGGCAGCACTCACGAACAGGATTTATACCGCGTGAACACCTTGCGGGCTATGGGCTTTGACCCGTATGTGATGATTTACGAGCGTCCAACCGCCCCGCCTGTTACCCGCCATTTGCAACGGTGGGTAAACAACAAGCGGCTTTTCTATGCTGTTCCCCGCTTTGAAGATTACATTCCGGGCAGAAAGGAGGTTTGAAATGGCGTATGTAACCGTCCCAAAGGACTTAACAAAAATCAAAAGCAAGGTAATGTTCAACCTTACCAAACGACAGCTAATTTGTTTCAGCGCGGCGGTAGCAATCGGACTGCCGCTGTTCTTTTTGGTAAAAGGCAGCGTTGGAACGAGCGCAGCGGCATTGTGCATGGTGCTTGCCATGCTGCCCATGTTCCTACTCGCCATGTATGAGAAGAACGGGCAACCGCTGGAAGTGATTATACGGCAATTTGTGGAAGTGAAGTTTCTTCGCCCCAAAGAGCGACCTTATCAGACCAACAATTTCTATGCCGCCCTTGCGCGGCAGGAGCGATTAGATAAGGAGGTACGGGCGATTGTCAAAGGAAAAGGGAAAGACCCAAAACGAAAAGCGTAAACTTACGCGGCAGGAAAAGAAACAGATCGACGCGCTTATCCGGCAGGCAAAGGGCGACGGGAAGCCCCATACGGCGCAGGACAGCATACCGTTTGAGCGAATGTATAAGGACGGGATTTGCCGACTTGCAAACGGGCGGTATTCCAAGTGCATTGAGTTTGAAGATATTAACTATCAGCTTGCGCAGCCGGACGACAAAACCGCCATTTTTGAAGCCCTTTGCGATATGTATAACTCGTTCGACGCTTCGATTGGCGTGCAGCTTTCCTTAATCAGCCGCCATGCGAACAAGGACGATTTTAAGAACAGTATCACGATTGCACCGCAGAATGACGACTTCGACAGTATCAGAGCAGAATACACCGAAATGCTTAGGACGCAGCTTGAGCGCGGCAACAACGGGCTTATCAAGACCAAGTTTCTCACCTTTACCATTGAAGCGAAAGACATTAAATCGGCGCGGGCGCGGCTTGCCCGTATCGAAACGGACACCCTCAACCATTTTAAGGTGATCGGCGCGGCGGCGCGGGTACTGGACGGGAAGCAGCGGCTTGAAGTGCTGCATGGGCTTTTCCACCCGGACGGGGAACGCTTTAATTTTGCGTGGGAATGGCTACCCGCAAGCGGCCTTTCCGTCAAAGACTTTATTGCCCCGTCCTCTTTCCGTTTTGGCGACGGGCGAATGTTTCAGATGGGCGGGAAGTTTGGCGCGGTTTCCTTTTTGCAGATTGCCGCACCGGAACTTTCAGACCGTATGCTTGCCGACTTCATGGAAGCGGAAAACGGGATTGTCGTTAATCTGCACATTCAGAGTATCGACCACAACGAAGCAATCAAGACCATCAAGCGGAAAATCACCGATTTAGACCGCATGAAGATTGAGGAACAGAAAAAGGCAATCCGCAGCGGCTACGACATGGATATAATTCCGTCCGACCTTGCCACCTACGGCGGCGAAGCGAAAAACCTTTTGCGGGATTTGCAGAGCCGGAACGAGCGAATGTTTTTGCTTACGCTGTTAGTTTTGAATGTGGCCGACACAAAGCAGAAATTGGACAACGACGTATTCAGTGCCGCAAGTATCGCGCAGAAATACAACTGTATGCTCACCCGCCTTGACTACCGGCAGGAACAGGGGCTTATGTCCTCTATCCCGTTGGGGGAAAACCTAATCCATATCCAGCGCGGCTTGACAACTTCCAGCACCGCTATTTTCGTCCCCTTTACGGTACAAGAACTATTCCAAAGCGGCGAAGCGTTGTATTACGGCTTAAACGCCCTTTCTAACAACATGATTTTGTGCGACAGGAAACGGCTGAAAAACCCCAACGGCCTTATCCTCGGCACACCGGGCAGCGGCAAGAGTTTTTCGGCAAAGCGCGAGATCACCAACGCTTTTCTCATTACCGCAGACGATATTATCATTTGCGACCCGGAAGCGGAGTATTATCCCCTTGTGGAACGGCTGAAAGGACAGGTTATCAAGGTTTCGCAGAACAGCACGCAGTACATTAACCCGATGGACATAAATCTCAATTACAGCGAGGGCGACACGCCCATAGCCTTAAAAAGCGATTTTATCCTTTCCTTTTGTGAGTTGATTATGGGCGGCAAAAACGGGCTGGAAGCGGTTGAAAAGACCTTGATTGACCGCGCCGTTATCAGCGTGTACCGCAGCTACCTTGCAGACCCGAAGCCGGAGAATATGCCGATTTTGGGCGACCTCTACAATGAAATCAAGAAGCAGCCGGAAAAGGAAGCGCAGCGTATCGCGTCGGCATTGGAACTCTATGTAAACGGCAGCTTGAATGTGTTTAACCATAGGACAAACGTTGACATTCATAACCGCCTTGTCTGCTTTGATATTAAAGAACTCGGCACCCAGCTACGAAAACTCGGTATGCTCATTGTCCAAGACCAGGTTTGGAACAGAGTTACCATAAACCGCAGCGAGGGCAAAGCGACGCGGTATTACATCGACGAATTTCATTTGCTCTTGAAAGAGGAACAAACCGCCGCCTATTCCGTTGAAATATGGAAAAGGTTTAGGAAATGGGGCGGTATTCCGACAGGTATCACCCAAAATGTCAAAGATTTGTTGTCGTCCCGCGAGGTACAGAATATCTTTGAAAACTCGGACTTTGTGTATATGCTCAACCAAGCCCAGGGCGACAGGGAAATCCTTGCAAAGCAGCTTAACATTTCGCAGCAGCAAATGACCTATGTAACCCATTCCGAAGCGGGCGAGGGGCTTATCTTCTATGGCAACGTGATTTTGCCCTTTATTGACCGTTTCCCGCAGGATACGGAATTGTACCGCGTCATGACGACCAAACCCGGCGAGGTGTCGGCATGAGGATAGAAACGGATAAAATCTATTGCGGCGACAGTTTGCAGGTACTTCAAACCTTGCCGGAAAACGCGGTTGATTGTTGCGTAACGTCCCCGCCCTATTACGCCTTGCGGGACTACGGCGCAGACGGGCAGATCGGACGGGAAGCAACGCCGGAGGAATATGTTTCCCGCATTACGGCGGTATTCCATGAGGTAAAGCGGGTGCTTACGCCGGAGGGGACTTGTTGGCTGAATATCGCGGACACTTATTGCGGCACAGGCAGCAAAGCCGACCACCAAGACCCGAAATACCCCAAAGGCAGGAACGGGCAGCAAGTGGCGTTTAACCACCGCGCCCCCGGCTGCAAGCCGAAAGACCTAATCGGTATTCCGTGGCTTGTAGCCCTTGCCTTGCGGGGCGACGGTTGGTATTTGCGCAGTTCTATCATTTGGCACAAAACAAACCCCATGCCGGAAAGCACGCGGGACAGGCCGACCCGCTGCTATGAGTATGTGTTTCTGCTTACCAAGTCAAAGAAGTATTTTTACGATTGGCAAGCAGTAGCCGAGCCGATAGCCCCCACAACGGCGGGGCGGCTGAAAAGCGGAGTTGGCAAAGGAAACAAGTATAACGTTACTGTTCCGGGGCAAAACCAGCCGCAGAAAATCAACCGCCCCCGCGAAAAGGGCGCATACGCCGACGAGTTGATTTCCCCCGTCCGCAGCCGCCGCAACGTTTGGCAGATCAACAATGTTGCGTATCATGGCGGGCATTTCGCGGCATACCCGCCGAAACTTGCGGAAACGTGCATTTTGGCGGGCTGTCCCGTGGGCGGGATTGTCCTTGACCCCTTTTTCGGCAGCGGCACGACGGGCATGGTAGCAAAACGGCTTAACCGCCGCTATATCGGCATTGAGTTAAACCCCGACTATTGCGACCTTGCAAAACAGCGGATTGGAGGTGATGAAGATTGAGCAAGGAACTGAAAGCCCCCGACAAGGTAACACAGAAAATGACCCGCGACGGTGCGGTTGCGGAAAACCTTACGACGGGCGAAACAACAAGTATCAGCGAAAGGCCGCAGGAGGAAAACTATTCAGCCCCCGCAGGGGCGGCAGCGGAAAAGGTTGTGCAGCATATCGGCGCAGAGGTTGAGCGACACGCCGCAAAAGGCGCGGAGAAAAAAGCCATTGACGCGGCGCAGCCCAAAACCCATTCTTCCCGCTTGCAGTTTTCCGAAGCGGAACGGGCAACGCCGGAACTTCAAAAGGCAATTAAGAAATCGGACAAGGCGGCAGACCGTTTAGACGCGGCGCGGGCGGCTATACCCAAGCAGACCAAAATCACAAAAGAGCGCGTTTTTGACGAAGCGAAAGGCAAGGCAAAAACGCGCCTTTCCTTTGAAAAGACGGATAAGCCCCCAAACGGCAAGTTGCGGCATAACCCCTTATCCCGTCCGACGCAGGAGTTAAACAGTACCGTACACGGGAAAATCTACGAGGTAGAGAAAGAAAACGTTGGTGTGGAGAGTGGACACCGGGTAGAACTTGCCGGAGAGAAAGCGGGCGGCATGGCGGCGCGGGCGGTTAAGGGCGGCATACGCCGCCACAAGCTGAAACCCTACCGGGCAGCGGCGGCAGCGGAAAAACAAGCGGTAAAGGCAAACGCCGATTTCCTCTATCAAAAGGCGCTGCACGATAACCCCGCGCTTGCGCACTCCAACCCCATTTCCCGCTTTTGGCAGAAGCAGCGCATTAAAAAGCAATACGCAAAAACGCTGAAAGCGAGCGGCAAAGTGAAAAAGACCGCCGAAGCCACCGCAAAGGCGGCGAAGAAAACGGCGCAGGAAACCAAACGGGCGACGTTCTTTGTCGTCCGGCATTGGAAAGGCTGTTTGATTGTGGGCGGGATTGCCTTTATCGTGCTTCTGTTTTTCGGCGGCTTGTCCTCTTGTTCCCTGTTCGGCGGCAACAGCGGCAGCGGCTTGATTGCGTCGTCCTATCTCTCCGAGGACGCGGATATTACAGGCGCAGAAAGCGCGTATGCCGCTATGGAAGCCGAATTACAGGATATGCTGGATAACATCGAAAGCGAATACCCCGGCTATGACGAATACCGGGTAACGGCTGACGAGATCGAGCATGACCCGTATGTGCTAATCTCTATCCTCTCCGCGTGGCATGAGGGCGTGTTTACTCTCGATGAAGCGCAAAGCACCCTTGAAATGCTCTTTGATAAACAATATATCTTGACGGTTACGGAGGAAGTCGAGGTACGCTACCGCACCGAAACGCGGACGGACAGCGAGGGCAACGAATACGACGTTGAAGTACCCTATAACTATTACATTCTCAATGTGGATTTGGAAAACTTCAACCTCTCCCATGTTCCCGTTTACATTATGGGCGAGGAACAGCTATCCATGTACGCTATGTATATGTCGTCGCTTGGAAACCGACCCGACCTTTTCCCGCAATCCGGCTATATCTCAAAATACTATGAAAACCCGCCAGCAGATTATGAAATCCCGCCCGCCTATCTGGAAGATGAACAGTTTGCGCGATTGATTGAAGAAGCTGAAAAGTATGTCGGTTTTCCCTATGTGTGGGGCGGCAGCAGCCCGGAAACCTCTTTTGATTGCAGCGGTTTTGTTAGCTATGTGCTGACGAACAGCGGCTTATACAATACGGGCAGACTTGGGGCGCAGGGGCTTTACAACATCTCAACCCGCGTTTCCAACCCGCAGCCGGGGGATTTGGTTTTCTTTACGGGTACATACGACACACCGGGCGTATCTCATGTGGGTATCTACGTTGGCGAGGACGGGGACGGAAGCCCCGTCATGCTGCATTGTGGCGACCCGATACAATACGCAAAACTTGATACAAGCTATTGGCAATCCCATTTTTACGCCTATGGGCGGCTACATTACAACTGACTTTGAAAGGAGTTTATTTCTATGGCAAACACGAAACTTGACCGTATCGAAAGGGATATTGAGAAAACGAGGGCGAAAATCCTTGAATACCAAAAAAGGCTGAAAGACCTTGAAGCGCAGAAAATCGAGGAAGAAAACGCGCAGATCGTTCAAATGGTGAAAGCGGTACACCTTGACGGGGCGCAGCTTGCCGCGTTCCTCTCCGCTTACGCCAGCGGCGAAATTGCCTTGCCGCAGCCGGACGCAGACTATACCGACGAACAGGAGGAAACCGAAGATGAAGCATAAAAAACTGTTCCGCAGCGTTACCGCTTTGCTTGCCGCCCTTGTACTCATGGGCGGCTTTTCTGTTACCGCTTTTGCGGGCGGCGGTGATGTGAGCGACGAGCCGCCTACCCCCGTAACCGAAACCGAGCCGGAAGAAACGACGGGCGGCTATGAGCCGCAGCCCTTAACGCCGGAGGGCAACATGAGCCTTGTGGACGACATAACAGGCGAAGCGTCCGGCGATAAGCAGTTTATTACCGTCGTTACGAAAAACGGAAACTATTTTTACATCATCATTGACCGCGCCGAGGACGGAGAAAACACCGTCCATTTCCTCAATCAAGTTGATGAAAAAGACCTTTTGCAGCTTATGGAGGACGAACAGACCGAAACCCCCGCTTGTAGCTGTACTGAAAAATGCGCCCCCGGAAGCGTCAACACCGATTGCCCCGTTTGCAGCGTCAATATGAGCGAGTGCGCGGGCAAGGAAGCCGAGCCGGAGCCGGAAGAAACCGAGCAGCCGGAGCCGGAGGAAGATAAAGGCGGCGGCATGGGCGGTGCTATTCTGCTTGTGGTGCTGCTTCTTGCCGCAGCGGGCGGCGGCGCGTTCTATTACTTTAAGATTATGAAGCCTAAAAAGGACGCGGCAAAAGGCAGCAGCAACCTTGACGATCTCGATTTTGACGAGGACGACGAGGACGAGGAAGAATTAGAAACCGAGCAGGAGGACGAGGAAGTATGAAACTTGTAATTGCAGAGAAACCGAGCGTCGGGGCGGCGATTGCCGCCGTACTTGGCGCGAATGAAAAGCGCAGCGGATATTTTGAGGGCAGCGGCTACCTTGTGTCCTGGTGTATCGGGCATTTGATTAGCCTTGCGGACGCGGCGACCTACAACGAGCAGTACCGAAAATGGAAGTATGATGATCTCCCCATTGTCCCGCAGGATTGGCAGTTTACCGTTGCCAGCGGCAAGGAGCAGCAGTTTTCCGTACTCAAAGACCTTATGCACCGCAGCGACGTTTCCGAGATTGTCAATGCGTGCGACAGCGGGCGCGAGGGAGAACTCATTTTTCGATTTGTCTACGAACAGGCAAATTGCCAAAAGCCCTTTTCCCGCCTTTGGATTAGCAGCATGGAAGAAAGCGCAATCCGTGAGGGCTTTTCAAACCTCAAAGACGGGCGCAGCTATGACGACCTCTATCAATCCGCGCTTTGCAGAGCAAAGGCAGATTGGCTTGTCGGGATTAACGCGACCCGCCTTTTCTCTATCCTCTATCACAAAACGCTGAATGTTGGCAGAGTGCAAACGCCCACCCTTACCATGCTGGTAAACCGCGACTATGCGATCAGCAGCTTTAAGAAAGAAAAATATCATGTTGTCCGTCTGGACGCGGGCAGTATTTCGGCTTTGTCCGAAAGGCTGAACGACGAAGCGGCAGCGCAGCAGATGAAAGCGGCTTGCGAGAAATCGCAAGCCGTTTGTACTTCCCTCAAAAAAGAGAAAAAGACCGTTTCCCCGCCGAAGCTGTTTGACCTTACCGCATTGCAGCGCGAAGCCAACCGCCTGTATGGATTTACGGCGAAACAGACCCTTGATTATGCGCAAGCCCTCTATGAAAAGCGGCTTTTGACCTACCCCCGCACCGACAGTAAATATATCACTTCCGATATGCAGAGCAGCACAAAGGAACTCATTACCGGGCTTTGTTCGCTGCTTCCCTTTATGCAGGGGGTAAAGCTGCAAGCCGACCTTACAAGGGTTTGCGACAACAGCAAAGTAACCGACCACCACGCTATTTTGCCGACAGCCGAGTTTTTGAAAGCGGGCTTTTCTTCCCTTGCTGACAGCGAAACAAAACTTATGACCCTTGTGTGCGCGAAGCTGCTTTGCGCCGCAGCCGCGCCCTATGAATACGAAGCGGTTACGGCGGTTATCTCTTGCGGCGGCTATACCTTTACCGCAAAGGGCAAGACGACGCTTTGCGAGGGGTGGCGTGAGATTGAAAAGCTGTCCCGCGCCGCGTCCGAGGAACAGGACGAGGACGCAGAGCCGGAAACCGTTTTGCCCCCGCTTGCCGAGGGGCAGACCTTTGATAATCCGGCAGCGGAGATCTCCGAGCGTTACACGCAGCCCCCGAAAGCATATACCGAAGATACGCTTCTGTCCGCTATGGAGAACGCGGGCAAGGAAGAAACGCCGGAGGACGCAGAGCGCAAAGGGTTAGGCACTACCGCAACGCGGGCGGGTATCATTGAAAAACTCATTAGCGCGGGCTTTGCCGAGCGCAAGGGCAAAAAGCTAATCCCCACAAAGGACGGGTATAACCTTGCCGCTATTCTGCCCGAAGTCCTTACGTCCCCGCAGCTTACGGCAGAATGGGAAACCCGCCTTACCGGGATTGCCAAAGGCAGCGACAGCCCGGACGATTTCATGCGCAGCATTGAAGAAATGACAGCGGGGCTTGTCAAAACCTATTCCGCGATTTCCGAAGATAAAGCGAAGCTGTTTGCCCCGCAGCGGGAAGCAATCGGTACTTGTCCCCGTTGCGGCGCGGCGGTTTACGAGGGCAAGAAAAACTACTACTGTTCCGACAGGGCGTGCAGCTTTGTCATGTGGAAAAATGACTTGTTCTTTCAGCAGCGCAAAAAGACTTTCACAAAGGCGATTGCCGCCGCCCTTTTGAAAGACGGAAAGGTAAAAATCAAGGGTATGTACTCCACCAAAACGGGAAAGACCTTTGACGGGGTTGTGCTGCTTGCCGACACAGGCGGCAAGTATGTAAACTTCCGCGTCGAGCAGAACCGAAAATGATTAGGCTTGATGAAAAGCAGTATCGAGCCGTTAAGAAAATGACCCGCGCCGCGTGCGCCAACAACGATTGCGGGAACTGTCTGCTATTGGACGACGGGGAAACTTGCGTTTGTGTGCAGAGTATCAGCTATTCGCTGTTATGCCGTTATTTCCGCGAAGCGGTTTTACCCGCAGACAGGCAGCTATGCGAACAGATCACCCGCAGCGGGGAAACCGATTTGAAGCGTTGTGCGGTATGCGGCAGCACGTTTGCGGCGGGCAGCAACCGGGCGAAATACTGTCCCGATTGCGCGGCAAAGATACGCCGCAGACAGAAAGCGGAAAGCGAGAGAAACAGGCGTTTACGGATAAAAACAACTACATAGCAAGCACAGCAAACGAGTACCCGTTTGCGAGAAATGCCCGCGCTTCCCATAGAGAGCGCGGACATTTTGCTTGTTGGGATAGTCCCAAACCCTTAAAAATCGAGAAAGGACGTGATGAAACAATATGCCGTATTCTTCATACGACCATGACAAATTGGAAACCGCCGAAACCATGCGGATAGAACGCCGGATATATTTTGAAGCAAAGGACGGGGAGATTGCCCCCTATGTTTCTTTGCCGCCGGAGCAGCTACACGCCATGCGCGAGGAAAGCGCGGCAGCGGAACAGGCGATTTTTAACGACCTTGCAAGACGCGCCGCCGCTTGGGAGGAACAGGCGGGAAAAACGCTTTTGCTTGACAAAGCGATTGAATACACAAGGACAACCGTTGTGCAGCACACTTCTAACGAGTGGCAGAAAGGCGAATATGACCGATATACCCGCAGCAACCGGGTATATCAGATGAACTACCACATTTACGAGAACACCCGTTACGACAGGGAGAAGCAGCAAAGCGTCCCTTACTCTTATTCTCTCACATGGGGCGTTTATACCAACAGCCCGAACAGGAACGGGCAAGCGAAGATTGCCGGACAGGACAGAAAGGTTTTTTCCGACAAGGCGGCTATGGAAAAGTATCTGAATGGACGTATCAAAGCATATGACCGTCTGTTTACGGAAATCTCCCCGCCTATCCCGCAGGAGTACGCCGAGCATTTCAAAGTAAACGGTATGCTCTTACCGGGCTACACCATTGAGGGCGAGGAACCCCCGCAGCAGCCACAGGCGGCAACTATCCCCGAAACTACCGGGCAGCAAAAGGAGCGTGAACACATGAGCGAACAGTTTTCTATTATGATTGGCAACCGCAGCCGTTTTGAAGCGGGCGACCCCGACGGTTATTGGCTGGATATGCCCGCCACAAAGGAGCAGCTTCACGAAGCTATGCAGAGCGTCGGCATTACCGCCGACAACCCGCAGGATTTTTCCATTCGCGGCTTTTCCGACGACCCGGAAAAACATATTGCCTTGCCTTATGACATGGTATGCGCCGCCAGCGTGGACGAACTCAATTTTCTTGCGGCGCGGATTGAGCAGCTGGACCCCGCCGAGATCGGCAAGCTGAACGCAGCCTTGCAGCAGAAAAACGGCTTTGAGAACATCGGACAGGTAATCGACTTCACCTACAACGTGGATTTCTACGTCCATATTCCCGAAGTAAATACCTACCGCGATTTGGGCGACTACTACTTAAATCAATCCGGCATGGTACAAATGCCCGAAGAATGGAAAGGCGGGATTGACCTTACCGCGTTTGGCAGGAACGCCGCCGAGCAGGAAAAGGGCGCGTTTACCGAATACGGCTATATCGTCGAAAGCGGCGACGAGTGGGAGCGTCAGTTTGAGGGGCGCGAAGTGCCGGAGGAATACCGCATTATGAGTTACCCGCAGCAAGAGCGCGGCGAACAGGATAAAGTCTTTATGGACGCAGCCGAAGCGCAGCAGACAGAAACGCCGCCCGCCGAGCCGCCGCAGCCCCGCCCCGTCGTGCCGATTATCCTTTCTTCTGAAAAACCCGGCGACAAGGTAAAGGAGATCACCGCCCGTCTGGAACAGGGCATACAAGCGATTTTTGACAGCGACCGCTACAAAGAGTTTTTAACGGCTATGTCAAAGTTTCACGATTATAGCTTGAATAACACTATCCTAATTGCCATGCAGGGCGGCAATTTGGTAAAGGGCTATTCACAATGGCAGAAAGAGTTTGACCGCCATGTGAAAAGCGGCGAGAAAGGTATTAAAATCTTTGCCCCCGCACCCTACAAGGTAAAAAAACTGGTGGATAAAATCGACCCCGACACAAGAAAGCCCATACTTGACAGCGAGGGAAAGACGGTTAAGGAAGAAAAGGAAGTTACCGTTCCCGCCTTTAAGGTTGTAACCGTCTTTGACATTTCGCAGACCGAGGGCAAGGAGTTCCCCGATCTTTCGGTTAAGCCGCTGCTTGCCGATGTGGAACAGTACGAGGACTTTTTTGCCGCCCTTGAAAAAGCGTCCCCCGTTCCGATTGCTTTTGAGCAGATCACAAACGGCGCAAACGGATATTTCAGTTTGACCGATAAGCGAATTGCTATCAAAGAGGGTGTGAGTGAGCTGCAAGCGGTTAAGACCGCCATTCACGAAATCGCCCATGCGAAGCTGCATGACGTGGACTTAAACGCCCCGCTGGAGGAACAAAACCGCGTTGACCGCCGCAGCCGCGAGGTACAGGCTGAAAGCGTCGCCTATACGGTGTGTCAGCATTTCGGGCTTGATACGTCGGATTACTCTTTCGGGTATGTGGCGGGTTGGAGCAGCGGCAAGGAAATGACCGAATTAAAAGCGTCCCTTGAAACGATACAGGCGACCGCAAAGGAACTCATTACCGAGATTGAGGGGCATTTTACCGAATTGCAGCAGCAGCGGCAAGCCGAGCAGGAGCAGGAAGCGAAAACAAAAGAAACCTTGCTTCTCAACGGCAAGGAGGACAGCTACGGGATTTATCAGTTAGCCCGCAGAGAGGAAACTATGGATTTGCGCTTTGAGCCGTTCGACCGTCTGCAAGCAACGGGGCATACCGTTGACCGGGCAAATTATGAACTCGTCTATACCGCGCCGCTTACAAAGGATATGACGCTTGGCGGCATTTGGGAAAAGTTTAATATCGACCACCCCGCCGACTTTAAGGGGCATAGCCTTTCCGTTTCCGACATTGTTGTGCTTCATCAGAACGGCGAGAACACCGCCCATTATGTAGACAGCATAGGTTTTCAGCAAGTGCCGGAGTTTTTACAGGAGCAAGCGCAGCAGACCCCCGTATTTGATAAGCTATCTCCCGAACAGCAGCAAGCCCTATCCGATACCGTAAAAGATACGCTGCAACTGCTTGTAGACGCGGACAAGCGGATTTATGGCGACGTTACGGGCAAGACCCTTGAAGCAATCGCGGCGCAAGGGTATTCCTACAAGGACGGGCAGCTTGAAAAGCAGCAGCCGGAAGCGACCCCCGAAAGCCTTATGACGGGCGAAACCGTCAGAACGCCGAGGGGCAATTTTCATATTACCGACATGAGCCGCGAACAGATCGAAGCAGCGGGCTTTGGTTTTCATCATGCGTCGGAGGACGGGAAGTATCTTATTATGGGAAATGGCACACAGGCGTTTGCCATAGCCGCCGAGCAGCCACAGCGGGATAATCCCTTAAAGCACGTCGAGGACACCATAGAGCAAAACGACAACAATTTTGACGGGCTTATCAATAACACACCGCAAACGCCCACCGTCGCAGACTTGGAGCAGCGGGCAAAGGCGGGGGAAGCGATTTCCGTTACCGACCTTGCAAAAGCGGTAAAAGCCGAGAAACGGGAACAGCCGCAGAAAAAACCGTCCATTTTGAAGAAGCTGGACGAGTACAAGAAACAGGCGGCGCAGCAGCCGAAAGATAAGCAGAAAGAGCATAAAAAGGATTTGGAGGTTTGATAGCATGAATATCCGCTTTACCGTTGAGGAAGAAAACATTGTTGCGATCTACGCCGAGGACAGCCGGGAAACGACGCTTGAAAATATCCTTGCCGCCATGCCCTACATGGACGAGGATATACGCCAGCTTGCCGCCGCAGCGGTGAACAAGCTGCAAGCCATGACGGACAGCGAGTTTTCCGAAAGGGAGTTTATCTTGACCGACGAAGAATAGCCCATAGAAAACAGGGGCGCGGTTGCCGACTTCCGGCACCGCGCCCCTGTTCTTTTTTCCCTTGCGTGGACAATTAGAAAGCCGTTTTTGCGGGTTTGAATATAAAGTATCGTCTATGCCGTTTCCGCACGCTGGAAGCCGCAGAAACACAGGCGTTTTCAGCCCTTAACGTTCCACTTGCTACCCCATGTTTTGCGCTTTATCGCTCCTGCTCCCGCGCCTTGCTTTGGGACGGGTAAAGAATACTATCGACGTTCTTTTTGACAATGCCGTATTCCTGCATTTGCTTTTTCGTTTGGCGGTAATCCTCATACAATTTGCTTTTCCTGTCGTTTAAGCTGCTATACTCCTTGCGCAGCGCAGCGAGATCGGGTAGCTTCTTTATCTGCATTTCCTTTAATGCCCTTGCCGCAGCTTCAAACAGGATAATTTCGCTTTCATGCCCCCGCAGATACTTTTCCTTGTCCCGCGACTTCCTGTATTCTTCATAAATCGGTTTTAACTGTCGGTATGTGGTGGTGTGCTTGATAAGCAGCGACAAATCAGACATACGCTGTTCCACTTCCTTAACCGCCTTTGCCGCCGCGTCATGAGCGGTCATAATATCGGCTATCTTGCTTTCAAGTTCGCTATAATACTCAATCTTGTTTTCGGTTAGGAAGTTCATGCTTTTAGCAGCCTGTTTCAGATTATGGATTTTTGCCCACCGTTCATAGCCCGCCGACTGTTGGGCTTTGATACTGTTTTCAAGATCGACGACAAGCCGGATTTTCTTATCTTCCCGCAGCGTTTTTGTTTTGGCAACATACACGCCCTTGATACGCTCCTTTATCGCTTCTTCCGTATAGGCCGCGCCGAGCGTCTTTGTGCGGGTAAACCGTTCCTGTCCGGCAGCGCGAAAGGAAATGTATTTGCCCTGTTTGATTTCATACCCCATTTCCTGCAAGCGGCGCAGCAGTTCGTCAAAATCTTTCACTTGGGGAATGAGAGTATCTATCGCCGTTTTCAGCTTTGCTTTGTAGCTTGTCCCTTGCTTTTCGGCGGTGTATTCTGCATAGCTTTTTCCCTTGTCCTGTCCCGGTACGACGACGGATAGCCCATGCTCTTTACATATCCTGTCGCTGGTGCGCCGGATAAAGTGATAGCTTTGCTTGTTGGAATGGTACTTTTTGTAGTCAACGAAGCTAACCGCGTTGAAAATCAAGTGATTATGCAGATGGTCTTTATCGACGTGAGTTGTCAAAACAAACTCATACTTGCCGCCTAATACCGCCCCGGCAAGTTCCATGCCGATTTTGTGCGCTTCTTCCGGTGTGGTTTCTCCCACCGCAAAGGATTGTATCAAGTGCCGCCCTAAATGTGTGCCGCGATCTCCGGCAGCTTCCCGCGTCCATGCAAACTCAATATCGGCGGTTTCCAGCCCGCAGCCGAAAGAGGACGCAAGCAGCTTCCCGTCTGTCTTTTCGGGATTTAAGATATAGTCTATCGCAGCCTTTAAGGTTGATTTAATAGGGTGCGTCTTTGTAACCGCCATATCTCGTCCACCGCCTTTTTAATGTCCTCTATATCCTGCCTGTAAACCGTCCCCGTCGCATTGGCGCGTTTTGCAATTTGGTTGATGTTCCGGCTCACCGCTTGCAGTTCCCGGATATATGCTTTTGTGTCGCTTCGGTCAACGACAAGAATATACCCGTCTATCGCCATTTTACGGAAGTATGCCCCATACTGCTTTATGGGAAGCTGCTTCATCTTCTCGTCGATCAGCCGCTTTTCTTCTTCCGTAACGTAAAACTTCATCTGTATATTTCTCTTTCGGTTTTCCATTTCCGCACCGCCTTTCGGTATAAGGGTTTGGGATTATCCCAACAAGCATTTTCCGCAAACGGGTACTCGTTTGCTGTGCTTGCTATCTACTCCATACCCCCACCGAAAGGCGGTATTTGTTGCGCGTTCCTTTGATTTTGGACGCAAAAAAAGATTGCAGCCGCCATGCGCTGCAATCTCCCGATTTCTCATATTGTGAGGTTAATCCTCTGCTTTTTCGACTTCCGTTATCTCCCTTGCTGTTGCGGTTACAATCCGTATGCCTTTATCGCTCATACCGTCCAGCAGCGCGTCAAGCTGCCGCCGCCCGGTGGATTTCTCCGCATTGCTGTTCGGGAAGAAAAATTGATCTACCGAAATATGATACCGGGTTACAAGGTCATAGAATACCTGTAAACTCGGCTGTTGTCCCTTGTTCTCGATATTCGCAAGGTAGCGCGGGGAAATATATAACTCGTCGCTTACCTTTTTGCGGCTCTCGCCGTATTCATTTCTCGCGGCTTTTATAGCTGCCCCGAAAGCCTTAAAGTCGTACAATGGTACGGGTCTTTTTGCCATTTTCATTCACCCTGTTACATTTTACAGTTCACCTTTCTTTTTGGATATGTCCACACAATTCATATCATTAGGTTAAATACTTCCTGTTGTGTATTGACAGTAGACTGATTTTCTGATAAAATAAAATTTATGTAAAAGGAGGCGGCGTTTATGTTGCATAGCATGCGTATTAGATAAGCATTGAAAAAAAGGATTTTCCCATTTTCAACATGGGCTTTTTTGTCATGCTTATTTTGCGGATGCTATACAAAAAACTAACGACGTATAGATATAGTATAGACATAGTGCAAGCTATGCCTTAGTTTTGTTGTACTGCTCTGTGCATTATAAATGCAGGTCAATGCTCATGTTGAGGATTGACCTGCATTTTTTTGTGTAAAAAGGACGAGTGAAATATAATGCTTAAAAAATATTGGATAAAATGTCCGATTTGTAACGGAAAGACGAGAGTTCAAGTATTTCATAATACTGTATTAAAAGATTTTCCTCTTTTCTGCCCTAAATGCAAATTGACGCATATCATTGATGTAGAAAAATTAGAGATTGTAATCAAAAATACAGAAAAACAAACTTTTATTATTTAGAAGAAAGGATATAAAAATGAAACGTTTACCTAAATATACGCCTGCGGAAGTACGGAATGATCCATACGGATTTACTTACAAAGAAATGTCGGAAGTTATTGGCGAGAATGAAGCAAAAGCCTTATATGAAGAATTATATAAGCAATTACCACGCAAAAAAAATCTATCAATGTTGGTAAAAAATATTTGCAAAAGCAGTGATACTGAAAAGTATGTTTACGAACTGAAAGACAACAAATACATTGAAACGGTTTTTATCAAGCGGCGAGATGGTGGAACTGTTTGCGTGAGCACACAAGTCGGTTGTCCTGTTGGTTGTATTTTTTGTGAGTCCGGGCGAAATGGCTTTGTTCGTAATCTAACATCGTCAGAAATCGTACAACAGATTATATTGTTGCGTCGAAAAGTAAACCGTATCGTTTTTATGGGTATGGGAGAGCCTTTATTCAATTATGACAACTTGATAAAAGCAATCCATATTCTCCGAGATAGATATGGGCTCAACTTTCCAACCGACGGCATTACCATATCAACAGTTGGTCCGGTCGATCAATTAAAAAAATTGCGCGAGGAACATCTTAAAATTCAGTTGACAATATCTTTACACGCAGCAACACAATCTGCAAGAAATCGTATTATTCCTCACATGCGCATATATGCTATTGAAGATGTTGTTAAGCAAGCCTTATCCTATTCTGAAAGGCATAATCGCAAAATTGTCTTTGCGTATTTGCTTTTACCGGGTATAAATGACCGGCCCTCAGATGTAAGACAACTTGCAAAATGGTTTCGGGGCAAAAAAGTTATGATTAACGTGTTACAATACAACCCAACAAGCAATTCAAGAATTAAAGCACCACAGAAACGGGAAATAGTTGCATTCAAACATCAATTAGAGCAAGCAGGACTTGAAGTTACTATGAGAGTTTCTCATGGCAGAGAGATTAACGCGGCTTGTGGACAGTTAGCTAACACATATAATAAATTCAAAAAAAAATGATTAAAAGTGCCAGACGCATAGACGCAGAGCCGATAACGCATTAGGTCAAAAAACCTATGTGTTATCGGCTTTTTTATTTAATATTGCGCAAAAGCCGCTGTTCCCTATTATAGAATGGATTGCGGGTAGTGTATTAAAGTCGCCCTTTTTTAAGGATACGGCGGTATCGGGGAGGTATCGCCGTGTCCATTTTTATTTACTGTAACCCGCCTAATGCTTTGCGGTCAAAAAAAGCTATGCTCCGCAAGCGGGATATTCCGGCTATGAATGTGAACTGTCAATACATTTAGTTACTGCTTACATTTCCTTTGCGCCCGTCCGCGTCTTGCGGACGGGCGCATTTTGTTTTTTTCAACTTTTTTCTGAAAAGCGCACTAAAGAGCCATCTCCCAAACGGGTACGGAGCGAAAGGGGCAGAGAGGACAAGCCCTTAACTCCCGTCCTCTACTCCACGCGGGAAGGAGGTGAACTCTATGGAGCTATCTTCTTCCGACAAGGAAAGAATACAACATCAGTACGACGCATTAGCAAAGAAAACTTTGGTCGGCGAAGCGAAAAGCTACCGCCGCACTCTTGCGAAACGCGCAGCACGCGAAGTTACTTTTTCGGATTTGAGCGAAAGCGAACTCGCGCAGCTTTTCACAACGGACGAATACGAAAGCGATTATTTCCGTTTTCAAGTGTCCGGTTTTGATGTACTCGTCAAAAATGAACTGCTTGCCGAAGCCCTTAACGCTTTGCCCGAAAGAAAACGCGACATTATCCTGTTGTCCTACTTTTTGGATATGAGCGACGCGGAAATTGGCGAACTGCTGAATGTTGTACGCACGACGGTTTTCCGGCACAGGAAATCCGCGCTTGCGAAAATCAAACAGTATTTGGAGGGAAAAGCAGATGATGAATACCGTTAGGAAGTCTGAAAATCTGTTGCCGTTCCCTGTCATTTCCGCAGCGGCAAACGGCGACACAACCGCCATGTGCGCGATCTTGAAGCACTACGAGGGTTACATAGCGAAACTTTGTACCCGCACGCTGAAAGACGACGCGGGCAATACCTATTCCTATGTGGACGAGGAAATGCGTAACAGGCTGCAAGTGCGCCTTATTACCCGCACCCTTGCTTTTCATGTAGGATAATCTTTTAGCCCATGCGGGGAGCGTGTCCCCTTTCCACGCTTCCCGTTATGGGCTATTTGTCGTTCCGCAAAAGCATATCCGCTGTTGATGTGCTTTTGCAGGCCGACAAAGCCTATTGTTCTTTGACAAAGAAAGCGGCCTTTGGTGCGCAGCATAACAGGCAAACGGGTACATTCCGTCTGTACCGAGCCAGTCGGCGGGTACGCCATGACAGCTTTTCCCCTACGGGGAAAAGCCGAGCGAAAACTACCGCGCCGTAAAGCAAGTGTGGCAGCTTGTGGGCGACGACATACAAACGGCTACAATGATACTCGCGCATTGGACGCCCTCAAAGCATCGTGCGCCGCACCCATAAGCATGGGCCGGGGTGAAACTCCCGTGAGGTTGCAGCTAACAACCGCCCGTTTCAGCCTTATTTCTCATATCGTACAAGCCGGAGCGCATATTCTGTATTATGCCGCTAACCGGGAGGGAAAGAAGATGATTACCAAGTTACAACTTCAACAAATGAGAAACCTTGATATTACACAGGTTGACCGCAGCACTTTGGTTGATATTCGTAATATCCATGTTGACAGTTCTTTGCCAGCAGCAAAGAAAATGCAAAGCTACTTTGAGCAGATTGTAAATCCATACTGTTTTCTTTGTGGTGATACACCCGTAAGAATACGGTTTGTCGCAGAGGATAGAACGCTAAAGCAATCATTGTGCGATTACTTTTTAAGTCTGAAATAACCGCCGACTTTCCCTAACTCTATGGGTAAGACCTTGTGATTACGGGGCGAAAATGGTATAATTAACTCGTAATTATAGGGGGAAAGGAGGTATAATGCCCCGCATACGCAAAGACAAAATGGCACGCAGTTATGCAGAGCCGTTTTGGAAAATTGGGCTATACATTCGACTATCCAGAGAGGACGACAACGAGGACGAAAGCGAGAGTGTTATTAACCAAGAAAAGATACTCCGCGACTTTGTAGACAGCTATTTTGAGCCGGGAACCTATGTGATTGTAGACGTGTTTGCCGACGACGGATTGACAGGCACCGACACAGCGCGACCAAACTTCAAACGGCTTGAGGGCTGCATTGTCCGCAAAGAAGTAAACTGCATGATTATCAAATCCCTTGCACGCGGTTTCCGCAACCTTGCCGACCAGCAAAAGTTTTTGGAGGAGTTCATACCCATTAACGGCGCAAGGTTTATTTGCACAGGCACGCCATTTATTGACACTTACGCAAACCCCCATTCTGCAAGCGGCCTTGAAGTACCTATTAGGGGAATGTTCAACGAGCAGTTTGCCGCGACCACTTCCGAAGAAATCCGCAAAACATTCAAGATGAAACGGGAGCGCGGCGAGTTCATAGGCGCGTTTGCCCCTTACGGCTACAAGAAAGACCCAAACGACAAAAACAGCTTGATTGTAGATGAAGAAGCAGCGGAGGTTGTCAAAAGCATTTATCATTGGTTTGTCAATGAGGGGTACAGTAAAATGGGGATTGCAAAGCGGCTTAACCAGATGGGAGAGCCGAACCCCGAAGCCTATAAGAAGAAAAAAGGCTTTAAGTATAACAACCCTAATTCCGACAAAAACGATGGTTTGTGGTCTGCCAGCACGATTGCAAGGATATTGCAAAATGAAGTTTATACGGGCGTAATGGTGCAAGGCCGTAATCGCGTAATAAGCTACAAAGTACACAAGCAGATTAACGTCCCCGAAGAAGAATGGTTTGTCGTCCCCAACACACACGAAGCGATTATTGACAGGGAAACATTCGAGAAAGCGCAAGCCCTACATAAGCGTGACACAAGGACAGCCCCCGGCAAACAGGAAGTCTATCTCATGTCCGGCTTTGTCCGTTGCGCGGATTGTAAAAAGGCCATGCGGCGCAAAACCGCCCGCGATATTGCCTACTACTCTTGCCGCAGCTACACCGATAAGAAGATTTGCAGCAAACATTCTATCCGGCAAGACAAGTTGGAAAACGCGGTATTGGCAGCGTTGCAAATGCAAATTGTCCTTGTAGATCGGCTTGCAGAAGAAATTGAACGGATTAACAACGCGCCTGTTATCAACCGGGAAAGCAAGAGATTATCCCATTCCTTGAAACAGGCAGAGAAGCAGCTAAAACAGTACAATGACGCTTCCGATAGCTTGTACCTTGATTGGAAAAGCGGTGAGATTACCAAAGAGGAATACCGCCGCTTGAAAGGCAAGATTGCAGAACAGATACAACAGCTTGAAGCGAACATCTCCTATCTGAAAGAGGAAATGCAGGTAATGGCTGATGGTATCGGAACCGACGACCCGTATCTAACCGCCTTTCTGAAATACAAAAACATTCAGAGCCTTAACCGCGGGATTATGGTTGAACTCGTAAAAGCGGTTTGGGTGCATGAGAACGGGGAAATAACGGTTGACTTCAATTTTGCCGACGAGTACCAGCGAATTATTGATTACATCGAGAATAACCACAACGTTATCCGAGTGATTGAGAACAAGGCAATCTAACGGCTTGCCTACTTAACACAAAGGAAAATCTAATGTTGTGCATAAATAAACGGCTCTACAGGTCCAACAGGCCCAACCGGAGCAGAAGGTGCAGCCGGAGCGGCAGGAACAGATGGGGCGACAGGTCCGACAGGCCCAACAGGTCCGACCGGACCGACGGGAGCAGTGCCGGCACCGGCAGCAGCTGTTACTGATTTGTCATCCAGTGCATCGCTCACAGATGTAGTGAACAAAGTCAATGAACTTCTTGAAAGTCTTAGAGATGCAGGTTTCTTAGCCCAGTAATAAATAAGAATATTATAAAAATGCCGGTTTCCAAAAGAGCCGGCATTTTTGATTTAAAGTATGAAATTTTTTACAAGGTTAAGTAATAAGGCGAGCATGCGGCTGTAGAGATGTTGCTACTTGAAGTGTCGAAATTGCAACCATATCTTGCTGGAATTTTATCTGTTTAAATGATATTGTTATATTATACAAATGAAAAAAGGAGATATAATGGAATGACTTTTGGAGAAAAAATTCAGAGCCTGAGAAAACAATCAGGACTTTCACAGGAAGAGCTGTCATACCGATTAGGTGTGTCTAGGCAGGCAGTAAGTAAGTGGGAGAGAAATAGCGGATATCCTGAAACAGAGAAATTGATAAAAATGAGTAAACTTTTTAATGTGACTATAGATTATCTGTTGGGAGAAAATAATAGCAGCGTGTGGCAAGAAAAGAATGGTATGTATGTAAGTATGAAAGATGTAAATGGTTTTTTATCATTTCAAAAATTAAAATACCGAAAGATAGGAGCAGCAGCGGGCATATTGACTGCATCTTTTTCTTTAGCATTTATTTCTTTCGAAAGCAATATGATAATATTTATGACATTTGTTATAGTAGGGGCAGTGCTTTTTATTTCTGCAAAAATATCCGGCGATCGATATAGGGAGTTGAATAAAAAAACGCTTTATTTTGATCAGGAAGTCAGAGAAAAGTTGCTTGTTGAATTTGATAGGAAGGATAAATTCATGCAGATGTTGATCCTAACAGGCATGGCCTTTATTGCTGCGGGGGTTCTGGTTTTTCCTCTTATGTCGGTAATTGATAAATACATCTCAGATGATGTTATTTTTGCTTCGGGAGTGATATTAGCCGGAGCAGGAGTATACTTATGTGTATCTGTCTGGGGAGTCATCAAGTCTTATCGTCTGCTTATAATGAATGAAAAAGGTCAGGAGGAACTTTAAGATGAAAAAATTTTTGATTTTGTTTTTTTTGTGTATTCTGTGTCTTTGTGGATGTAATTCACGGGAAAATGTGCACAACATTTCTTTATACAGTGCAGATAAGGAGCAGCAGATAAGTATAAAGTCAGCAGACTCTGTTTTTTCAGATAACATTTCCGACAGTGGTGAAATAAAAAAATTTGTAAATAATTTAAGAATAGAAGATTGGGAACTCAGTCAGCTGCCTGAAAATGCTCAAGAATCCGGAAACTTTACTTTTTTGCAGGAAAAAACAGAAAAAATACTGCAGGCAGAAGCCGATGAAAGATTGTATGAGTTTTTTTCATTTTCGTGTTATAAGGATCTTCCGTATATATCAGTTAAAATAGCTGACTCAGAGATGAATTTTAAAATCTCAGAGGATACAGCCGGCTATCTGAATGACTTTTTAACTGATAAATGATATAAACTTTACATGCCGCAAAACAGCATATATAATATAAAACATAGATAGATGAGAGAGGCATTGACCGTTATAATTTGAAGTCAAATGAATTTATGCTGATGAAGTCATTATCTAAGGGAAATGGAGGAAACAGAGCTGCAAAAGTGGGAAACCGGGCGGTGTCAGTATCATATGTGAGTATTGTGTGGTATGAAACAAGAAATATAGCCGGAAGCAGTGATATGGATCAGGCACTGCTTCCGGTAATTTTTACTCTTGAATAATATATGATTTTACGATTTCGGCATGATATAATATGTGATAATCTTTATTAGCTCCTGTGTTTGAAGAATCTACATTTTGAGGATAAAATCTGGCGGCATCTTCAGGTGGGATCTCCGATGGATCTTGAGCTTGCTTGTATATGATTTTGCATTCTAAAGTAAGAGGATATTCTTTTATGGCAGGAACGTCGATATTCTCAGCAGTTTCTATGGTTAGACCGGCTTCGTTTATTTTATTTGTATTTCGTCCGGATATTGTACCGCATAACCCTATAGCTTTTCTGTCCGTGTTTCCCCATGGTATGTTCAGTGTAAAAAAAGGGTTTTTATCCAGCTGTTCTTTTGTAAAACGTCCCGTTCGTACAAGTGCTACAAATACAGGCTTTCCCCATTCGATTCCGATCATGCCCCATCCTATAGTCATAGAGTTTACTTTTCCGTCGGCTTTTGTTGTAAGTAATATACCTTTGCTCAGCTGATTTGTTATTTCGGATGCATAGTCCAGTGCATTTATTTCTTTTTTCATTGATAATTACCTCCTTATTGATTTGATGGGCTAATTATATAACCGGAAAGAATATATTACAAGAATATGATCCGAAAAGAGCCTTAATATAAGTGAAGCAGAGGTTGATTTATATACGAAAATCATAACACAAAATATTTAAGGAGATTGAGATATGATAAAAATATTATTCATCTGCCACGGCAATATTTGCCGAAGTACTATGGCGGAATTCGTTTTAAAGGATATGGTAGATAAGGCCGGGATTTCTCATGACTTTCACATAGAATCGGCAGCAACGAGCAGAGAGGAGATAGGCAGTGATACAGATCCGAGAACTAAGCGTAAGCTTACAGAGCACGGGATAAGCTTTACGAAGCGATGTGCTCGGCAGATGATGAAAAAAGATTATGATGAGTTTGATTACATAATCGGTATGGATGATGCCAATATCAAAAATATCATGAGAATAACGGGCGGTGACCCTGAAGGCAAAATAAGGAAACTTTTGGATTTTTGCGAAAGAGATGAAAGTATTGCTGATCCGTGGTATACAGGTAATTTTGATGATACTTATGATGATGTGAGGCAAGGGTGTGCGGCGCTTTTGGATCATCTAAAGGAAGCGGTTAAGTAAAATATCAGGTGAAAGGAATACTATAGACATGAAATATATAGAGGTTTTTCCACAGTTTGATGATGTTGTGGGATTTTTTTCTACACAGAGGGGTGCATCGGAAGGATATCCGTATAGCAGAGAGGATGTTTTTGCTGAGGTTGGCCTTAAGGATGCAGCTGTTGTGTGGCCCAAGCAGATACATGAAGACCATATAGCTGTAGTGAGCCGACGTCCGGAGGGGCCAATAAGGATTCCGGATACAGATGGTCTGATAACTGATTTAAAGAATGTACTTTTGACGACGGTGCATGCAGACTGTCTGCCTGTCTATTTTTTTGATCCGGAAAAAGGTGTTATAGGTCTTGTTCATGCTGGATGGAGGGGCTCTGCGGCGTCTATTGCTTCTAAAGCGGCAGAAAAGATGACAGCGGTTTTTGGATGTGAAAAATCAGATATACACGTATATATAGGGCCCGGAATAAGTAAGTGCTGCTTTGAGATAGGAAAAGAGGTGTATGATATATTCAGCAAAAAATCATTTTTTATGGAAGAACTGGCAGATAAAAAGGTTAATGACAGCGGAGAGACGAAATACTATATAGACCTTAAAAGCGTAAACCGAAGGCAGCTTGAGAATATCGGAATAAAGCCTGAAAACATACAGCAGAGTAGCCACTGTACGTGCTGTGAGCCCCGTCTTTTCTGCTCTTACAGAAGAGAGGGAGGCACGGATAAAAGAATGGGCGCTGGGCTTTGCATGATATGATTGCTATTTTTTTCTTGAAGGATTATAATAATTTATGTATACAAAATTAATAAGGAAGGAACTTCAAATGCTTAAAGTAAAAAACCTATCTTTTTCTGTCAGCGAAAAAGGGACGGATAGAAATATATTGTCTGATATAAGTTTTGATGTGAGAAGCGGAGAAATGCTTGTGATAACAGGACCTAACGGAGGAGGCAAGTCAACCTTGGCGAAGGTTCTTATGGGTATAGAAAAAGCTGACTCGGGAAAAGTTATCTTAGATGGTACTGATATAACAAATTATGACATAGATGAAAGAGCTGAAGCAGGGATTGGATTTGCATTCCAGCAGCCGCCCCGATTTAAGGGGATGACTGTGGACAAGCTTATTTCCCTTGCTGCGGGAGAACATAAGAGTGAGGCTGAATGCTGCTCACTTTTGAGCAGAGTGGGACTTTGTGCTCAGGAATATGTCAAAAGAGAAGTTGACAATACTCTTTCAGGCGGCGAGATGAAAAGACTGGAAATTGCTACAGTTCTTGCTAAACCTCATAAACTTTGTATATTTGATGAACCGGAAGCGGGGATAGATCTGTGGAGTTTTTCTATGCTTATACAGCAGTTTGAGGAAATAAAGAAGGATAAAGAGCAGAGCCTTATATTGATCTCTCATCAAGAGAGAATTATGCAAATGGCTGACAGAGTAATGGTCATAGAGGATGGCAAAGTTGCAGGGATAGGAAAAAGAGAAGATATATTGCCGCAGCTTATGAAACAGGGGCCGTCATGCTGTTCATATTTAAAGAGACTGGAAGATATGTAGGAGGATATGGAAGTGGCAGAACTTGATAAAGTAACGCAGGCGATACTTAAATATATAGATGAAGCCGGATTTAAGCAGGAAGGAGCTTTTAATCTGAGGCATAACGGTATGGCTCTATGTCATGGTGACAGTGAGCATATAAAAATCGTCAAAAAAAAGGATAAACCGGGTATAGATATTTACATTGACTCGGAGACGAACGGTGAAGAGGTTCATATTCCTGTGGTTCTCGATGCTTCAGGATTTACTGATAAGGTGTATAATGATTTTCATATTGCCGACGGGGCGAAGGTAGTGATTATAGCAGGCTGTGGTATACATAATGATGGGCATGCTGACAGTCAGCACGACGGCGTACATTCCTTTTTCGTAGGCAAAGGAGCCAATGTCACATATAGGGAGAATCATTACGGGGCCGGTGACGGAGAGGGAGCGAGAATACTGAATCCCGTAACAGAAATATTCATAGATGATGACAGTGTTTTTACCTTGGATACTTCCCAGATAAGGGGTGTCGATTCTACCAAGAGGGAGACTTATGTGGAGCTGGGTAAGAATTCAAAGCTTTTCGTAATGGAGAAGCTTATGACTCACGGCAATCAAATGGCTGAATCCAATATGGAGGTAAGGCTTAATGGAGAAGGGAGTTCTGCGCAGATAATTTCCAGATCGGTCGCTAAAGAAAACTCCGGTCAGATATTCCATCCTGCTGCTGTGGGCAACTCCAAGTGCAACGCACATATTCAGTGTGACTCCATAATCATGGACAAGGCTCAGGTGCGTTCCATCCCTGAGATAAACGCCAAGCATCTTGATGCGGCCATAATACACGAGGCTGCTATAGGAAGAATAAACGATGAACAGCTTATAAAGCTGAGGACTATGGGAATGAAGGCTGAAGAAGCAGAGAACGTTATTATAGAAGCGTTTCTCAATTAATTTACAAGCGGAGTTATATCCGCAGGGGAGGCATAATGAAACTGATTTCTTGGAATGTAAACGGGATAAGAGCGGTTATGGGCAAGGGATTTCTTGAATTTGCCCACAATCAGGATGCAGATATACTTTGTGTTCAGGAGACTAAAATGCAGGAGGGACAGGCAGAAGTACCGCTGAAAAATTATCATCAGTACTGGTGTTCAGCGGAAAGGAAGGGATATTCAGGAACAGCGGTGTTTTCTAAGGAAGAACCCATATCCGTATCATACGGCATTGGGATAGATGAACACGATCGCGAGGGGAGAGTCATAACAGCCGAATATGATGGCTTTTATCTTGTTAATGTGTATGTTCCCAATTCACAGGATGGACTTAAAAGACTTGACTACAGAATGAAATGGGAAGACGATTTTCTGGCGTATTTGAAAAAACTTGAGGAGTTTAAGCCTGTTATCGCGTGCGGAGATTTTAATGTGGCACATAAGGAGATCGATCTTAAGAATCCGAAAACCAACAGAAAAAATGCCGGATTCTCGGATGAAGAACGCGGCAAAATGACTCAGCTTCAGGAAGCTGGATTCACGGACACTTTCAGATATTTTTACCCCGATAAAGAAGGCATATATTCATGGTGGAGCTATCGTTTCAATGCCAGAAAGAATAATGCGGGATGGCGTATTGACTATTTTCTTACGTCAAAGTCTCTGGATGATAAACTGAAAAAAGCAGAAATCCTCACCGATGTTTACGGCAGCGATCACTGCCCTGTATTGCTTGAGATAGAAATATGATATTCTCTACACCATACCGATAAAATGCTGTACCAGCAGCGAGATTACAGCTACGACAAACCAGCAGCATAATCCTAAAATCATAGGCTTCAGACCATTGGTCAGAAGCTTTTTTAGGTTGGTGTTTATTCCTATCGCCGTCATGGCCATAATAATCATGAACTTTCCTACAGCAACAAGTGTCTCGGATACTGATGCGGCAATAGGCAGGAATGTATTGAGTATAGCAGTCAGTACGAAACCGAGAACAAACCAAGGGAAAACTTTGATGAAGCTGAAATTATTGTCATCACTTGCAGTTTCCTCTGTCTTGGAGCGAGAAATCTTATGAGTGGTATATACTGCCAGAACAAGTGTGATAGGCACAATCATAAGTGTTCTGGTGAGCTTTACTATAGTAGCAAAAGCGAGGGCTGTATTATTGCCTGCGGCGCTGCTCCATGAAGCTCCGGCAGCTACTACAGAGCTTGTATCGTTTATGGCGGTGCCTGCCCACATTCCGAAGCCGGTATCACTGAGATCCAAAAGATGGCCCAGAGCAGGGAAGATGAATACAGCAATTATATTGAAAAGGAATATTGTGGAAATAGCTTGGGCTACATCCTCGTCTTTAGCTCTGATAACAGGAGCTGTTGCAGCGATGGCAGAACCTCCGCATATGGAAGTGCCGACACCGATTAAAGTGGTTATATCTCCATCGGTTTTAAGAAGTCTTCCCATAATATAAGCTGTTATAAACGAAGATGTGAGAGTAAACAGCATTACGAGAAGAGACTGGCCGCCTACCTTTATAACGTTAAACAGATTCATCTCAAAGCCCAGAAGTATTATAGAGTACTGAAGTATATATTTTGATGTGAATTTTATGCCCTTTTCCAGCTTTTCGGGTCTTTTGAAAAAGGCTATTATCATGCCTATCAATATACCGAAGACCGGTCCGCCGATTATGGGAAATTTCATTCCCAAAAGCCATGCAGGTATAGCTGTTATAAAGCAGAATATAATACCGATTAATGTTTCTTTTTCAAAAAATTTATTTTTCATGTAATAATCTCCTTTGTTCCACAGAAAATATTAAAACATTTCAGAGATTTTGTAAAGCAGGTTTATAAATAAAAAAGTATTGACATATACCGTACGGGGGTATACTATATAAACGTAACAATAGAGGACAAAGGAGAATCGGTACTGATGGATAATGAGAAAAATTGCTGTCATAAGACAAAGGAAAGGTCACCTCAGGAATATAAGAAACTTATCAACCGTCTGAGCAGAATAGAGGGGCAGATAAGGGGCATTAAAAAAATGGTAGAGGAAGATTCATACTGTACGGATATATTGATACAGGTGGCGGCGGTCAATGCAGCGCTGAACTCTTTTAATAAGGAATTACTGGCAAGTCACATAAAAACGTGTGTGGCAGATGATATAAGAGCGGGTAAGGATGATACTATAGACGAACTCGTTGATACTTTGCAGAAGTTGATGAAATGAGGAGGAGATCATATTGAAACAATATAATGTTACAGGGATGAGCTGCGCTGCCTGCAGCAGCAGAGTTGAAAAGGCGGTGAGCAAAGTTCCGGGCGTCGAGAGCTGTTCTGTAAGTCTTTTGACTAATTCTATGGGTGTAGAAGGCACGGCTTCTCCCGATGAAATAATATCGGCAGTTGAGAGGGCAGGATATGAAGCTGCGGAGAAAGGATCTTCTGACGCTATAAATGATGCGACAGCAGATTCATATGAAAATAATATGCTCAAAGATACGGAAACGCCGGCTCTTAAGAAAAGGCTTATAGCATCAGTATCAGTACTGGCTGTACTCATGTACTTTTCCATGGGAGCCATGATGTGGGGATGGCCTCTGCCGGGATTTTTGGAAGGAAATCATGAGGCTATGGGTATTTTGCAACTCATATTGTCTGCAGTTATCATGGTTATAAATCAGAAGTTTTTTATAAGCGGATTTAAAAGTTTATGGCACAGATCTCCAAATATGGACACTCTCGTGGCTTTAGGATCGGGGGCAGCCTTTGTGTATAGCACATATGCGCTGTTTGCTATGACCGGCGCTCAGATAGATGCGGATATGGATTCAGTAATGAAATATATGCACGAATTTTACTTTGAGTCAGCAGCCATGATTTTAGCTCTAATAACAGTGGGAAAGATGTTGGAAGCAAGGTCAAAGGGGAAGACGACTGATGCTTTGAAAGGTCTCATGAAATTGGCGCCAAAAAGTGCGGTTATTCTTAAAGATGGAATAGAAATGCAGGTACCCGTGAAGCAGGTAAAGAAGGGCGATATATTTGTGGTTCGTCCCGGAGAGAATATTCCTGTGGACGGAGTTGTAAAGGACGGTATCAGTGCAGTAAATGAGTCGGCTCTTACAGGGGAGAGTATTCCTGTAGATAAAGGGCCGGAGGATACAGTTTCAGCTGCTACTATAAATCAGTCAGGCTTTCTCAAATGTGAGGCTACGAGAGTTGGAGAAGATACGACTCTGTCACAGATAATAAAAATGGTAAGTGAAGCAGCTGCTACGAAAGCGCCTATAGCTAAAGTAGCAGATAAAGTTTCAGGAGTATTTGTTCCGGCTGTCATAGCTATTGCTGCGGTTACTGTAATAGGCTGGCTTATAGCAGGGCAGACTATAGGTTTTGCTTTAGCCAGAGGTATATCTGTGTTGGTGATAAGTTGTCCGTGTGCATTAGGACTTGCTACACCGGTAGCTATAATGGTAGGAAACGGAATAGGGGCTAAAAACGGTATTCTTTTTAAAACTGCAGTTTCCCTTGAAGAAACGGGAAAAATGCAGATAGTAGCTTTGGATAAGACGGGGACCATTACAAAGGGTGAACCGAGGGTTACTGATATAGTAGTATCTTCGTCTGTAACGGAAGAAAGTCTTTTGCATTATGCTTATTCGCTTGAGATAAAGAGTGAACATCCTCTTGCTAAAGCGGTGGTTGAGATGGCAGAGGAAAAGGGTGTAAAGGCAGAAGAGGTATCGGAGTTTAAGATTATGCCCGGAAACGGACTGTCTGCCCGAATGAATGGCGCTTTGATTGTGGGTGGAAGTCTCAGCTTTGCACAGAGCAGCATGGGAGTATCTGTTGATTTGAGAAATAAAGCCGACAGACTTGCTCGTGAAGGAAAGACTCCGTTGTTTTTCGGAAAAGACGGTGATGTTTTAGGTATGATAGCTGTTGCCGATGTAATAAAAGAAGACAGTCATAAAGCTGTGAAACAGCTTCAGAATATGGGAATAAAAGTCGTGATGATAACAGGCGACAATGAGCAGACGGCGAAAGCTATAGGAAAGCAGGCCGGAGTGGATCAGGTGATAGCCGGAGTACTTCCTGAAGGCAAAGAAGAAGCGATACGCGGCCTTCAGGAAGAAGGAAAGACAGCTATGGTGGGAGACGGGATTAATGATGCTCCTGCGCTCACAAGAGCTAATATGGGTATAGCTATAGGTGCGGGTACAGATGTGGCTATAGATGCAGCTGATGTGGTACTGATGAACAGTAGTCTTATGGATGTGCCTACAGCCATAAGACTCAGTAGACTGACTTTAAGGAATATACATCAGAATCTATTTTGGGCCTTTATATACAATGTAATCGGCATTCCTTTAGCAGCAGGAGTATGGATACATCTTCTGGGCTGGCAGCTGAATCCTATGTTTGCAGCAGCAGCTATGAGTTTGTCAAGTTTCTGTGTCGTAACTAATGCACTGACATTAAATCTGTTCAATATACGCAATACAAAACATGACCATAAGAGGAAAAATAAACATAAACAAGTAAAAGAGGAGGAAATAACAATGGAAAAAACTATTAGAATTGAAGGAATGATGTGCCAGCACTGCGAGGCGACAGTGAAAAAGACTCTTGAAGAGTTGGATGGTGTAAAGAGTGCGCAGGTAAGCCATGAGAAAGGAACAGCTGTCGTTGATATGGTATCTCCGTTGTCTGATAATGTGCTTAAGAAAGCCGTGGAAGATAAGGATTATAAAGTGACTTCCATAGAATAATTTCTTTAGTTGTTATTTTTTTCAGACACTGTAAATATAATATCTCAGGTGGTGATATTATATGATTATTATGGTGAGAAAAAGAGGTATTCTTAAAATGCTTGGTACTGTAGCCGCGGCAGGGGTATTCGCCGCGGCTCTTTTTGCCGGTGTAAACGTGGCAAAGGAGAAATCTGTAAATACTGTTGCTGACGGAAATTGGGGACTGAGTTTTCAGCAGGAAGGGGAAGCTCCGGTAGCTAATGCTACTGCTGAGTATTTGGCTGAGTATAATGCTTTTTATGCGGAAAAGACAGATAAGAAAGTTCTTTATCTCACCTTTGATGCAGGATATGAGAATGGATATACGGGAAAAATATTGGACGTATTGAAAAAACATAATGTAAAAGCTACTTTTTTTCTGGTGGGGAATTATATAGAAACGAGTCCGGATCTTGTTAAAAGAATGGTAAAAGAAGGACATTTAGTCGGCAATCACACATATACACATCCCGATATGTCTGCAATATCTACAAAAGAGCAATTCGAAAAAGAGCTTAATCAGCTTGAAGAAAAGTATGAGGAAGTCACGGGAGAAAAAATGAAAAAGTATTACCGTCCTCCTCAGGGAAAATACAGTGAATCTAACCTTAAGATGGCTGAAGAAATGGGATATAAAACTATATTTTGGAGCCTTGCGTACGTAGATTGGTATGAGTCTGATCAGCCTACTAAAGAAGAAGCTTTTGATAAACTTATACCAAGACTTCATCCCGGAGCAATAGTTTTGCTGCACAGCACATCCAAAACAAATAGTGAGATACTGGATGAGCTTTTAACAAAATGGGAGGAAATGGGATATGAATTTAAATCTACCGAAGAACTGAAATAGAGATTTTGACTTTCTGCATTAACAAATTGCTGTTAATTTCAGGTATATTATTGTAAAATACATATTAAGAAATATATTTTGATTTGCAGGGAGGAGAAGGCAATGCCATTATTGATACTGTTGGGAATAATTGTTGCTGTAATAGCTACAGTTATATTTAAGATCAATAAGATACAGTCAGACAGATTTATACAGATGGCTAAAAAGGCGAAACAGGCCGATGATGCAAATGATTCGGCTGAAGATAATAATAAATAAGTAACGAAATGGAGTCTCTTTTCATATTATAAATCATGCATATGAAAGGAGATTTTTTTTATGGCAAATTGTAATTGGTGTGCCGGCCGTCCGGCATTTAATATAACATGTGAAAATTGTGAATTTACTAGACCTAATCACTGTGGTTGTGGCTGCGGATGTGAGTCTATAATCCCTGACTGTGGCTGCGGCTGCGGATGTGAGGATGATTATGATTGTGGCTGCGGATGTGGCTGCGGATGTTCGAATTCGAATACAGGAACTGCGTGGACATCTGACAGATGCTGCTCTTCATCTGCAAGCTGTAATTGCGGATGTGGCTGTGGATGCAGATAGTGATCGCTATGGATAAAGCAGCGTGTCTTTATTGAACACGCGCAAATATCAATTGACGGAGCATATGTCAGAGCATATGCTCCGTTTTATAATTTTTGACATTATATATTTGGTTTTATTTATTTATAATTTTGCTGTTCTGTTCAAAAAGTTTGGGAAGCAACAAAAAAACTTGCGCTGATTGCCGGGGCAACAACTGTATGAGAAAAATTAGTGTAACATTGTTATGGGTAGAAACATATTCCTTGTCCGTCTCTTGTACAAGTTGAGTTGAGAATGAGGAAGTTAAGTATGTTTTATAAGAGAATGTCGTGTAAAGCCAAATTGTATTTTTTGTTATCTGTTGTTATTGTCATATGCATATTTTGATGACAGTGCAGCATCTACAGGCGATAATTCGAATATTATGATATGGACAGGCATTATGATGCCGGCAGCAGGTGGAGTAACAATATTTGTGCGAAAAAAATTTATAAAATAATAAGATGATATTTATTGATCAGGAGATCGGAATATGATCCTGTCTTCTGATTTTTAAAGTATGGTACCTTTTCAGAGACGGAGGAGTATGCGGATATGATAAAAAAATTTTTTAATATTTTAATTATATTGAGTATCTTATGTACAGCCTGTCTGACTTTCACATCCTGTGGTACTGCTAAAACGGATGCCGAGTATTCTCCACGCCTTGAAAATATAAATGTAGATTCTTACAGTGAAGGTACGGAAGAAAGTCAATATGTAACAGTAGATCTCATATTTGACCGTCAGATAGCGGTAACGGATGATAAATGCGATAGTTTGAGGATAACTATAGCAGACCGTCGTATTGGGGATGATGAATACACGTTGGAGAAGGGGGATGAAAACAATACGGCAAGATTTAAGATTTCGGTAAGAGCTATAACAGAGGGAATACTTAGGATTCAGCCGGTCAAAGAAGATAAATCTGTTTCTGAAATACGAAGCGATGATAAAAAATATGCTGTATGGAATTTAAGTGCAGAAGCTATGATTCCATCGGGAGTAACATTGTCAACAGCAGAATCAGGGAATGGTAAGGTGGTGAAATCAGTAGATTCCTTTTGGAGTATACGAAGTATTGCATGGATAGGCCTCACAGAAAACGGCGAATTAATCCCGGTATCTGAAACCAGACCGCTGGAGATGCTGGATGGATATGCAGCAGTACATGGGCATGAATTTCTTGTGGAAAATGAAGATGATATTGCAGAGAATATAACGGAAACACTGAGTAATAATTATGACAGCAAATATAGTTTTTCATGCGAGAAAAACCGTGTGACTGCCGAAAAAAAAGGTTCAGATGCGAAACTCGATATAGAGATTTATACATATAAAAAGATTAATGGCGAACTGGTTCATTAAAAAGTATCGGAGGAGAGAAGATGATGAAAAAAACAGCAAAAAGATGCCTGTTGTTAGCTCTGGTAATGGCGATAACAGGCGTTATGACATGTGCGGATTCTTTTGCGTATTTTCAGAGAGGGAGTGTAAATGTTTATGCAGGAAGGGGAAGCGTGTCAGTTACACAGGGCAGTTCGGCGTCAGTGAGTATTTCATTCTCACCGTCTTCAAGTAGACAGCTTCCGGGATGCGGTATGGCAGAGTGTCCGCAAATATGCGGTGAAAAAGATTGCCTTGATGCAAATGGCGAATGCAAATGTGCCGGAACAGTTTATCAGACATATTATCCTACTGCCAGCGTATCTTCCAGCAATACAAGTGTGGCAACCGCATCTTACAGAGGAGGAGCATTGTATATAAATGGAATATCTCCCGGCTCTGCCACGATAACAGTGAGAGCTTCTCTGCGGCAGTTTTCGAGTACATCCACAAGCATTAATGTGACAGTAAGTGGAAGATCGGAAACGGCTACGTCAGGGACTTCCTCATCAGGGGGAGGCTCACAGGGAAAAGTTTCAGCTAAATCTGTAGATAAGAAAGATAAGAAGAATAAGAATGATGAAAGTACTAAAGCCAGAGAAAATGGTGAGACTGTGAAAAGCGACCGTGGTACCATAAATTTTGTTCAGATCTCTGATGGCAAGATGGGAAAAGAGTATCTTGAAAAAATAATGGGCAAAAAAGAGTACGTGGATTTTCAAAAGAAAGATGAGTCAGATACAGTATTGTACACATGGGAATTCCTCGGTACAGATCTGAATGAAGCAAGAGATATGGACCTGAATCTTGATTTCAGCCGCAAAGCTTTTGAAGGCTGTAAGTATGGATCTGAGGAAGATTCGGTTTATTTGAAACGGGGAGATGAGGACGCTTTGCCAGGAAAGGCCAGTACCTTTATAAGAGTGTCTGATTGGTTTAAGGATTCAGATAAACTGTATCTTTATTCTTTTGCTTCTGATGACGGAGTGAAAATGATGGAATCCGGCCTTTCCGTGGAAAACGGATATGTTACTTCTGACGCTATGTATGGAGAGCAGTCGCGATATATTCTGTCTACAGAGAAATGGAATGTAGGCAAAGAGAAAGTTAAAGAAAGTAAGAATTCATATGCGTGGATAATAGGTGCGGTAGTTGCTGTTGTCGCGGCAGTGATTGCTGCAGTAATTATCGTGGAACGTAAAAGGAAAAAGGACATTGATTAAAAATGATAGAGGCGGAATGTATTACTAAAAATTTCGGGGATTTTACAGTTTTGTCGGATGTCAGTCTCAAGGTGAAAAAAGGAGAAATCTATGGACTGATAGGATATAACGGCGTGGGAAAAACTACTCTGCTTAAGATTCTTAGTGGCATATACAGAGCGGATTCAGGGACAGCAAGGATAAATGGCAGATCTGTGTATGAGAATCCTCAGATGAAACAGAAATGTTTTTTTATGACAGAAGAAGCGGCATTTTTTCATCAGTTTTCTCTGAATAAAATGAGAAAGTTTTATTCCGGATATTACCCTAAATGGAGTGATGAAACTTTTAAAGGACTCGTAGAATGGTTCGGAGTAGATCCGGTTATGAAAATTAGCAGATTTTCAAAAGGAATGCAGAGACAGGCCAGTTTAATTCTTGCATTTTCGACAAGACCGGAGTACTTGTTTCTCGATGAAGCTTTTGATGGTCTTGATTATTCTATGCGAAGACAGATATGTGAAATGTTCAGATATTATGTTGAGACTGAGGAAGCTTCCATGCTTGTATCTTCTCACAATCTAAAAGAACTGGAGGATTTGGCTGATCATATAGGTATGCTTTGTGATGGAAAACTTGCATTTGATGGTTCCACGAAGTATATGAGAGAAAACTATCAAGCTTGCGAGTTTATTTATAAAGAGGATATGAGCGGTTTGCTTTCTGTGAGACACGAGCTTTTGGAAATCAAAAAATGTGTTAACGAGGAATATCGGAAAAATCGTTATTATTGTATAATCAACGGCTCAGAGGAAGAAGCCTGTCGTAGCCTTTCACAGGTGGGAGCCGAAAATATACAGATACGGCCGATACAGCTTGAGGAATTTTTCTTAAAAGAGAGGAAAGAACGTGACGCTGATTGGAAAGAAATTTTCAAATGAAAAGAAGAATATAATACGACATGATATTGGGTTTATTTTGGGAAAGAATGGCTGGATATTTCTTGTGGGCACGGCTGTTTTCATGGTATTGATTCCCTTTTTTACAGCAGGACTTCCGGGGGATTCTATATTTGACATAGAAGTAACACATGATCAGTTGAAATTCAGACTTATAAATGAAAACATTTTCACTGCTGTTATGGCGGTGTCTGTGATAATGGGACTTATGACTGGAAGCTGTATATTTCGTTTTGTCCAGGATAAGAAAGAAACAACTATTTTCTTTTCAATGGGAATGACTCGTACACAAATATTCATCAACCGTATGTCTGTTGCTTTCTCAATGCTTGCAGTTATGACAGCTGTACCCATGTTGCTGTCTGTAATCTTAAATGTAAGCGCTTTGGGGATGTATCAGGCGCTGATAAGAAATGCTTTATTTTTATGGGCGGGTTTGTTTCTTATGGCTTCTGTCAGTTGTGTCGTTTCAGTGATTATGTGTTTTATATCCGGTAGCCTAATGGAGTTGATGGTTTACTGGATATGTGGGATGTCGGCTCCTACAGTTCTCTGTCTCGGCTTTAATATGTTGATGAAAAAACTTTACTGGGGTAATGCATGGGGAGTGACGACTTATTCAGGGGCAGAACAGATAAGAGAATCTCTGCTTGAAAAGTTTTCGTTTCTCAATCCTATATTGTTTTTTAAAAACGATCTTGCGTCACATTCTCAGTTTATGAGGCCGCTTTCTACAGATGTTCCGGAGGATGTTTCCTGGATTGTCATAGCAGGGTGGTTTGCGGCACTTATAATAATGACTGCAGCTGCATGGTGGTTGCTTAGGTGTTGGAAAGCAGAAAATTCAGGTATCACAGGTAACAATAGATTGATGGCGGAAATGACAGCGGCATTTACAGGATTTATTGTATTTTCTTTTGTATTTTCTTATTTGTTCGATTCAAGCGTGTGGCTTTCGGTAGCGGCGGGACTGGCTGCTTTTGCTGCCACTCATATGTTTTGGAAAAAAGCGGGGATTTTTGGAAGCGTAAAAAAACGAAGTCAGTTTATATCTGCTTTGCTGCAGGCATCAGTCATAGCAGTAATATGTGTGGTTTTTTCCACAGGCTTTTTTGGAGGGACGGAGAGGTTTATAAAAAAATCTGAAGTAGCACAAGTCAAGGTGAATTATACAGGAGATCCGTCGTGTCTTTATGAGGAGGCGACGGGAAGCAGTACAGGACACGGATATTATGTAGTCAGTCATCTGAAGCTTGAAGACATTGAGTCTATAAATAAAACTAAGGATCTTCATATGATGTTTCAGCAGTCAGGGAGAAAGCCGATGAAGGGTTCTGATAATCCGGAGGAAGTAGTCATTCCTTATGACATATCATTTTCATATATCGAAGAAGATGGAACAGAGTGTACGTGGTATTATGACAGAGCTTCTTACGGTCAGCTTGAAAGTATGCTGGAGATTGAGAATCTTTCTGAAGTGAAAAGCGGACAGAAAGGCCTGTTTGAAGCTTCCGATTCCGGTAGCGTGAAAGTATTGACAAAGCAAGCCTATGATGTGGGGACAATATATATAACGGATCCATATCTTTCGGAAACATATGAGCTGACATTGGGTGAAGATATGAGAAGACAGCTTTTAAAAGCCATAGGCGAAGATATAAGTCAGATGACTCTTGATGAAAGGTATTTTCCGGAGGAAAGTACAGAAGCAGTTTTAATGTTTTCCCAGACAGGAGAGGATGACAGTAAATATTTTGCTTACCATCTTGATAATACATTTTTATATTTGACCAGCCGATATAAAAATACGCTTAAATGGCTTGAGGAAAATGAATTGCTTCAATATGTGAAAGGAGAACAGAAGATAGAATCAATTACACTTCAGCGTATGAATCCTTATATAGGGATAAATATACCGGATTATCCAATGGGAATGTACTTTATGTCATATTTTGCTGACAGCTCAGATGACTTCATGATACAAAAGGATTTCGGCAACAAGTATGTGATAGATGATCCTGACAAGATACAGGAAGTGACTGCCGGTTTGAGAAACGGTTATTATATGAGCAGGGGAGGATATTTGGCTGCAGTGAAACTGGATGGCCAAGATGGATACAGATATATGTTCCTTCCGGAGATTTATGTACCGGATTTCGTTCGAAAATAAGGAGAGACGAAAATGAAAAAAAGAAAAAATATTATGTTTTTTCTCAGCATTATATTGGCGGTGCTTGTCATGCTGTCGGTGATGGCAGGACGTTTCTCCATATCATTACAAGATATCGTAGAGATTGTGGGATCGAAAATAGACGGAAGTAGTTTAAGTGTTTCAGGACATGAAACTGTGTTGTTTCAATCAAGGCTTCCAAGAATAGCAGCAGCTATATTGATAGGATGTGGATTATCAGTATCGGGAGCCGGCTATCAAGGTATTTTCAGGAATCCTATGGTTTCACCCGATCTTCTGGGAGCTTCAGCAGGAGCCGGTTTTGGAGCCGCTTTAGGATTCTTGTGCGGCATGCCTACTTTAGCAGTACAGCTGACGGCGTTTTTTTCAGGAATAACAGCTGTAATGGTCACGAGGCTGATAAGTCGTATGGTGGGAGGACATACAGATAATAACAGGCTTCTTCTGGTGTTGAGCGGTATTGTAGTAAGTTCGCTTTTTCAGGCGTTTATATCAATTATTAAATATGTTGCGGATCCTTTTGATACTATGCCTTCCATAGCATTTTGGCTTATGGGAGGACTTACATATGTCACATTGTCAGACATGCTGTTTCTTTTGATTCCTATTATTTTAGGCACAGCAATACTCATGATGCTGAGGTGGAGGATTAATCTGCTGTCTTTCGGGGCAGACGAGGCGAGAGCTATGGGGGTGCCGGTTAAAAAATATCAGGGAATCATAATTCTGTGCGCTACATTTATGACTGCCGCCTGTGTGGCAGTAGGAGGAATGATAGGATGGGTAGGTCTGATAGTGCCTCATTTCGCTCGCCTGATGGTAGGGTCGGATTATAAGCATATGCTGCCGTGCAGCGCGATTCTTGGCGCTATATTTCTTCTTCTGGTAGATGATGTGGCAAGGTGTGCGTTTCCTCAGGAACTTCCAATAGGAATATTGACCGCCATTGTGGGGGCTCCGGTGTTTGTAGTGTTGCTGGCAAGAGGCAGGAAAGGGTTTTTGTAATGAAAAAGAAATGTTTTATATGGTGTATCGGTCTGATGGCAGCTGTTGCAGCAATACTGTCATCATGCGGCCAGCAAAAAGTGGAGTATAAAGTTACGGCCAGCGGAGATTCGGCAGAAGCAGGTATCGTTACTGTTCTTGATTATAGCATAAATGTGTATAAGGATCTTGAAAGCAACAGCTGCGGAAACTGTGTGGATCAGCCGGTACATTTATATGCGGGAGCAGATTCTGAAGAAGTTACAGAAGCTATAGGAGACGTAGTAGAACGTGCAGATGATCTCTGGGAAGTCGTGTCATGCGAGGGGAACACAGTTGTTCTCAGAGAAAAGGAAGCCGGCACTGTAGATAGTATAGGAATGCTGTCTGCTCCTGAAGGGATAACACTTACGGGTACAGTATCCGGCAGAGATGTTCCTGTAATATCAGGGAAACAGCAGGAGGCAGAGGTTGAATTTCCGAAGAATCCCCAGCGCCTGGCTGCCGTATATGGGCCTTCTTATGAACTTTTGACTATGTTAGGCGCTGAAGATAAGATTGTTGTACGGGCTGATGTTCAGACTGCTGACTTTCCGTGGGCAGAAAAAGTATTTTCCAGAATTAATAAAATTCCTGTTTTGAATAATGTTCATACGTCTGTAAATTTTGAGGAGCTTATGAAATATGAACCGGAGATTGTCTATACATTTCCCAGAGAAAATGAGCTTACTCAGCTGAAAAAAGCAGGTGTTGCGGTTTTGTCCGCAGAGACGGAAGAGACTCTTGAGGGAGTTAAGAATCAAGTAAGAAATTATGCCGCTACACTGGGAAAAGATGCGGAAGAACGTGCAGAGGAGTATTGCAGATATTTTGATGAAAAACTTAGCTGGATAAAAGAACGGACAGATAAAATAGATGAGAAAGAAAGACCGGATGTTTATTATGCAGGAGTAGACATACTTACAACTTATGGAAAACATTCGGATATAATACAGGTTATAGAAAGCGCCGGAGGCAATCCTGTGTCTTGCGAACTGAATGCGGGAAACAGAACTCAGATAGATTACGAGCAGCTTATGGCATGGAACCCTGATATTATATTCATTGATCATGGAGGGATGAATGACGGAAAGACTGCAGAAGAACTTAAAAAGGAAATACAGAGCAAATCTGTGTACAAATCTTTGAACGCCGTAAAAAATCAGCAGGTTTATGCGAGCCCATCAGGGGTATTTTACTGGGATATGGGGATACAAAAGATCCTGTTAATCATGAATATGGCAAAGATTTTACATCCTGACGAATTTGAAGATCTGGATATGGAAGAGGAAATAATGATTTTTTACGAAAAGTTTTTTGATTACTCTCTTACAAGAGAAGATGCTGAAAAAATATTGAACAGGGAGAATCCTTGATAAAAATGCTGGAGATAAAAGAAGCTGTATTTGGATATACAGGAAAACAGAAGAAAAAAGTTGTGATTGAAAATATTTCTTTTGCTTTGGAGCCGGGAAAGCTGATGTGCTTTTTAGGAGCCAACGGAGCGGGGAAAACTACTATGTACAGGACGATACTGGGCTTTATTCCTCTTTTAGGAGGCAGCATATTTGTAGATGGCAGGGATATGCAGGATATTTCAAGTAATCAGCTTGCAAAATATATATCATATGTACCACAATATCATACCCCTCCCTTTGCTTATTCTGTATATGATGTGGTGCTGATGGGGAGGGGTGCTCATATCTCGCCGTTTGGCTCACCGGGAAAAGAGGATCAAAAAATCGCCTGCCGGATGCTGGAACGTATGGGTATTTTTCATTTGAAAGATGAACTTTACACAGAAATCAGCGGAGGAGAAAGGCAGCTGGCGCTCATAGCCAGAGCTCTTACACAGCAGACAAAGTATATCTTTATGGATGAGCCTGCAGCCAGCCTTGACTTTGGCAATCAGATGAGACTCTTGAGAGAAATAAAAAAACTGACGGAGGAGGGCATAGGAGTGTGCTTTTCTACTCATCAGCCGGATCAGGCTTTTCTCGTCAATGCATCAGTACTGGCGCTAAAAGGCAAAAACGACTGGAGCCTCGGACCGGCAGAAGAAATCATCACAGAAGAACTGCTTAAATGTATGTATGATGTAAACGCATCTGTTCACACTTATACGGGTAAAAACGGAAAAATGATGAAATATATAGCAGCAGGGATAGATTAGAGCAGTAATTTCAGAAGATTTAAACTCCATTACGGAGATTAAATAAATTATTTATTATGGTATAGGAATTAAAAGAAGAGAGGAGCGGAAAGATGAAAAAATTTCCCAAACGGATGTTTTTATGGATGATGAGTGCTTTACTGGTACTCAGTTTATCGGCAACGATGGCTTTTGCAAATGAAAATGTAACAAGTCCTACCTATAATCACGGCACTATGGCAGTGACTGCAGATGGCGGGGGAGATACGATATCAATGATGCCCGGGGGTACGGCATCTATCAGTATTTCTCCTTATATTCATGTTCAGTATGAAGGCTGTCAGATGGAGATGGGTGATGTCGCCTGCCCTGACATGTGTGGGGGAGATTCTTGCTTTAAAAAAGGATTAGGGTGTTCGTGTGCGAGTAGCCCTGTGATGCGAACAGCTAAAGTTACGGTAAAATCTGATGATGAATCCATTGTAAAAGCTTCGGAAGCGACTGCTGTCAAAGATGCCGGCAGCAAAGCAGGAAGCACAGCTGATGGTAAGATTGAGCTTACAGCAACAGGAACAGGCGAGACAGAGGTAACTGTATCGGCGTCTTTATGCGACTGGGTCACAACTGAAAAGACATTTACTGTTAAGGTAAATGATGTGATATCTATATCTGATTTTGATGTATCTTCAGATCACAAAGGACCTAATGTTCCGGAGCTTTCTATGGGATCGGTAGGTACGGATACACAGACAGCTTATATTTCTCTGGATTTTGCAGAAGAAATGAAAATAGTTGATGAAAATGCTCTTATGCAGGAACTGATGAAGACTGTGAAGATACATAATCAGGCCCTCGGAGGAAAAATGGGGGAAGTGAAAAATGTATCCTTGAGTGCAGACGGCAAAACCTTCAGCTTTGAGATAAGCGGATGGGTGGCACCATACAGCGGGCAGATAACATCTTCAGGGATTTGGCAGAATCTTACTACAAAGGACGGAAGCAAACTGGCAGAATCAGATGTAACGATGCTGATGCCTAACGGACTTACAACGGAAATTATAAAACAGGTTGCGGCAGATGAGAAAAATAACGCTTCTGTGACAACAAAGATAGTGGCTCCTGAAAGTTCTACAAGAGGAATGGTCCATTTAGTAGTATTGAAAAACGGAAAGCCGATTCCTGAAGGAAGTCTGACTTCATACGGAGGAACATATACAGGACATTGGCATGATTATCTGAAAATTACAGCGTCAGAATTTGTGGAAATGTATAGTGGCGGAATCCAGGATACACTGGGTGAAAATTATATTGTTACGGGAAACGGCGATGAGATAACCATAACTGCCAAAGATTCCAAGGCAGGCGATGTATTGGAATTACATGTATTATCATATCTGAACAATGGATCCAAAAATATAGATACTTCGGTTTTGGAAAAAGCAGGAACTGATGCGTCGGCTATAGACAAGAGTCTGTATACTGATGAAAGTTTTGATAAAGTAGAAGCGGCTGCATATTTGGCAAGTGTAATAATGCAAGATACGACTTACTATTCCCAAGCAGATGTAAACAGTGCGGCTGACAGGATACAAACCAATATAGATGCGCTTGTTAAGAAAGGCGAGGAAGGTAAAGACCCGGGACAGGAGGAACAAAAGCCTGGAGTGCAGGAAGGGGAGAAGACCCAAGACTCGAATAAAGGAGAAGATGCTGATAAGGATAATTCGGCAGCAACGGGAGATGAAACTCCAATAGTTTTGATGTTGGCTTTGATGCTGGCAGGAGGAACGGCAGTCGGGGCTGTAATTCGCAGAAAGGCATCGTAATCCATGAAAGCAGAAACTTTTTATGAGACTTTAAAAAAGAGATTCACAGATGTTTTGAAAGAAAATAATATAGAAAATGATCCTGTGCAAATCATATGTCGCTCTCTGACGGCAGAAGAGGCTATAGGGAAAACGAAAAGACAGGACTTTCCTATTATCACAGGCAAGGATGTAATGATACAGGCAGAGTTCCGAAATTGTTTCGGCCAAGCCTTTACTGAGGCTCCGACATCTTTCAAGGGAGGCCTTTGGGAAGTGATGAACATGGATATAATAAACGAACCTCATGAAAGAGGAATTTTCATAGCGGCGGTTAATGCTGTGATGAGTTATCTTGATCTGTGTAAAGGAGCAGTCCACTGCCGTACTGAGGGGCCTGAATTTTGCGCTAAAGATATGTATCAATTTCTGAGAGAAAACTATCCTGACAGAAAAAGGATAGGACTGATAGGGTATCAGCCGGCCCTTTTGGACATGCTGTCTCACAGTGAATATGATGTTCGTGTACTTGATTTGAATCCTGCCAATATAGGACAGATAAGGTATGGTGTGCTTGTAGAAGATGGAAGCAAGGTCTATGATGATGTAGTGAACAGATATGCAGATCTTATCTTGTGCACAGGCAGTACAGTATGCAATGGAACTATAGTAGATTATATTGATATCGATACTGAAGTGTTGTTTTTCGGAACTACATTATCCGGAAGTGCTGTGCTGATGGACCTGAAAAGAGTATGCTTTGCCGATCTATATGAGTGATTTATATAAAGTATAAAAATAACCGTCTTGTTTTTATAAGAACAAGACGGTTATTTATACTTTTACTAATTTTTGAGACTTTGCATAGGAGCGGGAATTTTTCCGCCTCGGTTTATCATTATGGCAGAAGATTTTTTATTCACTTTCATTATCGGTCCTTTTCCTAAAAGGCCGCCGAAGTCTAACATCTCTCCTTCTTTTTGTCCTATAGCCGGGATGACTCTCACTGCAGTGGTTTTTGAATTCACCATACCGATGGCAGCCTCATCAGCTATTATTGCCGATATGGTTTCGGAAGGAGTATCTCCCGGCAGAACTATCATATCCAGACCTACTGAACATACTGCTGTCATGGCTTCCAGTTTTTCCAGAGAAAGGGTTCCGTTTTCGGCTGCTTTTATCATTCCGGCATCCTCAGAAACAGGAATAAAGGCTCCCGAAAGCCCGCCTACGTTTGACGATGCCATTACACCGCCTTTTTTCACAGCATCATTGAGCATGGCAAGAGCTGCCGTAGTACCGTGAGTACCACATTGCTCAAGGCCTATCTCTTCCAGTATATATGCTACTGAATCACCTACAGCAGGTGTCGGCGCCAGTGACAGATCTATTATTCCGAAAGGCACGTCCAGCTTTTGAGAAGCTTCACTTCCTACAAGCTGACCCATTCTGGTGATCTTGAAAGCGGTTTTCTTTATGAGATCGGCTACTTCCGAAAGCGATGAATTTTTTGGCATCTTTGACAGTGCTGATCTTACGACTCCCGGCCCTGAAACTCCGACGTTTATTACGCAGTCAGGTTCTCCTATACCATGAAAAGCACCAGCCATAAAAGGATTGTCCTCAGGTGCATTACAGAATACCACCAGCTTGGCGGCGCCTATGCATTGATTCATTTTTGTGAGTTCTGCCGTATCTCTTACGATTTGTCCCATTATTTTTACTGCATCCATATTGATACCGGATTTTGTTGATCCTATATTTACAGACGAACATACAAAGTTAGTTTCGGCGAGGGCTCTTGGAATGGAATTTATGAGAGCTCTGTCACCTGCAGCAAAACCTTTGTGTACCAGAGCGGAGTAGCCTCCGATGAAATTCACGCCTATGTCTTTGGCAACCTTGTCAAGAATTTTTGCATATTTGACCGGATCGCCTCCGGAGACTGCAGTCAGAAGGGAAACAGGTGTAACAGATACTCTTTTGTTTACGATAGGTATTCCGTATTTTTTCTCTATTTCTTCACCTGTTTTCACAAGGTTTTTCGCTTTATTGTATATCTTGTCGTAGACTTTTCGGCATGATACATCTATATCACTGTCACAGCAGTCCATGAGTGAGATACCCATAGTTATAGTGCGTATATCTAAGTGTTCGTCCTGTATCATGGTTATAGTCTCCATGATGTCTTTAGTGTTCAGCATGATTTCTTACCTCCTTTGTCTTCCCGTTATATTCTGTGCATGGAATTGAAGATATCTTCATGCATGACATGGACAGTCATTGTAGGTACTGTAGTTTCGATATCGTTTTTCAGTTCTTCTAAAGAACAGTTCATATTATCAATGTCCACAAGCATTATCATGGCGAAATATTCATCAAGTATCGACTGTGTGACTTCTACGACATTGGCATTGGCCTGAGCGCATGTAGTACTGACTTTTGCCAGTATTCCAACCATATCTTTACCGATTACTGTAATAACTGCTTTCATATATATCCTCCTGAATTCAAACTTGGAAAATTCCATTTATACTAATTTAACATTTTATCACAATATAGTGTCCGTCTTCAAGACTTTGATCTGTCTTGTATTTTATTTTGAGGTCTTTGTATTTTTCGGCAAAGTAATTTTTGTTTCTTTTGCCGTTGCCAACCATGTTAGAAAAAGAGTTTCTGCTGCAGCGAAATTCGTATGACAGACATGGGTTTTTGGAATTCTGTCCAATGAAGCTTCTAAGCTGCAGCTCTAACTGTTCTTTTGCGATCTCGCCTTCTACAAGCTGCCTGAATGCAGGATGAAAAGTAGAGCCGCGTATTTCTCCGCCTTCAGTTATAAGATCAGTACTTTTAAGCCCTACTCTTATTATGTTGATACCGGCTCCATCAAGTATCTTATACATTTCTTTTGTGATATCAACGGCTGTGTCTGCGGACAGAGGTTGATACAGGCCTTTTTTATACATATTGCAAAGCTCCGTATCGTTGAGAACAATGGTGGGGTAAAGGCGGGCTATTGCAGGAGCAATCTTCACTGTTTCTCGGGCTGAAAATATACACCGCTCTTTTGTATCTTTTGGCAGTCCAATCATAAGCTGTATACCCAGATCAAAACCGTATGATTTTATAAGGCTGCAGGCTTTATATACATCATCTGAGGTATGACCTCTGTTGGAAGCTGAGAGAACTTCCGGTACAAAGGACTGGACACCCAGTTCTATGATATCTGCATCATATTTCTTCAGATTATCAAGTATCCTTTCATCTATATAGTCAGGCCTTGTGGACATATGGATCTTGTCCACAAGACCCATGTCTTTATATTCTTTTGCCACTGACAGAAATGCTGACTGCTCCTCCATGGGTATTCCTGTAAAGCTTCCTCCGAAAAATGCTATTTCGATAGTCTTGAGATTTCGGTCTTGCAGTGTGGGAAGATAACTTTCTATTAAATTTTTAACGTCTTTTGGCCCTATATCGGCGCCCCTTGCTGTTATAGCCTTTTGATTACAGAAGACACAATCATTGGGACAGCCTTTATGAGGTATAAAAACCGGTATTATAGCATGTGTTTTCATAGTTAACATTCTATCATAAACATGGTATGATATGTATAATTGATTGCAAATAATTTACTTTAGATGATTTGGCGATAAATGGTGCAGCTTATATGAAAAACATTAGAAGCAAGAAAACTTTACTTACGGTACTGGCATTAGCGATACTGGTCTTGGGGATCTTTGCTGTCATAACAGCTTACTATATCACACATTTTTCCATGACTCTTAATGGTGAAAAAGATATGACGGTGAATCTTAATTCTGTATTTGATGACCCGGGAGCAAAGGCCATAATAAACGGAAAGAACGTTTCAGACGAGGTGGAAGTCATCGGAGAAATAGATACATCCTCTCCCGGTATTTATGATCTTACATACAAAGCAGGGCACTTGTCTGTAAAAAGATCGGTGAAAGTTCTCGATGAAATGAACCCGCAGATTATACTGGAAGACAGCGGTAAAGCGGTGACGGTGAAGCTGGGGGAAGAATATGAAGATCCCGGATATCACGCAGTAGATGAGGACGGACGGGATATAACCGGGAAGGTAAAGATCACAGGAGACAATTTTAAAAAAGCGGGGGAGAATAAAGTTACATATACTGTAAGCGACGGTAAAGGCAATATTACCCAGGTTTCAAGAGAGGTAACTGTGGAGCCTAATGTGCATTATGATTCTGCAGGGCTGCCTATCTGCATGTATCATTATGTTTATGATGAAAAAAAACCTCCCGACGATCTCAACAGAAGATACGGGAATTATATATCGATTAAGGATCTGTCAGAAGAGCTCGAATGGCTCAATGAAGAAGGTTATTATTATCCTACATGGAAGGAGGTCAGAGAATATATCGACGGAAAACTTATATTGCCGGAAAAGAGTATAGTTCTTTGCTTTGATGACGGAGCTGTGAGTTTTCTTAAAAATGGTATACCTGTACTGGAAAAATATAAGATTCCGGCCACATGTTTTATGATAACTTCGAAAAATGGGGAAGAGAAAGTGGATGAATATAGGAGTGATTATCTTGTGTATGAATCTCATTCTCATAATATGCACAGACCGGGAGGCAATATAGGGCATGGAGGGGTTTTCACCGCTATTTCTGAAGAAGAGGGTATGGCAGATCTGAAAGAATCCATAAAGATCTGCGGCAGCGGGGAGGCCTTCGCTTATCCTTTCGGTGATTATAATGTCAGCAGCAGAGACATGGTCGAGGAAGCAGGTTTCCTGTGTGCTGTGACGACTGAATACGGAAAGGCAAGACCCGGAACAGATCCGCTTCTTTTGCCGAGGATCAGGATGGTGATGGGGCAGAGCCTTGAAAGCTTTAAGGATAAGGTAAGTCCTTAAAGAGCGTTTTACTCCTGAAGGATACTGCCTATATCAGTGAGAGGATAATTTTCGAAATATACAATATCTATATTACGGTCTTTTGCAAAGGCCGTAATTTTTTTGAAGTCGGGATGAGCTTTCAGATTTCCGTTGAAAATCAGTGATTTTTTATCCTGTAATATCATATGACCGCAGCAGCCTCCTATGAATCCGTATTTGAATCCGGGAAGCAGGATATGCCCTTTTTGGATGAGCAGAACATCTGTTTTGGAATTTTTCATAGTTTTTGCTATGCCTTCATCGGATGTTATGAATGATGAATCATCTACAGGAAGGCAGCAGCACCGCGTATATCCTTGTGATACGTGAATTTTTATGAGAGTAGTTCCCGGATAGTTTTCAAGGCTCCATTGGTCTGCTGCGGCTAAGAGATCCTTATGGGTGAATTTAAGGTTGTGGATAAAGTATTTCCCGGTACATACTGCGTTATAGATTATATTTCCCGGGTAATCAGAGGTAAGATAGGCTGTATTTCCCGAGAAAAGTTTGCTGTTTTCCCACAGACCCAAACGGCACATATGTATATCAGCATGGGTAGATATCTCTTTGTATACAGGGGATACGGTTCCATCAGACATTTTCCCTGTCAGAAGAACAGGTTGCAGACCGTGTTCTTTCAGATATTTGATCAATGGTGCGCCTGCCAGAGAAGAAAGGTAAACTCGTTTTTTCATTGTTAACACCTGCCTTTTGTTAAAATAACAGAACATTATTTATGAGTATATCACGATTTTCCTTGTGTTTGACGGAAAAAATCAATATAATAGTAATATGGTTAATATAGGAAATAGTTGGGACAAAGTCCTGCAGGGAGAATTTGATAAAGATTATTATCTGAAACTGAGAGAATTTCTTAAATCAGAGTATGGAAGCCGGGTAATCTATCCGGATATGTACGATATTTTTAATGCGCTTAAATTTACTCCTTATGAGAAGGTGAAGGCCGTAATACTGGGACAGGATCCGTATCATCAGCCGGGACAGGCTCACGGACTGTGCTTTTCGGTTCAGAAAGGAGTAAAAACACCACCTTCTCTTGTCAACATATTCAAGGAGCTAAAAAGCGATCTTGGGATAGATCCTCCAAGTCACGGCAATCTGGAAAGTTGGGCTAATAATGGAGTAATGCTGCTCAATACAGTTCTTACCGTAAGAAGAAGCAGTCCTAATTCCCATGCCGGAAAGGGGTGGGAAATTTTTACCGACAGAGTAATACAGCTTCTTAATGAGAGAGAGGAGCCTATGGTGTTTATCTTGTGGGGTAAGAACGCTAAGAATAAGGAAACTCTCATAACCAATACGAGACACTGTATTTTAAAAGGGGCTCATCCGAGTCCATATTCTGCCGGCAATGGATTTTTCGGAGGGAAATATTTTTCGAGAGCGAATGAGTTTCTGATGTCCGCGGGATCAGAGCCTATAAACTGGGATATACCCGAATGAACATATTAAAAGATTGTCATAATTAGTTCTGATATAAGAACCGATGCACATGCACCGATAGCTACTGGCAGAAGGCCATTTCCTTTAAAAGAAATAAATATAGCTGTCAAAAATCCAAAAGCGGCGGATATGATGTTTCCCGTAGCGTATAAAATAGCTGGGAAAGTCATAGATGCCAGAACAGTATAAGGAATGTAATAGAGAAACGAATTTATAAATTTGTTCTCTATTTTTTTATTTATAAGAAGAAAAGGTATCACTCGTATGAGATATGTGACACCTGCCATTATAAACAGATAGGGGAGAAATCTCAGAAAATCCATTATTCGGCCTCCTTTTCATCTACAGGAAAAAGTATTGCACCAGCTACAGAAGCCGCTACAGCACATAATATTATTGAGAATCCTGACGATATGACGGAAAATATCGGAATGTAATAAAGGGCAGAGCTTACGGCAACGGCAATACATACAACTATAAGTACATGGACATTTTCTTTTGCCTTAGGAACTACTACTGCTATAAACATTCCATAGAGTGCTATGCCCAGAGCGTTTGTCACTATATCAGGCATTATATTTCCAAGCACAGAACCGCAGAGGGTGCCTGCTGACCAGCCTATTATGGGAAAGAAGGCCAGGCCTGCAAAATATCGTCTGCCTATTTCGCTGTCATGGCCTATTGCTACGGCAAAGATTTCATCTGTTATGGCGAAACCTAACACAGCCCTCCATAAACCGTGGAATTTGCTGTCGGTTTTCTGTGAAAGAGCAATTCCCATTAGGGCATACCTTGAATTTATGACAAGCTGAGTAACCGCCATTTCAATATATGATCCCATGCCAGCTATTACTGTGACTCCGGCAAACTGCCCTGCTGAGGTGAGATTTGTAAATGATATAAGGAGAGCTTCGATCCATGTGCAGCCGCATTGGACGGCCATGAGACCAAAGGCTATGGACACGGAAAAGTAACCTAATGCAATAGGAATCCCGTCTTCTAAACCTTTTTTTAAACTCATTATTATCGGATATCCTTTCTTAAAAAATGGAAAACGTTAAAGTTTCAGATGATCTATGGCAGGAGAGACATGGTAAAAATCTTTGAGTGCTTCGTATTCATCCAAAGCTTTTTTTTCAGCAGATTTATTTGACTTTTCAGGGACTACAGCTTTTATCATGATATTTTTTGCTGTATGTTCCAAAGATGTGAACTCTGTCATGTTGACTTCATATCCTGCCGCTTCAAGTCTAAGTCCCCTCAAAGCATCTGTTAGAAGCTCCGTGAACTTGTCCTTTATTATACCGTATTTGAGCATCGGCTCATTTATATGGTTTTTTATTTGAGAAAAGAGTTCATGTTGACAGCAGGGTACGGAAAGTATTACTTTGCTGTGCCATTTTACAGCGTTAATGAGCGCGAAGTCTGTGGCGGTGTCACATGCGTGGAGAGTGACGACCATATCGGCTCCGTCACTCTCGTAGTCTGCAATGTCTCCTGTGATGAAATGCAGATCGTCATATTTCAGCTTTCGGGCTGTGTCACTGCAGAAGTTTATGACATCCTCTTTCAGATCGAGACCTATAATCTCCACATCACGGTTTTTTTGAATTTTGAGGTAGTAATAAAGCGCAAAGGTAAGATAACTTTTTCCGCACCCGAAATCTATGATCCGAAGGGTTCCTTGATTAGGAAGATAATCAAAACAGTCATCGGCTATTTCAAGAAATCTGTTTATCTGTCTGAACTTTGAGTAATGTTTTTTATATACTTTTCCTTCAGGGGACATGACGCCCAGCTCAATGAGAAAATCACAAGGTGTTCCGTCGTTTATGATATATTGTTTTTTTCTGTCGTGAGACAGATCTCCTGCCTTACGTATAGATGGTTTTCTGGTTATTTTGGGGTTATCCGCTTTGGCAGCAAGAATCTGTATGTCTTCATTTTCCATAAGTATATTTATTTGTTTGAAATCTTTTTGTATCAAGTTTTCTGCAAAATCTATGACTTCAAAGTATGGAATATTCTTGTGGGTGACTTTTTTATCAAAATGGAATTCTGCCTGATACATATATTCACCTTTAATATCCACAGGTCTTAAAGTTACTTTTTTTTGAGGGACCGATTTTCTGCGCTTCCCAGCTATGATGATTTTTACCAGTTTATCGCTGCTTACAGCTGAATACAGAGTTTGAATTATTTTTTCCATGATTTGTGCCTTTCATATATTTGAGGGGTTAAAAGAAACCGCTTTGATTATATTATCACAGAAAAGATAAAGTTGGAAGTTAATAAGGATCGACAAAAGGAATACCGAAATATTCTGTAAGAGACAATACCAGCGTTCTGGCAATAACATTTATGTTGTTTATTATCCACATAGCATCTTCCAGATTGTCATGGTATGCAAGTTCGATCAAGTTGGAAGGTGCTTTTACAAGTCTCAGCTCGCCCAGAGTCGTATTAGGTATGGTATTTACAAGGTTTGGATCGGGGTATATCACCTTTAGGTTTTCTTGAAATATTTCAGCTGCTCTTTTTCCCTCGGTGCTGGTGGAATAATAATAGATGTCTGGCCCTTGGATCTGTCCTGACAGATTGGCCGGAGCTGCATTTGAATGAAGCGCAAGATGAAAATCGTAGTTTCCCGCATTGGAGAGTGCTATGGCTTGAGAAAGCGTATCATCTGGATTGTTTCGTGTAAAGGTTATTCCTGACGCATACAAATATGGCTCCATGGCATCGGCTATGAGATTCATATAATATTCTTCACTTCCCAGTCCGTTGATGTATGGATTGTACTGCTGGACGGAGGGACTTAAAAATAAATTAGGCATAAAAATCTCCTTTTTCCTTTATCATATGTTGGCATGCCGGAGGCTGTGACCTTTTCTGTTTGATATATATTAAAGATTTCGCGAAACAGTTGGCGATATAATAAGTATCAGATATTGTAGGTTATTTCATAGATTTAGAGATTTTTTGACACAGTCACGATATTATTCTATAATATATTGTTAAAATAACGGAAAGCAGGAGAAATTTATGTCAGATAAACAGAAGATAATAAATATTGCTGTAATAGCTCATGTAGATGCGGGAAAGTCTACTCTTGTAGATGCATTTCTCAATCAAAGCGGAGTTTTCAGAGATAACGAGCAGGTAGTTGACTGTGTCATGGACAGTGATGATATCGAAAGAGAAAGAGGGATAACTATTTATTCCAAGAACTGCTCTGTCATGCATGGGGATGTTAAGATAAATATCGTGGATACACCGGGACACGCCGATTTTTCGTCGGAAGTCGAACGTATTATAAAAACAGTGGATACTGTTATATTGCTGGTAGATTCAAGTGAGGGACCAATGCCTCAGACAAGATTCGTTCTTAAAAAATCGCTGGAACAAGGTATTAATCCAATACTTTTGATAAATAAGATTGATAAGAAAGATGCCCGTATAGATGAAGTGGTAGATGAAGTATATGAGTTGTTTATGGATTTGGAGGCTAATGATCAGCAGCTGGATTTTCCTATTTTATACGGTGTAGCAAGGCAGGGTATAGTGGTTTACGATCCTGACGATATTAGGGATATACATGTAGAGGGCGGAGAAAGCAAGATAAAGAAATCCGCAAAAGGCATGAATGGTTTTGATATCACACCTTTGTTCGAAACTATAATCAACCATGTAAAACCATATCCTGACTATAATGAAGAGCCTCTTCAGTTGCAAATATCAGCGCTGGCATATGACGACTATATAGGGAGACTGGGAATAGGACGTGTAACAAAGGGTATAGTGAAATCCGGAAGCACTATTGCTGTTGCAAGAGGCGATGGACAGATAGAGCAGAAAAAGATAAATCAGGTTTTTGTATATAGAGGGCTTAAGCGGGTGGCAGTGGATCAGGCTGAAGCCGGAGATATAGTCGTTGTTTCCGGCATACCTGACATTTCCATAGGAGAGACTATCTGTGATCCTTCAGATCCCCATCCTCTGGAGATGATTAAGATTGAAGAACCTACACTTTCTATGTATTTTATGGTCAACAAGTCCCCTTTTGCGGGAAAAGTAGGTAAATTTGTTACATCTAGGCATTTGAGAGAGCGTTTGGATAAAGAACTGGAAGTAAATGTAGGACTTAAAGTGGAAGAAACTGATTCCACTGACAGTTTCAAAGTTTCTGGAAGAGGAGAGCTTCATCTTTCCATATTGATAGAAAATATGAGAAGGGAAGGGTATGAGCTGGCAGTTTCAAAACCTGAAGTCATAATGCAAAGAGGTGAGAACAATAAGGTGCTTGAGCCTGTTGAAGAAGTAGTGCTTTCGGTGCCTGATGAATATTCCGGATCGGTCATTTCCAAGCTTAATCTCAGAAAAGGTATGATGCAGGAGATGAAAAGTGAAAATGGTTTCACAAGGCTGGAATATCTGGTGCCTACGAGAGGCCTTCTGGGGTACAGAAGTGAATTCATTAATGATACGAGAGGCGAGGGGACAATGGTCAGACGATTCGAAAAGTTTGACGAATATATGGGAGATATAGCGGGAAGAGTTAATGGTGTTGCCATAGCACAAGAAGAAGGCGTTTCTACACCGTATGCTATTTTTAATATAAGTGAAAGAGTACAGATGTTTATAGAGCCGGGGACAAAAGTATATGAAGGAATGATAATAGGTATGAACGCCCGGGGAGAAGACATGGTGGTCAATCCATGCAAAGTAAAAAAGGCAAGTAATATGAGGGCTGCGGGAAGCGATGAAAATATTAAACTTGCGCCTGCCAGAGTCTTTTCTCTTGAGGAGGCTCTTGAATTCATTGATGATGATGAGCTAGTAGAAATAGTTCCCGACGATATAAGACTCAGAAAAAAATATCTTAAAGAGTTGGAAAGAAGACGGCTCGGAAAGAAAATAAAAACGGAGGAATAATCTATGGATGAGCTTACGAGGGCCGAGAAAATTATCGGCAAGTTCTTTGAATCCGATAAACTGTGGGATCTGGCTGCCGTAATGATAAAACTTGCCGTAATGGTGCTGGCGGGATTGATAGTTCTGAAAATAATATTGAAAATAACACGTAAGGCGCTGGACAGAAGCAGTCTTGATGTGGTCTTGTATACATTTATAATAAACGCTATAAAAACAGTGGCTGTTATCATACTCATAACTATGTGTCTGGGACTTTTGGGAGTTCAGATGAGTACAATAATAGCAGTGATAGGCGCGGCAGGCGCGGCAATAGCCCTTGCTTTAAAGGATAGTCTTGCCAATATAGCAGGGGGCGTCATGATAATAGTGACGAAGCCTTTTAACAGAGATGATTATATAGATATAGGGAATGTATCGGGAAAAGTCAAGGACATTGATCTTTTTATAACTACTTTGATGACTTATGATAATAAGACGATAACTGTACCTAACGGACTGGTTAATACATCTATATTGATAAACCACAGCAAAGAGGATATAAGGCGTGTGGACTGTAAGTTCAACATTGGATATTCCAGCGATATTGTACTGGCTAAACAACTTATGAAAGATATTTGTGACAGAAGCGATATGGTTCTGGAGGATCCGGAACCTGTTATAGGAGTTTCTGATCATGGAGAAAGCGCAGTTATAATGGATCTTCTTGCATGGTGTCATACTGATGATTATTGGACTCTGAAGTATTTTCTCGAAGAAGAGGTGAAGCATGTCTTTGATGAAAACAATATAGCTATACCTTACCCTCAGATGGATATCCATATAGAGAAGAAGGATGATAAATAAGAGAAAAACGTTGTCCTGAAAACATTTTTCTGGAAGCAAATATGGTAAAATATACAATCATTGTGTTAAAGATTTGATAATGCCATAAAAATTATAAAAGAGAAGGAAAAACAGAAAAGTTATCTGTGCAATGGAAAAATGATGAAATATCTGGGGACTACAATAGACAGCGGAATATTCGAAAATCTGAGCAAATCTGATTATTTGCAAGCCTTTGAAGAGCTGAATGTGATCGGACAAAACATGAGAAGAGATGATGTTATATTCCGTGAAGGCGATGAAGTTAATAAAATATGTATCATTGACAGAGGAAGCGTAAGAGGTGAGAAGGCATATCCAAACGGAGAGCTTCATATAATACAGATTTACGATGAGGGATCTGTGTTCGGAATAGAGACAGCTGTATCCAGAAAGCGTACAGCTCCCATTGATTACATCTGCAATGAGGATAGTACGATTGTGTTTATTTCTTTAAAAAATATCAATAATTCAAGATTCAGCAAGCAGATATATGAAGTTCTTATGCAGCAGATGGCCAGCGATAATATTAAGAAGATGCACAAGATAGAGATACTTGCGGAAAAAGGACTGAGAAAAAGGATCCTGATGTATCTTGAAATACTCAGGACAAAAGCGGGTTCAGATACAGTAAGTGTTAAAATGAGCAGAGAACAATTGGCACAATATCTTTGTGTTAACAGGAGTGCCCTGTCTAATGAGCTTAATAAGATGAAGCGGGAAAAAATTATAGATTTTGAGAAAGATCAGTTTAGATTTCTGTGAAAATACCACAAAAACATCATAAATAATAAATATAGAGTGGAAAAAAATTGTGAAAAGTGATACAATAACACGATAGACATTTTATTTGTGTGCAAAAAATCAAGTGACTAAACATTATAAACGAGAGGAAAGGAGACTCGGAATATGAAGCAAGGCAGAAAGTTTAAACGAGTATTGGTAGCCAACCGAGGCGAAATAGCCATTAGAATATTCAGAGCCTGCAAAGAATTAGGAATAAGAAGTGTTGCAATTTATTCTGAAGAGGATAAAAACACATTATTCAGAACAAAAGCGGATGAAGCGTATCAGGTAGGGAGAGGAAAATCTCCGGTAGACGCTTATCTGGCGATAGATGAGATCATCGAACTTGCGAAAGCAAAAGGCGTTGATGCTATCCACCCGGGCTATGGTTTCTTGGCTGAAAATGTGGAGTTTGCCAAAGCATGTGAAGAAGAAGGAATCGTATTTATCGGACCTGATTACAACATGATGGACAATCTGGGAGATAAGGTAAAATCCAAGATAGTTGCAAACAAGGTGGGGGCACCTACTATACCGGGAATAACAGAAACTATCCCATCGGAAGAAGTGGCTCTTAAATTTGCAGAAGAATGTGGATATCCTGTAATGCTTAAGGCAGCTGCAGGCGGCGGCGGCAGAGGCATGAGAATTGTAAGAAGCAAGGAAGAAATGCCGGATCAGTTCAGAAGTGCCAAAAGCGAGGCTAAGAAAGCATTCGGTATTGATGATATTTTTATTGAGAAATATCTTGAAAGGCCAAAGCATATAGAGGTTCAAATCTTGGGAGACAGTTACGGCAATGTGGTACATTTATATGAACGTGACTGTTCAATACAGAGAAGGCATCAGAAAGTAGTGGAATTCACTCCTGCGCTTTCAATAACCGAAGAACAGCGGCAGAATATATGTTCTGATGCTTTGAAGATTGCAAAGGCAGTGAATTACAGAAGCGCCGGAACAGTTGAGTTTTTGGTGGATCACGAAGGAAATCACTATTTTATAGAGATGAATCCGAGGATACAGGTAGAACATACTGTTACAGAGATGACTACAGGTATAGATATTGTGCAGGCGCAGATCTTAATAGCCGAAGGATACAGTCTCGATTCAGATAAGATTAATATCAAAAGTCAGGAAGATATAAAGCCGAGAGGATATGCTATCCAGTGCAGGCTTACTACGGAGGATCCTATAAACGGTTTTGCACCCGATACAGGTGTTATTACCAAATACACAAGTGCCGGAGGATACGGAATAAGGCTTGATGCGGGCAATGCTTATGTGAATGCCAATATCTCGCCTTATTATGACAGCTTGCTGGTAAAAGTGACTTCATGGGCCAGAAGTTTTGAGGATGCTGCAAACAAAGTGAAGAGAGCACTAAAGGAGATGAAGATAACAGGTGTTAAGACAAACAGGACATTCCTGCTTAACGTGCTGAATCATCCTACTTTCAGAGCGGGAAACTGTGATACCGGATTCATTGCCGATAATCCTGAGCTTCTCAATATCATGGTTCGTGAAGATAAGGAATTGAAAGTCCTTACGTTCCTGGGAGAAAAGTTTGTAAACGGAAACAGAGGAATCAAGCCTCAGTTTGACGTTCCTGTTTTCCCGAGAATCAAGCAGGATGAAATAAATAAGCTGAGAGGCACCAAACAGATCCTGGATGAGAAAGGTCCTGAAGGTCTTGTTGAATGGATTAAAGATCAGAAAAGGCTGCTCATTACAGATACCACTATGAGAGACGCACAGCAGTCTTTGATGGCTACAAGAGTAAGAACAGTAGATATGGAGAAAATTGCTCCTGCGGTGGCATTATATGGACAGAATCTGTTTTCACTGGAAATGTGGGGCGGAGCTACGTTTGATACAGCTTACAGATTCCTAAAGGAATCACCATGGGAAAGACTTGAAACGCTCAGAGCCAAGATACCTAATATTATGTTCCAGATGCTTATAAGAGGAGCCAACGGCGTGGGATATAAGAATTACCCGGATAATGTAATAAGAAGATTCGTTAAAGAATCTGCAGCATCGGGTATAGACGTATTCAGAATTTTCGACTCGCTTAACTGGATACAGGGTATGGAAGTAGCTCTTGATGAAACTCTCAACCAGGGTAAAGTGGCAGAGGCATGTATCTGTTATACAGGAGATATTTTGGATTCAAGCAGAGATAAATACAATCTGGATTACTACGTAAGAATGGCGAAGGAACTGGAGAAGAGAGGAACTCATATACTTGGAATCAAGGATATGTCGGGACTTATCAAACCTGTTGCGGCCAAGAAGCTGATAGATGCTCTTAAGAATGAGATATCTATTCCTATTCATTTACATACTCATGATACGAGCGGAAACGGCGTTGCAGCTCTTATGATGGCGGGTGCGGCAGGAGTTGACATTATAGATGCAGCATTTAACAGTATGTCTGGACTTACAAGTCAGCCGGCTCTCAATTCTATCGTTGCAGCTATGGAAGGAACCAAAAGAGATACGGGTATTGAACCTGATGGTATTCAGAAGATATCTGATTACTGGGCGGCGGTAAGACCTGTATATAAAGAATTTGAATCCGACATGATGACGGGCTCTGCAGAGATATACAAATACGAGATGCCGGGAGGACAGTATTCCAACCTTAAGTCACAGGTTGAAAGCTTTGGCCTCGGTCACAAATTCAATGATGTTAAGGAAATGTATAAGGCAGTAAATGAAATGCTGGGAGATATCGTAAAGGTTACGCCTTCTTCAAAGGCTGTAGGAGATATGGCTATTTTCATGGTACAGAATGAGCTTACTCCTGAAAATATCTATGAAAAAGCAGCCAATATGGATTTCCCTGATTCAATAGTGTCATATTTTGAGGGTATGATGGGACAGCCTGAAGGCGGATTCCCTGAGAAGCTTCAGAAACTTGTGCTTCACGGAAAAGAACCGATTACATGCAGACCGGGAGAACTTCTGCCTGATGAGGATTTTGATGCGATAAAGAAAGATCTCAAGGAAAAGTATGGTTTGGAAGGAACAGAAAAAGAAGCGCTGAGTTATGCGTTATATCCTAAGGTATTTGAAGATTATCTCAAGAGTCTTGAAAAGGACGGTAATTTCAGACTTATGGGAAGCGATATATTCTTCCATGGACTTGCCGAAGGCGAAACTTGTGAAGTTAAGATTGCGGAAGGCAAGGAACTGGTGGTAAGACTTTCAGATATCAGAGAAACTGATGAAGAAGGTTTCAGAAATGTTGTGTTTGAAGTTAACGGCAACAGAAGTGCTGTAAAGATAAAGGATGAAGCGGCTAACATGGCAGGAGCAGCGTCACAGATAGTATATGCTGATGCAGATGATCCTACGGAAATAGGCGCCAATATCCCGGGAAATATCATTAAAGTACTTATAAATGAAGGTGATGAAGTTGATGAAAAACAGCCTATTGCCGTAATAGAAGCTATGAAGATGGAAACTAATATACTTGCTCCTATCAAGGGTGTGGTCGACAAGATTTACATAAAAGAAGGACAGCAGGTTAAAGCAGGCGAGCTTATCGCGAAGCTTAAGTAGATCGTTTTTTGCTGAATCAGATATGAGCAAAAACAAATGAAGAAAATCTGCTGCCCAAAGACGGCGGCAGATTTTCTGTATTATGTGGATATCAAAAGAGATATTCATTCAATGATAAAAACACCTCGCATATATTAAGAGTTTTGGTAAAAAATAATATCAAAATTATGCGAGGTTTTTTTTATGGATAAATATAATGAATTGATTAAAAAAATTAGAAGACAGGTTCCTGTCGGGGAAAGTTTTGACTTGCTGGAGAGGAAACTGAAAATAGGCGGGAAATCAGCCAGCATGTTCTTTGTTGACGGGCTGGTGGACGGAGGGATGATGCAGAGAGTTATATTCAGTTTATTTTCACTGAAACCTGAGCAGGTAGAAAATGCAAAAAATGCTCAGGAATTTCTTGAAAGCAATATGCCTTTTCTTGATGCCATGGTTACAGAGGATCTGCAGCAGGCTATAACTTTTCTTTATTCAGGTCTTGTTCCTTTGTTTATTTCAGGGTATGGCGGAATAATAATAATAGACTGCAGGAGTTACCCCTTAAGAGGAATAAACGAACCGTCAAAAGAAAAATCACTTAGAGGTTCCAAAGATGGGTTTGTAGAGTCCATGATGACAAATATAGCGCTTATAAGAAGGCGTATACGTGATAATAATCTTATATTCAAGATATATTCTGTGGGAAGCTTGACTAAGTCTGATGTTTCAATAGCGTATATGAAGGATAAAACCGACATGAGCATGGTAAAGAAACTTGACGGAGAACTTAAAAAACTTAAGATAGAAGGTCTTACGGTGACGGAACAAACTCTTGTGGAAAGGCTTATAGGCAAGAAGCTTGGAAGGTTCAATCCGTTTCCGAGGGTTAGATATACTCAGCGTCCTGACGTAATAGCAGCGCATGTCGAGGAAGGAAAGATAGCTATAATAGTTGATAATTCACCCACAGTTATTCTTGTTCCGGCAGGAATCTTTGACTTTGTGCAAGATGTGGATGATTATTATTTCCCTATGCTTACAGGCAATTATTTCAGAATGCTTCGTATAGCAAACATGTTGGTGATATTGTTTGCAACACCGGTATATCTGCTGTTTGCTGAGGGAGATATACCGGTGCATGAATCTATCAAATTTTTTATAACAGAAGAAGATTTTGCAATAAGTGTCTTCTGGCAGTTCATGCTTTTGGAACTGGCTATAGATGGATTGAAGCTTGCATCCTTAAATACACCTGAATCTTTAGGAATGTCACTGTCTGTAATAGGTGCACTCATATTAGGTGAGTTTTCTGTTTCATCGGGCTGGTTTATACCACAGACGATACTTTGCATGGCAGTTGTAGCTCTTGCCAGCTTTACACAGCCAAGTATAGAGCTTGGATACGGTATCAAATTTATAAGAGTTTTGATGCTCATAGGAGCTCATGTCTTTGGCTGGCCCGGCATGGCGGCGGCTTTTGTGCTGTCCATAATCGCAATGGCTACTACGAAAACAATCGTTGGAACATCGTATCTGTATCCCGTAATACCGTGGAATGGAAGTAAACTGAAGAAATTAATATTCAGAACCAAAAAATAACCTTTTGCATATAATACCGTAGCGATAATTGAAAGGTGGAATCAAAGAGCAATGGATACAAGGGAACTTTTTGCACGATTGGTGCAATGTGAGGCAGGAGGAGAAGGATATCCCGGAATGCAAGGCGTCGCAACGGTTATAATGAACAGAGCAACTATCACTTACGGAGAGTTTGCAAGGATAAATGAAGGAGGCAATATAAGGAATGTAATAGAGCAGCAGAATCAGTTTACCTGTATGAAAACTTCTGTGGGAGGAAGCTATAATCCTCAGAACGTTTATAACATGACTCCACTGCAGGAACATTATGATATAGTAGATTGGGCTATGCAGGGAGGCAAACTGGCAGGAGTAGATCATTCGCTGTTTTTCCATAACCCGTATAACCCTGTCTGCCCTACGTATTTTCCTACCAGGGTAGGTGTTATCCACAATAGGATAAACGACCACTGCTTTTACATTCCGACCGTTTATTATGCGCAGACTTAAATAAAGAGGTGATTAAATGGCTGTAGAACAAAATGTTGCCACACAGCTGGAGCGTTCTGATATGACTCAGGTAATGCAGAATACTGACAGAACAGAGGTTCCGCAGAGAGAAGAAGGGGATATCCCTATATCCGATATTACAGGTACAAACATACTTTCCACAGGGGATCTTGATCAAATTAATACATTCCCAATGATCTTCCCTAACAGTCCCGTATTCAGAGTACCGGCAAATCCGCTTTTGCCGGAGGAGTACAGTGAATTTTTAGATTACAATTCTCTTCAGTACTTAAATGGTTTTTTCAGGACACAGATCGGAAGATATGTCAGAGTGCAGCAGTTAGTGGGTTCCAATACTTTAGAGGATCATGAGGGATTTCTCATAGGAGTGGGGATCAATTACATCATATTGCAAGATTATGCTAACGGTAATATCAGGGTTCTGGATATTTACGGAATAAAGAGTATGTATGTTTATTATGCAGAGATTACGAATCCATACAGAAGCAGTACCGAATAAAATTTTTTAAACATTCGTGATACGACAAAGTTAACTCAAGAAGAAGCAAGTCTCGGAAAGCATACCGAATCAGGATGCTCCGGGGCTTGTTTTGCTGTATAATCAGATAAAGATAAATGAGATTAATCTATAGATCCGGAGAATCGGTGATTTCTTGCTTTTTAATATTGGGTAAGATATAATAAATAACATACTTGTAACTGCAGGAGGATCTGTTTTTTTTAATTGTGAGGAGATTTGATCCGGTAAGCACACAAAGAAAGATTTTTCTTTAATATAGCATTTACGATAACTGATGGAGGGAGTATGAAGGGACAAGATTGGAACAATTTAGGAAATGATTTAAACAGGATAATAGAAAATGCTGTGCATATGGGGAATTTCGGTCATCTTAATGAAAGCATAAATGATACGATCCGGGAAGCTTTTCCAGGATCAGGAGAAGAGTTCAGAAGTAATGATGGATGGGATTTTGACTTAAGCAAAAAGAAAGACAGGCAGCCGATAAAAAACAGTCAATGGAAAAGTAGCGACTTTAAGAGTGCCAATGATAAAAAGAACTCGGGAACTGGAACACGTGGAAGAGATTCATTTCGAAATACAGGACATCTTGATGTAAAGATCTTTGCCAGCGGCAGCAAGAGAAAGGCAGGGTCATTGGCAATGCTCATAGGAGGGGTATTGCTTGCGATATTTAGTCTGGTTCCTCTTGTCACGTTTATGTTAGGCGCTGTAATGCATATAGACAGTATGGGGATAGGATCTTCGATATTATTTATTCTGATGATTTTATCAGGCGGAATACTTATCACAAAAGGGATTTTGGGAATGCGGCTTGCATCACGATTTGACCAGCACATAAGAAGCCTCGGAGGGGATACTTATGCCGATGTAAAAAAGCTTTCTCTTTATTGTCACAGAACGGAGAAAGATGTTGTAAAAGAGCTGAAGAAAATGATGCGTAAAGGATGGTTTCTTCAGGGTCATTTTGACGACGGAGAAAAGTGTTTTATGGTGACCAATGAAGCGTATGAACAGTATCTTGATACTATGAAAAATGCAAAGATCAGAAAAGAGGAAACTCGAAGAAAAGCGGAAGAGGAAGCAAGGCGAAACGGAGGACTGACTCCTGAGGTCAGGGCTATAATAAAAAAAGGCAATGAGTACATAGAAAGTATACGAAAAAGTAATGATGCTATACCCGGCGATCAGATATCGGAGAAGATATACAGAATGGAGATGCTTGTGAGACGTATATTTCGTCAGACGGAGGCTCATCCTGAAAATGCTCAGGATCTCAGGAAACTGATGGAGTATTATCTTCCAATGACGGTAAAATTGCTGAAGGCATACGAAGAACTTGACGGACAGCCTGTCCAGGGAGAAAATATTTTAAAATCTAAAAATGAAATAGAAGGTACATTGGATACGTTGAATATTGCTTTTGAAAAACTGCTGGACAGTTTATTTCAGGATACGGCGTGGGATGTTTCCTCTGATATTTCAGTATTGCAGACTATGCTTGCACAGGAAGGGCTGACAGATGACGGCTTTATTAATAAGTAAACAGATTGGAGAGAAAAATGGATATGGAATTTAAAGAAGCATCGACACCTACGCTGACACTGGATCCTTTTAAGGAATCCGAGAAGGTGAATCCGGTGAAGGCTGCTGAACCGGAGGCTATGGATGACAATGTGCTGTCACTTGAAGAGCAAAAGATAGTAGATGATTTCGCGCAGCAAATTGATTTGGAAGATTCAGCGACGATACTTCAGTATGGAGCGGGAACTCAAAAGAAAATGGCTGATTTTTCAGAAACGGCTCTTGAAAAGGTCAAATCAAAGGACTTGGGAGAAGTAGGAGACCTTCTTACAGGTGTTGTAACGGAACTTAAGGGATTTGATACTACAGAGGAAAAGGGCTTGTTTGGCTTTTTTAAAAAAGGAAAGAATAAGATCGAGGCTCTTAAGGCAAGATATGCCAAGGTTGAAACTAATGTTGAAAGTATATGTAAAGTGTTGGAGAATCATCAAGTACAGCTTTTAAAAGATATTGCGGTTCTTGATAAGATGTATGATGCCAATTTGACATATTTTAAAGAACTGACCATGTATATTCTTGCCGGGAAAAAGAAGCTTGCGCAAATTAATGCAGGGCAGCTTGCCGAGATGACGCAGAAAGCTAAAGTAAGTGGTCTTCCCGAAGATGTGCAGGCTGCAAAAGACCTTGAATCAAAATGTCAGCGTTTCGAAAAGAAACTATATGATCTGGAACTGACAAGAACGATATCAATACAAACTGCTCCTCAGATAAGAATGGTACAGGGCAATGATACGATGATGGTAGAGAAGATACAGTCTACTCTTGTAAACACTATACCTTTATGGAAGAGTCAAATGGTTCTTGCTCTTGGAGTTGCGCATTCAGGGGAAGCTGTGAAAGCTCAGAGAGAAGTTACTGATATGACTAACGAGCTTCTTAGAAAGAATGCTGAAACTTTGAAAATGGCAACTGTAGATACTGCCAGAGAAACAGAAAGGGGAATAGTTGATATAGAAACTCTTCAGCATACTAATGAAACCCTGATATCAACCCTTGATGAGGTGATGACGATACAGCAGGAAGGCCGTCAGAAAAGGGCAGAGGCTGAGACGGAACTGAGAAAAATGGAAAATGAGCTTAAAAATAAACTTCTGGAAGTTGTGGAGAATAAATAAGTCAGTTGTGGCATACAGTAAAAAATTGTTGACACACACATAAATTTATGATATTTTTAATGAAAATAGTAAACCGATGAAGCGGAGATCAAAGCAATAATGCACCCACAGAGAGTCTGGGATGGTGAGAGCCGGACGGAAAAGCAGATTGCCAAATGGACCGCTGAGGGCGCAGTCAAAGGCCGGAAGACAATTATACGGAGGCTGAGTATTCTGCGACGTAGGACATACGTCAGTTGTCAGGAATATGTTGGTATTCCGTAGAGAAGCATGGGTCATACCATGAATTAAGGTGGCACCGCGGGTATTTACTCGTCCTTGATGGAATTTATATTCTGTCGAGGGCGAGTTTTTTATTGCAGCATGCTTAAAAATTTGTTTTGGCGTAAGGACAAACACAAAAATCAGAGGGTTTCAAAGTGTACTGATTTTACAGTGCTCTGTGGTTTACAATTAATAAGATATTTAAAGGAGGTAAGGTATCATGTATCCGACATTAAACAAGATAAGAGAAATAGCCGCATCAGGGAAGTATAAGAGGATACCGGTTTGCAGAGAGATTTTTTCAGACAGCTGTACTCCTGTAGAGGTGATGAGGATATTGAGGAAAGTCAGTAGGCATTGCTATCTTTTGGAAAGTGCCGGAAGGCAGGAGGTCTGGGGAAGATATTCTTTTCTTGGATATGATCCTCGAATGGAGATCACCTGTACTGATGGCGAACTGACTATAAGAGAAGTTATGGACGATGGCAGTCAGCAGAAAAAGATTATTCAGGTAAATCATCCAGGGGATATATTAAGAGGGATTCTTAAAAGATACAAGGCACCTGTAATGAATGGATTGCCAACATTTACAGGAGGGCTGGTAGGGTATTTTTCATATGATTACATAAAGTATAGTGAACCTAAACTTAAATTTGCATCAAAGAAAGATCAGGATTTTAGAGATATGGATCTTATGCTTTTTGATAAAGTGATTGCTTTTGATCATTACAGACAGAAGCTTCTTCTTATAGCAGGAGTTATGACTGATGATATAGAGAGATCTTACAAAAATGCAGAGAAGACACTGAATGATATGGCCGAACTGATAAGTAATGGTGAAAAGGAAGTATTTGATCCGCTTATTCTGAAATCGGAGATAAAACCATATTTCTCAGAGAAAGAATACTGCAGTATGGTAGAAAAAGCAAAAAAGCATATACATGAAGGAGATATTTTTCAGGTAGTCATTTCCAATCCCATGCAGGCTGAGGCAGAAGGCAGTCTTTTCGATACTTACAGGGTATTGAGAACAGAAAATCCGTCTCCATATATGTTTTATTTTTCAAGTGATGATATTGAACTTTCCGGAGCATCTCCGGAAACTCTTGCAAAACTTGATGATGGTAGACTCAGTACTTTCCCGTTGGCTGGAACAAGACCGAGAGGAGAGAACGAAAAGAAGGATAAAGCATTTGAACAAGAGCTTCTTGCAGATGAGAAAGAACTTGCAGAGCATAATATGCTGGTAGATCTGGGAAGGAATGACCTCGGAAAGGTGAGTGAGATAGGAAGCGTTAAGGTAGAGAAATATCTTTCTATAGAAAAGTTTTCTCATGTAATGCACATAGGTTCAACGGTTACAGGAACTATTCGCAAAGATAAAGATGCTATAGATGCGGTTGATGCAATCCTTCCGGCAGGAACACTATCGGGAGCGCCTAAATTCAGAGCCTGTCAGATAATAGAAGAATTGGAAGGAGATAAAAGAGGTGTTTATGGCGGAGCAATAGGGTATCTGGATTTTACAGGGAATATGGATACCTGTATAGCTATAAGGCTTGTGTATAAAAAGCGCGGTAAAATATGCATAAGAGCAGGTGCAGGAGTGGTGGCCGACAGTATTGCAGAAAATGAGTTCAAAGAGTGCGGTAATAAAGCAAGAGCGGTCATAAATGCCATAGAAAAGGCGAAGGAGGGCTTGAAATGATTTTGCTGATAGATAATTATGACAGTTTTTCCTATAATCTGTATCAGCTTATAGGAACAGTGGAAAGAGATATAAAAGTAGTAAGAAATGATGAATGTTCACTTAAAGATATAGAAGATATGGAGCCTGAGGCGCTTATATTATCCCCCGGACCGGGAAAACCGAAAGACGCCGGTATATGTATAGAAGCCATTAGGCATTTTACAGGGAAGATACCTATATTAGGTGTATGTCTGGGACATCAGGCGATATGTGAAGCTTTCGGAGGAACTGTTTTGTATGCAAAAAAGTTGATGCATGGTAAACAGAGCAAAGTTTATCAGGGAGGAAAAGGAAGGTTATTTCAAGGGCTGGGGCCACAATTTAAAGCTGCGAGGTATCACTCTCTGGCAGCACTTGAAGATGATTTTCCGGAGGAGCTTGAGGTAACAGCGGAGGCTGATGATGAAGAGATAATGGCTTTGGAACACAGAATGTATCCTATATTCGGTGTGCAGTTTCATCCTGAATCGGTGATGACGCCTGATGGACGGAAAATGATAGAAAATTTTATGGAGGTAGTGAGAAATGATCAAAGAAGCGATATTTAAACTGGCTAAAAAAGAAGACCTTACATATAAAATGGCAGAAGAAGTGATGGACGAGATCATGAGTGGGGAGGCTACGCCGGTACAGATGTCGGCATATTTGACCGCTTTGTCTTTGAAAGGTGAAACCATAGATGAGATTACTGCGTCGGCAGCAGGGATGAGGTCTCATTGTATAAAATTACTTCATGATATGGATGTTCTTGAAATAGTGGGGACAGGCGGAGATGGTTCCAATTCTTTTAATATATCTACGACGGCATCTCTTGTTATTGCATCGGCAGGAGTTTCTGTGGCCAAGCATGGAAACAGAGCTGCATCTTCAAAGTCAGGAGCGGCGGATGTGCTGGAAGCTCTTGGAGTGGATATTGCAATATCGCCGGAAAGAAGTGCAGAACTTTTGAAAGAGATAAATATCTGTTTCCTTTTTGCACAGAATTACCACGTAGCTATGAAATATGTGGCCCCTATAAGAAAGGAACTGGGAATACGGACGGTTTTTAATATATTGGGTCCGCTCAGCAATCCGGCAGGTGCGAATATGGAACTCATGGGTGTATTTGATGAATCGCTGGTAGAGCCTTTGGCGCAGGTAATGGCAAAACTGGGAGTGCAGAGAGGAATGGTAGTATACGGTCGGGATAAACTCGATGAGATCTCTATATGTGCGCCTACATCTGTGTGTGAGATAAAGGACGGATGGTTTCAGTCATATGAATTGACGCCTGAGCAGTTTGGGTATGAAAGATGCGGCAGGGATCAGCTTACAGGAGGAAGCCCGAAGGAAAATGCGTCAATAACTTTAGATATATTGGAAGGACGGGAAAAGGGGGCGAAAAGACATGCAGTATGTCTTAATGCAGGTGCGTCGCTTTATATAACCGGAGCAGTATCTTCCATAAAAGATGGGGTAAGATATGCTGAGGATCTTATAGATAATGGCTCTGCACTTAGAAAACTGCATCAGTTTATTGAGAAGAGCAACAAATGACAGCGAGGGACATAACGATGGAAACAGAAAATATATTGGATCAGATAACGGCAAAAGCAAGAGGAAGAGTCAGAAAGAAGAAGGAGTTTGTTTCACCGCAGGAAATAAAAATGAGAGCGGAAGCTATATGTCAGGATACGTTGAAAAAACCGAAGATAACTTTCCGAGAGGCTCTGATGAAAGAGGGGATGTCTTATATATGCGAAGTGAAAAAGGCATCTCCGTCTAAGGGTATTATAACAGATGATTTTCCATATCTTGATATAGCGATGGAATATGAGGCTGCGGGAGCAGCTGCTATATCGTGCCTTACGGAACCTTTTTATTTCATGGGAGATGACAGATATCTTGCGGAAATATCAGAAGCAGTGGATATACCTGTTTTGCGTAAAGATTTTGTTGTCAGCGATTATATGATATATGAAGCCAAAACTCTCGGAGCTTCGGCTGTACTTCTAATATGTTCTATATTGACTGAAGAAAAATTGTCTGAATATATACGTTTGTCACAGAATTTGGGGATGGATGCTTTAGTAGAAGCTCATGATGAAGCAGAAGTAAAAAAGGCGGTAAATGCCGGAGCAAATATAATAGGAATCAACAACCGTGATCTGAGAAGTTTCAGGGTAGATATGGAAAACAGTGTCAAACTGAGGAGCTTGGTTCCGGAAAACATCATATTTGTATCAGAAAGCGGTATAAGATCAAATGATGATATTCGAAAACTTCGACACAATAATGTGGATGCTGTTCTTATAGGAGAAATTTTAATGAGAAGCAGCGATAAGAAAGCAGCCCTTAAGGAACTGAGCGGCGGCCTTGACGCAGGTGGGAAAGCAAAGACTGCGGCAGAGAGGTAATAACCATGACTAAAATAAAGATATGTGGCCTTAAGAGGTTTGAGGATATAGAATATGTCAACGAGGCAAAACCTGATTATGCCGGATTTGTGATAGAGATTTCAAAGAGTCACAGATCTGTTTCTTATCAGAAGGCAGCGAAACTTGCGGAAAAGCTGGATAAGAATATAATGCCTGTAGGTGTATTCGCAGATGCACCGCTTCAGCTTCCGGCAAGGCTTATGAATGCCGGAATTATATCAGTAGCACAACTTCACGGACATGAGGACGAAAGATATATTCGCAGTCTGAGATCAATGACTGATGGAAAGATAATTAAAGCTTTTTCTGTGACTGGCAGGCAGGATATTGAAAAAGCCATATCCAGTATCGCAGATTATATACTGCTCGATCAGGGGAGTGGAGGAAGCGGCAGAACGTTTGATTGGTCTTTAGCTGAAAGCGCAGGCAGAAAATTTTTTCTTGCGGGAGGACTTGATTTATATAACCTAAAAGAAGCTATATCCAGACTGGAGCCTTATGCCGTGGATTTGAGCAGCAGTCTTGAAACAGAAGGCATAAAAGACAGGAAGAAAATAATTAAAACAGTTGAAGCAGTACGGGAATATGACAGGAGGAAATAATATGACAGGAGGAAGATTTGGTGTTCACGGAGGGCAGTATATACCGGAAACACTTATGAATGCGGTTCTGGAACTGGAAGACGCTTATAACAGATATAAAGATGATTCTCAGTTTAACAGTGAATTAACGGAACTTTTCAATGAATATGCGGGACGGCCGTCAAGACTGTATCTCGCGGCTCATATGACAAAAGATCTTGGAGGAGCCAGAGTATATTTAAAAAGAGAAGATCTCAACCATACAGGATCTCATAAGATAAATAATGTTTTGGGGCAGGTTCTTTTAGCAAAAAAGATGGGAAAAAAGAGAGTAATAGCAGAAACAGGAGCGGGACAGCATGGTGTGGCCACAGCTACTGCAGCGGCTCTGATGGGATTGGAATGCGAAATATTTATGGGAAGAGAAGATACAGAAAGACAGGCTTTAAATGTTTACAGAATGAAACTTTTAGGAGCCTGCGTGCATGAGGTGACTTCAGGAACTGCCACATTAAAGGATGCTGTATCGGAAACTATGAGAGAATGGACCAATAGGATAGAGGATACACATTATGTGCTGGGATCAGTAATGGGACCTCACCCATTTCCCACTATTGTGAGAGACTTTCAGGCTGTTATTTCCAAGGAAATAAAAGAGCAACTGATGGAAAAAGAGGGAAGACTTCCGGATGTAGTTATGGCATGCGTAGGAGGAGGTTCGAATGCCATAGGAACTTTTTACCATTTTATAGAAGATGAGTCTGTGAAATTAATAGGATGTGAGGCGGCAGGCAGAGGGATAAATACTGCTGAAACGGCGGCTACTATATCTGTGGGAAGCCTTGGTATATTTCATGGAATGAAATCTTATTTTTGTCAGGATAAGTATGGTCAAATTGCTCCGGTTTACTCTATATCGGCAGGGCTTGATTATCCGGGGATAGGGCCTGAGCATGCATATCTGCATGATATAGGGAGGGCTGAATATGTACCGGTTACTGATGAGGAGGCCGTGGAGGCTTTTGAGTATCTTTCACAGAAGGAGGGGATAATACCTGCTATAGAGAGTGCGCATGCTGTGGCATATGCGAGAAAAATAGTTCCTCATATGGATAAAAATCAAATAGTGGTTATAACGATATCGGGCCGAGGTGATAAAGACTGCGCAGCTATAGCCAGATACAGAGGGGAGGATATATATGAGTAAAAATATAGCAGATGCATTCAAAAACGGAAAGGCTTTTATACCTTTCGTAACATGCGGAGATCCTTCTTTGGAAACTACAGAGCAGATTGTATATGCCATGGAAGAGGCGGGGGCTGATCTTATAGAACTGGGTATACCTTTTTCAGATCCTACAGCTGAAGGGCCTGTGATACAGGCGGCGAATGTCAGAGCACTGTCAGGAGGAGTTACTACTGATAAGATATTCAAAATGGTAGAGAGGATAAGAAAAAATACTGATATTCCTATGGTGTTTATGACTTATGCTAATGTAGTATTTTCTTATGGGATTGAAAAGTTTGTAAAAAGAGCAGCAGAGGCTGGAATGAACGGAATAATATTACCTGATGTACCTTTTGAGGAAAAGAGAGAATTTGATGATGTATGCAGACAGTACAATATAGACTTTATATCTCTGATAGCTCCTACGTCTAATGACAGGATTGCGATGATAGCTAAAGAGGCCAGAGGATTTATATATTGTGTTTCGTCGTTAGGTGTTACAGGAATGCGCTCAGATATAACTACAGATGTGGAAACAATGGTAAAGCTGGTCAGGGAGAATAGTGATCTGCCCTGCGCTGTCGGATTCGGTATATCAACGCCGGAGCAGGCAAAAAATATGGCGGAAAAAAGCGATGGAGCCATAGTAGGTTCGGCTATCGTTAAAATATGTGAAAAATACGGAGATAAGAGTGTGTTTTATATTAGAGAATATGTAAAGAAAATGAAGAAGTCTCTTCTTTAGAAAGAGTAAAATCATCGGTAACGGTGTGCTGTGTGTAATAAAAAAGGACGAGTATATGCGTCCTTTTTATTCTTCAGTAATGCATTACTACAGGCATTCCGACTTCAGCTGCGTTGTAGAGTGAAGGCATCTTATTTGGCGGCATGTTTATACAGCCATGGCTGCCCCCGCGTATCCAGATACTTCCGCCGAAAGTATTTCGCCAGTCTGCGTCATGAAGTCCCTGACCTCCCCATGTGACACCCAGCCAGTATTTAACAGGGCTTTCATATTTACTGCCGTCGGCATTATCTCCCTTTAATACTACATCCCGTACTTTGTTGAGAACGTAAAAGGTACCTGTATCTGTGGTGGTTCCATCTGTTTTGCATCCGGTGACACAGTTCGCACTGAACTGGAGCTTTCCGTCTTTGTATAATTTAACAATCTGTCCGGAAATATCTACATCTATATATGTATTTCCCACATCTGTGGAATATTTACCGTATCCTTTTTCGGAGAATAGCGGTTCGCGAGTGATATCTTTATGAGAATTAATGTCAGCTGTAAGCTGTTCCGCTTCTTTTTCCTGATCTATTTTCCATCCGTAAGTACCGCCGCTTACGTTGATTTGTCTTCCGCTCAGTGATGTGAAGTTTCTCTGGGCTCCTATATTATCGTATTTTTCCGCCAAGGAAGCAACATATTTTTTTACAGCTTCCTTATCTGCTTTTCCTGATTTATTATCTTTCATAAGACTGGCAAGTTGTTCAGCTGATATGGTAAAAGTTTCATCTCCCATATCATATGTAATTTTCTGACTGAGATATTTCTTGCAGTATTTCTGATATTCTTTGAGGCTTTCATCTTCTGCAGTTATTTTCGGAAGTGTATAATAATCTTTTTCTTCGTACATGAATTTTATTTCACCGGTCTGAATATGGTGAAGCAGATCTGTAAAGAACTTTTCCGCATTAGGTTTATCTCCGTATTTTTCGGGAACTATGGGAAAATCGGGATCGGAAAGATCCACATATGCGTCTTTGCTGGCACTTGCTTTTTCCTGATTGAGGAAAGATGAAGAAATAACACGTTCTTTGAACTGCTGTCCGTAATCCTTGACTACCATAGGAAACTGAATAACCAGTGGAGTTTTGGCAAAATGGTTAGCTGCAGCGAATACCATATAATGAGTTTTTGATTTTTTTAAATCTTTCATTATATCATATGTGCAGTCAAAATCCGTGAAGGTAGCCATGTCATCGCTTAACGGGCCTGTTATCACGATGTGTTTTGAGTTCCATTCTTTTGTAAGTTTTGATTCAGCTTCTTCGTAAGTAAGTCCTGAACAGTCGATACCGTTTATCGTTGTATTGTCGGGGAAGCTACTGTTTTCATAAGAATCTGTCTTTGAATACGCTATCGTTGCACAGGTGAATGCGATGATAATTATTAAAATAATTATGGAAATGGTTATAACAAATTTTTTCATATCTTCTCCTTAAACCTTTTTTTATTCTACTCTATTTAATATAAGTTTTAAAGGAAAAAAATACATTTTCCCGGGAAATCATTTAAAATTTTTTACGGTATGATTTTTTTACCTAATAAGGTATAATTATTACAGAAATAAGTTATATAAACGAAATATTTTTTGCATATAAAAAGAAGGAATTGATATGGCATTTACACATCTTCATGTACATACAGAATATAGTTTACTTGACGGAGCATCACGTATTGCTGATCTTGTCTCACGTGCCAAGGAGTTGGGAATGGATTCTGTAGCTATAACCGATCACGGAGTGATGTTCGGCGTTATTGATTTTTACAGAGAATGTTTGAAAGAAGGCATAAAGCCTGTCATAGGCTGTGAAGTTTATACGGCGGCAAGAACATTGTTTGACAAGGATTCAGAGAAAGATAAGCATATGGGACATTTGGTTCTTTTGGCTGAAAACAATAAAGGCTACAGAAATCTTATGAAAATAGTGTCAGAAGGATACCGCCATGGATTTTATTATAAGCCGAGAATAGATAAGAACGTTCTCAGGAAGTATAGCGAAGGGATAATAGCTTTATCTGCCTGCCTTGCCGGAGAGATACAGCATAGGCTTCTCAATGGGGATTATGATGGGGCCAGAAGAGAGGCTCTTGAGATGCGCGATATATTCGGAGAGGATAATTTTTTCCTTGAGCTTCAGGATCAGGGGCTGGAAGAAGAGATGCGGATTCTTCCGGATATGAAGCGTCTTCATAAAGAAACAGGGATTCCTTTTGTCGCCACCAATGATGTTCATTATGTAAGACAAGAGGACTCTGTGGCACAGGATGTACTCATGTGCATACAGATGGCAGCAACCATAGATGAAGAAGGCAGAATGAGATTTCCCAACGATCAGTTTTATCTGAAATCGGAAGATGAAATGAGAAAAATTTTTTCATCGATACCGGAAGCATGTGATAATACAGCTAAGATAGCAGAGCGATGTAATGTTACTTTTGAGTTTGGCAAGCTTCACTTGCCTGATTTTAAAGCTCCTGACGGAATGTCCAACAGAGAATATCTGAGAAAATTGTGTGAAGACGGTCTGAAACAGAGATATAAAGATGCGGCTGCAGATGATATGAAGGAGCTTCAGGTAAGGCTGGATTATGAGCTTTCTACTATAGAAAATATGGGTTATGTAGAGTATTTTCTTATAGTATGGGATTTTATAAATTATGCCAAGAACAAGGGAATAATGGTAGGTCCGGGAAGAGGATCGGCAGCAGGCAGTATAGTGGCTTATACTTTGCGTATCACGGATATAGATCCTATAAAATATGGATTGATATTTGAAAGATTTCTGAATCCGGAGAGAGTCAGCATGCCTGATATAGATATAGATTTTTGTTATGAAAGAAGAGGAGAAGTCATAGATTACGTCATAGAAAAGTATGGAGAAGATAAAGTTTCTCAGATAATTACATTCGGAACAATGAAGGCTAAACAGGCGGTCCGTGATGTGGGAAGAGTTCTAAACGTAAGCTATCCGGAGACAGATGCCATTGCTAAGGCAATACCGTTTGCCCTTAAGATGACTATAGATAAGGCATTGGAGACGAGTCCGGAACTCAAGGAAAAGTATGATAACGAGGAGACTACAAGAAAAGTCATAGATATGGCAAGGGCCGTAGAAGGTATGCCAAGGCATGCTTCTACTCATGCGGCCGGGGTTGTTATTTCCAAGGAAAGTATAGACGAATATGTGCCGCTTTATCTTGCGGATAAGGGGCTTTCTACCCAGTTTAATATGACGACTATAGAAGAACTGGGGCTTTTGAAGATGGATTTTCTCGGATTGAGGAATCTCACTATAATCAGAGATGCTCTGGAGATGATAGAGAAAAACCATGGAGTCAAGATAGATTTTTCATCGATGGATTATGACGATGCAGATGTCTTCGATATGATTGCAAAAGGAAACACACAGGGAATATTTCAGCTTGAAAGCGGAGGAATGACTCAATTTATGAAAAATCTCAGACCTGACTGTTTTGAAGACATAGTCGCAGGTATTTCTCTTTACAGACCGGGTCCGATGTCTTCGATTTCTACGTATATTGACAATAAAAAACATCCCGAAAACATACAATATATCCATGAGAGCCTGAAACCTATACTGTCTGTCACTTACGGCTGTCTGGTATATCAGGAACAGGTAATGCAGATTGTAAGAGATTTGGGCGGTTATTCTTATGGAAGGTCGGATCTTGTTCGTCGTGCTATGAGTAAGAAGAAGATGGATGTTATGCTGGAAGAGAAGGAATATTTTATAAATGGCAAGACAGATGAAGACGGGAATGTTGAGATTGCCGGATGTGTGAACAACGGTGTGCCGAGAGAGGCTGCTGAGGAAATATTTAACCAAATGGTAAGTTTTGCAGAATATGCTTTCAATAAATCGCATGCTGCAGCTTATGCAGTGGTTGCTTATGAAACGGGATATCTTAAGGTGCATTATCCTGTAGAATTTATGGCGGCGCTTTTGACAAGTGTAATGGGAGATCCGGATTCGACAGCAAAATACATAAGAAACTGCAGTGAAATGGGTATAGAAGTTCTTCCGCCTGATATAAACGAAAGTCATAAGAAATTCTCTGTTTCTAACGGAAAAATAAGATTTGGACTGATGGGTGTAAAAAATGTAGGAGAAGCGCCTATCGATGCCATAATAGAAGCAAGAGAGGAAAAAGGCGAGCCGAAGGATATTTTTCAATTTATAGATAATCTTGATATCCATAAGATTAATAAAAAGGCGCTGGAGAGTCTCATAAAAGCAGGAGCACTGGATCGTCTCAATGATAACAGAGCTGCTCATATGGCTGTATATGAGCAGCTCGTGGAGTCGGCTCAGTCAAATGCCAAAAATACAATAGAAGGGCAGATAACTCTTTTTCAGATAAATGCCGAGGCTATGGAGGAAAATGAAACGGTAAAAAGACTTCCGGATGTGAAGAATTTTGAAAAAGAGATGCTTATAGCGCAGGAAAAAGAAATGCTTGGGGTATATATCACAGAACATCCCTTGAAAGAATATGAAAAAATCATAGAGAAATCAGTTACCGTGACGGCGCAGGATTTGGCAGATGTACTGGAAAGTGAAGAAAGCGGTGAGAGTCACAGTTTTATCACAGATGGTATGCATGTAGTTATGGCGGGAATAATAACAGGAAAGAAAACGCTGATAACAAAAAACAACAAGATGATGGCCTTCATAGATATGGAAGATCTTTACGGAACTGTGGAAGTGGTGGTTTTCCCTAACGTATATGAAAGATACGCAAAATTTGTTTCGGAAGACAGAATAATATCTATTTCGGGAACTATAAATTTCAAAGAAGGGGAAGTACCTAAACTTCTGGCTGACAGGATAACCGATCTTAAGGAAATAAGCGGTTTATCATCTGACAGAGAGGAGCCGAGGAAGAAAAGAATGAATTTCACCGTATCGAAACCGGAAAAAACAGAGCCTGCGGGGCTGGTGAAGATAAAGCTTCCTTCGGGTGATGTTTCTGTTATGCTGGAAGATATCAAGCAGATCATGAGAAATCATAAAGGAATGTATCAGACTATCGTATATATGCCTACAGGAGGGTCATTCAGAACTGAGCCGGAGCTGTGGGTAAACCCTGATATGGAGTTTAGAACGGCTGTCATAAATATAGTGGGAGAAGAAAATTACAAAGGCTGAAAGAGACTAAGGAAGGAAAGCGATATGAAACGGATCGGTATACTCACCAGTGGAGGAGATGCTCCGGGTATGAATGCAGCTGTACGGTCAGCTGTGAGAACAGGTATTTCCATGGGGATGGAAGTGTATGGCATAAAGAGAGGTTACGAAGGCTTGCTGGACGGAGAGATAGAAAGGATGCAGTGGCAGTCTGTAGGTGATATTCTGCAGCGTGGAGGGACCATACTTAGGACTGCTCGCAGTGAAAGATTCAGAACAGAAGAAGGAAGAAAACATGGAGTTAATATTCTTGAAACTTTTGGAATAGAGGGGCTTGTAGTAATAGGCGGTGACGGATCTTTTAGAGGCGGATCTGAGCTTGCCGCACTCGGCATTACCGTTATGGGGGTGCCGGGGACCATAGATAACGATCTGGCATATACAGATTATACTATCGGTTTTGATACAGCGGTGAATACTGTTTTATCTATGATATCGAATCTCAGAGATACAGCTTCAGCTCACGAAAGAACTACTATAGTAGAGGTTATGGGAAGAGAGTGCGGAGATATAGCTCTTTATTCAGGGCTTGCCGGAGGAGCTGATGTGATTTTGCTGCCTGAGATGGAGTTTGATATAAACTCTGTGTGCAGAAGAGTTCTCAGAGGTCAGCAGTCGGGTAAGCTTCACAGCATAATAGTTAAGGCAGAAGGCGTTGAAATAAGTTCACATCAGCTGGCTGAAACAGTGCAGGAGCGTACAGGGCGTGAAGCTCGGGCGGTTGTGCCGGGATATATACAGAGAGGAGGCACACCTACAGGACGTGACAGGATGCTTGCCAGTATGATGGCAGCAAGGGCTATTAAGCTCCTTTACGATGATGAGGAAAGCAAAGCGATAGGTACGTGCAACGATGAGATAATCGCATATGATTTGGAAGAGGCTTTGTCTATGAAGAAGCATTTCAGAGCTGATCTTTATGAAATAGCCGAGACTCTGGCATAGATATGATAAAAGGGGCAAAATGTGAAAAAAATGATTAAAAAGTACGGAATTGTTATAATGATTTACACTATGGCAGCTCCTGAATATAGAAAATAAAGCCGAAACAGATGATGACAACAGAATTACAGACATTAAAGAAAAAGGCGTCGAATTAGGGAATTGCTTAGATTTTCCTTAATTTGACAGCCTTTTTTTATATCTTTAGTTGCAAAGTTTTTATTATTTTATTTTACCTACATTTAATGTAGAACAGACGGGGATTTAACCGTAAGAATCTATAATTAACAAAAGATCGTTGTTTTTTCTTTAAAACAAACCGTTATGTTGTACTGAGGAGCTGTTACGTGAACAGTTCTGTGACATGCGGAGATAAAATAGAGTTAAGTTTTGTAAGAAAGGTACATATATGAGCACGGAATTTATTATCAAGATAAGAAAGAATTATTGTTTGTTTCGTCCTTCAGAAAGAAAAGTGGCAGATGAAATAATAAAAGGAGGTTTTGATCCATCTAAGCTTACTATTGAAGGACTTTCAGAGTCTGCAAAAGTAAGCCAGCCCACGGTTATACGTTTTGCAAAGGCCATGGGACTGTCTGGCTTTAAGGAAGTAAAAACAGTTTTAATGAAAGAAAGTATTATGGCAGAAAAAGAAGAGCTTGAGATTGAAAAATCTCTTACATTTAATATTTCTCCTAAAGAAAAATTTATAGATATTCCTATGAAAGTGATAAGTGCCAGTATCAGACAAATGGAGGATACTCTGAAGAATCTGTCGGTATTTGAACTTATGAAGGCTTCAAAAATCATGTCAGCAAGCAAGCAGGTACTGATATTGGCAGCCGAAAATTCATCCGCTGCTGCGGAAGATCTGGCCAGTAAGCTTATATATTTGGGAATCAACGCTGTGTATCATCAGGATATTTACAGGCAGAGTATGGCTGCCGGCAGCCTGACGGAGGGTGACGCAGCTGTAGGCATATCATATACGGGATATTCTTCATGCACGGTAAAAGCTTTGAGAAGAGCCGGAGATGCAGGCGCAGCAACGGTGGCAATCACAAATTTTGAAGATTCACTTATAAACAGGTATGCAGATATTATTTTATGCACAGGCAACCAACAGCATTTATACAGTAATACGCTTTATTCAAGATGCAGCCAGCTTGCCGTAGTGGATATGATTTACTGTGGTATTCTCTCGTCAGATTATGAAAAATACTCAGAAAAAATAAAACGGCAAAGCCGTATATCGGAAGAGATCTCTTTAGAAAAAGAGCCTTTAATGTAGAAAAGTTACATAAAAAACAACCGGCGGAATTCTTTAATTGACAGAAGCTTTACATATCCTTGCTTGTTTGAAGCAAAAGTAAAAGATAAAATGCAGCTGTAAGGATCAATGAACTTTGATGTGTTCATGTCATGATCATATTTTAAGACATTTAGGAGGAAATAAAGAAATGAAGAAGAAATTACTCAGCGTTCTTTTATCTGTGACAGTTTTAGCTTCGGCTCTGTCATTTACGGCATGTTCCGATAAAGATAAAAACGGAAATACAGATGAAAAGGCCACGGAGGGAGAGTTAACAGTATATACAGCTCTGGAAGACGAGCAGGTCAGTACGTATTTGGAAGATTTTAATAAGAAGTACCCTGATATAAAAGTGAATGTTGTACGTGAATCTACGGGAATAATCACCGCTAAGCTGATTGCAGAAAAAGACAATCCGCAGGCTGACGTTGTCTGGGGAACAGCCGCTTCATCTATGATGGTGCTGGATGATCAAGGGGGGCTTAAAGGGTATGCTCCCGAGGGAGTAGAGAGAATTCTTCCGGAATTCAAGTCGGATAAAGACACTCCTACGTGGGTAGGCATAGATGCGTGGGAAACTGCAATCGTAGTGAATACGGAAGAGGCTGAAAAGCTCAATTTGCCTGAGATAAAATCATATGATGATTTGCTGGATCCAGCTTTTAAAGGTCATATAGTAATGTCAAATCCCAATTCATCAGGGACAGGGTTCCTTACAGTGTCAGCTGTTTTGCAGCTTATGGGTGAAGATGAGGGCTGGGAGTATCTGGATAAGCTTGATGAAAATATAGCTATGTATACTCATTCAGGGTCCAAACCTGCAAAGATGGCATCGTCAGGAGAATGTGCAGTAGGAATAAGCTTTGGATATGCCGGACTCAGCCAGAAAGAGGATGGGGCTCCTGTAGAGGTAATCTTCCTTGAGGAAGGGTCAGGCTGGGATCTTGAAGCTAATGCACTGATTAATAAGGACGAGATAAACCCTGTGGCTTATACATTCCTTGACTGGGCTATTTCCGACAGCGCCATGGCTCTTTATAAAGAGAATTATCCTATAATAACTACAAATGACGTAGGCGAATACGAAGGATACGAGGGAGACCCTTTAGAGCAGCTGATAGAAAATGATTTCTCATGGGCAGCCTCAAGCAGAGACGATATTCTGAAAACATGGATGGAAAAGTATGATGCTAAGTCAGAAGCTGAGGAGTAGTAAATTCTCTTCAGCCGGAGAAAAGAAGGGAGAATAAGACATATGTTTTTATCTATTCAAAATGTTAATAAAAGCTTCGGCGATCAGACAGTGTTAAAGGACGTATCGGTGGATATAGAAAAGGGAGAAATGGTGAGCATTTTAGGTCCTTCCGGCTGCGGCAAGACTACATTGCTTAAGATAATAGCAGGGCTTGAGCAGCCATCGGGCGGAAAAATTGTGATAAACGGAAGAGACTGTACTAAACTGCCTCCTTCAAAGCGAAATTTTGGGATAGTGTTTCAGTCCTATGCACTGTTTCCCAATATGACAGTAGAGCAAAATATAATGTTCGGACTCAAAGAGCAGAAGGCCTTAAGCAAGGAGGAAAGACGTTCAAGATGTGAAGAAGTGATACGAATGGTGGATCTTGAGGGTCACAGGAAAAAATATCCGTCACAACTTTCGGGTGGGCAGCAGCAAAGAACAGCTTTGGCAAGAGCTATAGCTCTTAAGCCGGAATATCTTCTCCTTGACGAACCACTGTCGGCTCTTGATGCCAAAGTAAGGGTAAAGCTTAGAACCGAGATATGCCACATACAGAAAAAGCTGGGAATAACCACTATCATGGTTACCCATGACCAGGAAGAAGCGCTGACCATGGCTGATAAGATCGTTGTAATGAATAACGCTCAGGTAGAACAGATCGGTACACCTCATGAGATTTATAACGATCCGAAAACTATATTTGTAGCCAATTTTATAGGAACCATGAATCTTTACAGAGCAAGCGACGGAGAGATGCTTGGTGTAAGACCTGAGAAAATAGGTATATCAAGAGAAATTTCTAATTCCGGAGCAGAGAGCTGGGAGGGCAGGGTAAAAGAAGTAGAATTCAGAGGCCCTCTTACAAGAGTATACGGAGAGCTTACTTCAAAGGATCCTATCTGTGTGGATATATCATCGGAGACTGTAAAGAAGCTGGCGCTTCGTTCAGAGGATGAGATATTTTTTCAGATACCCAAAACAGGCATTCTGAGATATGTCAATAATGAGGTGGGTTGATTATGAGACGTCTTGACGGTACTGGCGGGCTGAAACCGGGGAGTATAACCATGACAGTGATGACGATGTGTTTTGTTGTCATATTAGTATGCCCGCTGTACAGCCTTTTTTCAAAAGCATTTCTTGCAGCTGATGGGACATTTGTGGGGCTTGAGAATTACATAGAATATTTCTCAACTCCATCTCTGTCGGTATCCATAGGAAATACCATAAATGTATCAGTATCTACGGCATTAATAAGCACCATTCTCGGATTTGTATACGCATATGGGCTTACGAGGACTAATATAAAGGGAAAGCAATTTTTTAGATATACAGCCCTTATACCTCTTTTTCTTCCTACTGTAGTACACGGGCTCAGTCTCGTATACCTGTTTGGAACCCAGGGAGTGATAACAGACATGGGATGGGATATAGAGCTTTATGGACGCACAGGAATAATTCTTTCGGAAATAATCTATACATTCCCTCAGGCGTTCCTAATGTTTTACATAGCATTCAGATATACTGACGGCAGACTTTATGATGCGGCTGAGACCATGGGCTGCGGCAATTTTAAAAAGTTCAGATACATAACAATGCCGTCGGTGAAGTATACGCTTATAAATTGTCTTTTTGTTTGTTTCACCTTGGCATTTACTGATTTCGGAGCCCCAAAGGTTGTGGGAGGAAGCTATAATGTTCTGGCTACAGATATATACAAGCAGGTGGCAGGACAATTTGACATGAACATGGGCGCAGTGGTAGGAACATTACTTTTGATACCTGCGATTATAAGCTTCGGTATAGACAGATTGACATCAAGAGGAGCAGATGACAGTATAAGTTCAAAGGCCAGCACTCTTAAAATAAAAAAATCTGTATCAAGAGATCTTGTTTTTTATATCGTGTGCGGAGGTATGAGTCTGTGTCTGTTCATCATGGTAGGCGTTTTGTTTATGGGAGCATTTACAGAATATTACCCATATAAGATGGGCTTTACCTTTGAGCATTTTTCATTCAGCGAATCGACAGGCGGCATACAGAGTTTCATAAATTCCATCGTCATGAGTCTTTTGACGGCGGTATTGGGAACTATATTTGTCTTCGTATATGCCTATTTAATAGAGAGAAGCAAAAGTTCGCGTGTGCTGAAAAATATCGGCAGATTGCTTTCCTCTGTTCCTTTGGCGCTGCCGGGGATGGTGATAGGCCTCAGTTTCATATTTTTCTTTAACAGTAAGAGTAATCCGCTGAATTTCATATATGGTACAGTTATCATTCTGGTGCTTGCTAATATAGTTCATTTTTATTCGGTTCCTTTTGTGACAGCAAGCAGTGCACTAAAAAAACATGACAGGGATTATGAAAATGTAGCAGACAGTATGAAGATTCCGGCATGGAAGAGTTTTACCAAAGTCATAGTTCCCCTTTCTCTGCCGGCTATACTGGAGATATTCCTATACTATTTTATGAATTCAATGGTCACTGTTTCGGCTGTGGTATTTCTCTACAGCGCGCAGTTTAAGGTGGCGTCTATAGCTATAACCCACATGGAGGAGGCAGGAGATATAGCTCAGGCAGCTGCTATGAGTCTGCTGATACTTCTTGTGAATATCATAGCCAGAGGATTGTATGAAATAGTTGTATATAAGATAAGAAAGAAAGGTGAATCAACAAATGAAAACAGAAAAAGTGTTGTCTGATATTCCGGACAATCCGTATATTCTGCTTACACCGGGACCGCTGTCCACATCTGCGGCAGTACGAAATGCCATGCTCAGGGATTGGTGTACGTGGGATGAGGATTATAACATAGGAGTAGTTCAGGATATAAGAACAAGGCTTACAGAGTATGCCACATCACAGCCTGAAAAATATACGGCTGTTCTCATGCAGGGAAGCGGCTCGTTCGGGGTTGAGGCCTGTTTGGGAACTGCGGTACCGGAAGACGGCAAGCTTTTGATAATAGCAAACGGAGCTTATGGCAGACGTATGGTCAGCTTTATGCAGACCATGGGACGTTCGTATGTACTGGCAGAGTTTTCTGAAACAGAACAGCCTGACATAGATAAGGTCAATGAGATTTTGGATAAGGATAAGGAAATAAGCCATGTAGCAATGGTTTTCTGTGAGACGACTACAGGCATTTTAAATCCAGTGAGAGAAATCTGTCTTTTGGCAAAGGAAAAAGAAAAGATGACAATAGTAGATGCCATGAGCGCCTTTGGCGGGATTCCTATGGATATGGAGGGCTGGGGGATAGATTATCTCATAAGCTCATCAAATAAATGCATACAGGGCGTGCCGGGATTCAGTTTCATCATAGCTTCTGTACAAAAGCTTGCTTTATGTGAAGGCAATGCTCATTCCCACAGTCTGGATGTATACGATCAGTGGAAGACCATGGATAAAAAAGGAAAGTGGAGATTTACATCTCCCACTCATACAGTAAGGGCTTTTCAGCAGGCATTGAATGAGCTGGATAAGGAAGGCGGAATAGAGAAGAGATACAGTCGCTACAGCAAGAATCAGCAAAGACTCAGAGAGGGTATGAAGGAAATAGGATACGAGACTCTGCTTGATGAGGGTATGCAGTCTCCTATAATAACAGCGTTTTGCTATCCTGACAGCTCCTTTGAGTTTAAGGATTTTTATGAAAAGATGAAGGAAAAGGGATTTGTCCTATATCCGGGAAAGGTTTCTGATGCCGAAACCTTTCGTATCGGAAATATAGGGGAGGTTTACAGCGAAGATATAGAAAGATTGCTTAAGGCAGTCAGGGAGGTAACAGCGTGAAGGTTTTTTGTTTGGGAGCAGCAGGAAGAATAAGCAGGGAGTCTGTAATGGATCTTGTACAGTATTCGGATTTTGATACAATAACCATCGGAGATTATAATGTTGAGGAAGCCGAAAAGGTAGCACAGTGGCTTGATGATGACAGAGTTGATGTTGTAAAGGCGGATGTCAATGATGTTGAGGCAACAGCCCAGCTTATGAGGGGATACGATGTCGTCATGGACGGCACACAAATAACCCTTAACGGTAGATCAACTGAGTGTATAGCCAAAGCAGGCTGCAGTGGAGTGAATCTCAACGGATTCGGCGAGGAAAATCAGTGGAATGAGCTGTTTGAGTCGGCAGGAAAGGCTTGTGTTCCGGGCTTTGGGATGACGCCGGGAGTAACCCAGATGATGGCTATGCACCTTTCCAATCAGTTGGACACGGTGGAGGAGGTATACGTATCACACGGAGCCTTCAGACCCTTCGCATTTTCCAAGTCCATTACGGAAACTACCACATATGAGTATGACCCGGAGCTAAAATCGAGAGTAGTCTTTGAAGACGGGGAATTTATTCAGGTTCCGCCTTTTGCAAGACCCAGGGAGATAAAGCTTCCTCAGCCTTACGGGGACACTGTCCAGTACATAATTCCTCATTCCGAAACCATAACCCTGTCACAGGCGTTAAAGGACAAGGGAGTAAGACTGATAGAGGTAAGAGGCACATGGCCTAAGCAGAATATGACACTGGTCAGAGGACTTTACGATTACGGTATACTTAGAAATCCTGAAATACAGGTGGGCAATCAGAAGGTGGGACTGATGACTCTTATAGGAGATTATCTCGTAAACAGTGAAGAGGGTAAGAAGACGGAACTTTACGGCTACAGCCTTCACGTCGAGGTGGCAGGCATAAAGGACGGAGTGAAAAAACGCGGTATCATATATCATACGCATCCTGCCTCTGACGGTTCTGTAAAGGATTGGGAGGGGCTTAGAGCATACACTAAAAATGTGGGAATACCTCTTTCCATAGCTGCTCAGCTGCTGGCGCAGGGTAAGGTAAAAAGCAGCGGTATCTTGATACCTGAGAATGCTTTTGAGCCTGAAATTATTTTTAAGGAGTTAAAAAAGCGGGATATTTTCATGCATGAAGAATGGTGGGATATGTAGATAGCCGGCCATAAGGATTTGGAGGAAAGAATGAAAAGGATAGAAGCTGTAATATTTGACTGGGCAGGAACTACAGTTGATTTTGGTTCAATAGCTCCTGTGCAGGCATTTTTAAAAGCATTTCAGCAGTTTGGAATTACGCCGTCTCTTGATGAAGTGAGAAAACCTATGGGACTTCCCAAGTGGGATCATGTTCATACAGTGATGCAGATGCCGAGGATTTCCGGGGAGTGGCTTCGCATAAAAGGAAGACCGTGGGAAATCAGTGATGTGGACCGCATATATAAGCTCAGTGAGGAGCTTATCATGGATATACTTTCTGAATTTGGCACCCCAAAGCCATATGTGACGGAGGCTGTGACAGAGCTCAGAGCTAAAGGGATAAAGATCGGTTCCACTACAGGGTATAATGCGGAAATGATGAAGATAGTTGCTGCAGAGGCTGCGAAAAAAGGCTATAAGCCTGATGCCTGTTTTACACCTGATGATACAGAAGGAAAGGGAAGGCCATATCCTTACATGATATTTCGCAACATGGAAAGGCTGGGAGTTTCTTCGGCAGAAGCAGCCATAAAGGTGGGAGATACTGTAGCAGACATAACAGAAGGGAAAAATGCCGGACTGATATCTATAGGTATTATTGAAGGCAGCTCGGTTATGGGAATGTCTGAAGAAGAATATAATCAGATGGCTGATGCAGAAAAGGAAAAAGAAAAGGCAAGAATCGCGGAAGTTTATTTATCCGCAGGAGCTGATTATGTCATAGATAATATGAGCAGTCTTACGGCGTTGATAGAAACAATAGAAAAACAATAAAAAAATATGCCGGTTTGCAAAAAGATATGTTGTTTGCAGACCGGTATTTTGCTAATCGTTAGTGTCTTTATCAGGAAGGGTGCTTACATCCAGGCCTATGTCATTGTTGATGATTGATCCGAAATTGATGGCTCCCGATCCGAATTTTTCCCGTATGCTGTCCATCGCCCTCTCTGCTTTTTCGCTCTTTTCTACGTTTATATTTTCATCGGAAAACAGGGAAAGCTGCTGGGCCTGGTTTTCATCACAAAGATTGATGGCTGTTATGGTCAGCATTCTGATGGGGTCTCTCAGTCTCCATGATTTTTTTATTATAGATACAGCGCAGTCTGATATGATTTCTGTAAGGTTCGTCGGATTGTTGAGCTGCTGCTGTCTTGAAATGATTTTAAGGCTGGGATCTTTGATATCTACTTTTACTCCGAATGCTTTCATTTTATGTTTTCTGAGGCGTGTGGCTACAGTATCGGCAAGACCCATAACGGCAACTCTTATATCTTCCATACCTTGAAGGTTTCTTCTGAAAGTAGTTCCGTTGCCGATGGATTTTATCTGTTCCAGCTGATTGTAATGCAGTACGGGAGTAGTGTCACGCCCATTGGCATAATCGTGTATTACACTGCCCTGCTTGCCTAATATATCTGATATCATGCTTTTGTCTGACATGGCCAGTTGTCCAATGGTATTTATTCCGAACTCATGGAGTTTCTTAGCTGTGGCCTTTCCGACAAAGAACATAGCCCTGACATTCATGGGCCAGAGGATATTCCTGAAATTTTCTCTTGTTATTACTGTAGTAGCGTCGGGTTTTTTATAATTACTTCCCATTTTTGCAAAGATTTTATTGAAAGAAACTCCTGCTGAAAGGGTAAGACCGAGTTGTTCTTTCACGGTGGATCTGATGGTATCGGCTATATGACTGCCGCTTCCGAACAGATTGGTGCTTCCTGTTACATCCAGCCAGGATTCGTCTATACTAAAAGGCTCAACCATATCGGTATATTTGAGATATATTTTGTTTATCAGTTTACTGTAATGCCTGTATTTATTGTGATTAGGAGGGACCACCTGAAGGGCGGGGCATTTTTTTCTCGCCTGCCACAGGGTTTCCGCTGTCATGATTCCGTATTTTTTTGCTATTTCATTTTTTGCCAGTATGATTCCATGGCGGTTTTCAGGGTTTCCGCATACCGCCATGGGTTTGTTTTTTAAATGCGGTTTGTCGATAAGTTCGACAGATGCATAAAACCCGTTCATATCGCAGTGAAGTATGATTCTGTCCATGAGTTTGTTTCCTTTATGTTTTGAATTATTTAATGTTATTATGATCAAAAAAAGGAGAAAGCAGCGCGTTTGATAAAATAACAGGATATGCATTTATGGTATCGGCATATCCTGTTATTTTTAAATTTTTATTTCTGAAGGGATTTCTGAAGTTAGATGACTTCTTTACTGTTTTCAGTCTCCCATATATCGGCAGTACAGATGAAATTCCCATATGAATTATTGTGATACCGTGTATATTTTGCCATTGGACGATGATACCGAAATATCTTCCTCTAAAAATTATACAAGTATTGTTCCGCAGTATTCACATTTGTTTTTCTGCCCCTGTATCACAGTGCAGGAAGCGCCGCAGTTCGGGCATGTGACACTGATGGCCTGTAAATGTGGATGGCCCTGAGCAGTTTTGCTTGCGGTCAATATTACCTGACTGTTAAGATTATCTATATAAAGATTAGTAATATATTCCTGATTTATGAGTTCTTTCAGTACATCTCTGGCTTCATCTCTGGACATTGATATAGCTGAGGCAACTTTAGCAAGAGGTATCGAATAATTTTCTTCGTTGAGAAAAAAGATATTGAGCTCTTTTGCCAGATTGATTAATTTGACTCTTTCATTATTGTTTTTCCTGCCTCGCAATATCATGAATGCTCCGATAACGATGAAGGCTATCGATACAGGTATAGTCTTCCGTGCCTGAGGATCTGAAAACGCCATTGCCAGATTTATGACGCCCATAATACCTATTATATAGCCCCAGACTATCATACCGCGTTTTTTTTCGGATAAGTCTGCTTTTTTTGTAATATACACTTCTTCTATCCTCCATTTTCAATGTTTATATATTTTCTGAATAATTATATCATGTATCCATCATAAATCTACAGTTTTTATTAGTATGATGGGAGAAAGAATGAACGTAAAGGATAATTATGGGAAAACACATAATCTTCTTTTTCTTGAAAGGAGATTTGTGTTATAATTAAAAAAAGTATTGGACTAAGTTAGTAAGAGAGGTAGCGATTATGTTTGCAAAGATAAACAGGATTATGAGAATAGTTTTGTTGGCTGCAGGAGCTCTGTTTTTTGTTTTTAAGCTGACAGAAAAGAATAAGATCGAGAAAAAATCTGAAAAAGACGGCTTCCAGACGAAAGAATTTGATGACATTTGGTAAAGGAGTAAGTAACATATGAGAATCTGGACAATATTAAGCGGTATCCTTATGGTATTGACGGGAGCGTTTTGTTTTATGAATCCCGGACAGACTTTTCTGTCTCTGGCTTTCATCGTTGGATTGGTTATGGTTTTAAACGGCCTTATACATGCGCTTGCTTATTTTATCGGAAGAGGTCTTTACAACAAGGGAGACAACAATGGTTGGATACTGACTGACGCGTTGATAACACTTCTTCTTGGGATACTCGTATTGTGCAATCAGCTGGTGGCTGATACGGCGATTCCCATGGTATTTGGAATGTGGATGCTTGTATCGGGAATTCTTCGTGTGGAAGCAGCTACACATATCAATAAAGAGAAGAAACGCAGTAACTTCAGAGTAACTATGGCGACAGGAGTACTTACTGTATTGGTGGGAATTTTCGGCTTCATAAATCCTCTGGTGATGTGGATGACTACAGCAGTGCTTCTGGGAATGTTTATGGTAATGCAAGGAGTCAATATCATAGAGCTGGGTATTCATATGCCTCATGAAAAGAAATCATATGTAAAAATATATAAAAGAAAGCGTGAACCTATTAAGATCACCGATGAAGACGAGACTCCCGAAAAAGTTACAGAACGGCTTAAAATGAGAGAAGCTGCCGAATCTGAAACTGACGGAGGATCAGGAGAGGCGCGGACAGATGAAAAAATATGATGTATGTATTATAGGGGGTGGGGCTGCCGGTTTGGCTGCCGCTGCCTCTTTAAATAACAGTATAAGTATTTGTATGCTGGAAAAGAACGAGATTCCGGGGAAAAAGATCATGGCGACAGGAGGAGGACGATGTAATATTACTAACGCCGCCTGTGAGGGCAAAGATCTGACCCTGGATTTTTTTAAATCGCTGGGACTTGAAACCTACAGTGATAATGAGGGCAGATATTTTCCCTATTCAAATCATGCTCCTGATGTGGTTAAAATATTGCTCGGAGCAATCAAAGGGAAAGGGGCGGATCTCATAACGGATATTTGCGTCGACGGGATCTCATGCAGTAAGGGCTATTTTTTTGTTTCTTATGAAAAAGGGAAATGTGTATTGGCGGATAATGTGATTATGGCTATGGGAGGAAAAGCAGCTCCCCAGTTCGGAACTACGGGTGACGGATATTCCATTGCTAAGTCATTGGGACATAGTATAGAAAAAGTATATCCGATATTAGCGCCGATACAGTGTGGAGATTTCAGGACGATTAAAGGTGTAAGAGCCAGAGGTACAGTTAGCCTTTATAAGGATGGAGATATGATCTGCAGACAGACAGGAGAAATACAGTTTACCGAAGATGGGATTTCAGGTATATGTGTATTTAATATTACACCTTATATAAAAGCTGATGAGGGAGAGCAGTTTCATACCGCTTTAAAGCGGTATGTGCTGGAGCTTGATTTGGCGCCTGATTTTACACAGGAACAGTTGGAGAAAAGATCAGGATCGTTTGGGATATTATCGGATAAACTGGCATCTTGTGTGAGCCTTGATAATATAAAAAGATGGAGGATTCCCGTCAAAGGAGTCAAAGGCTGGAAAAATGCCCAATGTACAGCGGGAGGCGTATGCCTTAATGAGATATATATGGATTCCATGGAATCAAAGATAGTAAAGGGGCTGTTTTTTGCCGGAGAGATTATAAATGTTCAGGGACCGTGTGGAGGATATAATCTGCAGAATGCGTGGGAGACAGCAATAAGAGCCGCTGAAACTTTGAATGGAAGGTTGAAATGAGATACAGAATAAACCAGATAAAGCTTAACGTAGGTCAGAGCAGGGATGATATCCCAAAGGCAATAAGAAAAAAGCTGAGAAAGCCAGAGCTTAAAATATACGATATGCAGATTGTAAAGGAATCGGTAGACGCCAGAAAGAAGCACGATATCAGGCTGGTGTACACCGTTGATTTTTCGTGCAGGGAAAAGCTTAGTCTTGAGAGTCCTTCAAACAGAGATTATGACAGTATGGCAAAAAAGACAGGACCGTGGGATTACGACAAAAGACCTGTTATAGCAGGCTTTGGACCGTGTGGAATGTTTACCGCTCTCATACTGGCCGAGGCGGGAAAAAGGCCTGTGGTGATAGAGCGGGGACAATCGGTGGATGAGAGAGTAAAGTCTGTTGAAAAATTCTGGAGTGAAGGCGTTTTGGATCCTGAATCAAATGTTCAGTTTGGAGAAGGAGGCGCGGGAACGTTTTCTGACGGCAAACTGACTACAGGAATAAAAGATATTAGGATATCTAAGGTTTTGAAGGAATTTACAGAGGCAGGAGCCCATGAGGAAATACTTTACAAGCAGAAACCTCATATAGGAACGGACAAGCTGAGAGATATTGTTAAGAACATAAGACATAAAATAGAGTCTCTGGGTGGCAATATTTTTTTTGATACAAGGCTTGATGGTATCATAACAGAGGAAAGCGCCGAAGGAAGACGGATTAAAGGTGTGAAGCTTTTGCAGCGTGGAGCGGGAATCATTGAACTGGAAACAGACAGCCTTGTTCTCGCCATAGGCCACAGTGCCAGAGATACATTCGAGATGCTTTTCCGTGAAGGTTTTAAAATGGAGCAGAAGCCTTTTTCCATAGGGGTGAGGATAGAACATCTTCAGAAGGATATAGACAGAGCTCAGTACGGAAGTGCAGTATTGGCAGAAACGCTGGGAGCAGCAGATTATAAGCTGAATCACAGATGTCAAAACGGCAGAGGTGTGTACACTTTTTGTATGTGTCCCGGCGGATCAGTGATAAATGCGGCATCTGAAAGACATACTGCCGTGACAAACGGAATGAGCAACAGTGACAGAAAGGGCATATATGCAAACAGCGGGCTTCTTGTGGATGTATTGAGAGAAGATTTTCCATCGGAGCATCCTCTGGCGGGAGTCGAGTTTCAGAGAAAATATGAGAGACTTGCATATGAAAACGGAAAGGGAAATCTTCCTAAGACTAAGTACAAAAATTTTCGTGAAAATAATAATGATGCAGTAAGAAAAAGTATTCCGGAATTTGCTGCTGAATCGATAATAGAAGCCATGCCGTTTTTCGGAAAAAAACTTTTGGGCTTTGACAGTGATGAAGCTGTTTTGACAGCGGTGGAAACCAGAAGTTCGTCACCTGTGAGGATATTGAGAGACAGTGATCATCAGTCTGATATAAAAGGTATTTTTCCTGCCGGTGAAGGGCCGGGATATGCAGGAGGCATAATGTCTGCTGCAGTCGATGGAATAAAGACGGCAGAGAAAATATTGAATGTGATATTTCTTTAAAAACTGAATATAATTTATCATGCTATATGAGTGTTAGCAAATACGAAATCAAGGAGATGCCATGTCCATCAAGGAAGAGCTGCTGTTTGACTTTGCGCTGAATATGCCGAGGGTTCTGGTAACAGGAAAAACCACTGTACTGGACAATGTTAAGAAAGTGATGCTGCTGACCGACAGTCAGATAGTCGTTTTTAACGGACAGAAGTATACTTCTGTCACAGGGGATGGGTTTGTCATAACTGAACTTAAAGAGGGAAGGATGCTGGTGTCAGGTGAAGTTGAAGAAATTCGGTTTTTTGCGTCATTACAAGAAGATAAAGGTTGAAGGTACTGACCTAAATGGTATTGTCAACAAGTGCATGAAAAACGGGATCTCTATGAGAAACCTAAAGTGGAAAGATCCCCTGGAATCTACCGTTGAGATAAAGGGGGAGGATTTTCAGGGGCTAAAAAAAACGGCGGGACATTCATATAAAGTGACTGTTTTAAAAGAGGGCGGAGTTATTCCACTTTTCAAAAGCATGAAAGCCAATATAACAGCAATTGTAGGCGCCTTTTTACTGGGTGCTTTTATTTTTTATCAGAGTCTGTTTGTTGCTGAAATAAGAATAGACGGTTACAGAAGTATAAGCGAGGAAAGCTTACGGAAAGTCATTGCTGATGCAGGCCTTTATGAGGGAGCCAGAAAGTCTGAGGATTATAATCATATCAAAGAGGCCTTGTACAGAGAATTCGGGCAGATAACATGGGTAAGTGTATATGAAGATGGCCGACTTGTGGAAGTCGATATTTCAGAGGCGTCTAAACAGGAAGAAGCTGAAGTGGAAGATGAGACTCCTGTAGATATCGTAGCAGACCGGGCAGGTATGATAGAGAAAATTCTTCCGCTGAAAGGCAATGCATGTGTTCAGAAAGGAGAATATGTCAATAAAGGAGATGTTCTTATAAGCGGAGCTTTTGAATATCAGAGCAGTGATTACAGCAGGGGAGATGATATTTTTACAATGTACAGTCATGCATCAGGACAGGTATATGCTAAAGCTCCTCTCAGACTCACATATTATGTTGAGAAAAATCAGAGAATAAAAGACAAAACAGGGAAATTTATTCCCGGTATATATATAAAATTCGGTGATGCAGAGGTAGATACAGCAGCAGGGTTAAATAAATATGAAGTCTCGGAAAGAGAAGAAATAAAAATCCTTGATATTGTGAAACCTCTGCCTGTAAAGATATCACTTATTAAAATACAAGAAGTTGAAATAAAAGAGCGGCATCGTGATATGAATAAGGTTAAAGAAGTAGTGGAAGCTGCTGTGAGGCAGTACCAGAAAGATAATCTGAAAGAAGGCGAAGAAATTTTGGCACAGAATATAGATTATTCAGAAAGTCAGGGTGTTATAAAGGCAGATGTTCTTTTGGAAGTGCTGGAAGAAATAGGAGCAGAAAAAATAATAAAGGTTAAAGAAGAAGAAAAAACAGAAGAAAATCAGTTAGAGGAATAAATAGTTTGAATTTTCCTCTGTAAGAAAATATAATAAGAATGTGTAATATTACGGAATAAGGATTTTATGTCAAAAGGAGAATTTATTTGGAAGATCACAAAGGAAAAAAAGCTGATATGGTGAATGTCGATATAAGCGATACCATAGACAGGGGAGAGCTTTTTGGCGGGCTTGACAAGAATCTCAAATTGATAGAAGACAATTTGAATGTAGATATAATACAAAGAGACAATAAGTTGATATTAAAGGGCGCCAATACATCTCAAGCAGAAAAGATAATCAGAGAGATGATGGGTGTTTTGGAAAGAGGAGAAAAGTTGGACGAGCAGAAGATAAACTATATTGCAGATCTGAGTCATAACGGAATCTCATATAAAAAGGAGAACGTCGGCGGAGATATAATCTGTTTTACTCATGAAGGAAAACCGTTAAGACCCAAGACCATAGGACAGAAGGTCTATGTTGACTGCATAAGGAAAAAAGATATCGTATTTGGGATAGGTCCTGCGGGAACGGGTAAGACGTACATCGCTGTAGCTATGGCAGTAAACGCTTTTAAGAATAAGGAAGTGCAGAAGATAATACTTGCAAGACCTGCCGTTGAAGCGGGAGAGCGTCTGGGGTTTCTTCCGGGAGATCTTCAGGAAAAGGTGGATCCATATTTGAGACCTCTGTATGATGCTCTGTATGATGTGCTGGGAAGAGAAAGTGCTCTGAGACTGAAGGAAAAAGAAGTGATAGAAGTGGTTCCTCTTGCTTATATGAGAGGAAGAACTCTGGATAATTCATTTATAATATTGGATGAGGCTCAAAATACTACTCCGGAACAGATGAAAATGTTTCTTACAAGAATGGGTTTTGGATCAAAAGTAGTAGTGACAGGGGACGTTACTCAGATAGATCTTCCCAGAGGAAAGAAATCAGGTCTTATAGAGGCTTCAAGAATTCTTAAAGATGTAAAAGAAATCAGTTTCTGTTATATGAAGGATGTGGACGTTGTGAGGCATCAGCTTGTTAAGAAAATAATCAATGCTTATGATGTATATTACAAAGCTCATCCGCCTAAGGAGGAAGAATAACAGTCATATGAGAATCTTATGCAGCAGTGAAATAGAAAAAAACAGCAGGATTATGGATATATTTACAAAAGCCGCTTCATTGTGTATGGAGGGAGAAGGTCTGTCTCCGATCAATGCAGAAATCAGTCTGAGTTTTGTATCTCAGGAAGAAATCCAAAGACTTAACAAAATGTACAGAAATATAGATAATTATACAGACGTGCTGTCATTTCCTATGATTGAAGATTTCAACCTGATACATGATGGTGAAGAGATACTTTTGGGAGATGTGGTGATTTGTACGGAACAGGCAAAGAGGCAGGCAGAAGAATACGGTCACTGTGAGGAGAGAGAATTCGTGTATCTGTTTGTTCACAGTGTTTTGCATCTTCTGGGGTATGATCACATGAATGAACAGGAAAAGGCGGATATGAGAAAAAGAGAAGAAGAGATCATGTCTGAGCTGGGCCTTGAGAGGAAGATGAAGTGAAAGAAAATACAGAAAAAATGATCAGCAGTAAAATGGAAAAATTATTATATGATACTGCCTCAAAGATATCGGAAAACGCTTATGCTCCCTTTTCCGGCTTTAAAGTAGGCGCTGCTCTTTTAACTTCAAGCGGAAGTATATATACCGGGGTGAATGTGGAGAATTCGTCTTACGGAGCCGCAATATGTGCAGAGAGGACCGCCTTTGTCAAAGCCATATCGGAAGGAGAAAGAGAGTTTGTCGCCATTGCTGTGGCGGCCGGCAGTACGGAATCTTTTCCTTGTGGGATATGCAGACAGTTTATGTATGAATTCGGAAGTGAATTATATATTATTACAGGTACAGATAGAGAAAATCTAAATGTGAGAAAGCTTAGTCAGCTTTTCCCTGTTGGATTTGTCTTAAAGCGCTGATGTGAAAGAACAGGAGATTATTTATGAAGACAGGTTTTGTAGGTATTGTAGGAAGGCCCAATGTAGGAAAATCCACATTGCTTAATGCAATTCTGGGTGAGAAAATAGCCATAACCACAGATAAGCCTCAGACTACGAGAAATGCCATACGAGGTATATACACTCATTATGCTGATGATAATATAAACGAGGATACTCAGATGGTATTCATAGATACGCCCGGCATCCATAAACCGAGGACAAAACTCGGAAAATATATGACAGATTCGGCAGTCAATACTTTTAAAGAAGTAGAAGCTGTTATTTTTATAGTGGATGATAGACTGTCGGCAGGGCCGGGAGACAAATATATAGTAGATATGCTTAATGAGGTGACAACTCCCAAGATTTTGGTAATAAATAAAATTGACAAGATGGAGCCTGATGTGTTTGAGAAGATATACAATGAGTATGACCAGCTTGAGATATTTGAAAATATATTCGGCGTTTCTGCAAAAGAAGGCATAAATGTTCATGATGTGATAAAATGCGCTCTGGGTTTTATGGAAGAGGGACCTATGTTTTTTCCTGATGACATGGTCACTGAGCATCCGGAGAGATTTATAGTAAGCGAGATCATAAGGGAAAAGATTCTGATGTATTTTCAGGAAGAAGTCCCTCATGGTGTTGCCGTGGAAATTGAGCAGTTTAAAGAAGAAAGCAGTATCACAAAGATCAGTGCGGTAATATACTGTGAGAAAAAGTCTCATAAAGGAATGATAATTGGAAAAGGCGGAAGAAAGCTGAAAGGAATAGGGAAAAGCGCCAGAGAAGAAATAGAAGCTCTGCTGGGAGAGAAAGTATTTTTAGAACTTTGGGTAAAAGTCAAAGAAAACTGGAGAGACAGCGATATCGCACTTTCCAATTTTGGATATAAGGAGTAGGTGGGGACATTGCTTACGGATACAGAGGGCATTGTGCTCAGACAAGTGAAAACTTCATATGGAAGGCGCATGATACTTCTCTTTTCCAAAAAGTACGGTAAGATAAGTGCAGGGACCAGTATAGCCGAAAGAGGAAAAAATAAAAGTTCTCTGGCTTTGAGACCTTTTACTTATGGCAGATATGAGCTGTTTAAAAACAGAGACAGTTATAATATAAACAGCGCAGATGTCCTAAAAAGCTACTACGGCATAGGAGAAGATGTGGATAAATATATGAACGGAGCTTATGTTTTGGAATTTACCGAACGGGTATTGTCGGAAGAGGTACCTGCTCCTGCGATATTTAATCTTCTTATTGATTTTTTTGATTTGCTTGAAATGAGAAAAAAGGGAATCGGAACACTTGTACTGGCATATCAAACGAAAGTTTTTAAATATTCAGGAGTTATGCCTCAGCTTGAACGATGTGCGGTGTGCGGAGAGAAGAAAGCTGCGGTTAAATTCAGTGTGAAGGAGGGCGGTATAGTATGTGGTGACTGCCTTCAAAGTATTGAAAATTTAGAACGTCATACATTGATTTATGATGTTAAATTTGGTATATTAGATATATTGAAGTATTTTACGGCGAATCCGTTAAAAAAACTGGAAAACCTTGCATTGAAAGAAGACGCAGGTAAGCTGCTGCAGAAGATAATAAGAGATTATGCGGCATATTATCTGGATGCTTCGGATTTGAAAAGTGAAAAACTTATATAAGTATAAATATGAACAGGAGGTAAAATATGGAAATCACATTAGAGAAGATAGAATTGGTGAAAGATAGAACGGGGGTAACATATGCCGAGGCCAAAGCAGCATTGGAAGAGGCTGACGGCAGTGTGGTAGATGCAATAATAGCTATAGAGGAGACAATAAACGCAGGGCAGAAAAAGAGAGGTTTCGGGAAAAAAGGAGAAGCCTTGTTTGAAAGTATCAAAGCACTTGTGAGCAAAGGAAACGTTTCAAAGATACAGGTGAAAAGGGAGGGTGAAATAGTTCTCAATGTTCCCGTAAACGCAGGAATAGTAGGAGTAGTGATAGCCCCTTTAGCTTCTGTAGTCGCAGTAGTCGCCGCATTTGGATTTAAGTGTACCATAGAAGTAATTAAAGATGACGGGACTATTATAGATGTAAGCGATGCAGTCACTGATGCCATGGGAACGGTAGTTGAAAAGAGCAGTACTGTCGTGGATGAAGTGAAGGAAAAAAGTTCACAGATATATCAGAAGGGAAAAGAAAAGGCTGAAGAAGCCATGAGTCGCATGAAGAAAGATACTGAAGAGTTTGATTTCTCAGAGTGTTTTGAGGAAAATGATTCGGATGTGGAGATAAAGGCAGAGGATGAAGATGTTGACAGCATAGATGTTGAGAAAAGTGCTTCTGATACGGCTGAAGATCCGACTGCTGACACAAAGACAGAAGGCGAGTCGGCAGAAGAATCTTTAAAACAGGAAGAAGAAAAATAAGACGAAAAGAAGGAAGTAATAAAACATGAGCAGAGAAGTAACAATGGAGAAGCTTACAGCCCTTGCAAAGAACAGAGGATTTATATATCCCGGCTCAGAGATCTACGGAGGCCTTGCCAATACATGGGATTACGGTCCGCTGGGAGTGGAATTCAAGAATAATATCAAGAAAGCCTGGTGGAAAAAATTCGTGCAGGAATCAAAATATAATGTAGGTCTTGATGCAGCAATATTGATGAATCCGCAAACATGGGTGGCTTCAGGTCACGTGGGAGGTTTCGCAGATCCTCTGATTGACTGTAAGAGCTGTAAATCCAGATTCAGGGCAGATCAGCTCATCGAAGGATGGCTGAAAGATCAGGGTATGGATGATATCACTGTAGACGGATGGTCAAATGAAAAGCTGCAGTCTTTTATCGAAGAAAAAGGCATCAAGTGTCCTGAATGCGGAAAAGCCGATTTTACGGGAATCAGACAGTTTAATTTGATGTTTAAAACGTTTCAGGGTGTTACTGAGGATTCAAAGGCAGAGATTTTTCTCAGACCTGAAACTGCGCAGGGAATATTTGTAAACTTCAAAAATGTACAGAGAACTTCAAGAAAGAAAGTGCCTTTTGGAATAGCTCAGGTAGGAAAATCTTTCAGAAATGAAATAACACCGGGCAATTTTATTTTCAGAACAAGGGAATTTGAACAGATGGAGCTCGAATTCTTCTGCGCTCCCGGAACAGATCTTCAGTGGTTTGCTTATTGGAAAGACTATTGTGTAAACTTCCTTAAATCTTTGGGAATGAAGGAAGAAAATATAAAGCTCAGAGACCACGATGAGGAAGAGCTTTCACATTACAGCAATGCTACTACAGATATAGAATACAGATTCCCGTTTGGATGGGGAGAGCTTTGGGGCATAGCTGACAGAACAGATTTTGATCTTAGGCAGCATATGGAACATTCAGGTCAGGATATGAGCTATCTTGATCCGGAAACAAATGAAAAATATGTGCCATATTGTATAGAACCGTCTCTGGGAGCAGATCGTGTGGCTCTGGCATTCCTTACAGATGCATATGACGAGGAGGTTCTCACAGACAGCAAAGGCAAAGAGGATGTGAGAACAGTACTTAGACTTCACCCTGCTCTGGCTCCGTTTAAGGCTGCAGTACTGCCTCTGGCAAAGAAACTGGCTCCTGTTGCGGAACCTATTTATGAAGAACTTGTAAAATATTTTCCTGTTGATTATGATGTTACAGGATCTATCGGGAAAAGATACAGGAGAGAAGACGAGATAGGAACCCCATTCTCTATCTGTGTTGACTTTGATACTGAGACAGACGGTTGTGTAACAATAAGAGACAGAGATACAATGGAACAGATTCGCATACCTGTAGAACAGGTCAAAGAATATATAGAACAAAGATTAGTCTTTTAATTATTAAAGCGAGGAGAGTAAAAGGAAAAATGAAAAAATTTGTTTATTCATTTAATGAAGGCTCAAAGGACATGAAGGACTTGTTGGGCGGAAAGGGCGCAAATCTGGCAGAGATGACGAAGATCGGCCTGCCTGTACCTTTCGGATTCACAGTAACTACTGAAGCATGCAACAGATATTATGAAGAAGGAAAGACTATCGGAGATGATATCGTAGAATCCATTTTCGAAAAGCTGGAAGAGCTTGAAAACGTGACAGGCAAGAAGTTCGGCGATGTAGGCAATCCGCTGCTGGTTTCAGTTCGTTCCGGAGCTAAGATATCAATGCCTGGAATGATGGATACTATTTTGAACCTGGGTTTAAATGATGAGACAGTAGAAGGGTTGGCAACACTTACTGAAAACCCTCGTTTCGCATATGACAGCTACAGAAGATTTATTCAGATGTTCGGCGATGTAGTTATGGAAATCGACAAAAGAAAGTTTGATGCTATATTCGACGGAAAGAAGGAAGAAAGAGGATGTGAGTTTGATGTAGATCTTACAACAGATGATCTTAAGGATATCATATCAGGGTATAAGGCTCTTGTTAAAGAAGAAATGGGGAGAGACTTCCCGCAGCAGCCTAAAGATCAGCTGATGGAAGCCATAATGGCAGTATTCAGATCATGGAACAACGACAGAGCTATACTTTACAGAAAACTCAATGAAATACCTGACAGCATCGGTACCGCAGTAAATGTACAGTCTATGGTGTTCGGAAATATGGGCGATACGTCCGGAACAGGTGTTGCATTTACAAGAAATGCTGCTAACGGTGAGAAGGCGCTGTTTGGAGAATTTCTGGTTAACGCTCAGGGAGAAGATGTTGTTGCGGGTATCAGAACACCTCAGCCGATCGCTGAAATGGCGCAGGCGTTCCCTGAAGTATACAAAGAATTTGTGAGGATTGCAGAACTCCTTGAAAACCACTATAAAGATATGCAGGATATGGAGTTTACCGTTGAGAGGGAAAAACTCTACATGCTTCAGACAAGAAACGGGAAGAGGACAGCTCCTGCGGCTGTAAAAATAGCAGTTGATATGGAGGCAGAAGGCCTTATAGATAAGGAAACTGCCATTATGAGAATAGAACCTGCACAGATAGATCAGCTCTTGCACCCTATGTTTGATGAAGCAGAGCTGGCTAAGGCGGAAAAACTTGCAAAGGGACTTCCGGCATCTCCGGGAGCGGCTACAGGTAAGATTTACTTCAATGCATCAGATGCAGAAGCAGCTGCAGCCAATGGCGAGAAGGTAATATTGGTAAGACTTGAAACATCACCTGAAGATCTTGCAGGTATGGTTGCTGCAGAAGGTATACTTACAGCAAGAGGCGGAATGACATCTCATGCTGCGGTAGTTGCCAGGGGAATGGGTAAGTGCTGCGTGTCAGGATGCTCAGAGATTAAGGTTGATGAAGATAATAAGAAACTGGGAATCGGTGAGTATACATTTGTTGAAGGAGATTACATATCACTTAACGGAAGTGCAGGCGATGTGCTTAAAGGGCAGATAAAGACTGTTCCACCTGAACTTTCTGGAGATTTTGGGAAAATCATGTCATGGGCTGATGAGATAAGAACGCTGAAGATCAGAACAAATGCCGACAATCCGAGAGATGCTAAGCAGGCTGTGGAGTTTGGTGCAGAGGGTATAGGTCTGTGCAGAACAGAGCATATGTTCTTTGAAGAAGAGAGAATACCTGCCATCAGAAGGATGATTATGGCTGACACAGAAGCAGAGAGAAGAGAAGCGCTTAAATTCCTCCTTCCGTATCAGAAAGGTGATTTCAAGGGAATATACGAAGCTATGGGTGACAGACCTGTGACTATAAGACTGTTGGATCCGCCGCTTCATGAGTTTATTCCTCATACAGACGAAGAACTTCATGATTTGGCAAAGCAGATAAATGTTTCATATGAAAAATTGGCAAAAAAGGCAGAAGAACTTCATGAATTCAACCCTATGCTTGGGCATAGAGGCTGCAGACTTGCAGTAACATATCCAGAGATTGCTGAGATGCAGGCAGAAGCTATCATAAGGGCTGCTATAGAAGTCAGAGCGGAAAAGGGTCTGGATATAGTTCCTGAGATTATGATACCACTGATTGGCCTTAAGTCAGAGCTGGCTGATGTCAAGGCTACAGTTGTCAAAACCGTAGAATCTGTGATGGAAGCGGAAGGCGTGAAATTTGACTATCTGGTAGGTACAATGATTGAGATACCAAGAGCAGCTCTCACTGCTGATGAGATAGCGCAGGAAGCGGAATTCTTCTCTTTTGGAACGAACGATCTCACTCAAATGACGTTTGGATTCTCAAGAGATGATACAGGTAATATCATCAAGGAATATATAGACAAGGGTATCTTTGAAGAAGATCCGTTCCAGAGTATAGATCAAGTAGGTGTAGGCAAATTGGTAAGAATGGCTGTGGATCTCGGAAAGCAAACGAGACCTAATATTAAGCTGGGAATATGCGGAGAACACGGAGGAGATCCTAAGTCTATAGCATTCTGTAATGAAATAGGTCTTCATTATGTATCATGCTCGCCGTTCAGAGTTCCTATTGCAAGACTTGCGGCAGCACAGGCAGCTATTGCACAGAAATAGATTCAAATAATTTAAAAGATCAAAAGCGTACCATTAGAAATGGCGGTACGCTTTTTTTGTGCGGCAAATGTTATATTTACAGATATACATTGAAGCGGAGATAATATATAGAAATGTTGCAACATATGAAGTATAATGACGAAGAGATCAATCAACATTTTCAACTGAATATTATCAGGAAAAATAAAAAAGGGAGAATAGATATGCTTATAGAATTTAATGAAATGGCTGGAAGAACTATCACAGGAATGAATGGCGGAGACGGAGAAATAACTGCTAAAATGTTTGCTGATCAACAGGGGAAGATAATTTTTTGCTGTATCCATCCCGGAGGATCTATAGGTCTGCATATACATAAGACAAGCGATGATATCAATTATGTTATTTCCGGCACAGGGCTTGCAACTTGTGACGGAAATGATGAGGTTTTAACAGCAGGATCGTGTCACATATGTAAAAAGGGTTCTCAGCACAGTATTATGAATACAGGAAGCGAGGATTTAGTTCTTCTCACAGTGGTAACAGAACGATAATTTTGGATTTTATTATATCTGATATTGCGAAAAGGAAGATGAAATAGATGATAATCGATATAAATGATATTTTTAAATACAAGGTGATAAATGAATTAAAGCTATTGGATTATGGTTTTAAAAAAACGAATTTTGGATTTATTAAAGAAATACCTATTATAGGGAATAAATTTAATATGATTATTACAATATATGCTGATGGGTCTGTACAGTATAAAGTAGTAGATACAGAAGAACGGGAAGAGTATATTCCGGTCAGTGTAAAAAGTGCAGAAGGCAGCTTTATCGGAAAGATACGCGAGGCTTGCGAGAAGTTTTTGCTGGAAATATCACAAAAGTGTTTTGATACTGAAATGTTCAAAGGAGAACAGACAAAGAGAATTCTTGATTTTATCAGGTCAAAGCATGAAACGGAGCCTGAGTTTTTATGGGATAGGTATCCTGATTATGCTGTTTTCAGAAGATATGATAACGATAAGTGGTTTGCTCTTATTATGACAGTAGATAAAGCCAAGTTAGGTTTCTCAAAACATGAGAATGCTGAGATAATAGATTTGAAGGCAGATCCTCATTATGTGAAATGTTTGCTGGATGAAAAAGGGTTTTATCCAGCTTATCATATGAACAAAAAACATTGGTTCACTGTATTTTTAGATGAAAGTATTTCGGATGATATCATTTTTTCTCTGATTTCGTCCAGTTTTGAATGTGTTGGTGATAAATAGCAGTGTATATGGTTTACTGGTGGTTGATTTTTATAAAATAAGTCAAAAAAGACTCCATTGTTCTCAGATTTCTGACCTGTTATTATGTATGAAAGAGGTAAGGATAGTGAAAGAGATTAATATTGGACGTATTTTGATTGAGAATCGTCATAAAAAGGGGATTACGCAAGAGGAGCTTGCTGAATATATAGGTGTTTCTAAGGCTGCGGTTTCAAAATGGGAAACGCAAATGACATATCCTGATATTGCTTTGCTGCCGCGCTTAGCAGCGTATTTTGATATAAGTATTGATGAGCTTATGGGCTATAGACCGCAAATGACAAAGGAAGAAATCAGAGAATGGTATTGCAGATTTACTAAGGAATTTTCTGATTTACCCTTTGATGAAGTTTTGGAACATTGCCTCCGGATGGCAAGAAAATATTATTCTTGTTATCTGTTTTTGTTTCATATTGGTATTCTGCTGGTTAATCATTTTATGCTTGCTGAGACTATTGAGAAGTCTCGGAGGGCTCTGGAAGAAGCAAGAGGATTTTTTCAGCATGTGAAAAATGGAACAGATGATCCCGGCCTTGGCAAAAAGGTTCTTCAAATGGAAGCATATTGCTGGCTGGCTCTTAAATGTCCTGAAAAAGCATTGGAGATTATGGATAAAGGTGAGGATGGGTTTGGAAGCAATGAACCGCTGATGGCAGCGGCATATCAGATGACGGGTAATCTTACGGAATCCGGAAAAATATTGCAGATTGGAATTTATAAGAATATAGTTTCTCTTTGTAATTTGTTTTCTTCTTATATGAACATGTCTCAGAGTGATGATGGGATATTTGACGGGATATGCAAACGATTTCAGGCAATTTCAGATGTTTTTAATTTAGATAAATTACATCCCGGTATAGTTCTTCCATGTTATCTTGCGATGGCACAGGGCTGGGCAGTCCGGGGAAAATCAGATAGAGCTTTTCTTTTTTTAGAAAAATATACTGATCTGGCAACAGGAGATATTTATCCTTTGAGGCTGCATGGCGATATATTTTTTAATATGATTGATGAGTGGCTTGGGGAGGTTTCGAATCTGGGAAATTATCCGCCCAGAGATGAATCTGTGATTCGTCGGAGCATGACACAGGCTCTCACAGCAAATCCGGCATTTAAAAGCCTGAGGACAGATTCTCGTTTTCAGGAAATGGTTTCACGATTAAAAGATAGTGAAAGGAAGAAATGATATGAAGGCAATAACTTTACAAAATCTTTCAAAAACTTATTCAGGAGGAAAGCAGGCGGTTAAACAGATCTCTCTGTCTTTAGAACGGGGCGAAGTATTTGGTTTTCTTGGACCTAATGGTGCAGGAAAAACAACAACAGTAAAATTGCTGAATGGTATGCTTGTTCCTTCAGAAGGAAATTGCAGTGTCATGGGATTTGATCCTGCGGAAAAGCCGGAAAAAGTTCATGCTTTGTCAGGTGTAGTAACAGAACATGCTCAGATGTATGATAATCTCACCGGTATGCAGAATCTGATTTTTTTCGCTTCTATTTATGGAGTCTGTAAAACTGATTCTCTAAAGCGTGCGGAAGTTTTACTGGAACAGCTGAATCTGGAGGAAGCAGGTAACATGAGGTTGTCTACTTATTCAACCGGCATGAGACAGAGACTTTCCATGGCAAGGGCTCTGATCCATAGACCTCAGGTACTTTTTTTAGATGAGCCGACTTCGGGACTTGATCCTGAAAGCGCTCAAAATGTTAACAGACTGATTCGGAATATGGCGAAGCAGGAAGGAGTTACTATTTTCTTATGTACGCATCAGCTTCGGTATGCTCAAGAGATCTGCACCAAATATGGCTTGATCGAGGAGGGAAAATTGCTTGCTGAAGGAACATTAGATCAACTGCGGAAAAAGGTGAAGCCCGGTGCCGCAGTAAAAATATATGCTGATAATGTGCCAAAAGGAACATCACTCCAAGAAATAGGAACGCATCAATATGAAACAGTTATACGGTCTGATGATGAAATTCCGAAAATTGTTCGCAATATTGTTGAGGGAGGAGGAGATATTTATTCTGTTACGGCTCAAAGGCCCTCGCTGGAGGATATTTATTTTGCTCTTACGACAAGAGAGGAGGAGATATTATGAGAGATTCTATGATGGCTCTCATCAAGAAAGATTTTCGCGGTGTTACAACTAACAAACATTTGTTTACGGGGCTTTTAGTTGTTCCTCTTGTACTTACTATAATTCTGCCTTCTGTGTTTGTATTTCTGATCTATTTTAATCCAAATGATCCTGATATACAGAAACTTTTGGAGTTGCTGCCTCAGTCGGCTCAATATGGCAGTTTGGAACTTACGGTTGCCGGAATGATTCTAAACTTTATTCTTCCAGTTTTCTTTTTGATAATCCCCATAATGACAGCTTCCATTATGGCTGCCAGCTCTTTTGTAGGAGAAAAAGAGAAACATACTCTGGAGACGCTTCTTTATTGTCCTATGTCTGTAAAGCAGATTTTTCGTTCAAAGGTTGCGGCATCATTTATACTGAGCATGACAGTATCTTTGATTTCATTTTTAGCTATGATATTGGTGCTTGAGTTTGAGACATTTTTTCTTATGGGAAATTTACTTTTGCCCAGTGTAAACTGGCTGATCATTCTTCTTATCGTTTCTCCGGCTGTTTCATTGATTGCGGTGACGCTGATAGTTCGTGTATCTGCTAAGGCTCAGAGTGTGGAAGAGTCACAGCAAAGTGCCGTATTTCTTATCATCCCCCTTATTCTACTGATTGCAGGACAGTTTACAGGGGTATTGCTTCTTAATAAATGGATTCTTTTAGGGATTGGAGCAGTATGTGCTCTTCTGGCATGGCTGCTTCTTAAAAAATGTATGGGACGTTTCACATATGAAATGCTTTTGAAATAAAGTTATGTGATGAGATTGCAAATCTTCTGAAAAATAAAAATTTTCGGAAGGTTTTTGTGAAATATCTTGCCTTTTCAATGGATTTCAAAATCATAAATTTATGTTATACTAAAAATGTAGAAATAAAAGAAATACATCATGGAGGTAATATGAAAAAGAAAAACGATGTAATAATGGAGCAGCCTAAGCTTGGGGTAAGGCTGTTTTCTGTTTCTATTATGATTTTAACGGCGGTAGTATGGATGGCTTTAGATATTTATCTTCCGGCGCTGCCTATATTGAAAGAGGTTTTTGATGTATCGGCGAGTTATTTGAATTTAACACTGACTATAGGGATAATTACTACTGCTGTAGGTACTCTGATCGGAGGTCCCTTCAGCGATAAATATGGAAGAAAGCCTGTTTTTTCAGTGGGAATTACATTAAGTTTTGTTTTTACGTTTTTGTGTACTTTTGCAGGCAGTGTTGAGTTTCTCATTGTAGTAAGAGGTCTTGCCGGTATGGGTAACGGTATTATTCTGACGGTGACAACTGCAATGATAAAAGATACTTTCTCCGGAAGTAAGTTTAAAAGCGTGATGACGGTTTTACAGTCAGCAGCTATTATAGGTCCTATTCTGGCGCCTTCTGTGGGTTCTTTAATTATAAGCTGTCTCAGCTGGAGATGGATGTTTGTATTCATAGCCGTGGTTTCGGTGATACCTTCTGTTTTTATTTTGATGTCCAGAGAAACATGGCCTAAAGAACATAGAGTTTCTGACAGCACGCTGACGGCCATCAAAGAAACACTGAACACAGCTAAAGATAAACCTTTTGCCATGTTTGCCGCAGTTATGGCGATACTTACCATTCCTATGTGGGCATATATTTCAGTTTGCTCGTATATTTATATTACTGATTTTGGTGTTTCCAATATGCAGTATGGTGTTTTATATGCTCTGGGAGCGGGAGTTTCCTGTATATCACCATTTCTTTACATGGTAATAACGAAGCGGTTTTCTACCGGCAGAGCCTGTGAAGTATGCTTGGGGCTTATATTGATGTCAGGTATACTGCTGGTGGCGATAGGCGGCCGCGCCCCTATATTGTTCCTCTTATCGACGTTGCCGTTTATCGTAGCTGAAGGAATGATACGTGCGTTGGGAATGGTCGTTTTGCTGGAACAGTATTCCCGCGTTGCAGGAGCTGCCAGCGCTATGATTAATTTCATACTTAACATCGTAGGTACTGTGGGTGCATCACTTGCAACTCTAAGTTGGAGCAGTTATATTACAGCTTTGTCAGTCATATGTATAGGCTGTATGTCAGCGGCTTTACTGATATGGATTATAATTGTAAAAAAGAAAATAATGGCTGAGCGGCTGTTTGGCCGATTAAAGAGATAACTTTTGATCCTTATAAAAGGGCTGAATCAACTGTATTGTATATATTAAGGAATTTTTTCTAATATACAAAGGCAAATTATGCTAATATTTTTTGAAAAACATGTTGACAAAAAAGGTAAAAAGCATATAATTAAAAATAGAATAATTCTAAAAGAGGCGATGACATGACCAAAAACGGAAAGATGATAATGGAGATCATTTATGAATCTGCGGAACATCTGACTGCTGAACAGATCTTTATACAGGCAAAGGAGAAGGCGCCTAAGATTGTACTGGCTACAGTATATAACAATCTGAAAAGACTTGTTGATAAGAAACTGATAAGGCGTGTAACTCTTGACGGCAGTCCCGATCGTTACGATAAGCCTACACGTCACGATCATCTGATCTGTGATAAATGTGGTAAGCTGTCAGATATTCATCTGGATGATTTATCCAATAGATTAGAACGTGATATAGGAATGCCTATTGTATCGTATGATCTTAATATCCATTATCTTTGTGAAAAGTGCCGAGGGAAATCATCACCAGAGCATTGAGCCGGTGTAATGCGTTTATCAGCGCTGTTATGCGCATTACGAGACAAGCCAGAAGCAGCGCAGAAAAGAGGGAGTAATGAGTAAATATGCAGGAACACAGACAGAAAAGAATTTAATGGAAGCTTTTGCAGGAGAATCACAGGCAAGGAATAAGTATACATATTTTTCATCTGTTGCCAAAAAAGAAGGCTACGAACAGATTGCAGCTTTATTCCTCAAGACGGCAGAAAATGAAAAGGAACACGCAAAGATGTGGTTTAAGGAACTGGAAGGTATCGGCGATACTGCTCAGAATCTGAAAGCTGCCGCAGAAGGTGAAAATTACGAATGGACAGATATGTATGATGGATTTGCTAAAACTGCAGAAGAAGAAGGATTCCCTGAATTAGCTGCAAGATTCCGTCTTGTAGGAGCTGTTGAGAAGCACCATGAAGAACGTTACAGAGCTCTTCTTAAGAATGTAGAAACAGCAGCAGTATTTGAAAAGAGTGAAGTAAAAGTTTGGGAATGTCGTAATTGCGGACATATCATAGTAGGAACTAAGGCTCCGGAGATCTGCCCTACTTGCAGACATCCTAAGAGCTATTTCGAAGTACATGCTGAAAACTATTAGGAATAAGTATATAGTTTTTTTTGAAAAGAACATCCTGTGTGGGATGTTCTTTTTATATTCTTGATAAAAGAAAAAGCCGTAACTGTTTTTTATGTGATATGAGTAAAGTCGATTGTTTTCCGGAAAAATATATAGTAAACTTATAAAAGTATTTTTAAGGTCAACAGAAAAAAGATATACTGGGAAAGAAATCAAATGGAAAACAGACTTGAAAAACGTTATGGATTGGTGACAGCAATCACTATGGTCGTCGGGATCGCAATCGGCAGCGGTATTTTTTTTAAAGCTGAAAAAATATTGAACTGTACAGGAGGCAATACTCCTATAGGCATAATCGCATGGATCATAGGAGGAAGTATTATGATCGTATGCGCATATACATTTGCTAATCTGGCTGCAAAATATGAAAGGGTTAACGGTGTGGTTGATTATGCTGAAGAAATGCTGGGATCCCAGTATGGATATTATATAGCGTGGTTTCTGGCTGTCATGTATTATCCTGCTATGACATCTGTGTTGGCATGGGTATCTGCAAAATATATTTGTGTTCTCATAGGGTGGGATATAAAAGGAGGCGCCTGTATGGCAGTAGCGGGGTTCTGTCTTATTGCGAGTTATGCCTTAAATGCTTTATCTCCTATGCTTGCAGGTAGATTTCAGGTATCAACTACAATTGTAAAAATGATTCCTCTTGTATTTATGGCCGTAATAGGGACTGTAAAAGGACTTGCCAGCGGTCTTATGATAGAGAATTTTACACAAGTTGTAGTGCCGGCAAAGGAGTTGGGAGGTACGGGACACATATTGTTTACCGCTGTATGCGCTACAGCGTTTGCCTATGATGGCTGGATAATCGCCACATCTATAAATTCGGAACTTAAGGACTCCAAGAAAACTCTCCCTAAAGCCCTTGTGATAGGAACTTTTATAGTTATGCTGACGTATGTCGTTTATTATATAGGTCTTTCCGGCGCGGTAGAAAATAAAATCATGATGGCAGGTGGAGAAGCAGGAGCGAGGCTGGCCTTTATTAATGCATTTTCACAGGTCGGAGGAGTGGCTTTGTTCGTGTTTATCATTATATCCTGTCTCGGAACATTAAATGGGCTCATGTTAGGCTGTATACGCGGGATGTATGCTCTGGGTGTAAGGAATGAAGGTCCGCGGCCAGATATATTCCGACAGGTGGACCCGGTTATTAATATGCCGACTAATTCTGCTGTCATAGGAGTGCTGCTGTGCAGCGTATGGCTTTTGTACTTTTACGGAGCCAATCTCAGTAATGAGTGGTTCGGACCTTTTTCTTTTGACAGTTCGGAGTTGCCGATCATAACCATATATGCTTTTTATATACCAATATTCATAATGGTAATGAAAAAAGAAAAAAAATGGGGAATGTTTAAGAGATTTGTGATGCCAGCGGCTTCTATATGCGGCTGTATATTTATGATGGTCGCGGCGGTAGTTTCTCATAAAAAAGATGTATTGTTCTATCTTATAGTTTTCGCTGCAGTAATGTTTGCAGGGGTGTTAATAAGCAGAAAGGGGAATAGAGCAAGATATCAAAAACGTGAAATGTAGTATATATGGAAAAGGTGAAACTGAGGGAAAATGAAAAAGCCGGCTGAATATCTGAAATCATCGAGATTTACTGCTGTAAATTTGACGTGGACAGTGGACAAAGTAATGAAGAAGGCTTATGATATTTTTGAAAACAAATCCTCAGATGACATTGACGAAGCAGAAGACATAGTAGAGATCATGAATAAAGAAGCGGTGAAAATTCATGAGAAAGATATACGAATATGTAAGGATATTTCACAGTGGAAGGAAAGGTCTGCTTTCTTACGAGCTTGTAAATGCAGGGAAACTGTATACCTATATAGCTTGGACAGGAGAAATAAAAGAAAGTTTTTATGAAAATATGTTGCTCCAAAAACTGTAAAATGTTATAATTTCACATTTGATGTCACAGATGACAGCTATATTAACAGAACAAGGGATATGTCGGCTTCCTTTCAGAGGCAGCCTGAAAAAAGTCATGAATATGGAATAAAGAGGGTATGAGAGTGTGAAAAAGCAGAGGGTAGGATAAAAGATGTGGTTTTTGATATTATTGGCTGCGGTTTATTTGGCGGTAAATTTTTTCTTATGGCATAGAGTTATAAGGCTTCTTAAAAATATCCACGGTTTTTTTGGAAACAAGTGGATTATGATTGTATTTACTTTGTTATATCTGTTTTTTTTAAATAGCATATGGATATGGGTAATTTTCGATGATCCAATATGGACGGCTTTTTTTAAATATATAAATAATGTGTGGATAGGAATATTTATTTACGCTTTAATTTTTGTGGCTGCTGCGGAAATTGTCACATTTATTCTATGGGCTTTTAAAAAGATGAGAAAGGGATATGACGGTTATCGCAGGTATATTGTTATGCGAGGAACTGCAGTAGTCTTGCTGGTGATAAGTTTCAGTCTATATGGAGTGTTTCATTATCAGAATATAAAAGTAAATAATTATGAAATCGATATAGACAAATCATCACATGCTGGTGATTCTATGAGAATTGTTCTTGTGGCAGATACTCATCTCGGCTATTCTGTGGGAAATGATATGATGTCTGAGATGGTGGATCTGATAAACCGGCAGAAACCAGATCTTGTGGTATTCGCCGGAGATATAGTTGATAATGATTATTATGCAGTGTCTGATGCAGAAAAAACTGCAGAAACATTGTCGCGCATAAATTCAAAATATGGTGTTTATGGATGCTATGGCAATCATGATGTAAAAGAGACTTTGATCGGAGGATTTACTGTATCTTTAGATGAAGAGGCAAAGATACCTCCGGAAGTTGAAGAATTTGTTCAAAGGGCAGGGATAAAAATACTTCAGGATGAATCTGAAACTGTGGCAGGCGATATTATCCTGCTGGGAAGATATGATGCATCCAAACCAAACAGCAGCAGCGGGAAAAGAGCTTCTATAGATCAACTGACTGAGGATCTTGACAGGAAAAAACTTATAATATGCATAGATCATCAGCCCTCCCAGCTTCAGGAAAAAGCCTCGGCGGGAGTTGATCTTGATCTTTGCGGACATACTCACGACGGGCAGATTTTTCCTGGAAATATAACTATAAATTTTTTCTGGGATAATCCTTATGGTCTTCTTAAAGTTGGTGATATGTATTCCATAGTTACTTCCGGTGTGGGAGTCTGGGGACCGGCTATGAGAGTAGGTACCGACAGTGAGATTGCTGTTATAGATATTGATTTGAGATAATGATATCAGCATGGAGGAGAAGACTGGAATATTATCATGTCTTCTCCTATTATCACTATACTGCTCCACGGCAGTTCACACATATCTCCTATGCTTTTTCTGAAAATACCGGTGCTTTCCATAGACGGGACAAGCACTGATTTTATTTTCCCTGTTTTTTTGTCAAAAATCATTTCGGCATCCCAAAGCTGACCATGACTGCATCCCGTTGAAAGATCAACGATTTCTTTATTTCCGATTTCACTTAACCGCATAATATACTCCTTAAATACAGATAATATTAATGATATTAAGTTTAAGAGGAGATTATGAAGGTGAAAGAGGAAAAAAAAGAAAAAAAGACTGCTGAGCAGGAAAACAGTACGAGAGATCTTATTACAGAGCTTGGCCTTTTAACTACCGGAACGGATTTTGAAAGCGATGTTCAATATATAAATATTATAGGCAGCATAGAGGGGCATAATGTTCTTCCGCCTGATAACAAGGCTACAAAATATGAACATCTAATACCCCAGCTTATAGCTGTAGAGGAAAATCCTAAGCTTAAAGGTCTTTTGGTTGTTTTGAATACTGTAGGAGGTGATGTTGAAGCGGGGCTTGCCCTTGCAGAAATGATATCTACTTTATCAAAACCGACTGTATCTCTTGTTCTGGGAGGCGGACACAGCATAGGCATACCGCTTGCAACAGCTACGGATTATTCATTTATAGCCAAAACTGCCACCATGACGCTGCATCCTATCAGAACTACCGGAATAGTGATCACATCAGAGACTACTTTTGATTATATGAGAAAAACGCAAGAACGTGTGATCAATTTTATAGAGGAACATTCAAAAGCCAAACGTGATGAAATAATACGGCTTATGAACAGCAATGACAATATGTCTAATGATGTGGGAACTGTACTTTTCGGAAAAGAAGCTGTGGAAACTGGTATAATCGATCAAATCGGAGGAGTATCTCAGGCGATAGCAGAGCTGAGAAAAAGAATAGAAGAAAAATAAAATTATTGACAATATTTTCCATAAGATGTATTATATTAAAAGGAATTAATTTCCATATAATGCATTAATTTGAAAGGAGAATTATGGAAAATATTTCATTGATGATTGTCACAGATGACAAAGCGTATGGCAGGGCACTGAGTAAAGCTTTGATTCACCTATGTGTAGGTATGATAATACAGATGATAGGAAAGAGTGAGTTTTTCTCAAAGATGAGGGAATACGGTAATGAGAAGGATGAAGTATCTTTCCTTGAATCTGTAGATTTGATATTATGGGATGGAGCAGAAGCAGAATCATCTTACGGAGGCAGAATTATACTTTTGTCTGAGAAACCGGTTATGTCTGTAAAAGATTTTAATGAAGGAAAATTCTGTATTTACAAATACAGTCAGGCTCAGTGCATAGCGGCGTCTTTGTTTGAGATATACAGTTTTTTGATAGGACGGCGTATGGTTAACATACAGCGTCAGAAAGTACGTATACTTGTTTTCTCCTCATGGATGGGAGGTTCAGGATGCACTGTAACCGCAATGGCGGCAGCTCAGGAATTGTGCCGTTTCAGAGGTAGTCGTGTTTTGTATCTTTCTTTTGAGGAAATAGAATCAACAGGTGAATTTATAGAAAGTCCTATCGGAGTAAAAGGAGTGGGCGTATATCTATATCATCTTTTTAAGAATTCGTCTTCTGTAATAAAATCAGACGGCATCGGGGATAATGAGTACCCTGTTGTAGAAGGTTATCTTGTACATGATGATTTCGGAGTGGAGGCCTTTGCTCCTACAGCTGGAAGGAATCCTTTAAGAGATATTACGGATGAGGAGCTCAATGTCTTTATGGCATCACTCATAGATATCGGACGATATGATTTTATTATAATAGATATGGGCGATAATCTGTCTGAAACTGATATAACATGTATGGAAATGTGCGAAAGGATATGTCTCGTATCTAAAGGACAGGGAAATGGCGCAAGAGAAAATCAATATCTGCAGCATCTCATATATCGCTGTGGAGAAGAGGTCATAGATAAAATAATAAAGGTAGAAAATCTGAAAACTGGGATTTCGAATACAGATAAAATTTCCGGGGAAAAGAATTGCATGATAGATGCAGACATATGCATAAACCGAAGCAGTACATTTTTACAGGAAGGGGAGATCATGCGCATATTTCTGGACGGAAAATTCGGAAACAGTATTAAAAGACTTGTAGAAAAACTTACAGAACCTGAAAAGTGATGTATGTATCAGATAGAATATTTTTTTAAATAATTCTTGACAGATATGCTTTACAGGACTAATATATTATACATAATTGAATATTATCTTCAGGGCAGGGTGAAATTCCCGATCGGCGGTAAAGTCCGCGAGTGTGAAAGCACAGGATTCAGCAGATATTTTGTCTGAATCAGGATTTGGTGAGATTCCAAAACCGACAGTATAGTCTGGATGGGAGAAGATATGATAAACGCAGTTTATGCGTATATTTGTGTAACCATTGGCTCTGAAACTATTTTTGTTTCAGAGTTTTTTATATTTTGGTTGTTAAATATGGCATGAACAGTGATTTGGCTATATTTTTTGTAATACCCTGAAAAATGTTCAGGGTATTTTTTATGAGGTGAATATTGCTTTATGAGATTGGCTGAACGTTGAAAAATCTGATGCTGAAAAGAAATGATAAAATTAGTTTTTATTTTGAAAGGATTTAAGATGAAGGATGAAAAATATATGCGTCTGGCGCTGAATTTAGCGGAAAAAGGCTGCGGAAAGGTAAACCCCAATCCTCTGGTAGGAGCTGTGATAGTAAAAAACAGCAAAGTGATAGGTAAGGGATATCATATGGAATATGGAGGCTTTCATGCAGAACGGGAAGCTATTTCTTCATGCTGTGAATGCCCGGAGGGCGCAGATATGTATGTAACTCTTGAGCCATGCTGTCATCAGGGAAAGCAGCCGCCATGTACAGAGGCTATAATACAGGCAGGGATAAAACATGTGATAGTAGGGTCTTATGATCCTAATCCTCTTGTTTCAGGAAAAGGGATACAAATGTTGAAGGAACATGGAATAAAGGTGACGGAAAATTTTTTGAGAGAGGAATGTGACTCTGTGAATTATGTGTTTTTTAATTTTATAAGTACAGGATTTCCATATGTGGTAATGAAATATGCTATGACTATGGATGGAAAGATCGCTGTACGCACAGGAGAATCAAGGTGGGTAACAGGTAAAGAAGCGAGAAAACAGGTACATCGTGACAGAAACCGGTATAGTGCTGTCATGGTGGGAATAGGCACTGTTCTTAAAGATGATCCTCTTTTAACTTGCAGGATTGCCGGAGGAAGAAATCCCATAAGGATAGTATGCGATACAGACCTCAGGATTCCTGAAGATTCGCAGATAGTAAAAACTTCTCGAGAAATCAGAACTATCATAGCTACAGCTTCCAATGATGTAAGACAATACCGGAAAATACAGCAGGCAGGATGTGAAATATTTCATATTCCTGTAAAGAACGGGCATATAGATCTTAAAAAACTTATGAGAAAACTTGGCGAAATAAATATAGACAGTGTTTTGCTGGAGGGAGGAGCCACTATTAACTGGGCGGCGCTTGAAGCAGATATAGTTAATAAGATACAGGTATATATATCTCCAAAATTATTTGGCGGAGGAAGAGCTCCGTCTCCTATAGGCGGCAAAGGAGTCAGTATGCCGGCGGCGGCTTTTATGGCATCGCCGCCTAAAATAACGTTTTTTAATGACGATATACTGTTGGAAAGCGAGGTCATGAAAAAGTGTTTACAGGAATAGTAGAGGAGATAGGGAAAATAAAAGAGATAAAAAAGGGGCCAGCGTCAGCGGTTTTTACTGTTGCTGCCGATAAAATACTGGAAGATACGGCACCGGGGGACAGTATCGCTGTAAATGGTGTTTGCCTTACAGTCACTGATCTGACGGACAGCCAATTTGAGGCGGATGTTATGCATGAGACTATCGAAAGATCCTCTATGGGAGATTTGGAAACGGGAAGTTTCGTCAATCTTGAGCGAGCGATTAAAGCCGGAGGAAGGTTTGGAGGACATATAGTATCGGGACATATAGATGGGACAGGAATAATAACAGACATTTCTCTTGATGATAATGCAATTTGGTATACAATACAGACTTCGGAAAAAATCATGAGATATATAGTTGAGAAAGGATCTGTGGCGATAGATGGAGCGAGTCTGACTGTAGTGCGGTGCGAAAGACAAAGCTTCATTGTTTCGGTGATACCTCATACAGTGGAAAATACCATATTTTCTGTAAAAAAAGAAGGGGATAAAGTGAATCTCGAAAATGATACTATAGGAAAATATGTGGAAAAAATGATGTTTAATAATACTGTACTTAATATGAAGGAAGACAGGGAAATTACAGAAAAATTTTTGATGGAAAATGGGTTTTAGAAAGAAAAGGAGAAAGTTATTATGGAGAAATTCAATACGATACAAGAGGCACTTGATGAGCTGAGAAAAGGAAAGATAATACTTGTTACAGATGATGAGGACAGAGAAAATGAGGGGGATATGGTATGCGCAGCTCAGTTTGCTACTACAGAGAATGTTAATTTTATGGCAAGTGTTGCAAAAGGTCTTATATGTATGCCTATGAGTGAAGAGTTTTGTCACAGGCTTCAGATTCCTCAGATGGTAAGTGAGAATACTGATAATCATGAAACTGCATTTACTGTTTCCATAGATCATATAAATACCTCCACAGGTATATCGGCGCAGGAACGGGGATTTACAGCCAGAGCGTGTACAAAAGAAAATGCAAAACCTCAGGATTTCAGACGGCCCGGTCACATGTTTCCTCTTAAATCAAAAAAGAACGGAGTTCTTGAGAGAAACGGACATACTGAGGCAACTGTAGATCTGCTCAGACTGGCGGGATTGAAAGAATGCGGCCTTTGCTGTGAAGTCATGAAAGACGACGGTACTATGATGAGGAAAAGCGATTTATTTCAGCTTGCCGAAAAATATAATATGAAGTTTATAACTATAAAAATGCTTCAGGATTACAGAAAAAAATATGAAAAGCTTGTAGAAAGAAAAGCTGTTGTAAAAATGCCGACAAAATACGGCGATTTTATGGCATATGGTTATGTCAATAAACTTAACGGAGAACATCACATGGCCTTAGTTAAGGGAGATATAGGAAGCGGTGAAAATCTTTTGTGCCGTGTGCATTCAGAATGTCTTACAGGTGATGCATTCGGTTCTGCACGCTGTGACTGCGGTCAGCAGCTTGCCAGTGCTATGACTCAGGTGGAACGGGAAGGCCGAGGAATAATCCTTTATATGAGACAGGAAGGCCGGGGGATTGGTCTTATAAATAAGCTTAGAGCATATGAATTACAGGATAAGGGAATGGACACCTTAGATGCCAATCTGAAGCTGGGCTTTCCGGCAGATATGAGAGAGTATTTTATAGGAGCACAGATATTAAAGGATCTGGGAGCAAGGAAGCTGCGACTTCTTACTAATAATCCTGATAAGGTATATCAGCTTTCTGATTATGGTATGGAAATCATTGAAAGAGTCCCCATACAGATGGATGCTACAGAAAACGATTTGTTTTATCTTAAAACAAAACAGAGACGTATGGGGCATATTCTCAACTATTAACGGGAATATTTCATTGATAAAAAAGAAAAGGAGAATAGAAATGAAAGTATATGAAGGAAAACTTGTTTCAAAAGGAATAAAAGTAGGAATAATAGCAGCACGATTTAATGAGTTTATAACTTCAAAGCTGCTTTCGGGAGCTCTTGACACTTTAAAAAGGCATGATGTGAAAGATAATGATATTGATGTGGCATGGGTTCCGGGAGCCTTTGAAATACCTCTTGCGGCATCAAAAATGACCGGAACTGGAAAATATGATGCTGTTATATGTCTGGGAGCAGTAATCAGAGGTAATACGACTCATTATGATTATGTGTGCAGTGAAGTGTCCAAGGGAATATCACAAGTTTCGCTTTCCAGTGGAGTTCCTGTTATGTTTGGTGTTTTGACTACAGAGAATATACAGCAGGCTGTGGAGAGGGCAGGAACGAAAGCAGGAAATAAGGGTGCTGATTGTGCAGAAAGCGCCATAGAAATGGTCAATCTTCTCAGAGAAATATCATCTTCACATAGTTAACATAACCTTAACATAACCTTAACATTGCGATACTTTATTTAATATAGAATTAACAATATAATAAAAGCAACATAATATTATAGCAGTTAGATTTTGTATATGTAATGGTGGAGGAATGAATACTGAAATATTAAAGATCATATTGCAGCTGTTGGGCGGACTGGCATTATTTATCTATGGAATGAATTTCATGAGTGACGGATTACAAAAGGCTGCCGGGGACAAAATGAAGAGTATACTGGCCCTTCTCACGAAGAATGTATTTATCGGTGTTTTGGCGGGTGCGGCAGCTACAGCCGTGCTTCAGAGCAGCGGTGCAGTGACAGTAATGGTTATAGGTTTTGTTTCAGCAAAACTTATGACGCTTAAACAGGCAATCAGCATAATAATGGGGGCTAATATAGGAACATGTATAACAGCTCAGCTGGTGGCATTTCAGATCGGAGATTATTCGTGGGCATTTGTAATCGTCGGGTTTATTATGTACTTTTTCCTTTCTAAGTATGAGAAGATAAGAGATTTTGGACAGGCTATATTTGCTTTTGGTATTCTGTTTTCAGGGCTTAATATAATGGCGGCTGCAATGGAGCCGTTGGCTCAGAGTGAATTTTTCTCAAATCTCATGCTGAAGGTGGCGGATGTTCCTATTTTGGGAATAATTGCAGGCGCTATAATGACTACTATAGTTCAGAGCAGTTCAGCTTCCATTGCGGTACTGCAGAATTTGGCAAGCACAGCAGGGCCTGACGGAGTTACAAGTCTCATAGGGCTGACAGGTGCAATCCCTATTCTTTTCGGAACTAATATAGGTTCCACTACTACAGCTCTTTTGGCATCTATAGGAGGAACTGTAAACGCTAAACGTACTGCGATTTCTCACACTATTTTTAATGTGGTCGGGACTTTGATATTTATCTGGCTTACTGCATATATAGCGGATTTTGTCACTATGATATCTCCAAGCGGTCATCAGCTAGATGTGATTTCGAGGCAGATAGCTAATGCGCATCTCTGTTTTAATGTGGCAACGACTATACTTTTTCTGCCGCTGATAAATGTACTGGCGAAAGTAGTTACAAAACTTGTTCCGGGTACAGATGAAGAAAAAACTCTTATGGAAACAGTGTATCTTGATTATAATGTGCTGGAACAGCCTTTCGCAGCTATACACTTGGCAACCAAGGAAATCTCCAGAATGGCTGAGATAACTTCGGGAATGATAGTAGACACAAAAAAGGCGTTTCTTGCCAATGATCTTGAGGCTGCAAATAATGTCATTGAAACAGATAAAGTAATAAATCACCTTAGGGATATGGTAGTAAAATATCTTTCATCTATATTTCCTGTGGAAACGGTAACAGAACATCAGTCGGTGACAATTTCGGGACTTATGCATGTGGTATCAGATGTGGAGCATATAGGAGATGACTGTAAGGATATTGCGGGATTTGCTATAGATAAGATAACTTATGGCTATAAATTTTCGGATTCGGCATATGCAGAGATATACCAGTGTTTTGATTACGGAAGCAAGATGGTGAGCGATTCTATAGAAGCTCTTAATACCGGCAATACTTTACTTGCAAGACATGTTAAGGAACAGCAGGAAGCTATGGAGGACTTTGAAGAGAGATTAAGACATATGCATATGAAACGTTTAAATACTAAAAAATGTTCACCTGAATTTTCTGTCATATATACAGATGTCATTGCAAATATAAGAAAGATTGGGGACAGCTGCGACAATATAGCGAATGCGGTTTTGAGAGATATAAATTTCAAAGATATAGGTGAAAAAGAATAACGATATATGGAAGATATAAAACGGCAGCCATCTAATGGTTGTCGTTTTTTGTTGAATTTTTTACAAAAACTTAATGTTTATTTAACTTTAAGTCACTTTTCCTTTACATTTAACAAATATACCATAGAATAGTAAGTTTAATTAATAATATATGAAAGAAATATCAAGAAGGAGAAGTAAAGAGAAAATGAACGGCGAAACGGTACAGATGATCATGACATTAGTCGGGGGATTAGCTCTGTTCATATTTGGTATGAACTTTATGAGTGACGGTCTTCAAAAAGCTGCGGGAGATAAAATGAGAAGTATACTGGCTTTGCTCACGAAAAATCCCGTACTGGGAGTTGTAGCGGGAGCTCTTGTAACAGCTGTACTCCAGAGCAGCAGCGCTACCACAGTTATGGTGATCGGATTTGTGAGTGCGGGACTTATGAAGCTTCCTCAGGCTATCAGTATAATACTGGGCGCAAATATAGGAACGACGATAACAGCGCAGCTCATAGCTTTTAATATAGGCGATTACGCATGGGCTTTCGTGGCGGTAGGATTTATATTGTATTTCTTTATGAAGAAGAAAGAATTTATTTCTTATATAGGCCAGACTACATTTGGCTTTGGCGTGCTGTTTGTCGGTATAAATATTATGGGAGATACCATGGAGCCGCTGGCAAGTTCACAGGTTTTTGTAGATCTTATGATGCAGGTGCAGGATATACCTGTGCTGGGGGTTTTACTGGGAACCTGTATGACTGTGATAGTACAGAGCAGTTCTGCTACAATAGCAGTATTTCAGAATCTTGCTTCAACTGCAGGCCCTGACGGTATCACCAGTATAATAGGGCTTCAGGGTGCTCTTCCTATATTGTTTGGAGATAATATAGGTACCACGATAACAGCAGTGCTGGCATCAATAGGAGCGTCAGTAACGGCAAAAAGAACAGCGGCGGCTCACGTTATATTCAATCTTACAGGAACATTGTTGTTTGTCTGGTTTATTCCTTACTATGCTAAATTTATTCAGTATATATCTCCACAAGGTGCAGAGGTTGATGTTATCTCAAGACAGATAGCAAATGCGCATCTCGGATTTAATTTGTTTAATACTATCTGGTTTATCCCTCTTATAGGAGTTCTTGTGAAAGTGGTCACAAAAATAATACCGGGAAAAGAACTGGACAAACTGCCGGCAGATCCCGTTTATCTTGACTACAATGTGCTGGAACAGCCTTTTGCGGCGATACATCTTGCTACAAAAGAACTGGTGAGACTGGGGAGGATGTCGTTTGATATGATTGTTTCTGCTCAGAAAGCCTTTATAGGCAATGACAGTGATGCTGTAAAGAAGGTTATGGAAACAGAAGATACAGTAGATGAATTGCAGGGGAAAATATTAAATTATCTTTCAGCGATGGTTTCCAGAGAAAAGACGACTGAAGAGCAGGGAGCTGAAATATCAGGGCTCATGCATGTGGCTGCGGATATAGAGCATGTAGGTGATCATTGTAAGAATATAGCAGAGTTTGCAGATGCTAAAATAAAAAATTCGTATGAATTTTCTGAAGAGGCATATTCTGAAATATACAGTTGTTTTGATCTTGCCAAGAAAATGGCTGAAGACAGCATATCTTCTCTTGAAAATGATGATTTGGAGAGAGCAAAAGGTGTGAGAATCATGGAAACAGAGATGGACACAAGAGAGAAGGAACTCAGAGCCCATCACATGGAAAGACTTACACAGAAAAAGTGTTCGCCGGAATTTACAGTTATATATACTGATGTTATACATGACATAGAGAAAATAGGCGATTACTGTAATAATATAGCAGATGCTGTTATTGAGAATCATAAAGTTGAGTAAATTTAAAAACCGTGGTACAATAATATCAGATAGTGGACTTCCGGAGTACATCAAGGAGATATACGAATATGAAAAAGATACTTATTATAGAGGATGAGCCTAATATAAGGGAGCTTATACTTTATAATTTAAAGACTAACGGATATGACGGAATTGCTGCGGAAGATGGTATAATGGGTATAACCATGGTCCACAGAGAAAAACCTGATCTTATATTACTGGATATAATGCTTCCCGGAAAGACAGGATATGATATATGTAGAGAGCTTAGGGAAGAAGGCAATAATACGCCTATTATCATGATAACTGCCAAGACGGAAGAAGTCGATAAAGTTTTGGGACTGGAGTTCGGAGCTGATGATTATATTTCAAAACCTTTTGGTATACGTGAACTTATGGCAAGGATAAAGGCTGTCCTCAGAAGATATGAGGTAACAGCGGATACCAATATGAGCAGTGATACTGTTGTTTCTGTCGGCGATTTGTGTATGAATGTGGAATGTCATGAAGTAAAAGTAGGAGAAAGGCATATAGATCTTACGCTAAAGGAGTTTGAGCTTCTCAGATATCTGGTGGAAAACAGAGGTCATGTGTTTACCAGAGACCAGCTTTTGAATAATGTCTGGGGGATAGATTATGCAGGGGAAACCAGGACTGTGGATGTCCATATAAGACATCTGAGACAAAAACTTTCAGATGGAGAAAATGAAGAGCAATATATAGAAACCATTAGAGGAAAAGGTTATAAAGTCAGATGAAAAACAAATACATTGCTTTGATAGCAGAAGCTGCTGCAGTAAACTTATTGGCTGTATTTCTTATTTGGAAACTTTATTTTGTACCGGGATTTGGCAGCCAGCAGGCAGACAATGTTTTAGAACTGACCGGAAATGGTGTTAAATTTATTGCGATCATATATATAGTAATTATGGCCTTGATAGGTATCCAAGGCTATTTTTGCATAATAAAACCTTATTCCGATAAGTTATCCGAGATGGAAAAATCAGTGGAGGAGAGTAATAAGTCCGAGGCTATAAGGAAAGAGTTTGTGGCTAATGTGAGTCATGAGCTTAAGACACCGCTTACTTCCATTTCAGGATTCATAGAAACTTTGCAGGCAGGAGCAGCTGATGATCCTGAGATACGTACGAAATTCATAGATATAATAGCTATAGAAACGTCCAGACTTAAACGACTTATACAGGATCTTTTGGTACTGTCTGACATAGAGAATAAGAAAATCGTAGGCTGTGATGAGTTTAATGTAAAAACTGCTGTGGAAAGTACAGTAGAAACATTGAAACCTATAGCAGCTCATAAAAATATAACGATACTGACAGATCTGGATGAGATGATGGATATTACCGGTTCGGTTGACAGATTTCGACAGATGATGATGAACCTTATAGAAAATGCTATAAAATATTCAGATGACGGAAAATATATCTGGGTAAACGCTTTTTTTGACGGAGAGAAAAAGGTTGTAAGCGTTAAGGACGAAGGAATAGGCATATCGAAAGAACATCACGAAAGACTTTTTGAAAGATTCTACAGAGTTGATAAGTCGAGATCAAAAAAAGCCGGAGGTACCGGGCTGGGGCTGTCCATAGTAAAGCATATTGCTGTTCTTTTCGGAGCATCACTTAAAGTTGAAAGTCAGATGGGGAAGGGAACGACATTTTTTGTCATATTTGAAAAGGAGGAAGAAGATATTACTTAAATAAACAGAAAGGAGAACTTTATTGCATCTTGATTATTTGATTTCTGATTTAGCATTGATTCTTATTGCTGCGGGAGTTGTCACTCTTATATTTAAGAAGATAAAGCTGCCCGTAGTACTCGGGTATATAGTTGCGGGTTTTCTGATAAGCCCTAATTTTTCATATATGCCTACGGTTGTGGAATCTGCAGACATACACGTATGGGCTAATATAGGTGTAGTATTTCTGATGTTTGGACTTGGTCTTGAGTTCAGCTTTAAAAAATTAGCAACGGTGGGCGGAAGTGCTTTTATAGTCGCATTGACCGTTATGACGGCCATGATTTTAATAGGCACCGGTGTGGGAAGTCTTCTCGGCTGGGACAAAATGGACTGTATTTTCTTAGGCAGTATGCTTTCTATGTCTTCTACGATGATAATTCTAAAGGCTTACGAAGAGTATAATTTAAAAAATGAAAAGTTTGCACAGCTTGTTTTAAGTACCCTGGTGATAGAAGATATCGTCGGGATATTTATGATGATAATACTTTCCACTATATCCGTCAGTCAGAGCGTGTCAGGTGCTGCCATGTTTCAGGAGATCGGTATGCTTCTCATGTATCTGGTGATATGGCTGCTTTTAGGTATATATCTGATACCAAGTCTTTTGAAAAAGATCTCAGGGCTGATGAATGATGAGATGATGCTTATAATATCCATAGCTATTTGTCTGGGTATGGTGGTCATAGCTAATTTTATAGGATTTTCAGAAGCTCTGGGAGCATTTGTCGCTGGTTCTATATTGGCAGGAACAGTCAAGGCTGGATATATAGAAAGACTTATAAATCCCATAAAGGATCTTTTCGGCGCCATATTTTTTGTTTCTGTGGGAATGATGATTGAACCGGATCTGCTTATGGAATATATAGTTCCTATTCTCATAATTACTATAGTGACTATTTTAGGACAGATGGTATTTGCAACCATAGGCATACTGCTTTCCGGACAGTCTCTCAACACAGCTATAAGAGGCGGATTCAGTATGGTTCAGATAGGTGAGTTTTCTTTCATTATCGCAACTTTGGGAACAAGTTTAGGAGTAATAAGTGATTTTCTGTATCCTGTTGTTGTATGTGTATCCGTAATAACGACGTTTACTACGCCGCTGTTCATAAAGAACTCAGAAAAAGTGTATAAATTTTTGGATGAAAAACTGCCTGACGGCCTATGGGTGTTTATAAAGAAAAATACTTCCGAAAACAGAAGCAATAAGGATAAGGATAAGGACTGGTTTTCCTATATAAAGAAAGTGTTGTCAAGAACACTGATCTGTTCTGTAGTGATGTATATAATTTACTGGCTCGGCATACAGCAGCTGAGGCCCATCGCTTTGCAGTATATTTCTTCAGATATATTTGCTGATCTTGTAACAGCAGTTGTAATATGCGCAGCTATGGTACCTTTCGTAAGTCTTATGAATGGAGCTGATGATGCTCTGTTTACAAAGTTATGGTTGAAACAGAGATCGAATCGTCTTCCGCTTTTAACTCTAAAGGCTGTGAGAATACTGATTGCGGCAGGATTTGTGGCTATGGTTCTCAGAAAAATATATCATATACCGTTTATAATACTTTTGATCATCGCATTGGCCTGCATTATATTGATAGTAAGATCTGAATATATAAAGGGAATGACTATTAATATGGAAATGCGTTTTACTGAAAACTTTTCAGAAAGAGCTTTGGCCAAACAAAAAAGGGAAAGAGGTATAAGAGGAGAGTATCACTGGCTTAATGAAGAATTGTTAGTAGCTGAATTCCAAGTTACAGATACGGTGGAAAATAAAACTATTCATGATTTTACAAAGAGCAGAGCTTTCAGAGTAACCATAATCAAGATCATAAGAGGGGATAAATACATAAATCTCCCTACATCTTCAGAACCTGTAATGGAGGGAGATATACTTCATATGATGGGCACAGAAGCCGAGATTGATGCATGTACTATACTTTTGGAGAAGGATGAGTGTATCGAGTACACCGATAAGGACGATATAATCCTGAAAGATTATATATACAGACAAACTTTCTATGGTATCACACCTGAAGAACAATTGATCTGTTGTCCTATAAATGTTGAACCGGGTTCTGAATTCAGTAAAAAATCTATAAAACATTCAAGGATCCGTGAGAAATACAGAGGAACAATAATAGGTATAGAAAGAGGGAATCTGACTATAATAAGTCCTGATGTGGAAACGATAATACAGCCGAGAGATCTCATATGGGCTCTGGGAAACAAACGAATGGCAGATTCTCTTGTAAAGGGCAAAGTCTTCGATGATCAGTGAAGAAAAATAAATATAGAAATAACGCAGTTTAAAATGCTGCGTTATTTTTTATACATGATAATGTTTAAGCGGGTGTCGTATCAGGATCGATTTCGGGGATAAGTTCGACAAATATATCATGATATTGAGGTTTCAGTTTTTCGATTATTTCGTTATGAGCCTGCTTAAGCGCATTTATGCTTATAAGATCATCCTTTTGTGTGATATATATATCTACCCATACCTTTCTTCCTGTTTTTACTACATCAAGGAAATCAATATATAAGTCAAAGCTTTCAAGAGTTTCATTGGCGGCAGTTCGTATATCACTGACAACTTCCTTTTCCGGCGCAATCAATACAAGGCTTTTTAATGCATCCCATATCATAGTTATAGGTTCTTTTGCCAGAAGAAGAGCCATTATGATGGCTATGGCCGGATCGATATATGGGACTATCCATGATAAAGGTGTTATCTGAAGAAGAAGTTGTATTAGGAAGGCCAGGCCTACTCCGCCTGTACTGTAAGCATCCAGTTTCCATATATATAGCTCGGCGCTTACCGTAGGTGATGAGAAATGTCTGTTCATATGCCTTAATATGAAATACATGGCTATACATGATACTGATATGAACAATTCGAATGCAGCTATAGCACCTGCGTTTACAATATGACCTCCGTCCAAAATAAGTTTAGCACTGTCAATGAGAAGCTGTATATCGAGAAAAAACAGAATTCCGCATTTTATTATTATAAAAAGAGATTCCATCTGAGCAAAACCATATGGCCATTTTTCAGTTACAGGTTTATATAGCTTGGGGACAAGTATCATGAACGGCCCAAGCATGGCCAGATCCACCAGATCGTATACGCAGTCCATGAGGACTGCTTGAGAATGTGTGAAGAAAGCGGCAGCGCATTCCGATAAGAGAAAGAGAGTACTGCCTATGAAAGATAATCTGAGAATTTTTTTTTCTGATTTTAGTTTTTGTTTTAAATTAAGATCTTGTGATGTCGTACTGTCATCCACAATTTCACTCCTTTCTACAAGTATAAATTATACATCGTGCATATATTATTATATTGCTGTATTTTAATACTATATTGCTGAAAAGCGTTGCGCGCTTTTCAGCAATATGATTATTATAATTTTTTTGTGCAGAAAAAGAAATAAGATTGCTGCAAATCTGCAGATAACACTATAGTGTTATTGAAAAATCTCCTCTGATTGCATAAAATCAAGGCATTAAGGGGCTTCTGATGTACAGTCTTCCATTAAGGAGGGAAGACTTGCATTAGATATAATAAGTGTGGTATTGTTATTAATAGAGAAGTCATTGTAAGTTGGTAATAATCATAATCAATGAACTGAAAAAAGAAAAGGAGAAAGCAAAAATGGGTAAGAAAATACTGGTATTAGGAACAGGCGCGCAGGGTTCAACAGTAGCACAGAGAATGGATGAAGAAGCAAATGTTGAAAAGATTATCTGTGCAGATGCCGATCACAAAGCAGTAGATGAGCTTGTAAAGATCTTAAAGAAAGCAGAAGGAGCTTACGTAGATGCAGATGATGTTGAAAGCATCAAGAAGGCAGCAGAAGGTGTAGACCTTATCGTAAACGCACTGCCAATTAGATTCGCACCAAAAGTACTTGATGCGGCGCTGGCAGTAAAGGCAAACTATCAGGACTTTGCGGCTACAGACGTACTGGATCCATGGTGGCCTACATGCGTAGAGATCATGTACAATGATTATGGCAAGAAATTCGCAGAGATCGGAAA
>NZ_JACRTA010000003.1 GCF_014385065.1 Lentihominibacter hominis
TGCGGTGACAATAGCGAAGAGGATACACCTGTTCCCATACCGAACACAGAAGTTAAGCTCTTTAGCGCTGATGATACTTGGCGGGAGACCGCCTGGGAAAGTAGGACGTTGCCGCTTATAAAAAAACAGCTTGAATAACAAGCTGTTTTTCTTTATGTATAATAAAGGGGATGACAATGAATATATCGTTACATTATGAGGAGCGAGGTGAAGGTTTTCCTATTATTTTATTACACGGAAATGGAGGCTCTTGTGAATATTTTTCTCATCAGATTGAATATTTTTCAAAAGATTATAAAGTGATTGCGTTGGATACGAGAGGTCATGGGAAATCCGATAGAGGAATAGCTCCTTTTACTATTCGGCAATTTGCGGAGGATCTGTATTTTTTTATGAATGTTCATAAAATCAAAAAAGCTCATATATTAGGATTTTCTGACGGAGGGAATATCGCTTTGTGTTTTGCGCTTAAATATTCTTATATGGTTGAAAAATTAATTATTAATGGTGCTGATTTAGTTCCTTCAGGAGTAAAATGTAGGATCCAGATTCCTATTAAGATAGGATATAAAGTTGCTAAAATGTTTTCTTCAAGAAATACAATGGCAATGTTAAAGGCTGAGATGCTGAAACTTATGATAGATGAGCCGTACATTTCCTCTGATGAGTTAAAAAAACTTTCAATGCCTGTACTTGTCATGGCTGGAACAAAAGATTTAATAAAAAGCAAACATACCCGACTTATTGCTGACAGTATTCCCGGGGCTCAGCTTATATTTATTAAGGGAAATCATTTTATTGCTCAAAAAAACTGTAAAGAATTTAATTATGCAGTTGAAGAATTTCTAAGAAAATAAATATTAAAAGCGCTCTTATAGAAGAGCGCTTTTAAATTATTATCTGAGGAGATATGTGTTAGGTGTTTTTGTTCCATCTTCGTGATATATATAAAAACCTATACCTGTTTTTCTTCCGAGAAAGCCTGAGTCTACCATTCTTCTGAGCGATACTGCAGGTCTGTATTTTGGATCGCCTATCTCTTCATGAAGTACCTGCATTACTGCTAATTCTACATCTATTCCTATCATATCCATGAGTTCGAGAGGTCCCATGGGATGATGGAGCCCGAGTTTCACACCTCTGTCTATTTCTTCTATTGTTCCTATTTTTCTTTCTACAAGTATACATGCTTCGTTAAGCATCGGTATCAACATTCGGTTGACAATGAATCCGGGTTCATCATGGGCGATAATACAGGATTTTCCCATGAATTCTCCTAAAATTTTTGCTTTTGAAAGAGCTTGATCACTTGTTTGATAGCCTCTTACTATTTCCATGAGTGGCATTTTTGGGACAGGACTGAAGAAATGCATACCTACAAATCTTTCAGGGTTTTTAAATATATTGCCCAGAGCAGTTATAGATATAGATGAAGTATTACTGGCTATTATAGCATCTTTTTTTGCGTAAGATTCCAGTTTTTTCATTATATTTGTCTTTATCTCTTTGTTTTCGGCTACTGCTTCAATAATAACGTCAGAATCTTTACAGTCAGAAATATGAGTGGTACAGGATATCCGTGAGAGAGCATTCTTTTTTTCGGATTCGTTCATTTTTCCTTTTTCGACGGCTTTTTTTAGATTTTTGTCGATTGTTTTCATGCTTTTTTCAAGCTGAGATTGTGAAATATCGTATGCAGTTACATTAAGTCCTTTTACAGCGGTATTTTCTACGATACCGGAACCCATGAAACCTGCGCCTACAACAAATATTTTTTTGATGTTCATAATTGGCATACCCTTTCTATATTGTTAATATCAGAAATTTTACTCTATTTAGGATTGTTTTGCAATACTATTTATATTTTTTCGATTTTACCTATTAAATAGTCGCTGATTTAATAAATTCTTAATAGTTTTACATATTTTTTCTCAATGGATTTCGTGGCATAATAATAGTGGAGGTTGAGATGATGTATAACATATTAATATGTGATGATGAAAAAGATATTGTAGCTGCTCTCAAAATTTACTTGTCGGGGAATGATTATAATCTTTATGAAGCTTATGATGGAAGAGAAGCTCTTGCGATAATAGAAGAGAATGATATTCACTTGGTTCTTCTTGATATAATGATGCCTGAGATAGATGGCATACAGGTTCTTACTACGCTGAGAAAGGATTGTAATATGCCTGTTATATTTCTTACTGCTAAAGGGGAGGACACTGATAAGATATTAGGGCTTAATATAGGAGCTGATGATTATGTTACTAAACCTTTTAATCCTGTGGAGCTTCTTGCTAGGGTGAAATCACAGTTACGAAGATATATGGAATTGGGAGCTGCTCCAATGAAAAAAAGTACGCTTAAAATCGGTGATATAGAGCTTGATGATGAATCTAAAGAAGTTGTGTTCATGGGAAACGCTGTGAGACTTACACCCAAGGAATATGGAATTTTAAGGCTTCTTATGGAAAACAGAGGAAAGGTTTTCGCTCCCAAGGAAATTTACAGAGCTGTTTGGGAAGAAGATTCATTTGGCGCTGAAGGCACTGTTGCTGTACATATACGTCATATACGCGAGAAACTGGAGATCAATCCAGATCAGCCTCGTCATATTAAAGTCGTTTGGGGACAGGGATATAAGATTGAATGAGGTGAAGAATGGATAAGTTAAATAAGAGTTTTGTGATCAGAGCGATATTGTATATTTTGATGATCGTTTTTATTACAGTAACTGTGCTATCAAGTATAGTGGTTATTACGAATATATCGAATCATTGGTACTATAAAAATAAAGAAAGTGTTAAGCAGGATATATATTCTGATATATCCAGCCTGATTTCCTACCGTATGAACGATATTGTGTATTATGAGACTTATACTGAAGGCGACAGTGATTTGACAGAGTCAGTAAGTACTGGGGAGTATAATTTGTTTATAAGTGATGAGGAACTTGTAAAGGGTGAGAGCTCATCTACTCAGTTTGGCTATACTATGTATATGATAGATGAAGAAAAGGATGATGCACAGCCTGAAATTCTAAGAGAGCTCAATCCACAGCTTGGTGAACAGGACGGCGTATTTACAGACAGTATATGGCACAGTGAGGGAATTTATATAGAGATATATTTGGGGGATCTTGAAAACGGAGGTGTTCCTGATGAGATTGATTACATATATGGTTTATTCAAAGCTGTATACGGCTATAGAACTGTGGCGATGGCGGCATCGATAATAGGAACGATATTTTCAGTTGTGTTATTTATAATTCTTATGTGTGCTGCAGGCAGGGACAGAGAAAAGCGTTCATTTATAAATAAAATTCCGATGGATTTTTTAACAGTGGTATTGACATTGCCCATGATTTTTATCATGATGATATCTTTTGATTCGGAAATTTCATTTTTTAACTATGAAGAGCTGATCGCGGCGATTTGCGCTGTTACCGTTGCAATATCTATTATAGTTACATGCTATATGCTGGTATTTGCTGTACAGGTGAAAGCTGGCGGATGGTGGAGAAATACGGTAATTTTTAAACTTTTAAGGATGCTAAAAAAAATAATATTGATTGTGGCGAAGACCTTTGGACATGTTAGTCTTGTATGGAAAACAGGTTTGTCAGTTTTGGCTGGAATTATGATAAATTTTATAATGATGATTCAGGCTATAAACAGTTATGGCTCGGGAGGAGTTCTGTTTATCTGGTTTATTGGGGCGATAATTACAGCAGCTCTGATAATATATATCTCTTTGTGTATGAAAAGGCTTCAAGACGGAGCAAGGCATCTGGCTGAAGGAGATATGGGTTATAAAGTTGATAAGAAGGGTTTGTTTTTTGATCTTGAAAAGTATGCGGAAAGTTTAAATGATATAAGTAATGGAATGTCGACTGTAGTAGAGGAAAGGTTAAAGAGTGAGAGGTTCAAAACAGAGCTTATAACTAATGTATCCCATGATATTAAAACTCCTATCACTTCTATAATTAATTATGTTGATTTTTTGAAAAAAGAAGATATAGACAATGAAAAGGCAAAGGAATATATAGATGTGCTGGATAGGCAGTCTCAGCGTTTGAAGAAACTGACTGAAGATCTCGTGGAAGCTTCTAAGGCGGCTACAGGCAATGTGAATATAGAGCTTCTTCCCTGCGATGCAGGAGTAATGATGATGCAGGTTATGGGGGAATATAAAGAGAAAGCTGAAAAAGAACGTCTGGAAATGATTATGAGGCTGCCTGAGGAAAATATATCTATAATGGCTGATGGACGTAGTATGTGGAGAGTGTTTGACAATTTGCTGAATAATATATGCAAATATTCTCAGCCGGGAACAAGAGTATATCAGACCCTTGAAAAGAAGGCGGGAAAGGCTGTCATAACATATAAAAACACTTCTAAATATGAGCTTAATATTTCAGGAGAAGAATTGACGGAAAGGTTTGTAAGAGGTGATAGCTCCAGGCATACGGAGGGGAGTGGGCTTGGACTTTCCATAGCCAGAAATCTTGTGGAACTTCAGGGAGGCAGTTTTGAAATATATATAGATGGAGACCTGTTTAAAGTTATTATAGAATTTGATTTGATTTCCTGAAAAATGTAACGAGGAAAGAGGATATTTCTTTCCTCGTTTTTTATATTCTTTGGAATCTCAGAGAATGGCTGATTTCTTGATTTTTAACAGATGGTAAGTTATAATAAACGTTATTGGTGTAAACGCTTAAAACAAAAGAATTTAGCTGGAAAACTTGATGCAATAATATTATATAAGAGGATAGAGGTTTATGGGTTTCATAAAGTTTGTATTTGTATTAGTCATAGTAATACCTTTAGCGGTATTAATGATGTATTTTATTAATAATCTTAACGAGAAACTGAAGACGTCTTCTAAGGATCCTCAGAATGAGAGGAAAAGTGAAAAGAAAAACTCTGAAAGACGGGGAAGTTCAATTGCCGGATCTGGTGAAAGCAGAAGGAATGAAAATAAGCAATATGTGAGAGAGCAGTATAAAAACAGGGAAGCGCAGGAAACAGAGCGATACAAAAAGGAGACTCCTTATTACAAGAAAAAGCAGGAGCGAAAAGAAGCTGTGGATAGGAACGAGGATCGTCCGGAAAAGCAGTTAAGTAAGAGAAAGCGAAGAAAAGAAAGAAAAAATAAAAAGAAAGTCAGAGAAAAGCAGCGATGAAAAAAGGTTATTTCATATCTTTTGAGGGAGTGGATGGATCGGGAAAGTCCACACAGATAAAAAAACTTGAGACGTTTTTTTTCAATAAAGGTTATCAGGTTGTGTTAACCAGAGAACCTGGTGGCACTAAAATAGGCGAAAAAATAAGGGATATAATTCTGGATACATCTAATGAGAAAATGACATATATGACGGAAGCTTTGCTTTATGCTGCATCTCGTGCTCAGCATGTAGAGCAGATTATAGGCCCTGCAATAGAAGCAGGAAAGATTGTGATATGTGATAGGTTTGTTGATTCAAGTGTTGCTTATCAGGGATATGGAAGAAAACTCGGAAAATGTATTAATGTTATAAACGGATATGCGGTGAATGGATATATGCCAGATATGACTTTTCTGATGAGAGTAAAGCCTGATGTAGGAAGCGGACGGATAAAAGACAGGGAACGTGATAGGATAGAGATGGAAAATGAAGATTTTTATAAAAGAGTTTATGAGGGATATGAGATTTTGGAAAAGGATTTCCCCGGCAGAATTATTGGAATAGATGCTTCCCAGACTATAGAAGATATTGAAAAAACTATAACATCCCATATAGAATATCTTTTGAGAAATGATAGGTGATGGTAGAATGTATTTTAAAGAGCGAGATGAAAATCAGAATTTAATAGCCAGACTGGATCATATCATAGAGACGGATAAGATATCTCACGCTTATATCTTCGAAGGGATTGGTTGTATAGATAAAAGGTCATTTGTCGAGAGTTTTGTAAAAGGGATTCTGTGTCCTGTAAATACAGGGGATAACTGTAATTCTTGCGGTATATGCCGCAAAGTAGATCACGGTAATCACGAAGATATAATATATATTAAAGCATCAGGTGGATCTATTAAAGATGCAGATATTGTAAAGATGCAGGAAAGTCTTAAAAACAAGCCATTTGGTGATCGTCATATTGTGATAATAGAAAACAGCGATACTATGACGTTGCGTGCTCAAAACAGACTTTTGAAAACGTTGGAAGAGCCGCCGGGTAGCTCTGTAATTATGCTTTTGTCAGAAAATATGGAAAATCTCGTGCAGACAATAAAATCCAGATGTGTGAAATATAGAATAAATTATTTTGGCAGTGAAGGATATGATTTTATGATGGAAAAGGCGGAGAAGGTGTCTGATATGGCATTGAACCGAGAACCTTTTTATAAATTAAAGCAGGAAATTGATGATATTCTTGAAAACAGTGATGAAGTGGCAGGATTTTTAGACAGCCTTCAAGTAGTTTTCAGAAATATGCTTATAAAGAAAAACAAAGGGATATCTCTTTATAAGGATGAGGATCTTAAAAGAAATATATATGCCGCAGAGAATGCAAGAAGACAGATTAAAGAAGGCGTTTCTCAATCTTATGCAATGAAGAATTTGCTGATAAAAATCGGAGGATAGATGATGACAAAGGTAGTAGGTATAAAGTTTAAGGAAGCAGGGAAACTTTATTATTTCAGCCCAGGAGAATTTAAAGTCGGTGTAGGTGATAATGTTATTGTTGAGACAGCAAGAGGTTTGGAGTTCGGAACTGTTACCATGGGAGAGACGGAAGTAAAGGAACAAGATCTGGTGGCTCCTCTTAAAAATATAATAAGAATAGCTGATGAAAAAGATAAAAAACGGCATGAGGAAAATCTTGCAAAAAAAAGTGAGGCTCTGAGGCTCTGTCAGCAAAAGGTAGATGATCATAAGCTTGAAATGAAACTCATAGATGTGGAATATACTTTTGATAATAGTAAAGTGATTTTTTATTTCACTGCTGATGGAAGAGTGGATTTTAGAGAGCTTGTGAAAGATCTGGCTGCAATTTTTAGAATGAGGATAGAATTAAGGCAAATCGGAGTCAGGGATGAGGCAAAGATGCTGGGCGGTGTCGGAAATTGCGGAAGAGGTCTTTGTTGTAATACGTGGCTTTCTGATTTTGAGCCGGTATCTATAAAGATGGCGAAGGTTCAGAATTTATCGCTTAATCCTTCTAAGATATCAGGTATTTGTGGAAGGCTGATGTGCTGTTTGAAGTTTGAGAATGAAGTATATACACATCTGAAAAAGGGAATGCCTTCTGTAGGTGAAAGGATTAAGACGCCGGATGGGATGGCTGTGGTAACAGACGTTAATATACTTGAAAATGTTGTGAAGACAAGACTTATAGTAGAAGAAGGATCTAAGGATAAGGATTCTGAAGAAAAGCTCAGTGCAGAAATTTATAATTATAAAAAGGATGATATAAAGAGATTTGGAAAGAAAAATAACAGAAAAAGAGAGGATGAGCTAGCCAATCTGGAGGATGATGTGCTGAAAGAAATCAAAGAGCTGATGAAGGATTAATATCTTGATGAATATGGAGAGAGTAGAAAATATAGGATTTGGGGATCTAAAGCTTATACAGGATCCGAAAGGCTTCTGTTACGGGGTAGATGCTGTCATACTTGCTGATTTTGCATATAATATCTGCAGCAGATTCAAAATGGCAGCGGATCTGGGAACGGGTAATGGAATCATACCGTTTATTTTGAGTCATAAAAATAAAGATGCTAAGTTTATAGGCGTGGAGCTGCAAAAGTCTTCTGTTCAGATGGCGGAAAGAAGCTGCGAATTAAATAAACTGCAGTCACGTGTCGAGTTTTTTCAAGCGGATATTTCAAAACTTGATAAAAGCATATATTTTGATAAAGATATAGATATGGTTACTTGTAATCCTCCTTATTTTCCGAAAGGAGGGGGAATTCCTTCGGGCAATGAAAGTAAGTTTATTGCAAGGCATGAGACCGTTGCCGATATAGGAGATTTTATAAAAGCTGCTTCTGATATGTTAAATGGAAGCGGTGATTTTTTCATGGTACACAGACCTTCACGGCTTGTGGATATTTTTTATTATTGCAGAAAGAATCGTATAGAGCCTAAAAATATTAGGTTTGTAGTTCCCAGACAAGGACAGCCTCCTAATATTGTACTTGTCCATTGCAGAGCAGGGGGTGGTCGCGAGCTTAAAATAATGAAGGAGTTGTGTATCTATGGATCTGGGAGGAGTTACAGTGATGAAATAATGAAAATATATGAGCGGATCCGATGAAATTTTGTTATAAAATTTTGCATATATATACTGACGCAAAAATTCCCGCAATATAACCTATGAGACCTGCTGTGAAAGAGTGTCTCATTTTTTTTACTGATGTGACTCCAAAATACAGTGCCAGAACATAGAATATAGTTTCACAACTTCCTACCATGACAGAAGCCGCGCGGCCGACAAGAGAATCAGGTCCCGAGATTTCCATTATTCTTTCTGCGACTACAAGAGAGCCGCTTCCGGAGACAGGCCTTAAAAATATGAGAGAAATAAGTTCTTCGGGGATAGCAAAAAAATTGAAGACAGGTGCTGCTGCTTTTTCTATGAAGTCCATGGCTCCGGATGATGTCAGTGCTTCGATTCCTATAAAGATACCGATGATGAAAGGAAGTATGTCTATACATGTATGAAGGCCTTCCTTAGCTCCTTCAATAAATACATCGTAGATATCTGTTTTTTTCTTTATACCGTATAAAATTATTATGGTTATGAGTATAGGGAGAAACATTACGGAAAAAATACTTAGAAGGTTAGGCATTTTTATTCTTCCTTTCGAAGATCTTACATACTAATACTGAAATAATCATGGAAATCAAACCGGCAATTATGGATGGGAGAATTATATCCTCAGGAGCGGAGGAACCGAGATCACTTCGTATTTTTATGACTGTTATAGGAACAAGCTGTATCATTGACATGCTGAGCGCCATAAACATGCACATGGCATCACTTGCATAGGAGGGATGGGGGTTTTCTTTATCCAAAAGTTCCATAGCTTTTAGTGAGAATATGGTGGCGCTGTTTCCGGCTCCAAATATATTAGCCATAAAACTCATTATCATCATGGCGATGGTTTTATCGTTTTTTTCGTATGGGAAGAGAAATGATATCAAAGGTTTCACAGCATTGGATACTTTTTCTATGAGACCGGACACTTCAGCGATCTTCATAAGACCGCTCCATACTGCCATTATACCAGCCAGAGATATTATAAACTGAACGGCCTGTGTACAACTGCTCATTAAGCCGTCTGTGAATTCTGCAGTTTTACCGTTAATAATGGAGAAAACGACACCTATGAGGAGCATAAAGCCCCATATACGATTCATCATAATATACACCTCTACTAAAAATATTCGGTAAAACGAAAAATATGTTGAAGAGATTTCCATTTTATGTGATAATATAATAAGTATGGGAGGACTTGCCTATGAATATAACGATTGATTTGAAGATGTTGTTATTGATAATTATATGTGTTGCAGTCATAGTGCTGACAGTATATCTAATACGCTGTTTAAAGCGTCTGGCGGTAACGCTTGAGCATACCAGTGAAGTACTCAAAGATGTAGAGGTTATAACTGATTTGGCAGCAAAGAGGAGTAAGGATGTCGATGACATTATAAGTAATGTATCGGATACTGTTTCAGACATAACAGATACGGTAAATGAAAAACAAAGTGTAATATCAATGATAACTGCGATAGTAAAAGCGATCTTAGCCATTAAGAATGCTTCTGATAAGTAAAAATAGTTTTGTATAGGCGGTTTCAAAAGTTCAGGGTATTGATTGAAAGGAGTTAGTCATGAAAGCAATAGGAATTGTAAGAAAAGTTGATGAATTGGGCAGGATCGTATTACCTATAGAGCTTAGGAGAACTTTAAACATAGAAATAAAAGATCCTCTTGAAATATACGTTGACGGAGAATCCATCATGCTTAAGAAATATCAGCCGGCCTGCGTTTTCTGTGGGAGTTCCGATGGCATAAAACAAATAAAGGGAAAAAATGTATGCAGTAAATGCATAAAGGAGCTGCAGAATTTATAAAAAACACACGAAAAAAGGAGCAATTTAATTGTCCTTTTTTTGCGTTAAAACAATATGTTTGGCAACAATAAATATTAAGGAAGAGGTTTTGTTAATACGTTTTGCTCCCCTTATGTGTAAAACCTGTAAACCTCTTCCTTATCATATGTAATCCTTGAAATAGTATAAGAAAGACAGTATAATATACTGATTGCGAAGTGAATTTTACGGAGGAAAAAAGTGGCAAAATTCCTGGTTCAAAAAAGCGCTCCGTTGCGAGGAGAAGTGACTATAAGTGGGGCAAAGAATGCTGTTCTTCCAATTATGGCTGCTACGCTTTTGACGGAAGAAAAATGTGAAATAAAAGATGTGCCGGCTCTTCGGGATGTAGATGTTATGTGCAGACTTCTGGAAAGCATGGGTGCAGCTGTAGATAAAAGACTTGATGAAAATAAGGTTTCCATAGAAGCAAGGGGGCAGATATCTTATGAAGCACCCTTTGATCTTGTAAAGATGATGAGAGCTTCAATACTGGTGCTCGGAGCACTTCTTATAAGAACGGGAAGAGCTGTAATACATCTTCCGGGAGGATGTGCTATAGGCAAAAGACCTGTTGAACTTCATTTGAAAGGGCTGAAGGCTTTGGGAGTAAAAATAGATGAAGAACAGCTTACAAGAGGAATTGTGGATGCGAGTGCTGAAAAACTTACAGGCAATACCATATATCTGGACTTTCCAAGCGTAGGCGCTACAGAAGTTATAATAATGGCGGCAGCCTTGGCTGAAGGTACTACTGTTTTGGAAAATGCAGCTCAGGAACCGGAAATTGTTGATTTGGCAAATTTCCTCAATAAAATGGGAGCAAGGATTAAAGGTGCAGGGACTGATACCATAAAAATAGATGGTGTAGAATCTCTCAAAGGTGTCTGTCATTATGTTATACCTGATAGAATAGAAGCAGGCACATTTATGGTGGGTGCGGCTATGACAAAGGGTAATGTCCTGATCAGGAATGTAGTACCTGATCATCTCAAAGCTGTGATCGCAAAACTTAGAGAGTGTGGCGTTTATATTGAGCAGATGGAAGATGGTGTCCTTGTGAGAGGAGATATGGGAGAGATCAATTCTACTGATGTCAAAACACTTCCGTATCCCGGATTTCCTACTGATATGCAGTCGCCTTTTATGGCTTTGCTGACAGTTGCGAAAGGCCCGAGCGTTGTTATAGAAACTGTTTTTGAAAACAGATTTATGCACGTAGGAGAATTTAATCGTATGGGGGCCAATATAAAAATAGATGGTAATTGTGCCATAATACCGGGTCACAAGAAGTTAAGTGGAGCGCAGGTTGTCGCTACAGATTTAAGAGCAGGGGCGGCGGTAGTACTTACAGGGCTTGTAGCTGAAGGAACTACAGAAGTTTCACAGATCTATCATGTAGATAGAGGTTATGAAAAGTTTGTAGAAAAACTTAGGTCATTGGGAGCTAATATTATGAGAGTAGAAGAATAATATAATATTAATATTTACAGTGCTGATCGGATGTCAACCGGACAGCACTTTTTAATTTTCTTTTATTTTAATTTCGGATGAAATATGTGGTTTCTCATCGTAAATTGAAAACACCAAACAATGTTAAAATTTTACATATGAATATTGTTTTATATATTTTATCTATAATATTTATTTTTTAAATGGCATATATTTCTTTTTTCAGGAAATAATAAGGATAATCGTAAATTACATCGAGGAGGATATATTATGAAAGATTTAAAAGGAAGTAAAACTTATGATAATCTGCTTATAGCTTTTGCCGGTGAGTCACAGGCAAGAAATAAATATACTTTTTTTGCCTCAAAAGCTAAAGAAGAGGGATATCATCAGATCAGCAAAATATTTGAAGATACTGCGGCAAATGAAAAGGAACATGCGGAATTATGGTATAAGCATTTTGCCGGTATAGGAACAACTGAGGAGAATCTTCTTTCTGCAGCTGAAGGTGAACATTATGAATGGAGTGAAATGTATGCTGATATGGCCAAAGTGGCCAGAGAAGAAGGCTTTACGGAAATAGCGAAGCAAATGGAAGGCGTGGCAGGTATTGAAAAGCATCATGAGGATCGTTATAAGCAGCTTAGGGAGAACATACAGCAGAATAAGGTGTTTAAGCGTGATGAAGACGTTTTATGGATATGCGGCAATTGTGGACATGAACTGACAGGCAAAGAAGCTCCGGAAATATGCCCTGTATGCTTTCATCAAAAGGGATATTTTCAGATAAAGGCAAAGAATTATTAAAGATATAAAGTTATAACTAAAAATATATTGACAAAATAATATACAAGTGGTAAGTTATAGCTAATGAGGTTAGTAAATATTAACTAATCCATATAATAAAAATGAAAGCCAGAGGGAAATGTCATGAATTTAAATGATGCTAATGTTGGTGAAACATATATTGTAGAGGATATTGAAACAGACGATGAAGAGTTAAAGGCATTCCTTTTCTCGCTGGGATGTTACAGCGGGGAGCCTGTTACTGTGATATCTCATTTAAAAGGCGGCTGTACGGTTTCCATTAAAGATGGAAGATACAATATTGATAATGGCATAGCAAGTGCAGTTTTAATAAAATAGTGATTTAAATCACTATTTTTTATGGGCATCAGTTAGCTTCAGGTAACTATTTATTTGTTATATATTTACTAATAATGAGAGGAAATAGGAGGATATTTTATGAGAATTGCTTTTGCCGGCAACCCTAATAGTGGTAAGACGACAATGTATAATGCACTGACGGGGGAAAATGAACGCGTTGGTAACTGGGCCGGGGTTACTATAGGTAAAAAGGAGAGTCCGATAAAAAAGGAGTTCTATGATTTTGTAGAAGAAATCATTGCAGTGGACTTACCGGGAGCGTATTCAATGTCACCGTTTACGCCTGAGGAAGGTATTACAAGCGGATATGTGAGAGATGAGAATCCAGATGCTATAATTAATATAGTTGATGCTACGAATCTGAGCAGAAGTTTATTCTTTACGACTCAGCTTCTGGAACTTGGAATTCCTGTAGTAGTTGCTCTTAATAAGAGTGATATAAATGAAAAACAAAATACGGAAATTGATACTGAAGCTTTATCTAAAAAACTGAATTGCCCTATTATAAAAACTGTTTCAACGTCATCGGATAAAACGGGCCTTAAGGAAGCTGTAAATGCGGCTGTTGAATTGAATGGAAACGGTCAGAAAGCTCCTTATCTTCAAGCTGATATAGATCTTCATGATAAAAAAGCAGTTGAAGCGGAAGACAGAAAGCGTTTTGATTTTGTAAATAAAATCGTAAAGGAAGTGGAAACGCGTAAAGTTCTGACAAAAGAAAGAAATTCGCAAGACAAGGTGGATTCTGTACTTACAAATAAGGTTGCAGGAATTCTGATCTTTGCGGCTGTCATGTGGGCAGTATTTTGGATATCGCAGTCAAAAGTAGGTCCGCTTATTGCTGACTGGCTTGTGGGATGGATTGAAACTTTCCAGGGATGGGTTTCAGGTCTTCTTGAAAACAGCTCTCCGCTTCTTCAGGCTATATTGGCGGATGGTATCGTTGGCGGCGTAGGTGCTGTAGTTGGCTTCCTGCCATTAGTAATGGTAATGTATTTCCTTATTGCACTCTTGGAAGATTGTGGTTATATGGCCCGAGTAAGTGTAGTAATGGATCCTATATTTAAGCGTGTAGGCCTTTCAGGTAAGTCTATAATTCCGATCATAATCGGTACAGGCTGCGGAATACCGGGCATAATGGCAAGCCGTACTATCAGAGATGAGAGAGAAAGAAGAGCTACTGCAATGCTTACGACATTTATTCCATGCGGAGCTAAGATTCCGGTTATAGCGTTGTTTGCAGGAGCATTTTTCTCAGGCGCTTCATGGGTTAATGCTTTGATGTATTTTGTGGGCATATTGCTTATTTTCTTAGGAGCATTACTTATTAAAGGAATTACGGGATATAAATATAGAAAATCATTCTTTATTATGGAACTTCCGAGCTACAAACTTCCTAGTCTTAAGAGAGCCTGCTTCTCAATGCTTGAGCGAGCTAAGGCGTACATAATCAAGGCTGCTACTATTATATTGGTTTGTAACTGTGTAGTTCAACTGATGCAGACCTTTAACTGGAAATTCCAGGTTGTGGGTGAAGATGCAGCAGATACTTCGATTCTGGCATCTATAGCCTCACCGTTTGCAGTTCTGCTGGTACCTTTGGGATTCGGAGCTTGGCAGTTGGCGGCAGCGGCAATTACAGGTTTTATAGCAAAAGAAAATGTTGTTGGTACACTAGCTGTAGTTTATTCCATCACAAGATTTATTGATACTGATGAGCTGGCTCTTACAGGAGGAGCAAATGAAGTAGCTGTTACAATGGGACTTACTACAGTAACTGCTCTGGCATATCTGATGTTTAACCTTTTCACACCTCCTTGCTTCGCAGCTATAGGAGCGATGAATTCTGAAATGAAGAGTGCTAAGTGGCTGTGGGGAGCTATAGGTCTTCAGCTGGGTACAGGATATACAGTAGCATTCTTGGTATATCAGTTTGGTACGCTTTTTACGGAAGGACATCTTGGAAATGCATTTATACCTGGATTGATTGCTGTATTGATCATGGCGGCTATAGTAGTTGTGATTTCTCGCAGATCGAGACAGAAATTTGATGTGGAATATTCGTTGCACAATAAAGGAACGGGGGCATCTGTATGATAACTGATATCATTGTCGGATTGATAATACTGCTGATAGTTGCCGGCGCGGTAGCTTATATAATAAGGGCAAAGAAAAGAGGTGCCAGATGTGTAGGCTGTCCTGATGCCGGATGCTGTTCACCTAAAAAGGAGCAGGAACATTCAGGATGTGGATGCGGTTGTCACAGCAGTAAATGATAAAATACAGATTTACAGATAAATAAGAACGGGTGCTATGTTGCTGGTGAGACCAATAACATAGCGCCCGTTTTAATATACTTGAGTTCCGCTGTAATAATGAGAAAGGATATCCTTATAATTATATCCGTTTTTTGCCATACCATCTGCTCCATATTGGCTCATACCCACTCCATGTCCTGAACCATTGGAAGTGAATGTCACAGTATCTTCGGAAATATTTATTGTAAAATTGGCTGATGGAAGATTAAGTGCTTCCCGAACTTCCCTGCCTTTTAGTATTCCGTTTCCTATCTGCATTTTTTCTACTCTGTTTCCGTTGCTTCTGTTGATGATTTTGATGGTATCGGCGGTTATTGTTCCAAATGATATATTGGGATATTTATTTTTTACTGCGGCAGAAATTTCAGCTATAGAAAAGGAATGTTGCTCTTCCTGATGAGTAGCTTCATCCTCATATGGGCTGTCTACGCTCACAAGGTATGGTACGGCAGAGGCGAAGACATCTTCTGAATTCTCTGTTTTTCCTCCGCTTGAAGAATGGAAGAGAGCTTGTTCTACAAGTTCTCCATTATAATATAGCAGCTGCCCTTTTGTTTCATCAGCAGCACGGCATATTTTTTTCCAGCCATCATTCATCCAGTCCTTTCCTTTTAATGCTTCAAGTTCAGACTCATTTTTGTATACCTGACAGTGGGTACTGTCGCAGAGTGGTGCATCTGGATGTGCCTCGGGATTGCTTCCGGACTGAGCTTTAAGGACTCTTGCAAGAGAATAGGTTCTGGCTGCTACTGCTTGAGCTTTTAGAGCTTCTATGTGAAAATCGGAGGGCATTTCTCCAGATATGACACCTTTTACATAATTCTCAAAATTTACGGTTTCAACTTTTTTGGATTCAGTTCTGTATATGTTTATTGTTTCGGGAACTTCTTTTAATTGAAATTCCGCTTGAGGTATAAGTTCTTTTTCCGGTTCATCAGTATTGGGAGATATCTTTGTCAGAATATAGGGGATGAATATAAGCAGTATGCAGATGGTAAGTATTGTGATAAATATGGGTTTTATGAAAGGGATGTCCATAGCAGATCCCCATATATCCAAAAATGAATTGATATGTTTTTTTAATTTTCTCTTTTTTCTTATTCTTCGTTTCATCATGCAGTCTCCTAAAATATATTTGTACAAGTTTATGATAAAATTCCAAAACTATGACCTGATATGGTGTATAATAATAAATTATAGTAGGAGATAAAGATGAGAGTTATAAGTAAGCAGAGAAACAGTAAAATGTGTATAATGTGTGGGCTAGATAATGAATATGGAGTAAAGGCACCGTTTTATAATATGGAGGATGGAAGTGTCATGACTTTGTTTCGGTACAGATATCAGCATCAAAGTTATCCGGGTCGTGTTCATGGTGGACTTATAACAGCTATGATTGATGAACTGGGACTAAGAGCGTTGTGGGCAAAAGATCTGTCAGAAGAGTCTTTTGGCGTAACATTTTCTATAGATACTAAGTACAGAAAACCTGTAGTCTATGATCAGGAGCTTATAGGAAGAGGTGTTACAGTTAGGGAAAATTCAAGAATTTTTGTTACGGAAGCATGTATAATGGATGCTGAGGGGGCAATTTTGGCGAATGGCACAGTTAAGTATTTTAAGCTTGATGTTAATAAGATTGCTGAGGATGCTGAAGCTCATGAGGAGCTTTGCTATCTTGAGGAGGATGGAGTCAAAGAGATAGTCTTTGAGAAATGATTATAATGATGAGGTGAAAACGATGAAGAAGATATTATTTGTAAATGCTTGTGTACGTCCGCAGTCGAGGACTAATGTTTTAGCTAAGTATCTGTTGGATAAACTTGATGGACAGACAGAAGAACTTGATCTCGGAAAAGAAGATATAGAGCCTCTCAATCTTGAAAGATTGGAAAAAAGAGATTTGTATATAAGCAATAAGGACTTTTCTGATGATATGTTCAGATATGCAAAACAGTTTGTGGGAGCAGATATTGTCGTTATAGCTGCACCTTATTGGGATCTGTCGTTTCCGGCTGTTGTTAAAAGTTATATTGAAGCGGTATCGGTACAGGGCCTGACATTTCATTACACGGAGGAAGGCATACCAGAGGGATTGGGCAATGTGAAAAAGGTGATATATGTTACTACTGCCGGCGGTCCTATAGGTGAATTTAATCTTGGATTTGATTATGTGAAAGCAGTGTGCAGCGGACTGTACGGAATTGGAGATATAGTTTGCCATAAAGCTGAGATGCTGGATATAGTTGGAGCTGATGTGGAAGGTATACTTAAGAATACTATGCAGGAGATAGATCAGGTGTACGGAGTATGATCATGAGAGAAGTAAATGTGAAAGATATTGAAGATAAGATAGCACAGATGTGTATAGAGGCAAATCATTATCTCGGAGAAGATGTGAAGGCCTGTATACATCAGAGGCTTTGTGAAGAAAACTGGAATATAGCCAAAGATATACTTGAAAGTATTGAGGAAAACATCACAGTATCTGAGGAAGGGATATTTCCTTTGTGTCAGGATACGGGGATGGCCTGTGTATTTTTGGAAATAGGGCAGGATGTTCACCTTGTCGGAGGAATGCTCAAAGACGCTGTAAACGAGGGAGTCAGAAGAGGGTATGAAAAAGGTTTTTTAAGAAAATCTGTGGTAGAAGATCCTTTGAGGAGAAAAAATACAGGTGATAATACACCCGCTTATATAAATACAGAAATCGTGGATGGTGACAAAGTGAAAATCACAGTGGCTCCTAAAGGTTTCGGTTCCGAAAATATGAGCCGTATTATAATGCTTCCGCCGTCTGCGGGAGAAAATGGTGTAAAGAATTTTGTTGTTAAAACATGTAATGATGCAGGGGCTAATCCATGTCCTCCTATAGTGGTTGGAGTCGGTATAGGCGGAACATTTGACAAAGCTGCGTTGATGGCAAAGAAGGCCTTATTAATTCCGGTGGATAAAAAGAATGATGATCCGTATTATGAAAATATGGAAAGGGAACTGCTGGAACGGATAAATGAGTTGGGGATAGGGCCGCAGGGATTTGGCGGAAGGACAACTGCTTTGGCGGTCAAGATAATCGCAGCCCCTACCCATATTGCAGGGCTGCCTGTTGCGGTAAATATAAACTGTCATGTCAGCAGACATAAAGAGGCTGTTCTTTAGCAGGCGGGAGGTGGATATTATGGAATATAAGTTGATGGAACCTTTTTGTAAGGAAAAAATCAAGGATTTCAGAGCAGGTGATAAAATCCTTGTCACAGGAACGATTTATACTGCTCGTGATGCGGCGCATAAAAGAATGACAGAGCTTCTTGATAAGGGTGAGCCTTTACCTTTTGATATGATAGATTCTATTATATATTATGTGGGGCCTACTCCGGCAAAGCCGGGATATGTGATTGGTTCGGCAGGACCTACTACAAGTTACAGAATGGATGCGTATGCCCCGAAATTTTTGGATTTGGGGCAGCTTGCCATGATAGGAAAAGGACAAAGATCACAGGAAGTGATGGAAGCGGTGGTTGCAAATAAAGCAGTATATCTGGCTGCAATAGGAGGGGCTGCAGCACTGATGGCAAAGCAGATAAAAGATGCTGAGGTGATTGCTTTTGATGATCTGGGGGCAGAGGCAATAAGAAGGCTTTATGTGGAGGATATGCCCCTTACTGTTGTTCTGGACAGTGTGGGGGGAAATCTATATGAGCAGGGCAGGGAAGAGTATTTGAAATTCATAGGTAAATAGTGTATTATTAATTGAAAAACTTTGAAAGGAATTTATAAATATGGGAATAGGAACTAAATGTGTACAGGATGGATACAGACCGGGGAACGGTGAACCAAGACAGATACCGATTGTACAGAGTACAACTTTTAAATACGACACAAGTCAGGATATGGGGAAACTATTTGATCTTGAAGCATCGGGATATTTTTATACGAGGCTTCAAAATCCAACTAACGATCATGTTGCGGCTAAAATTGCTTCTCTTGAAGGGGGAAGCGCGGCGATGCTGACCTCGTCAGGGCAGGCTGCCAATTTCTATGCTGTGTTTAATATAGCTTCATGTGGAGACCATATTGTGGCCTCCTCAGCTATATATGGAGGGACGTTTAATTTATTTGCGGTAACCATGAAGAGAATGGGGATCGAATTTACTTTTGTTTCTCCTCATGCCACTGAGGAAGAACTGGAGGCTGCATTCAGGCCGAATACAAAGGCTGTGTTTGGAGAAACCGTTGCAAATCCTGCATTGGTAGTACTTGACATTGAAAAATTTGCAAATGCTGCTCATAAACATGGAGTGCCTCTTATAATAGATAATACGTTTGCTACACCGGTGCATTGCAGGCCTTTTGAGTTCGGAGCTGATATAGTGACACATTCAACTACTAAATATATGGACGGACATGGAGCCGGTGTAGGAGGGTGTATAGTGGATTCCGGTAAATTCGACTGGACTGAATATCCTGAAAAGTTTGCCGGGCTATGTGAACCTGATGATAGTTATCATGGCGTTACATATACCGAAAGATTTGGCCTTGAGGGAGCGTTCATAACTAAAGCGACGGTACAGCTTATGAGAGATTTAGGGTCTATTCAGTCGCCTCAGAATGCTTTTCTGCTTAATATGGGGCTTGAGAGTCTGCATGTTAGGATGAAACGACATGCAGAAAATGGTCTTGCTGTAGCTAAATACCTCAATAGCCATGAGAAAATTTCATGGGTGAAATATTGCGGTCTTGAGGGTGACACAGATTATGAGCTTGCACAGAAGTATCTGCCTAATGGTTCATGCGGTGTGGTAAGTTTCGGAGTAAAGGGAGGCAGAAAGGCTGCCGAGGATTTTATGCAGAAATTAAAAGTTGCTGCTATAGAAACTCATGTAGCTGATGCGAGAACTTGCTGTCTGCATCCTGCAAGTTCGACTCACAGGCAAATGAGCGATGAAGAACTTGCTGCAGCGGGTGTGAGTCCTGATCTTGTGAGATTTTCATGCGGACTGGAAGACGCTGAAGATTTGATTGCAGATATTGAGCAGGCTTTAAAATAGCGATTTTGTAAAGATTAGCAAATGGCTGTATTTAGTGGCCAAATAGATGAAAGGGAGATTGAACTCGATGCCATTGATTATACCTAATGGGCTTCCGGCGGCGGAAGCTTTGCAGAGTGAGAATATATTTACCATGAACAGGGGTCGGGCCGTTACTCAGGATATAAGACCCCTTAAGATAGTTATAGTTAATCTTATGCCAACTAAAATAGCAACTGAAACGCAGCTTGCGAGGGTTTTATCCAACAGCCCTCTTCAGGTTGAAATGACATTGATCACGATGGATTCTCATGAGTCTACACATATATCTCAGGAACATATGGATTCGTTCTATAAAACAATAGATGAGATCAAAGAAGATTATTTTGATGGGATGATCCTTACGGGGGCGCCTGTGGAACAAATGCCTTATGAAGATGTTGATTACTGGAGAGAGCTTTGTGAAATTTTTGAATTTGCCAAAACACATGTGTACAGTAATATGTTCATATGCTGGGGAGCTCAGGCCAGCCTTTATTATCATTATGGCATAGGCAAACATTTGCTGGACAGTAAAGTTTTCGGGATATTCGAACATAGGGTAATAAGGCCTCATAATCCTCTTGTGCGTGGGTTTGATGAGACTTTTTATGCACCTCATTCAAGACATACGGAAGTTTTGCGTGAAGATATAGAAAAGCATGAAGAACTTCGTATTCTGGCGGATTCTGAAGAAGTAGGGCCCCATATCATATCTACAGAGAACGGCAGGCAGATTTTCGTACTGGGGCATCAGGAATATGATAAGGAGACTTTAGCGGGAGAATATTTCAGGGATATCAATAAGGGGCTTCAAATAGATGTTCCTAAGAATTATTTTAAAAATGATGATCCTAAAAATGAGATCTTGTTCAGATGGAGAAGTCATGCCAGCCTTCTTTTTTCCAACTGGCTTAATTATTATGTTTATCAGGATACGCCATATGATCTTGAAGAACTGTGTAGTAAGAGAGAAGATTGATTTTGGCCTGAATATGGAGAGCGAAACGGAGGTGTAAGGGATGGGAAAAGTAATGTTTTCAAATATGGATGATTTGATGAAACATCCGGTTTTTAATCATTTCGGCAAACTGTGCCAGATACCTCACGGCACAAAGAATGAGAAAGCTATAAGTGATTATCTTAAGGAGTGGGCAGAGAGTCGGAAACTGGAGTGTGTGCAGGACGAAAATCTGAATATCATTATATACAAACAGGCTTCGCCAGGTTATGAAGGATTGCCTTCTGTTATCTTACAGGCTCATATGGACATGGTATGTGAAAAAGCATCTGATTGTGATCATGATTTTGAAAAGGACCCTATTAAACTTTATTTAGATGATGATATTCTTTCCAGCAGGGGGAGAACAAGTATTGGGGCAGATGATGGAATTGGTGTATCTTTGGCGTTGGCTGTTCTTGAAGATAAAATGCTGAAACATCCAAAACTGGAGGTATTGTTTACTGTCCAGGAGGAGTCTACGTTTAAAGGGATAGAGACTGTAGAGGCGAAATGGTTTAATGCAGATTATCTTATCAATCTTGATTATTTTGTCGATAATCAAGTGCTTGTGAGCGGATGCGGAGGAATAGGTGTAAAGATAAAACTTCCTATTTCATATGAGCTTACGGATTATGAGATGATGGCATATGAGGTGAAGATTGAGAATCTTACGGGAGGGCATTCCGGGGGCGACATACATAAAGCCAGAGGAAATGCCAATGAGCTGTTTTGGAGAACTTTAAGTTTGTATGAAAAGGATCTGGATGCCGAGCTTGTGTCTATTGAAGGAGGGACTTCACGTGTAGCCATACCAAGAGAGACAAAAGGGGTTATATTGATTGATGAAGAACAGGCCGGGCAGCTTGAGGAATTGACGTTTAGACTTCAAAATGAATTTCGTTCGGAATATCAGGTTACGGCACCGGAGTTGAATGTAAAGATCCGGCCTTTAGGTCCGTATAAGGGAAAATATATGTATCATCCGAGTTTAAGGAAGCTTTTAAAGTTGGTATATCTGGTACCTAACGGTATTATGGAGATGAATGGGGCACTTGATATGAAGGGGCTCGTGGAAAGTTCCATCAATCAGGGAGTGATGCGTGCAGGTGATAATTTCTTTGTTTTGGTAGGAGAAATAAGATATTCGCATATTTCTTCCAGAAATTTTATCATTGAAAAAATTATGGCTCTGTCTGAGTTGTTGGAGGCTAAAGTTGAACTGTTTGCCCCATATCCTGCATGGAAATACAGAAGGAGATCGGATCTGAGGCAGCTTGCTGTGCGTACTTATCGGGAACTTTTCCATGAGAAACTTAAACCGGTAGCTGTACATGCAGGTATAGAATGCGGATGTTTGCTGGAAAAATTGCCTCATCTTGATGCTATTTCAATAGGGGCTAACTGCTGGTATTTCCATTCAGTAAATGAGTGTGTGAGTGTTTCATCTGTAAATAAGGTATGGATTTTCTTGAAACAGATACTTGAAAATTTGGATAGGGAGTTTGAAGAAGAATAAAAACAGTGCGGTTTTATCCGCACTGTTTTTATATAAGGTGTTTTATCTATGAAAGACAAATTTGCTGATATAATTTTTCAAGACCTCCGGAAAGTTCGCTGTGCCAGTTTTTCATTCGGTCTTTTTGAGCAAACACATCGGAATACATTGTCAGTGTTCCGATCATAGCTGCATCATGAAAACTGATATTGAGAAGTTTGTGAAATTCATTTTCTTTTATTCCGCCGCGTGCAAGAATTTCAGCAGGACCTGCCTGAACATATCCTCCAAAAGCATCTTCAACAAGTCCAAACATAGGGCCATTGATATAATGATCATCCATAGCGAGATTTATTTGCTCTGCTGTATCCTGCAGTTTTGAAAATTTGCGGAGGGCTTTGCAAAGTCCTGTTTTCATTTTTTTTGTATATTCGATTTGAAAACAGCCTCCTGCTAAAGCAAAACCTCTTACAAATTTAAGCATGAACATAATCATGAAAACTCCCGGGTATATACGTTTCTCTTTGAGAAGAAATGATATGTTTTCAGGGGAAAGAAGCCATTTTTCTGTTTCCTCTCCTCCACTTACTGTGATTAGATATGGTTTTCCTTCATGTTCTTCCAATAAGAGAGGGACCCTTTTTTTACTGCTGTTTATACCCCAGAAGAAATATGAACCATGGTGCCGTACAGTACTTTTTTCCTGCGGGTTCTGAATCATGTGTTCCAAAGCGGTTTTCGTCCAGCAGCCTGTTTCTCCGTCGAGTTGTGCTGCAACTTCCCGGCGCACTTTATCGTTGAACAGTATTTTCCATGTGAGTGAAGTCTCTTTTTGGATATCTTTTATTATTAAATCTGTGACGATATCCTCCATCTGCAGATAAATAAAATCAGGCGAGGTTTTCCCGTCTATGAACCCTTTCTGGATACGGTGATTAAGAAGAGAAGCCTGCTTAGCATAAGAATCTTGCTTTATGATATAGGGGTCAAGATAATCATTTTTTAAAACTGATAAAAATACATCTAAAACAGGCTCTTTAAGGAATGCTCTGGTTTCATCTTTCATTAATGCATCTATAACTTTTTCTACCATCTCTTTTGTATACGAAGGTGTATCATATACAACCATGTTTGAGTATCTGTTGTCGAATATAGGAAGGCGGAAAACCTCCATGTCATTATCTGTTTTCGGAGTAACTGTACTGTAGCATTCGAGTCCTCTTGGGTATGTAGCAGAAGACATGTCGACACCTCCGCATGAAAGCATAGGTACGATCGTACTGCTACGACCGCTTCGCTGAAGATAACGATAGTAAATCAAGTTACTTTGTATTTGATTTGAATCGAAATCCACGCCGTGGTGAAGGGCTGTGTATACCAGACAGTCCGGCGTAGTGAAATAATCTTTTACTTCTTCGGCGATTTCTGCTCCGAAAAGTGGTAATGTGTGTTCATAGGCTGACTGGGCCATATCTTCTTTTGGTTCCAGCGCTTCGGTTCCAGCCACATCCAGAGATGCCAAATATTGTTCCAGAGATTTGTTTCCGTAATCATCCAGAAGCTCGTTTAATTTAGGAAGTTCTCTTCTTATATGGTATAAGACGAAGGCAGGGAATTCTATTGCATGCTCGGACCAGTTGGTATATCTTTTAGGCATGCGTTCTCCAGTATGTAGTATTCGCCTGAAGTTGTTGAATTCCAGAGTTTCTCTTGAGTCCGCAAAGTTATTGTCAGGTTCACCGAGAAGTGTGACTTCATCTTCTATGTGGGCATCTTTTACCCCGGTAATATCAATCAGAACACGATCCATTTGTGTAGATGTGAAAACTCGTACTTTTTTGTCACGTATCATAGCATAACCGTCTTTTTCCATAAAAAGATAACATACATCCCACCATCCTATGGAAAGATCAGCCACGCGTTGACAGCTTTCAGTAAGATCCAGACGTCCAAGGCACTGACGGACTTCACGGTCAACGTTGTATATTGCTTCTACTCGTGTTTTTATCTTCATGATAGGTTTTATTTCAAAGCTTTGGCGGCGCTGACCGTTCTCTTTTATAACGGTGGATTTCAGTTTATAAAACATCGTCATTCCGGGTCGAACCATATCGAAGTATGCTTGTGGATATTTGAACAGGCATTCCGATCCTGCTGCGTGAACGAGAATGGATTTTCTCTGTTTTTGAGGTATTTCTTCGACAACTGTCTTGAAATCTTCTATTTGACTTGTTATTCTGTCTTGTTCGTCATCAGAATAGCTACTATAGATCTGTGTATATATTCCATCAATTTTTATATTTTTTATCTGGCGCATTTGTGCATAGATTTCTTTGAATTCATCCATGTCAATTCCATCACATTCTTCATCAGTATCTACTCTGAGATGAACGCTACAACGTTTTCCTGATTTTTTTGCAAATTTGCTCAGTTCTTGAGCGCCTTCCAGATCGTATATTGTTACAGTGATATTATTCTCCATGATCAGAGGAAGTTCTTTTTCGTAAAACTCCGAGAGAAGAAGGAGGGGCACTTTAATGTTTTCTTTTCTCAGAGCGAGGCATTCCTCGACAGTCTCAAGGCAAAACATGGCAATATTTTTGGTCTGCATGAGCCGTTTTGCTATGGTAACTGCTCCATGACCAAAGGCATCATGTTTAAGAACAGGAGCAATTTTTACATTGGATCCTATTTCATCGCGAATAGCTTGTATATTTTCATCTAAAGAATTTAAATTGATTTCCGCCCATGCGGGGTAGAATTTCATAAAAGAAACCTTCTTTCTGTAATAGTATTTGATGGGATTATAGTTTTTTTTCAATGGGATTTCTACCCTTTATTTGTTATTTTAATATTGCTTTAATGCGAAACGGACAATTATAATAAGATTTTAACAGAAGAGAAGATGAGGGGTGTTTAAATTGTTTCAAAAGCTTCTGATATGATGTATAATATCTTTATTGAATTAAATAAGGAGGATTCATCATGATTGACCAGCAGCTGCTTAGGCATTTGTCTAAGAAGTACCCTAATGTCAAAGCGGCAACAGAAGAAATTGTAAATTTAAATGCGATTTTATCTTTGCCCAAAGGAACTGAATATTTTCTGAGTGATTTGCATGGAGAACATGAAGCTTTTATACATATGCTGAAGAGTGCTTCGGGGGTCATAAGATCGAAGGTAGAAGAAATTTTCGGACCGGAACTTACAAGAGATGAAAGAGATGCTTTGGCTGCTCTTATATATAATGCAGAAGCTGAAATAAAGAGAAGAAAAAAAAGTGAGGAAGATTTCGGCAAGTGGTGTAAAATGTCGATTTTCAGACTGGTGCTTATTTTTAAATCGGTTACTAATAAATATACTCGGTCAAAGGTAAGGAAACGTTTGCCTAAAGAATATGCCTATGTTTTGGATGAGCTTCTTCATACATCTGATGAAGCCAATAAAGGGAATTATTACGGACAGATAATAGCTACTATCGTAGAATGCGGAATAGCCGAGGATTTCATTATATCCTTTACAGATGTCATAAGCTCTTTGGCAGTGGATAAACTTCACATAATTGGTGATATATGGGATAGAGGGTCACATCCGGATGCTATCATGGATTATCTTATGGGACATCATGACGTGGATTTTCAGTGGGGCAACCATGATATCGTATGGATGGGCGCAGCGACGGGAAATTGGGCCTGCATAACCAATGTCCTGAGAATGAATATAAGCTATAATAATTTTGATATGCTTGAGATCGGTTATGGGATAAATCTCAGACCTTTAGCTATCATGGCGGAAAAAATATATGGAGATGATCCGTGTGAGTTTTTTATGCCTAAGCGTCTTGAGGAAAATAAATTTGATCCTATAGATGATATGCTTGCTGCTAAAATGAACAAAGCTATTTCTATATGTCAGTTTAAGGTGGAAGGGCAGAGGATAAAAGCTCATCCTGAATATGGTCTTGAAAACAGGCTGCTTCTTGATAAGATAAATTTTGATAAAGGTACGGTGATGCTCAGAGATGGCGAATTTCCGCTGAGAGACGCTAATTTTCCTACTGTGAATCCTAATAATCCATATGAACTTACGGAAGATGAGCGAAATGTTCTTAATGCTCTTGAGGCTTCTTTTCTTCAAAGTGAGAAGCTGCAGGCACATATAAAGTTTATGTACAGTCACGGAGCTTTATATACTATAGTCAATGGCAATCTTATGTATCATGGCTGCATACCTATGGATGAGGATGGTAACTTTGAAAACTGTACAGTCAATGGTATAACTGCGTCGGGAAAGGCGTATATGGATTATCTGGATACCCAGCTGAGGAATGCTTATTTTAATCCTGATGAGTCGGAGGAAACGGGACGTTCAGGAGACTTAATGTGGTATTTGTGGCTGGGAAGCAAATCTCCTCTCTTTGGAAAAGATCAGATGACAACTTTTGAACGTTGTTTTGTGGCTGATAAAAGGACTCATAAGGAGTATACGGTATCTTATTATAAACTGATAAACAGGAAGGATATTTGTGAAAAGATACTGACTGAATTTGGTCTGGATCCAAAGACTTCTATAATATTGAACGGACATGTACCTGTAAAGATAAAAGATGGTGAGAGCCCTGTAAAGGGGGGCGGCAAACTCATAGTAATAGATGGAGGAATGTCAAAAGCTTATCAAAAACAAACCGGAATAGCAGGTTATACATTTATATTCAACTCGAGGTATATGGCGCTTGCTGAGCATAAACCTTACAGTCCGCTGAAAAAGGACGGCACTCAGGAATTTCATACGCCGGCGATACGGACAGTGAGGACTTTACAGAAGAGAATGCTTATAAAGGACACTGACTTGGGAGAAGAGCTGCAGCAGGAAGTCAGGGAACTGAAAGAGTTAGTTAAAGCATATAGAACAGGAAAACTGAAAGAAAGATAAGCGGTAAATTGTGACAGTTAAAATAATAAACTTGTTGTAAAATAAGTACAAATAAAAGTAAAATACATAATTGTTGCAAATATACTGAATTTGATTAAAAACAACTTGAAATGAAATATAAAAAATGGTTTAATGGTTATGTAGATTGTTACAAACATAACGACTTGCCGATGAGAAAATACGGTAAGGATATGATTAAAAACGTTATTAGTAATTAAGGAGGCATGTACATGAACTTTCAACTGACGAAGGAGCAAGAATTCGTAAGAAAAATGGTAAGAGAGTTTGCCGTAAACGAGGTTGAACCTTTAGCTGCGGATATCGACAAGGAGCATAGATTTCCTGTTGAAACTGTAGAAAAAATGGCAAAATATGGTCTTTTGGGCGTACCATTCCCAACTGAGTACGGCGGAGCAGGAGGAGATCACATTTCGTATGCGATCACTGTTGAAGAACTGTCAAGGGTTTGTGCATCGACAGGCGTTATCTGTTCAGCACACACTTCCCTTTGCTGCTGGCCTATTTTCAAATACGGCAAAGCAGAGCAGAAGGAAAAGTATCTTCCTGATCTTCTTTCAGGAAAGAAACTGGGCGCATTCGGCTTAACAGAGCCTAATGCAGGTACAGATGCTTCAGGCCAGCAGACAAGGGCTGAAGATAAAGGCGATTATTGGTTGCTTAACGGAGCTAAGGTCTTCATTACTAACGGCGGATATGCAGATGTGTTCGTGGTAATGGCTATGACGGATAAATCAAAGGGAAATCATGGAATCAGTGCTTTTATAGTAGAAAAAGGTGATGAAGGTTTCTCAATAGGTAAGACAGAAGATAAAATGGGTATCTGTGCATCTTCTACTACCGAGCTTATTTTCCAGAACTGTAAGATTCCTAAGGACAGACTTCTTGGACAATTAGGCAAGGGATTCAAGGTTGCAATGTCTACGCTGGATGGCGGACGTATAGGTATCGCTTCACAGGCTCTGGGTATTGCTCAGGGTGCGCTTGATGTAACTGTTGAATATATGAAGGCGAGAAAACAGTTTGGTAAGAAATTATCACAGATGCAGGCTCTGCAGTTTACTGTTGCAGAGTTAGCTACAGAGATTGAAGCTGCGAGACTTCTTGTATATAAGGCTGCAGATATGAAAGACAAAGGACTGGCTTACGGACCTAATGCTGCTATGGCTAAATTATTTGCCGCAGAGACCGCTATGCACGTAACTACTAAGTGTGTGCAGCTTCACGGCGGATATGGCTATACGAAGGATTATCCGGTAGAGAGAATGATGAGAGATGCTAAGATCACTGAAATCTATGAAGGTACATCAGAAGTTCAGAAGATGGTTATTTCTGCATCTGTTCTTGGTAAATAGTAATAGGAGGAAAGAAACATGGCTTTTAAAGTTTTAGTATGCGCAAAACAAGTTCCTGACACGAATGAGATAAAAATCAATCCTGAAACAGGAACATTGATCAGAGATGGTGTGCCGAGTATCCTCAACCCGGATGATGCCAATGCTCTGGAAGAAGCATTAAAGATAAAAGATAAATTTGATGATGTTCACGTTACTGTTATTACTATGGGACCTCCTCAGGCTGAAGAAATGCTCTTTGAATGTATCGCTATGGGCGCTGATGAAGGGATACTCATAAGTGATAGAGCTGTTGGTGGATCTGATACATGGGCAACTTCCAATGCAATAACTGCAGCGATAAAGAAATATGGGGATTTCGATATGATTTTCGCAGGTCGTCAGGCCATAGACGGAGATACTGCTCAGGTAGGACCTCAGATTGCTGAGAAGATGGATCTTCCTCAGGTTACATATGTTCAGAAATTTGAAATCAGTGATGACAGAAAGAAAGTAACAGTAGAAAGACAGCTGGAAGACGGATATGAAGTTATAGAAATAGCGCTCCCTTGTATGCTGACTGCTATCAAAGAGCTGAATACACCTAGATATATGTCAATAGCCGGTATTTATAATCAGAATAAGGATATTAAAGTATGGAATGCGGCTGATATTCAGGTTGATCTGTCAACAGTAGGACTTAAAGCATCTCCTACAAATGTATTCCGTTCATTTACACCAAAACCAAAGGGCAAGGGGATCATGCTGGACGGCGATTCTGAAAAAGATCTTGCAAAGAATCTGCTTATCCATCTGAAGCAGAAGCACGTAATTTAAGGAGGGAGAAGGAACATGTCAACAAATTTTGCGGATTATAAAAATATCTGGGTATATGCAGAACAGCGTGATGGCAAGTTGATGAATGTGGCATTAGAACTTATCGGCGAAGGTCATAAATTATCAAGAGATATTAGTGCTGACACGAAAGTTTGTGCTTTAATTGTTGGAGACGGCATCGGACATTTAGCACAAGAATGTTTTGAATATGGTGCGGATCAGGTATATCTTATAGAAGATCCATTACTTAAGAACTTTACTACAGACGGATATACAAAAGTTATCTCAGATGCTATAAATGAGTATAAACCTGAGATTGTAATGTATGGGGCTACACATATAGGAAGAGATTTAGCACCAAGAGTTGCTGCCAGAATGGATACCGGTCTTACAGCTGACTGTACACATCTGGATGTTAAAGTTGCTAACTATATTAAGTTTGCTAATGAAAATACTACTCTTAATACTTCTTCATTGGATCCGGATGATCCTGATACAGGTCTGAAGATGACAAGACCTGCTTTTGGCGGTAACCTGATGGCTACTATCATTTGCCCGAGAACAAGACCTCAGATGTCTACGGTAAGACCGGGAGTAATGCAGAAAATGGAGAGAATGGAAGGCGCTACAGGCGAGATCATCAATGTTAAGCCTGCCATTTCAGAGGGCGATATAAGAACTAAGATTGTTGATATCGTTAAATCTGCAAAAGAATTGGTATCATTAACAGATGCTGATATTATTTGTTCAGGCGGAAGAGGACTTGGAGATCCTTCCGGGTTTGAATTGATTAAAGAATTCGCTGACAAGGTTGGTGGGGTCGTAGGTTCGTCAAGGGCTGCTGTTGATGCAGGCTGGATTGACCATTCACACCAGGTTGGTCAGACAGGAACTACTGTAAAACCTAAAATCTATTTTGCTTGCGGTATTTCCGGAGCTATTCAGCATTTAGCCGGAATGCAGACATCGGATATAATTGTTGCTATCAACAAAGATCCGGATGCTCCTATATTTGAAGTTGCTGATTATGGTATTGTAGGAGACCTCTATAAAGTAATTCCTGAGATTATTGCAGAGTGGGATAACGCAGAAGCACTTTATGATGCAACAACTAAATAAGAATAGAAAAGGAAAAGACCTCGTATACGAGGTCTTTTTTTATGTAATATATTATGTCAGAAAAGGTTTTATGGAATGCCAAGGTAAACCAACGACATTGTTATAATCGCCTTCGATGTGATCTACATATTTGCCGAATGTCCCTTGTATAGCATATCCTCCGGCTTTATCATAAGGTTCGGGGGTTTTTGTATAGGAAATTAGTTCGGCGTCACTGTATTGTTTAAAATAGACAGCAGTTTTTTCATATAAGCATGTTTTGGATATAAAAAGGTTATTGTATGTTTCTAATATGCATACTCCGGTAATAACGTGGTGACGTTTTCCTCTCATATCTTTCAAAATTGTAAAGGCTTCTTCCTGTGTTTTCGGTTTTCCAATGATTTTATTTTCGAAAATGACAACGGTATCGGCAGCGATGAGAATACTATTGGAATAGGAGACACGTAATGATACATTTAGGGCTTTTTTTAAGGCCAGATACATTACAGAAGCCTCTGAAGACATGGAAAAAGGCAGCACCTCATCTATATGCGCAGGGACTATTTCAGGCTTAAAGCCATGTTTTTTCATAATTTCTATCCGTCTTGGCGATGCAGATGCCAGTATAATTTTTTGCATAATAAAATACTCCGTAATTTATATTATTTTATTATTATATCATAGCTTATTTTATTTAACACAGTAGATTTTTTATACCTATAATTATTTTACAATCGGGAATAATAAACCAAAGATGATGAAGTAGAAAGAGGAAATGATTATGGGCAAAATGAATGATAAAAGCAGTATAAATGGTCTGGATAAGAAACAGGTGGCTCAAGCTTATGAGAAATATGCGGATCAATTTACACCTAAACCTAAATATTTTTTTAATTCTTTTAAAGCTTTCGTTATAGGAGGACTGCTCTGCACGGGGTCTTTATGGCTTGAGAATTGGTTTATAAATTCTATTGGTTTATCGGAAAAGTCAGCATCAGCATATGTAGTCATATTGCTTGTAATGACTGCTCAGTTGTTGACAGGATTAGGGTGTTTTGATACTATTGGTAAATTTGCAGGTGCAGGTGTCATTGTTCCTATAACCGGATTTGCTAATTCTATGGTTGCCCCTGCCATTGAGTATAAAAAAGAAGGCATTGTTCTGGGAGTGGGAGCTAAACTGTTTTCGCTTGCAGGTCCTGTTCTTGTATCAGGAATTACTTTATCGATGATCATAGGTTTTATATACTGGATCATAGGTTTGTTATAATAGGAGGAAATAATGGCTGAAAGAAAGCAAACGTTGATTTTTAAAAATAAACCTTACATCACAAGTTCTTATTCCATGGGAGGGAAAAAAGAGGGCGAAGGTCCGATGAGGAAATGGTTTGATCGATGTTTAGATGATGATATGTACGGGGAAAAAACATGGGAAAAGGCGGAGAGCAAAATGCTTAAAACCGCTATGACTGAAGTGATGAAACGTGCCGGAAAAAGCAAAGAGGATGTAGGAGCTATACTCAGCGGTGATTTGTTGAATCAGCTTATGTCTTCATCGTTTATGGCACGTGATATGCATATTCCTTTTCTTGGTATGTATGGCGCCTGTTCTACGATGACAGAATCTCTCATGCTGGGTTCCGTGCTGGCTGATGGAAGATACAGTAATAATGTCATAATAGGGGCATCGAGCCATTATTGTACTGCGGAAAGGCAGTTTAGAATGCCTTTAGAGCATGGTAATCAGAGACCGCCATCAGCTCAGTGGACTGCCACAGCCTCAGGAGCAATGATGTTGTCTTATGAGAATCGCGATGATAAGCTCGAGTCAGATCATAAAGGTAATATAAAAAAACTCAGAAAAGTGAGAGTTGAGTGCGGAACTATAGGAAAGGTAATCGATGCCGGAATTAAAGATGCAAATCAGATGGGGAGCGCGATGGCTCCGGCGGCGGTAGACACTATATTAAATCATTTACAGGATATGAAACGTCCTATTGATTATTATGATGCAGTATTCACAGGAGATTTAGGGTTCATAGGAAAGAGTATAGTTACTGATCTTTTAGCTGATGCAGGAGTAGATCCTAAGATTCTTGACAGAGTCTATGATGACTGCGGAACAATGATATATGAGAGAAAACAAGATGTGCATAGTGGAGGAAGTGGGTGCGGATGTTCAGCCTCCATATTTGCAGGATATGTGTATAAAAAGATGGTCAGAGGCGAGTTGAGCAGAGTTCTTATAATGTCTACGGGAGCGCTGCTGTCTACAATAAGTCCGTTTCAGGGTGAATCAATACCGGGGATAGCTCATGCTATCTCTCTGGAAACAGAATGAAAATGCGGAGGAGTTTATGGAATATTTATATGCTTTTTTAATAGGTGGGGCGATTTGTGTCATAGGTCAGATATTGATGGATGCGACAAAGCTGACTGCACCCAGAGTTTTAGTCATACTTGTAATTGCCGGAGCGCTGCTTCAGGCATTCAATCTGTATGAACCGTTGGTGGAAATTGCAGCGACAGGGGCGAGGGTACCTCTTCCCGGTTTTGGATATAATCTGGCAAAAGGGGCTATGGAAGGTGCTCAGCAGGGATTGCTTTCAGCCATAACAGGAGGGGTTAAAGCAGCTGCGGGAGGAATCACCATAGCTATAGGATGGGGATATCTTATAGCTATTATTTTCAATCCTAGATCAGTAAGATAGACAAAAAAGACGATCTTCAAATCAGATCGTCTTTTTTATACTATTTATTAAGGTGTTTCTGTAGGGGAAATAGGGTCCGTTTCCTTTTCTGTAGTAGATGGTTTTGTATCAGATGGCCTTGTCGTTTCAGTAGTCTCACTTGAAGGTCTTGTAGTCGATGGCTGGGTTGTTGATTCAGGAGCAGTAGTAGATGGCGTAAGGCTTACTCTTGAATATGTTCCTTCTGTGTAATATTCTCCTCCGGAGCTTATAACATTGTCAGGTTTTTCTTTAAATGACCCGCGGGGGATGTTTTCGCATACTCGGCTCATTATCTGAGACCAGAATCTTGCGGACTTGGCACTTCCTGAGGTTAGTTCAATATTGACGTCATTACCCATCCACAGAGCTGCGGTATATTGAGGCGTGAATCCTGCAAACCATGCATCGTAGTTATTATCCGTAGTACCTGTTTTACCCCCTACAGGCTGCGAACCTATGGCAGCTCCGCTACCGATACCTTTTGTTACTACGGTACGGAGGATATCCGTCATGATCCATGCTACACCTTCATCATATACCTGTTCACCTTCTGCAGATTTTTCGAACAAGACTTCATCTTGTGAGTTGAGAACTTTCGTATAGGCGATAGGTGATTTGTATTCTCCTCCGTTAGGGAATGTGGCATATGCAGCAGTAAGTTCAAGCGGGGAAATACCATTTGTCATTCCTCCCAGAGCCAGTGCGGCAGGATTAAGGTCATTTACGTCACCTTCGTCATCAAGTGTGGATATGCCTACTTTATTAAGCATTGAAGCTGAATAATCAGGACCTATCTGCTGATATGTTTTCACTGCACATACATTTACCGACTGCTGGACTGCGGTTCTTAAGGTCATCTGTCCTCTGTATCCGGAGTATGAGTTTTTAGGCCATGTTCTGCCATTGTATTTCATTGCTGCGTCATTTATGATGCTGCCGGCAGTTATATATTTTCCCCAGTTGCTGCCGTCGCTGTTATCCAGACTCATAGTTTTGCCGTCTTTTTCATATTCGTAGCTCATCTGGAGAGCAGGGCCGTATACTGCAATAGGCTTAATGGAAGATCCGGGCTGTCTTGGATTAGTAGCTCTGTTGAACAGCTGTTTTCCTGTAGTTCCTCTTCCTCCCATCATAGCCTTTATTTCACCGGTGGAATTTTCCATTATTACTGTAGCTGCCTGTGGTTGCCTTGTTTGTTGTTTCAGGCTGTAGTTTTCACTTGTCACGATATAATTATCTCCGCTCTTTACGAAAAAGTCAGGGTAATCTTTGAAAAATTGTGCTGAAATGATAACATTGCCGTCTCCGTCTACTTTTTTATACCCTTGGGGTATGGAAAGAGCTCCGTTTTCTATAAAGTAGAAGGTCCCGTCTTTCTTGACGTACATTCCTTTGAATTCTATGCTGACATCATCTTCACCGTTTACTTGCGTTTCATATATATTAAGGCGCTTTCCGGCGAGGATTTTAATACTGCCGTCACTTTCCGCAGTATATTCATCGTTTTTCAGTGTAAATTCATCTTTATCATTGAAGTAATGAGAATAATCATAAAGCAATATTTCACCGTCGTCTCCGAGAAGATCTCCGGAACTGTTAGTTTTTGCATATGCGATACCGGCATAATTGCTGTCATCTTTGAATTCATCTTCAACGATAGACTGTATGTTTGAATCCATTGTCGTATAGATTTTAAGACCGCCGGTATAGATCATATTCTGAGCGTCTGATCGATCAATACCGTATTCGGAAACTATATCGTCGGTAAGCTGTTCTACAGCATAATCTGTGAAATATGAAGACATGCTTCCGCTTGAAGATACTCCGACCTTTATGTAAGATTTAAGATCCTCACCGAGATAACCGGTCATTTCTTCATCTGTTATAAAGCCTGAGTCCGCCATGTTCTTCAAGACCATATCTCTTCTGTCTTTTGAAATTTCTCCATTGTACAGATATGTTACCGAATCTGTACTGGAAACCGTAGGTAAGGAAGTATTGGTATTGTCATAATCGGCTTTTACAAGAGCGTAAGTATCCGGTGACTGAGGCAGAGCTGCCAAAGCAGCGCATTCCAGTGTATTAAGATCCTGAACATTTTTAGAGAAATATGCCTGAGATGCAGCTTGAACACCGTATGAGTTGAACCCCAGATAAATAGTATTAAGGTATGCTTCCATTATTTCTTCTTTTGTCAGATTTTTTTCGAGTACTATAGTACAGTATGCTTCGGAAATTTTTCTGCTCAAGCTTCGCTGGCTTTTTATTTCCGAAAGATACACGTTTCTTGCGAGCTGCTGTGTAACAGTGCTGGTACCGCTTATTTGTCCGCCTCCGAAAATACTGTCTTTAACGGCTCCGAGCATTCTTACAAAGTTGAAGCCATTATGGGACCAGAATTTTTTATCTTCTATGGAGACTACTGCGTTTACCATATCTTCCGGTATTTCGTCATAATCTACGACTGTCCTGTTACCGTCAGAAAAGTAAAGATTCTCGATTTCATTGCCGTCGGAATCGTACATTACTGATCGCTGTGCCAGCATGGAATATATATCATCCGTATCTATTTTCGGAGCTGTAGTAAAAACGAAACCTACATATATACCGGCGGCCATTATTATTCCGAGAAATACAAGACCTATTGATTTTAATACTATAGATGATTTTTTTTCGGAAAATTTCTTTGTATTACCATTGTCGCTTTTCCCTGAAGCTGATCTTGAAGAACTTTTTTTCTGGCTTCGGGATGCGGTGCTGTCTTGTTTGACGTTTGCCGAGCGTGAACTTCTTCCGCCGCTGCGTGTGGACTGACTTCGTCTGCTTCTTCTGGAATCCGTATAATTTTCATCATTATGACTGCGTCGATTCTGATCGATTGTAGCCTGATCGAATTGAGAGAAAAACTCATTTATATCGTCATGCTTATTGTTGTTATTGTATTTATCAGACAAGATTTTTTCCTCCTAGTATTTTTGAATTAATCCTCATAATTATAACATTAAAAAAAGTAAAAGTAAAAGAAAATAAGGAAGTTTCACAGTTCCTTGACAAAAATAATTATATGGTATAAAATGGTAAAAAAGTAATAAAAAGTTATTATTTTGAATGATAAAGGAACTTTGACATGGTAAGAAGACCTCTTTTTTATATAACTTTTTCGTTTGCGGTGTCTATTGCGACATCATATTATTTGGGAACAGTTTTTTCGGGAATTGCAGCTTTGATAATTGTCGCAAGTATTTTATCCGTGAAAAAGTGTGGTGTTAAAGTAGGATCTTCTGTTGTACTTTTATCTGTTTCATATTTGTCGGGAGCAGCGGCTTTCTGTTTTCATAATATGTCTGATGATATGATGGAAAGTCAGATAGGAAAACAATCCGAAATATCGGGCTGCGTATTGCAGATCCATAGGAATATCAGAGATGACGGTTCTGTAAAGAACTCTGTGAAAATCAGAGTATCTGAGATTAATGGAAGGTCTGCTGAAAAAGAACAGACAGTACTAATTGATTATTATGGATCTGAGAGAGATGAAGATCGGGACGTTTTGGCAATACCGGGAGATGTAATTTCAGCGTCGGGAGTAATGGAGATTCCTTCAGGAAGAAGGAATCCAGGTTGTTTTGATTATGCTCTTTATCTGAGATCGGTAGGTGTAACATATATATTTAAAGCTGAATCTGTACGAGTGACAGAATATAAAGGCGCGAGAACTTTATCAGGGAGAATGCATATGATAAAAACTCTTTTTCTTAAAAGACTTGAATCAGCAGCGGGAAAGGAAACAGCTGCTATGATGGGGGCTGTTTTGCTGGGAGAAAAAGAGGGAATGGATCAGGAAATCTTAGAAGAATTTCAAAAAAACGGTACAGCGCATGTATTAGCGGTAAGTGGATTGCATATAGGGATAATGTATGGATTCATATCATTGATATGGCGTTGGAGAAAAGGCAGGTTTTATTTTGTCATCGTGATTATGTTTTTTCTGTGTTATTCTGCCATGTCTGCATTTGCGCCTTCGGTCGTGAGGGCTGTGTTGATGGTAGGAATACATTTATTGTCAAAGATGATGAACAAAAGATACGATATGAATTCTGCAGCTTTTTCTGCAGCTCTTGCAATGCTTGTGAAGAATCCTATGAGTTTGTTCAATACAGGGTTTCAGATGTCGTTTTTGGCGGTTCTTACGATGGCTTTAATGATATCTTTAGTAAAAAAAGTTTACAGTGGAATATTTCTTTCAAGTATAGCTGTACAACTGGGCTTGGCGCCTTATACTGCATATGTGTTCAATTACATTTCTCTGTCCGCAGTGTTTGTAAATGTCCCCATAATATTTTTAACAGGAATCATTGTTCCTGTCGGGTTATGTTCTGTTGCTGTCATGAATATATCGAACATAGTTTTTGAAGTATCGGCAAGGCTGATGAGTGGTCTGTGTAGCATGCTAATATCTTTAAATCATATGACAGCAGTAGATGGGGAAACTGTATTTTTAGTCATAAGTCCTGACATAAGATTTCTGGCGGTATATTATTTGTCATTAGCATTGTTTTTATCAGAAGAGGGGCGACTGGTGATAATGAGGCGACGCAAAAAGCTTATATTTGTAATGATCGCTGCTGTGATTTTAGCCGCAGGTATATTAGGGCAATTAAGTGACCGAGGTTTTAGGGATGCAGATATGGTGTTCGTAGATGTGGGTCAGGGAGACTGTGTACATTTCAGGACAAAGGACGGAGGAAATTATTTGATAGATGGAGGCGGCAGTATTAATTACAATATCGGTAAAAAAATATTAAAACCTTATTTGCTGAAAAACGGCGTGAAAAAACTGGATGGGATTTTTGTCACACATCTTCATGCAGACCACTATAAAGGTGCAGCGGAACTTTGCCGTGAAGGGATGGCAGACCGTTTGTTTTTATATGAAGCCAATAGTCTTGATGAAGATAAGATTCTGAGGGAAACCGGCCTTAAAAAAGATGCAATTACGTATCTTTATGGGGGACAGAATGTAAGCTTGTCTCAGGAAGATGCCGTAGAAGTACTATGGCCGGAGAAGAAAAGTAAGAAAGAATATGAGGCGGATTTGAAAAATAAGGAAGATGAGAATCTTTCAAGTCTTGTTTTTAAAATTACAGTAAGAGAAGCCGGTGTATTGATGACTGGAGATATTGATGAAGCGTGTCAGAAAAAAATAGAAGCGCTTTGGGGAAGTAAGCTTAAATGCAGTGTATTGAAAGTGCCGCATCACGGGAGCAAATATAGTTATTGTGATAAATTTATAAAAAGAGCGAAACCTTTATATTCTGTATTTCAGGTGGGCAAGAATAATTTCGGACATCCTGATAAAGGAGTTGTTGAAAATTATCAGGGACAAGGTATAATTGTGTATAGAAATGATAATGACGGTGCTATCGCTTTTGAATTTTTGCCTGACGGAAGAGCAGAAGTGAAGACCATGATAAAGGGAAGGTAGTTAATGGCGTCGGATTTTTACAAAGAAAAGGAACATGCATTTATAACTATAGGACGTGATATTAAAGAAGGTAATATACCTTCTCTTGTTCTAATGTGTGGTAAAGAGGAATATCTCATAAGATGGTATTCAGACGTGCTTATAAAGAAATACGTTTCTGAAGCGTGCATGCCGATAGATCTTGTGATTCTTGAGGGAGAAAATGCTACGGTAGATAAGATAAAAGAAAGTCTTGAAACGGTCAGTCTTATGTCTGAGAGAAAAGTTGTTATGCTTCCTGATTTTTCTCCGGTTGCAGGTAAGGAAATAAAAGGATTCGGAACAGCTGAAATAAAGGAGCTCATAGATTATTTCGAGATGATCCCGGAAGGCAGTATGCTTCTCATTACATATTCTGAGCAGCAAGAAACAAAATCGAAGAAAAGCAAAATAAAAACGGCAGTGGAAAAAATAGGAAGAGTATATGATTTTCAGCCTTTAAAGGATGGGCAACTGAAAAGTTTTATAGAAAAGCGCTTTAATCTTGCCGGCAAAACATATGCTGCGTCTGTAATAAATCTTATAATGTCAGAGAGCGGTTATGGAAACAAGGCGATAGAGTACAGTCTATACAATTTAGAGAATGACCTGAAAAAAATAATAGCTCACAGTGGAAATTCGTCTGAGATAACCGCAGCGGATGTGAGTGATATAATAGCTGCAAATCCGGAGAATAATGTTTTTGCCATGCTTAATGCTATTGGAAGAAACAGGAAAGATGAAGCTTTTCGTCTGCTTCATAATCTCCTTGATGCAGGAACTCCTATATTCAATTTACTCAGGCTGATAACAAATCAGCTTGAACTGATATTGTCTGTGAAAGAAATGAAAGATGAGGGGTTGAAAATATCGGCGATACAAAAGACTCTCGGAGTTCATCAGTTCAGAATAAAGAAGGCTATGGCTGTAACAGGACTGTATTCTATGAATGATCTTAAGTGTGCTCTTTGTGCGGCATATGAGGTGGACGAGAATATAAAGACAGGTTTGCTGGAAGGGCATCTTGCTTTAGAATATTTTATATCGAAGATTTAGTGCATTGATAAAGTGTTGGTAAAAGACTGTCACAGTGACAGTCTTTTATATTGACCAAAACGCCAAAAGGCAATTATATTGCTTTTTTTAAGTACTTTTGATAAAATTAAACTATTAATGGCTTGCTAATCTTAGTGTAACAGATAAATTTTTGAGGAGGAACTAACATGAGTGAAAAAGGTTGTAATTGCAATTGCGCTCAAAACAGAGAGGAACAGTTTAAAGAGCTGTCTCCTGTATTAGAGCAGTATGCAAAGGTGCCGGGTAGCTTGATCACTATTTTGCAAAAGACTCAGGATATATATGGATATCTTTCGAAAGATGCCATAAATTATATATCAGAAGTCACAGGCATAAAGCCTGCGAAGATCTACGGAGTAGCTACTTTTTATGCGCAGTTCAGGTTGAAGCCGATTGGAAAGTACCTGATAATGCTATGTCAGGGAACTGCGTGTCATGTCAACGGTTCCGAGATGATAGAGGAAGCTGTGTGCGAGTATCTGGAAATCAAGGACGGAGAGACTACGAAAGATGGCATTTTTACATTGAACAATGTAGCCTGTCTTGGCTGCTGTTCACTGGCTCCGGTGATGATGGTAAAGAGTGCCGAAGGCGATGAGACATACGGAAGCCTTACAAAGGATTCCGTTAAAAAGATCCTGACTGAAATCAGAGAAAGAGCGTAGGAGGTGACTGTATGAAAGTAGTAGTCGGACAGGGAAGCTGCGGTGTCGCTACAGGCGCTAAAAAGACAGCTGCTGAATTTGAAAGACAGATAGCAGACAGACATTTAGATATAAAAGTGGACATTACAGGTTGTGTAGGGACTTGTTATCTTGAACCTATCGTAGATATTTATGATGATGACGGACATATGACAAGGTATGTAAAAGTTCACCCTGATAAAGTTGAAAAAATAGTAGAAGATCATCTGGTAGGGAATAAGGCTGCTAATGAATATGCTATTTCTGATGAAGATAAGCAATTTGTGCAAAAGCAGCAGCGCGTAGTTCTCAGAAACTGCGGCGTCATTAATCCGGAGGATATAGAAGAATATATATCCATGAATGGATATAAGGCTATAGAAAAAGTGCTTTCTTCAATGACTCCCGATGAAGTTATTGAAGAAATAAAGATTTCGGGTCTTAGAGGAAGAGGCGGAGCAGGCTTTCCTACATGGTTTAAATGGAATGCGGCAAAGCAGAACTCGGGAGATCAGAAGTATCTTGTCTGTAATGCTGATGAAGGTGATCCCGGCGCATTTATGGACAGATCGGTTCTTGAAGGTGATCCCCATTCTCTTTTAGAAGGGATGATCATAGGCGGATATGCTATGGGGGCGACCCAGGGGGTCATATATTGCAGAGCTGAGTATCCCCTTGCCATTAAGAGACTTGAAATAGCAATGGCACAGGCAAGAGAAAGGGGCTTTCTTGGAAAGAATATTTTTGGATCCGGATTTGATTTTGATATTTACATTAAAGCCGGAGCCGGAGCATTCGTATGCGGTGAGGAAACTGCTCTTATCGCTTCGCTGGAAGGTGAAAGAGGTATGCCGAGACTGAAACCTCCTTTTCCTGCGGCAAAAGGCTTCTGGCAGAAACCTACTGATATAAATAATGTGGAGACTTTGGCAAATGTTCCGTGGATTATATATAACGGAGGAAGAGCCTTCGGAGCCATGGGAACAGAGAAAAGCAAGGGAACCAAGGTATTTGCTCTGGCAGGAAAGATAAAAAAGGGCGGACTTGTGGAAGTTCCTATGGGTCTTACCTTAAAAGAAGTTATTTTTGGCATAGGCGGCGGAATAAAAAATGACAGGAAGTTCAAGGCTGTTCAGATGGGCGGTCCTTCAGGAGGATGTATACCGGCAGAGCTTATAGATACTCCTGTAACATATGAGGATATCAATAAAACCGGAGCTATCGTAGGTTCAGGCGGTATGATCGTAATGGATGAAGATACTTGTATGGTAGATATGGCCAGATATTTCCTTAACTTTACGAGAGACGAGTCATGCGGTAAGTGCAATTACTGCAGAATAGGAACCAAGAGGATGCTGGAGATTCTGGAGAGGATAACTGAAGGCAAAGGCAAAGATGGTGATATAGAGCTTCTTGAAGAATTAGCCGTGAAAATAAAAGATGGTTCTATGTGCGGTCTTGGACAAACGGCACCTAATCCCGTGCTTACTACCTTGAAATACTTCAGAAATGAATATGAGGATCATATCTACAACAAAAAATGTACTGCGGGATCATGTAAGGCTCTCATAACTTATAATATCACAGATGCCTGTGTAGGCTGTACGTTGTGTTCCAAGAAATGTCCTGTAGAGGCTATCTCAGGCAGTGTGAAGAAAAAGCATATGATAGATCAGGATAAATGTATAAAATGCGGTAAATGTCTTGAAACCTGTAAATTCGGCGCTATAGAGAAGAAGTAAGGGAGGAGGAAAAAATGAATAAATTCAGACTGAATATAAACGGCAAAGAAGTTCTGGGTGTTCCGGGACAGACCATTCTTGAAGTTGCCAGAGAAAATGACGTTTTCATTCCAACTCTCTGCTACGATGAAAGAACGAAGGTATACGGCGCGTGCGGTATATGTATGTGCGAGGTGGAGGGCAATCCTAAACTTTGTAAAGCTTGTGCTACGGAAATAGCTCCGGGTATGGTTATAAAGACTAATACACAGCGTGTAATAGAGTCAAGAAAAACAAATTTGGAATTACTTCTTTCAAATCATGTGGGAGACTGCAGACCGCCATGTGTATTGGCATGTCCGGCTCAGACTGACTGTCAGGGATATGTAGGACTTATTGCCAACGGAGAATATGAAGAGGCTCTTGAGCTTATAAAAGATAAACTGCCGCTTCCGGCTTCATTAGGCAGAGTATGTCCGCATCCTTGTGAAGCAGAGTGCAGAAGAGGGCTTATAGATGAACCTATTTCTATACAATGGTTAAAACGATTTGCAGCAGATCAGGATTTGATGAATGAGGATGCTTTTATTCCGGAATGCGAACCGGATACAGGCAAGAGCGTGGCTGTTATAGGCGGAGGCCCTATGGGACTGTCTGCAGCATATTTTCTTAGACAGAAAGGCCACGCCGTTACAGTGTTTGAAGCTATGCCTAAAGCGGGCGGTATGTTAAGATATGGGATACCTGAATACAGACTGCCTAAAGAGGTTCTCGATGATGAAATTTTTACCATTCAGAAAATGGGTGTGGAGATAATCACAGACACTAAGATTGGCAAGGATATACCGTTTGAAACTGTAAAACAAGATTTTGATGCGGTTCTTATTGGTATAGGTGCATGGATATCCACAGGCGTGGGCTGCACAGGCGAGGATGCGGAAGGCGTTATCGGTGGTATTGACTTTTTGAGAAAAGTTGTAAGAAATGAGGAGATACAGCTTGGAGAAAAAGTTGCTATAGTGGGCGGAGGAAATACTGCTATGGATGCCTGCAGAACAGCGGTAAGGCTTGGAGCGAAAGAAGTTTATAATATCTACAGAAGAACTAAGGATGAAATGCCTGCAGATATGGTAGAAATTGAAGAAGCGGAAGAAGAAGGCGTTATATTCAAGAACCTGACAAATCCTCTTGAGGTGGTAAAAGATGAGACCGGTCATGTTAAAGAGGTAATTCTTCAGGTAATGGAACTGGGTGAGCCTGATGAATCAGGGAGAAGAAGACCTATACCTGTTAAAGGAAAAACCGAAACGATAACTATAGATACTATGATACTGGCTATAGGTCAGGCAGTTGACGCATCTGTATTTGACTGTGATAAGACCAGAAAGAATGCGATCGCTTACGATAAGGAAACCTTCATGACCAGCATTCCGGGTGTGTTTGCAGGCGGAGACTGCGGTAATGACAAGATTTCCATAGCTGTAGAGGCAATAGCTGACGCAAAGAAAGCATCGGAGGTTATAGACGCCTATTTGGACGGTGAAGTAATAAAATATGAAAAGCCGTATTTCGTAGAGAGAGATGATATTACAGAAAAAACATTTGAAGACAGAGAGAGAATGTGCAGGCCGGAGATGCCTCAGCTCAGAGCTGAAGAACGAAAGGATAATTTCAGCGAGGTTATTCCTGATGGATATACTGCAGAAGAGGCCGAGGCTGAAGCGTCTAGGTGTCTTGAATGCGGATGTCATGATTACTTCGAATGCAAGCTTATAGATCTGGCTCATCAGTATGATGTTGATCCGGATAGATTTGCCGGAGATAAGAACAAGGTCGAATATGAAGATAATCATCCGTTTATAGTGAGAGACCCTAACAAATGTATCCTCTGCGGTCTCTGCGTGAGAGTATGTGATGAGGTGATGGGAGTGGGAGCGCTTGGTCTTGTCAACAGGGGTTTTGATACTGTAGTTAAGCCAAATATGGAAAAACCTCTTGTTGAATCAGGATGTATTTCGTGCGGTCAGTGCGTGAGTGTCTGCCCTACAGGTGCTCTCCAGGAGCGAACAACCATGATAAAAGAAACTCCTGTAGAAACTCTTGAAACAGACACCACATGTTCATACTGTTCGGTAGGCTGTAGTCTCAAGCTGGAAAGCTGTGGAGACATGCTTATAAAGGCAAATCCTGCAAAAGACGGCGCTGTAAATGCAGGTCTTGCATGTGGCAAGGGGAAATGGGGCTTTGACTGTTCAATGCTTGAAGATAAACTTGAAGAGCCACTTATTAAGACTTCGGAAGGTTTTAGAGAGGCGGATTACCATGAAGCTCTTGTAATGATTGCCAAGAAATGCCAGTCAGTTGGTGCCAAATATGGAAAAGATGCCATAGGAGTTGCTGTTTCAGACAGATATACCAATGAGGAGGCCTATGCTATGAAGAAGATGGCAGAGGCTATGGGGGCAAAGATTTTCTGTATGAACAGCAGAAAGAGCGGCATCAAACAGGTTATCGGTCATGATGCTTCGCCTAATACTATAGATGAGCTGCTTTCTACAGATGTTATTCTGGCCGTAGGATTTAATGCCACAGATAATCCTGTTATACAGCTTAAGATGAAGCAGGCATCTGAACGAGGAACTAAGGTAATACTGGTTAATCCGGAGAAATATCCGCAGAAGATGAATTACCTTTACGATGAGATTTACACTGCCAATGATCTGACTTTTATAAAGGAAATCGCCAAAGCAATAATAGACAGCGGAAAAGCTAAGAATGCGGAGGGATACGAAGCGTTTGCAGAAAGCCTTGAGTCTGTAAAGGTAGGAGAGGCGGCAAAGGCTGTGGCTGATGTATATATGAATGCTAAAAAGGCAATGATAGTATTCACTCAGAATCTTATAACTTCCGATGCGGCAGCTTTATTGGCTGATATAGCTGTGATAAGCGGGCATATCGGAAGTCCGAGAGACGGTATGCTTCAGGTTAAACCGAAGAATAATTCACAAGGCCTTATAGATATGGGAATAACATCAGGTGCAGAAGAACTGAACGGGGTGAAAGCACTTTTAGTATTCGGTGAGGAAGCAGATATAGATATAGATGCTCTGGAGTTCTTGGCAGTGTGTGACACACATGTGACGTCTCTTGCAGCTAAAGCAGATGTGGTGATACCGGGAACGGGATTCGCCTCTACGGATGGTACCTATACCAACACTGAGCGAAGAATGCAGCTGGTATTAGCGGCTATTGATGAAAACGTAGCTCTTAGTAACTGGGAGGTGGCTGCAGAAATTGCTCATGTACTGGAAGTAGATTATGAATGGGAAGATACTGAGGATATTTCCATGGAGATGAACGATACAGTTCCGGCATACAAATATGCTGAGGTAGGAAAAGTTCTTGGAGGAGTTCTTACTCCTTCAGAAAATGCAGGACTTGTTGTTGTTGAGGATGGAAAATTTGCAGATCCGATAAAGTGCACAGACAGTCTGATGAATGTTATTATGGAAAGACTTCCTAAACCAGCTGATCCGACAGCTTAGGATATTTTCTTGATAATAAAAGACCGGTAAGCAAATAATTGATTCTTACCGGTCTTTTTGTTTTTGTTATTTAAGGATTATTCCCATGGGTTTATTTATGAACAGTCGTGTATCCATCAGTTTTAGATTCTCTGATATGTGAGGTGTGAATTCCATTTTATCAAGGATATCTTTTTGCAGATTAGCTCCGGGAGCAATTTCTATGAGGACCGGACCTTCTGGCTGAAGTCTGAAAACGGCACGCTCAGTTATATAAAGTACATTTTGCCGTCCTTTATCAAGAGAATTTTCTCCTGAAAATGTTATATGATCTACGTTCTTTTTGAATTTTATATGAGGTCCGTCTTTGATTATCCTGATACCTCCGTTTTCTATTCGTATATCGCTTTTCCCTGCGGTAAATGTTCCCATAAAACATATGTTTTTCGCTCCTTGGGTTATGTTTATGAATCCTCCGGGGCCGGGAACTTTTCCTGCGAACCTTGATACATTCACGTTTCCGTGCATATCTATTTCTGCTGATCCAAGGCAGGCAAAGTCAATACCGCCTCCGTCATAGAAATCAAACATATCAGGTTGTTTTAATATGGCATCGGGATTGTATGCTGCTCCTGTAGCTATTCCCGGAGCAGGGACACCCCCCATAACGCCGGATTCTATGCTGGCAGATACTTTTTTGATAAGGCCTTCTTCATTTAAGACGTTAGAAACGCTCATAGGAAGACCTATTCCGAGATTGATAAATGAGTCTTCTTTAAGTTCAAAAACTCCTCTTCTGCATATCACTTTTTCTTTTGTAAGAGGGAGCGTCTTTATTTCTTCAAGCTGTATTTTTTCGTCCCCACACCATGAATTGATCGGCTTAGGCAGTCCTTGGATAAAATGTTGCCCCGTGTTTTCCGGTGAGCCGAGTATCACATAATCAACAAGGGTGGAAGGCACCGTTACCATTTGAGGATGAAGATCTCCACTTTCAACGATTTCATCAACCTGAACCATGACTATACCTCCTGAATTTCTGGCGGCGGTAGCCATTTCTAACTGTTCTAAGTGCATAGCTTCCTTTTCCAGGGAAATATTTCCTTTATTATCAGCTTTAGTTCCCTTTATTATTGCGATATCTATAGGGAAGGCAGGGTAGAAGAGACATTCGGATCCGTTGAGGGAAATGAGCTGTACAGGGATATCACTGCATGCTTTCGCAGCATCGTTGATACAGCCTCCGTCTATACGCGGATCTACAAATGTTTTCATACCTACTTCGGTGATTATTCCCGGTTTTCCAGAGGCGATGGCTCTCATCATATGAGACAGCACACCTTGAGGGATCATGAAGCAGGGGAAGGCATTTTCTGTGATAAGAGGATATATCTTATTGGCGAGGCTGAGATTGCTGCACAGAAAACGTTTCATCAGGCCTTTGTGGGCAAAATGGTTTATTCCGCGGTTTTTGCCGTCACCTCCGATGCCAGCTACATTTACTACGGACAGTGAGTGGGGATGTCCTTCTTCTATGAAACGTGTTTCTATTTCACTAAGTATATCATCGGCCAGACAGAAGCTTATAAATGCATCGATAGCAACTGTGGTGCCGTCTTTTATCATAGAAGCGGCTTCTTTAGCGTTTATGAATTTGACAGTCATGTTTCAACCTTTCCAGTTTATTTGTTTTTGAACTTTATATTTTTTTCTTTTGCGAGAAAGCCGCCCATTCCTATTTTTTGGTCGTCTGTAGAAAAAAGTTTACTGAATATTTTTCTTTCTATCAGACAGCCGCCTTGTATGCTGGAATTTCGTGATATATTGACGGCTTCTTTAGCAGATTTTACGGCTATTTGACCGTTTTTTTCTATTGCTCTGCACAGACTGATGGCTTCATTAAGAAGATTTTCTTTTGAGGTGATTTTGTTGATTAGTCTTATATTCAATGCTTTTTGTGCATCTATGATTTCTGCAGTGAATATCATTTCCTTTGCTATACTTTCACCTACAGTACGGGGAAGTCGCTGCGTGCCTCCGGCACCGCAGATGACACCGAGGCTTGTTTCGGGAAGTCCCATGCGGGCATTTTCGGATGCTATCCTGATGTCGCATGCGAGAGCTAACTCCAGACCTCCCCCAAGTGCATATCCGTTGATAGCTGCGATGACAGGAAGATCCATGTTTTCAAGTCTCATATTAAGATCACTTCCCAGAGCAGCCCATACGGCTATCTCTGTTTCATTTTTTCTGTACATTTCTTTTATATCGGCACCTGCTATAAAAGTTTTGCCTGAACCGGTTATGATAACTGTATATATTTCAGGATCATTTTCTGCGGTATCCAGAGCCGTATTGATCTGGGAAATAAGGCTTTCGCAGAGAGCGTTGAGCGTATGAGGTTTGTTTATAGTTATGAGGGCCGTATGTTGTTTTTTTTCAAATATTACATTATCCATTTTATATCTCCCGAGGTTATCCTATTATGATACATAACGGCAGAGCGACGAGGAAGGTGGCAGCTACCGGGACAATCAGACATGTAACAAAGTTATATTTGTATGAAAGTTTGTGAGTGGTATTGCATATAGCGAATACTGATACTATCGAACCATTCCACGGCAGAGAGTCCAGTCCTCCGCAGCCGTCAGAGCAAAGTCTGTGGATGAATCCAAGATTATACCCTTGACTTCCGTATTCTATAAAAGTGTCTCCAAGTGTTTCGTACATGAGAGATATACCGCCGGAGGCAGAACCCAGTATTCCTGCAAATATGTTGGCTCCAACAGCGGCTACTATATAGGGGTTGGCATCTGAGTTAAGCAGTACGTCTGTGGCATACTGGTAAAAAGGCGTTGCTTTTGCGACTGAACCAAATCCTACGATTACAGCTGTATTTATGATTACAGTTACAGAAGAGACCGCGGCATTGTTGAACATGTCCAACATCTCCGGCTTGGGGAGATGTCTGTGAAACAGGATAAGAGCCGTTATTATGCCTATAAGCAGACATATGATTATATCCAGTTTAGTAATATTGAATAGTATTAATACGAGAGCTAATGGTATTATTGACAATATTCCGTTGGGTGAATCGTCTTCTTCCTCTACTCGTTTGACGCCTTCCGGCCATTGAAAATGTTCTCCGCGAAGCCGTGCTTTTTTAGCTGAATGGTTCATGAATATTATTATGGATACTGCCATTACTGCGGCTCCTGTAATGCCTGGGATAAGTCCTGCATAGGAAGGCGTGCCAAGGTATTGCATAGACACAACATTAGGTATTTGAGGTGTAAACGGACCGGTCATGGCGAAAGTCCACATACCTCCGCAGACTATACCGGGAAGCAGATATGTGGGAAGATCAGCATCTTCAAACAGTTTAAGAGCTATGGGATATACGGAAAAAATAATGACAAAACTGTTTATTCCCCCGTAACTTAGGATTGCTGCGGACATCATACAGGCCAGCATACAGTGTTTTGCTCCGAATTTTTTGGAAATGAGAGAGCCTATTTTTGCGGCGGCGCCTGAATTTTGATATATGTTTCCAAAAATATTTCCCAGAAGGAAGATAAAAAAGTATGACAGGAAAAATCCGGTGGTACCGGACATATAGGTTTCCGTTACTCCTTTGAATAGAGGCAGTCCGCTGGTAAGGCAAACAAGTATAGCGGCCAAGGGGCCTATTATGATGGGGGAGACTCTTTTGAAGATCAATACAGCCATACCGATAAAGGTGGCCAGAAGCCCCAGTCCGGAAATAAGCACTTCGTTGTTCATAATGATTATCCTTTCTAAAACACATTAATATTAAAATTATATCATAAGGAATTACAGAGTAACAAGGAGTCAAAAGTATTATTATTTATAGAATAAACACAGTATAAAGACATGATCGTCAATTTTAGTTGTCATAATCAAAATATAAGAGTAAAATAAATATAATAACTGATGGGTGAAAGGAGAGCGCAGAATCAGATATGAATCTGTGTATTCGTGATATGTCATTTGTGAGATTTGAAAATGTAGGAAAGATATACAAGTCCGGAGATGTGGAGGTGAGAGCGCTTCATGGAGTGACTTTTGAAATAGAGAAAGGCGAAGTCTGTGTAGTAGTAGGGCAGTCAGGAGCAGGAAAAACTACGCTGCTCAATATCCTGGGCGGTATGGATGTTCTTACTGAAGGAAATGTGATTCTGGACGGACGGGATATATCTTCTCTTTCCACCAAGCAAATGGCTACATACAGAAGGTTAGATATAGGCTTTGTTTTTCAGTTTTATAACCTCATACCTAATCTGACCGCTCTTGAAAATGTAGAAATTGCTTCTCAACTTTCAAAAAATCCTTTGAACAGTGAGAAGGTAATAGCCGCTGTAGGTCTTAAAGACAGAATGAATAATTTTCCGGCTCAGTTATCAGGGGGAGAGCAGCAGAGAGTGGCTATAGCCAGAGCTTTAGCAAAAAATCCAAAGCTGCTTTTATGTGATGAGCCTACAGGAGCTCTTGATTATGAGACGGGTAAATCTATATTGAAGCTTTTGCAGGAAGCTTGTAAAAAAAGTGGTATGACAGTAGTGATAATAACCCATAATTCGGCTCTTACTGCCATGGCGGATAGGGTAGTTAAGATAAAGAATGGTACCGTAGCATCAGTCAAGCTTAATGATAATGTGGTTTCCGTAGAAGAGATAGAATGGTAGAGGCGAAAAAGATGTCGGGGAATATTTATTTCAAGAATATAAGAAGGACTATATTCCAGAGTATGGGCAGATATATAGCGATCTTTGCCATTATTGCGTTGGGAGTGGGATTTTTTGCCGGCGTGAAAAATACTAAAGGTTCTATGATGCTTACGTGTAATGAATATGTTAATCGATATAATATGTATGATTTTCGTATCGTATCAACATATGGGTTTACAGAAGAAGATGTTTCTGCTGTAAGTGATGTAGAACAGGTATCGGAAGCAGAAGGATCTGTGACAGCAGATTTCTTTTCGGAAGACAGGATAGGTAATTCCATCATAATCAGAGCGCATTCTATAACTGATAAAGTAAATAAGGTAGATCTTTTAAAAGGCCGTATGCCCGAAAGTGATGACGAATGTGTGGCAGACAGTCATTTTTTTAGAGAGAGTGATATAGGAAAGACTCTTGAGGTAACGAGTGAAAACAGTAAGCAGACAAGTGATGCTTTGACATATAAAGAATATAAAATAGTAGGAATTGTAAATTCTCCTTATTATATGATGAAAACAGACAGGGGGACGACATCTTTAGGTGATGGGAAGATAGAAGCTTATGTATATATGCCTGCGAAGGGGTTTACTTCTCAGTATTTCACGGAGCTCTTTGCGGTATCTGAGAAACAAGGGTTTGTGTTCAGTGACGAATATTACAGTAATATAGCCAAAACGGAAGATGCGGTTATCAATGCTGCAGAAAGCATGGCTTCAAAAAGATATCAGCAGGCAGTTGATGAAGCGCAGTTGGAGATCGATGAAGGACAGCAGGAAATTGATGAGGGAAGACAGCGGCTAAAAGAGGAAAAAAATTCAGTATATGGGCAGTTAAACAGTGCTAAAAATACGCTTGATGAACAAAGTTCTCAGATGAATTCATCCAGAGAACAGATAAATTCTCAGAAAGATTCTCTTAATTCTCAAAAACAACAGGTAGTATCAGCGATAGCTGAAGTAAAACAACAGATCGAATCTCTTGATCCTCAGGCTCCGGCGGAGACTGAGGAAACTTTGAAGACACAACTTTTACAGCTTGAGGAAAATCTCTCTCAAATAGAGGGAGGACTGGAGGAAGTTTCAGAGGGCGAAAAGAAACTGGATTTGGCTGAAGGGCAGATAAAAAACGGATACAGTGATTATTATTCCAATAAAAGCAAAGCTGAAAGAAGCTTTGCTTCGGCTGAGGCAGAGCTTTCCAATGGGCAGACAGAAATAAATAAAGCGAAAGAAGATCTGGAAAATTTTGAAAAACCGGAAATATTTGTTCAGGATAGAGAGGATAATCTGGGTTTTGGTTCATTTGAGAGCAATGCTGATATTGTAGACAGCATTGCAAAAATATTCCCTGTATTTTTCTTCCTGATAGCAGCACTTGTATGCTCGACTACTATGTCCAGAATGATAGATGAGGAGAGAACGCAGATAGGTGCTCTCAGTGCTCTTGGATATACTCCGGGCAGGATAATGCTTAAATATATGATATATTCGGGGTCTGCTGCTATCTTAGGGTGTGCTGTAGGTTTTTTTGCAGGATCAAAATATTTTCCGTCTTTCATATGGAAGGCATATGGGATGATGTTTGGTTTTGCTCCTCTTGAATTTTATTTTAACTGGAAGTTGGCTTTAGTATCTCTTGCTGTGTCACTGTTGTGTTCTACAGGAACTACGTATTTGGCATGCAGGGGTCAGCTTAAACATATGCCTGCGGAGATCCTGAGGCCGAAAGCCCCGAAAGCAGGGAAACGTATATTTTTGGAGAGAGTTAGATTTATCTGGAAACATATGAAATTTCTGCATAAAGTATCAGCCAGAAATATTTTCCGGTACAAAAAGAGGATGATAATGATGATTCTGGGAATAGGAGGTTGCACATCGCTTGTGCTGGCAGGATTCGGAATAAATGATTCTGTGGCGGGAATTGCTGACCATCAGTATTCTGAGATAGAGAAATATCATATGACAGTGGCCTTCGAACAATCGGGAGAAGATTTGAAAAAACGATTTGAGGATGAATATGGAAAAGAACTTTCCAATGCAGCATTACTACAGCAGACATCTGTAAATGCAAAAGGTCCTGATGCCAACAAATCATGCAGCCTTATGATTTCTGATGACAGAGATATTCTTAAAGCTGTGAATTTTACCGAAGACGGAAAAAAAATATCTTATCCGGGAAAAGGAGAAGCTCTTATAAACAATAAACTGGCTGAGATGTTGGGGGTTAAAGCTGGCGATACTATAGAATTAAATTATGATGATACAAAAACAGCAACACTTAAAGTCGCGGGAATATATAAAAATTATGTTTCCAACTATATATATATTAATGAGGAAACCTATCAGCAGGACATGGGGAAAGCGTATGAACCATCAGTTTTGTTTGTATCATTTAAAGATGGAATTGATATTCATAATATATCAGAGAGTATCAATGAGTTTGATGGAGTTATAGGTATATCCATAAATGAAGATGCCAAAAGCCGTGTAGATGATATGATGGTAAGTCTGAATTATATAATAATATTGGTGATCGGATGCGCCGGAGCTTTGGCCTTTATCGTGCTTTTTAATCTTGGGAATATAAATATAACAGAAAGAGAGCGTGAAATAGCTACTATAGAGGTGTTGGGATTTTATCCGAGGGAAACAGGCTCTTATGTTTTTCGTGAGAATTTTATCCTTGTACTTTTGGGAATAGCGGCAGGCTTGCCTTCGGGATTTGCTCTTCATAAGTTTATTATGAGCAGGATAGTAGTTGATGCTGTGTCCTTTAATGAGGTAATAGAGCCTGTCAGTTTCGGTTTGACTGTAGTTGTAGTTTTAGGATTCGCTTTTATAGTAGATGTGATACTGAGGCAGAAGCTTAAGCGGATAAATATGGCAGAAGCTTTGAAATCTGCGGAATAGAATAAAGTTTTATTAAAAAATTCTGGAGGAAATATGCTTGAACTAAAAGAGAAAATAAGTTTTAACAGATCAGATCTGGATGAGAATGGCAATGTGAAAGCCTCGAGTATAATGTATCATTTTCAGGAGATTGCATCTCATCATGCTGATTCTCTGGGGTATGGGTATGATGGGTTAATCAGAGACGACAGGATATGGGTCTTGTCTAAACTGAAGTTTAAGATATATGATAAGCTCATCTCGGAGAAGGAGTATATACTCTCCACATACCCAAGGCCCAAAAAGGGATTGACTTTTTTTAGGGATTATTACCTTCATGATGGTGAGGGTATTCTTACAGCAGCAGGAATGAGTCACTGGTGTATAATAAATTTCAGGACAAGAAAGCTGGAGAAAACAGATATAAATTTTGACGGAGAATATATAGATCACGTTCCTTTTGAGGAAGGAATAGAAAAGATAAAGGCTGTAGATCCTGTGAAGGCAGGCAGTCATGTTGTAACAGAAGCGGATCTTGATGTTAACAGACATGTCAATAATTGTAGATATGCTGATATTATAAGCGGCGTACTGGGAAAAAACAATTATGGCAGTTTTATCATGAACTTTTCGAAAGAAGCAATGCTGGGGGATGAGATTCTTCTGTACACGGAGGTTCAAAATAAGGAAACGATAATAGTAGGTAAGCTGAAAGACGGAACAGTTATTTTTCAGGCAGGAGTGAAATAAGCGATAAAATAAATATGTAAAAAACGATACCTATAAAAGTATCGTTTTTTATGTATATAGAGGATCACAGACTGAATCTATATCTATAAGTAATCTTAATAATTTTTCTTTTGGATAAATAAGATCTGTTTCAAGCCAAAGACTTAATACTGAAATAAATCCTTCGTTTTGATATCGTGATATGAATTTCCACTCTTCTTTCATTTCAGGCATATCCATCTCATAGAGGACAATAGAGTGGAATTTTTCTTCAAAAAAATTTGTCATCTTATTTCTAAAGGTTCCGGGAGAATTTCTTAACATAAAAATGCGGCATATATTGGCGTTATCATATATGTAATTGATCAGAGTTTTATACACTTCATTATATTTATGGGTGGGTTCTTTAATAATAATATTATTTATTTCTTTAAACAGATCGCTTTCCATCTGATCATATAAATCATAGATATCTTGGTAATGGGTATAAAAAGCTCCTCGTGAAACATCTGCGAGATCTGTCAGCTCTTTGACAGAAATATTATGTAGTTCCTTTGTTTGCAATAATTTTGAAAGAGACTCTTTGAGGAGTCTTTTTGTTCTTTTTACACGTCTGTCGGAATTGTTCATATTGTACTCCTTTTTTCCTTTTAAAACATGTTAATAGACAGAGGATTGTTTAACTGTCTGCTAATTGACATTTTCGGTTGATATTGAATATGGTTTTTACGTCAGATCTTAATTATAATAAGATTACAAAAAATAATCAACACATGTTTAAAAAAAGATTTTTCGGAATATTATGAGTGTGTAGTTTTGAAAGAGGCTGCATATGAGAAAGGAGTGATAATTTGGAATGTAAGACACTGAAACAGAATATTGAACGTTATTGCAGTAAGGTTGATACTGACCGGTGGACAGAATTTGTCAGAGATTATTCAGCTATAGGAGACAGTTTGATTTATGGCGGAAAACATGGAGGCAGTGATGCTGAACATGCAGGTGCTGAATATATAGCGCAGCAGCTTCGCAGTATAGGGGTAGAAAAAGTAGAAATTGTAGAAACCCCTGTAAGCAAATATCAGTTTAATGATGCCCGGCTTCGTGTGATTTCAGATATCGATAATATTGAACATATGGAAATTAGACCTTATGGTTATCGATCTCCGGGAACAGGCAGCAACGGTATAACTGCAAGCTTGGTAGATGTAGGTACAGCAACGAGAGATGAACTGAAAAATTTGAATATAGAGGGTAAGATAGCACTTTTTTGCGGCATGGATGTTTTAGAAGCTGGGAATCTGATAGCACAGATTGAGGAAACTGTAATAAATAAAGCTGCCGCACTGTTGATTTATGCAGGGGAGGGTGTACTCAATGAAGAAACGATACGTGTACAGACGCCCATGAATAAATCGCCTATTCCTATAATGGGTATTAGTTTAAAACATGCTAATTATTTGAAAGGTATTTTGAAAAAAGTCGGAGAAATAGAACTCAATTTGACTGTAGATGCTGTTTATACTCCTGATGTAGGAGTTACATATAATGTGCTGGGAGAAATACCGGGGAGTATGAGTGAAGAAAAAATAGTCTTTTCTGCTCATCTTGACCATTTTTTTCGCTGTATTCAGGATAATATATCGTCATGTGCAGCTTTGCTGGGTATAGCTCATGCCGTTATGCGTTCAGGCTACAGACCGAAGAGGAGTATGATCTTTGCTTTTCATGGGGCACATGAGTGTGGGATGATTGATACAAAATATCCTTATATTACCGGCTCATACGAGACTATAAAAAAGAAGATGACAGAATGGAAAAATAAAGTGATTGCTGATATCAATTTTGAATATGCAGCTCTTGCTCTTGAAGAATTGAAGGCTGTTACCACAATAGGGAATGAGATTAATTTGTTTGATTATATCAATTATTCTCCGGAGCTTACCGGAGGTTTCGAAAAAAAATCAGCAGGCACGGGTTCACAGCTATATAATGGTTTATCCTGGTGTGACGGGATTTCATACTGCACAGCGGGAATTCCGGTATATACCAATGATATTATTACAGAACAGCTTGAGGGAAAATCAGCATATATAGGCAGAGACCATTCAAATCATGATAACTGGGAAAGCTACAATCCAGATGCATTAAGAGATTCAATTCGGTACTATGGGGGATTAGGGATATATTTGGATTCGCTTCCATATCTGGAAATTGATTTTTCGGCACAGTCTAAACGTATACGTGTTGAATCAGATTTTGATTCTCTGGAAGAACAGGGGATAAAAACAGGAAGAATGCAATATAAGCTTAAACTTTTGGAAGATGCTTCGAAAATATTGCTTAAAGAATTAAAGGATAAAAATCAAAAATATTTTATGGAAGTGGATTCTGGAATTGACACAGATAAGCAGAGAGAGTTTTATGATAATGCTCGCAGATATAATTCGTATATCTTGAAGATATTCGACTTTTTTCAAACTAAAATAGATGCAGTTGCTCCGTCGGATTTTCTCATTTCCAGAAGCGGAAAATATCTTATGAACATAGGGCTAATGGAGGAAGCGGAGGAATTTTTAAGAAATAAAGAACCTGAAAAGGCAAAACAGTGTCTTTTTCAAGTTGATATGGCGGGGATTTCATATTACTTCAGCGAGATGATATCTGAGAAAATGTGTCATCAGATAAATGGAAAAGAGTATGAAAAAAGAAGAACGTGGGCATCAGGAAAGGAGCTGAATTGTTATACTTTTTATCCTTTGATGACACAGTTAAAACAAAAAATTGAAAATGGGGATGAAGATTTTAAAGAGGAAATAAAGATGATGCGCAAAGCGATACGCAGGGAAATGATAAGGTTCATCATCGAATTAAAGAGAGAATTCAAAACCATAAAAAAAGGCATAAAAATGATAAGGTGTTTAAAGGAATCTATTTAAAGCGGAGGGTTTCATGGAATTGAAGGAAAATTATGTGTTGAAAAATGTAAACTTGATTGATGGTTACGGAAAAGAAATAAAAGAAAATATGTTTGTAGCGGTAAGCGGGCGACACATCATGCAGATTGATGATATGTCTGAATACAAAGCAGACAACGTATTTCAGGAAATTGAACTTGCAGGTCATTATGTGATGCCGGGGCTGATAGATGCACATATTCATCTATCAGGAGGACGTGGAGAAGGACTTTATTTGGATGGAGATATTATTTCAGAACCGAATCTTATGAGAGGAATGCGTTCTGTTGGAGATGCTCAGACGTTGCTGAAAAGCGGAATTACATCGTGCAGGGATATTTCGTGGAATGGCCTTTATTTAAAAAGAATTTTCAGAGAGGAACGCATAGTGGGGCCGAGAATCATAGCTTGTGGTCCGGGCCTTGCGAGAACAGGCGGACACTGTGATACATTTCAGTTTTCTGAGGAGATGGTGCAAAAACGGCATCAGTGGGCTGTGCTGGCAGATGGTCCCGAGGAATGCCGCAAATGGGTGAGAAGGATACTCAGGCAAGGTGCAGATCAGATAAAGTTTTGGGCTTCAGGAGGTGGGAATTGGGCTACAGATAATGTATTTGATGTACATTATACTTTTGAAGAAATGAAAATGATATGTGATGAAGCACATAAAATCAGTGGAACTATGGTGTGTGCTCATGCTGAGAACCTGGAATCAATTAAACAGTGTATAAAAGCAGGAGTAGATACAATAGAACATGGAGAAATGTTAGATGAGGAATGTATGGAGCTAATGATTGAAAGAGGAATTATTCTTGTTCCAACGATAAATCTTCTGACAAATGCAAGCGGCAGTTTTGATTTGGGTTCAGAAGAGGAAAAACCCATAAGAACATTTGCATTTCATCAGAGAAGTGATGGTGGCCCTGAAACATCTTTGTATTCAGATGAAGAACTTGAAATGTATACTAATATGATTATCGACAATTTTTCCAAGGCAAAGGAAAAGGGTGTGAAGATAGCGATGGGTTCGGATACTGTATACGAACCAGTGACTCCGTATGGAGAATATACTATGCAGGAATATAAGGCCTTGAAGCATATAGGGATGACTGTTTCGGAAATAATTACTTCTGCTACGCTGAATTCTGCAAAAGCGTTAGGAATGGATCATAAGACAGGAACTTTAGAAGTGGGGAAATTAGCAGATATCTTGGTACTTATAAAGAATCCTGCAGAAGATATAGAAATATTATGTGATAATTCAAATATTCGTTATGTAATACAAAATGGAAAAGTAGTTGTTGAAGAAGGGTACTTAAAATATTAAGAAAGGATTAAAAGATGAAAATAAAGTTTAAAGAAAAATTATTTCCTAAAAAAGAAGAAATTTTTTCATGGATATGTGATTTATCGCAGTGGGGGCACAGAAAAACAGGCTCAGAGGAAGGGCGAAAGTCAGCTGAATATATTGCTTCCAAATTCAATGAATTTGGACTTGAGGATATCAAAATCGAGGAGGTTCCCGCAGTGTTTCTAAATACCGATATATGCAGTTTGAATATAGACGGCGATGATTTTGAATGTTTTGCGGGAAATGGAACTAACAGAAAAGCAGAGACAGGTATTTTTGAGATTGGAATTGACGGATCGGAAGCAGAATTCGTATATATAGGAGAAGGTAGTGAGGAAGATGTAAAAGATTTAGATCTGACCGGGAAAATTGTTGTCAGTGATATGCGTTTTCAGAAAATGAGTGCTGATATGCGTATGGATATCTTTGAAGAGGCGGAGCTTTTTGATCCTGAAGGAAAGCTTAAAAAAACGCTGAAAAAATACAATATTTTTACTCCGGGAACATGGCCTTTTAATTATATCAATGCTTCTAAAGCAGGAGCAAAAGGTTTTATAGGGATATTGGATGATTATTATGATGATCCGTATTGGTACAATGAAGATTATACGGATATCGGACTTCCTTTGGAAACGGAATATATGGCTTTGCCGGCAGTTTGGATATCAAGAAGTAGCGGAAATATTCTCAGAGACAAATTCAGGAAAAAAGAAGTGCTGAAGGGAGTTATGAAACTGCGTTCTGATTATAATTACAGAACTGCAAGGAATGTAAGCGGAAAACTGCCGGGTCAATCTGATGAGATAATACTGGTTCATTCACATCATGATGCTGTTTTCACAGGCTCGGTTCAGGATGGTTCAGGGATATCGGAGATGATGGCTCTTGCTAAATATTTTTCTCAGATACCTGAGGAAGAACGCAAGAAAACTATGATGTTTGCAGCTACAGATACTCATTATGCTAATTATGTCGGGCATGAAGAATTCATACGTACAAGACATTCCAATGGTGAAAAGCTTATACTCGATCTTTGTATTGAACATATAGGAAAAGAAACTGCTTTTGATGAAAATTACAATGAATATGAAACAGGAGAACCTGAATTTAGAATTGTGTATGTATCTAATCAATCCGGCTTGTATGATATCGTAAAGGAAAAATATGTTAAGTATGGTCTTGATAAAACTCTGTTTGTTAAAACAGATGTAGGGAGAGGTCTTGATCAGGAAGAATATGAGTTTTCAGAAAACGAAGTAATATCGGATGCATATTGTTTTAATGAAGATGGAATTCCCATAGTCAGCATGGTCTCTCCTCAGATGTATATTTATCATCCGTCTGATAAACCTGACAGAATTCCTATTGATCAGCTGGAACCTGTCGGTAAAGCTTTTGCGGAAATTGTGCTTGAGGCAGCTGCAGGAACAGGAAAGGTTAATCAAAATTCAAAAGAAAAAAAAGGTACAGAGGAATTTTCTAAAGGTATATCAAATACGGTAAAAGAAATATTATCAAATGAGGAGGCGGTAAGGATAATCGAAAAATATGCGCCAGGCCTTACAAAGGATCCGCGTATAGATATGGCGATGGGTATGAAGCTTAAATCTGTTGCCCCTTTTGTCGGTTCTAAACTTAACAGGGAAGTTTTAGCAGCAATAGATAAAGAACTGAAAGAATTATAAAAATCATATTAAGGAGGAAGTATTATGGTTACTTCAATGATTCAATTAAAGGTTCCCAAAAGTAGAAAAGCTATATCACTTGTAATGATTATTTTGATGGAATTATGTATATGTTCTGTTTATTCATTGGCAGTCTTTGTCGGACCGTTAAATGAGGCTTACGGTTGGTCTGAAAATAAAATAGTCTTGGCATATACATTAACTATGTTTTGTGAGTTTCCTGCATTTTTAATAGGCGGATGGTTTATGAATAAATTCGGTGTGAAAAAAGTCCAGGTAACATCAGGTATACTTTATGGTGCGGCAATAATTATAAGCGGACTGACATCAAATGTTATGATATTTGCGATTATGCAGGGAATTATGGCAGGATTGGCAATGTATGGTGTGTATATATGTAATGTAGCGCTTATAAATTCCTTGTTTCCTCGTAATAAAGGGCTTGTTATGGGTATTATGTTTGGTGCACAGGGAATAGGGAGCATTGTAATATCTCCTGTATTGGCATATTATATACAGTCCTTTCCGGTTAGCAGCGTTCTTGTGGGAGAAGGTGCAGTATTTACCATAGTTTTGCTTATTGCCACTATGTTGGTATACGATCCTACACAAGGAGATAAAAAATTGCAGGCAGAGATCCAAAAAGCGGCAGATGAACAGGAAATAGCAGAGACCATTGCAGGCAGAGACGAGAAGGCATTGCCGTCTATGGGCTGGAAAAAGGCATTGACTCACCCGGCGTTTTACATGATTTTCTTTTCAATTATTACCATTCAGATGATAGGTAATGTGTTGGTAACTGATATTGCTGTTCTGGCAGAAAATATATATGGTATCAATGAAATGGGTTCTGCGTGGGTAGTTTCTGCATTCGGAGTAGGTGCCGGATTGGGAGGAATTATCATAGGTATCGTTTCAGATAAGATAGGGCCATATAGGACAACTTTTTTTCTCGGAATAATAAATGGCATATTATTGATAGGGTTTGTAGTTCTCGGAGTAAATAGTTTTACGGCATATGCTGTTATATGCATAATACAGGGATTTACATATAACGGCATGACAACACTTAATCCGATTATGATAACCGACAGCTATAGCATAAAAGATATGGGAACCATATTGGGGCTGATAGGAATATCATATGCTGTAGTTGGCGCTATAGGCCCTCAGTTGGGATTATCCGTTCAATTTATCCCTATGATTGTAATATGTGCTTGTCTGAGTTTGGCAGGTGGAGTTTTGGTAAAAGGAGCTGCTCAAAAATTAAACAAATATTATAAAATGACGGGGAGTAGTTGTGTTGTGAAATAAGTTTTACTATATTATTAAAGCCCAGTTCAAAATTAATTGAACTGGGCTGATATTTTTTGAATGGCTATTGATTTATACTAATCCCTGAGCCATCATAGCTTCAGCAACTCTTTCGAAACCGGCGATGTTAGCACCCTGTACCAGAGCGTTTTTATTGCCAAAATAAGTTTCTCCGGCTTTTGCACAAGCGCTGTAGATATTCTTTATAATCTGGTGCAGCTGTGCATAAACGTCTTCATGCTGGAATACAGTGTGTCCTGCGTTCTGACCCATTTCGATGCATGAGCAGGCAACGCCGCCAGCATTAGCAGCTTTAGAAGGTCCTACAGCAATCATTTTATCCATCAGATAAACGAGAGCATCGTTAGTTGTAGGCATGTTAGCACCTTCGCAATAGAATTTGCAGCCTGATTCAACAATGTTTTTAGCATCTTCCATATGTACGTCGTTCTGCATTGCACATGGGATGAACAAATCAACATTAGCTCCGAAGTCCTGATGAACGCCCCAAGGCTTTTTGCCTGCAGTAAACTTAGCATTAGGGAATTTTTCAGCATAAGGTGAGCAGATGTTTTTACCTGATGCTCTGAGTTCAAGAAGGAAATCAACCTTTTCATCAGTGTTGATGCCGTCAGGGTCATAAATGTATCCGTCCGGACCTGAGAATGCAATCAGGTTAGCGCCTAACTGCTGCAGTTTCCATGCAGCACCCCATGCCACATTACCAAATCCTGAGATAACAACATCTTTTCCTTTAATGTCTTCGCCATTGGCTTTTAGCATTTCTTCAGCATACCATACGATACCGAATCCTGTAGCTTCTGCTCTTCCGAGGAGTCCGCCGTAAGGAATTCCTTTGCCGGTGAGAACGCCTTCATATCTGTCAACGATTCTCTTATACTGTCCGAAAAGGTAACCTATTTCTCTGGCGCCGACACCGAGGTCTCCTGCAGGGACATCAGTGTTAGGTCCGATGTGTCTGTATAATTCAGTCATGAATGCTTGACAGAATCTCATTACTTCAGCGTCTGACTTTCCGTTAGGATCAAAGTCGGAACCGCCCTTGCCGCCGCCGATAGGAAGCCCTGTTAAGCTGTTTTTGAAAATCTGCTCAAATCCGAGGAATTTGATGATTCCGGGATATACGTTTGGCGCGAATCTGAGACCGCCTTTGTAAGGTCCGATTGCACTGTTGAACTGGTATCTGTATCCTTTATTAACCTGTACTTTACCAGCATCGTCAACCCAAACAACTCTGAAAGTTACTCCTCTTTCAGGTTCAGTTAATCTTTCGAGAAGAGCAGCTTCTTCATATTCGGGATGCTTTTCGCAAACCGGTGCCAATGAAGTCAAAACCTCTTCTACTGTCTGGTGGAATTCTATCTCGCCAGGGTTCTTCTGCTTACAAAGTTCAATAACTCTTTCAACATAATTTGACATTTTTTTTCTCCTCTTTAATAATAAAATTCGCAAAGTTGGTAATGCCTTATTAACTTAAATATATCACTTTGTTAAAATGCAGTCAACGGGTTTTCAAAGGTTTAATCAAAACCGCAACTTTATAATAAACGCGTTGCAATAAATGTAAGTAAAGGTAAAATCTCATCAACCATTGTTTGTTGATTCATGGCAGACATGATATAATAATCGGAAGAAAAAAAGCCAAACTGTGTAAATGGAGGAACAGGTTTGATTCGTAATATAGTGAGAGAAACACAACAGGTGCTTACAGACAGAAGATCCCTCGGTTTTTTCGGTACAAACAGAAAAAACATGATCCGTCTTTTAAATGATCTGCAGTGGAAAAAGGTTTTTACAAAACTTGCCGAGAACAGAGAGTTTTCGGCGGAAAAAATATTGGAGGAAATGAAGCCTTTCATGGAAAAATGGTCAGAAGAACCAGAATGTGGCTGGCTTCAGTTTATATGTGAAGAAACTAAAGCTGCCATGTATCCGGAAAATTATATTGCACGGGCAGAAACCGGGCAGAACAGAGCCAAATATTTTTTCCTTGAAAATTACAGGGCTTTGTTGAGATATGAGAGGCAGAGCAAAGGTTTTTCGCCTACAGATCATATAGACTTTTTTGGGAAAGATCAGGTTAAGGAATGCATCACTTTTAAAGAATATGAAAGACTGTTAGATTTCTGGAAACGTGATTATATTTTTGAATTTATGAGGATTAGCCGGGAAATAACGCCGTTTAATACGATAGGTCATATAGGTGGGGTTCACTATGTTGCTACATTTGTCGGAAAACAGCTTTTAGGTACCGATATACCTATAGATATGGCACTTGTCTCGGGTGCCGCCGCATGCCATGACTTGGGAAAATTCGGATGTAGTCCGCAGGAAGCCGAGCGAATCCCGTATCTTCATTATTATTATACAGATGAGCTCCTTAAAAAAGAAAATATGCCTATGACAGCGCATATCGCCAGCAACCATTCCACATGGGATCTTGAACTGGAAAACCTTTCTGTGGAATCTTTACTTTTGATATATGCTGATTTCAGAGTGAAAAGCAGCAGACGAAACGGTGAGGAGACCATACATTTTTATACTCTTTCGGAAGCTTTTGATGTCATATTGGAAAAGCTTGATAATGTTGATTTGGAAAAGCGACACAGATATGAGAAAGTTTATGCAAAGCTTAAGGATTTTGAAGATTATCTTATTGACTTGGGCGTAGAAACAGATGTATGGAGTTCTCCTGCTCACAATGTGGGAGTCTATGAGCAGGATATGGCACTTTTGATGGCAGATCAGGTAGTGCAGCATATAAAGTATACTGCTATAGAGCATAATATACAGATAATGGGAATATTCAACAATGAATCTGCTTTCGGAAGTCTCATAGAGGCTGCCAGAAGTGAGAAACAGTGGAAAAGCCAGAGGACTTATCTTAATATTCTTTCGGAATATTTTACTTATATGACAAAGCCGGAAAAACAGCTTACGATAAATTTTCTGTATGAATTGTTGTCTCACAGAGAGGGGGATATAAGACGTCAGGCAGGAAGGCTTATGGGAAATATAATAGCTGAATATGATGATGTATACAGAAAGGAGATTCCTGAGTGGGCCGGAAGCGATAGCATAGATGTATCTGAGGCTGCTGAGATATGGGATACATATCTTCACAAAATAGTGTTTCCGGATTATCGTGTTACGGATCAGCACAGAAGCTGGATAGGATATACTCTCAAGGTAGTTCTTCAGGGGCTTATCGAAAGCTCTGAGGATGGTAATATAAGTGTTTTTATGAGACAGTACTTCAGGCTGTTCGGATTCAGCCGTGTTAAAGACAGTGCTGTATTTGTGCTTCTTGATTCTGTTATAACGATTCCGCAAAAGCTGTTTTCTGAAGAAGAAATGATTTCCGTTTTAGAATTCGCCGAGACGGTATCTGTAAGGGAACCTGTTGAAATTAAAATAGGAGCTCTGAGAGTTGCCGAATATATTTCTGACAAGATGGACAGCTATTACGTAAAAAAATGTATAAAAAATATAATAGGCAATGCATGTGATACCATGGATAATATAAGTGTGTCATATTTGGTCTATAAAATACTGAAGAATATAGGAGAGGAAGAAAACGCCAAGAAATGTTATGATAAGATTGGATTACTGGAAGAACAAGGTTCTTTGAGTGATGCTGTATCGGCAATATTCAGAGAGAATCTCAAAGTAGGAACTCCGTGGGTTGTGAAGATTGTTAATATGGAGTTTCTTCTTGAACATGCTCTAAATGACAGACTCAAAGAACAGACCTTCTATCTGGCCTCTCATTTTTCTAATCTGATAAAAGTCAGTGAGAGAGTTACCGTAAGGCATAAAGCGGGGAGAGGTCTGATTGAGATCGCAAGGACACTTCCTATAGAGCAGATAAATGAGATAGTTATAGAATTAACAAAGGGGCTTGAGATTGGTGAATATCAATTTTCTAAATATATTCCGGAGTATCTGGGTGAGCTTGTTCTTTATCTGTATCCGGGTGAATTGGATGAGTTTATGGACAATATAGGAGAATTGATAGAAAATACTAATGACAAGGTAGGTTCAGTAGCATTGGATACCATAGGAGAAGTTATAAAAAAATATTCGTCTTATAGATATAAGAATATTGAGCCTAAGGTAGAATATGAGAGTCGCAAGACAAAGATGCTGGGGATGCTGCTTAAGGGGTTTGCCAATTATCATGAAGTGGTCAGTCAGGAAGCAGTCATGGTTACAGGTCAGTATATTTTCGGAACAGAAGAACTTTCGCAAGAAGAAAAGTTTGATATTTTCAGGCAAACATATAAGAAGATTCTGACTCTGATAACAGATATAGAAGAGTATGATATGAATTTCTTTACGAATGCGGCTGCGCTGAATCATATATATAGATTTATTTCTGAATACAAGTTTAGCTGCGGAGATATGAATCTGCCGGAAAATCATAATATTGCATTCTTTCCGGGAACTTTTGATCCTTTTTCTCTTAGCCATAAAGGAATTGTACAGGCTATAAGGGATGAAGGATTTGAGGTGTATCTTGCCATAGATGAATTCTCATGGTCAAAAAAAACGCAGCCGAGGATGATAAGAAGACAAATAATTTCAATGTCTGTGGCAGGAGAACCTGATGTTTTTCTGTTTGCTGATGATTTTCCTGTCAATATTGCAAATCCTGAGGATCTTAAACATTTGAAAGAACTGTTTCCCGAAAAAGATCTTTATATAGTGGTAGGAAGCGATGTGATAATCAATGCGTCTTCATACAGGTCAGAAGCAAGCTGCGATTCGATTCATTCTATGAATCATATTGTTTTCCAGAGAGAAACCATGGAGAATAGGGGCAAAGACAGGATAGCTCTTGAAAAGGCATATGAAAACATGAGCGGAAAAATAAGGGAGCTAAAGCTGCCGGTGTATCTGGAAGATATAAGTTCAACAAGAATAAGAGAGAATATAGATTACGGACGTGATATATCAAATCTCATAGATCCTGTAGCCCAGAATTTCATATATGATAACAGCCTTTATCTGAGAGAGCCTCAGTATAAAAATGTATTTGAGATAAAGAATATATCATTTGAATCTCTTAAGTACAGAGGAAGCCAGATACTGGCGGATATGGAAGAAGATCTGAGAGAAAGAGGATTGGATGTGGCTTGTATAAAGCGATATCTGGATGATCCGGATGTAAGTGCTGCGGTCATGTGGAATGAGAATCGGCGCATATGTGCTATTGCGGCTGTGAATGAGATAGAAACAGGAGAGCTTTATGACGAATTCAAAGATGTGGAGATAGCGTCTTACCTGAGGGAAAAGGCTACAGGGCGGATGCTGATTATACGGGGCCTTTACTGTTCGTCGAATACAGATATGAGAAAACTGCTGCAGATAATAACGACAGAGGTATTGTCAGAAGCAGTAGCAGATGATATGACATACGGTATATATCATCCTCTTGAGGAACAGCCAAGTAATAATATATTGGACATACTGAGTCTGCAGGGATTTACTGAAATAATTTTAAAAGGCGAGCCTCAGGGTGTGTATGAAGTCAATATGAAGGAGCCTATCGCTGTTATTGAGAATATGGATACGGTTTTGAAAGAGCCGTTTAATACTAATCAAAAAATACTCAGAATACTTGAACAGACTCATATAGAGATGCAGAGGGCGTTAACTAAGCTGAATCCGGGGAATCTTGTCTTGTCTTTTAATGCAGGAATCATGCATCAGAAGATAGTCGACATGGTAACCAAGAATAATAATGTTCCAAATTACCCCGGAATGAAGCGGAATTTGGGAGAATGTATGTGCGTGCCTTTTGGGAAGATACTCAGAGGTATGGTAGTACCTAATACTGTGACAAAGACTCTTCATACTGAAAAGATGTTTTCGCCGACTCTTGACAGTTTCACTATAGAAGAATATCCGATGTATGCTACCATACCTAATCAAATAAAGACGATAAAGTCTTTTAACAGACCGGTGATACTGGTGGATGATCTACTTCATAAAGGGTACAGAATAAAAGCTCTTGATCCTATTTTTAAGGAAAATGATTTGAAAATAAGAAAACTGATAATGGGTGTTCTTTCGGGGTATGGCAGAGATTTAATGACTATTCAGGATCGTGATGTGGAAAGCGCTTATTTTATACCGAATCTTAAAGCATGGTTTGTTGAGTCCACTTTATGTCCGTTTATAGGAGGAGACGGTGTTCAGAGTTTTGAGAAGACAGAGGCGAATTTGATACCGTCCATAAATCTGATACTGCCTTTTGCAGCACCTACATTTCTTCATGATTCCAGTAAGGAAGCAGTTTATGAGATGTCAATGGTATGCATTGACAATGCGGCCAAGATCTTCAAGGTCTTGGAAGAAGAATATCAGACGCTGTTTGAGCGAAAGCTGACTATAAAACGCCTCTCGGATGTTATAAAATCGCCGAGAATGCCTAATGGATCAAATAGAGTAGCCGTGGATTTCAACTTATCTCCGTCGGTATATATGGCTGATTACATGGAGAGACTTTTAAGATTGGAAAGTGCGTTAAAATGAGATATATAAGTGAATTGATAGATAAAAACAGAAAAACGAAGCTTAGTGAAAGCTCGGTGATGTTTCCTGACAAAAAAAGGATAAAAAAGGACAGCAAAGTGAATCTTCTTGCTTTAGGGGATGTTGGAGGTACCGTTCTTATGGGATTGAAACTTCTTGGAGGAAGTACCATAAGTCAAATAGGAATATATGATCTGGATGAAAAAATGGCGAGACGATATGAGATGGAGATCAATCAGATATCTTTTCCCGATGGAAGAAAACTGCCTTTTGTAGAAATCCTCAAGGAAGAACGAATTTTTGACTGTGATATGTTTGTGTTTTGTGCATCTCTTGGCGTACCTCCGGTGGGATCTTCGGGAGATGTAAGGATGGCTCAGCTGAAAGCCAACCGCAGATTGGTATCTATGTATGGAAAAAAGGCTGTGAAAAGTGGATTTGACGGTATCTTTGCAGTTGTATCTGATCCTGTGGATCCTCTGTGCAAGGCAGCTCTTATGTCAGGTCTTGATCCCTGTCAGATCCAAGGATATGGCCTTGGTGTCATGAATGGACGAGCTCGTTATTTTGCAGAAAAAGATAAACGGTTCACCAGATATTTGAGAGAAGGGAGAGCTTTCGGGCCTCATGGAGAGGATCTTGTAATAGCAGACAGCATCAAAGTATATAATGATGAGATATCAAAGGAATTGACCAAATTTGCGGTGACTGCTAATATGAGGGTGAGAGAAGATGGATTCAAACCTTATATTGCTCCGGCTATGTCATCGGGGGCAATATCTCTTATAGAAACTCTTAAGGGAGAGTGGAATTATTCCTCAGTTTATTTTGGCTGCGGGGAAAAAGGAGCGTTTTTAGGGTGTAAAAATAAGAGAACGCCGGAAGGTATAGTAGCAGAGAATCTTCCACTTGATGAAGCGCTGTTTATGAGAATAAAGTATGCATATGATAATTTGAAGAACCTTTAAAAAAAGACGGTCCTCAGCAGATGAAAGGAGAAGTTATGAAAGATTTGATTGTAATAAATCCATACTGTCCAGAGGAAAGTAAAAAAGAGAGGCTTGAAAAAATAGTGCGGTACAGTGTAGGAAACAGGATTCATAAGGTTTTTTCCACTGTGGAAGAAGTGGAGAATGCTGATCTGAGGAATAAAAGAATACTATTCACTATTTCTTTGGGGCAGTCCGGTATAAACTTAAGCTGGTATGCAATCATGAAATATCTGAGGATTAACAGCAATGCTCTTGACGGATCCGTAGGAGGAGTTATCCTTGACGGCAACAGCGAGATATTCACGAAATCAACAGGACGGAGTCTTGTGTTTACTGCTAACAGAGCCGGATGCACGTTTCCGGGCAGACCTCTTGTGGAAGGGACAAGGACTTTGAAGAATTACAACATACAGGCGCAGAATCTTAACACTGATAATATGGGAGCATATATGACAGCCGGAAGAGATCTGGTAAATAATATTATGAAATATTCTCCGAAGAAGAAAGCCCATCCCAATATACTGGTACTTCATGCCGGAAACAGCAGTATATCAAACAGTTTGGCTCTTTGGAACATGGTGAAAAAACATCTGCCGCAGTGCCATTTTAACGAAATTTCTTTGAGAAACGGGCAGATTATAGACTGCAGGGGGTGTTCATATGCAACATGCAGACATTTTGGAGAAGAAGGCAGTTGTTTTTATGGGGGAACTATAACTAAGAAAGTGTATCCGGCTATTCTGGCTTGTGATGCTCTTGTGATGGTATGTCCAAATTATAATGATGCTTTAGGAGCTAATTTGACAGCTTTTGTGAATAGAATGACAGCGCTTTTCACTGCTCATAGGTTTTATGATAAAAGTCTTTTCGGAGTTGTGGTTTCAGGCTACAGCGGAGGGGATATTGTAGCGGAACAGCTTATAAGCGGTCTTAATATGAATAAAACCTTTGCTTTGCCCGGCAAATTTGCTATACTGGAAACAGCTAATAATCCCGGAGAGATAACAGTCTCGGAAGGAGTGGGCAGAAGAGCTGAGAGCTTTGCACATAACATGAAAAGTGTTCTGATAGGATAAAGCTGAAAGTTCAATTTTTAGATTTACATACTCGGGAAAGGAGGCAATATCATGACTGAAACATCTATGGATACGGATATGAAGACACAGCAGTTCGATGAAGATGTTGACAAGATTTTGGGACTGCTGCAGGAAAAATCATATTTTAAAGCGAGGGATGAGATATTAAAACATAATGAAGTTGATATTGGTGAAATTCTCGAAGAGGTGCTGGAATCTTTGGGAGTAGAAAAGACTATCATCATATTCAGGATGCTGCCTAAAGATGTATCCGTAGAAGTATTTTCTCATTTGCCCTCAGACGATCAAGTGACTATTGTTCATGGAATAACCGACAGGGAAATTTCATATATCATTGAGGAACTTGATTTTGACGATAAGATTGACGTATTGGAAGAACTGCCGGCAAATATAGTAGATAAGATACTTGAAAATACGCCTAAAGAAGAACGAAAACTGATAAATACTTTTTTAAATTATCCGGACACATGCGCAGGAAGTTTGATGACGCCTGATTATATAAGCCTTCAGGAGACCATGACAGTTTCTGAGGCTATGGCTCACATAAAACATGAGGGTATGGACAGCGAGACTGTTTATACGTGTTATGTGAAAAAAGGCGGGAGAAAGCTTGACGGTATCGTTTCTCTCCGAGCCCTTGTCATCGCAGATGATGACATGAAAATATCAGAGCTGATGAATACTGACTATGTATATGTCAATGTTTACGATGATCAGGAAGAGGTGGCTGAAACTTTTAAAAAATATGGTTTTTTAGCTATACCTGTGGTTGATAATGAACACAGGCTCGTAGGTATCATAACATTTGACGATATTCTTGAAGTAATAGAGGAAGAGACTACTGAGGATATCCAGAGAATGGCAGGAGTAATGGATGATTCGGATACAGAATACCTTGATATGGGGGTTTTCAGGCATGCTCGTAACAGGATACCGTGGCTTGTTTTCATGAATATATCAGCCATGATAACAGGAACCATAATTCTAAGGTTTGAGACAGTACTGGCTCAAGTGATTATATTGGTTTCGTATTTGCCTCTTCTGATGAGTACAGGTGGAAATACAGGATCTCAGGCGGCGACTCTTGTCATAAGAGGTATGGCTGTAGATGATATAGATTTGAAAGATGCGCTGAAGGTTGCTTGGAAAGAGTTCAGGATAAGTATAATACTGGGAATATCCCTTAGTATTTTGAATATGGCAAAGGTTGTATTCATAGACGGACAGAAAGTGATTATAGGATTTACGGTGGCACTGTCTATGATAATAATCGTAGTTTTTGCTAAACTTTTGGGAAGTCTTCTGCCTATGGCTGCGAAAAAGCTCGGTATAGACCCTGCCTTAATGGCGAATCCTATGATATCGTCACTTACAGACATGTTTTCATCGGTTACATTTCTGCTGATAGCATCTTTGCTTTTGGGAATAACTCTTTAAATTTGTTTGTAATAAAAAAATTACAGGTCATTGAAGGTACTTTTTTCACTGACCTGTTTTTATTTTTTCTTTGAGGAATTTTAATGTAATATTTATATATTATTTAATATTGTATTTTATTTCCCGGAGGAGGATATAGATTTATGAGTGATTCTGCTGTAGCGTGCATTATTTTTATTGCGGTTATGATTATTATAATCTCTGAAAGAATACACAGGGCTGTTGTTGCTATTTTCGGTGCTGTACTGCTTCTGGCATTGGGAGTAATGGATGTTGAAGCGGCTGCCGTATATGTAGATTTTAACACCATAGGGGTTTTGGTGGGAATGATGTTGTTCATGGCAATAGTAAAATACTCAGGTCTTTTTGAGTCTCTTGCGGTGATATCGGCTAAGGCTGCAAAGGGAGATCCATGGCGCATTATGATTATATATATGATTATTACGGCTTTGTTGTCATCAGTGATAGATAATGTTACAACAGTTCTTTTGATGGGTCCTGTAACCTTAGCTATAACCAGAGCTTTGAGAGTAAATCCTGTTCCATTTTTGATGACTCAGATAATGGCTTCTAATATAGGCGGTACGGCGACTCTTATAGGTGATCCTCCTAATATAATGATAGGCGGAGCTGCGGGCTTATCTTTTATGGATTTTGTGATATTTAACGGACCTGTTGTTTTGATAGTAATGACAGTGATTATTATTTTTTTCAAGTTTCTTTACAGGTCAGAGATGAAGAACGATAGCTTGGGTACGAAAAAGATCATGAAAATGGATGCAAGCCGTATGGTATCTGATAAAAGTCTTCTTGTGAAAAGTATAATAGTCATGTTGGCTACGGTGACAGGTTTTGTATGCAGCAGTTCGTTTAATATTGAAACGTCTGTAGTGGCTTTGTCTTCTGCAGTGATAATGCTGATAATTGGAAAACAGGATCCGGAAAAAATTCTGGCTGCTGTAGAATGGACCACTATAATATTTTTTATAGGTTTGTTTATAATAGTAGGCGGACTGGTGGAGACCGGAACAGTAGATCGCATTGCATCTGTAATAGTTAATATTACGCAAGGAAATCCTATGACAACGATGCTGATAATATTGTGGGTATCAGCTGTGCTATCATCGACACTTGATAATATTCCGTTTGTAGCGACTATGATTCCCCTTATAGCAGCTATGGGAGAGAGCGGTATGGATATATCTCCTCTCTGGTGGGCGTTGTCATTGGGTGCATGCTTGGGCGGTAATGGTACTATAATAGGCGCGTCAGCTAATGTTGTGGTGACAGGTATGAGTGAAAAAAACGGATATCCTATAACATACATGCAGTATTTTAAGATTGGGTTTCCTGTGATGCTGCTGTCGGTGGCGATATGTACCGTATATATGGTGGTTATGTATAGATAGATTGAACGTAATGATATGAAGTCATTTCTATATATTTTGATGGATTAATAGGATTGAATCGTTCATTTTTTAATTTTAGCATTTGGTTTATACACTTTTCTCAGATGTACTATTTAGATGACAACTTCTTTTGTAAAAGAAAAAACAAATAAAATCGTGTTGAATAGAAAAAGTAAAAATGATAGAATCTTAGTAGTCCTTAAAAATTTGACGGTATAAAAACAGAAGTTGCGGAGAATTTTATGGAAAATACGGGTTTAATTACTTTTGAATATGTAAATACTGTAATTAAGGAAAGACCGAAAGAAATACATAAGGGGCAATGCGGGCGAGTGCTTATTATAGCCGGTTCTGTAGGTATGGCGGGCGCAGCTGTACTTGCGGCCAGGGGAGCTTTAAAGTCCGGTGCCGGACTGGTAAGAATTGCCGCACCGGAAGAATTGTTTGATATTTTGCAGACTGCGGTGCCTCAGGCAACATGTATGAGTATTTCTGAGGTGATTTCTCTACGGTCTGCTGAGATTTATAAAGCGATAGCTATAGGACCGGGAATGGGAGTTGATGAGAAGAATTATTTTCTGATAAAAGAGATACTTAGAGAATATGACGGACCTGTTGTTTTGGATGCTGACGGACTTAACTCTTTGGCCAGGTTCGATGAAAATCTTGAAAATATAAGACAAAGAAAAAGTCCGACTATATTAACGCCTCATCCGGGAGAAGCGGACAGGCTTCTTGCGGCTCTGGGAGAAAACAGTGTCAAGCTTTTAGGGCGCATAAAATCCGCAGAGCTTTTAGCTGAGAAAACCGGAGCGGTAGTATTGCTGAAAGGTGCAGGCACATTGGTTACCTTTAAAGGTAATGGCACATATATTAATACTACAGGTAATCCAGGGATGGCAACCGGAGGAAGCGGAGATGTTCTTACGGGAGTTATAGCAGCGATAGCTGCATCCGGAGTGGAGGCCTTTAGTGCTGTTAAAGCAGGAGCTTTCATACATGGCATGGCAGGCGATATTGCCGAAGAACGCCATGGCCAATGGGGAATGACTTCAGTGGATATAGAGGAAGCGCTGCCCGCAGCATTTAAAAAAATAGTAGGAAAATGATCGCTTCATTGTAGGGCATTATCCCAGAAAACAATGAAGGCAGATCAAAAAATTTAAAAATACCACGTATTTAAAAACTGTGGTTTCTGTATTTGAACCGCATGACGTATCAAGGGTGCGGGCGGTTCATAAAGGGAGTGTGAGGGACTTGAGCATTAAAAAGGGTGACCTTTATTTTGCGGATTTAAGTCCGGTAATGGGCTCCGAACAGGGCGGGGTGAGACCCGTGCTGGTGGTACAAAATGATGTAGGAAATAAATTCAGTCCGACGATAATAGTCGCGGCAATCACTTCAAGGAAAAATAAAGCCGATCTTCCGACACATGTAGCAATAGAGGCTGGCGGAAACGGCTTATCAAAGAATTCAATAGTATTGATGGAACAGTTAAGGACAATCGACAAAAAAAGACTTAAAGAAAGAATCGGAACAATCGACAAAACCCGTTTACCGGAAGTTAATGAAGCGCTCAGCGTGAGTCTGGGCATTGAAAACAATTCATTTTTCTGATGTATGAAAGGGCTGCATTGTCAGCCCTTTATATATAATAAAAATATGGAGGAAGCTATGGATATAAAAGCTCTGGAAAAAAAAGCAGCAGAGGTTAGAATAGGAATAGTCAAGGCTATACATAATGCGGGCTCGGGACATCCCGGCGGTTCGCTTTCGGCGGCGGATATAGTAACCGCTCTTTATTTTGCCGAAATGAATGTGAATGCTGACGAGCCGGAAATGAAAGGAAGGGACAAGTTTATACTTTCAAAGGGACATGCAGGTCCTGCTCAGTACTCGGCATTGGCCTTAAAGGGATATTTCCCTATGGAGGATTTTATGACGCTGAGAAAACTCGGCTCAAAATTCCAAGGGCATCCGGATATGAATAAGGTTCCCGGAATAGAGATGTCTACCGGATCTTTGGGACAGGGCTTTTCTGCGGCAGGCGGCATGGCGATGGCCAATAAACTTGATAATGATCCGGGAAGAATCTATACGCTTCTTGGAGACGGAGAAATACAGGAAGGAATCGTATGGGAAGCAGCGATGTCTGTTGCTCATTATAAGCTTGACAATATGGTGGGGATTCTTGACTATAACGGCCTTCAGATAGATGGAAAAAATGAGGATGTTATTACTGTAGCTCCGGTTGCTGATAAATTCAGAGCCTTTGGCTGGAATGTCATTGAGATAAACGGACATGATTTTGAGCAGATATTGGATGCCTTTGCAAAGGCGAGAGCATGCAAAGGAAAGCCTACTATGATAATTGCTGCAACTGTTAAAGGAAAGGGTGTATCTTTCATGGAAAACAATGCGGGATGGCATGGCAAAGCACCTAATGATGATGAGACGAAACAGGCAATAGCGGAATTGGGAGGTACGATCTAATGGCAGATAAAATGGCAACAAGACAGGCTTACGGCAAAGCACTGATAAAGCTGGGCGAAAAATATCCGGATTTAGTGGTGATGGATGCAGATCTTTCTAAATCTACTCAGACAGCAGAATTCGGAAAGAGATATCCTGAAAGATTTTTTAATATGGGTATAGCAGAGCAGAATTTATATGCATCAGCAGCTGGTATCGCTCTTTCGGGGAAAATAGTATGCGCCAGTACTTTTGCGATGTTTGCGGCAGGGAGAGCTTTTGAGATAATAAGGAATTCCATAGGATATACCAAGGCGAATGTTAAAATCTGTGCTACTCATGCAGGGATAACGGTAGGTGAGGACGGAGCAAGTCATCAGACTTTTGAAGATATAGCGCTCATGCGAACGATTCCCGGTATGACGGTAATAAATCCTTCGGATGCAGTCTCGACAGAAAAACTGCTGCAGCAGGCCATAGACATGACAGGTCCTTGTTATGTAAGACTGGGACGTGCAGCTGTACCTGTATTTTATGATGAAAATGATGACATAACTTTAGGAAAGGGAAATGTTGTTAAAGACGGAAAAGACGTGGCAGTGATAGCCACAGGGATAATGGTCAATGAGGCTGTTGAAGCGGCTAAGGTATTGGAGAAGGAAGGTATAAACGTCAGAGTTATAGATCTTCATACTATAAAGCCTCTTGATGAAGAGATAATAATTAAAGCTGCGGAAGAGACCAAAGCTATAGTTACAGCTGAAGAACATTCCGTAATAGGCGGTCTTGGCAGTGCTGTGGCTGAAACCATAGTAAAAAAACGGCCTGTCAAGATGGAAATGGTGGGTCAGCATGATACTTACGGAGAATCGGGAAAACCTGAAGAATTGAAGAAAAAGTACGGGATGACCAGTGATGATATAGTAACTGCTGTAAAAAACGTGCTCTAATATTTTCTTTAAAATAAACATGAAGTCATAAACTCTTCTTTTCGTAATAAATTCTATTATATGAGAATTTTACGCAGAGAGGAGTTTTTATTTTGAGAAAGTTCAATAAAGAAAACAGCAGGAAGCTGTTCAGCGGAAAGAAAAAAATTATAGTAGCTTGTTTATTCCTTGTGACAGCAGCAGGAGTGATTATCGGGGGAATGGGATTGTTTGGAGGAGATACACCTGTAGATTTTCAGGAAGTGAAAGAAAGTAAAATGCCAAGCGATATAACTTCCGATATAATCCCTGAGTATAAAACTCTTGAAAGAGCGTTAGCCTGCGCTGTAGATGATGATATATATGTGATAGTTACAAGGGGCGAGAAGCCTACTTCCGGATTTAATGTGTCTATAGATAAGATAAAACTGGAAGAAAAAAATGGTAAAGACAATTTGATAGTATATGCTCTTTTTGAAGATCCTCAGAAGCAGACAGCAATATCGCAGATAATAACATATCCAATACAGGTAGTGAAAACAGATCTTAAGGCTTTGCCCGACACTATAGAATTGAGAATACAGTATTAAAAATTCTTTTCACATAACCTTCACTAAAATACGACAGGGCCGAATAATATAAAGCATATTTCACCATAAAATATTGAAAAACAATGTTGAATATAGTACAATCAAAATGTATGTTTTGCGATACAGAAAGGGGCAAAAAACAACAGATGATTGTATTCAACAATGTTACTAAATATTATAAATCAAATGTGGGAATTGAAAAGGTTTCCGTGAGGATAAACAAAGGCGATTTTGTGTTTTTGGTAGGCCCCAGCGGAGCAGGAAAGTCCACTTTCATAAAACTTATTCTGAAGGAGATAGATGCAGATTCGGGAAGTATCAAGGTGAGAGGAAACGAAGTCACGACCCTTTCCAACAGACAGGTTCCGAAGCTGAGAAGAAATATAGGTATAGTTTTTCAGGATTTCAGATTGCTTCCCAAAAAGACTGTATATGAAAATGTGGCTTTTGCCATGGAAATAATACATCAGCCGAAGAAGCTTATTAAGAAATATGTTCCTCAGGTTCTCAGTATGGTGGGCATAGCTTCAAAAGCTGATAAATATCCGGACGAGCTTTCGGCAGGAGAGCAGCAGAGAGTAGCTATAGCAAGAGCTATAGTCAATAAACCGAGGATACTTATAGCTGATGAGCCGACAGGTAACCTTGATCCGGATACAGCATGGGAGATAATGCAGCTTCTCGATCAGATAAATATGAGAGGCACGACAATTCTGATGGTTACTCATGCAAAAGATATTGTAGATAAGATGGGAAAACGTGTAATAGCTATAGAAAAAGGCCGTATAGTAAGAGATGAATTCGGCGCTTACGGTTATGAGGAAGCGCTGGCGGAAATGGAAATGACAGAAGACACTATTCAGAGCAAACGTACCTTCCGATCCAGATTTAAGAGAGGAGGGAACGACAAGTGGTGATTAAAAGATTTTTTTATACTTTAAAACAGGCATTTGTACAGGTTTTGAGAAACAGGGCGATGTCCATTGCTTCTATATTCGCCATAACAGCTATGCTGCTGATACTGAGTCTGTTCTTTATACTGGTGATAAACGTTAATACGGCAGCAGAGACTATACAGCAGGATTATGATTCAATAGAGATATTCCTTGCCGATGATACCACAGAGGAACAGGCTGATGTGATAATAGATGATATAAAGGGAGAGAAAGGTGTCGAAGATGCCTTTTATAAAAGTAAAGAAGAAGCGATGTCCGAGTTTAAGACGAGATGGGGAGAGAATGGGTATCTGCTCAACAGCCTTCAGGAAAATCCCCTGCCTAATTCGGTAGTTATTATGATAAATGATCTTGAACAGGCTGATTCTTTGGCAGAGAAAGCTGCTACGTATGATGGAATAGAGGATGTAAAATTCTATAAGGATACTGTGGACAAGCTCCTTGATGCTACAAAGTTTATTCAGATAGCTGCAGTAATAGTGATGGTGTTCCTTATTATAGTATCCATAGTAGTAGTGTCAAATACCATAAAGCTGACTGTCTTCAATAGAGCTAATGAAATCAATATCATGAAATATGTGGGGGCGACAAACTGGTTCATACGTGGACCGTTTTTGGCAGAGGGAATAATCATAGGTATTATTTCTGCAGGGATTTCTGTAGGTCTTTCAGCTCTCATTTATGATAAGATCATAGATGCTATAGGAGGGCAGCTGTTTTCAGTACTGTCGATGCCTATGGTTCCTGTGGGATTTCTCGTTTATAATTTTGCATGGATATTCCTTGCATTGGGAATAAGCATAGGAGCATGCGGAAGTATCATATCAATGAGAAAATTTCTGGATGCATAAATCTGAGTCGGAGGTAGTTTGTTTTGAAAAGCAGAAAAATAATTGCTGCAGTATTGCTGGCGGTCATATTGGTGTTGGTCGTAGGAACTACAACGGCGAGTGCCGCATCGCTGAGTGAGCTGAGAAAACAGATAAGTGAAAAGCAGAGTGAACTGGATGAGGGAAAGAAACAGGAAGAAAGTCTGAGCCAGAAGCTGAATGAACTTGAAGAAGCAATTGCGCAAAACGAGGATAAGTTGATTGTCCTTGAGGAAGACCTAAGAGCGGCAGAAGAGAAAGTAGAAACCCAGACCACTAATCTTAACAGCCGTCTGAGGAATATGTATAAGAATGGATCTGTGGGATTTCTCGATGTACTTTTAAATTCCGGAAGTTTTTCAGAATTTCTCACTAATCTGGATATGGTGGAGCTGATTTATTCAAGCGATAAAGATGTGCTGGATGATCTTCAGGCTGCTTATGACGAAGTGGAAGAAAAGAAAACAGAAGTAGAGACTCTTCAGGCAGAACTTAACGAATCAAAAGAGGTTGTAGAAGCGGAAAAAGCGGAGATAGCTGCTTCCAATGAAGAGACCGAGAAAATGCTGGACGAGCTTCAGGCTGATGCCGACAGAATGACTCAGACTATCATAAATAACGGAAGCTCAAGCAGTAATTCATCGTATCTGGGAGGTCAAATGGCTTGGCCGGTACCTTCGTCAAGCTATATATCCTCACCTTTCGGATACAGAATACATCCTATATACGGATACAGCAAACTTCATACAGGTATGGATATAGGCGCATCGTCAGGGAGTGCCATAGTAGCTGCAAATGCAGGAACGGTTATTTCGTCGGGATGGAACGGAGGATATGGTAAGTGCATCGTTGTAGATCACGGGGGAGGAGTGACTACTTTGTACGCTCATTGTTCAGCGCTTTATGTAAGCGTAGGACAGTCAGTAACGAGAGGTCAGCAGATCGCGGCAGTAGGCAGTACAGGTAATTCTACGGGACCTCACTGTCATTTCGAGGTAAGGATTAACGGTTCTTATGTGAACCCATATCCGTACGTTACATAAATAAAAGACAGACACCGAATTATGAAGAAATGTTCATCGAAAATTATATAGAAAAGCAGACATGTATTTGGAGGAAAAACAGTGAAAAACAGACGTACTATTATACTGACAACAGTTCTTACAGCATTACTCATATGTATGAATACATCTTTTGTCAGCGCAGCTTCATTGAGTGAAATAAGGGAACAGATAAAAGATAAAGAGGCTGAGTTAAAAGAAGGACAGTCAAAGGAAAGCAGTTTGTCTACGCAGATGCTTGAGCTTGAAGAAAAGATTCAGACTATGCAGGGGAGTATAGATCAGCTTGATTCGGCTATTGCAGAGGGAGAGGATCAACTGAAAACTTTGGAAGCAGAACTGAAAAAGGCTGAAGAAAAAGTTGAGGTTCAGAATGATAATTTGGGCAGCAGACTCAGAAATATGTATAAGAACGGATCTGTGGGATTTCTCGATGTATTGTTGGATTCCAGCAGCTTTTCGGAATTCCTGACAAATTTAGACATGGTAGAGAGGGTATATTCCAGCGATAAGGATGTCCTCAGTGAACTTGAAGCTGCTTATGATGAAATAGATACGAAGAAAAAAGAAGTGGAAACACTTCAAGCAGAGCTTAGTGAATCTAAGTCTGTTGCTGAGGAGAGCAAGAGCGAACTTGAGTCCAGCAAAGCCACAGTAGAAAAGCAGAAGGCGGAGATATCAGCATCTAATAGTGAAACTCAGGAAATGCTTGACAGCCTTAAGGCTGATGCAGCTGCGATGTCTCAGAATGCAGTGGAGAAAGGAAGCTCCAGCAGCACTTCTTCATATACAGGAGGTGCGATGGCATGGCCTGTTCCAAGTGTGGGAACCAGTAATATTACTTCAATATTTGGCTGGAGAACTCATCCTATTTTCGGTGTAGGTAGAGGGCATACCGGTGTTGATATCGGAGCCTCATACGGATCAAGTGTAGTGGCGGCTAATCCGGGAAAGGTCATATATGCAGGTTGGTACGGAGGCTATGGAAATTGTGTGCAGATCGATCATGGCGGTGGAGTTGTTACACTCTACGGACATAATTCCAGCCTCAATGTACGAGTAGGCCAGCAGGTATCAAGAGGGCAGACTATAGCATTTATAGGATCGACAGGTTATTCTACAGGTCCTCATTGTCACTTTGAGGTAATACTTAATGGTACTCAGGTAGATCCGCTTGATTATATTCTTTAGAAAGACAGAACAGGGACGTCAATATGAAAAAATCGGGAGAAATTTTAGAAGGGATCCTGCGAAAGAGAGGAATCTCATCTGAAGAAGATATCTCAGAATTTTTATCCGACAGACCACAGAAAACATATGATCCATTCCTGCTTTTAAATATGGAGGCGGGAGTGGATTTATTGTTATCGGAAATAAATTCAGGACATAGGATATGTATATATGGAGATTACGATGCTGACGGAGTCACCTCAATATGCATATTATCACATGTTATAAGCATGATTACGGACAACTTTACATATTATATTCCATCGAGGTTTGATGAAGGTTACGGTCTTAACAAAGAAGCCATATCAAAGATAAAGGCGGATGGAACAGAACTCATCATAACAGTAGATTGTGGAAGTGTATCATATGAGGAAGTCGAATATGCCAAAGAGCTTGGACTTAAAGTTATAGTGACGGATCATCACAGTATAGATGATGTCAGGGCAGACTGTTTGCTGATAAATCCAAAACAGCCTGAGTGCAGGTATCCTTTTAAGGAACTGGCCGGTTGTGGAGTAGCCTTTAAGATGGTGCAGGCGATATGTCGCCGCAAGGGACTGCCTAAAAGTGTAATAACTGATGTATTGGATCTGGCTGCTGTGGGAACGGTGGGGGATATAGTATCTCTTACTGATGAGAATAGAACCATAGTAAAGTATGGTCTTAATAAAATAAATACCGGAAATCGCCGTGCTCTTAAACGGCTGGCAGAGGCTATTTCACTGTCAGTGGTAACATCGGAAGCTATAGCTTTCGGTATAGCGCCTCATATAAATGCTGCCGGCAGGATGTCTACTGCTCACGAAGCTGCAGAGCTGTTTCTTACATCTGACAGTAATGTCATAGAAGATAAAGTTAGAAAATTGGTGAATTTTAACAAAGAACGTAAGAAAAAGCAGGAAGAAGCGTATAATCGATGTATGGACATGATATCAGGAAACGAGGATTTTATTGTTCTTTATATGCCTGATATACATGAAGGTATTGCCGGAATAGTTGCAGGAAAAATAAAGGAATACGCAAACAGACCGACTGTTATTGTAACACCTTCAGGAGACGGGTTTCTTAAAGGAACAGGAAGAAGCATAGATAAGATAGATATATTTTCATTGCTGAAGAAACATGGAGATCTTTTTTGCAGATTTGGCGGTCACAGGAGTGCGTGTGGCTTTCTGATGGCCGAAGAGAATCTGGGAAAGCTTAAGAGGAGTTTGAATGATGAAATAAGATATCTTAAAAGAAACGATTCCAGGTTACTTGATAAAACGATATCGTGGGAAATGACGATTTCACCGGAGGATGTAACACTTCAGCTGTCAAAAATGCTCGATAAAATGCAGCCTTTCGGCCAGAACAATCCCAAGCCTGTATTCAGAATCTGCGGGGTGATTCCTTCGCAGGTAAGATTTATGGGTGACAATAAAATTCATGCGGGATTTACGGCGGTATCTGAGAATGGAAAGCGAGTTGACTGTATAATTTTTCAGAAAGCTCAGGAAAAGAAAAAACTGCTTACTGATAATGTACCGGTAGACATAATAGGTACTATAAGCGAAAAGACGTGGATGGGAAATACGAGAGTACAGTTTGTTGTCGAGGAGATAATGTGATGGAGATGAAAAAGAAAAAATTTGTGGTATGTATCGTTGCTGCTTTTCTTGCGGGAGCAGCTGTTACAGGGGGTAGCTGCGCAGTAGCTTTTAACGGAGTTTTTGGATATGTTAAAGTATCAAAGGATGATTATGAAAAAATGTCGCAGACATATCAGAGGTATGGAAAGCTGAACCAGCTGTACAATACTGTGAATACTACTTTTTATGATGATGTGAACGAGGAGTCTTTAATGGAGGGCGCATATAAAGGCCTTGTATCGGGACTTGGCGATCCATATTCATCTTATATGACAGCTGATGAGTATAAGACTTGGAAGGCAACTGCTACAGGAGAATATTCTGGCATAGGAGTGACATTTACAAAAGATGAAAATGGCAATTTTGCAGTTATTTCAGTGGAAAAAGGGTCTCCGGCGGAAGAAGCAGGACTAAAAGCAGGGGATTTTATTACAGCGGTAGATGATAAGGAATATGATGATCTGGATGTTATAGGGAATGCTATAAGAGGGGATGAGGGAAGCAAGGTAAAGCTCACATATGTAAGGGATGGAAAAGAAAAAAGTGTGACGCTTATCAGACAAACCATAGTACAGCACAGCGTTGAGCACAAGATGATGGATGGTAATATAGGATACATCCGTATAAGTTCTTTTATAGAAACTACAGGAGACGATTTTAAGGAAGCGCTCAAGGACATCGAGGGGAAAAGTGCAAAAGGTTTAATTCTTGATCTCAGAGATAACGGAGGGGGTCTTGTCAACTCGTGTGTAGAAGTAGCGGATGAGTTTCTTGATGAAGGTGTAGTCGCATATGTAGAAGATAGAAACAAGAACAGAACTGATTATGAAGCTAAAGACGGGAAAACTGATCTGAAAACAGTAGTACTGGTTAATGAAAACAGCGCCAGTGCTTCGGAAATACTGGCGGCGGCTCTCAAAGACAATGGCTTTGATTTAGTAGGGCAGACTACTTACGGCAAAGGCGTTATACAGTCTACAGCAGAACTTGAAGATGGTTCTGCTCTTAAGTTGACTATTATGCAGTATTTTTCACCTGATGGTAACGCTATAAACAAAAAAGGCGTAGAGCCTGATTATAAAGTTAAAAATGAGGAAAATTCCGGTTCCGATACACAGATGAAGAAAGCTGTCAGCCTCTTTTAAGAAGCAGGAAGATTATTTAGAGAAAGTTATATGAGAATGATTTTATATTATGGATAAAAAGAGATATTTACAGAAATATTTTGGGTATGATTCGTTCCGCAATGGCCAGCAGCAGCTTATAGACAGCATTCTGTCAGGTGGTGATACCTTTGGAATTATGCCTACAGGAGCAGGTAAATCTATATGTTATCAACTTCCGGCGATAATGATGGATGGGATAACAATTGTTGTGACTCCGCTTATTTCTCTTATGAAAGATCAGGTATATTCTTTGAAGCAGGCTGGTATAAGAGGAGCTTATTTTAATAGTTCTCTTACATATAATCAGTATTTGAAGGCTCTGGAATATGCTAAAAAGGGAACATATAAGATAATATATGTAGCTCCCGAGAGGCTGACAAACAAAGAATTTTTGGATTTTGCAGATAAAGTTACAATAAGTATGGTTGCCGTTGATGAAGCTCATTGTGTATCACAGTGGGGACAGGATTTCAGACCAAGTTATCTGAAGATACTGGATTTCATAGACGGCCTTGAAAAACGTCCTATAGTAAGTGCTTTTACAGCGACTGCCACATCCCAGGTAAGAGATGATATCGTAAAGATATTGAATCTGCACGATCCTACGGTTGTGACTACAGGTTTTGACAGGCAAAATCTGTTTTTTGCTGTTGAAAAACCAAAAGACAAATACAGCGCTGTCAGAAAATATATAAGAGAACATCCTTCAAGCAGTGGGATAGTCTATTGTTTGACAAGAAAGACAGTAGAAGAAGTTTGTGACAGACTGAATGAAGATGGAATAATTGCTACGCGTTATCATGCAGGACTTTCTGATGAAGAGAGGAAACTTAATCAAGAGGACTTCATATTTGATGTAAAAAAAATCATGGTGGCTACAAATGCTTTCGGAATGGGTATAGATAAATCCAATGTGAATTTTGTTATTCATTATAATATGCCTAAAAATATGGAGAGTTATTATCAGGAGGCGGGACGTGCCGGTCGTGACGGAGAAAAAGCTGACTGCATTCTTCTGTACAACGGAAAAGATGTTGTCACTAATCAGTTTTTTATAGAGAAAGATAGTGAAAATGATGAACTGAGCATGGAAGAACGGGAGAGAGTCAGAGAAAGAGACAGGCACAGACTTAAAAAGATGACTTTTTATTGTCATACAAGTGATTGCCTGAGGAATTATATGCTTAGGTATTTCGGAGAACATGCTCCGGAATATTGTGGCAAATGCAGTAATTGCCTTACTTCTTTTGAAGAAGTGGACATAACAGAAACAGTCAGAGATATCATAGGATGTATTAATGATTGTTATAGAGGATACGGAACGGGGACTATATTGGAGACTTTAAGAGGAAACAATACAGAAAGAGTTGAGAGATACAGGCTTTACGAAAATTCTTATTATGGGTCAGAATCGGATAAATCCTCAGTATTTTTGAAAAAAGTGATGAATCATATGGAAGCTGAAGGATATATTATAAAAAGTAATGACCGGTATGGTCTGCTTGAAACTACAGAAAAGGCAGGAGCTTTTTTACTGAAGTCAGAGACTCTTAAGCTTAAGATTGCAAAGGAGAAAGAAAAGGAGATAATTGCAGAAAAGAGAAAAATAAAGCATAAATCAGAATCGTATACTGAAAATCCGCAGCTTTTTGAAGAACTTAGGGCATTGCGTATGAAGATCGCCAAAACTCAGAGCGTGCCTCCTTATGTTATTTTCACAGATAAGACTCTCAATGAGCTTTGCAGTGTCATGCCTGCAAGTGAAGCGGAAATGCTCAAGGTTTCAGGTGTAGGCGAGGCTAAACTGCGGAAATATGGAAAGGATTTTCTAAAGGTTATAAAAATGTATCACACGCTTTAAAGCTTTAAAGTATTTGTTGACTGTAATATCTGTAAGTGATATAATTCAGCTATGGTTATGTGTGGCGAAAGGAGTATGATATGGCATACGATTCCAAATTTAAAAGAGAAGACATAGATGAACTTTTTAAGGCGATATTGCTGCTGGAGAATGAAGAAGACTGCTATAGATTCTTTGAGGATATATGCACTATCAATGAGATACACTCTATTGCGCAGAGACTGCAGGTGGCAAGACTGCTTTCGGAAAACAAAACCTACAGTGAGATCGAAGGTATTACTAAAGCGTCTACAGCTACTATCAGCAGGATAAACAAATGTCTTGTATATGGCTCTGATGGGTACAGACGTATCATAGAGAAACTGGATAAAACTGAAAAGTAAAGCAAGAACAGATAAAAGAGAATAAGAGAAGAGGTTTGGCGGACACATTGTGTTCCGCCTTTTTAAACATTATGGAGTTATATATATATGAAGATTACAGAGTGATGTTTCCGGAAAGCAGCGGCAGGCATCTGACGGATATACTGATAAAAGATGCACTCCGAGCTTATGGGATAAAAGACTGTAAAATTATGCGTACCGATAAAGGCAAACCGTATGTTGAAAAATCTGAAAGCAGTTTCCAAACACATATTTCCGTAAGTCACAGCGGACCATATTTCGTATGTCTTATTTCCTCTGATCCTGTCGGTGTAGATGTTCAGGAAGAGAGACATGTAAATGCGCGAAAGATAGGCTGTCGTTATTTTACATGCCGTGAGCGTGAGATCATAGACCGGAGAGGAAATGATGGTTTTTTTTTCATATGGGCAAGAAAAGAGGCTTATTCTAAATATACGGGGCTTGGAATGGAAGAAATATTCAAGGGAACGCCGGTTATTGACAGAGAGGATGTAGAGTTTGTGGACTTTCAGCTTGAAAAAGGCGTGTACTGTTCATGCTGCCGGCGGAAACGGTAAAAGAAAGGAAAATAAGAAGCGATATGGATAAAGGAATAAAATTCAAATTTCTGATGGAAAACAAGACAGATAATCCCGGGATCTTGGCCGAACACGGACTTTCCATATATATAGAAGCATGCGGCAAGAGGATATTATTTGATGCCGGAGCTACGGATATATTTGTGAAAAACGCTGAGATGATGAATGTGGATCTTTCCGACGTTGATTTTGCCGTAGTAAGCCATGGACATTATGATCATACGGGAGGATTTCCCTCTTTCTGTGAGATTAATGAAAAGGCTGATATATATATACATAAAAATGCTTTCAGAGAATCTTATGTTTTGAAAGACGGAAGGCTTTACGGCCCTGATGACGGAATAAGATGGAACAGAAGCCAGTATGATTTTATGAAGAAAAGACTTGTTTTTACGGATGGGCCTGTTCGTATAAGTGATGATATTTGCGTTACAGGAACTATTAAAAGGGAAGATGGTTTTCAGCCTACTGAGAAATTTTATTACAGAGATGGTGAGGGAAATATAACAGAGGATGATATGTCTCATGAGCAGTGTCTTGTTATAAGGCAGCCTGAGGGACTTTACATTTTCTCCGGATGCAGTCATACAGGAGTTATATCAGCGATAAACACCAGTAAGGCGCTGTTTCCGGGAGAGCGTATGGCTTTGCTTGTGGCTGGGATGCATCTTTACAGCGCCTCGCTGCAGATAAGAACAGATGTTATAGATAGGATAGAAGCTGAGCAACCTGAATGTGTGATGCCTGTGCATTGTACAGGCATAGAGGCCATATGCGATCTTAAGTCGAGATTGGGGGAACGGTGTATTATCGCTACAGCAGGTGATAGTTACAATAGGAATGGTGATACAAATGGCTGATGTCAGAGAAAGCGCAGTCAGATATTTGAATGTTAAGCCGAGAACAAAGCAGCAGGTAATAAAGTATCTTACGCGCAAAGGGTTTAATGAGGATGATATAGGTCAAGTTGTGCAGGATCTGGAGGAATATCATTATATAGACGACCTTAGTTACAGTTCATTGTATTTTGAGTATGGATTTGGAAAAGGAAGAGGGATCGCCAGAATAAAAAGAGAGCTTGCGGAAAAAGGCGTAGATCATGAAATCATCGAAATGGCACATCAAGGGCTTGAGAGTGTTCCGGATCAGTATAAGGCAGCCTGTGATATCGCCGGTAGTATGATGCGAGGAGTAGATACAGAGACTATGGATTATGACGAAAAGAGAAAGTTTCAAGCAAAGATAGGAAGACGGCTTATGACAAGAGGATTTTCTTCTGATATAGTGTATAAGGTCATAAATAATTTATGATGCGAAAGGTTTAGAAATGAAAGAACAATTTGACAGAACAGAGCTTGTCATAGGTGAAAAAGGTATCGGCAGACTGTCCTCTGCTTCTGTAATAATACTGGGCGTAGGAGGAGTAGGAAGTTATACTGCAGAGGGTCTTGCTCGAGCAGGTATAGGAAAGATAACATTGGTGGACAGGGATACTGTAGATGTAACTAATATAAACAGACAGCTTCCGGCTCTTTACAGTACTGTAGGGCGTCCTAAAGCTGAAGTAATGGCAGAACGCATAAGGGATATAAATCCGCAGTGCGATGTGACTGCAGTAAAATGTTTTTTTCTTCCTGATAAAGCTGATGAGTTTGATTTCAGTAAGTATGATTATGTCGTAGATGCAATAGATAATGTTACAGGCAAACTGTCTATCATACAGAAGGCATGCAGTGAAAATGTTCCCGTCATATCATCGATGGGAACGGGGAATAAACTGGATCCCACAAGGTTCAGGATAGATGTTATCGAGAAGACAAAAGTATGCCCTTTAGCAAGGATAATGCGAAAAGAACTGAAATCAAGAGGGATACAGGGGATTAAAGTCCTCTATTCCGATGAGGAGCCTATAAAGCAGGCGGGAAGAAAGGCGCCGGGGAGCATATCTTTTGTACCTTCTGTGGCCGGACTTATAATTGCAGGGCAGGTAGTAAGGGATATACTTGGGGACATTGACAGAGAGGAATAGATATGGAGAATATAAGTCTTGTGTTGCTGGTATTGTTTACGGCAATAATAGTTTTGATAGTATTGGCAATAATCATAATAATGAAGATGACACGGCGCGGCAGCATGGGCCAGGAAGGAGAACTGCGGAGAGATATCAGAGAAGAGATGAGCCGCTCCAGAAGAGAAACTGCTGAGTCTGTTCAAGGAAGCATAAAGCGTATGAGTGAGATGATAGCCCAGAATCAGCGAGAAAGCGCAGAAGCTCAGAACAGAAGGCTTGCTGAACTTAACAAACAGCTGGCAAGTACCTCTATGAGTATAGAGCAACGGCTTGAAAATATCAGAATTTCTATGGAACGTAAGGTTACGGTTATGACGGAAGAAAACAACAGACAGCTTTCAGAAATGAGAAATACTGTGGATGAAAAGCTGCAAAAGACTCTTGAGGACAGAATCGGAAGGTCATTCAGACAGGTGAGCGATACGTTGGAACAGGTAACGAGAGGTTTGGGAGAAATGCAGACATTGGCGGCAGGAGTAGGAGATTTGAAGAAAGTCCTTTCTAATGTTAAAACAAGAGGAATAGTCGGAGAGATACAGCTTGGCGCTATATTATCACAGATGCTTTCTCCTGATCAATATGATGAGAATGTAGCTGTTAAAGGCGGCAGTGAACGTGTAGAATATGCAGTAAAATTTCCCGGTGAGGGAGATTCACCTGTATATCTTCCCATAGATTCAAAATTTCCGGCTGATGCTTATACTAATCTTCTCGATGCTTATGATACGGGAGATAAACAGATTATAAAGGCTGCTGCTGATGGACTCAGGAATGCTGTCATCAAAGCAGCGAAGGATATAAAAACGAAATACATAAGTCCTCCGGCGACAACTGAATTTGCTATAATGTTCCTTCCTTTTGAGGGGCTTTACGCAGAGGTTTTAAGACAAGGTATAGTAGATACTCTTCAGCGTGATTATAGGATAAGTATAGCAGGCCCGACTACGATGTCAGCAATGCTCAACAGTTTTCAGATGGGATTCAGATCATTGGCGCTCCAGAAGCAGTCGGGGCAAGTATGGGATACTCTTGCTAAGGTAAGAAATGAATTTGATAAATTTGGAGATGTCCTTGTCAAAACTCAAAACAGAATGGAACAAGCGCAGAAAGAGCTGGAAACACTTGTAGGGGTGAGAACTCGAGGTATACAGAGGGCTCTTAAAAATATATCGTCTGCAGGAGAGTCTGAGAAATTATCTGAGAAATTTGAAGAATAAAAAAGGATGAATCAAATGAGCATATATGCTATATCAGATCTGCACCTATCTTTTTGTCCGGATATTCAAAAACCTATGGATATATATGGTCCCAGGTGGCATGATCATGCAGAGAGGCTTAAAGAGAACTGGTGTAATATCATAACAAAGGATGATACGGTGATATTGCCCGGAGATATATCGTGGGGACTTAAATTCGATGAAGCTAAGTATGATCTTGACTGGGTGGCGGAGCTTCCCGGCCATAAGGTGATTTTCAAAGGCAATCATGATTTATGGTGGAATGGTATAACTAAATTAAATAGGATGTATGAATCTGTTACTTTTATTCAAAATGACTGCTATAGAGCTGAGGATCTGTTCATATGCGGGACAAGAGGTTGGATAACTCCTGATAATGATGATTTCAGGGAGTCTGATGAAAAGATATATAACAGGGAGATGCTCAGGCTCCGTGCATCTTTGGATAGGGCAAAAGCTAAAGGCTGCACGGATGGGAGTCATGTACTTGGAGTTCTGCATTATCCTCCTGTATCAAAGGCGGCGTCATTTTCAGGGTTTCAGAAAATATTTGAAGAGTATGGAGTAACACGTGTCATATATGGACATATACATGGTGAGGATGGGTTTAGGAATGCGATAGAAGGAATGCATTATGGTGTGGAGTACAGCCTTGTGTCTGTGGATAGACTTTCCTGTATGCCTATCTGTATAAAGCCATGAGAAGGAGGGGGATTAAGTGGATACAGTAGATATAATCGTAAAAAAAAGAGATGGCGGAAAGCTTGATGATGAAGAGATAAGATATATGATAATGCGTTATACTAAAGGGGATATACCGGATTATCAGATGTCTGCTTTTCTTATGGCTGTGTATTTTAAAGGAATGGATAAAGGTGAAACGACAGTCCTCACAGATGTTATGAAAAGATCGGGAGATGTGGTGGATCTCAGTTGTATAAATGGTATAAAAGTAGATAAACACAGTACAGGCGGAGTTGGTGATAAAACTACTTTGATAGCAGGCCCTTTGGCAGCTTCATGCGGAGTTCCTGTGGCTAAAATGAGTGGCAGAGGTTTGGGATTTACAGGAGGGACGATAGATAAACTTGAATCCATACCGGGGTTTAAAGTGTCTGTGGAAAGAGAAAATTTTATAGAACAGGTCAATACGAAAGGGATAGCTATAATAGGCCAGACAGGCCATATAGCGCCTGCCGATAAGAAGATATACGCTCTCAGGGATGTCACAGGTACAGTAGAAAATTTCAGTCTTATAACTTCAAGTATAATGAGCAAGAAACTTGCTTCAGGTTCTGATGCAATACTTCTTGATGTGAAATGTGGAAGCGGAGCTTTTATGAAGACTCAAAAGGATGCTGAAAAATTGGCTTCTATGATGGTAGATATAGGTAATATGAGTGGGAAGAAAACTATGGCAGTCATCACAGATATGGATCAGCCTTTGGGACGTGCAGTAGGAAATGCCATGGAAGTAAAAGAAGCTATACAGGTTCTTAAAGGGCAGGGTGAACATGACATAACTGAGTTATCTGTATATCTTGCGGGTATTATGATATATCTGGGACAGAAGGCCGCAACAGTTGAAGCAGGGATAAAGATGGCTTTCCATGCGCTCCGAAACGGCAGAGGTCTAAAGAAATTTAAAGATCTGATAACAGCTCAGGGAGGAGTTTTGGATATAATAGACAATACAGATCTTTTACCATCCGCCGGTGTTTCTCTTGACTTTAAAGCTTATGATGACGGGTATATAAATAAAATCGATGCTATGAGGATAGGAATAGCTTCGCAGCATACGGGAGCTGGCAGGTTTACGAAAGATGATGATATAGATTTTGCAGCAGGGATATATTTTTATAAAAAAACGGGCGCAGAAGTAAAAAGGGGAGAAGTTATTTGTTCTGTTTATGGCAATGATGTGAAAAAAGTTAAAAAAGCATTGGAAGAAATTAAAAGTGCTGTTAAAATAACCAGAGAAAAACCGGAACAGAGAAAACTTATAAAAAAGATAGTAAGGTAAGAAGGTATTATGATGAAACGCTTAATCAGTATAGTGGTAATATTAATCTCGACTGTGGTTTTGGCATCATGCAGCAGTTCTGAAAATCAGAAAAAAGCAGATGAGGAGGAAGGCTGTGAAATAGCTATGATTGCGGAAAGCGCTGATGTTGAAGACGGATCTTTTACTCAGGCTACATGGGAAAGCGTAAAGAGCTTTTCGGAAGAAAACGGTGTAAAAGCAAAAGTCTATAAACCCAAGGAGGCTTCACAGGAGCAATATATGACTTCTATAAAGGAGGCCGCAGATGACGGCGCCGGATTTATCGTTTTGGCAGGAAGCGGGTTTGAGACTACTGCATATGCAGCACAGTCTCAATATGCAGATTTAGATTTTCTTTTGATAGACGGAGTTCCTCATGATGAAAATAATACTTATGCTACAGCTGCTAATATGGTGAGTGTTGTTTTTGCTGAGGAAGAGGCAGGATATATGGCCGGATATGCAGCAGTGAAAGAGGGGTATACTAAACTCGGATTTATGGGAGGACAGGCTCTGCCTTCTGTAAAACGTTACGGATACGGATTTGTTCAAGGTGCTGCGGCTGCGGCTGCTGAAGATGAAGTAAAAGTAGAGATGAATTATAAATATACCGGAGTTTCGAAAGAATCAGAAGAAACGGAGAAGCTGGCATCCCAATGGTATGAAAGCGGTATTCAAGTGATCTTCGCTTCAGGCGGATCTATTGGAAAATCAGTAATTAAAGCAGCTGAAAAGTCTGAGGGTAAAGTAATAGGTTCTGATATGGATCAGAGTTCTTTGTCTGAGACTGTTATAACTTCTGCAGTAAAAGGAATCGATTCGGCTGTGGAAACCGTTCTTAAGAGTTATATTGGAGAGACTTTCACCGGAGGGACAGCGTTTAATTATGCGGCAAAGAATGACGGTGTAAAACTGGAAATGGAAAAATCTTCTTTTAAAAAGTTTACTGAAGAAAATTATAAAAAAATTTTTAATCAACTGAAAAACGGAAAAACAGAACTAAAAAAAGATACCGGAGTCGGCTCTGTGACAGAACTTACGGGAGAATGGGTAACGATAAAAGAATAAAACATGTTAAAAACATATGAATAATATAGGAATATTTTATAGACCATTTAAACAATCTGTGATAGTATAATTACTATGCATAAAAATGGAGGGACGACATGAAATCAAATAGAACAAAAGGAAAAATATTAGACACATCCATTAAATTGTTTAATGAAAAAAAGGCATCAAATGTAAGTACAGTTCAGATCTCCGCGGCTATGAAAATAAGTCCGGGTAATTTATATTATTATTACGCCAATAAAGAAGAAGTGATAAGATGTATCTGGAAGGAACGCATGCTTAAAGAAATAGAAGATCTTATTATTCAATATGAAAAGGTAGAGAGCGCAGGTGGTTTGCTTGACTTTTTCAAAGGAGCTATTTTGCATTGCTTAAAGTATAAGTTTTTCTATACTGAAATGCCTACATTATTCGTAAATGACAATTCATTGATAGATATATATGGAAGAGTGGAAAAACGGATAAGATCCGCATCAATAAGCATGTACAGATCGCTGACAGAAAAGGGCAAAGCTATAAGTCTTGAAAGAGAGATCTTGGAGACAGTAGCCTGCAATGGTATGTCTTTGCTTATAGGCGTCGTATCATACTGTGATGTGATGTCTTTAAAAGGCTTTGATATAAATGATGCGTCAAAAATAGTATGGGAGCGCATGACATGCTATATGCGGCCGTTCTTTACGGAGACGATGCAAAGTGAAGTGAATAATGAGCTGGCTTTAAGAGGGGTAGAAGTCTGATTGCCTAAAAGCTTTAACCGGCGGAAGGGCGGTACCATCTGCCGGCAAGATACAGGGCTGTGAGATCCTTGGAAATTCTGGGATCCAGCCCTGTTTGATTTATTATCTTATTTATTTTGTATTGTACCGTATTCTTATGAATGAACATTTCTTTAGCTATGGCGTTGATAGACCCATTGTTTTTATAATAAATGTCTATAAAATGTACTATATCGGGAATCTCATTTTTTCTGCAGGTTTTGAATACTCTGCCTGTAAAGCGTTTCTTACTGTCTGTGTCTACAGAATCAATAATTACATCAAGAAGCAGTTCGTCATATATATAGATACCGGGGCTGTTATTTTTATTAAGCATCATTATTCTGCGCGCCTGTCTGAATGATTCCGAAGCTGTGCTGCAGTTTGAACTGCAGGCACCTATAGCGCATATATATTTTTCCGCAGGAAATTCTTTGTTGAAGCATGAGACGAGATAGTCTCTGAATTTTTCAGGAGAATTAAAATTACCCACCACTATTCCCATGTCATTAGTATATCCGGTCAGTATATGATCCTTTATGAAACGGAGATCCAGAAAATCTTGGACATTGTTTGTTTTATCTATGTTGCAGATCAGTGCCACAGCGATAGCTGAACGGGGATCCATGTGATATTTTTGAAGTTCTTCTGTTATATCGGTAATGCTGTCAATTTCATCGTTCAGCCAGCTGTTTATGAAAAGCATTCTGGCCTGTTCTTTTTTATTTTTTCTCTGGATTATATCAAAGTCGTTTATCAGTATTTCGGTGACTTTTTTGATCAGTTTAGCGTACTGGCTTACTTCCGCAACATCTCCGGTGATACCTACTACACCGATTATACCGTTATCTGAAAAAATAGGAAGATTAATACCTTTTTTGCATCCTGTATATTCATCGTCATAATATACAGGCAGCTCATGAAGATGTTTTTTTATTACAAGATGGGCGCCTTCGTGAAACTGGCCTGCTCTCATAGGATCGGTACTGGCCATTATCATGCCTGTATCATCCATTATATTGATATCATAATCTATTACGGCGCTGATTTCACGTATTAGCTCAGTGGCTGTATTTTTTCCTATTTTCATGATAATACCTCTTTGTTTTATCAAGTCGTTTAGTACATATAACAATAAAATGTCGTTATTTTCAGATAAATACCTATATATAAATGTTATATATAATATTATAATAAAATCATTAATATACGTCAATCAAATCAGGAGGTAAGGAAATGAAAAAGAATTCAGCTGCTTCAAGATCGTGTTCTACGTTAATAGCATTAAAAAGCGCGACGAAACAGGGAGATATCATATTTGGCAAGAACAGTGACCGTCCTGTGAACGAGTCACAGCCTTTGGAATATTTCCCTCCGGCAGATCATGAGAAGGGTGAAATGGTACAGTGTACATATATTAAAATTCCTGAAGTGGAGCATACTTATGGATATATTGGTTCAAGACCATATAATATATTCGGATTCGAGCACGGTGTCAATGAAAAGGGCGTAATAATAGGCAACGAAGCAGTGACCGGAAGAGAAACCCCGGAACTCAAATGGGGCCTTATCGGAATGGATATTCTGAGACTGGCTCTGGCCAGATCAGACAGCGCAGCAAAGGCTGTTGAAGTTATGGGAGAGCTTCTTGAGACATACGGTACGGGTGGAGATCCTCTTATCAGACCGCAGTATTTCAATGCTAATTATATAATTGCGGATTATGATGAAGCGTATATGTTTGAATCATGTCAGCGAATGTGGGCCGCAAAGAAGATAGAGCATGTAGGACATATAGGAAATATATATGCTCTCAGGGATGATTATGACATGATTGGAAAAAATGTAATAAAAGATGCTGCTGCAAAAGGTTGGTGCAGAGAAGAAGAAAAGATAAACATAGGTCTCACTTTTTCTATTTCAGACTGTGACTATGAAGATGGAGAAGCATATTTCAGATACATAAGACAGGAAGAGCTTATGAGGGACAGAGATCCTTTTACAGTGAAAATGATGATGAACAATTTAAGAGATCATTATGATATGGATTACAGAAAGCCTATACAATATGATATTGCTACATCAAAAATGCCTACTATATGCTGTCATCCGGGCGGAATGAACGGGTGCGCATCAGCTGCAAGTGTAGTGTGCTCTCTGGATAAAAATGCTGCGGATCCTTTCAAGATCACATATTGGGGAAGCATGGCACCTCCGTGTTGTTCTGTTTTCACACCTAAGTTTAATCTGGGATGGATTCCTCAGCAGCTTAAAGTAGCAGATGCTGAATATGATTCAGCCAGTCCATGGTGGGTATTTACTGAGCTGGAAAGATATATATCCCTTAGTTATGAAGACTTTGCACCTATGGCGCAGGAAATATTTCAGCCTATGGAGGACGAATTTATCCAGCAGGCAGAGGATGCAAAGAAAAATTATGATGGAAATAATGAGAAGCTCAGGGAGTTTTCTCAGGAAGCCTTTGACAGAAGTATAGCTGCAGCCAGAGATTTGACATCGAAAATCAAAGCTAAGCTTCCGGATACAAAGATAAATTATCTTATGCTTGACTACTTTAGAGATTCTTCGGATATGTGCGGAATGCCATATGATCTGAAGCTATAGATGTTTACCGGCAAAGGAGAGGAAAAATGAGCAATAATGGATTGAAGCAGCATAAAGTAGGTGTTATCGGGATTGTAGGTATGATATATGCTATGACTGCTGCCGGAGCATATGGAATAGAAGATATGGTTTCTTCATCAGGTCCGGGCATGACTGTCATCATGCTGTTTGTACTGCCTTTGATATGGGCATTCCCTATAGCGTTGGCTTCAAGTGAATTGGGATCAGCCATACCTGATGAGTGCGGATTTTACAGATGGGTACAGAGAGCTCTGGGCGAGTTCTGGGGGTTTCAGATCGGCTGGCTAAAGAATATAGGAATATATATAAATGTGGCTGTTTTCGTAGTTCTGGCTACTGACTATATAGCTTCGTATCTGGGCCTTACCAATTTTCAGAGTTATATATGCAAGGTTGTCATAATAGCTGTATTTACATGGATAAATTTGAGAGGAATAAAAGATGTAGCCATTGTAAGCTCTATTATTTCGGGAGCTATATTGGTAGCTTTTGCAGGAATTGCTATAATAGGTTTTCTGAATTTTTCTCAGAATCCTTTTGAGCCTGTTGTAGCGACAGGGCAGACTGTAATAGGGAGTATAGGATCCAGTATAGCTATAGGAATGTGGATGTATGCCGGATATGAGTCGATGTCGAGTCTTGCCGGCGAGGTGGAAAATCCTCAGATAATACCTAAGGCCATAATAATAGCGCTTCCTCTTATAATAGGGACTTATGTTCTTCCTACTGTGGCATCTCTTGGAGCAGTGGGGCAGTGGGACAAATGGGGATCAGAAGGAGTTTCCTATGTGGATGTGGCGATGAAATTCGCTCCAGCCTTTGGTGTAGCCTTCGTAATGGTAGCCTTTATTTCCAATATTTCGATGTTCAATGTTTATCTGGCTTCAGGTGCCCGTGGATTTTTCGTAATGGCTGAGGATAATCTGGCTCCGAAAGCTCTTGTGAAGTGTGATAAAAAGCATGGTGTGCCTTATGTGGCTATCCTGAGTTTATCAATAGTTTCATTAATACTGTGTGCTTTCAAATTTGATATATTGGTTACGATAGTATCTCTTTTCAATCTGGGGCTGTATTCGCTGATAATGATATCTCAGATGGTACTGAGAAGGAAAGAACCTGATCTACCGAGACCTTATAAGATAAGATTGGGAAAAGTCGGCACTGATATTTTTTGTACGATACCTATAATAGTAGCTTTCATAGCATTGTTTATAAATGGAACAGATTATTTTGTAATGGGACTTTTAGGGATGATATCAGGACCTGTAGCATATATAGTATTTAAACGGATATATGGAGGCCTTTACAAGAATGATCCCGTGAAATATCCTATAAATAAGAAGACTAAATTGGCAGTGGGCGATACGAGAAGAATAGCTTTTGCCTTTGGCCTGCTGGCAGTACTGATGTTTATAGGGAGACTTTTCCTTCCGGGATATGAAGATCATCAGTATTATGCTGATACATATGGTGTAGATGGGATGTTCGATATATTCATGACTCTTATAACCATAGCTGCGATTATATGTGCAGTGTTGTCTGTGATATTTATGGTGATATATAATAAAACAGATGCGAAGGATGTAGTTAATGAATAATAAATGTTCAAACAAGAAATATCTTTTAATGCCTGATTCATTTAAAGGAACGATGGACGCTATAGAGGTTTGTGATATCATGAGAACTGCTATCTATGACAAAGACCATGAGGCTGATATCATAAGTGTTCCCATTGCTGATGGAGGCGAGGGAACAGTAGACTGTTTTCTTTCTGCTTTTGGAGGAGATAAAAAACATATATCCGTAACAGGCCCTTATGGAAAACAAATCACGTCTTTTTATGGGATTACAGGAGATGTTGCTGTTATAGAAATGGCTGCGGCATCAGGATTTTCTTTTGACAGTGACGGCATGAGAGATCCGTCTTCAGCGACTACTTTCGGAGTTGGAGAACTGATCAAAGACGCAGTTGAAAACGGCAGCAGAAAAATTATTCTGGGGCTGGGAGGAAGCTGTACCAATGATGGCGGCGTGGGAATGGCAGCTGCTCTGGGAACAAGATTTTATGATAGAAATGGAAGAGAATTTGTTCCTGTCGGTAAGAATCTGTGCAGTATAGAGAAGATAGATAATTCAAAAACCGATAAATTTCTGTCAGCAGTTTCTATAGAAGTAATGTGTGATATTGATAATCCTCTGTATGGTCATAATGGCGCAGCCTATATTTTTGCTCCTCAGAAAGGTGCAGATGAAGCCATGGTAGAGATGCTGGACAGAAATCTTAAATATTTTGCTGATCTTGTGAATTCAAATCTCGGTATAGATGTTTCATGTCTTTCCGGAGGTGGAGCTGCAGGGGGAATGGGCGCAGGAGCGTATGTTTTCCTTCATGCAGATATGAGGCAGGGAATAGATGTGATTTTAGATATGCTTCAGTTTGAAAGATTGCTAAAGGACTGCAAAGTCATATTTACAGGTGAAGGACAGTTTGACAGACAAAGTCTCGGAGGCAAAGTTGTAGTGGGTATATCCAAGAGAGCTAAAAAGGCAGATGTCCCGGTGATAGCTGTGGTTGGACGTATGAAGGAAGACATTCCAGAGCTTGCCGAGGTAGGCATTAACCATGTATTTCAGACAGATCCCGGTATATATAAAAATAAAGAAGAGCTCATAACGCATTGCAGAGAGGATTTGTATAATGCTATGATAAAAATTCTTGATGGGAATTATATAAATTAAATTTGTTCTTAGCGCACACGCTTTGATAATTGTTACAAGACTGAAAAAATGAGATTTCGATTTTACGGGATCTCATTTTTTCTTAGCCGGAATAATTCGGGAGAAACCAGCCATACTTATCTTATGATAAATAATTTAATATGGGGTTACCCGGATATGATAAGGAGTTGAAAATCAATGATTGAACAGGATACAATAAGATTGCTGAGGGAATGTGATGCAGGCATTAAGATGGGAGTTTCTTCTATAGATGATGTTTTTGATTATGTCAGCAGCGATGATTTTAGACATGCTCTTAAATATTGTAAAGATCAGCATGTAAAACTTCAGGATGAAATACAGACTCTTTTGGATAAATACCATGATGATGGAAAAGAACCTAATATGATGGCAAAAGGCATGTCATGGATGAAAACTAATGCCAAACTTGCTATGGATGGTTCAGATGAAACTATTGCAGATCTTATGACAGACGGATGTAATATGGGAGTTAAAACCTTAAATAAATACCTTAATCAATATGAAGCAGCTGATGAGCAATCGAAAAACATAACGAAGCGATTGATAAATCTTGAAGAAAAACTGGTGATGGATTCTCGCAGATTTCTATAACATGCAGAGCAGTGAATTGACAGAAAAATATTTATGATATTGCAGCATCAGTCATGATTTTATGATAGCAAAGCTTTGATCAAACCTTCTTTTTCCTTGAGATTATGCATACATTTAAGGAGAAGGGAGGTTTTTTAGTGAAAAGAATCTTAAAGAGATGGGAAAAAGTGCTTACAGGTGCCCTTATAGGTATATTTTTACTTGCAGGCGGTTTCATGGGTGTGGATAAATTTATGACTAAAGAGAGAAGTTTGACTATATTTGATGAGGCTTCTGTTGTATCGGGAAACGCACCGGCTGATGAATCTGCATCTTCTGATAAAGAAGTTAAAAATTCAGATCTTAAAATAGATGCTAAATCAGCTGTACTTATAGACGGAAGCAGTGGGAAAGTGCTGTTTGCGCAGAATGAAAAGGAACATCTGCCTCCGGCGTCTGTAACGAAGGTAATGACTCTTCTTTTGATATTGGAGGCTTGTGATTCGGGTAAGATATCACTTGATGATAAAGTGACCGTTTCAGAACGAGCAGCAGCCATGGGAGGCAGCCAAATGTATATGGAACCGGGTGAACAACATACTGTGGAGGAATTGCTCAAAGGGGTGATTATGGTCAGCGCCAATGATGGATGTGTTGCGTTTAAAAATATGCAGTTTAGGGAACAAAATAAAAACAGTATTACAAGCATTTGCAGCAGCTGATTGATTTAGGCTACGTTTATGTAGAAAAAAATGCTAATAATAGAAAGCTGAAGGGGAGGAATATATACATACTTCTATTACAGCTTCACCAAAATAGAGCAGAGAGTATTGATACCGCTGAAAGTACACTTTTAAAAGGTAGTATAATGTTTGAAATGGTTTCCAATATACCGGATACATCCGGCGGCATGAGTACAGCGCCGAATATGGCGAATATGTCTGGGGAAAGATCAGAAGTGTCAATGATACAGTCATCAAATGGCTTTGATGAGATGCTTGAGGGAACAGAAGGAGTGGACGGAGAAGAACAGATTGCATATACAGATATTTTTGTTTTGGAACATACCAAAGAAATCGGTATTCTGCGAGCTATTAATGCATTAAAACATAATATTTAGCAGGTGTTTAATGTAGAAACGTTCATTATTGGATTATATGCAGGATTGATCGGCATTGGAATTACAGAATTTTTATTAATTCCATGTAATGCGATTATTCATAATGTGATAGGAACAGAGCTTGTTAATGCAGTTGTGCTTATTCTGTTGGCATTGATTGGTGTATTTATTCCGGCAAAGAAAGCCGCGAAAAAAGATCTGGCAACTACATTAGAGGTAGCATAATCGTTATGGCATTGTTATTAAACAGATAAAAACACTGTCAATTCTTGAAGATACAATAGGAAATTGACGGTGTTTTTACTATGGCTGAAGAAAGAACTTTGATGTGTTTGCCTGCATGATTTCTGCGGAAATTACGATTATTTGAGTGGAAGCGTTACAGTGAATGCAGTCCCTTTTCCTATCTCACTGGAAACAGAAATTGTTCCTCCGTGAAGATCAACAATTCGTTTTGCAAGAGTTAATCCTAAACCATTTCCAATCTCGTTGCGTGAAGAATCAGCCTGATAAAACTTTTCGTAAATTCGTTTCAAAACATCTTTGCTCATTCCGATTCCGTTATCAACGATAGAAATTTTTACGGAACGTCTGTCTGTGCTTAGTAGAACACGGATTTGTCCACGATCTGGAACAAATTTCATCGCATTTCCGAAAATATTCTGCCATACCTGCATCAGCATTTCTCTGTTGCCTGTGTAATTGACAGTGCAGAGGTCAATATCAAGATCCAGTTCTTTTTCTATCCATTGCGATTCAAACAACAAGATCACTTCCCTAAGCTGCTCATCCAGAGAGAAAGTTTCCTTTTTCACTTCAATTTCCTGATTTTCAAGTCTGGACAGAAGAAGAATATTTCCAGTCAGATTGGAAAGACGGCGAGTGTTAAAAAGAATTCTATTCGTATATTCTGTTCGTTTTTCTTCCGTTAAAGAATTATTTTGCAGTAAGGTGGCATATCCTTCAATGGCAGAGCAAGGTGTCTTGAATTCGTGAGAAACATTTTCAATAAAATCTGTTCGGAAAATTTCCGTATTGGAGAGTTCTTGAATCATCTTATTAAAATTTTGTGCTACGGAACGAAGCTCTTCTGCCTGAATGTTATCACTGAGTCGTACTTCAAAATTGCCTTTTACCACTTCTTTTGTTGCATTATCAATATTCTGAATAAATTTCAGAGGACGTTTTCCAATGACCTGAGAGAAAATTGTTCCAACAATAATACTGACTAGTGCAGATACAAGCAATATAAGTTCCGGTCTTGGGTTGGTTAAAATTCCACTGCGCAAAAGAAGAATAATAAATAAGTTAGTTAAAAAAACAGTAATAACAAGAATTAGAAAGACCATAGCGGAAAAAACAACCGTGATGTGAAACGTTTTTTTATTTATCATTTTTTTTCACCGCCTTATAGCCAAGTCCCCGGACTGTTACAATCTCAAAATCAGGATTTTCTTTAAATTTTTCACGCAGACGGCTAATATGGACCTCAAGTGTGTGTGTATCCGTTTCGGTGTCCGGTCCCCAGATTTCATCCATGATCTGCCGCCGTGTGAAAATACGGTTTGGCGAAGAAATCAGTTTGAATAACAGAAGAAATTCCTTTTGCGGGAGTTCTGTTTTTTTAGAATTTGTAATTACCGTGAAAGTTGTGCTGTCAAATTCCGTGTTTCCGAGTTTTGCCATTCTCTGGTTGACAATCTGAGAACGGCGAAGCAGCGCTTCTACACGCCACACCATTTCATTGACATCAATGGGTTTTACCATATAATCATCAGTTCCGGCGAGAAATCCTTCGTGTTTGTCCGCAGCATTTTCTTTTGCTGTGATGATGAGAATAGGGATAGTGTATCCGGCCTTTCGGATGACTTTTGTCATTTCAAAACCATCCATATTCGGCATCATGACATCAGAAACAATTACGTCTATATAATTTTTTTCCAACATATCAAAAGCATTTAGACCATCTGATGCGGGAATCGGCTTATAACCGTTATCGGAAAGAACAGTACAGAAAAGATCGCGAAGCTCTTTATCATCTTCCACAACTAATATCTGAAACATAGCATGTACCTCCTCTATCAGTATAATCCTTATATTTTTTATCATAACATAAAAACCTCAACTATATCTCAATAAAAGCCATCCATAGAACTTTTTTTGAACACTTTTCCATTCAGAACAATAAAAGGATCCCGGAAACGCCGAGACCCAATGAGAAAGCAGTATATAAGTATTATTTATTTTACATGAAGAATATAGTTTTCTTTTCGCGGAGCGGTTTTTGGAAGTTCGCCGTTTGCATATCCCAGTGCAATAGAAGCGACGCCCATGAGATTCTCAGGCAGACTCAATTGTTTTAACAGGACTTTGCCTTTTTCTGAAGAAAAGATATCTTTGGAGCGGTGAATCCAACAGCTTCCCAGTCCGGCAGCATAAGTTGCATTCAGCATGTTTCCGGCGGCTAAGGAACCGTCTTCGACAGGTGCAACTCCATCTTCCGGTGCCAATACGAAGATAATTGTCGGTGCGCCGTAATATGGATGAAAAGCTCCGGTGGGATCTACAATTTTCCCGCTCATTTCGTCGATCTGTTTTACCAGTTTTGGATTTTGAATAGCGATAATGACAGGAGCCTGAGAGCCGTTGCTATTTGCAGCATACGTTCCAGTTTCCAAAACTGCGTTTAATTCCTCGTCTGTAATCTGTTCCGGTTTGAAAGAACGGATACTTCTTCTTTCTTTTAATACCTTTAATACTCCATTGTTCATATTCAAATACCTCCATTTATAAATTTGAATGTTTGGATCTTGGATATCATAGAACAGCATTCTCAACTCAACCTCAAGTAAATGTGAAGGAAATATAAAAGGGTAAAATCTAAAAAGTTGAGGTTCAGTTGAGGTTGGATTGAGGTCTAGTTGAGAAAAGTCAGATATCGTATCAGCAGAATAAAAATGAGGAGGTTCATTATGCTGAAAATATTAAGATATCTCAGAAAGAAAGACTTGGGACTGATTTTTATCAGTTTGCTGTTTATTGCTACTCAGGTCTGGCTGGATTTGAAGATGCCGGATTATATGTCGGAAATCACGCGGCTGGTACAGACGGAAGGAAGTGAAATGGGAGAGATTATGTCTGCCGGAGGGAAAATGCTTCTCTGCGCTTTCGGAAGCCTGATAGCGGCAATGATTGTCGGTTTCATGGTAGCGAAAGTGGCGGCAAGTCTTTCTATGCGGCTTCGTGAAAAAGTATATGATAAAACAATGTCGTTTTCTATGGAAGAGATCAATGGTTTTTCAACTGCCAGCCTGATTACTCGTTCTACAAATGATATTACGCAGATTCAAATGTGTGTGGCAATAGGATTACAGGCAATAATTAAGGCACCGATTATGGCAGTCTGGGCAGTTGTGAAAATTGCAGGAAAAGGTTGGGAATGGACGGCTGCAACAGGAGGGGCGGTCATTGTTCTGATACTGATGCTCGGAAGCGTGATTGCGCTTGCTATGCCGAAATTTAAAAGTATTCAGAAACTGACGGATAGTTTGAACCGTGTAGCAAGAGAAAATCTGACCGGACTTCGGGTTGTCAGAGCCTACCATGCGGAAGATTATCAGGAAGCCCGTTTTGAAAAGGCAAATGATGATTTGACAAAAAACCATTTATTTACCAGTCGTACTATGGCGTTTATGCAGCCGGGAATGCAGCTTATTATGTCTGGGCTTGGACTTGCGATTTACTGGATTGGTACGTATCTGATCGACGGAGCGGCAGGACCGGATAAGCTGACACTGTTTTCTGACATGGTGGTATTTTCGCAGTATGCAATGCAGGTGGTTCTGGCGTTTATGCTTCTGACGATGACATTTATCATTCTTCCGCGTGTTATCGTTTCAGCAAAACGTATTAATGAGGTTCTGGACACTAAGACGAAGATCCATGATGGAAAGGTGACAGATTCTGAGCTTTACGAACAGGGAGAAGTGGAATTCAGACATGTCAGTTTTCAATATCCGGATGCGGAAGAATATATTCTGCATGATATTAGTTTTACTGCACATAAAGGGGAGACCGTTGCATTTATCGGCTCAACAGGAAGCGGAAAGAGCACATTGATTAATCTTGTTCCGAGGTTTTATGATGCAACAGAGGGTGAAGTTATTGTAGATGGAATTAATGTTAAAAACTATACGCAGGAAGCGCTTCACAATAAATTGGGATATGTGCCGCAGAAAGCGGTAATGTTCAATGGAACGGTTACTTCCAATGTAACCTATGGTGAAAATGGAAGAGCTCCGGCAGAAAAGGACGATATTATAGAAGCAGTATCCGTTGCTCAGGCAGAGGAATTTGTTATGAAAATGGATGGAACCTATGATGCGAAGATTGCGCAGGGCGGAACGAATGTGTCCGGAGGACAGAAACAGCGTCTTGCTATTGCAAGAGCTATCTGCCGCAGACCGGAAATCTATGTGTTTGATGATTCATTTTCAGCGTTGGATTATAAGACGGATCGAATTTTGCGGAAAAAACTGAAAGAAACAACGAACGGTGCAACCAGCCTGATCGTGGCACAGAGAATCGGAACCATTATGGATGCGGATAAAATTATCGTATTAGATGAAGGAAGGGTTGTCGGTCAGGGAACGCACAGGGAGCTGTTGAAAAACTGTCCAGTTTATCTGGAAATTGCAGAGTCACAGCTTACAAAGGAGGAGATTGCAAATGCCTAAGAATGAATACAAAATGGGAGAATATAAAAAAAATAACTCTTCGCATGGCGGCCCGGGAGGCCCGGGAGGAGCGGGCGGAATGACCGCCGGTGAGAAAGCCGATGATTTTGGAAAAGCCATAGGGCAGCTTCTCTCTTACTGTAAAAAATACCTTCCGTTTATGTTGGGGGCTGTTATACTTGCGGCAGCAGGAGCGATCTTAAATATTATCGGACCAAATAAATTGGCAGATATAACGGATTTGATTACAGAAGGACTGATGACAAAAATTGATGTGTCGGCGGTGGTAGATATCTGTATGCTGCTTGTTGTCCTGTATGTATGTGGATGGGCATTCAGCCTGATCCAGGGACAGATTATGGCGGTCATCACACAGAGAGTATCTAAAACCCTGCGTGCTGATATTTCAGATAAAATCAACCGGCTTCCGCTGCGGTATTTTGATTCTAACAGTATTGGAAATACGCTGTCCATAGTGACCAATGACGTGGATACCATCTCCCAGACCATGAATCAGAGCATGGGAACGCTAGTGTCGGCACTGGCCACCTTTGTCGGCGCACTTGTAATGATGTTTTATACCAATTGGATTATGGCAGTGGCTGCGATTGTGGCAAGTTTATTAGGATTTGCGCTGATGATGGTGATTATTTCTCGTTCTCAAAAATACTTCCTGCGTCAGCAGATGGAACTTGGCGCCATCAATGGACACATTGAAGAAACATATGCCGGACATAATGTGGTAAAAGCATATAATGGAGAAAGACATGCAAGAAAGACATTCTGTGAAATGAACAGGCGTCTGTATGACAGTGCATGGAAGAGTCAGTTTATGTCTGGTCTAATGCAGCCGTTGATGGCATTTGTCGGTAATTTCGGATATGTAGTTGTTTGTATCGTGGGAGCGCTGCTTGCCTTGAACGGACATATCTCTTTCGGTGTGATTGTTGCGTTTATGATGTATGTACGGCAGTTTACACAGCCCCTTTCACAGCTTGCCCAGGCGGCAACCAGTCTGCAGTCCACAGCGGCAGCCTGTGAACGTGTATTTGAATTTCTTGGAGAAGAGGAAATGGAAGATGAAGGTCATAAGACAAAAGCGCTTTCCAATGTAAAAGGCAATGTGGAATTCAAACACGTTCAATTTGGATATAATGAAGACAAAGTGATTGTAAAAGATTTTTCGGTAAAGGCGAAAGCAGGGCAAAAAATTGCGATTGTCGGACCGACCGGAGCGGGAAAAACAACAATGGTTAATCTGTTGATGCGTTTTTATGAGACAAATTCCGGAGATATATTGATTGACGGAACACCATCGAAGGATGTGAAAAGAGAGAATCTGCGCAGTCAGTTCTGCATGGTGCTTCAGGATACATGGCTGTTTGAAGGAACCATTCGTGAAAATATCGTTTATTCCAAAGAAGGCGTGACAGATGAACAGGTGATAAAAGCCTGCAAAGCAGTGGGGCTTCATCATTATATAATGACACTTCCGCATGGATATGATACAGTTCTTGGAGATAACGCAAGTTTGTCACAGGGACAGAAACAGTTGATTACCATTGCAAGGGCAATGATTGCAGACGCACCGATTTTAATATTAGATGAAGCAACCAGTTCCGTAGATACCAGAACAGAAATTCTGATTCAGAATGCAATGGATAAGCTGATGGCTGGAAGAACATCTTTTGTCATTGCACATCGTTTGTCCACAATCCGCAATTCGGATTTGATTCTGGTGATGAAAGACGGGGATATTATTGAGAGTGGAAATCATGAAAAATTGATGGAAATGGGCGGTTTCTATGCAGATTTATATAATAGTCAGTTTGAAGAAAAAGAGGAAGCAGTATAGGAAATAACAGGGAAGTGTTTTTACGCTTCCCTGTGAAAGGAGAAAAACGAAAATGAAGTATAATTATATCGTAATTGAAAGAGAGTTTGGCAGCGGAGGAGCAGTCAGTAATACAAAAGCTCGCACAAAATGGTCCGGCAGTATTTATGGATAGTGGAACTCTTGGAATAAACAAATGTGTGGAAATTTTGAAAAATATTATGTTGATAACTTCTGAAAACTAAGTATTGACTTGTAGTCTGTTAGTTTACCAAAGCACACAAGCGGCATTGTGTTTTTTGCCGCTTGTGAAAATGAGTAAAACTGCAGGCCTATAATGTATTTTAACATTCTAAGTTATCTTCGGCATCTATCCACATCTGCAAATTCCCATCCAATGCCAATGTCACATATTCCAAGGATTTGTCTATAGCTGGCGCATTTAAGGCACATTGAGAATTAGGAGTTGTTCATAATTTATCCTTTGCAACATTACAATCAATTCTTAAAATATATACTTTCATATATTTTCTTACCATCTTTAAGAACGGTGCTGATATTCGGATTTGTTTCACGTAATTCTTTTTCTTGTATTTCTGAAAGAGTATACTTATAGTTACCATATTTATCTAAGCAAAAAACGGTATGTTCTAATTCTTCATCTTTGTTCTTTCCGCTCCACCTTATTTGGATATTTTCTTCGTTCTCTTCTGTATAATAATCTAAAACTGCATTGTGAAAATGAAGAACAAAATCAAAATAACCCGGCATTGACTGATTGGGCAATGTGTAATAAGTATCCTCATCAATTACCTTTTTATAGTGCCCCAATTGCTTATCAAAGCGAAATTCATTTATTTCTACGCCATTTTCAAATTTTTCTTCTAAAGATTCCTTTGTATTATTCCAAATGATTCCCCAACCTATTGCACTCAAAATCAATATTGTCATAATACAAAACAGAATTAAAAGTGTATTTTTTTTAAACCTTTTACTAAAGGTTATCTGCATATTCAATTTCTTAGTCATCTTCTTGTCCTCCTTTAGCATAACATCTAGGGAGATATTGAATTGATCACTCATAGCTATAAGTGTTTCTAAATCCGGATAATTCTTTTCTTTCTCCCAATTTGACACCGTTTGTCTTGTAACATGAAAAATCTGGGCAAATTCTTCTTGAGTCATTTTCTTTGCTTTTCGTATATCAGAAATTGTTTGTCCTATGCTCATGCCTTGTATCCTCCTTTCGGTTTCTATTATGTCTTTAATCCTTTCAGATGGCTAGCAAGTTTAAATTGCATTGAATACTGTACTTCGCAAGCGGTATTTACATACTGATTTTTTTCTTGTTCTATTATAATCCAGCGTTTTTTGAATCGTAATAATTTCAGATTTTTTGATTTCGTTTTTTTATTATAATCATTCTTTCTTTGGGATTCAATTATTTCCAAACGTGAGTAAAACTTTATCAGAGACTTATATATAATAGCACTCTGTGATTATATTACAATTTATATTAAAATATCATAAATTGTAACAATATAAAGGGTGTTAGGGATTATCCCTAACAAGTGGCGTTTTGTGTACACAAAATGCGTAACTTGCAGAGGAATGTCTATAGGCAGGCGTAGTAAAGTGCTGTATTTTGTTATATAATGCAATAAAATAAAACAAAGTGTTATAATTTATTGCAGAATGTAACGCACAAGGAAGTTATTTTATTTCATACGTTTGATATTTTTAATAAGATGGATAAAGTGATTATTAGCATAATTGTTTTCACTGTGGGTACTATATTTTTCAGCAAGGATATCTAAGGTTTTTTACATTTAACTTCTGGTCACGATGACCAGAGGTGTTCTTTTCTGACTTGTGGCCACAATGACCAGAAGTTAAAGATCGCCTTTCTCCTTACATTTTTATTATTGTTATTTATCCAATATGTCGTAAAAACCCTTTTTTTAGCTGTAGGAAAGTATTAATTAAAAGAGATACACAAGTGTATAAAACTGATAGAAAAATATGGATAGATTATTTGTCAGCAGATAACGACAGTTGAGAATTAAGGAATATCTTTTTTATATTGCTGTTGACCTGTGTTCACCTGAAAATGCGGAAAAAACAAATCAAGTGGTTGTGGAATGCTATTCGTTCTTTTGATGAATTGATGGAGCGATATCACCGCTATGAATATCAGTCTTGGTACAGCCGAGGTATGCGTGTCCTTCCGACAGATAATTTTGTGATTTTGTATATTTTTTACTTGGAGGAAAAAATTGTGCATATCGTTACTGTTATGTATAATGGACGAGATATAGGTGAGCAGTTGAAGTACCTGTAACTAAACAAAGCAAAATAACTTATGTCTATTGCCGCTGCTTGCTTTAATTTCCCAGACTCTAATAGATCCGCCAGAGAATCAATGAGGTATGTAAGACATATTTTACGCTGAAGAGTCCGTGCACTTACACCATATTTTTCTGCAATAATTTCACCAGTTCTTTCTTCGTTCAACTTTGTGTCATCGTGGCACGAAGTCGTTTTCGCATCAGAAAAGTCGAAAATATTTTTTACAAGGTTTTGATAAGGATACCATTGACCGAGTGAGAGGGTGGGCACTTTGGAAAGTACTGATTACTTGTACAGATACAAATGAAGCTGTCGCCGAAAATGCAAACCATACATTCAATAAGATCATCACTGAATTTGATAAAAGTTATAAAGGAGAAAATATTATGAATACCCCAGCAATCGAAACAGAACGCCTGGTTTTAAGAAAATTTACAGAGGACGATATGGAAGCTCTCTTCTTAATTCTCAAAGATGAGGAAGTCAATAAATTTCTTCCGTGGTATCCGATAAAAAACCTTGAAGAAACTAAGAAATTTTATGAGGAACGATATGCCGCAAAGTATGCAGAGCCACAGGCTTATGCGTATGCTATTTGTCTTAAAGAAGATAACTATCCAATCGGCTATATAAAGGTTGACATGGAGGAACACCATGATTTTGGCTATGCTCTTCGCAAAGAATTTTGGCATAAAAGTATTGTTTCCGAAGCAGCGAAAGCCGTTGTTGAGCAGGTAAAAAAAGATGGGATTCCATATATTACTGCCACACACGATAGAAATAATCCGAGAAGCGGCCATGTTATGGAAGTTGTTGGTATGAAATACTGCTATACTTATGAGGAACAATGGCAGCCAAAAGATGTTCCTGTATTCTTTAGAATGTATCAGCTTAATTTTGATGGGAATAATGAGCGAGTATATAGGAAATATTGGAATATGTACGAAAACCATTTTATCGAGAAATTGTCAGTCGAATAAATAATATAACTCCCAGTTTATAGAACTAAGAAAATCGGAATTTAAGACTGAGGTAAACTATATGGAATATGGAATTATAACTTTAATGATAATTGGTGGAATTTTACTTTATATAAAAATCAATGAATTGCAAAAACAAGTAAAATCATAACAAGTACAGATTGATAAATTGTGTAAAGAAATTGGAAACCAATAATTAGCTAGATATTTTATTTCCGATGAAGAAAAGGAATATATAGCACATCTAAAAAACAGTGGCAGAGAGGTATAATCTGTAAAAAAGGTAAGAAAAGTTGCTTCTGCGGATTTGGTGCAGGCAAAGCAATATGTTGATACGCTATAAATTGTAGTTGATGTAACTAAGAAAAATTAGAATTAGTGAGGGAATAGATATGGGAATAACTCAAAATTATTACGGCAGTCTATGTACAGAAATGTATGAGATTTTACACAAAGAAGCACCACAGGATGAATTAGAATTCTATCTTTCTTATGCGGAAAAAGAAATGAAAATTTTAGAACCTTTATGTGGCAGTGGTAGGTTTTTAATTCCTTTTTTAGAAAGGGGATATGATATTAAGGGGATAGATTTATCAACAGAAATGCTGGCGAAATTGAATGAAAAAGCCCCCAACGCAAAAGTATTTCAAAAAGATATACTGGAATATGATTCAGCAGAAAAATACGATTATATTTTTATATCCTCTGGTTCTGTATCGTTATTTACAGATATGGATTTATGTAAAAGGATTTTACATAAAATGAAAGAATTATTGAAAAAAGACGGTAAGTTTGTTTTTGCAGTTGATACAATAGCTGATAAATGTCTTAATGATACAGATTACAAAACTTCAATATCTGTAAAGACAAAAGAAGGATATACGTTAGTTCTTAAAATAAAGAATTATTATTACGAAAAAACACGTACTCAATATTCTCCAAGTATTTATGAATTATATGACGGGACAAAATTGTTACAACAAGAAAGAATGGATTTTCAAACACACCTTTATAAGTTAGGGGAAATAGAACCCTATTTAAAAGGAATAGGATTTAGCAAAATAAATGTATATTCGTCTTATGATAAAAAGATAGCAGAAAATAATCTGTCAGAAATGTTTTTGTATGAATGTTCTTTTTAATAAATTCAGCTTATAAAACTAAGAAAATTGGAATTTATAGAGGCATCGAAAATGATTAAAGCTTTAATGTATATTGAACTGAAAAAAAGATATTAAGATGATGCTCTTGCATGGATAGGATATATAAAAGCTTCAAAAAGAAAAAAACAATTTATTTTAATGACTATATTTTTCAAAAAAGCATAGGGAACTATTCAAACTATATAGATATTGAAAATGGCGATGAATATTGGATTTCAGGGGTAATTCATTTGAAGTAGTCAATATAGAAGATAAATTTCCTATTGAAAGAGTTAATGAATTGTTAAACGAAAAATATTAGACGAAAAACTGAAAGGAAAACAAGTTATGAAATGTTTAGATTGCAGAATGTAATTTAAACAGAAATATTATTGACAAAGGAAACGGATCATGCTAATATATCGATGATATATATCACTGATATGTTAGCGGAAAGGGTATTTAGATATGGCAGAGTACACAGAAACTCAACGTAAAATTCTTAAAATCGGAAAACGGGAATTTTTAGCGAAAGGATTTAAAGATGCCTCTCTCCGTGGCATCGTTAAAGAAGCCGGCTTTACTCAAGGGGCATTTTATGGATATTATCCGGACAAGGCGGCACTCTTTGATGCACTGGTCTCCGAGGTTGCAGATGGTTTGATGGAGCAGTTCAAGATGGCTCAGCAGGCACATTTCGAATTAATACCGGAGGATAAAACGGCTCAAAGCAGAGAATTATCGACAGATTATTTAAATCGTTTTATTAATTTCATCTATGATAATTTCGATACTTTTAAATTGCTGATATGCTGTTCCGAAGGAACAAAGTATTCCAATTATGTTCATGATTTGGTCGAAGTTGAGATTGCTCAGACAGAAATCTATTATGATCGACTTCGTCAGCTTGGCAAGTTGGATGGAACTGTCAGCCGTGAGCTCCACCACATGATCACAAGCGCCTATTTCACCGCTGTTTTTGAAACAGTAGCTCATGATATGACGAGAGAACACGCAGTTCAATATGTAAATGAGCTTGCCGTTTTCTTTAATTGCGGCTGGGATGGACTATTAAGGCTCAAATAGGCCTTAATTTAGCTCCAAGTGTTAGTTAAAACTAACTAAATGATTTGGAAAATTATTTTCATAAAATATAATTAGGAGGAAAATTTAATGAAAACAACGCAGAAATGGAACATCAAGGATGTAATTACTACGGTGCTGCTTACCGTGTTACTCATTGTCATCCAACTTATTGTAAATATGGTTTGCATGGCAAATGACTTTGTCAGCATGGTTCTGTCAGTGGGCATTACTATGATTTTATGTGCGCCTGTTTATTTTCTCATGATAAGCCGGGTACGTAAACATTTCGTGTCGCTGATTTATATGATAATACTTGGTCTTGTATTTCTCATCATGGGGAACTGGTATCTGCTTCCATATTTTTTTATTGTGGGAATCATCTGTGAGGCAATCTTGTGGAAGGATGGCTGGAACTCGAAAAAGAAAATGATTATAGCTTGGTCAACAGCAAGCCTGCTGTATAATGGAGTGAATCTTCTGCCCATTTGGTTCTTTTGGGATACCTATGAAGCCTTTGCACTTTCTAGCGGCATGGAACAAAGTTACATTGATTCCTTTGTCCATTATTATACATCTCCGGGTTGGCTGATGTTCATCATTTTGTTTACAATGCTTTGCGGATTCCTTGGCAGTCTGATTGGCGGAAAACTGGTTAATAAGCATTTCAAAAAAGCAGGAGTCCTTTAATGCGTCGTAAGAACTTTGCTATTCCGGTTAAACTTTGGGTATTAGCTTGCACAATTATTGGAATATCCCTGACTTCTGACACCATGTTGACATGCATATTTACAGTCGCAGGCTTTGTCTATTTAGGATTTCAGCAAAATTGGAGACTTCTGTTTTCTATGGTGATATTTTACATAATTCTTATGGGGCTTTTATACTTTATCCGTTTCCATGAATTCCATCCAGTAGTATTTTCAGAATTTTATGTGCTGATGTTCTGGAACTTAACGCCAGTTTTCTTTGTATCTTGGGATCTTATTACTACACCACCTGGTGAGTTTTCAGCATTTTTATCCCGTGTTCACACGCCTACATCTGTGATACTCGGCTTGTTAGTCATATTTCGCTTTTTTCCTACAATGAAGTCTGAGTTGAAGTGTGTATGGCTCTCTATGCGTAACCGGGGACTGACTGCACCTATACAAATTGTAAGACATCCGATGGCGTCTTGTGAATATGTTCTTGTACCTCTATTGCTACGTTGTTTGCAAATTGCCGACCAGCTTTCAGTTTCAGCCGTAGCGCGCGGAGCGGAACGGCCCGGAAAACGTGGCAGCTATTATGGAAAGAAGGTAGGCATCTATGACTATATATGGCTGGTACTCTGGTTTATCGTGACGGTGGTATTCTTTAGTATTGGGGGTGTATGTATATGATTTCCTTACAGAATGTGACATTCCAGTATGCAGGTTGCAAAGAGGGCGTCCATGATATTGACCTTACTGTGCGCGACGGAGAATGTGTTGTGCTGACAGGTCCGTCAGGAGGCGGAAAAACAACGATAACAAGGTTGATAAACGGTTTGGCTCCATCTTATTATCAAGGAAGTTTAAATGGTTCCATATGGGTAAACGGTGCAGAGATTTCTGCACTTCCGAGTTGGAGGATAGGTATGGAAATAGGAAGTGTATTCCAGGATCCCAAGAGTCAGTTTTTTTCTTCGGAGCTTGCAGGTGAAGTTGCATTTGCCTGTGAAAATTATGGTATGTCAAAGCAGGAAATACGGAAACGCACGGATGATGCAATTGCGTCTTTTGGATTGGAGAGCCTGTGTATGCGTCCCTTAGATGTACTGTCCAGCGGTGAGAAACAGCGTGTGGCGGTCGCATCAGTTTATGCGTTGCGTCCTTGTATCTATGTTTGCGACGAACCTACAGCAAATCTGGATGGTGAAGGGGCTTTAAGACTTGCAAACACTTTTAGGAAACTAAAAAACGAAGGAAATACGCTCATTATTGCAGAGCATCGCCTTACATGGCTGAATGATATTGCAGATCGTTTTGTATATGTTTCAAATGGAACCATCCAATGGGAAAAGACATTGGCACAGATGCAGGGTATTTCTGAAGAAGAACGAAAACGGTATGGTTTGCGGGAAATAATTGAAAAGGAGCCCTCACTACCAACGTTTTTAATGGATATTGGGAAAGAAAATTTTTGCTCTGTTAATCTGACATTCAAACGCAAAAAGACTGCCATTTTTGAAAACCTGAATTTCTCTCTACCCGCCGGACAGATTGTTGCGCTTACCGGAAAAAACGGCGTTGGTAAAACTACTCTTGCCATGGTATTAACAGGGTTGTGGAAACAGAGCAAAGGAGAAATCTATATAAGAGGAAAAAAGCTATCGGAAGGAAAACGCAGGAAGGCTGTGTGGTACAGCTCTAATGATACAGGAACGCAATTTTTTACAAGCAGTGTAACAGATGAATTATTGCTTCATTCAAGCTATTTTCCTGAGAGATTGGAGCGAGCCAGAGCATTGTTGAAAGAGTTTGGTCTGTATACATACAAGGATGCGCACCCGGCATCTCTTTCCGGTGGTCAGAAACAGCGACTTTCAATTGCCTGTGGGCTGCTATCTGATAGGGAAATTTTGCTGTTAGATGAGCCAACGTCGGGTCTGGATGGGGGAAATATGCGTAAAATTGCTGCTGCATTGACAAACGCAGCAGCCGAAGGGAAAACTATATTGGTGATTACACATGATAAGGAATTGATACAAGCATGTTGTAATTTTCGATGGGAACTGGGATAATAAAATCTTCTGTCAGACATTCCGTCAAAGAGCTATCTAAAAAGAAGTGCCTGTTAAAAGAGGTGAATGGTAACTAACTTTTACAGAACAGGGTAACCAGATAGCTAAACGTGTTTATGAAAAGCATTAGTTTTTTATGAGGCAGCTCATCGAGTCTGGTGTTTCCCATGATATTGTGGCCAAGGACACTTGTAGGTTGGAGCATATCATTAGGAGACAAGTTTTAGGAATTTGCCCTTCTTTGTTTGTCAGCAAGAAAATAAGAACGAGCGTTCGAACATAGTCAGATGCATTAAAAAATTTGGAAGGAAGAATATCGCGGTGGGTAGCCATGTTCACAGTATGCAGTAAAAGTTGTATTCTGTATTTACTGAGTCGTCATTTGTAGGGTTATATAGGGTTAGTCAAAAAATTGTCTGAAGTTTAATGTGCAAAAAATAATATAATATTTCTTCTCTATAAATCTATATTATTTATTAAAATGTAGATTTATTTTTTTAATTTCATATTAGTGGTAGCGTAATCATATAGTTATATACCAAATTAAACGGAAGGGGAATATAATGAATATTATAGATAGAGAATTCCATGAGTTAGTTAACGAAATTAAAGGGTTACGTGAAAAAGAGCTTTATTATAAAATCAGGAAAGCTTTTGATTTAATACCTCTGCAAACAAAGAAAAGTTGCATGAATTTTTTCAATAAATTTAACTATTGGGGAAAGCTTGATATAGACAATGGTATTTATGAAGAAATAGAATTAAAAGGAAAAGCTTTATTTGAACACATAAATGATTTTATATGGTTATATAATCGTCTAATGGATTACAGATCCAAAAAAACTCTTTTTGCTATTTTGAGTAACTGGTACAGATATGATTTTAAAACAACATCGCAAACAAAAGAATACCTTTTTGACAGTTATTTTGATTTAGATATTTTAAAATGTGGAAAAGATGAAGTTATCGTAGATTTAGGAGCTTTTACAGGAGATACTGTGCTTTCTTATATAAATAATTATGGAAAAGATTGCTATAAAAAAATATATTGCTATGAAATTACTCCTGATATATTTAAGATTCTTCAAGAAAATTTAAAAGAATATAAAAATATAGATTTTAGATTAAAAGGTATTGGAGATAGAAAAGAGAAAATGTTCCTATCAGAATGTACAGCAAGTTCTTCTGCAAATACACTTGGTAGTGAGGAGGGGATTGAAGTATCAATGACTACTTTAGATGATGATATAGACGAGCCTTTAACACTCATAAAAGCCGATATTGAAGGTTTTGAACAAAAAGCTATAATAGGTGCAAAAAATCATATTTTTAATAATCATCCTAAATTACTTATATCAGTTTATCACAATAATGAAGATTTATGGAAAATCCCTAAAATGATAAATAATATATCTGACAATTATAAATTTTATTTAAGATATAAAAGTTCTCCCATATATCCGACAGAAATAACTTTGATTGCCATTTAAAAACTTCTATCTTTATGATTTTTTATATATTTGAATATGACAGCCAGGCGGCCGATACTAAGTTTTCGCTTGCAAAGCGACAGTACATTTCTTCCATCGGGCGGGTGTGGGAGGAGACGATTGATAATTACGATTTCGCTTTCTTCAGAGTCTTAAATCCAATGGTAATAGCCCTGCTTTGTTCTTTTAATCAGAATTTTATCTTAGTAGGCAAAGGCATAAATTGAAAATATAACGCTGGCGGAATCATTTATTGATACTATCGGCGTTTCTTTTTTTGATGGTGATTTATTTACTTCACTTGCAAAATGAAACTATATACAGTCGCAGTAAAGTGCTTTATTTTGCTATATAATGCGACTGTTTCTGTCTTTATTTTGTGACAAAGGCATCACGCAAACTGGCTATAATACAGATCGGCATAAGCTCCTTTTGCCTTTAACAAAGTTCTGTGTGTTCCTTGCTCGATAATATTTCCGTTTTGCATAAACAGGATTAAATCAGCGTCTATAATAGTCGAAAGCCTGTGAGCGATTACAAAACTCGTTCTGTTCTTCATCAAGGCTTTCATAGCTTTGCCGATCTCAATTTCCGTGCGGGTATCGACGCTGGAAGTCGCTTCGTCCAAAATGATAACTGCCGGATCACAAAGGAATACTCTGGCTATGGTTAGAAGCTGCCGCTGGCCGATAGAAATATTTTCTGCGTCGTTACTTAAAAGCGTATCATATCCGTGCGGCATAGTGCGAACAAAGAAATCGACTCTGGCCGCTTTTGCTGCCGCTACGACTTCTTCGCGGGTAGCGTTTGGTTTGCTATAAGCGATGTTTTCTGCAATCGTACCGCCAAACAACCATGTATCTTGCAGCACCATTCCAAAATTGCTTCTTAGATTGGAACGGGTCATATCCTTTGTGTCGACTGCGTCTAAAGTGATTTTTCCGCCGTTTAGCTCGTAAAACCGCATAAGCAGATTGATAAGCGTTGTCTTTCCGGCTCCTGTGCTACCAACGATTGCAACCTTCTGTCCCGGTTTTACAGAAAAGTTGATATTATGCATTAAGATTTTGTCCGGCGTATATCCAAATCGGACATTTTGAAATTCTATCGTTCCTTTTGCCTGATCCACAACAGTAGGGAGGGTAGGTTCCGGTGAAAGTTCTTCTTCGTCCAACAGCTTATAAATCCGTTCCAGAGAAGCTAAAGCGGATTGCATACTGTTTATCATGTAGGCAGCTTCCGTGAGTGGTTCCGAAGCCTGATTCGCATACTGGAAAAATGCTTGAAATATACCGACGGTCAATCTTCCTTCTATTAGCATTTTTCCTGCCAATACCGCAATCAGTACTTGACCGAAACGGTTAATCAAGCGAATTGCCGGATTGATAGCGTTTATCATAAAATCTGCCTTTTTTGTAGCTTCGGCCAATTCCTCTGTGGCTCTATGCATATTTTCAGAACTGTTTCCCTCCCGATTAAATGCTTTTATGATAACCCGGCCGCTGTACACTTCTTCTACCTGTGCGGTTACATTACTCACACATTGCTGTCGTTTCATGGCAGATTTCAGTGTTTTTGCAGATACAAAATTCGTAGCTGCCAGTGCAATTCCTGTAAACACCAAAAAAACAAGTGTCAATAGAATACTAAAGCGGAACATCATAACCAAAGAGCCAACAATCATACCAACAGCTGTAAACAGCTTCAACATTCCTGTTTGCAGGGCTTCAGATGTTTTATCCAAGTCATTGATTGTCCGGCTGAGAATCGATCCTGTTTTAGTACGGTCAAAGAACGCCAGAGGGAGTCGGTTTAGTTTTTCGCTGATTTCGGTCCGCAATCGTAAACTAAGTCTTTCTGCGAAACTTGCCATAAGAAACGATTGAAGGGTATAAAACAAAGCCGCTGCTAAATAAATTAACAGCAAAAAAGCGATGTCTCGACCACCTGTCTCCCATGTAATTTGGAAGGCTGTACCTGATGCAAGTGTTTCTTTTATGTTATTCCAAAGCAAATCTATAATATGTGCGCTATACAAGGGCGCAATAATAGAGAGAGAAGTATAAAGAACTACCGACACAAGCACAACTGCTAACCGCTTATGCTGTTCGGCTACGGATCGCCACATCCTTTTTAATGTCTGCCATGCATGATCCGGTGTTTCAAAGTCCATTTCATCTGCAAGGACTTCTATATTGTTGTTATTATCACTCATGGTTCATATCTCCTTTTATTTGGGATTTTGCAATATCCTGATAGACAGGGCAGGTCTGTATTAGGAAGTCGTGATTGCCAATTCCGACAATTCGCCCTTCTTCCAGCACAATAATTTGCTCCGCATTCATAATCGTACTGATCCGCTGGGCGATAATCAGTACGGCAGCGTCTTTTACTTCATTTGCAAGGGCTTTCCGTAACGCCGCATCAGTCTTAAAGTCCAGAGCGGAAAAGCTATCGTCAAAAATATAAAGATCGGCTTTTTTTGCCAATGCCCGCGCAATTGAAAGACGCTGTTTTTGCCCGCCTGAAAAGTTGGTGCCGCCTTGTGATACGCGGGAATAAAGACCATCGGGGAGATCATAAACAAATTCAGACTGTGCAACCGACAAAGCGTGCTTCATTTGCTGTTCGGTCGCCCGGTCATTTCCATGCCGTAGATTATCGGCAATCGTGCCGGAAAACAGCCATGCTTTTTGCGGTACATAGGAAATATGTTCCCTTAATTCTTTCTGCGGCATGCTGCGAATATCTTTGCCATTTAGGAGGACAGATCCGGAGGTAACATCGTGAAACCGTAAAATCATTTGGGCAACCGTAGATTTTCCGCTGCCGGTGCTGCCGATAATAGCGGTCGTTTCCCCACGTTTACAAATAAAATCTAAGTTTTCTAAGGTATTTTCGCCTGCGTCTGTGAAGCGGAAACTTACAGCTTTGAAGCGTATAACTTCTTTAGTTTGACTGGAGTTATTGTCAACAGACAGACCTCCATCTTGAATTTCCGGTGTAAGATGTAGTACGTCGGAAATTCTCCGAACACAAATCATAGCACGAGGTATTAAAATCATCACCATTTGAGCCATAATGATATAAAAAAGGATCATCATGGCATATTGTGTCAGGGCAGTAATATCTCCGATTTCCATAAATCCAGCACCAATCCGGTTCCCGCCTAACCAAAGGATAATGACAATTATCAAATTGATTGCAAACAAGGCAATGCTCTCTAAGCCGGCAAACAGGCGGTTTGCGCTGATTGCTGCTTCCGCATAATCCTCAAAAGATTTTTTCATCCGTTTTTCTTCATCTTTTTCTTTGTTGAAAGCACGAATGACACGAACACCCGTAATATTTTCCCGAAGAACAACATTCATCCGATCAAGGAATTTTTGCAGCTTATCAAAAATTAACGAGGCTTTACGAGTAACAAGGATTGCCAGAAGCAAAATGAAAACTGTTGCTCCTGTCAGCAGGAAACCCATCATGGTATCAATGGAAAACGCCATAACAATTCCCATGATACAAACTGCGGGAACAGGCAGTACCATTTGGATAAACCATACAGCGCCTTGCTGGACAACATTTACATCGTTCAGTGTGCGGGTAATCATAGAGCCGGTCCCAAACTGTTCAAAATCATAGGAGGAAAAAGTAAGTGACTTATCATAAAGATCGTTCCGCATATCCCGGCCAATTTTAGAAGAAAGGTCTGCGGCGAGGTAGCTTCCCAGCAGTGCACCTAAACTGGTAACGATTGTTACAATCAGCATAAGTATTCCGCTGCGGATTAGATAGTCCATATTCCCACCGTTGATACCGGCATTTATCATATTTGCTGTGATGGTTGGAATGAGCAAACCGCCCGCGACATCTAAAAACATTACTATTAATGTAAAAAAACAAAGCCACTTATACGGTTTTATAAATTGTAAAATTGTTTTCATTCTGCGTCGCCTCCTAAATTCAGTAGTCTGCTGCGGAAAATGCAATCAAAGCTCATTTAATTTTCTCCTCAAATTTTCTATATAAATATTTGTTAAGCGTAAAAGTTCCTTTTGTTCTTCCTCTTTCAGAGCGCTAAAAGCCTCATTTTCTTTTTGAACTACCGGCACAATATGGTTTTCAACAAATTGTTTTCCGGCCTCGGTTAAAAAAATGTGTTTATCCCGTCCTCGTCCCTGTTTTAGATAAATGTATCCCTCTTGTACCAGCTTTCGAATGGAAGAATTGACTGTCTGTTTATTTTGAAAAGCTTCGTGGCAAATATCCTTTTGCAGACAACCATCTCCCAGATCGTAAAGAATATAAAAGATACAAAATGCACTATCCGAAATCCCCATTTTCAACGCTGTCTCATGGTATAATTCATCAATTTCTTTGTCAAATTTGTTGAAATCCCGTTGTATTTCACTTGCTTTTCCCTGCATAAACTTACCTCCTTAGTATGATTTCATACTTAAATGGCTTTTATTATAGTATGAAATCGTACTCATAGTCAAGTATGTTTTCATACTTGACTATGAATTTTTCCTTAAATATAGAAAACCAACTGGGGTAGGACAGTCCAAAAGATCATCACGCTCCAGTTTCACTTACTACCAGCATTAATGGATTGGAGATTTGACATAAAAGAAAGTTTTAGACAATATTTTTGAAGAGAATGTGGATAAAAGGCATTATGTGTCACTTGAAATAATTGCAAAAAGGAAAGCGAAACGTACAGCTTTGATTTGAATAAATTTCCTGCAAAATTCATAGATATGCTTGCGAAAGAAATTGTGTATATGATGGCAATGAAATCTTCCGTGTCTTTAGAGGTCAACGGATGGGAACAGATTTTTGCAAAATGTGTTGGAGCTGAGTGGATAAGATAAATATATTTGATCTCATAGTCGTAAAAAGATATAATATATATATAATATTGATATGAAAATAAAGGGAGAGTTAAGCTATGAATATTCGACCATCTGCAGCCATCCGTCAGAACTATAACGAGATTGCCGATATGTGCCGAAAGACCGAAGAACCGGTTTTCCTTACCAAGAACGGTGAGGGCGATTTAGTCGTTATGGACATTGAAACTTACAACCGCAGGGAAAAAATGCTGAAGCTCCGTGAAGAACTGCTTGCTGTCGAGGAAGATAGGATACGTGGAAGCAAAGGATACTCTGTCGATGAAGTCGCTGCTATGATGCGTAGTGCAATCAAGGAGGCGTCAGATCGTGGAAAAGCAGAATAAATACCATGTGATTGTATCGAAACGGGCAACGCAGATGCTTGTTTCATACGCCGCATTTCTGGCACAGGTTAGTCCAGAGGTAGCGGAACGCTTGACTGTAGAGTTTGAAAAGACAGCAAATTCATTAGAACTGATGCCTCAGAGATGTCCGTGGCTCACAGGGAAATATATCCCCAGAAATGCCTACCGTTTTATCCTGTTTGAAAAACGTTATATGATAATTTTCCAGATAATTGATGACATCGTTTATGCTGACTATATAGTAGATTGCAGACAGGATTACAGATGGCTTATCAAATAACAACAGAGTATTGGAATGTTTTATCACATGCGGGCAGATCGTTGTTCTCTATGGAGATGAACTTGCCGCTGTCCTCTCTCTGTTGCCGGAATAGATACAGGAGGAAGTCTTTCAGTACAGTACACAGAAGTAAATCCGTGCGGAGTACGAACAGACCAGACGGTATACCCGGTTTACCTTAAAAAGGAAGTCATCATTTAATGAAAAAGGCAATCGGATTGAAGTGATTCCAGTATACAATGCCGACATACCAATCTTAAATAGGCTTTCTTTGTATTGAAAGAAGTGTATATTATGTTAGAAGTATATCCTGCTATATTTCATGAAGAAGATGGATTTTAGGCTGAATTTTCTGATTTTCCGGATTGTAATAGCTGCGGAAGTACATTATAGGAGACGATGGGGCCTTGCGTAAGAAGTTCTTGGACTATACTGGCAACTTTAGTAGAAGATGGTCAGGAAATACTGAAGGCATCAAATTTAAAAAATATTGGAACTGATGCCTTGGTTTCGTATATTTCTACTGATATGGATAAGTTTTGGAGAAATAATAAAGCGGTGAAAAATTTTAAAGAATGGCAATAATAAAATGATAAATGGCAGCTGTGATAGTTGCTATTTTTTATGCAGATTATTCTGGTAAATAAGTCAATAAACTTATAATGCCTCTAAATAATATTTATATAAATTTGGAGGTAATGAGAATGATTAAATGTGGATATTCAAGAGTAAGCAGTAAAGAACAAAAACTTGAAAGACAAATTGAAGCTCTTTGTAATTTAGGTATGAAAAAAGAAAAAATTCATTTTGATAAGTAGTCGGTAAAAGATTTTAATCGTACTGCATACAAAGAGCTTTTAAAAGTTGCAAAGAAAGATGACATTATCATTATAAAGTCTATTGATAAGTATAGTATGAATATTTATATTTAGTAAGTGTTTATTATGTGAATAATTACCTTTACTTATTAATATATTGTAAACGTATAAACAAATAGGAGGTTTTGTATGAAAAATGAAGTAAAAAAAGAAAATGAATATAACGTAAATGTAAAATATGGTAATCGACCATTAAATGAATGTATGGAAAACGTTATTCAAAAGTTAATTCTAAAAGCTCAACTTTCTAAATTAAACAATTCAAAATCTTAATACTGAGAAGGAGGAGGAATGAAAAGTAGAGCTGCAATTTATTGTAGGCTATCTAAAGAAGATATTGAAAAAAAAGAAAGTGATTATAGTGAATCTATAAAAAATCAAGAATCGATGCTAATTGAATATGCGAAACAACATAATTTTAGGATTGCAAAAATATATCGGGATGATGATTATAGTGGATTATATGCTGATCGTCCAGAGTTTAATAAACTTATAGAGGATGCTAAATTAGGACGTTTTGAAATTGTTATCGCAAAAACTCAAGCAAGATTTACAAGAAATATAGAGCATTTAGAAAGATACCTTCATCATGATTTTGTTGAATGGGGAATACGTTTTATAGGTGTTGTAGATAATGTAGATACTAATGTTTTAGGAAATAAAAAAGCAAGGCAAATAAATGGATTGATAAATGAATGGTATTGTGAAGATTTGTCTGCTAATATAAAAGCGAGCTTTCGTATTAAGCAGCTTAGAGGCGAATTTATAGGTTCGTCAGCTCCATATGGATATATCAAAGACCCAAACAATCATCATCGTTTAATTCCAGATGATTATGCAGCAAATGTAGTAAGGTTTATTTTTTCACTTTATTTGGCCGGGATGGGTAAAAGTAAAATTGCAAGAATTCTTACAGAAGAAGGGGTTCTTAGACCTGCTATCTATAAAAGAACACAATTAAAGCAGAATTATTATAATCCACATGAGAGGGAGTCAGACAAATGTTGGGTTTCTCAAACTGTGAAAGGGATTTTAGAAAATGAAGTTTATATTGGAAATACAATCCAGAATAAGGCAGTAAAAACTTCATTTAAGTCAAAACGTAAAAAGACAGTGGACAAGAAAGATTGGATTAGAGTTGAAAATACACATGTCCCTATAATAGATAAGGTTACATTTGAGATGGCTCAGGAGATTAAACGCAAGAAAAGTGTTCCTGTTAAAGCTATTGAAAAAGATGATTCTATTTTTGCAAGACGATTATTTTGTGCAGATTGTGGGAAAACGATGGTGCGAGCTTTTACCAGAAGTAAAAATAAACCTAAAGAAAGATATTATGTATGTAAAACTTATAAAGCTCATGGGAATTTAACATGTACAAGCCATAAAATTCATGAAAAAGTTTTGATAGATATAGTTTTGTCTGCTATACATAAAGAAGGAGAGCGGATTTTACAAGAAGAAGAAATTGAAAGGATAAAATCTATTGAGTTTAAAAAAGTGGTTTCTAATATAGAAAGTGAATTAGAGCATGTAAACGATGAGTTAAAAAAGCTTAATACATATAAAGAAAAGCTTTATGAGAGCTATATAGATAATATAGTATCAAAAGATGAATATCTTCTTTTAAAGAAAAAATATAATGATCAAATAGCCTTTTTTAAAAATAAAATTGAGCAATTACAAAAGAAAAAGGAAAATTCATCTGATGAGCAGGATCTGGCTTTAATCAGATGGATTAATAAATTTAAAAATCATATGTCAATTGATACTCTGAATAAAGAAGTTGTATCGGAATTAATTCAGAGAATAGAGGTTCACGAAAATAAAGAAGTAGACATATTATTTTATTTTCACCAGTAAAAATTGTTCCCAAACTATAGAAAAATTAAACGCTACCTGTGTTGCTCTCGCAGAGCATCTTAGTGGAAGTGTGGAAAGTTTCGTGGAGCTGATGAACCAACGTGCAAATAAAATGGGTCTTAAGGATAGTCATTTTGTGAATACCAATGGCCTTCCTGTAGCAAAGCATTATTCCTGTGCATATGATATAGGAATGATATCCAGAGAGCTTATGAAATTTGAAAATGCACGAGAATGGTTTACGGCATGGCAAGAAGATATCAAGGTAGGACTTCCCGGAAAGGAAAGCAAATTTACCCTGACTAATACAAATAAGTTAATCAGAAATTATAGCGGAGCAATAGGTGTCAAGACCGGTTTTACACAGGATGCAGGTTATTGTCTTTCAGGTGCTGCAGAAAGAGATTCAACAAGACTTATAGCAGTGGTACTTGGGTGTGAAACGAGCAAAATAAGGTTTGCCGAGATGGCGAAGCTTCTGGATTATGGATTTGCCAATTATCAGACAGTGCAGTTTGCTGAAAAAGGTGAGAAAATAAAGGATGTATCTGTATCGAAAGGTGATGAAGTAAAATTTTCTGCTGTAGCTGAAGATGATCTGGGAATCACAGTAAAAAAAGGCAGTAAGGACAATATAAAGAAAAAAATCGAAATATATGATGATCTCAAGTTACCAATAGAAAAGGGTGGAAAAGTGGGCAGTATGATCATATATAACGGAGAAGAAAAAGAAGCCGAATATGATCTTGTTTCTGATAGAGAGATAAAGCGTGCAGATTTTATGACTACATACATTCGTATGATTAAAAAACTTATATAAATCTGATAGATGGGAGGAATCCCTTTGAATAATAAAAAATGCTATCTTTTCTTTTCCGGCTATTATGTTGTTTCTACGGCATCACAGCTTTTGGCAAGGTATCAGGTGAGCAATAGAATCGTCAGAGCACCGGTATATCTGAGAGACAGTTGTAATTTTGCAGTTCTTATCGATGCTGAAGACGAACAGCGAAGTCTTACATTACTCGAAAAAGCAAAAATAGCCCTTGAGAAAAAAGCCTATACGGCCAAAACTATGTAACTAAATAGAAACTCAGAAAACAAATGCGTTTTCTGAGTTTTTTTATGACCTGCCCGTATCTATGATACGGCGCGCAGGTCAAACACAGAAACCACAGGGCATCAATTTATATTGACTGTTGTTGGCTTATATCAGTAATGTAATAAGAGAGATATATATAATAGAAAAATAATTTATATATTTGTTTGAATTTTGACTTAAATTGGAAGATGCGGAGGTAATATCAAAAGGGCTGTATATATTGACTTTTCAACGTTTTTGCTGTATAATTCCATTGTAAATCACGCTAAAAAACTATGAAAATAGATACAAAAAACATGGTATACAAGGAGGGAGTTATGTCAACAAGACGATTTACAAGAATTAACAGACTGATTTTAATAACAGTTGCGCTGATGATGGCTGTAATGATTTTCGCAGGATTGCCTTCTGCAGATTATGGGAGGGTGTACGCCTCAGGAGAAACTGCTAAAGTTACCGCTGACTTACTGTATGTGAGGAGCGGTCCGGGAACAAATTATTCAAGAATAGGCTCTTTAAGTCAAGGTAAAACTTTTGTCGTTAAAGGCTCTGCCAAAGATTCGTCAGGGGTCACATGGTATAAATTAAACTATGGCTCAAAGACGGGTTATGTATCATCGAAATATGTTAACATAAAACAAAATTCTGTAATATCGGTTTCGAATACACAAGGAACGGTAAATACAAAAACTGATCCTCTTACGGTAAGAAGCGGACCCGGTTCCAGTTATAAAAGTCTGGGAAGTATTGCCAAAGGAAAGACTTTTACCATAAAAGGAAAGGTTCAAGATTTTTCAGGAGTATGGTGGTATACTTTTGATTTTAACGGAAAAACCGGGTATGTTTCTTCTGCATATGTCAAGACCAGCTCCACTTCTACAAGTGTTACGGAGATAAAAGGAACTACAGGTACAGTAAATACAAAAACTGATCCTCTTACGGTAAGAAGTGGTCCGGGTGCAAGCTACAGCAGTCTTGGAACATTGGCAAAGGGCAAAACTTTTGCGGTGACAGGCAAGGCTCAAGACAGTTCAGGAACGTGGTGGTATAGACTTACATATAGCGGAAAGACAGGTTATGTATCATCAAAATATGTTACTGTAAAAACTGATTCAGGAGCTACAGAGAAGCCTCAGAATTCTAAAGGAACAGTAAATACCAAGTCGGATCCTCTTACAGTAAGAAGCGGACCGGGAACCAGTTACGGAAGTATCGGTACTCTGGCCAAGGGAAAAACTTTTGAGATTGTCGGCAGTGCAAAAGATACTTCAGGAAAACTTTGGTATAAACTTACATATAACGGAAGATTTGGATATGTTTCAGCTGATTATGTGAAAGTTACAGATAAAGAAGACAGCGGAAATACGGGTGACAATACAGGAGGAACGTCCAGTAAGCCTGTTACCTTCCAGATGGGAACGACAACAGCGCCGAGTGGTCTTAATGTAAGGAGTGGTCCGGGAACCAACTACAGCAGACTTACGACACTGCCTAAGGGAACAGCAGTGACTATTACCGGATCCGCCAAGGCAAGCGACGGGAAAGTATGGTACAAGTATCAATACAGTGCCGCTAAGGACGGATATATATGTTCTGATTATGTAACAGTGAAAACGGTAACTTCAGACAGTGAATTTGAATCATATATGACATCTCAGGGATTTCCTGAAAGTTATAAGCCGGGGCTTAGGGTTCTTCATGCATCTCACCCTCAATGGATATTCAAGTCGTATAATGTAGGATATACATGGTCACAGGCCATTTCAAAGGAAACTGCCAATGTATCTACTAATCTTGTCAGCTCTTCTTCACCTGTATCATACAGATCTACAGCCCCCGGATCATATAACTCAGCTACGAAGACATGGTCTACATTTGACGGAGGCTGGTATGCGGCAAGCGATAAAGTTGTGGCATATTATATGGACCCCAGGAATTTCTTGAGTGAAAGCGGAATATATCAGTTTATGACTCATAAGTATGACAGTGGATCGCAAAGCGCTAATACAGTGGCAGCAGTAATAAACGGATCTTTCATGCAGAGTAGGAATCCGGGAGGCGGGTATAGTTCATATTCCGCGCTGATAAATGCTGCGGGAAAAAATACAGGAGTAAATCCTAATGTTCTTGCAGCAATGATAATACAGGAACAGGGATGGAACGGAAGCAGCCTTGTATCAGGTACATATCCGGGGTATCAAGGATATTATAACTTTTTCAATATTGGAGCATATACGACAAGCTCTATGAATGCGATACAGAGAGGGTTATGGTATGCGAAGGGCTCGGGAGTAGGAGCGACAAGTTATTCCAGACCTTGGAATACTCCGTATAAATCTATTGAAGGCGGAGCAAAATTTTATTCAGGAGAGTATGTTTCCAACAAACAGGATTCATACTATACTAAGAAGTTCAATGTTAAAAATGGTGTAAATAAAGTAGGTACTCATCAATATATGACTAATGTTGCAGGCGCGGCAGGTGAAGGTAGCATTGTGAAAAGAGCTTACAGCAGCAACGACAATTATCCTGTAGTATTTGAGATTCCTGTTTACAATAGTATGCCTGTATCTGCTTGCCAGCTGCCGTAAACAGCGATAATGATTCGAGGGGTTTATGATGACGCATTGTAAAGAGAAAGAAAATTTAGCAGAATGTATTTTAAGAAAAATGATAATAACGGTGATGGTATTAGCTTTGCTGATACCCATCATCTCGCCTAAGGTATTCGCAGCATCCTCTGTAACAATAAGCGGAGGAGATAATATAAAAGGAGGAGATACTTTTACTGTTGCTGTTACCTTTGGAGGAGGCGATATAGGGCGTGTTGACGGAAGCCTGTCATATGATACAGAGAAACTTACGTATATATCAGGAGGAAGCAGTACGGGAAATTCCGGCTATATACAGCTTAAGGAAGCCAGTACTGACGGCAGTGTTACTTTTAATATAGAGTTTCAGGCTTTAGATGAAGGAGATACAGTGTTACAGGTGGCGACAAGAGAGATGTATGATCTCAATGAGGTTTATATGAGCGAAACTCCTTCTGCTTCTAAAACAATATCAATATCCGGAAGTGCTGCTTCCCAGCAAATTATAACTCAAACATCTTCTCCGGATCAGCCTGTAGCGGAAACAGAGCTCAAAGGTGTAGACGAAAAACCCGATGAGGGTATTTCCGGAAAGACCTTATTTATGGTAATCATTATTGCGGTACCAATTGTGTTGATAATAATAATAGCAATAATTTTATCTAAAAAGAAAAAATCAAAGGATGACATCAGTGGCAAAAAAGAGAATCAAGATGATGAATGTCATGATAACATAGATTATCACAGAGAAAACCGGCATATTGACGGTGAAGTTTCAGAAAATATTGTCAGAAAGGAAAAATCAGAACAGAAAAAAGCTGTAAAAAAGAAAGCTTCGGAAGAAACTGAAAACTGGGCAGACTGGAATGGCTTTGATGATAATGACTTATAGGATAAGTAAAAAAGAGCATCTGAAATTAAAATCAGACGTTCTTTTTTTACGGCAAGATAAATGAAGAAAAGTAAATTAAGATAATAAGTTGTAAAAAATAATATTTAAAAATTAGTTTTTATAAAAACTCAGTAAGTTGTAATAGAAATTTACTAAAGGCTTAAAACATTGACATTTCAACGTTTTTAAGGTATTATTATAGCATAGTTTGCTTAAGAAAAGCAGATAAAAGTACTAAAAAAGCTGATTGACAAGTTTAGGATTATGTAAATTAATTAAAGGAGGTGAATGAAATTATATGTTTTTACGAAGCTTATATCAACTGAATCGTTTGAAATTAGATATGAATCCATTTGAAGATTTTTTAGATAAGTTTCTGTTAAAATTAAATAGAAAAGAAGAAATGTAATTTACATAAAACATTTACAGAAAACTATTTAAACTCGCCAGACAGCATGTATTTTGACTAAAAAATGAGTTGTATGTGAGATTTTAATGTAAATTTTAATATAATGTGATAAAAGGAGGATAAGGAAAAGTGAAAAAACGAAAGATACTGGCATTGGCTCTTTCGCTGTGCTTAATGGTAAATGGTGCTTTTATTTTAGAAAGCAGCGCTGCGGAAGCCGGCAGTGAAAAGTCATCTGAATCTCTCAGTGATGAGAATCAATACAGAGAAATAACTATAATGGATGAGAACGGCAACATCACGGAATCTGAAGATTTTGACGGTAAATTTCCGGAATCTGAAGTGGTTGACCCGACAAGACAGACAAGAAGCAGGTCTGCAAGGTCTTCTTCATATGTGGTGAATTTTAATACTAAAAGTAACGATACAACATCATATACGGAAGCAGCAACGGGAAAAGCAGGGTATACTAATGGAGATTATGGTGCTGATGCGGCTTATCTTGGGACAAGCGGCGGCAAGGTAAAGTTCATGATGTCAGGCGTAGTAGGTCTTGTCAATTCCAGTGAAGTTCAGATCATTTCTGTTGATAGTGCAAAAGTTATCAGCGGGTATGAAGTTTCAAACGGAAGACTCCTTCACGGTATAGTATGTGATATGACTACGCCGGGCTATAACACCAAACTTGACAATGGCAAAGCTCCTTCATATTTAAAGGCAGGAGTTAAATACTACAGTTACGATGGACATTATTTTTATACCGATTATGCTACCATGCTGTCAGATTATCAGAATAACACGAGAAGCAATTCTGTGAATCCAAAAAGTCCGTATTATAATTATTATCAATATCTGCCTATGAGAACCGTTACTTCATACAGCAGCAGTACTCTAAGTTCTATGATAAACAGCAGATCTTCAAGCAGTTCTAAGATGTATAATACCGGAAACAGCTTTGTGAACAATCAGAATACATATGGAGTCAATGCGCTCTTAATGACAGGTATAGCTGCTAATGAAAGTGCATGGGGAAGCAGTTCTATAGCTAAGAACAAGAATAATCTTTTTGGTCTAAATGCTGTTGACAGTTCACCGGGGACAAGTTCATATACATATGCCAGTGTAGATGTCTGCATAAAAGATTTTGCCAATGGCTGGATGTCAAGGGGATATCTGAATCCTAAAGATTGGAGATATTTCGGTGGTTTTCTCGGGAATAAAGCCAGCGGTCTGAATGTGAAATATGCATCAGATCCGTTTTGGGGAGAAAAAGCAGCTAATATTGCTTACAGCCTTGATAAATCCGGTGGAAGCAAGGATTATGACAAATATACTATTGGAATAAAAGATACGATAGCTACATCAGATAAAAACAATTATAATGATGTGAATGTGAGAAAAGAAGCGTCTACAGCTTCCGGCTCCAGTGTGCTTTATTCAACGGGTTCTTCGGCAAGTTATTCAGTAGTTTGCTTAAACAGTGAAACTAAAAATTCCTTCTATAAGATACAGAGCGATGCGGTTTTGAACAGTAGCAGAACAGGAGTAAACAGCAGTTCGGGAAATTATAGTTTTGACAGCATGTATGCCTATATACATTCGGATTATGTAATTCCTGTGAACAGTGGCACTGATACATCTCAGGAACCTGATTCCGAGCCGGTAACATTAAGTTCCATTAAAATAACAACGCCTCCTGAAAAAACAGTATATACAGAGGGCGATAAATTCAATGCTTCAGGCATGAAAGTAACAGCAATATTCAGCGACGGCTCGACTGAAGATGTGACAAGTAAGGTTACGTATACAGATCAGGCACTTAAGATAACTGATACTGATATCACTATCAGTTATAAAACCGGAAATGTAACTAAAACCGCAGTGCAGACAATCACTGTAAAAGAGAAAGCAGAGATAACATCTGTAAAGGTAAATCCTGCAGAAATCACTTTGGAACAGGGTGAGCAAAAAACTTTTGGCGTATCTGTTGCCGGAAAAGGTGATTTTTCCACAGAGGTCGAATGGAGCGTTTCAGGAAATAAAAGCGAGAATACTGTTATAGATGATAATGGCAAACTTACTATATCCTCAGATGAAAGTGCTGAGTCAGTTACGATTAAGGCTGTTTCCAAGGAAGATTCAAGTAAGTCTGCTTCTGTGATTGTAACTATTAAGAAGAAAACGGGAGAAGAACAGAAGCCTTCAGATAAACCACAGACCCCTGATGAGCCGAATATTCCTGAGGTACCGGATGCAACTGAAACTGAAAAAGATGAACTTAAAGATAATGATTCAGGTATAACTCTTTCAGGCAATTTCAGTGAGGGAGCTAAATTAAATGTCACCGAGATAACTGCTGAATCAATGGGAGATTCGGGAAGCATCATTTCGTATGAAGATATAATAAAAACTGTTGCAGATAAGGTAGTATTAGGAGTATATGAAATATCTCTTGAAGGAACTTTTGAAGATTCTATAACTCTTACATTTAAAGTAGAAGACAAATATGAGGGCTGGAATGCTACAGTTCTCCATTATACAGAAAAAGCTTCGTCTGAAGGAGATCAGGAAAATGAAGTTTCAGAGGATGTATATAAAGAGACATATGAATCTACTGTCAAAGACGGAGTTGTTGCAATACAAGTTGACAGCCTGTCACCGTTTGTTTTGGCAGTCGAAGATCCTGACAAAGAAAATTCCGGCGGAGATAACACAGAAGGAACAGTTACCGATGAATCTGATTCAGAAAGCGATCAGACAATTGGTGATGCTAACGAAAACAGCCAAGATGATGTAAACAGCGGAGAAACCACAAAAGAAGATAAAGAGGGAAACGGAATTGAGGATACTGATGAGACTAAAGCGCAGAATGCGACTCAGGATAAGGACAAGTCTGCTGAAACAGGGGACAGCTTCCCAATAACAATACTTGTGATAGTGGCAGTAATAGCAGTATTGTGTATAATAGGAATATTGCTGAGCAGAAAGTTTATGAAGAAATAGAATGTATTGTTTTAAATGTATAATACGTTAATGAAATAAGATAAAAAGTAGGAGATCCTGTGATTCGGATCTCCTGTTTTTATTTAAGATTTTCGGGATTGAGGCATTCCAGCTCAGGAAGAGTAAATATGCCGTCTTTTCTTATGAGTTTGTTATCGAAATATATTTCGCCTCCTCCGTATTCAGGTCTTTGTATAGTGACAAGATCCCAGTGGACAGCTGATTTATTACCGTTAAAAGCATCTTCATAGGCTGCTCCCGGTGTAAGATGAAAACTGCCTGCAATTTTCTCATCAAAAAGCGTATCCTTCATTGGGTGAAGGATATAGGGGTTGACTCCTAAAGCAAATTCACCGAAGAATCTTGCGCCTTCATCAGTATCCAGCAACTTATTTATCCTATCATTATTGTTGGAAGAAGCCTTGATGATTTTTCCGTTTTTTATTTCAAATATAATGTTTTCGAAGGTGAAACCTTGTTCTTCTGACGGGGTATTGTAGGAAATGATTCCGTTTATTGAGTCTTTTACAGGAGCTGTGTAAACCTCTCCATCAGGAATATTGCATTCGCCTCCACATTTTATGGCGGGAATATCTTTTATGGAAAATGAAAGATCTGTACCGGGTCCCTTGATAGTGACTTTATCTGTTTTATTCATCAGATCCACGAGAGAGTCCATGGACTTGCTCATTTTTTTGTAGTCGAGAGTGCAGACATCAAAATAAAAATCCTCGAAAGCTTCAAGACTGCTGTTTGACAGCTGCGCCATAGAAGCATTAGGATATCTGAGTATGACCCACTTGGTTTTGTTTACTCTCTGATCCAGAACGGGTCTTGTAATTTTACTGTAAAGATTAAGCTTTTCAGCCGGGACATCAGAGAGTTCTGAAGTATTATCTCCGGCCCGTACTGCTATATATGCCTGCATACCTTTCATCTGAGCCATCTGATATTCATTCATAAACTCAATCTGATTTTCACTGCAGCCAAGAAGTATTTCTCTGGTGATCTGAGTATCTTTGATCTCAGTATAAGGCAGTCCGCCTTTTGCATATACATTTTTTATCAGTTGTCTGACAAGTGGTTTACAGCATTCTCCTTCGTAAGAGATGAGGACTTTTTCCCCTTTTTGTACGTTGCATGAGTAACCGACCAACAGGTCAGCAAGCTTTTTGATTCGCGGATCCATGAATTCCTCCCTGTCTTGTATATATCAATATTTTAATTTACTATAGCCTATTGTACCCTAAGTATGGTATTTTTAAAAGGAAAGAATGATGGGAGGAAAAGGTGAGATATTTTTTTATAGTCAATCCTAATTCAGGTAAAAAGAAAAAGCAGCGACATATGATTGAATCACTTGAGATCGCAGCTGTACGTCTCGGAATAAAATATGAAATACACTATACACGAGGAACAAAAGACGGAGAGATATATGTCAGGAATTTATGCAGAAAATACTCAGGTACTGATGAAAAATTGAGAATATATGCCTGTGGGGGAGATGGAACCATAAATGAAGTTGTTAATGGAGCTTTTGGATATGGTAATGTGGAGATTGGGGCGATTCCTCTTGGGACAGGCAATGATTATATAAGAAATTATGGAAGTGCAGCCGATTTTCTCAATATGGAAAAACAGCTTACATCAGATTCCGTTTTCAGTGATCTTATCAGGTATGAAGCAGAGTATGGGAACGTTATGACAGAAGGGTACTGTGTGAATATGTTTAATGTAGGATTTGACTGTAACGTTGTGGATATGACTTCAAAAGTAAAACGCATTCCTCTTATAAGCGGCTCACTGGCTTATCTGATATCTGTAGCTGTGATACTCATAAGAAAAAGAGGAGCCGATCTGAGTATCTATTATTCTGATGGATCGTATGTGAGAGGAAAGATTCTTCTTCTTGCAATCGCTAACGGCTGTTATTGTGGGGGTGGAGTAAAAGGTGTTCCATACAGTAAAACAAATGATGGTCTTATGGATGTAAGCGTTGTAAAAAGCATAACAAGGCGAATGTTTGTCGCCCTTTTTCCAAGTTACGCTAAAGGTACTCATATGGAGAAAGCAGCTGTACGAAAGAAAGACGTGATAAAGTATACGAAAGAAGAACAGCTCATTATTGCTGCCAACAGAGAAAGTCTGCGTCTTTGCATTGACGGAGAAATAACAACACAGAAAAAAGCAAAATTTTCAATAGTTCATAACGCTTTTAAATTTATTGTTCCGGAAAGAAGTAAAACTTAATAGTATAAAATGTATTTTTTTCGTTAAAGCTGTATCAGCTCATTAAAAGAAAGTACGTATAGGACATCAGTAGTAAATCTTGCAGAGCATTTGCTACTGAGAGATAATCTTCTGATTTGTAAAACACTACTTGCATGAAATTCCGTTTTAATGTATACTAAACCACATCGGTAAATAGGTAGAAAGTAGTTTTATTTATTATGGTTTACATGGAGAGTTGTCAGAGTGGTCGATCGTGCAGCACTCGAAATGCTGTGTCCTTAACCGGACCCAGGGTTCGAATCCCTGACTCTCCGCCAATAAACAATGCGTCCAATAGGGCGCATTGTTTGTTTTGCGGTGAATTTATGGGATTCAAGGCCGAACCATGTTTGAGGGGTGTGTTTGAAGAATAACAGTTTTATCTTGAAATTTTATGACTTATGTGCTTAATAATCTCTATAAAATTTAAGTAGAAGTTATACTCTGATATCTTATCGTATGGTTTATAAAAAAGAGTTTTAACAATTGTCTTATGTATCTGAAAGTCAGCGCAGTAAGGATACAGAAGAAAATGGAAGATAATGGCGTCATTTTCTTGCATTAAAAGCATTGTAAACCAATACTATGTGCTTTATCAAAGAGTTAGGTTTTAAGAAATGGAAGTATGAAGCGATAACGAAACGGGAAAAGTGTTTCCATTCAATTGATACGGACTTTTTTATTTGTTATCAATAGAATATAAAATTCAATTAATTCAATTTTGTATAAATCTTTAAAAATCGTAGATCTGTTATAATGCTTGTAGTATAATTTGTTATGTATTATTGTATATATTTAAAAGCAAAATGCGAAAATTTGAAAGATTATGGCGTTCTTAGGTTAGTAAAGTAGATACTTGGATAAAAGCCTGTACTGCAGTTGATAAGCAATTTGATTAGAAGGTCTGCTGTTTGGATTTTATTGAATTGTATAAATATCTTGAAAAAATATTTAGTTGGTTTTACTTAAAAAAGAGTGAATCAGCAAAAAGAAAACTGTGATTTTAGATATATGGTTTTTAAGATTCTATGTTTAACAAAGTCATCATTTATTAGGATTTTTTATAAATAATGTAATTGCTATGGTTTATAGTACTATGAAATGTATTAGATATTATATTTAGCTTAAAATGAATTGGCGGAGGTAAAAATGCAAAAGCTCATAGAGGAAATACGCATATTTAACAAGGAGAGAGACTGGGATCAGTTTCATACTGAAGAAAACCTTGCAAAATCGATTAGTATTGAGGCTGGAGAGCTTCTCGAATGTTTCCAATGGGACAGCAGTTACGATTGTGAAGAAGTGTGTGAAGAATTGGCAGATGTTCTCTCGTACTGTATTATGCTTGCAGATAGAATGAATGTGGATATTGAAGAAATTGTACTAAGTAAACTTGAAGAGACAAAACTAAAGTATCCTGTAGATAAGGCTAAAGGCATCAGTACAAAATATACAAAATTGTAATAGGAGATTGTAATATGGCAGTATTTGATCGTCTGAAATTTGATCCAGAAATTATGGTGCGGCTTAAAGAAATAAAGCGTTTTGACAAATATGTAGGCGAAAACTGGCCTGTAGTATATATTTTAAGCAATGAAGAAGAAGCTTATGTTGGAGAAACACATCATGCAGCCATAAGAATGAGACAGCATTGGATGAACCCACAAAGACGTAGCCTTGAGGAAGTGATGCTGATTAGTGGAGATGATTTTAATAAATCGGTTGTTCTTGATCTAGAGTCTTTTCTTATAAAGCATATTAGTGCTGATGGTAAACTCAGGTTGCAAAATGGAAATAGCGGATTACAGGATCATGATTATTACGATAGGTCTGTTTATAAAAATGTATTTGCAAATATATGGGATAGACTTAAGTCAATTGGATTGGTTGAGCATACGATAAATGAGATAGAAAATTCAAACCTCTATAAATACTCTCCATATAAAAGTTTGGGAGAAGAGCAATTTGAAGTAGAACGGCAGATTCTTGCCGTATTTGCAGAGTATATCCATGATGATCAAGGTGTTACAGCACTTGTAAGAGGGGGCGCCGGAACAGGAAAAACGATTCTTGCAATATATCTTATGAAATTGTTTGCTGATATAAACAGTCGACTTGAGATGCAGATGACACCTGATGATTATCTTGATGAATATAGTGATATACAGGTTGCCGCAGAGGCTATTAATGGTATAAATAAAATAGGAATAGTTTTTCCGCAGGCAACGCTTAAAGCTTCAATAACTGATGTCTTTAACAGTGTAAGGTCGCTTGATAAAAACATGGTATATAGTACAACAGAGGTTGTTGATGAGTATCTAAAAAGCGGGGAAAAATTCGACTTGCTTATAATAGATGAAGCCCATAGATTAAAGTGTCGCTATAAAGGTCATTTGAGTTCGTATCCGAAATTCGATAGTTGTACACAAGCACTTGGTTTTAAAAAAGAAGAAGGTAATGAGTTGGACTGGCTAATGGCGTGCAGCCATAATCAGATTATTTTCCGTGATGAATTGCAGACTGTCAGACCATGTGATGTTGATGCAGAAGATTTTAAAAATATTTTGGATACTAAATATAATAACGTGATTGTTGAATTGAGTCTTGATACTCAGTGGAGATGCGAAGGCGGTAATGATTATATTGAATATATAAAGAATATATTATCAGGCAGAGCATCTATAAAGAAAGTAATTAGTAATTACGATTTTAAACTTTATAAAGATGTTGACAAAATGATTAATGATATCAAAGAGAAAGATGCTGAATTAGGACTTTGTCGTAATGCAGCCGGGTATGCATGGAAATGGGTATCTAAAAATAATAAAGCAAAATATGATATTGAGATACAGGGATATCAGTATCGATGGAATTCTACATACAAAAACTGGATTGCAAGTGAAAATTCAATAAATGAGATAGGATGCATACATACTTTGCAAGGTTATGACCTTAATTATGTAGGGCTTATAATAGGTGAAGATATTAAGTATGATGTTGATATGCATGAAATATATGCTGATAAAAACTGTTATTTTGACCAACAAGGCAAATCAGGAGTGGCTAACGATCCGGAAGCGTTGAAAGAATATCTTCTTAATATTTACCTTACTCTTATGACGAGGGGAATAAAAGGTACATATATCTATATCTGTGATGATGCTCTCAGAGAATATTTTGAAAGATTTGTAGATGTAATAGAGTAAAAAGAGGTATTAAAATGGTTTTGGGAAATAAATTAAGGATTAATAATTCTGCGGAGCTTGCCTATGCGGAGAAAGAAGCAAAATAAGAGTTGTGAATTCATTTGAAAAGAATTTGTTGGACACCTTTGAAATAGGTACATTTAAAGTATTGTAAACTGTGCGGAGTCAAAGAATATTGAATGAATAAAGGCAGAGGTGGAGAAAATGTTAATAAGGCAGGCAGAAGCCCGGGATTACAGGGAAGTGTATGAGCTTGTTAAAGAAGCTTTTATAGCAGCGGAACATGCAGACGGTAATGAGCAGGATCTGGTTGAGGCACTTAGAAAAGGTGGGGCGTTTATACCTAAGCTGTCATTGGTGGCGGAAATTGATGGCAAATTGGCCGGCTATATTCTGTTTACAAAAGCAGTGGTGGGCAGAAAAGAGGTTCTTGTACTTGCGCCTGTAGCAGTAAAGCCGGCATATCAGAAGCAGGGTATTGGAGCTGCGCTGATAAATGAAGGTCACGAAATCGCAAAAAAACTTGGCTATGAATATTCGCTGGTATTGGGAAGTGAATTATATTATCCGCGTTTTGGATATGTTCCGGCTGCAAGCTTTGGAATAGAGATTCCTGAAGGCTTTCCGCCAGAAAATTTCATGGCGATAAGACTTAGGGATGATGCGGAGCTTCCTAATGGAAGCGTCGTTTATGCGGAAGAATTTGGAATATAGATATAAGTGAGGATGGAATCATGTTAAAGATAGGAGTGAAAGCGCCGGATTTTGAACTTAAGGATCAAAACGGGCAGATACACAGGCTGGAAGATTACAGAGGAAAGAAGATCGTTCTGTATTTTTACCCTAAAGACAATACAGCAGGGTGCAGCAAGCAGGCGTGCGGTTTTGCAGAGCTTTATCCACATTTTCTTGAGAAGGATGCAGTTGTAATAGGCGTGAGCAAGGACAGTGTTGATTCACATAAGCGTTTTGCGGAAAAGTATAACTTGCCGTTTACGCTGATTTCAGATCCGGAGTTTATGGCAATCAAAGCATATGATGTCTGGCAGGAAAAGAAAACAGCAGGCAGGATATCAATGGGAGTAGTGAGAACCACATATTTGATTGATGAAGAAGGCGTTATTGTTAAAGCTTTCGGTAAAGTAAAGGCGGCAGATAATCCTGCACAAATGCTGGAGGAACTATAAATGAAAATTATTATTTCACCGGCTAAGACCATGAATGTTGAGAGGGATATTCACGATATAAGATCTTTGCCATATTTTTTAGATGAAACGAAAATTCTGATGGATGAAATTAGGAAGCTTTCATTTGACGAATCAAAGGCTTTGTGGAAATGTAATGATAAGTTGGCAATGTTGAATTTTAAGCGGTTTTCACAAATGAATCTTGAAGAGAATCTGACCCCAGCTGTTTTTTCATATGAGGGACTTCAGTACAAAAATATGGGACCCGGAGTTTTTTCTGATGCTGCCCTTGAATATATCGAAAAACATCTGAGGATTTTGTCCGGATTTTACGGTGTTCTAAGGCCTTTTGATGGTGTTACACCGTATCGCCTTGAAATGCAGGCAAAGCTTGGAGTCGGTGAATACAGGGATCTTTATGAGTTCTGGGGCAGAAAGATTTATGAATTTATCAAAAGAGAGTGCCGTGAAGAATTCTGCGGTAAAGATAAATGTTTTACTATTCTAAATTTAGCGTCTAAGGAATATTCTCGGGCTGTTGAGAAATATATCGGCGCGGATTGCAGGTTTGTAACTGTTGATTTTGGACAGCTTTCAGGTGGCAAAGTCAGGCAGAAAGCCACCTTTGCTAAGATGGCGAGGGGAGATATGGTGAGATTTCTTGCAGAAGGAAATATTACTGATATTGAAGGGATTAAGGACTACGATGGATTCGGGTTCAGATTTTCTGAAGAGTTTTCAAGAGGTGAAAGAATGGTTTTTGTTAGAACAGACTAAGAGAAATGCTTTAGTGAGTATTTCCCTTAGTCTTACTTATAGCCTTGCAATTACATTCTTTTATTTTGCCGTGATTTCAAATAAGTTTTGTAATATTTCTCTTGCTTCAGGTTTCGGATCGTTTACGATTTTCCATGGTTTTTCGTCTATTATCATTGTAGCTCGGTTTTTGGTTGTATATTTGAGCCACTTTGTTTCCTGCTTTATACTTGGATTTCCCGTTGTGGCGAAAGCAGTCCAGGCAGCCTGAGTTCTAAGAGCCAGATCCTGCGGCAAATCTTCTCCTGCATAGGCTATAGCGGTAGGAGCGTCAAAATTTCCCAGCACAAACGGAAGTTCAACGGCATGACATGCCCCAAGGCCTTCATTATTGGATTCCCATGCCCATTCATACATATATACATCATTGTGCTGTGACTGGAGCTGGGCGAATATTATTGACGGCTGCTTAATCCATATTTCTCCGGCAAAATCAGTGTATTTCTCGGGATTGTCTTCTATGGTTTTTATATATTCATCTGCAGCAGCAACATTTCCGGAAAATGATTGTCCCATCATAGTATGATTCGGGTATTCTTCTTCAAGGCTCTGCTCAAATTCGGGGTCGTATAATTTGAAATATTTTAATTCGTCTTTATTGGTCCCTATTATGACTTTTACATCTTTTCCTACACCGTCCTTAATATTTTGAAAAACATCTAAAGGTACGGCATATCCGTCTGCTATTGCTCCATAGGTGGAAACATCGAGGGAATCCCCCAAAATATCAGCCAGCTCTTCTGAATACTTTTGAACCTCTGATGCGGATAATTTCTGCAATTCTTCTACAGAAGTTTTTCCGGTAATTTTCATAAATTCCTGACCGATTTTCTTGCTTTGGGCTGTTTCGTCGATGTTAGAAGCACCTTTTTCTTTTATGCTGGCAGGTCCGCCGCTTTCGATGATTGCTTTGTTAAAGAGACCTTCTGCAAGAGGAGTAGCCATTAAGCGGATAATGGCGGAACCTCCGGCAGATTCGCCGAATACAGTTATATTTTCAGGATCACCTCCGAAGCTTTCCACATTTTCGTTAATCCATTCAAGGGCTGCAATTTGATCAAGTATTCCCAGATTTCTGCTGTTCTTATATTCCTTGCCTCCGATTTCCGATAAATCAAGGAAGCCGAAAGGGCCAAGTCGGTAGTTGAAGGAGACCATTACCACATCATTGTTTTCCACAAACTTTTCACCGTCATAAAGAGGATCTGTAGTCCCTCCGCTTACATTGGCGCCGCCATGTATGAATACCATTACAGGTTTTTTGTCATTTACATCTTTTGTCCAGACATTAAGGGTAAGGCAGTCTTCGCCCTGCTGTGCAAAAGAGGCTCGTTCAAATTCGTCCAGCGGCTGTATTGCCGTATTTCCGAAATCATAGGCCTTGATATATTCGTTTGTTTTTTCCGCAGGCTGTGGTTCTTTCCAGCGCAGATCATCTACCGGCTGTTTTGCATAAGGAACGCCTAAGAAGGAGACAACGCCGCTGTCTCTTGTCAGACCGACAAATTTTCCGTACTTTGTATCTGCAACCTGATTGTCCTGCGCTTTATCAGTGCTGCCACATCCGGCGCTTATTAACAGCATGGAAACAGCCAGTAATAATACGGAAAGTATTTTTCTTTTTCTTTTCATGAATTTTCCCTCCTAATTTTATAATGGTAGTTACAGTTTCATAAATCTCAGGGTACCCGTATAAATTTACGCAATATTGTGTTATCTCTGATTTTATGTCTCTTAAGTAAAAAAACAATAGCACCCGGGGTACCAATTTTTTATGGTCCCTCAGGTGCTATGGCGGTATGATTGAAAAATCACTGCAAATACCTGTTTATTAGCTCAACATTTTCTTTGCGGTTCCTGCATTTTGTTTTGCGGTTTATGTTGTTTATGTGTCTCTTTACCGTATATACAGAGATTACATAATGGTTTGCAATTTCCGCATTGCTTTTGCCGTATGCCATGTCGATGAAAATTTCCTGCTCCCTGTTTGTAAGATTATATTCCCGGCCGATTTTTGAGACAGTTTCACTGAGCTTGGCATGTTTTAATATATCATCGGAAGTATTGCTCTTACGCATATAAATTATATCTGTTATGCTGACTGTAAGATATATTATAAGCACGCCGTCAAGGGGATAGAAAAACCACATGCTGGGACCTATGAATCTGAAAATGGCATCTGTGTTGTATATAAATGTGTAAACAAAGTAAATAAGCATTGAAACACCGGGTATAAATATGTTCCAATATGGAGCGCTTTTTCGTTTGTATAGTTTATGGAGAGCTACTAATACACATATAAATGAACTCAGAAATAAAATGACTTCTGATGAAAACGTTATATATTTCGTAATGGATTTAATAATGTAACCTCTATCGTCAAGAGAGAAAATGTATGTTATGAGCCATATACTTGCATATATTCCGCAGATCGTTCCGACTGCAGTGTTTAATTTTTTGTCTTGACTGCCGGAAGCCCTTTGATTTAAATATCTAAGGAAACTGATAAGAACACATATATAAGAAATATCATAAGCCATTAATATTGAAAAGTGAGCACTTGTTTTCCAGCTGAATATTCTTCCGAAAAAGAGGATAAAATTAAAAACAATATATATAAAAAAGAATACATGAAAAATCAGTTTCTTTTTATATAAAGCACTTGTATTGTTTTGATATGTGATTACGTTTAATACCAGTGTAACAGCGCCGCAAATGAAGGCGAATATATAAAAATACATACTCATATCATTTATAATATTTTCCATATTATATCATCCTTTGTATAGTAAAAATATTCTGACTTTGCATAAAGATTATAGCATGAATTAATAATTTAATCAAAATCTTGTGGATTGCTCCTAAAAAGCATATAATTAGAAAAGCAAATAAAAAAGATAACATAAAAGGAGAAAACTTAAATGAAGGAAAAACGTGAAGTTATAAACAAGATAGCTGAATTTCTGGCATACAAAGTTCGCTCAGGTGATGTTTCAACAGAAGGCGGCGATAAGATATGGAGAATAGCATTGAAGAATCCGGAAAAGGTAGATGCCATTATAGACATTCTCGACATGGATCTGCCGGAAGCAGATACGGTAATGAAAGTTGAAAGACTGGTGTAGTATGTCGATAAAAATAATACAAGGAGATATTACAAAGCTTGATTGCGACGCCATAGTCAATGCCGCCAATTCCTCGTTGCTTGGGGGAGGAGGAGTAGACGGAGCCATCCATGCAGCGGCAGGCAGAGCGCTTCTTGAGGAATGTAGGGCCCTAGGTGGCTGTGAAACGGGAGATGCAAAGATTACGGGAGCATATAATCTGCCATGCAGATATGTGATTCATACAGTAGGACCCGTGTGGCACGGCGGTTCCCATGGAGAAAAAGAACTTTTAACTTCTTGCTATAGAAAATCGCTGGAGCTTGCAAAAGCCAACAACTGTAAGTCTGTGGCATTTCCGTTGATTTCTTCGGGAGTTTACGCCTATCCCAAGAAAGAGGCATTTCAAGTGGCGGTAGATACTATCAGAGATTTTATTGCGGAAGTTGAAATGCAGGTATATATTGTGGTTTTCGATAAAGCGGCGCTGGCTGTGGCGGAAAAGCTTTTCAGCGATTTGATTGAGACCAGTAAAATTCAGTAATTTTCAAGGAGGCATCATGTATTTTGATGATTTTACAGTCGGTGATACTTTTGAACTAAGCAGCGTGCAGATAGATAAGGATAAGATGGTTGAATTCGCAAAGGATTACGACCCACAGAAGATTCATATGGATGAGGACCACGGAAGGGCCTCTCGCTTTGGCGATATCATAGCTCCCGGGATCATGAGCTTCATGTCCGTATGGGCAGAATTTGTGAAAAGCAATATAATCTTTGATAACTTTATTGCAGCACAGAATTTCAGGATTGAATGGCTGTCTCCGGTATTTGCAGGAGATGAGCTTACAGGGAAGGTGATAATCCGGAGAACCCAGCCCCGCAATAAATATAACGGAGTGGTGGATATCAATCTGGTCATCTTTAATCAGGATGGAAATAAAGTCATGGATACAGTGACAGAAGCCATACTCAACAGAAGAGTTGGGGAAGCGTAGTTACAAGAATATTGAAGGTAAGAAACAGGTGAAGCAAGTTTGCCTGTTTTTTTGTTTAAAAAAATGTGATGGCGGTTTTCACTGGGAAGATTTATGGACAGTGATATATGGATAATAAAGATATAAAAAGTATTGTTATGGTTTTAGAAAGGATTTGAAATGAAAGAAATGTATATTACTATTACCGGTACAAGCCATTATTACGGAATAGATTTTATAAAGAGTGGAATGACAGTCAGGCTCACAAAAGAACCTGACAATGAATATGACAAAGAAGCCATAGCAGTGAAAATGCAGGGTCTTGATAAAATCGGATACGTTGCCAACAGTCCTTATACGGTATTGGGTGAAAGTGTAAGTGCAGGGAGAGTATACGATAAAATAAGTATGGAAACAGAGGCTGAAGTCCTGTATGTACTTCCTCAAGGTGTTATATGCAAGGTAGTATTATAGTATTTATTGAACAAATAGTAAAATTATAGTAAAATTATATTGAATTAACAAAAGATTTTGAAAAATAATTATCGTAAAACTATACTCAAAAGGACAAACAACCATGACGATTTCCCGAAACAAACTCAGAATACTATATATTATAAAGTTTTTACTGGAACAAACAGATGAAGATAATATTATGTCTGCCGAAGATTTAATAAATGCGTTAAATAGATATGGAATTGAAGCTGAGCGTAAAACTATATACAGTGATATTAAAGTGTTGATAGAATTTGGTATAGATATTATATCTCTGAATGGTGGAAAAACACCGGGATATTATATAGGAACAAGAGAATTTGAACTTCCGGAATTAAAGCTACTTGTGGATGCCGTACAGGCGTCAAAGTTTATTACCGCGAAAAAATCAAAGGAGCTGATTTCCAAGATTGAGAAGCTGGCAAGCAAAAACAGTGCGAGACAACTCCAGCGGAACGTGTTTATTTTCAACAGGACAAAGACTGAGAACGAAAGGATTTACTATAATGTGGATCAGATACATACAGCCGTTTTGGAAAACAGACAGATATCATTTCAATACACTGAATGGAATCTGCAGAAAGAGCTTGTCACGCGAAAAAACGGTAAGATTTATATAGTCAGTCCCTGGGCGCTTACATGGGATGATGAAAATTATTATCTCATTGCTTTTGAAGAAGAATCAAGGAAAATAAAGCATTACCGGGTGGATAAGATGAAAAACACCGAAATCATTGAAGAAAAACGCCTTGGAAAAGATTCTTTTGCCGATTTTGACCTTGCATTTTTTGCAAAGAAAACCTTCGGTATGTATGGCGGCAGGGATGAAACCGTTAGTCTCGTATGCGAGAATCGTTTAATAGGCGTTATCCTGGACCGTTTTTCAAAGGATGTGATAATTATTCCTGAAGACAGTAATCATTTCAGAGTCAATGTGCTTGTATCAGTCAGCCCGCAGTTTTTTGGCTGGATTACGGGAATCGGAGCAGGTATACATATTGAAGGCCCGAAAGTGGTTAAGGAAGAATACAGAAGATTTATTGAAGAGATTTTGGGGAATTATGTATGCAAGTGATAGGAGGAAAGGAAAATGAAAAAGATAAACAGCCATGTTGTGGTTACTGATAAAATCGGCAGTCTACATTTTTATTGTTGTTCTGCTGTTCAAATACTTGATTTTCGATTAAAAAGATCAGAAAGGAAGTAAGTTATGAGTTTATTTGAAAATTATTGCAACTATGCATTGCTGAATGATGAAATAGAATTTTCCAGATATTACGAGCTGCGTGAAGACGAAGAGGGTACTCAATACATCTGTGACATTTCCGAGAGAACCTTTGAACATATATGCATGAAAACACTGCAGGTTTTGCTTGTTTTTAATCATGAAGGACACAACTACGTCATTACCGTTGATTCAGAGGATACATATTACTTAGATGAATATGTACTTCTGGGAGACAGCAAAATCGAACTTATCCAGGTGGAGGAACAGTTGAGAGATGCACTGGTTGAGATGTATTGGGAAGAGTAGTGGCAGTTATGATTTGCTGTTTTTTATAATACCTTCAAGGTTCAAGTAATTAATGCAGAAATTATTGTGTCTAAATTATATACATGTTAAAATTATATAGAATATTTTGGAAATGCGAGGTGCGCTATGAGTATACACATTGGATTGGATATAGGAATTGCATCAGTTGGATGGGCTGTAGTGGATGAAAATTATAATATACTTGAATCGGGAAGTAATCTTTTTGACTCCGCAGATGCCAACAGTAATGTTGAACGTCGTGAAAACAGGGGAAGACGCAGACTAATAAGAAGGCAGAGAACAAGATTATTTGATTTTAATAAATTATGGATGCAGTATACCGGGGTTGTTCCGGAAAAGGGATGTAATACACAGCTACAGCTTCGTGTAAAAGGTTTAACTGAAAAATTGTCTATAGAAGAAGTGTACTTTGTACTTTGCAATATGCTTAAGCATAGAGGAATTTCGTATTTGGAAGATGCTTTAGATGAAAATACAAATGGTAAAAGTGATTATCAAAGAGGCATCAAGAAAAATCAAGAAGAGCTGCAGGAAAAACTACCTTGTGAGATTCAGTTGGAACGTTTAGAGAAGAACGGTAGTTATCGAGGAAATACAACGGTAGTTGAAAACGATGAAAAAATTGTGTTAAGTAATGTTTTTACTATTAGCGCATATAGAAAAGAATTAGAAGCATTTTTTTCTGAACAGAAAAATCATCATGATTTTATGTCTGATGATTTTATAAACAGATATTTTGAATTATTCAATCGTAAAAGAAAATATTATGATGGACCGGGAAATGAGTTATCAAGAACCGATTATGGCAGATATACAACAAAGATAGATGCAGAGACAGGGGAATTTATTACCGATAAAAACATATTTGATAAGCTTATCGGTAAATGCAGTGTTTATCATGAGGAGGAAAGAGCAGCGGGAGCATCATATACAGCGCAGGAGTTTAATGCTCTAAATGATTTGAATAACCTTAAAATTAATAATCGCAAGCTTGAGCGGGAAGAAAAAGAAAAAATAATAGAAGCCTATTTAACTGAAAAGACGGTATCAGTACGTAAGATTATTTCTAAAGTAATAGGAGAGAAAATCGAATCTTTTACAGGAGCGAGGATAGATAAAAGTGATAAAGAACTTTTCCACACATTTGAGACATATAGAAAAATGAAAAAGGCCTTTGAAAAAGAAGGCTTGGATTTGATGCGTTTTGATATAGAAACATATGACTTAATTGCAAGGATTTTAACTTTGAACACAGATAAAGATTCTATTGAAGAAGCAATAAAGGAGAAAGCTATATCTATGAGCGAAGAAGAAATGAATTGCTTCATAGATTTTAGAAAAAAGAACGGTGGAATGTTCTCTAAATGGCAGTCTTTCTCTATTAGAATAATGAAGGAATTAATTCCTCAAATGTATGAGCAGCCAAAAGAGCAGATGACCTTGCTTACAGATATGGGAGTGTTTAAAACAAATATAGAAAGATTCAAGGAATGTAATAAAATCCCTACCGAAGATATATTGGAAGAAATATATAATCCTGTTGTCAGAAGGTCAATAAGAATAGCAGTTAATATTATGAATGCACTCATTAAAAAATATGGCTACCCTGAAGAGGTTGTTATTGAAATGCCTCGTGACAGAAATGATGATGAAAAGAAAAAACGTATAAAGGAGTTTCAGAAAAAACAGGAAAAAGAATCTAAAGATATTGAGAATAAGCTTAAAAAAGAATATAACATTACGGTATATCCGCAGGATTACAGTGAGCATAAGCAGCTTAGAATGAAACTGAAATTATGGAATGAACAGCAGGGCGTGTGTCTGTATTCAGGGAAGCCGATTGAAATTACAGAGCTCTTTAATAATCCTAACCTGTTTGAAATCGATCATATAATACCACGCTCTATTTCTTTTGATGACAGCCGAAATAATAAGGTGCTTGTATATGCAACAGAAAATCAAAAGAAAGGGAATAACACACCGTATAAGTATCTGAATTCTGTACATAGAGAGTGGACTTATGAAAAATATAAGGCTTATGTCCTTGATTTGGCATCAAAAAATTTTATAAATAAATATAAAGTTACTAATTTGTTAAACACTGAAGATATAACTAAGATAGAAGTTTTAGAAGGCTTTATATCCAGGAACTTAAATGATACCCGTTATTCATCAAAAGTAGTGCTTAATACTATGCAAGACTATTTTAATGCAAAAGAAACCGAAACAAAAGTTAAAGTTATACGCGGCAGCTTTACACATCAGATGAGAAGAAATTTGAAACTGGATAAAGATAGAGAAGAAAGCTTTGCTCATCATGCTATGGATGCTGTCCTTATTTGTTATTCTCAAATGGGGTATAAAGCATATAAAAAACTTCAAGAAGATGCTATTGACTTTGAAACCGGCGAAATACTTGATGCAGAAAAGTATGAAAATGTATTTAATGATAAGTGTTATGAGGACATATTATATGAGAAAAAATGGTATGAATTGTCTCAAAATATTAGAGAAGCAGAAAAACACGTAAAATACTGGCATAAAGTGGATCGTAAATATAACAGAGCCCTATGTAATCAGACAATCAGAGGCACAAGAAACATTGATGATAAGATTTATAAAATCAATAAAATGGATATACGTACCAAAGAGGGGTATGCATTGTTTGCTAAAAAAATTAACGCTGGTAAACAGAACGATATTTTAATGGCGGTAAACGATCCTAAAACTTTTGACATCTTACTGAAGATAATGGTCGACTATTCCGATACGGACAATCCTTTTGTTGCTTATGAAGAAGAAACAGGCGAACATATTAAAAAGTATTCCCAAAAGGGTAACGGTCCTAAAATAGGCCTGCTAAAGTATAGAGATGGCGAAGTGGGCAGCTGTATTGATATATCTCATAAATATGGTCACGAAGCGGGGAGCAGAAAGGTCATACTGGAAAGTCTTAAGCCTTATCGTATGGATGTATATTACAGTGAAGAGGAGCAGCAGTATTATTTAATCGGCATTAAATATTCTGACTGTAAATACAGTAACGGAAGGTATGTAATAGATGAAGCGGCGTACGAAAAGATTTTAAGAGATGAAAAGCTTATTAATGCCAATGAAAATATGAAAACTTTAGAAGAAAAGGGAGTAGAGTTTAGACTTTCGTTTTACAAGAATGAAATAATCAGATATGAGAAGAACGGTGAATACTTTACGGAAAGATTCTTATCCAGAACAATGCCTAAAGTTAGAAATTATATTGAGACAAAACCTATTGTTAAACCTGAATTTGAAAAGCGAAATCGTGTTGGATTAAATGGTACAAAAAAGATACAGAAAATACGAGCTGACATTTTAGGAAATACATATATGTGTGAAAAAGAAGAATTTTCTTTAGATATTGACAATATGTAGCAGATGTCGTAAACTGTTAATAGTAGGTTTTTACAATAACTCAATTTCTCAAGATCTACTAAAACAAGGCTTAATGCCGAAACCAAGGACATCGACGGATGTCCTTTTTTTCTTATGTAAATTCATTTTAGAGGAAAGGGGTTGTACATGTCATTTAGAGTGGTGTTAATAGAAAATCAAGTTGATGTTAAGGTGAATTTGGATAACCTTGTTTTTAAAAAAGACGGCAGGGAAATACGAATTCCTGTAAGTGATATTTCCACTATTGTAATAGATAACTTGAAAATCAATATTTCAGTAAGAACATTATGCTTATTGGCTCAAAATAATGTAGGCGTAGTAGTATGCAATCAGGAGCATCTTCCTATTGGATTTTATTCATCATATGACAATCATAGCAGGATATCAAAGCGAATTGGTTATCAGATTAATAGAAGCAAAGCATTTTATGATGAATTATGGGAGAAAATTGTAAAGGCTAAAATAGAAAATCAGGGGAAAGTGTTGGAGCTTCTGGGACATGAAGAACATAATGTTGCAGATGTTATGTCATTTTCTAAAGAGGTACAGCCGGGAGATCCAACCAATAGAGAAGCTCACGCGGCAAAAGTATATTTTTCCAAGATGATGGGGCACAGTTTTTCAAGAGGGAACGATAATATATTACTTAACTCGGGTCTTGATTATGGATATACGATAATACGTTCATATATCGCACGACTTTGTGTAGGATATGGGCTTAACAGTCAACTGGGTATACATCACAGAAGCGAATATAACAGGTTTAATCTTGTTGATGATCTTATAGAGCCATTAAGACCTGTTGTAGATTATTATGTATGCAATCTATTGGATAATGAAGAGTTTTTTACAGGGGAGCATAGAAAATCAATAATTAACATGCTCAATCATAAAATTAAATACAAAGAAAAAAATATGTATCTATGTAATATGATAGAAGAATATGTATCGGATGTAGCTAAATATATAGAGGGCAAAGATGTTGTTATAAAATATCCTTTAGTTGAAAACTATTACGGTGAACAGGATGAGATATAAAGTTATGAGATTATTGTGTATGTTTGACCTTCCGGTAGAGACGGGAGATGAAAAGAGATCTTATCGTATTTTTAGAAAAAACCTGATAAAAGAAGGGTTTATAATGCTGCAGTATTCGGTATATATGAGGACTTGTCCTAACCGGGAATATGCACATGCTTTGGAAAAAAGGCTAAAAAAATATATTCCTGCAAATGGGAACATACGGCTTGTATCAATAACAGAAAAACAGTATGAAGATATGATATTTCTTGTGGGAAGCAAACAAGCAACAGAGGAAGCTGTGGGTACAGAAAGAATGGTAATCATATGAATATAAAAGTAAAGAATAGAGAAGAAATCTATGAAATGAACTTCCTGCCTATAACACAGCTATGTGGGAAAAATATTGTTGAGAAAGCTTTTGTCATAGACTCACTGGAAAAGTATTTTTCTCTATCAAGGTATATGGAGTATGAGCAAGCCATGATAGATAATATTTTAGTAGATGATGAAGCGGTTGGAAGAAAATATTTTGATGTGACTGTAATAAGATCAAGAGAAGACCTTATCAACCAACTGAAAATAACTAAGACGGGAAGAGTAAAAAAGCATATAGATAAGATATTAGCAGAGTATTGCTGTCAGGTTGAAGTGGAAAAGCTTGAACAAATTATAAATAACATATTCGACGAAATAAATATTAAATTTTTAAAGGGCGACAGTGATTTAATGCTTACATATAAAGAAGAGAACTTGTTTGATATGTTCCTATGCAGTGAGTTAAAAGCTATTGATGGGCGTATTTTGGAAGAACTTACAAATATAGAGCTATTGGAAAACTATTTAAAGTTGATTGAAGAAGAACAGCATGAAGATGGTAAAAAGACGATGTTAATATTTGAAAATGTTGATCATCTTTTAAATAGGAAAGAATATTTGAGATTTATGGAAAGTTTAACTGAAGTTGTTACTAAGTCTGATTTGTGGTGTGTTGTCAGTACTAGCTTGGAAGGCTATACATTTTTAGATGAAGAATATTTTACAGGAATAAACTGTGTAAACGATATTATATACACTATGGCAGATTATGCCGTAGTAAAGGAATATGTGGAATTTAATTATCCAGTAAATAAGCTTTTTTCTGACAAAGAATTTAAATTAGGAATGGAAACAGCAATACACAATATAGGTGCCGATAACCATAAATATGATTTGAGAGGGTATATTATTGAGAGGTTAATAAACACATCTGTGTGTACGAATGTATGTGAAAAAAGCAATATGACTTTGCCGGAAAAGAATTTTTTATAGGACATTTATATGGTATAATAAATGTATGCTGATTTCAATAAGAACTAAAATATCAATATGTTGTGTAATGCAGACGTGCAGTTAGCATATTTGGGAATTTTAGTACCTAGAGAAATTGAGTTATTGTAAAACATTTTAACAATCAAAACATATCATTACCAATTTTAGTACCTAGAGAAATTGAGTTATTGTAAAACTTTAAGGGTTGTAAAGATATTTGCGGATTTATTTTAGTACCTAGAGAAATTGAGTTATTGTAAAACGAAGATTACGGGTTTGAGTACAGAGGAGAAATTTTAGTACCTAGAGAAATTGAGTTATTGTAAAACCAAAGGCAATAAAAGAGGGGGTGAACAGTTATTTTAGTACCTAGAGAAATTGAGTTATTGTAAAACGAGCAGTACCGTCCATATCAGGTGCTTCTAATTTTAGTACCTAGAGAAATTGAGTTATTGTAAAACTGAAATACGCCGTACAGCCTACTATCCCGAATTTTAGTACCTAGAGAAATTGAGTTATTGTAAAACCATTTGGCTGTTTGTGAGGATATGGTTGCAATTTTAGTACCTAGAGAAATTGAGTTATTGTAAAACAAAAGTTTAAGTATACTAAATCCCAGCCAATTTTAGTACCTAGAGAAATTGAGTTATTGTAAAACTGTCGAAACATCGTTTAAGTGCCATCGCATATTTTAGTACCTAGAGAAATTGAGTTATTGTAAAACATGTATGCTAATAAATTTTCGTACCTCATTATTTTAGTACCTAGAGAAATTGAGTTATTGTAAAACCAGCAGCAGCGTCAATCGGAACGATCGATGATTTTAGTACCTAGAGAAATTGAGTTATTGTAAAACATGATGAACATGGCATCAGTAGACTGGAAGATTTTAGTACCTAGAGAAATTGAGTTATTGTAAAACAACAAGTACATATCGAAACCCTGTGGAGCAATTTTAGTACCTAGAGAAATTGAGTTATTGTAAAACATAGCCATTTGTACGGCGTTTTTTATTGCGATTTTAGTACCTAGAGAAATTGAGTTATTGTAAAACCAGCAGCAGCGTCAATCGGAACGATCGATGATTTTAGTACCTAGAGAAATTGAGTTATTGTAAAACCTAATTTTTGTAGGAACTCAAGATGTGTATATTTTAGTACCTAGAGAAATTGAGTTATTGTAAAACTGGTCGCTGCCCGCTCGCTTCGCTCGCTCGATTTTAGGAGTTATTGTAAAATTTATCAATAACTCATCATAATATATGGTTTGTAATTTGTTTTTTGTAAAATAAAACAGATGCTACCACCGACGGTATGACTGCTACATATCCCAAAGGTGAGGGAACGACCATCGCATCTGCTTCTAATAATATATCCAATAATTCAGAAAATAGCAATGGAGAATTTTTCATCTTCAATGAATCAGACGTAATCGACTATGTCAATGAGCAAGAGACTGAATTTGTTGATGTTACAGGGTTCAGTGATACAAAATCAACTATCCCACCAATCAGGCGGTATTTTTATTACCTCCAATTCAGCATAATACAATCACATATTACCCACCGCCCCTTGTTTTCCTCAAACCATATATGATACTATTTCCACAGTCATCTTTCCCATAAATGATATTAAATAATTAAGGAGTATACAATGAAAAAATATTTCAACTTCCTATACGATGCCGGTGTTTTCCGTGCAGAAAAAATAGAGGCAAGGTCCATTGTGACTGCTCCGTGGACAAACTATAAATGCAGGTACGGATGTGATTTTTACGGAAAGAGCTGCTGCTGCCCGCCTTATACACCTACGTGGCAGGAGACGCAGGAGATTATAGATTGTTATGAGTACGGCATTCTTTTTAATACGCGAAATGACTGTGATGCAGCTATTACGCCTCTTGCAGTTGAGCTTACAAGGGTGGCCTTTCTTGACGGCTATTACAAAGCGATAGCTTTTGGCAGCGGACCATGTCTGATCTGCAAAGAGTGCAGTGTAGAGTATTGCAGATTTCCCAAAAAGACAGTGCCTTCTATGGAAGGCTGCGGCATAGATGTTTTTTCAACGGCAAGAAATAACGGCTTTAAGGTAGAACCTGTAAAGGAAAGGGCAGATCAGCATAATTATTTTGGACTGGTACTGTTGGAATAGTGACAGAAGTTGTGGTACAATTACTGATAAACTGTCATTTTGAGGAGTTGGAAAAAGGAGTGTAATATGCTGACAGGAAAACAGAGAAGTTATCTAAAAAAACTGGCTCATGAGCTGGATCCTACCGTATATGTGGGAAAGGCTGGACTTACTGAGAATATAAAGAAAGAAATGGTTACTGGTTTTGAATCCAGGGAGCTTGTAAAAGTTAAGCTGCAGGAGGGTTGTATCCTTGATCCCAAGGAGCTTGCAAATCAGCTTGCAGATGAGCTTGGAGCAGAATTTGTGCAAGCTATAGGCAGAAAATTTGTTCTTTACAGACAGTCTAAAGAAAACAAACAAATCATTCTTCCGCGTTAAAAGTTTAAAGGAAGATATTCGTTATGCAAACTATTGAACAGGCTCTCGAAAAGCTAAAGAAATCTGATTTCAGAGCGAGATTTCATCTAAATGATACAGATGTGGCTTATATTAAAGAAAAAGGAATGAAAACTATACGAAAGCACGGGGAAGATTTTATAGCGCAAAGACTGGCTCCTGCTGTCATAAAGAATGACAGCAGGCAGACTCCTATGAGGGGGCATCCTGTATTTAAGGCGCAGCATGCCTGCGGATGCTGCTGTAGGGGATGCCTTGAAAAATGGTATCGCGTACCACAGGGCATAGAGCTTACCGAAAATCAGCAGAAAAGGATAGTAAACCTTCTAATGGCATGGATTGAAAAAGAATTGAAAAGCAGAAGCAAATGATTTATAATATATAGTGGTTTGGAGACAGACCTTAATATTTTCGGGAATTAAACCCGAAACGACAGTTCGAGACCATCCTGTCGGAAAATAAAACTAGGGACAACAAAGAGTTATTATTGTGCGGATAGCATCAAAATGCGATCGGCACTTGTGTAATTGTTGTTGATATTCCCGGGTCAACCCCGGGAATTTTTTTATGACCTGCCCTGACCAAAACTTGTTTTGGCGCGTAGATTAAACGATAGAATTGCATAGCTTTAGCTGTAGAGCAATTTTGCTGCGAAGTATGATCCGCCCATATTTACTGCGAGATACGGTAAGGTCTGTTAATGGAGGTGAACGAATATGGATATAGAAAGAATGAGTCGCATGCAGAAAATGACGTTTTCTGCAATGATGATGGCGATTTATATCGTCGTGCTTTACTTGACACAGAGTTTTTCATTCGGGGCATATCAGATCAGGATAGCTACATCTCTTTATGCCCTTTCTTATCTCTTTCCGTTCCTGGTTTTTCCGCTTGGTTTCGCAAATCTTATATCAAATATGCTTTTTGGAGGATTTGGCATTGCTGATATGATAGGAGGATGTCTTGTGGGCATACTTACTACGGCAAGTATTGTGCTTATTCGGAAGAAAGGCTGGAATCGCACATTTATAGCGGTACCCATCGTACTAATCCCGGGGCTGGGAGTTGCAGTTTATCTTTTTTATTTCCTCAATATACCTTACTGGCTTATGGCTCTCAATCTGTGTATCGGTCAGCTGATTCCGGCTGTTGTCGGAGTGGTTCTTGTAAAGGTGCTGGAAAGAGTGTGGCATCCTGTGCATTCTGCATCTGGTTGTAATGAAAAACATTAAAAGGAGAATAATATGAGTGGACGAGAAAAAGAAGAATTGAAAGGTGTTTCACTTCTGGGAAATCAGAAAGTCTCTTATCCTGTGGATTATGCGCCGCAGATTCTTGAGACCTTTAAAAACAAACATCAGGAGAATGACTACTTCGTAAAGTTTAATTGCCCGGAATTTACAAGTTTGTGTCCTATGACTGGACAGCCTGATTTTGCCACTATTTATATTTCTTATGTTCCGGGAGAAATAATGGTGGAAAGCAAATCTCTTAAATTATATCTTTTTAGTTTTAGAAATCACGGAGATTTTCATGAGGATTGTGTTAATATAATCATGAAAGATCTGGTGAAGCTGATGGATCCCAAATATATTGAGGTCTGGGGTAAATTCACACCGCGGGGAGGTATTTCTATAGATCCTTACTGTAATTATGGAAAACCGGGGACGCCATGGGAAAAGGTGGCTTTTGAGCGGCTTACTCATCATGATCTTTATCCTGAGAAGGTAGATAATCGTTAAAACTGAAAATTACAGACCTCGGACAAGGAGTATTGTTGTGATATTTTATTTTTCCGGTACGGGAAACAGTAAATACGTGGCCCAAATAATAGCAAGCCGGATAGAGGATGATATTTGCTCTATCAATGAGAAGCTGAAAAAAGAAGAATCTTTTTCATCAGAAAGCTTGGGCGGAAAGCCTCTTGTTTTTGTGGCGCCTGTTTATGGATGGAGACTTCCTCGAATAGTGGAAAAGTGGATACTTGAGGCTGAATTCCCAAAAGATTCTAAAGTCTACTTTCTTTTGACATGCGGAGGAGATATGGGAAATTCTGCAAAGTATATAAAAAAACTGTGCAGAGTTAAATCTTTTCTGTATATGGGTTGCGGTGAAATCGTTATGCCCGAAAATTATATAGCCTTGTTTGATGTTCCGCAAGAAAAGGAAGCCAGAGAGATTATAAAGAATTCTCAACCTAAGATAAATATGTTGGCAGACAAAATAAAAGAAAGGCACTGCTTTGCAGATAAGCCTGTTCATATGATGGACAGAATAAAGAGTACCATTGTCAATCCTTTGTTTTATATGACTACCGTAAAGGCAAAAAAATTCATGGTAAAAGACAGCTGCATAGATTGCGGTAAATGCGCCGAAGAATGTCCGTTAAATAATATTTCCATGAGAAATAAAAGACCTTTTTGGTCAGATGATTGTACACACTGCATGGCTTGTATAACGATCTGTCCGGTTGCTGCTATAGAATATGGCAGTAAAAGTGTCGGAAAACCAAGGTACAGGTGTCCTGATATGGAAAATCACAGTCTTTAGTAATTTTTCATCAGAAATACTTGAAAAGCGGAAGTCAAACCGATACAATAAATATGTATGTTCGGAAACGGCTCCGCTTTTTCCGCATACTGTTATTAGGAAAAAATATAAAGATATAAGAAAAGAGGGAAAAGAATGTTTACAAAACTGACAGAACAGTTAAAAGCAAATCCACGCACTATCGTATTTACAGAAGGTCCTGATGCTCGTATTTTGGAGGCTGCTTCAAAGCTTACGGCAGATGATATCCTTAAGGTAATCCTTTTAGGTAAAGAAGATGAAGTTAAGGCTGCCGCAAAGGATGCCGGCTTCAATATCGACAAATGTCAGATTATCGATCCTGAAACCTATGGCGAAATGGATGCTATGGTAGATGAAATGGTGGCTCTGAGAAAAGGTAAGATGACGGCTGATGAAGTAAGAGCAGCTCTTGCTAAGGGCAACTATTTCGGAACTATGCTTGTTAAGATGGGTAAAGCAGACTGCCTGCTGGGCGGAGCTACATACTCAACAGCTGATACTGTAAGACCTGCTCTTCAGCTGATAAAGACAAAACCGGGCAACAAAATCGTAAGCTCGTGCTTTATCATGGTTAAAGGCGATAAGAAGCTGGCGATGGGCGATTGTGCTATCAATATTGCACCTAACGAAGATGAGCTGGCAGAGATCGCTGTGGAAACTGCAAAGACTGCAAAGGTATTCGGAATCGATCCTAAGGTTGCAATGCTTTCATACTCAACATACGGATCAGGAAAAGGTGATATGGTAACTCTGGTTGCCAACGCTACAAAGAAGGTCAAGGAAGCAGCTCCTGATCTTGCCGTAGACGGAGAGTTACAGTTTGATGCGGCTGTAGCACCTGAAGTTGCTAAGGTTAAGTGTTCTGATTCTCCTGTTGCAGGACAGGCAAACACATTCATCTTCCCTGACATAAATGCAGGAAATATCGGATACAAGATCGCTGCACGTCTCGGAGATTATGAGGCAATAGGACCTGTTCTTCAGGGACTCAATGCACCTATCAATGACCTCAGCAGAGGCTGCAACGCGCAGGAAGTTTACAAGATGGCTCTTGTAACTGCTGCATTAAGCTAATCGCATACAGATGATATGAAATAAAATGAAGCCGGGGCAATGCCCCGGTTTTTTGTTGAAAATATCTTTTTGTACTGATTTACGGAGATGCTCATTGGCAGATAAGGGGGCGTAATTTTAGTCAGTTTAGAAAAGCTCTTATATGGTATAATAGATAAAAATTTTTATTTCGGAAGGAACATATATGAAATTCATACATTTATCAGATCTTCATATAGGAAAGCGTGTCAACGGATTTTCTATGATGGAGGATCAGGAGTATATACTGAATGAAATTATAAATATAATCGACAATGAAGAGCCGCAGGCCGTAATACTGGCAGGCGACATATACGATAAGGCGATTCCGCAGGCGGATGCCGTGGAACTTCTTGATGATTTTCTTGTAAAGCTCTCGGAAAGGAGGCTGCAGGTTTTCGTCATAAGCGGCAATCACGATTCGCCGGAAAGGCTGGCATTCGGAAGACGTTTGATGGAAGACAGCGGAATATATGTTGCTCCGGTTTATGATGGAAATGTAAAACCTTTTACTGTGAAAGACGATTATGGTGAGGTCAATATTTTCTTGCTTCCCTTTATTAAGCCTGTACATGTGAGAAAGGCCTTTCCGCAGCAGGTGCATGAGATAGAGTCATATAACGATGCTGTCAGGGTTGCCATAGAAAATATGGATATTGATTCTTCTGTTCGCAGTGTTTTAGTGATTCATCAGTTTGTCACGGGGGCAGTCAGGTCGGAATCTGAGGATATGACATTGTCTGCCGGCGGAAGCGATAATATAGATTGCGGCATATTTAAAAAATTTGATTATGTGGCTTTAGGTCACATACATAAGCCGCAGAATATAGGGTCTCCCAATATACGGTATTGTGGTACGCCCCTCAAGTATTCTTTTTCCGAGAGTCTTCATGAAAAATCTGTGACGGTGGCAGAGCTTGAAGAGAAGGGCAGCCTTTCCGTAAGAACCGTGCCCCTAAAACCTATGAGGGATATGGTGGAGATAAGAGGCGAATATGACCGGGTCACAGCCAAGAGTTTTTATGAAGGGACCACATACAGAAGCGATTATATGCACATAACACTTACTGATGAGGAAGAAATTCCCGAAGTGATAGGGAGATTAAGGTCTGTCTATCCCAACCTGATGAAAGTGGATTATCATAACACAAGGACGCAAAGCACCGGGATTGTAGATGTGGTGAAGATGCCGGAAGTGCATATGCCATTAAATATATTTGAGGAATTTTATGAGAAACAGAATAATGCTCCGCTGTCACAGGAGCAGTCAGGACTTTTAAGGAAACTAATAGAAGAGGTTTGGGAGGAAGAAAAATGAGACCTGTAAAGCTTGTAATGTCTGCATTTGGGCCGTATGCAGGCAGGGTAGAGATAGATTTTGAAAAACTTGGGACAAGGGGAATTTACCTGATAACAGGAGATACAGGAGCCGGAAAGACCACTGTTTTTGATGCCATAACCTTTGCGCTGTATGGGGAGGCAAGCGGAGAGAATAGGGATGTGAAAATGCTCAGATCAAAGTATGCGAGGCCGGAGACACTTACAGAGGTGCAGTTGACATTTTTATACGGCGAAAAAGAGTTCTTCGTAAAGCGTAATCCCGAATATGATAGGCCAAAGGCAAGGGGTGAAGGTATGACCACTGAAAAGGCAAATGCAGAGCTTCATTATGAAGATGGACGTATAATCTCCAAACAGAAAGAAGTCAATAAAGCTATCGTGAATATTATGGGATTGGACCGTCATCAGTTTACTCAGATTGCTATGATAGCTCAGGGAGATTTTCTCAAGCTGCTTCTGGCATCAACTGAAGAGCGGAAAAAAATATTCCGCAGACTTTTTAACACTGATCTTTATCAGAAGCTCCAGGAAAGACTAAAGGAAGAGGCAGGCGCGCTTCGTACTAAACGTGAAGCTATTAACGCAAGCATAAAGCAGTATATTGACGGTATTCTCTACAGCCAGGAGGCAGAAGCTGTATTATCAGATGAAAACATAGTATCTTCGGAAGATGTGATACGAAAACTTCAAAAAATGACAGATGATGATGAAAGGCGGCAGATTCTTTATATAACTCAGGTAAATGAGTTGAGTGACAAAATAAACGACATAAGTGAAAAGCTGACAAGAGCGCAGGAATGGGAGAAAGCGGAGCAGCAGAGACAGGAAGCTGATGTATTACTGAATTCGCAGATCATTAGGTTCAGTGTGTTAAAGGAAGAGCTGAAAAAAGCGGAGGCTCAGCTTAATGAGGCTCGCAGGCTCGGAGAAAAGTCAGCTTTGATTACAGCGGAACTTTCGGGATATGACGATATCGACATTAAGAGGCAGGAGCTGATGGATCTTAAAAAGTTGGAAGAGTCGGATAAAAATACTTTTCGTCAAAAGTCAGAAGATCTTACAGATATAAAGGAGGAGATTAAAGCCCTGGAGGAGGAATTAAAGACTTTATCTGGTTTGGAAAAGGAAATGACAGTGATTCAGCTGCAAAAAAGCGTGCTTTCAAGAGAATATAAAGAGATAGAAGACTTTCAGAACAGCATAGAAGAGCTAAAGCTGCTTCATGAAAAGCTTAAAAAAGCACAGGCATACTATCTCAAAAAATCACAAACAGCAGAGGAAGCAAAAAGCTGGTATGAAGAGAAAAATAAAGCATATCTTGACCAGCAGGCAGGTATACTGTCTCAGATACTAAAAAAGGGCGAGGCGTGTCCTGTATGCGGAGCTGTAAATCATCCCAATCCTGCCAAGCTTTCACCTGGTGCACCGACTGAAGAAGAATTGGAAAACTATAAGGAACTTTCTCAGAAAGCCTCAGATGATGCAGGCCAGGCCAGTAAAACGGCAGGACGATTAAAAGGAATGTGGCAGGAAAAACATGAGACTTTTTTAAAAACAGTGCACAAACTTTTAGGCGATATAAGTGAGAACCTTTGGAACGAAGCTATTTCCGACAAGAAAGCAGAAAATGAAAAAGCGGCGGCAAATCTTTTAAAAAAAGAAGATATAGTATCGGAAAAGATAGAAAGAAAACAGGAGATAGAAGGCTTGCTTCCCATAAAGCGTCAAACAATGAAGTCTCTTGAAGAAGAGGTAAGGCAGACAGAGGCGGCATCAGTAAAGCATAAGGCTGAAGCAGAAGCGCTGAAAAAGTATGTTGAGGATTTGCGAAACAATTTGCAGTATGAAAGCAGAGCCGAGGCAGAAAAGGCAGCATCAGAATTTGAAGCAGAGAAGAAAAATATAGAAGATCGTGAAAAACAGGCAAGAAAAAGTTATGCTGAGTGCGATAAAAATATTGCCGCTCTAAAGGCTAAAATAGAAGAAAGCTGTAAGTTTTTAGAAAATAAAGAAATACTGGATGTTGATAGGGAAAAGAAGAAAAAGCAGCAGCTTTACGATTTGCGTGAGTCACTTGAACCCAAAGTCACGGCAGTGAATATAAGGCTTGATAATAACAGAAGGGCTCTTGAAAACATATCGGAAAAAGCAGCTGAGCTAACAGATATCGATAAGAGATGGGGCTGGATCAAAGCTCTTTCAGATACGGCAAACGGTAATATTACAGGCAAAGAAAAAATAATGCTGGAAACGTATGTGCAGATGGCATACTTTGATCGCATCATTGCCCGGGCAAATATCCGCTTCATGGTAATGTCAGGCGGACAGTATGAGCTGAAGCGCAGTCGTTTGGCAGGCAATAACAGAAGCCAGAGCGGACTTGATTTAGATGTTGTGGACCACTATAACGGAACCGAGCGAAGCGTACGAACACTTTCAGGCGGAGAATCCTTTAAGGCGTCACTTTCTCTGGCGCTGGGACTTTCCGATGAAATACAGGCATCAGCCGGAGGAATACGACTTGATACCATGTTTATAGATGAAGGTTTTGGATCACTCGATGAAGAATCACTGCAGCAAGCTATAAGATCACTTTCTGATCTTGCCAACGGCAATAGGCTTGTAGGAATAATCTCCCATGTACCTGAACTGAAAGAAAAAATAGATAAACAAATAATCATAAGAAAGAGCAAGAGCGGAGGAAGCAGCGCAGAAGTTTCGGTATGAAACACGGATGTATGGTATAATAAAAATAATAGAGATATATTGAACATGGTTTCTCCTCAGGCTGATGCAGTTTTGGATCCAGAAAAATAATTTCAATAAATAAAAAACTCAGCTTTTCCGATGTTTGCATCGATTGTACAGCTGAGTTTTTAATGGTTTAATTATTTGGAGGGGTAAATCCCGGCGGATTTGCCTGAGTATCTCCAAAGGCGCCGGCAGGCGACGGTGTGGAAAGGTCAAAATACATTCTTGAATCTTCTGTCACACCAAAATCATGGTTTGATCCTGTGTCCTGAACTTTATTAAAAGCTTCTCTGAACAGAGCGTTATGAGCTTCTTCTCTGTTAAGGAGAAAGTCGATAGTCTCTTTTACCTTTTTATCATCTATCTGGCGGTATAGATATTCATATACGACTTTAGCTCTTTGTTCGGAAGCTATATTGGAGAGAAGATCAGCGCACAGATCTCCTGTTACTGTTACGTAATCACTTGTCCATGAGTAACCTGAAGCGTTGATAAGACCGGGATTTAACCCCAGGATCACATGACTTTGTATCTCTCCAGAACCAACTGCTGCTGCATCTACATCATGACCGTTGAGCAGGTTTATGGTTTCTGCCACCATTTCCATATGACCCAGCTCTTCTGCAGCAATATCAAGGAAAAGATCTTTTATTTCCTGATCTTTGATACGGAAGCTCTGTGACATGTACTGCATGGCTGCTTTGAGTTCTCCGTTGCCACCTCCCAGCTGTTCCTGAAGCAGAGCAGCGTAGTGAGGGTTAGGACCTTCTACGGCAACAGGGTGAAATAATTGTTTTTCATGTTTAAACATAATATAACATCCTTTCGTATTAATACACACTTTATGAGAATAGTATTTGTTCGCTGAAGGATAATATTCATTAAAGAAAAATATGCCCAGATTATTCTTGACATATCTTCATTACAGGTGTAAGATAACAGTGTTATATAACACTGTTATCTTGATTTAAGAAATTATGATGTTTTATAAAGTCTGGTGATGTTTTGAATAATACTAAAAGTTTAATAGAGCAGGCTGCTATAAAAGAGTTTATGGATAAAGGTTTTAACTGTGCGTCTCTCAGGAAAATTGTAAGAAACGCCGGCCTTACCACAGGAGCTTTTTATAAGTATTATCCTAATAAAGAGGCGTTGTTTGCTGATCTGGTAGAGGAACATGCGGATTATATTTACAGTATTTATGATAACGTGCTGAAAAATTTTGAAGCATTGCCTGCATCAGAGCAGCCTGAGAATATGAAAGATACTTCTCAGGGAGCGATAAGTGAAATGCTGGCATATATATATGCACACTATGATAATTTTAAACTGCTAATATGCAAGTCTGAGGGAACTCCTTTTGCGTGTTTTATTCATAACCTTGTGGAAAAAGAGGTGGCGGCTACAGATCGCTTTATAGTTCTGATGAAGGAAAATGGAATAGATGTGCCTGATATAGATCCTGAGCTTAATCATATGCTCGCAAGCGGTATGTTTTCAGGAATATTTGAAATAGTAGTTCACGATATGGAAGAGACCGAGGCTATAAAAAAGGTTAAGAAACTTAAAGATTTTTATACAGCAGGCTGGGAGAATCTTATGGGAATAAAGTTTTAAAATATCCGCGTTTGTCAGAGCAGACGCGGTAAAATAATAACGGTTGGTTAGAAAAAGCTAACTAAATATAAAGGAGGTTTGAAAAAATGCAGAAGCAAAAAGAAAAATCTGCTGTACAGTGGATATTGGAATGGGCCGGAAGGCGTAAAAGTTTTTACATAATAAGTGTGGCGTTGGCTGTTTTAAACGTGGCTTTTAAGATATTTCCGTATTTTATTATAGGAAATGTCATAGCAAAATTATTGTTAGGAGAAAGAGATATAGAATTTTATATCATACAGGTAGTATTTATAGCTGTTTCTTTTGTATTATCTGAAATTTTTCGCAGTATTTCAACTAGCTGTTCACATAAGGCAACGTTTGCTGTTCTTGCAGAAATACGCAAGCAATGCCTTGATAAACTTGCAAGAGTTCCGCTTGGATATGTTAAAGACACATCGTCAGGGACCTTTAAAAATATAATTGTGGAACGTGTGGACAGTATGGAAACGACATTGGCACATATTATTCCTGAATTTACCAGTAATATGCTCGTTCCTATAGCTGTTATAATTTATCTGTTTGCCATTGATTGGAGAATAGCTCTCTTTTCATTTATACCTATTATACTTGGTCTTGCTGCTACAGGAGGAATGTTTATAGGATATGAGGAGAATTTTAGTAATGCTGTAGCAAGGACAAGAGAGCTGAATGCTGCCGCTGTGGAATATATCAATGGAATTGAAGTTATAAAAGCTTTCGGTAAAGTTGATGGTTCTTACGAAAAGTTTATGGTGGCGGCAAGGCGAGGTGCCGATGCTTTCATATTCTGGATGAAAAAGTGCAATGTATATCACAGTCTGGCTTTTATTTTAGCTCCATATACGCTGCTGACAGTTCTGCCTTTTGGAGCTGTATTTGTCAGCAGTGGCTCTCTTGCTGTATCGGATTTTGTGATGTGTATCATTTTATCTTTAGGAATCGTGGGTCCTATATTGAATATGATGGGATTTACTGATGATTTGGGGACTATAAGTACTATTTTAGGAGAGGTCACTGGTATTTTGACACATGAAGAACTTGATCGACCGGAAATATCTGAATCAAAGCCTGCAAATGCTTCTGTTTCGTTAAAAAATGTGACATTTGCTTACCATGATACGGAGGTTCTCCATGGAATCAATATGGAAATGAAGCAAGGAAGTGTTAATGCTTTGGTAGGACCATCAGGAAGCGGTAAATCTACTATAGCCAAACTTATTGCATCTTTATGGGATGTTACAGGAGGAAGTATACAGATAGGTGGAGTGGATATAAGAAGGATGGCACTGTCTCAGTATAATCGGATGATCGCTTATGTATCTCAGGATAATTATCTTTTTAATGAAACCGTGAGGGAGAATATCAGGCAGGGGAGAGCAGATGCTACTGACCGTGAGGTGGAAGATGTCGCAAAAAAAAGCGGATGTTATGATTTCATAATGAAATTGGAAAATGGTTTCGATACAGTTGTAGGAGGAGCAGGAGGGCACTTGTCGGGAGGTGAACGGCAGAGAATCTCTATAGCAAGAGCTATGCTTAAGGATGCACCTATAGTTATCCTTGACGAGGCTACAGCTTATACTGATCCTGAGAACGAGTCGGTGATCCAGACTTCTGTGGCAAAGCTGGTTTCGGGAAAGACTCTGATAGTCATCGCTCATAGATTGTCTACCATATCTGATGCAGATCATATATTCGTTATTTCTGAAGGGAGAGTTGCTGAAGAAGGTGACCATAAGAGTTTGCTTTCAATGGGCGGTATATATAAACATATGTGGGAGGCTCACATATCTGCTAAAGATACAGTGAAGGAGGAAAGGGAAAATGTTTAAGATACTTAAAAAATTCTTTGATTTCTGCGGGAAGATTAATAAAAGAAAATTCAGGATTTCCATTGCTTTGGGGGCGGTACAGGCTATAGGCGAGGCTATGAAAATCCCCGCTATAATGATTGTTCTCGGTTTCATCACTTCAGGAGGAGCAGATCCTGTAATTTTGTGGGGAGCCGTAGGGGTAATGGCAGTATCTTTTGCAGTTTCTTTTATAAGCAAAATGAAATCCACTATGCTGCAGACAGAAGGAGGTTATGATACAGCAGCTTTTAAACGTATAGAAATAGCCAGACATTTACGTTATCTTCCTATGGGATATTTTAATAAAAACAGTCTGGGAGAAATAACATCGGTGACTACCAACACTATGGAAACATTGGGAAATGTAGCTACAAGAGTAGTTATGCTTACAACGCAGGGCCTTTTGAATACAGCAATAATCCTGCTGATGCTCTTGCTCTTCGATTACAGGATAGGTCTTATCGGCATCATAGGAACAGCGTTGTTTTTATTGATGAACAATCGTATGCAGAACGCAGGAAAGACCCTTTCCAGACAGAAAGTTGAATCAGATACCCAAGTGGTGAGTCAGACTATGGAGTATCTGCAAGGTATTTCTGAAGTTAAATCTTATAATATGACAGGTGAAAGGACAAGGAAGCTGAATAGGATTATAGAGGATAATGCAGATATCAATACAAAGATGGAATTTACATTTATACCGTATATGACTCTTCAGAACAGTATTACTAAGGTTACGGGAGCGGTGATGACTTTATGTTCACTGGTGTTTTATCTCCATGGCACTATGGAACTCATGGTCTGCATAGGAATGATCATTTGCTCCTTTATTTTGTATACCAGTCTTGAACAGGCGGGCAGTTATAATGCTCTTCTCCATACTGTAAGTGTGTCTGTCGATAAAGCTCAGGATATTCTTAATCTTGATACTATGGATATAGATGGGAGAAAAATAACGCCGGAAAATCACAATATAGATGTGGAGAATATTTCATTTTCGTATGGTACAAAGAAAATAATAGATAATGTGAGTGTACATATACCTGAAAATACTACAACAGCTATAGTAGGTCCTTCAGGTGGAGGCAAGACTACATTATGCAATCTTATTTCAAGATTTTGGGACGTGGATCAGGGTTCTGTAAAGCTGGGAGGCGTAGATGTCAGAGAATATAGTATGGATAGTCTGATGGAAAATTTCAGCTTTGTATTTCAGAATGTGTATCTTTTCGCTGATACTATAGCCAATAACATAAGATTCGGAAGAGAAAGCGCTTCAATAGATGAAGTAATGGACGCTGCTAAAAAAGCTTGTTGTCATGATTTTATAAGCAGATTACCTGATGGATATGATACTGTGATAGGAGAGGGAGGCGAGTCTCTTTCCGGCGGGGAAAAGCAGAGAATCTCCATTGCAAGAGCTATCATGAAGGATTCACCTGTAATAATCTTAGATGAGGCTACAGCTAATGTGGACCCCGAAAATGAAAAAGAGCTTACAGAGGCTATTAAAGCTCTTATGGAAAACAAGACCATAATAATGATTGCTCACCGTCTTAAAACAGTACGGCACGCAGACCAGATACTGGTAGTGGATAGCGGGAAGATAGTCCAGAAAGGGAGACATGAAGAACTTATAAAACAGGATGGAATTTATAAGAGATTTGTCAATGCCAGAGAAATGGCTGTAGGCTGGAAACTGTGATCTGCAGTTTTATTTACCGTCCCCGGAAGATAATTCAGATCTTTTCCGGGGACATATCATTTTTTTCAAGGTATCTTATTCTTCTGTATTCAAGCGGAGAGAAACCGAATTGCTTTTTAAAAACAGAAGCAAACTTTCCCTGATTGGAGTATCCGACTTGTATGGATATTTCGGAGATAGGTCGTCTGGTTTCTGACAGCATCTCGGCTGCTGTATCCATCCGCTTTTTTCGCATATAGGAAGATATGTTTTGTCCGTATACGCCTTTGAAATAATTTTTTAAACTTGTTTCACTGACAGAAAACTCGTTGGCAAGCACACGTATAGGAAGATGTTTTCTTAGATCCGATGTTAAAATCTGATGTGCTTTTTTTGCTATTTCTACTTGCGTTTTTGTATAAAAACCTCGCCGTTTTGAGGTGTGGGACTGGGATATCAGCATATAGTAAAGCAGCTCAAAAAGATATAACTTCATATGAAAATAGGAACTTTTTTCTGAAAACTTCCATAGTTTTGTTAATATATTTCTTTCTGTATCATCTGTTTCGCATATATAAGTATTTTTTTTCTCTATATATTTTCTTTGCAGTTTCCATAAATCTATATCAAATGCCTCCAATATTTCCTTGCATGAAACAGTAAAAGTATCAAGATCAAAATATACTTTCAGACCTCTGTATTTTCCGGTGGGAAAAATATATTTATTTTGAGCTGACTGACAGCTTATACAGTATTCTTTTTCCTGGAGATAGACATAGGTATTGTCATCAAGAAGCAGTTCACATCTTCCGAAGAGACAGTAATTGAGAAGAAGAGGATGAAATTTCTGATTGGATTCTGATTCAGGCCAGATGAACGTATCTGCGTATACGAGTGCAATGGTAAGTCCGGGAAAGATGGTATGGAAAATCATTTTTCCGTTTCCCTCTGAATGATTAAGAAGCAATTTTCTGCTGTTCGGGCTGTTTTTAAGAGTAACTCCGGGGAGTTTATCGCTGTTTTCAAGTATATTATTGAGCATATCATTCAAATTGGTTCACCTCTTTTAAAAGAATATCTTTCATTATAGTCAAGATAGAATTTTTGGTCAATCTTAATCTGATAATATGGAAAACTGAGTGCTATTTGGAGTCAAATAACTGATATGAGCATAGACGTATATGGCTATCTATAATATTATGATTTTTAGAGTTAGCTTGATCTAATTAAATTAAAAGAATTATGTCGGGAGGAATTTTAAAATGAACAAGTTACAGGGAAAGGATTTTATTAATATTGGTATTTTCACTGCAATATACTTTATAGTTATTTTTGCAGTCGCATCTATAGGATTTATACCGATTTTTATTCCTCTCATCAGTGTCATAGTACCGCTGGTGGGAGGGATCCCAATGATGCTTTTCTTTTCAAAGATAAGAAAATTTGGTATGATCACTGTCAGCGGTCTGCTATTGGGCATAATTATGTTGATTACAGGCATGGGATATTGGTGTATTCTTACAGGAATTGTTTTTGGTCTTCTGTCTGATCTTGCGCTTAAAGCCTGTGGATATAAAAATTATAAAAGGGAGATTCTGACTCATGGCCTTTTTTCTATGTGGGTTATAGGAGCATTTATACCTATAGTAGTCACAAGAGCAGACTATTATCAGAATCTATTGCCTGGATATGGAGAGGAGTATGCTGATACTCTCATGAGTTATATGCCTGACTGGATATTGCCGGTTCTTCTTGCTGCATCTTTTATAAGCGGTATAGCGGGAGGAATAATAGGTTATAGGATATTCAAAAAACATTTTGAGAGAGCAGGTATAGCGTGATGGCAAAAGAACTTCTGGCAAGCTGCAGAGATGGCAGCAGTATTATTTTAGATCCCAGAACTAAATTGGCAGTACTCATAACTATTTCAATATTTATTCTGGGAGGATCATATGAGGGAATAATGCAGTATTACATAATAATTTTAGCATTTATACCGCTGATTTTACTGCTGTCATCTGGCAAACGCAAGGCTTCGGTCATATATATAGTTATATTCGGAGGAAGTCTGTGTCTTGAGTTGTTTATTTTATCCATGCTGCCAAGTCCGGTAAATTATATAGCTGTTACCATCACTGGGATACTACTCAGGTTTGCTCCGGGAATTGTTATGGGGTATTTATTAGTAACTGATACCACTGTAAGTGAGTTCATGGACGCTATGGATAAGTTACATATGCCTCGGTTTATTACGATGCCTATGTCGGTGATGTTCCGTTTCTTTCCCACAGTAGCGGAAGAATGGAGCTGTATCGGAGATGCCATGAAAATGAGAGGTATCGGTTTGGGATACAGACGGGCAGGGCATATACTGGAATATCGACTTGTTCCTATGATGATCTGTTCGGTTAGGATCGGTGAGGAACTCAGTGCAGCTGCTCTCACACGAGGTTTGGGAGGCCCTATAAAGAGAACTAATGTCTGCGATATAGGATTTCATATACAAGATATTTTTATTCTTTTTGTTTGCGCAGGTGCTTATGTTGCTCAGATATATGTTCTGATTACAAGGGGGTAAAAATAATGATAGAGTGCAAAAAGCTTTCTTTTTCTTATCTGGCGGGAGGCGGTAAGAAAAAATATGAGACTATAAAAAATGTGTCCTGCCGAATTAAAGAGGGGTCCTTTGTACTTCTATGTGGTGTTTCCGGTTGTGGAAAAACGACACTTACAAGGATCTTCAATGGATTGATTCCCCATTATCATGAAGGGAAATTGGAGGGAGATGCATATATTGAAGGGAAAAATACAAAAAGATTATCATTATTTGATATATCTCTTAAAGTGGGTTCTGTTTTTCAAAATCCCAGATCTCAGTTTTTTAATGTAGATACTACCAGTGAAGTAGCTTTTGGACCTGAAAATCATGGTATGTCCGAATCCAAAATAAAACAGAGGGTTCAGCAGGTATGCAGCCAGCTTGATATAGAAGATTTGATGGATCGAAGTATTTTTTCTCTTTCCGGTGGAGAAAAACAAAAGATTGCCTGTGGCTCGGCTGCAGCAATAGATCCTGATATTTATGTTCTTGACGAGCCTTCTTCCAATCTTGATTCATGTGCTGTATCTGACTTGCGGAGATTGCTTGAAATTCTTAAATCTTGCGGAAAAACAGTAATTATTTCTGAACATCGTCTTTATTATCTGGCAGATCTCATTGACAGAGTTATTTATATGAAGGATGGTAAGATAGAGGGGGATTATACAGCGCAGGAGTTTAAGGCCATGCCGGAAAGTCAACGAGAAGTTATGGGGCTGCGGCCTTTAGATCTTGATGTTTTGAAAGATACAGAACATGGAATAAAAGCTGAAGCATTTTCACGCTGGGTGATAAGTGATATGACTTTTTCTTATAAATATCGGCCCGGAATTCTGCAAATAGGAAAGTCGATATTGCCAGCAGGAAAAGTTACAGCTGTTATAGGAGACAATGGAGCAGGAAAATCCACGTTTTCGAGATGTCTATGTGGCTTAGAAAAAAGGTGCCGGGGTACTGTTGAGTATGATGGTCATGTTTATAGTGCAAAGGAACGGCTGAACATTTGTTATATGGTTATGCAGGATGTCAATCATCAGCTTTTTACAGAAAATGTAGAAGAAGAAATCCTTTTGAGCATGAAAAATAAAAACAAAAAGCAGATTGAAAGGCTGCTGGAAGATATGGATTTGACAGAGCTTTCAGAGTGTCATCCCATGGGATTGTCGGGAGGACAGAAGCAGCGTGTGGCTATAGCTTCAGCTATAGCATCAGAAAAGCCTCTTATAATATTTGATGAGCCGACAAGCGGTCTTGATCTTTTTCATATGAGAAAAGTAGCAAATGTTGTAAATGAGATTGCAGATCAGGGGAGAACAGTTCTTGTAGTCACCCATGATCCGGAATTTATCCTTCGGTGCTGTGATCATGTGATCCATCTTTCAGCAGGCAGAGTATATGAGAGTTATCCGCTGAGAGACAGAAGGGACAGGATCCGTCTTTTGGATTTCTTCATGCTCAAATAAAAAAAGCCATATAAGGGTTAATTTCCTTATATGGCTTTTTTGGGTTTTGAAATTATTCCAGCTCGAAAGCTCCTGTATAGAGCTGGTAATATGTGCCTTTTTGAGCGATTAGTTCATCATGATTTCCTCGTTCGATGATACGTCCGTGGTCAAGAACCATTATGGCGTCACTGTTGCGGACGGTAGATAGTCTGTGGGCTATGACAAATACGGTTCGCCCTTTCATAAGATTATCCATACCTTCCTGAACAAGAGCTTCGGTTCTTGTATCTATTGAGCTTGTGGCTTCATCTAATATCATTGCGGGTGGATCCGCTACAGCTGCTCTGGCAATGGATATCAGCTGACGCTGTCCCTGAGAAAGGCTGGAGCCGTTTCCTGTAAGAACAGTATCATATCCGTCGGGAAGTCGAGTGATGAAATCATCAGCATTGGCAAGTTTTGCAGCTGCTATACATTCTTCATCTGTTGCATCCAGTTTTCCGTAACGTATATTTTCCATGACTGTTCCGGTAAAAAGATTTACATCTTGCAGTACAACACCCAGAGAACGCCTCAGATCAGGCTTTCGTATTTTTGTTATATTAATACCATCGTAGCGTATTTTTCCGTCAGGAATGTCATAAAATCTATTGATTAGATTAGTTATGGTAGTCTTTCCTGCACCTGTGGCTCCTACAAAAGCAATTTTTTGTCCCGGTTTTGCGTAAAGACTTATGTCATGAAGTACGGTTTTTTCAGGTACATATCCGAAATCTACATGTTCCATGCGGATATCCCCCTTAAGTTCGGTGTAAGTAACTGTACCGTCTGAGGAATGTGGATGTCTCCAAGCCCATAAGCCTGTCGCATGATCTGTTTCTGTGAGCTGACCTTCAGAATTTTTTTCTGCTTTGACCAGTGTGACATATCCATGGTCTTCTTCCGGTTTCTGATCCATGAGTTCAAAAACTCTTCCGGCTCCGGCTATTCCCATGGCAACTAAGGAAACCTGCATTGATACCTGACCGATGGTCTGGGATAGCTGCCTTGCCATGCTCAGAAAAGAGATGATGATTCCCGCCGTGATCAGATCCGTTCCTGTAAGGCTGATATTTACGGCTTTTTCAAATACCATGATTCCTCCTATACCGGCGATGAATACATACATGAGATTGCCGATATTCCCGAGGGTAGGCATAAGTACGTTTCCCATTTTATTTGCTCTTTGGCTGTCTGAAAAAAGCTGTTCATTGAGCTTAATGAAGCCTTTTTTGCTTTCTTCTTCATGACAGAATACTTTGATGACTTTCTGGCCATTCATCATTTCTTCTATATAGCCTTCTTCTTTGGCAAGAGCTTTTTGTTGTTTCATCATGTATTTTGAACTTTCTCCGCCGAGCTTTTTTGTGACAGTAAGCATTATGATCATGAAAAAGATTACGATTAAAGTCAGCCATATACTGAAATAAATCATCATGAAGATAATAGCTATAACTGTAAGGGAAGACTGTAGCATCAGAGGCAAACTCTGTCCGATAAGCTGACGGATTGCGTCGGTATCGTTGGTATAGGTACTCATGATATCTCCGTGTATATGAGTATCAAAATAACGGAGAGGGAGGGTCTGCATTCTGTCAAACATGTCATTTCTCATGTGTTTTAGTGTTCCTTGAGTAACTGTTGCCATGAGGCGTGTGTATATCAAGGCTGCAGCTACGCCGCATGCATAAAATGCCGCCATAGTGCCAAGAAGAGAAATAAGTTTAGGCCATACGGCTTCGAGTCCTGATGTAATACCCGGAGTTATACATTCGTCGATGAGTCTCTGCAGAAATACTGTTGCGACTACAGAAGCGCAGGCACTTATTATGATGCAGATACATACTATTGTAAGGCGCAGTTTAAAATGAGAAAACAGATAGCCTATAAGTCTTCTGAAATTTCCTTTGCTCCTTTTTTCCTTTGTTCTGCTCATTTATTCCACCTCCTTGCTGCGTGTCTGAGAGTCATATACTTCCCGGTAAATGCCGTCGGCAGCCAACAATTGACGGTGAGTGCCTTGCTGAGCTATACGACCTCCGTCCATGACGATAATTTTATCTGCATCTTCTACTGAAGAAACACGCTGGGCGATAATTATCTTTGTTGTGTCAGGTATTTCTTCACTCATTGCTTTTCTTATCAAGGCATCTGTTTTTGTATCGACTGCTGAAGTGGAGTCGTCAAGAATAAGAATTTTAGGTTTTTTTAACAGGGCTCTTGCAATGCATAACCTTTGTTTCTGTCCGCCGGATACGTTTGTTCCGCCTTGTTCTATGTAAGTATCATATTTTTTCGGAAACTGCTGTATGAACTCATCTGCCTGTGCCAGTCTGCATACACGAATCAGTTCCTCCTCATCAGCATCTTTTTTTCCCCAACGAAGATTTTCTTTAATAGTGCCGGAGAAAAGTACATTTTTCTGGAGAACCACCGCAACTTCATTACGAAGGGCTTCAAGGTCATACTTGCGAACATCTATTCCTCCTACTTTAACACTTCCTTCCGTCACATCATAAAGACGAGAGATAAGCTGTATTAAAGTGGTTTTAGCTGAACCTGTTCCGCCTATTATGCCTATAGTTTCTCCCGGATTAATAGTAAGGTTTATATTTGAAAGAGCTTTCTTTTTACTGGCTTTAGAATAACAGAAAGAAACATTTTCAAAATCTATTTTTCCGTTTTTTACTTTTCTGATACCGTTTTCCGGTGATTGTAGACTGCTTTCCTGTGTTAGGACTTCAGCAATACGATTTGCTGATTCTTCAGCCATTATAGTCATGACGAAAACCATAGATAATACCATCATGGCAGCCAGTATTTGCACTCCATAGCTTATGAGAGAAGAAAGCTCTCCTGTTGTCAAGCTGACAGCGCCTGTTCCGATAATGATCCTTGCTCCGAAATAACTGATGAGAAGCATGGACATATAGATACAGAACATCATGACAGGATTGTTGAAAGCTAATATTTTTTCAGCTCGAGTAAAATCTTTTCGCACATCTTCAGAAGCCTTTCCGAATTTTTTCGCTTCATAATCTTCCCGTACAAAAGATTTGACAACTCTTATACCGGCTATATTTTCCTGAACAGAATTGTTCATGGCATCGTACTTTTTGAAAATTCTCTTAAAAATAGGATGTACGTAGAGAACTATTCCAAAGAGCGCTATACCAAGTACAGGTATAGTAACAAGAAAAATACATGCCATTTTTACATTGATGGTCATACTCATGATGACAGAAAAAATCATCATAAGAGGTGTCCGTATAGCGGCACGGATTATCATCTGATAGGCATTCTGGACATTTGTGACATCTGTTGTCATTCTTGTGACCAAAGATGATGTGGAGAATTTATCCATATCAGCAAAGGCAAAATCCTGTATCTTAAAATACATATCTTGTCGTAGATTTTTGGCAAACCCACAGGAAGCTGTAGCCGCTTCACGGCCGGCAAGAACGCCGAAAAGCAGGGAAAACATTGCCATTATGACCAACATGAGTCCGTATTTTAAAATAGGTGTCATAGAATTACCGCTCATGGAATCTATGACCATTGCCATTACCAGAGGCAAAAAGCATTCTATAATAACTTCTACTGTAACTAACAGCGGAGAAGCAAGAGAAGCTTTTTTGTATTGCCGGACACTTTTCAGTAAAGTTTTTATCATAATCTCACTCCTTTTTTGTTTTGTAGCGCGCTACACTTTGAGGCGTAAAAGAGAGGACAAGTCCTTGCAAACTTATGTCCTCTGTGTTTTTTACATATGATAGATTTTCGTTTGAGGTTTTTCCGTAATTTACTATGAAGGAAAAAGTCATTCTATATTTTTATAAAGACGTTTTAGCATTTCACGGAGAGTTTGAAGCTCCTGTCTGGAAAATCCTTCCGTAAGCTGTTTTTCTGTCTCACGGATTCTGGCATCGTGCCATTTTCTGTGTTTTAAAGCTCGTTCTGTGCCGCATACAAGTTTATTTCTCCGATCATCGGGATCTACATGGCAGTTTACGTATCCGCTTTTTTCAAGGCGGCTTACAATTCCTACAATTGTAGGGTGGGAGACTTTGAGTTCTTTCTCAATTTCTTTTTGTGTGACTTGTCCTCCATGTTTCCATATGATTTTCAATACGCGAACCTGAGAATATGTAAGTTCGCTTTTGCTGAATGTAGCATTTGCCCTTGTATGCAGTTTTGATTCAAGCTGCTTTAGCATATGTCCGATGTCAGTATCTTTCACTTTTTTCACCTTCAATCTGTAGCTTGTTACAGATTATAGTAAGAATTTGGATAATTGTCAAGAAAAAGATTTTATAACGGTGGTAAATAATTAAGAATTAGCACTCAGTGGTTGACAGTGCTAAATATAAGGGTATAATACCTTAATAAAGGAGGTTGGTTTTTATGAACAGAACTTTTTCAAAAGTTATGTGGATGATAGCAGGTATATTTCTTATAATAGCAGGTATCATTTGCTTGAGAAGTCCGTCGGCAGGGCTGTCAGCGATTTCTCTTCTTCTTGGGAGTTTTCTGCTTGTTTCAGGAATTATAGACATTATGGTGTTTGCCAGAGGACATAATATAATGTATGGAGCAGGGTGGTTTCTCGCAGATGGGATTCTGACCGTTATCATGGCTTTGTTTATCTTGTTTAATCAGACATTTGTTACACTGACTCTTCCTTTTATTTTCGGGATGTGGATGCTTTTTTCAGGTATTACGAGATTCGTACAGTCTTTTGAACTCAAACGCATGGCTGTAGATGGCTGGGGATGGTTTACTGTTTTGGGAACGGTTCTGGCTTTGGCGGGAATTCTATCCTTTATTGCGCCTGTAATCAGCTTTATGGCAATAAATCTGATGTTGGGGATATTTCTCATATTGCGGGGTATTTCTTCCATTATCCATGCCATTTTTTCGGGACATCTTTTTATGTAAAAGAGAAGTTGTGTAATATAAAAAAGAAGAGACGCTTTAAGCGTTTCTTCTTTTTTATATATTTACTGAAGTTATTATTTTTGTTTTGCTAATTTAACCTCTTTTGCAAAGAACATTAGAATAATGTAAATGATTGTTACAGCTATGAGCGCAGCCATCAACATATGATGATTTGTTCCGAAAAGGCTTGAAGCCCCGAGGAAAATCACTCCGGCAACATTACCTGCAAACATAAGGAGTCCTTCTGAAGTACCTTCCGAAGTCGGATAGCAGGATTCTGCAGCAAAAGTCAGAGTGAGCGGAGCACCTCCTACAATAAAGAATCCGTAGAGAGCTGCGGCTACAGCCATTCCGCTGAAACCTTTCAGTACTAAGAAAAGGGCGAGACCTATACAGCCTATAATGCTTACTGCAATCATATACGGCAGTCGTCTGTGGTGCTTATCTTTATCAGAGATCAGGGACAGGATAAGGCTTCCGACTATTCCTATACCTAAGATTATAACACCTATAATTCCCACTTGAGTTGCGTCAACACCTTCATTAGTCAGAGTTTTTAAGATGGGCTCGATCATAGTGAAGAAGGTATTGAAGATCCCGAACATGCAGAAGAAAATCAATAATGCCAGAATGAAATTTTTCTTCTTTAATGCAAACTTTATACCTTCTTTAAAGTCAGAACGCATAGCCTGTTCTTCAGGACAGGGAGGTGTAGGCGGTTTTTCTTTTACGAAGATGAGGAATAAGACTGCAGCGACAGCTCCGATGATACCGTATGTAAGAAGCATTTCTTTTATTGTCATTCCCGATTCCAAAAGAACCGGTGTCAATAGAAGACCAACACACATTCCCAAATAACTGCACAGAAGTCCGACGCTGTTGGCTGTAGCACGTTCTTTTTCAGGGAACCATTTACCTGCAACAAGACCCGGTGAGTTCAGCAGGAATGGCTGAGCGATAGCGAATCCGAAGGTAATGATAAGAACCAGTGTGTAGTTATCTCCGAAAAATCCTCTCAGCAGAGCACAGACTCCTGTGAGAACAACTCCGAAACCAACTGCTTTTTTGAATCCGAATTTTTCGAATGCAGCAAGAGATGGGATAGAAACGATAATCATACCTGCCATAAATATGATTGACAGAAGACTGATTGCACTTTCTCCTTCTGTTGCGTTGGTAAACCCATAATACTTCCATGAATCTGTCGTAATCGAAAAGAATGTAGTCCACATCAACTGAATAATGCCTGTACATAATCCGTAAATCCCCAATACTACCCATCGGTACCCATAGACCTGATAATTTTGTTCTTTCATTAGTTTTAACCATCCTTTCCGGCTGTAAGCCGTTCTGTTTTACTTGTTTGTCGTTTTGTTACTAATGATGCGATCTTTTCTTTTATTGACAGATATCGTTTTCGGTTCAGTTGTTTCAGCGTCTGCTGTATCTCATATACGCAAACGGATTAAAACGTTTGAGTATTAATTTTAATTATACGTTGCTGTAAAAATAGTGTCAAGTCTAACAATTCTGTTTAATCCTTTTTTTGTAAATAATAAAAAATTTAAAAAATATTAGCACTCACCTCTTGACAGTGCTAACAACAGGTGATATATTATAGTCAAGAAATAAAAAATGATCCGGATAAGGATCTTAAGGGGGCGACGACTTATGAGAATGAGTAGTATTTTTGGAGAAAATTTGTTTGACGATTTTATGAATGATTTTGCGTTTCCGGCATTGCCGAACGCTGAGAAAAAATTGTACGGCAAACGTGCACGTAATCTGATGAAAACAGATGTAAAAGATGTTGAAGGCGGTTATGAGGTTGACATTGATCTTGCCGGTTTCAAAAAAGATGAAATACAGATGGAACTGGAAAAGGGTGTCCTTACAGTTACTGCTGCTAAAGGTCTTGATAAGGATGAAAAAGATAAGGAAGGTAACTATATAAGACGTGAACGTTATGCTGGAAGCATGAGCAGGAGCTTTTATGTAGGTGAACATGTGACGGAAGAAGACATTCATCCGAAATATGAGAATGGTATTTTATCCTTCAGTGTTCCTAAAGAGGATGTGAAGGCAGTGGAAGACAAAAAGCATTACATCTCCATTGAGGGATAGTGCTCAAAGAGTAGATATGTACCCCGCGGGCAGGTTCCTGCGGGGTATTATTGTATCAGTTAGATAAAGTATGCATTCTCTTTAGAGTATTAAAAAATTTGAATTAACGGGGTGATGGCTATGGCATCAAAGAAAGATTATTATGAGGTGCTCGGTGTGAACAGAGACGCCTCACAAAGCGATATAAAAAAGGCCTATCGAAAGATGGCCAAAAAATACCATCCCGATACTAATGCGGGTAATGCACAGGCTGAAGCAAAGTTTAAAGAAGTATCTGAAGCATATTCAGTTCTTAGTGATCCCAAACAGAAAAAACTTTACGATCAGTTTGGGCATGCAGCTTTCGATGGAAGTGCATCAGGACCGCAGGGCAGAAGTGAGGGTGGAAATTACAGAGAATATCATTTTGAAGGCGGAGACATGGATGATATTCTGAAGAATATATTTGGCGGCGGATTCTCAGGTGGTTTTTCAAATGGGTTCTCAAGCGGATTCAGAACTGAAGATTTTAAGCAGAATGGAGCCGATGTCAAGGCTGAAATTAATGTCACATTTGATGAAGCGGCTTTTGGCTGTGATAAATTTATAAGGATATCTGATGCGTCAGGAAAAAATTTCGAATCTGTAAAAGTTCATATTCCTGCCGGCATAGATGACGGAAAAAGTATAAGACTTAAAGGACGGGGAAAGCCAGGTGTAAACGGAGGAAAAAACGGAGATCTTCTTATCAAAGTAAATGTTATGAAAAAACAAGGTTTTGAGAGAAAAGGAATGGATGTTTACTCAACAGTAAAAATCCCGTTTACAACAGCTGTTTTGGGAGGAAAGACGGCTGTGCAGACACTTCATGGTAAGGTTATGTGCAAAATAGCCCCGGGAACACAGTCCGGAACTAAACTCAGAATAAAAGATAAAGGTATAGTATCTATGAAAGACCCTTCTCAGTATGGCAGTCATTATGCATGTGTGGAGATAAAGGTTCCGCAGAATATCAGTGTGGAAGCAAAACAGAAACTTAGAGAGTTCGGCAGATTATGCGGAGAAGAAGATTTGCTTTCATAATATCTGATTTTTAATGGAGAGCTGATTTCAACTGTGATATAATAAAAAAAACTATGGCAGAATTTAATAAATATATAAGGAGCAGATCATGACAAAAGTTGACATAATATCCGGCTTTCTGGGGGCCGGTAAAACGACATTTATAAAAGAGCTCATTGCTAAAGTATATAGAGATGAGAAAATAGTTCTCATCGAAAACGAATTTGGAGAAATAGGTATTGACAGCCATTTCATGCAGGATAGTGGCATAGAAGTGACAGAAATGAATTCAGGCTGTATTTGCTGTACGTTGGTAGGAGATTTTGCCAGATCTCTCAGAGAGGTAAGTGAAAAGTTCCATCCTGACAGAATAATCATAGAGCCGTCAGGAGTCGGTAAGCTTTCGGATGTAGCGAAGGCCGTAATAGATATGGAGGAAGAGGCCGATGTGGAGATAGACAGTCTTATAACTGTAGTAGATGGTAAAAAGGCTGCAATGTATATGAAAAATTTCGGAGAATTTTTCAATGATCAGATTCAGCATGCAGGTACTATAGTAATAAGCCGTACTCAGGATATGGAAGAGAGCAAGATAGATAAATGTGTGAAAACTCTTCGGCAGAAGAACAGTGATGCGGCTGTCGTTACAACACCATGGAAAATTTTGTCTGCGGACATGATAGCATCGGCTCTTGATAATAAACATGCTTTGAAAGAGGTCCTTGAGGAATTGTGTCATGACCATCATCATGAACATGGATATCACCATGATGATCATGAGTATCATCACAAGCACTGTGATTGTCATCATGATCATCACGAAGATCATCATCATGCAGATGATGTGTTCTCAAGCTGGGGACGTGAGACGGTTCATAAATTTAAAAAGTCTGAGCTGGAAGACATATTGAGACTCATGGCTGCTACAGATGATTTCGGGACTGTCCTTCGGGCAAAAGGTATAGTTGAAGCAGAAAACGGCAGATGGATTGAGTTTGATATGGTTCCTGAGGAGCTTGAAATAAGAGATTCACAGCCGGATTATATAGGCAGAATATGTGTTATAGGAACAGATCTTGACGAGAGCGCGCTGAATCAGGTATTTGGAGTTAATTAGGGAAGATTGGGAAACAGCTTTGCAATTTAAAAGAAAGGATGGAAGATGGAAACACCGGTTTATGTATTTACAGGTTTGCTGGAAAGTGGAAAAACAACATTAATACACGAAGTAGTGGAAGAAGAGGACTTTTTAGAACCGGGGACGACTGTTTTGGTACAGTGTGAAGAGGGGGAGAATGAATTTGATGAAGATTTCCTTAAAAAGTTTTCAATAGTATTGGTGAGAGCTGAAGATCCCGAAGCCCTCAGTGAGATGTTCTGGAAACGGATTGAGAGAGATTATTCTCCTGCGCAGGTTTTGATTGAATATAACGGCATGTGGGATCTTGAAAAACTTTTTAACGAAAATGTGCCACAAGACTGGTATGCAGGGGGAGTATATTCTACGGTAAATGCAGAAACCGCTGAAATATATATGAATAATATGAGAAAAACTTTCATGGAACCTCTTAAGGCTTCTAATCTCATAATATTCAATAGATGTGATGAAGACATCGACAGAATGAAATTCAGGAGAGCTATAAAGGTGCTTAATCCTCAGGCGCAGCTGGCATTTGAGAGAAAAGACGGTAAAATGTTTGAAAACGAGATGGATGTAATGCCTTTTGATTACAGCGGACAGACAGTGGATATAGACGATATGGATTATGGGCTGTGGTATCTTGATGCTATGGAACATCCTGAACATTATATGGGAAAAGAAATAATTTTTACGGCCAAATACTGTGCAAGTGAAGAGTCAGGAGCTGATTATTTTATTCCGGGAAGGCATGTAATGACCTGTTGTGAGGAAGATATACAGTTTTTGGGTTTTATATGTTATCTTGATGATGAGACTGAGAGGCGATTCGGTCATGAAGATTGGGTAAAAGTCAGAGTGAGATTTGATTATAAAGAGCATGAAATGTATGGATATGATGAAGGTCCTGTACTTACGCTTATATCTATAGAACCGTCAAAACAGCCTCAGCAGGAGCTTGTTACATTTTCATGACAGAGTAAGAAAGGAGATTTTTATGAAAAAATTTTTTAAGAATTTGAATTACAGAAAATATGCTAAGTTAGCCACAGGAATTCATCTGGCTTGTTACGCGATAGATATGACGCTTGGATATGTATTGGTGCGAAAGTATCTAAAAAACTCAGGAGATGAAAAGGATAAGAACTGATACAATGAGGTATAGATTTTGTTCAAGCTGTACGGAAGCTATAGAAGATAAAATCTCCGGTGATATTTTGGAATATGCTGTGAAGTTTCAGGGGTATAACTGCGTAATGATATACAGCAGAGATAAAGAAAAGCTTCTTTTTTGTAAACGGCTCAAAGATCCATATGAAGGTAAATATAATCTGGTAGGAGGAAAAATAGAGGATGGGGAAGATCATTTTGATGCCGCCTACAGAGAACTGTTTGAGGAGACAGGGATAAGCAGATCAGATGTAAGTCTGTCTCACATGATGGATTTTACATACTATAATCAGAAATGTTATGTGGAAGTTTATGTAGGGATTTTAAGAAAAAAAGTAAAGCTTTCTCCGGAAAAACATCCGCTTTATTGGTTTGACGTAGACGAGGATTTTTTTGATCTGGAACGTTTTGCCGGAGAAGGTAATATTGGACATATGGTTGAGCAGGTGAAAGATTACGGAGAAGGAGTGTTTCAGGACGTATGAAAATAAAAAAGATAGATTATGATTTTTCAGTATGTAAGGTAACTGATTTTTCACTGACAAATTTTGAAAGTGAATATTGTTTTATAGGGAAGACAGATGAAGAGTGTTCTCTTGTCTGTATTACAGCAGATGTTCCCGATAATATCATAAATCGGGATGACGGCTGGAAAGCATTTCGAATAGAAGGGATTCTTGACTTTTCTTTGATTGGAATACTTTCAGGGATATCAGGACTTCTTGCGGAAAACAGTATAGGAATATTTGCTGTATCAACGTATAATACAGATTATATTCTTGTTAAGGAAAAAGATTATAAGAAAGCGATTAATGTTCTTTCTCAGGCCGGATATGACTTGGGATAAATATGTGAAAGGAAAAATAATATGGGAAGAAAGAAGACAGGTTCCATACCTACAGAGATACCTAATAGGAAAAAGAAAATGGTTATAGATATGACGAAGATCAGCCTTGCCAAGGCATATCAGAATCCGGGGTTTAGAACCGGAAAACATATGACTGAAAAAGACAGGCCAAGAAAGAAAAACTGGAAGAAAGAGTATGAAAAACAACCGGGTAGTTTGAATAATGAGGATTCTACTCGGTTGTTTTTGTTTTATGATTACAGGGAGAAGTTTGGATATAATGCAGAACTGACAAATTCTACGATACGTCGATTGAAATGCGTACACACTGATGTTATCTTAATAACATGTGGGGCGTAACTTAAGCAAATAAAAAGGAGGTTATATCAGTGGATAGCAAGAAGATAGGACAATTGATATATAATATAAGAATAGAGAAGGGATGGACGCAGAAGCAACTGGCTGATGAGGTCTGCATCAGCGATAAAACCGTATCTAAGTGGGAGCGAGGTGCAGGGTGTCCTGATATATCTTTACTTTCACGATTGTGCGAGCTTTTGGGAATAGAGTTGGAAGCTCTGATTTCAGGGAAAATAATTAAGAATGAAGAAACAGGAGGAAATATGAAAAACACACAATTTTATATTTGTCCGCAATGTGGAAATATAATAACAGTCGTATCAAACGCCCAAGTTTCATGTTGTGGCAAAAAATTACAGTCTCTGAATGCAAATAAGGCTTGCGACGAAGAAAAATTATCTGTTGAAGTTATAGATAATGAATATTTTATATCAAGTGATCATCAGATGACTAAGGATCATTATATAACATTTGTAGCTTTGCTGACAGGTGATAGTATAGTGTTGAAAAAACAGTATCCCGAATGGAATCTGCAAGTTAGAATACCTCAGCTTGCCCATGGCAGATTGATATGGCATTGCAGCAATCACGGGTTATTTTATCAGCTTATATGAAGTTTTGAACTTGAAATCAAAAGATTTTTTATGATAAAATAAATAATAAAATTAAATAAAAACAAGTAAACGACACTAAATATCGCCGGCTCCCATGTCTGATGGAGCGGCAGTTTAGTGTATTTTTGTTGGAGGTAAAATAGGAGGAAATATGAAAAACATAATAACTATAAGCAGAGAAGACGGAAGTGGAGACCGTATAATAGACAGGAAACTGAGCAAATGGTCAGATTTTGATTTTTATTACAGCGAGATTATAACTCAGATGGCAAATGATGCAGAATCGGCCACAGCAGTAATAAACGAGAGGAAATGTTATAACATAACCCGGGAAATATTGAGAGGAGATGAAAAAAATGCCTAAGACAAAGTTTCAGTCATTCATATTTACTTTTATTACTGCATGGATGATGGTTTATTTTATGACACTTTATAATATGGTGCTGTCTGCAGATCATTTTACGAATACCTTATTTCTTGATGCGCTTTTGCATATGTGGATAGAGTTTGTCATCATATTCCTGTGTGCTTATTTCTTTGCCGGCCATATTGCTAAATATTTTGCTTTTCGCATAGTACGGCCTGAAGACAGATCTATATTTATAATACTGACAATACAGCTTTTTACTGTGATAACGCAAGTATTCTTTGCCAGTATAATGGCTACAATTAAATTGTATGGTTTTACCTTTTTATTTCTTCCGCATTTTTTGACGGCGTACTGTACGAATTTTATTATGGCTTTGCCATTGCAGCTGATAGTCGTAGGACCTGCAGCCCGATTTATATTCAGAAATTTGTTTTTAAGAAAAGAAAAAGAGGCTGTTTTGAAATCGCAGACTCGAGAACAAGGTGAGGAAATAATGCGAAGAATCACGTGATACAGCAACTTAGTTTATATAGATTTAACAAAAATCGGATAGAAAATCATATATCTCCGTATTATAATTGATATAAGTCTTTTATACATAATCTGGCAAGGGGGATTGGAGAAACTATGAAATATTCAGTTATAGATATAGGGTCGAATTCAATAAGACTTACTGTTTATAAAGTGAAAAACGGAAAATTCAAGATACTGTTTAAAGCAAAGAAAATGGCAGGACTGGCAGGATATGTTGAAAACGGCTGTATCAGTGATGTAGGTATCGATTTGGCTTGTGAAAGTATAATGGAGTTTAAATCTACTCTTCAGTCTTTAGGTATTACCGAACGAATCTATGTGTTTGCTACAGCTTCCCTTCGTAATGTCGTTAATACAGATGAAACTGTAGCAAAGATTTTTAAGGCAACGGGTTTTAATGTAGATGTGATCACAGGTGAGGAAGAAGCTATGCTTGGTTATGCAGGTATCCTGCAGGAACTTTCGGTTTCTTCCGGAGCTTTTATAGATATAGGAGGAGCCAGTACAGAGATAGTACTGTTTGAAAAGGGCAGGATATTATTATCTAAAAGTTACCGTATGGGATCACTCAAACTTTATAAAGATTGTGTAAAGCATATATTGCCGGGAAAACATTCTTTTAAAAGAATAAAGCATGCGATAAAACATGAAATAGATAAACAGCCTTTGGAGACTTCAGGCAAGTACAGTAAGCTCATCTGTACAGGGGGAACAGCTCGTTCTGTGCTTAAATTCGCCAGATATTTAGAAATTATAGATCCGGGAAATAATACTATGACTTCGGAAGATCTTAAAAAAGTAGGAGATTTTCTGACAGGAGATAAAAGAAGCGCCGCTAATGCTATATTGAAGATAGATCCGGAACGTATTCATACTATAATACCGGGATATATGATACTTAGATATATTTCACGGAAACTGAAAACAAAAAAGCTGACTATAAGCAGTTATGGTGTAAGGGAGGGGTATTTGTGTCAAAAAATCTTAAAACAAGAAAAAAATACAGTTATACGCAGAACAGAGAATTAAGTTGGTTACGTTTTAATCGAAGAGTTCTCGAAGAAGCGGCAGATAAAAATGTTCCAATTCTGGAGCGGCTTAAATTCGTGTCTATATTTTCTACTAATCTTGACGAATTTTTTATGATACGAGTAGGAAGTCTGTTTGATATAGCTTCAGTCAATCCTGATCATATTGATAATAAAAGCGGTATGACACCCGATCAACAGCTTGGCAGAATATATAGGGTTATGCCCGGACTTATAGAACGAAAAAGACGAATATATTCTTCGGTATGTTCTGAACTTGAGGCACAGGGGATAGAAGATGTTTCCTATGAAAATCTGACTGGTGAAGAAAAACGATTTGCGGAAAAGTATTTTGATAATGAGATACTTCCCATACTGTCGCCGCAAGTCATAGATAACAGACACCCCAAACCTCATTTTGAGAGTAAACATCTTTACATAGCGTCCCTTGTAAGAGATAAAAACGACAGAAAATCCATAGCGTTTGTTCCTGTTCCTCAGGTTCTTCCGCAAGTCGTCATGCTTAATGAAGAGGGAAGGTTTATACGGACGGAAAATATAATATTTCATCGAGCTCATGAACTGTATGGGAAATATAAACAAGAGGAAGCATGTATAATCTCTGTTACAAGAAATGCTGATGTCAGCTTTGACTCAGAGAAGTTCGAAGACACAGAGACAGATTTCAGAAGTTATGTGAAAAAGCTGCTTAAGAAAAGATCTACGTTAGCTATAGTGCGCCTTGAGATCGGACAGTCTATATCTGATGTTTTTGTGAAAGAGCTTCTTAAAATGATACAAGTGGAGAAACATCAAATATATGTAGATAAAACACCTCTCAATATGAAATATGTATTTGAATTGGAGAGCAAGCTTTCAGAGAAAATAAGCAAACGCATTTCATACGTTCCATATGTTCCCAAATGGCCGGCGGATCTTAATGAAAATATTTCCGTGATGGAACAGATAAGGCAAAAAGATAGGATGCTGTTTTTTCCATTTGATTCAGTGGATCCATTTATAAAACTTCTTAATGAAGCTGCTGATGGAGATGATGTGATTTCTATTAAGATAACCATATATCGACTGGCTTCATCTTCCAAAATAGTTCGTGCTCTTTGCCGGGCAGCAGAAAACGGCAAAGAAGTCGTAGTTCTAATGGAGCTGAGAGCAAGATTTGATGAGGAAAATAATATTGCATGGTCTAAGATGCTGGAAGATGCGGGGTGTAAGGTTATATACGGTATAGATAATTATAAGTGTCACAGTAAAATATGTCTGATAACATCTCATAAGAGGGGTAGATATAGTTATATTACCCAGCTTGGTACAGGAAACTATAACGAAAAGACAAATGCCATGTATACAGATATAAGTATTATGACAGCAAATGATGAGATTGGACGGGATGGTACTGCATTTTTTAGGAACATGCTTACAGATAACCTGGAGGGAAATTACAGTCAGCTACTTGTGGCTCCAAAGGGAATAAAGCCTGCGCTTCTGGATTTGATCGATGAGGAGATGCAGAAAGGTACGGAAGGTTATATTTGCATGAAAGTCAATTCGGTAACAGACCGTGATGTGATAGATAAGCTTGCAGAGGCTTCGAGAGCAGGTGTGGATATACAGCTCATAGTCAGAGGTATCTGCTGTATCAGACCCGGTATAGCCGAAGAAACCGAAAACGTGTCTGTTACCAGTATAGTGGGAAGATTTCTGGAACATGCCCGAATATATTGTTTCGGAAAAGGAGATGCAGTTAAATTATATATCTCTTCTGCTGATCTGATGACCAGAAATCTCAAAAGACGTGTAGAGATAGCTACACCTGTATATGATGAGGATATAAAAAAACAGCTTCTTCATATTCTTTCAGTCCAGCTTTCTGATAAGGCAAAAGCCAGCTTTCTGCAACCGGATGGTTCTTATATAAGAAAATGTGAAGGTGAACCTGAGCCGTTTGACAGTCAGCAGACATTTATGGACACAACGCTTCACAGGCAGGAACGTTCTGTTTCAAGAATGAAGAATATATTTGCCGGAATCGGCAGATTTTTCTCGAGACTTGGAGGCTGAATAATCGTAAAACAGAGCTGCCTGTGTTTTTCAGACAGCTCTGTTGTTTTATCCGTGAGGATTTTATTCATGTGATCCGCAGTTTCCGTGGCCGCAGTTTTTTCCATGTTGGTGATCGTGATCATGATCATGATGGCTGCACATAATATCAGGTTTATATGAGAGGTTGCCGTTAAGATAGTCTTTTACAGCTTGATCTGCGTTTCCGGAAACTCCGCCGAAAAGTTTTATTCCTGCTTCTGAAAGAGCTGTTTTTGCTCCTGCGCCTATGCCGCCGCAGATCAAAATGTCCACACCTTTACTTTTCAAAAAGCCTGAGAGAGCTCCATGGCCGTTTCCTTCTGTGCCTATTGTTTTGCTTTCTGTTATATCTTTTCCATCGATTTCATAGATTTTAAATGTTTCAGTATGGCCGAAATGTTGGAATATCTGACCGTTTTCATAGGTAACAGCGATTTTCATTATTTCACACTCCTTAATAATTATTGACATATGTCATTTATTGATTTGATTTTATCATTTTAAATATCATATGTCAATAATTTTAAAAATAATGGTAAAATTATCTTGACATAAGTCTCAAAAAGTAGTATTGTGGACTCATAAGGTACAATATATTAAAAACCTTAAACAAGAGGTTAAAATCAAGGAGGTATGAATATGAAATTTTATAAATGCGAACACTGTGGAAATATCATCACATTTGTAGAAAACAAAGGTGTTCCTGTAATGTGCTGTGGACAGAAGATGACAGAACTGGTTGCCGGCTCCACTGATGCAGCTCAGGAAAAGCATGTTCCGGTAGTTGAAAAAGATGGAGATAAAGTGAAGGTTACTGTAAGTTCAGTTGAACATCCTATGCTGGATGAACATTATATTCAGTGGGTATGTCTTGAAACTAAAAAAGGCAGCCAGATAAAATATCTTAAGCCGGGGGAAAAGCCTGAAGCTGAATTTGTACTTGACAATGATGAAATTGTTGCTGTATATGAGTACTGTAATCTTCACGGCCTTTGGAAGGCATAATTTTTCGGGAGAATAGATATGGCAGTTACATTAAATAAAGACAAAGAAGTAGTAAAAAAGATAAAAGAGGGTCTTGTCAAAAAACACGGATACTGTCCGTGCCGCGTTGAAATAAAGCCGGAGAACAAGTGTATATGCCAAGAATTCAAGGATCAGATAGAAGATCCGGATTTTGAAGGTTACTGTCATTGCATGCTTTACTACAAATCCAAGGATTAATCATTATTCTGTAATTGCTCCCAGACTATTGCTTTTTACCGATAACGATGGTAAGATTAAAAAGAAATAGTGCATTGAAAAATTTGCCTAATATATTTTAGGCAAATTTTTGTGGTGAAAATTACGTAAGAATAAGAGGAAAAGATGATGGAGAACAATGACAGACTCAACAATTCGGATCATATGGACAAAATGGGTAATATGCCTGTGGGCAAGTTGATATTCAACATGTCTTGGCCGGCAATACTGTCCATGTTCATACAGGCATTTTATAATGTAGTAGATAGTTTTTTTGTTTCGCTTATAAGCGAACAGGCTCTTGCTGCCGTTACATACATATTCCCTATACAAATGTTGATAATTTCAGTATCGGTGGGAACCGGAGTAGGTATAAATTCGCTTATTTCAAGAAGACTTGGAGCTCAGCGTTACGAAGAGGCAGATATGGCTGCTAGTCATGGATACAGACTTTCTTTTATCAACTGGATGTTTTTTGCTCTGATAGGGATATTCTTATCAAAGCCTATGATGAATCTTTTGTCTGATACACCGTATATAGTTGAAAACGGTATAAACTATATGTTCATAATAACGGTCGGTTCTCTGTTTTCTATTGTTCAGGTTACTACTGAAAAGATACTGCAGTCTACAGGCAATATGAAGATTCCGATGGTATGCGGAATCTTCGGTGCTGTGACAAATATAATAATGGATCCTATGCTTATATTCGGCATCGGACCGTTCCCTGAAATAGGCGTTACAGGTGCTGCCGTAGCTACTGTATTGGGACAGCTTGTGTCCATGTGTCTGGGACAGATATTCCTTTTCAAGAAAAAGCATGCTGTTCATGTAAAGCTTTTCGGATGGAAGATGCAGGGGAGGATTCTTAAAGATATATATGCTGTAGGTGCGCCTGCAATACTGATGCAGTCTATAATGTCTGTGATGCAGTTTGGTATGAATATAATACTTAGCGGTCTTACAGAGACGGCTGTTGCTGTAATGGGTGTATATGGAAGGCTGCAGTCATTCATATTTATGCCTGTGTTCGGGTTGAATCAAGGAGTGCTTCCTATAATGGGGTTCAACTATGGAGCAAGAAACAGAAAGCGGCTTATGGAAACCTTTAAAAAGGGATTTATGACGGCTTTTGTTATAATGGGGCTTGGTCTTCTGCTTTTTCAGACACTTCCGTATCAACTGCTTACTATATTTAATTCGACAGGGAGCCAGGAAATGTATGATATAGGAGTTCCTGCGTTAAGGACAATAAGCCTTTGCTTCCTTCCGGCTTCTTTTGGTATTATGTCATCTTCAATATTCCAAGCGATAGGGCATGGATTTATGAGTCTGTGGGGTTCACTTTTAAGACAGCTTGTAGGGATACTGCCTCTGGCATGGATATTCGCTTCCATAGCAGGATTGAAATTGGTATGGTATGCATTTCCTATAGCGGAGCTTATAGGTGTAGTTTACTTTGCTATCGCCTTGAAATATGTATATAAGAAGGATATAAGGCGTCTTGATATTATAAAGGAAGATTACGTAAATTAAAGATATCTTTTTAGGGATATAGTATGTTTATATCCTCACCGTCCTGGATTCTGAAATATGAGTCCATTTCGACAAGGTCACGGATGAGAGGATCGCGGAGAAGATGTTTCCATACTGTAAAATTGGCTTTCACAAAGTCATCATTCAATTTTATTTTTTCAGAGATTAGCGGGCAAGTGTATGGGAGCTGCCCGCTTTGATATATCATAAACAACTGTCCGTTTTCGTCCAGATGGGGAGTTAGCGGAAAAATACGACATTGCAAGGGGCGCATTTCTCTATGGCAAAAAGGTGCAGTTTTGCATTTGAGAAAATACACTTTGCCGTGCCAGCTTTCAGGGAATTCATAATCCTCGGCATATTCCCAGTTCCATTCCAGCCAGTCTTCACGGCCTGTGAAAAGTTTTTCTTCTCCGGGCAACAGATAAAGACCCAGAGACAAGTTTTCATCTATACTGGGCTGGCTTTCAGAGGATGTTTCATATTCGTATGTGCAGCAGATGCTTCCGCAGAGTTTGCCGCAGTTTCCGTTAATTGGAGAAAATCTATCCAATAATCGGTATATCGCTTTAAATGTGTCTTTTTTGATTGAACTTTTCATGAAATTATTATATCATAAGACAATATTAAATGAAGAAAACAAATTAAATTTACATATATATTATTAGTTATAGAAGGAAGGATTGTATATTATATGAGATTAGGTATAGATGTTGGTTCTACGACTGTGAAACTTGTGTTGCTTGATGACGGTGACAAGGTTATATACAGTAGATATGAGAGGCATATGTCGAATGTTTTTAAAACAGTTGTAGACTTGCTTAAAAATATGTATGAAACAGTAGGAAATATAAAACTCAGAACTGTTATTACAGGATCCGGAGGGTTGTCGTTATCCAATATTCTAAAGATTCCCTTTGAGCAAGAGGTAGTAACGTGCAGTGCGGCTGTCGAAACTCTCATTCCGGAAACAGATGTTGCTATAGAGCTGGGAGGAGAGGATGCTAAGATTACTTTTTATGGGCAGACTATAGAGCAGAGAATGAACGGCACATGTGCCGGAGGAACAGGAGCTTTCATAGATCAGATGGCTGCTTTGCTCAATACAGATGCATCGGGACTGAATGAAGCTGCTAAAAAACATACTATGATATATCCTATAGCTGCCAGATGCGGAGTATTCGCTAAAACAGATATACAGCCTTTGATAAATGAGGGAGCCCCTATAGAGGATTTGTCAGCATCTATTTTTCAGGCAGTGGTCAATCAGACTATCAGCGGTTTGGCGTGCGGACATACCATAAAAGGAAAAGTTGCCTTTTTAGGTGGACCGCTGTCATTTCTTTCAGAACTCAGGAAAAGATTTATTCAGACTCTGGAACTCAAAGAGGATGAGGTGATCTTTCCTGAGGATTCTAAATATTTTGTGGCTATAGGGGCAGCTATCAATTCGGCAAAGTATGAAGAAATAGAATTTAAGGAGATCATAAACAGAATAGAACATGCAGATCCCAGCGCTTTGTCTGATACTAAACATGTGGATCCACTGTTTGCTGATTCAGAAGACTATAGAAAGTTCCGGGACAGGCATCTTCAGGATAAGATAAAGCGTAAAGATATAAAAAAGGCTAAGGGCAAAGTTTTTCTCGGCATAGATGCGGGCTCCACTACTACGAAGGCTGCCCTTATAGATGATGAAAAAAATCTTCTGTATTCGTATTACAGAGGTAATGAAGGAAAGCCTCTGGAGGCTACTATGAATATGTTTAAGGAACTCTATTCATTGCTTCCTCCCAAGGCTTACATAGCCAACGTTACGGCGACCGGATATGGCGAAGGCCTGATAAAGGCCGCTTTTAAAGCTGATCTTGGTGAAATAGAGACTATGGCTCATTACAAAGCTGCCGAAGAGTTTCTGCCGGGAGTTGATTTTATCCTGGATATCGGAGGTCAGGATATGAAGTGTATGCGTATAAAGGATGGAGCTATATATAATATAATGCTCAATGAAGCTTGTTCGTCAGGGTGCGGCTCCTTTATAGAAACATATGCTAAATCTGTAAACATGGATGTACAGTCTTTTGCAACAGAGGCTCTGTTTGCGAAAGCTCCGGTAGATCTGGGAACGAGATGTACCGTATTTATGAATTCAAAAGTAAAGCAGGCTCAAAAAGAAGGCGCAACAATAGGAGATATTTCCGCAGGCTTGTCATATTCGGTAATTAAGAACGCGCTTTATAAAGTTATTAAGCTGAGAAATCCCGAAGAGGCTGGAAACAAGATAGTAGTTCAGGGGGGGACGTTCCTCAACGATGCTGTTCTTCGGGCTATAGAAAATGTTATGGGCAAGGAAATCGTAAGGCCTGATATAGCAGGACTTATGGGTGCTTACGGAGCAGCTCTTATTGCAAGAGAGAATTACGTTGAAGATACGGTATCTTCAGTAATAACGCCGGACGACATTGCTACATTTCATGTGACTACAAGCCATGTCAGATGCAAAGGCTGTGAAAACAACTGTCTGATGACTATAAACAAGTTCAGTGACGGGACCAAGTTCTTTACGGGAAACAGATGCGAGAGGGGCGAAGGAAAAACATTAAAAGAATCGAATAAGATCCCGAACCTTTATGAATATAAACTCAACAGACTCTTTAGATATGAGCCTCTGACTGTTGAAGAGTCAAAGCGGGGAGTTATAGGGATACCCCGTGTACTTAATATGTATGAAAATTATCCGTTCTGGTTTGTGCTCTTTACGAGACTGGGATTCAGCGTAATGCTTTCGCCGACTTCCAGCAAGGATATGTATGAAAAAGGAATGGAAACTATTTCATCGGATACGGCATGCTATCCGGCAAAACTGGTTCATGGACATATCAAGTGGCTCGTAGATCACGGTGCTAAATGGATATTTTATCCGAGTATTAATTATGAGCGGGTTGAAGATGATTCTGCGCCTAACCATTACAACTGTCCTATAGTAGCTACATATCCTGAGGTGATAGCCGGAAATATGGATGACATATTTGAAGAAAACGGAGTCACATTCTCTCATCCGTTCCTTCCTTATGATAATGATGAATATCTTGCCAGAGAGCTTTACAAGGTGCTGAGAAGAACAGGCGTGGGAAGGCTCGAGCTGATAGAAGCCATAAAGATGGCGAGAGCAGAAGATAAACGTGTAAAGGACGATATAAAGAAGCAGGGCGAGTATTCCCTTAAATATGCCAGAGACCATAAGAAAAAGGCAGTGGTTCTTGCGGGAAGACCTTACCATCTGGATCCTGAAATCAATCACGGCATAGACAAGATAATAAGTTCTTTTGATATGGTGGTGCTTACAGAAGATTCAGTAGCCCATCTGGGGAAATTGGAAAGACCTATAAGAGTTTTGGATCAGTGGATGTATCACTCAAGGCTTTATAAAGCAGCTACGTTTGTGGGAACTACCGATGATGTGGAGATTGTGCAGCTGAATTCATTCGGCTGTGGTCTTGATGCTGTAACAACAGATCAGGTAGAGGAAATTACAAAGAAGAATAATAAACTCTATACGGTATTGAAAATAGATGAGGGCACAAACATGGGAGCAGCTAAGATCAGAATAAGATCTCTTAAAGCTGCTATGGATGAGCGGGAGAAGAACGGCGTTACTCATGTAGATGATAAGAGCTCATATGAGCGCGTATATTTCACAAAGAAGATGAGAAAGGATTATACGATTCTTATTCCTGAAATGTCGCCTATACATTTTCAGTTCCTGGAAGCTGCAATAGGAAGCGCAGGATATAATGTGAAAAGGCTTCCCACTGTAGATAAGAATGCTGTAGATGAAGGCCTCAAATATATTAATAATGATGCTTGTTATCCTACCATCGTGACTCTCGGCCAGATAATTTCGTATTTAAAGTCAGGTGAAGTTGATCTTGATAAAGTGGGGATATTTATGAGTCAGACGGGCGGAGGATGCAGAGCCAGCAATTACGTGGCTCTTTTGCGTAAGGCTCTTAAAGATCTGGATATGGAACAGATACCTGTTATTTCCGTAAATATGGCAGGCCTTGAAAGCAATCCGGGGTTTAGTCTTTCCGTAAAGGTTATAAAAAGAGGTGTGATGGCACTTGTATATGGAGATCTTTTTATGAGGGTTCTGTATGCTACCAGACCATATGAAAAAGAACCGGGTTCGGCTAATGCTCTTTATGAAAAATGGGCAAGAGTTGCAAGAAGAAATGTGTATACAGGAAGCCTTGTGAAATTTAAAAAAATAGTGGCATCTATAGTCAGAGATTTTGATCAGCTCCCTCTTCTTGACATAAAAAAGCCTAAAGTAGGTGTTGTCGGTGAGATTCTCGTAAAGTATCATCCTAACGCTAATAATGATGTAGTAGATATAATCGAGAAGGAAGGCGGAGAAGCAGTAGTTCTTGATATGATAGACTTTTTCATGTATGGAATGCATAGTAAAGAGTTTAATTTCCGTAATCTTTCCGGTACATACGGTACTATGATGGGGAATAAGATCGCTATGGACGTTCTTGAGTATTTCAGAAAACCTATGAGAAAGGCTCTTGAAAATAGCAAGAGGTTCCATCAGCCTATGTATATAAAAGATATTGCAGATAAGGCAAAGGAAATAATCTCTTTGGGCAATCAGTGCGGTGAAGGATGGCTTCTTACGGGCGAGATGGTAGATCTGATTGATGACGGAGTGGAAAACATAATATGTATGCAGCCTTTTGCCTGCCTTCCTAATCATGTTACCGGAAAGGGAATGATGAAGGCCTTGAGAAAAAGGAATCCTATGGCTAATATAGCAGCTATAGATTATGATCCGGGAGCATCAGATGTAAATCAGCTCAACAGGATAAAACTCATGATGGCTACAGCTCATAAAAATCTTGAAAAGAAAGAGGCTGAAAAAGCAGCGAAAGAGCATATGGGTGAATCTGTAGTGCAGTAATCGGGCTGTCTTTTTCACCTTGAATTAAGCGTAATATAGGTGTATAATTTTCTTTGTTGAATAATTTTTAGGTTAGGAGGTGTCTCCATGGGAAGACACGGAACGATAGCAGGCAGAAAAGCGGCGCAGGATTCAAAACGTGCTGCGATGTTTACAAAATATGCGAGAGCGATAATAGTAGCGGCAAAAGCAGGCGGAGACCCGGATTATAATGCTACTTTAAGGGTAGCTATAGAAAAGGCCAAAGGGATCGGAATGCCCAATGACAATATTAAGAGAGCCATTAAGAAGGGAACAGGAGAGCTGGAAGGAGAAACTTACGAAGAACTTACCTTTGAAGGATATGGTGTAGGAGGAGTCGCAGTAATAGTGGAGACTCTCACTGATAACCGAAACAGGACAGCTTCCGCTGTAAGATCTACTTTTGACAAGCACGGCGGCAATTTGGGAACACCGGGATGTGTTTCATATATGTTTTCGAGAAAAGGTGTTATCATTATAGAGAAGACTGATGATGTAGATGAAGATGCGCTGATGGAGACAGCACTTGAAGCAGGAGCCGAAGACATAATAACTCACGATGATAGTTTTGAGATACAGACAGCTCCCGAAAACTATACTGATGTACATGGAGCTCTTACTGATGCGGGTTATGATATCATTGATTCTGATGTTGAATTCGTTCCGTCTATGGAAGCTGCTCCAAAAGATGAGAATGATCTGAAATCTCTTAAAAAAATGATAGATATTCTCGAAGACAATGATGATGTACAGAAGGTACACCATAACTGCAGTGTGGATTTTGAATCTATTGAATAGAATGAGTATTAAATTTAAAACTCCTTCATATGTTACAAACGTATGAAGGAGTTTTTGATTTAGCAGACAGAAGGCGGCTGTATTAATTGGGTTTCCGATTATATAAACGCTTTTTTATTTTTGGGATTTTGGCATCTTATTATTTTAAAAAATTTAAAATATATATTGACAAATAAAGAAAATAGTAATATATTGATATTGTCTTAAGCACATAGGACAATATGACAACAAGAACAAAAAATATAAAAATGAATAAAGAAAAGGAGGGAATTAGGTGTGAAATGGAAACTTGATGACAGCCGGCCCATATGGCCTCAGCTTAAAGAGCAGCTTATAATAGCTATAGTAGCGGGGGAATACAAGATGGGAGGAGCCTTTCCTACGGTGAGGGAATTGGCAGAATCTGCGGGAGTTAATCGCAACACTATGCAGAGAGCGCTGAGTGAGCTGGAGCATGATGGATTTGTTATAACGAACAGAACAGTAGGAAGGGTTGTAACGACAGATGAAGGGTTGGTGGCTAAAATGAAAGAATCAATAGCAAAACAGACCATAGAAAAATTTATAAGGGAAATGGAAGCTATTGGATACAGCGAAGATGATGTTGTAAAAATGATAAAAAAGAGAGGGGAAGAAGATAAATGAAAACAGGAACATTAATAGAATGTTTTGATGTAAGCAAAGCATTTGGAAGTAAGCTGGCTCTTAACAGAGTAAACCTCAGTGTAGGCAGAGGAAAAGTCATAGGTCTTCTCGGTCCTAACGGAAGCGGAAAGACAACGTTCATAAAACTTATAAATGGACTTATAAGACCTACGAAAGGTGAGATATTGATTGATGGCAGAAAACCGGGAGTATATACAAAGTTGATAATAAGTTATCTTCCTGACAGACCGTATTTTGCAGACTGGATGACTGTTAAGGATGTTCTCAGTATGTTCAGTGAATTTTATCAGGATTTTGACAGAAACAAGGCGGAGAATATGTGCGCCGCAATGAATATACAACCTGAAGATAGGATAAAAACCATGTCCAAGGGAACAAGGGAAAAAGTTCAGCTTGTTTTAGTGATGAGCAGAAAAGCTCAGCTCTATTTGCTGGATGAGCCTATAGCGGGTGTGGATCCTGCTGCAAGAGACTATATCCTTACTACTATAATAAATAATTATAATGAGGATGGAACGGTTATAATTTCAACACATCTTATCTCTGATATAGAAAGAATTCTTGACGAGGTTATTTTTATAAAAGACGGTAAGATGGTAAGGCATGAATCTGTTGATGAAATCAAGGAGAAGGAAGGCAAATCCATAGATGATGTATTTAAGGATACATTCAGAATGGAGCCATTTATGGGGGTGAACAGAAATGACAGGTAGACTGATCAAATATGAGATAAGATCCAGTATAAAACTTATGGCAGTCATATGGGCTGCACTTATTGCAGCAAGTTTGCTTTTTAGTGTGAGTAGTAATTTGCTTAGACGTACGTTCGAAGGAGCGTCGCAGGGAGCAAATACACTGGTATCTATTGTCGGAACAATTACCGGTTTCATGTATATATCTATTTTTATTGCATTGGTGGCGGCGACAGTAATAATCGTCATACTGAGGTTTTATAAAGGGCTTTTGGGTGACGAGGGATATCTGATGCATACTTTGCCGGTGAAACCTTGGCAGCTTATAACATCAAAAGGTCTTGTGGCAGCGGGAGTGGTTCTTTTGAGTATAATAGTAGCTATGGTATCACTTGCAATACTTGCAGGGCTAAGCAGTTTGAGTGTGATTCCTGACATATTCAGTGGTATTGCGAAAGCATGGAAAGAAGATCCGAGATATATACTTATCATAGTAGAGGTTCTGGTAATAATGGTACTTTCACTGCTGAAAAGCATATATCAGGTATATGCATCTTTGGCAATAGGACAGTTAGCTGGGAAACATAGGATATTACTTTCTTTGGCAGCATATATAGGTCTTTCAACAGCTGTCACTGTGTTTTTCATAATACTGGGAATGATCGCAGGCAGTTTTGATATGGTTGATTTGCTGTCGTCATGGGACGGATCTGCAGGAAATATGTTCGGTCTGAGTCAGTTTGTTATAGCTGTGATGTTTGGTCTGACGGCTATACAGCTTGTCGCTTTTCATATCATTACAGAAAGGATATTATCTTTGAAGCTTAACCTTCAGTAGCTAATTTAAAGACATTCTGTTTTTTAGTTAACAGGATGTCTTTTATTCTTGCCATTTAAAAACTCATGGCTGTATAATAAAAACGGAGGTTCAGTATATGTCAGAGTACATTCTTATAATAGAAGATGATTCAGCGCTTGCATCGGGTCTTTGCAGAGCACTGACGCTGAAAGAAAGGACTGTGGAAAATTGTAGCAAGATTATGGAAGCGCGGAGAATTACAGAAGAAAGATTGCCGGATATGATTATTTTAGATGTAAATCTTCCGGATGGAAGCGGTTATGATTTTCTTGCAGAATTCAGGGAAAAAAGTGATACCCCTGTAATACTTCTTACGGCTAATGATATGGAGGCTGATATCGTAGCAGGTCTTGAACTGGGAGCTGATGATTATATAACGAAACCTTTCAGCCTGGCTGTACTTCGCGCACGAGTAAATGCTCAGTTAAGAAAAAAACAGTGCCGGCAGCATCAGGCAGAAACATACATGGGAAAGTATAGATTTTATTTTGATAAAATGAAATTTTTCATAGGTGACAGAACGGTAGAGCTGAGTAAGACAGAGCAGAAACTTCTCAGGATACTTACAGATAATGAAGGAATAACTGTAAGTAGGAATGAGCTTGTGGATAGGATATGGACCGACGGTGCTGAATATGTTGATGAAAATGCTCTTTCGGTGACAGTAAAGAGACTGAGAGATAAACTGGAGGCTCATAAATATATTAAAACCGTTTACGGTGTGGGGTATATGTGGGTGAAGAATCATGAATGATTTCTGTCTGATAACATTGGCTGTCTGTGTTGTCATCTGCGGCTCAGTAATATTTTTTTTCATGAGAAAGCAGCGCACAATGACAGAAAGAATAGAGAGGATGCTGGAACAAGCTCTTAGTGGAGAATTTGCAGAAAGTAGCTTTGACGAGTCAGTATATTCATCTCTTGAAAATCAGTTTTCCAGATATCTTGCTTATTCAGAAATATCCATGAAAAACATATCTGCTGAAAAAGATAAAATAAAGACGTTGATTGCAGATATTTCACATCAGACTAAAACACCCATATCAAATATATTATTGTATTCTGATTTGATGAGTGAGGTAGAAATGTCCGATGAGGCATCGGAATATCTTGAAGCTATGCGTTTTCAAACCGAAAAGCTTAATTTTCTGATAGCTTCTTTGGTAAAGCTTTCAAGACTGGAAACAGGTATAGTAACTCTTAGACCTAAACCCGGAGACGTAAAAAAACTTGTAGAAAGTGTAGCGGCATCCTATTCCGAAAAGGCAGCGGCAAAAGGTCTTGTTTTGAATATAGATATCAACGCTTTTTCCGGACAATATACAGCTGTATTTGATGAAAAATGGACTGCAGAAGCCCTTGGAAATATTATAGATAACGCTGTCAAATATACGAAAAAGGGAAAGGTGAAACTCAGCTTAAAAAAATATGAATTATTTATTTCCGTGGAAATACGAGATAGCGGAGAGGGTGTCGATGAAGAAGAGATACCTAAAATCTTTTCAAGGTTTTATAGAGGAGAAAATACAGCAGGATATGAAGGCGTAGGTATAGGTCTTTATCTGGCGCGGGAAATAATATCAGGAGAAGGCGGCTATATAAAAGTTACGTCTGAAAAAGGAAAAGGTACCTGCTTTGCAGTGTTTCTTCCTTTGTAAAATGATATGCTGCCGATTGTTACAAAACCGTTAGAATTTATTATAACCCGGAAAGAATGTAGAAAGATTACTATGAGATAATCTGTATAAAAGAAAAAACTTTTTATACAGATTTTTTTTATGATCTGCCCGTATCTATGATACGGCGCGCAGATCAAACACAGAAATCACAGGACTTTAGTCCGTAGTGATTTTTCAGTGAAATGTCTGCCCGTATCTATGATACGGCATATGATTTTAATGAGATGAAAGGAGAAAAAGTAATGGCTATATTGGAAACAGAGAATCTCAAAAAAATATACGGGAACGGAGTCAATGAAGTACATGCGCTGAATGGTGTGGATCTGTCGGTTGATGATGGGGAGTTTGTTGCTGTTGTAGGAACCTCCGGATCAGGAAAATCGACTCTTCTTAATATGTTGGGAGGACTTGATAGACCTACATCAGGTAAAGTAATAGTAGATGGCAAAGATATATTTTCTCTTAAAGATGAAGCCTTAACTATTTTCAGAAGAAGGAAGATAGGCTTTGTTTTTCAGGCATATAATCTTGTGCCTGTCCTCAATGTATATGAAAATATTGTACTTCCTGTGGAGCTTGACGGTAAAAATGTAGATAAGAAATTTGTAGACAGCATAATTTCTACTCTGGGGCTGGAAGATAAAGTGACGAGTCTTCCAAATCAGCTCTCTGGAGGTCAGCAGCAGAGAGTGGCAATAGCGAGAGCTCTTGCTTCAAAACCGGCAATACTTTTATGTGATGAGCCAACAGGGAACCTTGACAGCAGAACATCTCAAGACGTATTGGGACTTCTGAAGATTTCCAGTTCGAAATACGAGCAGACTATTGTTATGATAACACATAACGAAGAAATTGCTCAGATGGCGGACAGAATAGTGCGTATTGAAGACGGACGTATCATATCAGGCAATTAGAAGGAGGTGTATCATGAAAGTATTGAATAAGAAAACGATACGCCGCCTTAGCTTCAGATCCCTTAAAGCATCGGGAAAGAGAAATATTATCGCGGCTGCAGCAATCGCTTTGACTACCGTTTTGTTTACAACTCTTTTTACGATAGCAATGTCTTTGAATTCAAGTTATGAGACATTTACATTCAGGCAGATAGGGGGATATGCCCACGGTTCATTCAAAGACGTAGATGATAGTCAGATAAAAGAAATCGCATCTCATGATAAGGTAAAAGCAGTGGGAGAAAGAGATGTTATAGGAACCATATCTGACGGAGTATTTGCAAAGGTTCCTGCTGAGATAAGTTTCATGGATAAAAACTGTTCCAAATGGAGCTATATCGAAATGTCAGAGGGAAGAGAACCGAAGGAAAGAGACGAAATAGCTATGGACACAAAAGCACTTGAAATCCTCGGTATTAAACCTGAAGTGGGAGCTGAAGTCAGTATAACATATGAGATTTCTGATAAAGAACAAAATCTTGGCAAAAGAACTGACTCTTTTAAACTGTCCGGATGGTGGGAGTATGATGATCTTCTTCCTGTGCATTTTATCAATATATCGAAGAGTTATGCATCGCAGGTGGAAAAGGATGTCTCGGCAGAGGGAAAGGTTTCGTTTCGCAAGGATCTTAATGTAATGCTGAGCTCAAGTATTAATATTGACGGCAATATGAAGAAGATACAGGAGGATCTTGGATATCAGGATGAAAATGCGGCAGAAGAAGATTATGTCAGAATAGGGGTTAACTGGGGATATACCTCTGCTCAGGCCGATTCAAATATTGATATGGAAAGTATTTTAGCTATTTTAGCTTTTTTGGTTCTTGTAGTGTTTACAGGGTATTTGATAATATATAATATATTTCAGATTTCAGTTTCGGGAGATATACGTTATTATGGCCTTTTGAAAACTATAGGCGTCACACCGAAGCAGCTTCGCAGGATAATAAGAAAACAGGCGCTGATGTTGTGCGTGTTAGGATGCCCTGTGGGAATGGCAGTGGGGTATCTGGCAGGATATGTTCTGACGCCTGTGGTGATATCTCAGACAACACTCGGTGAGGCCAGCCTGACGGTGAGTGCTTCTCCTCTTATTTTTGCAGGGGCAGCTGTATTTTCTCTGATTACTGTTCTTCTGTCATGCGCTAAACCGGGGAGAATCGCTTCCAAAGTTTCACCTGTTGAAGCCACAAAGTATACGGAAAGAGCCAAAACAGCAAGGAAAAAACGCACTACAAGAGGCGCGAAACTGCATAATATGGCGTTTGCTAATCTTGGAAGAAACAAATCAAAGACTGTTCTTGTAGTGGTATCGCTGTCGCTGTCTGTTGTTCTGCTTTCTATACTGATGGCGTTTACAAACGGGTTTAGCATGGAGAAATATCTTAATGAAAAAACATGTGCTGATTTCATAGTAGGAAATACTGACTATTTCAGGTTCAGAGCTAATAGTTCAAAGTCAGGTATGAACAGTCAGGATATAGACCAGATAAAGGAAAACACAGAAATATCATGGGGAGGAGAAGCATGGTCACTGGCAGATACAGGTTCTGTAGAGTGGATCACACAAGAGCAGTTTACAGAGATGTCATCAGAGCAGACTTCGGAAACATCGAAAGATCGACTCAATGACAAAGAAAGCAGAGGAAGTCTTGTTAACATTGATATACAGATAGAAGGACTGGATACTCCGCTTCTTGAAAAGCTTACTGTTTTAGACGGAGATCTTACCCAATTATCTGATCCGAATAAGAAAAACATCGCTATTGCCGTTCATACTGATGATTACGGCAACGCAGATGATTTGAAAGATTACCCGAAAGTGGGAGATAAAATTACTGTAACATATGTGGAAAACGGATATTATATAGACAGCCGTACAGGTAAATTGAGTGATGAGAAGACTCCGCAGGAATATATCCAATATCATATAGATAAAGGCCATGATGTGGAATATACTGTTGCCGCACTTGTAACGGTACCGTATCAAATGTCTTTCAGATCATCAAACCTCTACGGAAGAGATGCCATACTGCCTGTAGATAAGTTGAGGGAAGACAGCGGTGATGATTTGTTTTCATTGTTTTATATGTTTGATACACCTGATTATAAAGCAGAAGTGAAAGCTGAAAGCTTTTTGACTAATATGACCAAGGGTGAATCATCAGGGCTTATGTATGAGAGCAAAGCTTCCATAAGAGATGAATTTGAAGGTTTCAGAAAGATGTTCATTATTTTAGGAGGTGTTCTCTGTGGGATAATAGGTCTTGTGGGAATATTGAACTTCTTCAATGGGATAATGACGGGGATATTAAGCAGACGAAGAGAGTTTGCAATGCTGCAGTCTATAGGCATGACGGGAAGACAGCTGAAGACTATGCTGATTTATGAAGGATTGTTTTATGCTCTTGCGACAATACTCTTTTCATCAGTTCTGACAGCGCTTCTGGGACCTTTGGTAGGAAATATGATGGAAAAAATGTTCTGGTTTTATGAGTACCATTTTACTTTTATGGCCATCACTGTAACAGCTCCTGTTTTCCTGGTACTTGGAGCAGCGCTGCCGGTGATAGTATATAAAAATGTATCAAAGAAAACAGTTGTTGAACGTCTTCGAGAGAGTTAGTGATTATGACAAATAGACAATACAGATATTGGCAAAAATATGTTTTGATATATTTTGAATTAACCTCTTGAAATTAACGTATGATATAACTATAATTAACATTATAAAAACAATATAAGATTAAAATTTATCCTGAGATGTGCGACAAGGCAGTGTAATTCAACCTACGTAACGACATTGGGAGCCCGGGTTTTTGGCGAGCTTATGTCAAGCCTCCTTTGAGTGGAAGACAGAAGCGGAAACAGGGCACCCCCCTATTGAAAGATAGGGTGTGAATTATATCCTTGACGGCATGTCGGGATTTTTTTTAGTAATTAATAGATGAATAAATTTTGATCATATGAAAAATATTCCTGTTATCCTCTTGATTTTTAGCAGGAGTTGACGTATTATATTATTAGCACTCAAAACTAACGAGTGCTAATAAAGTGAAAAGGAGATCAATATGGCTAAAAAACAATTTAAAGCAGAGTCAAAAAGACTTTTGGATTTGATGATCAATTCGATCTACACTCATAAAGAAATATTTTTAAGAGAGCTTATCTCAAATGCCAGCGATGCGATAGATAAACTCTACTATCGCTGTCTGACAGAAGGAGATACAGGTATATCAAGAGATGAGTTCTGTATCAGACTGGAAGCTGACAGAGATACAAGGACATTGAAGATAACCGATAACGGTATGGGAATGACAAAAGATGAGCTGGAGAAAAATCTGGGAACCATTGCCAAGAGCGGTTCTTTGGATTTCAAAGAAGAAATAGAAAAGAAGGATGAAATCGATATAATAGGGCAGTTCGGAGTCGGATTTTATTCAGCGTTTATGGTAAGTGACAAAGTTAGTGTACTAAGTAAAGCCTATGGAGAAGATCAGGCATATTTGTGGGAATCATCCGGAGCTGACGGATACAGTATAACCGAAGCTGAGAAGGAAGGATGCGGTACTGAGATCACTCTGACTCTTAAGGAGGATACAGATGATGATAAATACAGTGAATATCTGGACACCTATAAAATAAAGAACCTTGTTACGAAGTATTCAGACTATATAAGATATCCAATACAGATGATGGTGGAAAAGAATCGTCTCAAGCCGGGCTGTGAGGATAAAAAGCCGGAAGAGCAGGAGTATGAGACATATAGTGAGCTTGAGACACTTAACAGTATGGTACCTCTGTGGAAAAAGAGCAAAAGTGAGATAAGTGACGAAGATTATAATAATTTCTATAAGGAAAAGTTTTTTGATTATACAGATCCGGCTAAAGTTATACACACAGATGTTGAAGGTATCGTAAGTTATACAGCATTATTGTTTATTCCCGGACAGGCTCCATTTAATTATTATACGAAAGATTTTGAGAAGGGGCTTCAGCTTTATTCTTCAGGAGTACTTATCATGGACAAGTGTGCGGATTTGCTTCCGGATCATTTTAGTTTTGTGAGAGGTCTTGTGGATTCTCAGGACCTGTCTTTAAATATTTCAAGGGAAATGCTTCAGCATGACAGGCAGCTTAAGGCTATAGCCCAGAGGCTTGAGAAGAAGATAAAAAGTGAACTTCTTTCTATGCAGAAGACAGACCGGGATAGATATGTAAAGTTTTTCAAGAACTTCGGCCTTCAGCTTAAATATGGACTTTATGACGGATTCGGGGCTCATAAGGATATGCTTAAAGACCTTGTGATGTTTTATTCTTCCACAGAGAAAGATTTGGTTACACTTTCTGAATATGTCAGCAGAATGAAGCATGAGCAGAAGAATATATATTATGCGTCGGGGGAAAATGTAGAGAAGATCGATAAACTTCCTCAGACGGAACTTCTCAAGGATAAAGGGTATGAGATATTATATCTTACAGACGACATAGACGAATTTGCTTTGCAGATGTTGCAGGAGTTTGATGAAAAGGAGTTTAAATCAGTATCAGCGGAAGATCTTGATATAGGAGAATCAAAAGAGGAAAAAGAGGAATCCGAGAAACAAGCAGAGGAGAGCAAAGACCTTCTCGAGTTTATGAAAGAGGCTTTGGAAGGAAAAGTTTCCGAAGTGAGACTTTCAGGAAGACTTAAGAGCCATCCTGTATGCCTGACTTCAAAGGGAGGTCTTTCCATAGAAATGGAAAAAGTTCTCAATTCAATGCCTACCGATGAAAAAGTACAGGCTCAGCGTGTACTTGAGATCAACGCAAAGCATCCTGTTATGGAAGCACTCAGAAGACAGTACGATACAGATAAAGAAAACGTGAAAAAATATGCATCGCTGCTTTATGATCAGGCTTTGATGATAGAAGGCCTTCCTGTAGAAGACCCTGTAGCTTTTTCGAATGCTGTATGTGAGCTTATGACAAAATAACTTGCAGCATGACTTAACGAACACATTGATTACATGGTTATTCATGGTATAATAAATACCTGGGCGGCATATATTGTCGTTCAGGTATTTTATTGTGCATGGGAATATCATATTGATATTTCCAAAATATAAACAGACATAGCCGTAAAAGGGTACGGTGTATTTTATTTATATAAAGGAGAGTTTAAAATTGCAGGCATTAACATCGATTGAAATTTTGGAAAAAATATCGGATTCCGCTGTTGCAAAAGCGCGCGGAAGCATAAAGCATTTTATTTTAGCTATACTGGCGGGAGCTTATATAGCTTTTGGAGCTCAGGCATCTGTGATGGCATCATTTAATCTGGTTTCCGATCCAGCTACCTTTGGTATCGGCAAATTGGTATCTGCTATGGTTTTTCCTGTGGGACTTATGATGGTAATGTTGTGTGGCGCAGAGTTGTTTACCGGCAATAATCTTATGATTATAGGAACGCTTGACAGAAAGATAAAGATGTCGGGTATGTTAAAAAACTGGATAGTTGTTTACATAGGTAATTTTGTCGGGGCTTTGTTGATTGCAGCTTTAGTCAATTATTCCGGACTTTTGGAGAGCGGAGGAGGGCTTCTTGGTGCCGTCACTGTTAAAACAGCTGTTTCAAAAGTCAGTCTTGATTTCGGTAAAGCCTTTGTTTTAGGTATAATGTGTAATTGGATGGTTTGTCTTGCTGTATGGATGGTAACAGGAGCATATACTACTATAAGTAAAATTTTTTCGATATTTTTCTGTATAGGTCTTTTTGTAGTTTCAGGATTCGAGCACAGTATCGCTAATATGTATTTTGTTCCGGCCGGTATAATAGCATCAGGAAATGATGCTTTTGTACAGCTTCTTGGCACAGACATATCAAATCTTAACATAGAAAATTTCCTGATGGGGAATCTTTTACCTGTTACATTGGGCAATATAGTAGGAGGCGGTATATTTGTAGGAGTTGTATACTGGCTAGTGGGCAGAAAGCTTAAATAAGAGTGCGGGTGTATTGTGTGAGGAGAAAAAATAAATATGAAAAAAATCAATATAGCGAATATAAAGGGATTCAGGATAGGCAACGCCCAGAATGAAAAAGCAGGAAGCGGATGCACTGTCATTATATGTGAAGACGGAGCTGTCGGAGGTGTTGATGTGAGAGGCGGAGGTCCTGCTACACGGGAGACGGATCTTCTCTCTCCTGTGAGTTCATGTGAGAAGATTTATGGTGTTCTTTTATCGGGAGGAAGTGCTTTTGGACTGAATTCTGCGGCAGGAGTTATGAGATATTTAGAGGAAAGAAATATAGGCTTTGATGTAGGTGAAGGATATGTTCCTATAGTTCCGGCAGCATGTCTTTACGATCTGTCAGCTGGAGATTTTTCTTTCAGACCGGATGCAGATATGGGTTATGAGGCTTGTGTAAACTCTGAGCTGAATAGTCCGCAGCAGGGTAATTACGGAGCTGGAACAGGGGCTACCGTAGGAAAATTTTTAGGCGCCGCAAGATCAATGAAAGGCGGACTCGGTATATATGCTGTACAGATAGGCAGGCTTAAAGTCGGAGCTGTAGTGGCTGTAAACTGTTTGGGAGATGTTTATGATGCTGATACAGGAAGGCAGATTGCAGGCCTTTTGGCAGAAGACGGCACAACGCTTGAGAGTACACGCAATATTATGTGGGATAATATTCAGCAGCCGAAAAATGTTTTTACAGAAAACACTACAATAGGATGTATTATAACAAACGGCAGACTTACGAAAGCTCAATGCTGTAAACTGGCTTCCATGAGTCATAACGGTTATTCGGCAGCTATAAAACCTGTTCATACATCGGCGGATGGCGATACAATATTTTATCTTTCAAAAGGAGAGGTAGAAGTTAATCCTGATGCGCTGGGTGATCTCAGCTCTTACATCATGTCGAAAGCTATAAATGAAGGTATCAGAAATGCAGTGTCAGCATATGGATTTGCGGCGGCTGCAGATCTGAAAGAACAGAGAGTATAATAGGTGAATATATGAAAAAGATAGCTATAATAGATGGTAACAGCCTGATAAACAGAGCATATTATGCCATGAGGAATCCTATGATAACAAAGGATGGAATATTTACTCAGGGTATATTCGGTTTTCTTAATATGCTGGACAAGATTAAACGTGATTATGAACCGGAATACATGGCTGTCGCATTTGATATGAAAGCTCCTACATTCAGACATAAGGAATATGAAGAATATAAAGCTGGAAGAAAAAAAATGCCACCTGAGCTTGCTATGCAGATACCTCTTTTAAAGGATATACTCAGAGCAATGAATATAAAGCAGCTGGAACTTGAAGGTTTTGAAGCGGATGATATCATCGGGACTATAGCTAAAAAAGCCGAGACAGAAGGATTGAATCCTTATATAATTACAGGAGATAAAGATGAGCTTCAGCTGGCTTCTGATGTTACTAAAGTAATAATAACGAGAAAAGGTGTTTCAGAGTTTGATATATATGACAGGGAAGCCATGATAGAAAAATATGGCTTTACACCTGAACAGTTCATAGATTTTAAAGGTCTTATGGGAGATCAGTCAGACAATATACCCGGCGTTCCGGGAGTAGGTGAAAAGACAGCAACTAAGCTGGTGATGGAGTTTGGGAGCATAGAGAATCTGCTGTCCAATACAGATAACATAAAACCAAAAGGTGTAAAGCAAAAAATAGAAGACAATGCTCAAATGGCTGTTATGAGCAAGAGACTGGCTACTATAAATACACAAGTGCCTATAGAGGTAAACTTTGAAGAATTTTTTATTGAAGAGCCGGATTATGATAAGCTTGTCGAACTGTACACCAAACTGGAGTTCAATAAATTTCTTAAAAAACTTAATATAGGAATAAGTAACAAGACATTTTCAGAGGAAAACGATTCTCATAATATGCCGGTAGACACCTCGGCATTTCAGCGAATTATAATAGACAGCGATGAATCATTGAATAAAATAACCTTCAGTGATAAAACTGTTATAAAGGTTTTCGGGGACTATAATCATACAGGTGATGTTTTCATAGAAGGCGTAGCTGCTGTAAATGGAGGAATATACTATTATTTTGATTATCAGAAACTTGAGAATTTCCCGGACTGGCTTTTACGGCAGGATGTGACATACTGGGGACATGGACTTAAACGTGATTATTTTATGTTAATGTGTGAAGGCGTGAAAAACTTTGATACAGGATTTGATACCATGATAGCCCAGTACGTATTGGATTCCGGAAGAAGCAATTACAGTCTGGCTGCCATATCAAATGAATATCTTCATATCACTGTAAAAGATGAGAAGAATTTTTTTAGTGACAATGGACAGGTTGATATGTTTTCTGATAATAAAAAAGCCTATGTGGATTATGGCTTTGATGTGTGTACAGCTGTCCTGAACCTCGCAGATATGCAGAAGGAAAGGCTTAAGCAGGAAGAACTAGATAATGTGTTTTACAATGTTGAGATCCCTCTCATTATAGTGATGGCTTCTATGGAATATGAGGGGTTTAAAGTCGACAAAAATGTTCTTCGGCAGTTTGGGCATGTGATGGCTGAGAAAATTGATGAGATATCGGCAAAAGTTTTTCAATTGGCAGGAGAGACTTTTAATTTGAATTCTCCTTTTCAGCTGGGTGATATATTGTTTGAAAAATTAGGCTTGCCTGCAGGAAAAAAGACAAAAAGAGGATATTCCACCAGTGCTGATATTCTTGAAAAAATAAAAGATAAGCATCCTATAGTACCTGCTGTGCTGGAATACAGGACTCTTTCGAAACTTAAAAGCACATATATAGAAGGACTTATTCCCCTCATCAGTGAAACTGACGGAAAAGTTCATGCGCATTTTAATCAGACAGTGACTACTACGGGGCGTATAAGTTGTACAGAGCCAAATCTTCAAAATATACCTATAAGACAGGAAATGGGAAGAAAGTTAAGGAAAGCTTTTATACCTGATTCAGATGACTGTGTTCTTGTAGGAGCTGACTATTCTCAGATTGAACTTAGGGTTCTTGCTCATATGTCCGCGGATCAGGCGCTGATAGAGGCTTTCAATAGAGGTGAGGACATACACAGAGCAACTGCAGCCAATGTTTTAGGAGTACCGGAAGAAGAGATAACTATTGAAGAAAGAAGCCGAGCAAAAGCTGTGAATTTTGGTGTGATTTATGGCATGAGCAGTTTTGGTCTTTCTACGGAGCTTAATATAACGAGAAAAGATGCAGAAGAATATATAAACACATATTTTAAAAAACATATGGCAGTAAAGGCATTTATGGACGGACAAGTAGAATTTTGCAGAGAAAAAGGTTATGTAACTACAATAATGGGAAGAAAGCGATATATAAAAGAAATAAAAGCTTCAGCCTATATGGTGAGACAAGTGGGGGAAAGACTTGCCATGAATACACCGATACAGGGAAGCGCAGCCGATATAATAAAGATAGCGATGATTAAAGTATATAATGCCATAAAAGAACGAAATCTAAAATCAAGTCTGATACTGCAGGTACATGATGAGCTTATAATCAATACCTACAAAGATGAGAAGGAAGAGATCGAGAAACTTCTTGTGGAAAACATGGAAGGAGCATATCAGATGGCGGTCAAATTAAAGGCTGATCTTAACGAGGGAAGCAGCTGGTATGAATTGAAGTAATATCGTACAGTGTTTTGTTTTACAGAAAAGAGATATTAAAATGATAAAAGTAATTGGTCTTACTGGCGGGATAGGTACAGGAAAATCTACCGCTGCAGAGTATTTAATACAAAAGGGATTTGCACATATAGACGCTGATGATATAAGCAGGAAACTTACAGAGAGCGGAAGCGATATGCTTCCAGTTCTTGATGAAATATTCGGGCCTGAAGGCGAGTTCGGCGACGGAAAAACCAGAATACTTGATGATAAAGGAAATCTTATTAGGAAAGCATTGGCGGCTGTAGTTTTTTCAGATATAAACAGAAAATCTCGTCTTGATGAGATAATGTTTTCCAGGATTATAGCAAGAATAGATGAAAAAATAGCGTGGTTTAAAAGACATCCTGCTGAAGCCGGCAAAGGTGTGCTTTTGGATGCGCCTCTGCTTTTCGAGGCTGGGCTTGACAGTAGATGTGATCTTGTTCTTGTTTTAGTGGCTGATATGGATGTGAGGCTGGCCAGAGTATGTTGCCGTGACAGTGCTACTCCTGAGGAAGTACGAGACAGGATAAAAAGTCAGATGAGTGATAATGAGAAAATAAAGAAAGCTGATGCAGTAATAGATAATTCTGAAGAGAGGGCTGATTTGTACGAGAGCCTTGATGAGTTTTTGAGAGAGTATTTTTCTGTATTTTAAATACATGAAAATACTTTATGAAATTTTCAAAAAATTCTTGCAAACTGTATTGAGCGGTGCTATAATAAATTCAAGAAAGGAGAAGTCAAACAAATTTTGATAAAAAGTTAGAGCAAGAGATGTAACTTGGAAGTTAGAATTTGTATGATGAAGAAAGAGGGTGAGTCCGCCAGAAATGTCAATTGAAGAACAAAGAAAATACCAGCCTGCAGAAATTTGAAACGCCATACTTTATAAAGTGATTATAAAGAGGGTAATGAGTAAAGCGGAAACTTTAATATAATCGAGAAGTAATAGCTGACATACAATCAAAAGATTGTGAAGGGATAAGAGAATATTTTGAACAAGTCAGAAGGGTATCGATTTAAAGATGAAAGCTTTGCAGAAAAGAATGTATTCAGACAGATGAGGCTGGTATTTTTATTGTCATATAAAATATTATTTTTTAAACCTTTAAAAAAAGTAAATTATTTTGTTGACAAAAGGAATAAAAATCTATACAATAGAGAAGCACTGTTAAGTAAAAACTTAATAATATATGCGGCCTTGGCGGAATAGGCAGACGCGCACGTTTGAGGGGCGTGTGGGAGACCGTACCGGTTCAAGTCCGGTAGGCCGCACCAAGTTCGACTCGGGATTTTTCGGAATTCCGAGTTTTTTGTACAAATATGTTTTAAAATCAGAATCATTCAGTTACTTTGCCTTGTAAAAAATTTTGATTATAGATATAATGATATTATATAAATTTATTATAAGAGAGCCGGCACGGTGTAAAAAGGAATGGGTGTATCATGATAGAACGAGAATTTATAAAATTTATATCGGGAACACCGATTGCCATCAGAACCTATAACATAGATAAATATGAGCCTCATTATCATGATGATTGTATTGAATTGTTATTCGTGTTGAACGGAGCTGTTAACATACGGGCCAACTATGACAGGTTCTATATGACAAAAAATGATTTTACGATAATAAACAGAGGTGATATTCACTATATAAGAGGTGACAAAGATAACATGGTAGTATCTCTGTATATAAATCTAAAAGCATTTGAGGAAAAATACGAATATGTAAGATATATTTATTTTCTGTGTGAGAGTTTTAATGCCAACAGTGTACAGAAAAAATATAATCCTGAGGTGAGGAAACTTTTTACTGATATAGTTTTAGAGACTGCAGAAGAAAAAAAGATATACATAAAATAAATGATAAAATATGGCAGCTTATGGATATTTTTATCAGCAAATACGATTTTGCTCATTATCATAATGGCAGAGAGATTCCTGATAATCAGCTTCAGAGATACTATAGAATAATAAAAGAAATAGAAACCAATTACGGAGAAAAGCTCGATCTTGATTATTTTGCTCAAAAAGAATTTGTAGGAAAAAATTATATTTCACAGTTTTGGAAAAAAATAACTAACATGAATCTCACGGATTATATAAATGCTATAAGAACTGAGAAATCTGAAAAAATGATGCTTACAGGTGAAAAAAGTGTCAATGAAGTATCTTTCAAATGTGGATTTTCTGATCCTAAATATATATATAAGGGGTTCAGAAAGTGGTATGAAAAGACACCGTCGCAGCATAAACGTGAATATAAGAGATATAAAGAAGAAGGAACCTCTGTAGATGAGTATGGCATTGGAGAATTTATAGTCAAATTCGGACATGACCTGGTTTATGCCGATATGGATGAAATAAAAGTTTCTCTTATACAAGGAGAAGGCGCTAAAGACAACTGGAAAAGAAAATATGAAGCCGAGGTAAGAAAATATTCGGGAAGCAGGATGAAGCAGGAACTTATAAAAGAAAGCCACCGTGAATCAGGAATACGTGAAGTATATCTTCCTCTTTTCGACAGATCTGTCACCGATGTTTCAGGAGAATATGTGACTTTTGATAAAAAGTTTATCGAAAAAGTCTTAGTAAAAGTTAAAGAACTGGCTCAGACACTTTTTATTGAGATGCGCTTTAGAGAAAGGGCTTCAGATGAATGGGAAAAAATAATAAGAGGTTTTTCCCAGATCGCAAAAGATATAGGATCGCCTGATCTTTTGTCTATGTGCAGATTTGTTGTGTGTTTGGATGAGTTTGGGGCCGATATAGAGGCGAAGGAATTTATCGATAGAATTTCTGATATAGTAAACAGAAAACATATCAAGATAGCGTTAAAGTTTGACTGAATATTATCACAAAACTGACAATTGACAAAAGTGGACAAAAATAGAGAAAAATTGACAAGGATATATTTTAACTTAAAAATCAAGAAAAAGTCCTTGTCTTTTTTGTTTGAAAAAATAGATAATTGAGCGATTGAAGATTAATTTTTTTTAAAATATTATTAAATCAATTTAAAACTATCATCATTTAAACACATTTAAGGACAGATAAATAAAATGTCGTAATATGTCACAAAAAAATAAAGTTTGACAAAATTACAGTTTATGATAAACTTGGGTGTGTTAAATAGTTGACAGGAGGTGTTTTTTTATGAGTCAACAAGAGCAAGTTCATGGTGTTGCCGGACTCAAAAAGCATGATATCAAGGTTTCAGGAATTGTATTCATGCTCTATTGTCTGGTGGCGGCAGGAGCCTTCGGAATCGAAGAGATGGTTCCGGAAGCAGGACCGGGAATGACTATTATCTTACTTTGTGTATTCCCGATAGTATGGGCGTACCCTATCAGTAATCTGGTAGCAGAATCAGGTTCGGTATTACCGTCAGAAGGCGGCGTATACGTTTGGGTAAAAGAAGCGTTCGGTGAGTTCTGGGGATTCCAGGCAGGATGGTGGGGAACAGTATCCACTTATATCACTAACGGCGTATATGTAGCGTTGGTTGCAGGTTACACAAGTCAGATGATACCTGGTATGTCTGAGGCCGGAGTACACGCAATAAAAATCGGAATGATATTGATCTTTACAGTTGTTAACTTGATGGGACTGAAAGAGGTAGGAAAAGTAAGTACTATTCTTTCCATCCTCATCGTTCTTGCGTTCGGACTGGTTGCAGTTGTAGGTTTTATCAACTGGCAGACAAACCCAATTGATCCTATAATGCCTGCTGATTACAGTATTATCGATGGTTTAGGCGGCGGTATCTGTATATGTGTATGGATGTACTGCGGATATGAATGTATCTCCAATATGGCAGGCGAAGTTAAGAATCCTCAGGTAATCCCTAAGGGACTTAAGATAGCTATGCCGCTGGTTGCGCTTACATATGTGCTTCCTACATTGGGTGGTCTTGCATCTCTTCCTGCAGGAAGCTGGGAAAACTGGTCTACAGAAGGCGGTTTCGGAACAGGAGTAGGTTATGCTTCAGTTCTTACAACACATCTCGGACAGGCATGGGGATATGTATTTCTGGTTATAGCAATCATCTCACAGTGTGCGATTTTCAATACATATCTTGCATCAGGTTCAAGAGGATTCTTCGTACTGGCTGATGATAATCTTGCTCCTAAGTTCCTGGTAAAGGTAAGCAAGAAGAAAGGTGTTCCTTATATAGGAATCTTATCACTGGCTATAGTTACTCTTATACTGGCACAGTCATCATTCACTACTCTGGTAAGTATGGAAGTAGTTTTCATGCTGGCTCTCTATATTATTCTTCCGATAGCTGTAATAAAGCTGAGAAAGAAGCTCCCTATAGAAGAAAGAAAAAAGAGAGGTCTGTTTGTAATGCCCGGAGGAAGTGCAGGTCTGATCTTCTATGCAGGCTTCCCTATGGTTATTGCAGTTATTGCGCTGCTGATAAACGGTACTGACTATTTGGCTGTAGGTCTTCTGGCTATTTGCTCAGGTCCGGTTGCATATCTGATCTTTAAAAAGATTTACGGTGGAGTTGGTAAGAAAGATCCTGAAAATTATCCACTGAACGGAGCTGGATTTGCAAAGGGTGATACTGTAAGAGTCGGTTTGTTTATGTTCCTTGCAGGACTGATGGCATTCCTCGGACAGTTCTGGCTCAGATGGTATGAGCAGGATTGGGGTCCTGATGATTATGATATGCTGGGAGAATCAATTTCCAAAGTACAAGATATTCTTTTATGGGCTGGTCTTGCGGCTATCGTAATAGGTGCTGTAATATTCTTTGTAGGAAAGAAGAAGGATGCTCCTATGCCTGAAAAACCGGTAGATATGGATGCTCTCATGAATAAGTATCTTAACGAAGAAAAACATGAATCCTTCTTTGAGGATTAATCTTCAATAATAATCTATATTAAAAGCAGTCATCTCGCATTTATTTTAGTGAGGTGATTGTTTTTTTGTACAGGGAGGGATGTTGAAAATACAGCTGCTGTACAGTATAATGAATAAATGATTGTTTTATTGTAATAGAAAATGGAGGAAGAAAAATGGATTACTATTACAGCTACAACAGCACATATGGGTATGAGAATCCGGCATTTATAGTTGGATATACGATTGGCATTCTTGTATTTGCTGCTATCGCTGTTATATCATGGTGGAGGATATTTTCCAAGGCCGGGGAAGCAGGATGGAAAGCTATAATACCTTTCTACAATATGTATACGGCGTATAAGCTGTTTTGGAAGAAAGCGATATTTTTTATCATGCTTGCTCTTGGAGTTGTCGGAGCTATAGGATATTTTATTATGATATTTGGGGTCGCAGCAATGTATATGTTCGGCGGCGGATCAGGAAATATGGCGGCATTTGCTATTGGCCTTATTTTGCTTTTAGGATGCAGCGTAGCAGCGCTTGTACTTCAGATAATATTTTATAATCGTATTTCAAAGGCATTTGGTCATGGCGCCGGCTTTACAGTAGGACTTGTATTGCTGAATTTCATCTTTTGGCTTATATTGGCTTTCGGATCATCCAGATATGTGACGGATGATCAGGTTCAAAATATGAATAATGAAAATGCAAATCAGTATACATATAGAAATCCTATGGAGTGATGACCTGAATAATAATCATTGTTAAATAAAAATGACAGATGATATATAGAAAATATTATCTGCCATTTTTTTTGCGATAATTATCTCTGATTTTGGTAAATAATAAAAGTATTATGTGATGAAATCGGATATCGAAGGAGGAGATGGCAATGAAGTATCTATGGGAAGAAACTGCAGATCGGAAAGTATCAGAATCTTTGATGGGTGATACAGAAACAGAGGTACTGATTATAGGAGGAGGAATATCAGGTATAATGTGTGCCTATATGCTTCAAAGTAATGGTATAGACTGTATGGTAGCAGAAGCTGCTACTGTCGGAAGTGGTACGTCAAGAGGAACAACTGCTGCACTTACTCCGCAGCATGGAGATATATACACAAAACTGACAAAGAAATATGGAAAAAATACGGCGAAGGGATATCTTGATGCTAACCTGGACGCCTTAAATCGGTATGAAAAGCTGGCCGGAGAGTTTGATTTTGATTTTTCTTATAAAGATTCGTACATTTATTCGTTAAATGATAAAAAGCGAATGAGACTTGAAGCTGCCATTGTAAGGGAACTGGGATTCCCTGCGGAATTCACTGACACTACCGAACTTCCTATGAAAGTTGCAGGTGCGGTGAGATTTCCAAAGATGGCACAGTTTCATCCTCTGAAACTTATTTTTTCTCTTTGTGAAAATTTAAATATATACGAAAATACACAGATAAAGAAGATAGATGAAGGCAAAGCATATTTTTCAAAGGGTTCTGTAAAAGCCAAGAAAATAGTGATAGCAACCAGATTTCCTTTTATGAATATGTACGGTTTATATCCTCTTAAATTATATCAGAAGCGTTCTTTTGTTTTGGCACTTGAAAATGCTCCTGATATTGGTGGCACCTATGCAGATATATCAGAGCGAGGTTTTTACATGAGAAATTATAAAGATCTTCTTATTGTCGGCGGAGGAGATCATAGAACCGGAACAAAAAACGATGGATTTGAAACTGTGAGAAACTTTGTAAGTGAGTATTTGCCTGAATGCAGTGAAAGGTATTCTTGGGCGGTTCAGGATTGCATAAGTCTTGATGATATGCCTTATATAGGAAATTACAGTAGAATGCTTAATAATATATATGTAATATCAGGTTTTAATGAGTGGGGTATGTCGTCTGCTATGGTGGCGGCTTCGATTATAAGCGATAAAATAATGGGCATTGATAACAAGTTTGAACATATTTTTTCTCCTGATAGAGGTATACTTGCGAGACAGACAGTTCTCAACGCTGTTGAGGCAGTAAAAAGTTTTCTGTCTCCGGGGAAAAAGCGATGTGCTCATCTGGGATGTGCTCTTAAAAAAAATATAGATGAAAATACATGGGACTGTCCATGTCATGGCTCTCGTTTTAGCATGGATGGAGAACTTTTGGAAAATCCAGCAGTTCGTGATATTAAATAATGTGAATACTGCGTGATGATTGATCTGCCTTTGTTGAAAATTTGAAAAAGTGCAGATATAATAAAGTATTATGTTGTACCAGTGATTATGATCGGAATAAGAATGACCCAAAGACACAGAAGAAGCAGAAGATACGGCAGCAGATCGCGCAATCAAAAAGTCATCAATAAGATATTTGTGATCGCAGCTATAATCATAGTTGCGATCATAGTTTTATTTGTGCGTAATTTGTATTTTTTTATTACAGAAAGAGATGTAACCGATGAGAACCGTTATCCGGTGAAAGGGGTGGACGTATCTTCGTATCAGCTTGAAATTGACTGGAAAGGACTTGAAGATGAAGGCTTTAAATTTGCTTTTGTAAAAGCTACGGAAGGAAGCAGTCATGTAGATGAGAGGTTTGAGTACAATTGGAATGAAGCTAATAAAACAGATATGAAGATAGGAGCATATCATTTTCTGAGCTATGATACGAACGGGGAGGCTCAGGCAAAAAATTATATTGATACTGTCAATAAAAAATTAGGTATGCTTCCACCTGTGGTAGATGTAGAATTTTATGGAGAATATCAGGAAAAGCATCCTGCAAAAAATACAGTGAGAGAAGTGCTTACTACAGTTTTGGATGAACTGGAGGATCATTATCATAAAAAGCCTATCATATACACTAATTCATACATATATGATGAATATATTTCAGGTATATATGAAGATTATGACATATGGATAAGCGCTCATGATATACCTGAAACTTTAAGTGACGGGAAGAAATGGTCTTTTTGTCAGTATACGTTTTATGGTAAATCAGAAAATGTGGCTGCAGGAGAAAAATATGTAGATATGAATGTGTTCAATGGAAGTTCTTGGGATTTCAGAAAATATGACTGAAAGTAAAGAGGAGGAAGTGTAATGCTGTCTAAATTCAGCGTAAAACGGCCGTTTACCGTATTGGTTGCCGTAGTAATTGTTATTGTGTTCGGGGTGATATCTTTTATGAAGATGACACCGGACCTTTTCCCTAATATAAACACCCCTTATGTGATGGTGATGACTGCATATCCGGGAGCAAGTCCCGAGGAGGCAGAAACGGAGATCACAGAGCCTATGGAGCAGCAGATGGCAACTCTTACCAATATAAAGAATGTGACATCGGTTTCGGCAGCCAATTATTCTATGATACAGATGGAGTTTTCTGACGATGTAAATATGGATGCTATTTCTGTTGATATCAGGGACAAGATAAGCCAAATAGAAGGAAATATGCCTGAAACTGCAGGAACCCCGGTAGTTATGAAAATAAATCCGGATATGATTCCGATAGTAACGTCTGCAGTGGGCATGAAAGGAAAATCTGCGGGAGAAGTATCGCAGTTCACTAAAGAAAATCTGGAAAATCAGCTTTCCGGAGTAGAAGGCGTAGCGTCAGTTTCTGCTATGGGTATGATTTCCGATAATATACAGATAGTACTTTCTCAGAAAAAAATAGATGAAATTAATGATAAAATATCTTCAGCTATAAGCAGTCAGTTGGGAGAGGCAAAAGAACAGATAAACAGCGGAATAAGTGCAGCAAACAGTGGAAAAGAACAGATAGCTTCAGGGAAAATTGCCGTAATTGAGGGGCAGAAGCAGGCATCGCAGCAGATCGCTGCAACAAGATCTCAGCTTAAAAGCGGACGTGAGAAACTTGTCGAGCTTAAAAAACAAGGACCGACACTTAAGGCATTGCTTAAACAGTATGATGAGGCCATAGCTTCCAATAATCCTGTTGCAATAAAAGCTGCTGAACAGGCTATTGCACTTTTGGGAATGGATGTGGATACTCTCAGAAAATCTGTCGAGCAGTTAGATACTATAGATCAGCAGATAGCTGCAGTTGATACTGCATTAAGAGATCTCGATGCTCAGGGGGCTACTGCTACATTTACGCTGGGGAATAAGTATTCTGATCTGTCAGCCGCAGAAAGCACTATAGATGCGACAGTAAATCAACTTCAGAGTGCTCTTGCAGAACTTCAAAGCTCAGAGGAAGCCGCTCTTGCCAGTGCTGATATGACAGGTGTGCTGACAATGAACAACATATCAGCTATTTTAAATGCTCAGAATTTTTCTATGCCTGCAGGATATATAACTGACGGAGAAGCAGAAATTTTGGTAAGTGTAGGCAATAAGATAAAGGACAAAGAAGAACTGAATAATCTTGTTCTGCTTGATATGGGGATAGATGGAGTAGACCCCATAAGATTATCTGATATAGGCACTGTTACATATACTAATCAGGCAGAGGATACATATGCAAAAATAAATGGGCAAAACGGAGTACTTTTGAGTTTTACCAAGCAGTCGAGTTATCCCACAGCTGAAGTTTCGGAAAATATTACAGACAAGTTTTCACAGCTTGAGAAACAGTATGATGAACTGGAATTTACTATGCTTTCAGATCAGGGAGAGTATATAAATATTGTTGTAGATTCTGTTCTTCAGAATCTGCTTATGGGGGCTGTACTTGCTATATTGATATTGCTGTTTTTCCTCAGAGATATCAGACCTACGCTGATAACAGCGGTCAGTATACCAATAAGTGTCGTTTTTGCTATAGTATTGATGTATTTTTCAGGGGTTACACTGAATATGATATCATTGTCCGGCCTTGCTATAGGAGTAGGTATGCTTGTGGATAATTCTATAGTAGTGGTTGAAAATATATATAGGCTCAGAGCTTTAGGATACAGTAGGATAAAGTCTGCAGTTTCCGGAGCGGTTCAGGTTGCGGGAGCTATTACATCATCTACTCTTACTACGATATGTGTTTTTGTTCCTATAATATTTGTAGACGGAATGACTAAGGATTTGTTCACTGACTTGGCACTTACAGTGGCCTATTCCCTTATAGCCAGCCTTATAATTGCATTGACTCTGGTTCCGGCGATGGCTAAGGGAATGCTGGGAAAAGACACGAAAAAATCTATTCTCAGTCAAGACGGCAAGACCATAAGTAATTATAAGAAGATAGCCTCGTGGAGTCTGAGTCATAAAAAAACTTTGATTATAGCATCAGTGGCTATATTAGTTGTATCTACAGGGTTAGCTCTTGCAAGAGGATTTTCTTTTATGCCTTCCATGAGTACTTCTCAAATATCTGCAACGATACAGATGCCGGAGGAAAGTTCGCTTGAAGAAACTTCGGAGACTACGGATGCGATATCTGAAGAAATTAAGAAAGTAGATGGTGTAAAGACGGTAGGCGCTATGCTTTCCAGTGATGCTATGGGAATGTTCGGTATGTCTTCTGGTCAGCAGGATGTGACATCTACTATGCTATACATTATATTGGATGAAAATAAAACAGAAAACGGAAGCCTTATAGACAAAAAATTAGAAAAAATGGCAGAAAAATATGGTTGTGAGATTGTTTCATCATCAGGAACGGATATGACATCTATGATGGGAGGATCAGGTGTGTCTCTGAATCTTTACAGTGGTGATCTTGAAATTTTAAGAAAAACAGGTTCATCTATAGAGGATGCTTTGAGAGATATGAAACAGCTTGAAGAAATTTCTGATGTAGATGAGGACAGTACAGAGGAAATGAAAATAGTAGTGGATAAGAATCTGGCTATGAAAGAAGGGTTAACTACAGCACAGGTATATCAGCAGGTTTCTTCTAAACTTACAAAGGAAGCGACAGCTACTTCAATTAAGCAGTCTGATAAATCGGTAGATGTTATAGTTGAGAATACTGTCTCAGAGAATATTGATAAGGATGACCTTATGAATATGAAACTTTCTGCCGATAAAAAAGACGGGACTAAATCAGAGATAACATTATCGTCCATAGCTTCTGTAGAAACAGGGAAGTCCATGAATTCCATAAATCATGATAATCAGAAAAGAAGTCTTAAGGTTACGGCGGCAGTGAAAGAAGGATATAACGTAACACATGTGACTGATGAAGTGAAAAAGATGATTCAAAAGGAAAAACTTGTGCCTGAAAACGTCAAGATAGAATACGGCGGTGAAAATGAAGAGATCGTGGATGCCATGAAGCAGATGCTGCTGATGCTTGTAGTGGGACTCGTTCTGGTCTATCTTATTATGGTGGCGCAGTTTCAATCACTGCGATCTCCATTTATCGTGATATTTACTATTCCGCTGGCTTTTACGGGAGGAATGCTGGCACTGCTTGTATGCGGTCAAGATGTTAGTGTGGTCTCTATGATGGGTTTTGTTATGCTGATGGGCGTTGTGGTAAATAATGCTATAGTGTTGGTTGACTGTATAAACAAATTCCGCATGGAAGGAATGGAAATGGATGAAGCTATCATAAATGCCGGGGCTGTAAGAATGCGTCCTGTACTGATGACTGCCATAACTACTATACTGGGGCTTTTGCCTCTTGCCATAGGAATAGGTACAGGAGCGGAAATGATACAGCCTGTAGCTATTGTCTGCATAGGAGGGCTGCTTTATGCAACTCTTATGACTTTAGTTATAATTCCGATCATGTACAAGATTTTTGCCAAGAAACATATTGAAAAAATTAAAGAGGAAGACCTTGAAATACTGTCAGTATAATGATATAATCAATATGCTGTGCCGGCGTGATGGAATTGGCAGACGTGCGGGACTCAAAATCCCGTGGTGGCAACACCGTATGGGTTCGACCCCCATCGCCGGCACCATTATCTTCGGATAAAAATAAATTATAGAACACACTCAAACAGGAGGAGCGTTAAATGAACGGAACTTTGACGATGTTATTGCCATTAGTCATTTTGCTGGCCGTAATGTATTTTTTACTTATCAGACCACAGAAGAAGAGAGAAAAAGAAATCAATGCTATGAGAAGAGGTATCCAGGTAGGAGATGAGATCATAACTATCGGAGGTATCTGCGGAAAGATTGTCAAGACAAAAGAAGAATCTCTCGTCATACAGGTGGGAGCAGATAAAGTGAAATTCGAAATCATGAGATGGGCAGTTTCAAAAGTAGTTGAGGAAAGCAAGAGACCTGCGGCGAAGGCTAAGGAAGAGGTTGAAGAGATCGAAGAAACCGAAGAAGTAAAGCCTGCTAAACCAAAGAGAATGAAAAAAGCAGCTCCTGCTCAAGAAGAAACAATCGAAGCGGAAGCAACTGAAGAAGTTGGAGAAACAGAAGAATCTGCTGAAGCAACTGAAGAAAAATAAACAGAAATTTTAAGAGAGGGAGACCTCTCTTTTTTCGTGGTCAATAAATCTGTTCGCCCTGTGTGTTTTCATAATTAGCTGATGAGTGCAATATAATAAATTATCGGAGGTGAATTATGGAAATATTAAGAAGAACATTAAAAGCTTATATGTTAACATTATGTATCTTTGTGATACTCACATTTGTTCTTGCGGCAATCATCAATTTTACAGGATTCAGGGAGAGCTGGACGTTCGCAGCTTTGTTGGTGGCTTTATCTGTGTCATGTACGTTTATTGGTGTAATGGAAGGCAATATCGTAGGGAAAAAGGGGCTTCTTGTGGGAGCAGCTTCTTCGGCTGTTTTGATTCTTATAATACTTTTGGCGGTGGGAGGAGTTTTCGCAGGAGTCTTTGGAATGCACAGTTTCAATATTTTTTATATTATTCCGGTTATCATAGGCGCTGTCGGAGGAGTTTTCGGTGCAAATCTTGCTAAATAAAAAAGCAGACCTTACCTGCGGTTAGTTCATATAACAGAGTAATATTTTCGGCATGATGAAAAATCAGTGGATTTTCCTTGTTTACAAGCACAAAAAGTAGTAAACTAATAAAAGTATGATTAAATGGATTTTTTGTCGTCTGTTTAAAATAAATCATAGCCGGAGGATCAGATGAACTATAAGTTAAAAAGAGTTTTAGCAGTATTGTTTGTTGTCATAATAGCCGTGGGATGGTATCTTACTATCTTCGGAGCGGGACCTATAGATCCCATAAAGGACAGAATAAAACTGGGCCTTGATATTAAGGGCGGGGTTTATGTAGTAATGGAAGCAGATACGGATCTTAAAGGTGATGATCTTCGGGAGGCAATGGAACAGACACAAAGTGTCATTGAGGAGAGGGTCAATCAGATGGGGCTGGCCGAGCCGGTCGTTACTATAGAGGGAGAGAAGCGAATAAGGGTGGAACTGCCGGGAGCAGATGATGCCCAGCAGGCCATAGAACAGATAGGAAAAACTGCGCAGCTTCAGTTTGCTCTTGCTGATGGAACGATAGTTTTAGATGGAGGCAATGTTAAAGATGCATCTATTGCTACAGATAGTGAAAAAGCAGGGTATGCTGTTTCTCTTGAATTTGACAGTGAAGGAGCGGATCTTTTTTATCAGGCAACGACCAAAGCATATAACGGAACTGTGACATCTTCTGTAGAAGGGGTTTCCAATAAATCTATAATGATAATACTTGACGGACAGATTATCTCGTATCCGGAAGTAAATGAGCCTATAAGTGGAGGAAAATGCAGTATTACAGGCAATTTTTCTCAGGAAGAAGCTTCTAATCTGGCCGCTTTGATAAGAGGCGGAGCGCTGCCTTTGGAGTTACATGAAGTTAATTCTTCTGTTCAGTCGGCAAAGATAGGATATGATGCTCTTGAAATGAGTGTTTACGCAGGACTTATAGGTCTTGCCATAATATTGATACTCATGCTTGTAGCATACAGAGGAATGGGGCTTGCGGCTGATCTTGCGTTACTGTTTTATGTGGTGATAGTACTGAATGTAATGGCATTTATGGGAAGTGTACTGACATTGCCGGGTATTGCAGGTATTATCTTATCAGTAGGAATGGCAGTGGATGCCAATGTTGTTATCTTCTCAAGAATAAGAGAGGAGATTGAATCGGGGAAGACGGTAAGATCTGCTGTGCAGATTGGATTTAAGCGTGCCATGAGTACTGTTATAGATTCTCAGGTAACTACTCTTATTGCGGCTGTTATCTTATATGAAATAGGAACGAGTTCGGTAAAAGGTTTCGCATGGACCTTCATGATAGGTATTGTTGTAAGTATCTTTACAGCAGTAGTTGTCACTCATTTATACGTAAGCATTATGTCTGAAGGCAAGAGAACAGGACGCAAAGGTTTTTTTGGGATAAAGAAAAACAACAAGGCCACTTTCTCTATAAACAGAGACCTTCATTTTATAAAATACAGAAAAATATATTACGGAATATCTGTGGCTATTATGGTGGTGGGCCTTGTATGCGGCGTAGTCAGAGGATTGAACTATGGCATTGATTTTACCGGTGGAACGATGATTCAGATGGATATGGGGAAAGAAATATCGATTTCCGATGTTGAAAAAGCCATAAAAGAATATGATCTGGAGCCGGAAATAATATATTCGGGAGAAAACAATGACCAGATAGTCATCAGGACTATAGAGTCTCTTGATACTGATGAGAGAGCTGAAGTTATAGGAACTATAAACGATACTTTCGGTACGACGCAGGAAGACGTGGTAGCGGAAGAACTTTTTGGTCCGTCAGTGGGAAAAGAACTCAGAAATAATGCTGTTTTGGCAACAGTTCTGGCCGCTGTGTGTATGCTGATTTATATAAGATTCAGATTTTCACAGTGGAAATTCGGCGGTGCGGCGCTTCTTGGAGTGCTTCATGATGTACTGATAGTCATAGCATTTTATGCCATATTTAATATCACTATCAATAATCCTTTCATTGCGGGTATACTTACAGTAGTGGGATATTCTATAAATGACACTATCGTGGTATTCGACAGAATACGTGAGAATATAAAATATATGAAGAAAGGAAGCACAGAACAGCTCGTTGATAGGAGTATAACTCAGACTTTGGGCCGTTCCATGATGACTTCGGCAACTACATTGATAGTTATGATACCTTTGCTTATTATGGCAGGAGATGCTATAAGAGAGTTTGTTATACCTTTGATGGTGGGCATTATTGCCGGAGCATATTCCTCCATAGGAACCTGCAGTCCTCTTTATTATGAGTTTTCGAGACCGGGAAGAATGTCCAAATATGAAAAACATGTAAAAGCAAATCAGAAAAAGAAAAGAAAGGAAGAAAAATTCCAGGAAGTGAAAGCACTGGAAGAAAAACATGATCCGGAACCGGAAGTTGAGGCAGGAAGACCTTTAAACGAAAAGGAAAATAATGCTGTCGATAAAAATAAGCCTAAAACAAATGAAAAAAGATCAAAACGTTATGTAAAAGGAAATAAAAAGTAAAGGGCATCTATGTTATGATGAAAAGAAAAGAATTCCTAAACACTATTTTAAAATTTAATTCCAATTACGATATCGAACTGATAGGAAGAGCATATGATGTCGCTGAAGAAATGCACAGAAGTCAGCTGCGTAAATCAGGCGAACCGTATTTGATACATCCTATGGCTGTCGCCGAAATACTGGCTGATTTGGGAATGGACGAAGAAACTATTGTAGCCGGCCTTTTGCATGATGTCGTTGAGGATACTGAGTATACGGAAAAGCAGCTGGTAGCCGATTTTGGAGAAGAAGTAGGTCTGCTGGTGGATGGAGTCACGAAGCTGGGTTCACTTAAATTCCAGAGTAAAGAAGAAAGGCAGGCAGAAAACCTCAGAAAAATGTTTCTTGCCATGTCAAAGGATATAAGGGTTCTGATAATAAAACTTTCAGACAGACTCCATAATCTCAGAACGATCAATTATATGACTCATGATAAAATAATTGAAAAGTGCCGGGAAACACTTGATATATATGCGCCTCTTGCAGCAAGGCTCGGTATATATACCATGAAAATGGAGCTTGAGGATATAGCTTTGAAGTTTTTGGAACCTGAAGCCTATTATGAACTTGCAGAGCAGGTGAACGAGAGAAAAGGCGAACGGGAAAAATCTATAGAAACAGTAGTGGAAAAAATAAAAAAATCACTGGATGAAATAGATATAAAGTATGATATATATGGTCGGTCCAAACATTTTTACAGTATATATAAAAAAATGAAATACCAGCATAAGAGTATTGATGAGATTTTTGATCTTATGGCTGTGAGAGTCATTGTTGAAACAGTAAGAGATTGTTACGCTGTGTTAGGTATGGTGCATACTATGTGGACTCCTATACCGGGAAGATTTAAAGATTATATAGCTATGCCTAAACCTAATATGTATCAGTCACTTCACACTACAGTCATAAGTGAAAACGGTAAACCCTTTGAGATACAAATCCGTACTTATGAAATGCACAGAATTGCCGAATATGGTATAGCTGCTCACTGGAAATATAAAGAAGGAATCGAGTCAGATAAAGAAGAAGTTAAGCTTTCATGGCTGAGGCAGGCTCTTGAATGGCAAAAAGATGTAAAAGATCCTAAGGAATTTATGGAGTCCTTGAAGATGGATCTGTTCTCAGGGCAAGTGTTTGTTTTTACTCCTCAGGGAGATGTCATAGAGTTGCCGGCGGATTCTACTCCTCTTGATTTTGCTTTCAAGATACATTCCGATGTAGGGTGTAAATGTGTAGGAGCTAGGGTGAACGGCAAGATGGTTACTATAGACCATAAGCTTGAAAACGGTAATATTGTAGAGATAGTGACTTCTCCCAATGCCGCAGGCCCCAGCATAGATTGGCTTAAGATAGCCAAAAGCAGTTCTGCCAGAAACAAAATAAGACAATGGCTGAAAAAGGAAAGTAAAACGGACAGTATAGATAAAGGTAAAGATCTTCTTGATAAATATATAAGAAAAAAAGGACATGATCCAAGAGATCTTTTAAAGAATACCTTTCTTGTTAGGGCAGTTAGGGAGATGGGATATAAAAGCAGTGACGAGCTTTATAACCATTTGGCAAACGGCGGAACTTTGCTGACAAAGCTTAACAATCTTTTGCTTAAATACGATGCCGAAGCAAAAGAAGCAGAAGCTGAAAAAGAAAAAAGCCTTCTTGAGAACCTCAATGAAATGAGCGAGAAGACTCAGAAACGTATACAGCAGAAGAAACATAAGAAGGAAGACAATTCAGGTGTAGTAGTAGATGGCGTTAATAATCTTATGATAAGGATAGCCAGGTGCTGTAATCCTGTACCGGGAGACGATATAGTCGGATTCATAACTAAAGGCAGAGGGATTTCCGTTCACAGAAGAGACTGTGATAATCTTAAGTCTCTGTCTCCTGCCGATAAAGCAAGATTTATTGATGTGAGATGGGATAAAGATATATTGGACAAGTCTTTTGATACTGAGATAAGCCTTATTGCGAAAGACCAGAAGAGTATGCTTTCCAGCATATCTAAAATTTGTGAAGACATGGATGTTCATATATCGGGATTAAATGCAAAATCTAATAAAGATGAGACTGTCAAGATAAACTTGACTCTTTCCATAAAAAATAAGGAACAGATGGAGAAAATATGCCGTTCTCTCAAGGGAATTCCGGGGATATTAGAGGCATACAGAGCAACAACATGAGAGCAGTAATACAGAGAGTAAAAAGCAGCAAAGTCACTGTAGACGAAAAAGTGACGGGAGCCATAGGAAGAGGCCTTATGGTTCTTATTGGTGTCGAAGTCGGAGATTCAGAAAAAGACGCACAATATATTGCAGATAAAGTTACAGGACTGCGTATTTTTGAAGATGAAAACGGAAAAATGAATCTTTCTGTAAAAGAAACAAACGGAAAGATTCTTGCAGTATCCCAGTTTACGCTTTTGGGAGATGTAAGGAAAGGGAAAAGACCAAGCTTTACAAAAGCTGCGCGCCCTGAAGAGGCTCAGTCTCTTTACAGGAGAGTTATAGAAAATATAATATCGCAGGGCATAGATGTAGAGGAAGGGATATTCCAAGAGGAAATGCTGGTAGAGATTTACAATGACGGCCCTGTAACTATACTTCTTGATAGCAACAAGAAATTTTGAAAGGAGATTATAAAATGAAAATAACTTGTCTGCCCAGCGGAGCGTTGGGAGTAAACACATATCTTGCTATAGATGAAAATACAAAGAAAGGTTTTATCGTAGATCCGGGAGGATATAACCCTAAGCTTACGAAGATGGTAAAGGAAGAAGGAGCAGATATTCAATATATCATTCTTACTCACGGACATGCAGATCATATATGCGGAGTCAATGAACATTTAGATGATTTTCCGGGAGTGAAAGTGGTCGCAAACAAAAACGAAGAAAATATGTTGTCGGATGTTAACTTTAACCAGAGCGCGATGTTTGGTGTTCCTCAGACTGTAAAAGCCGACATACTGACTGATGATGGGGATGAATTGAAAGTAGGTGATCTTACACTTAAATTTATATATACTCCGGGACATACGCCCGGCGGAATGTGTGTATATATAGCATCAGAAAATGTTCTGTTCAGCGGAGATACTTTATTCTGTGAGTCTATAGGACGTACAGATTTTCCGGGAGGATCGTTTCAGGAACTGAAGGATGCCGTGCACAATAAGCTTTTCACGCTTCCGGATGAGACAGCAGTTCTTCCGGGACATATGGGAGCTACCACCATAGGACACGAGAAAGGGAATAATCCTTTTGTATAGATGTGTGCTGAGAGGTGTTCAAAACACCCATCAATATGAAGAACTTATAAAAATATTTTTGACTGCAGGAGAGTATGAGATACTAAGCGAGTCAACAGAGAATTTCGGCGCTTGTAAAGTCTTTGAGTTTAAAGGAGATAAGAATCTTCTGAAGCGTGAAATATACGAAAGCCTCCGAGAGTATACAGGTAAAAGCCCCAAATGGGGGATTCTCACAGGCATCAGGCCTGTAAAGCTTACAGGAGAGATTATGGATAGATGTGGCAGTGCTGAAGAAACGGAAGAGATATTGGCTAAAAAGTATTTAGCTCACGCTGACAAACGCTCTCTTATTATGGAAATACTGGACTATCAGCGTCAGACGGCAGGCAGACCAAAAAGAGACAGCATGAGTCTCTATGTGGGCATACCGTTTTGCCCCACAAGATGTCTGTATTGTTCCTTTACATCTAATCAGGTTGAGAAAACCGAAATTGACAGGTATCTTGAAGCACTCTTAAGGGAAATAGATTACTGCGGAGAAAGAATGCGACAGCACGGTAACAGACCGGAGTCTGTTTACATAGGCGGAGGTACTCCCACATCTTTAGATGAGTTTCAGCTTCAGAGATTGCTTGATAAGTTAAATGACGAGTTTGATACGCAGGTTCTCCGCGAATTTACTGTGGAAGCCGGACGACCGGATACCATCACGAAAGAAAAGCTGGAGATAATAAGAGATTCAGGAGTGGGACGTATAAGTATCAATCCCCAGACTATGAAAGAGGAGACTTTGAGGATAATCGGAAGAAACCATACGGTAGATGAGACTGTGAAAGCTTTTGAGATGGCTCATAAAGCAGGAATAGACTGTATCAACACCGATCTTATAGCAGGTCTTCCGGGAGAAAGCTTTGATGACTTTAAAAACAGCGTTCAAAGAATAGAGGAACTTGGTGTCGAAAATATAACTCTGCATACTCTTGCTGTCAAGAGAGCTTCGGCACTCAAGGCGATAGACGAGGAATTTAACTATAAAAACGAAGATCTGTGTGAGAGAATGCTGTCATATGCAGGAGAATACCTAAGGAGCAGAGGGTACAGACCTTATTATCTTTACAGACAAAAGCATACGTCGGGGAATACCGAGAATCTGGGATTTTGCAGAAACCATAAAATTTCGGTTTACAATATAAGAATTATGGAAGAGGCACAGTCTATTCTGGCTCTGGGAGCAGGCGGTGTAAGCAAGGTATATTTTCCTGATGAAAACAGGCTTGAAAGAGTAGCAAACGTGTCCAATTACCAGATTTACATAGACAGAATAGATGAAATGATTGAGAGGAAAGAAAAGGAATTTTGGAGGTGAACTTATGTTGACAAAAGCTCCTAAGGGAACTAAAGATATGTTGCCTGAACAGGCGTATAAATGGCATTATATAGAGAAAGCATTCGCAGATATTTGTGAAAAATACGGGTTTGAAGAAATCAGAACGCCTATGTTTGAGCATACCGAGCTTTTTCAAAGAAGTGTGGGAGATACTACTGATATCGTACAGAAAGAAATGTACAGTTTCCAGGATTATGGCAAGAGAGCCATAACTCTTAAGCCTGAGGGGACATCTCCAGTGGTAAGGGCATATGTGGAACATAAGCTTTATGCAGGCGTTCAGCCAAGCAAGTTTTATTACAATATTCCTTGTTTCAGATATGAGAAGCCTCAGTCGGGAAGGTTAAGAGAATTTCATCAGTTTGGAATAGAGACCTTTGGGACTTTCGACATGATGGCAGATGCAGAGATAATAAGTCTGGCTTATGAATTCCTCAACGAAATGGGAATAACAGATATAGAGCTGAGAATAAACAGCGTGGGATGCCCTAACTGCAGAAAGGTGCACAGAGAAGCGCTGAAAGATTTTCTTAAGCCAAAGTACGATCAGCTTTGCGATACATGTAAGGATAGATATGAGAGGAATCCTATGAGAATACTTGACTGTAAGTCGCCTGACTGTCAGGTACTTGTACAGGGAGCCCCTATGATGCTTGATTATCTGTGTGATGACTGCAGCGACGCATTTACACAGCTTAAGAATAATCTTGATGCCATGGGCATAGATTATGTGGTTGATCCTGGAATCGTAAGAGGTTTGGATTACTATACTAAAACGGCCTTTGAATTTGTTACTACAAAGATAGGAGCTCAGGGAACTGTGTGCGGCGGAGGAAGATATGATCATCTTGTTGAAGAAATCGGAGGGCCGTCTACTCCGGGAGTAGGCTTCGGTTTGGGTAAAGAAAGACTTCTGCTGACTATGGAGGCATGTAAGGCGCAGATACCAGAGCCGGAAGGCGCAGATGTATTCATCGCTTTTATGGGTGATGAAGCAAAAGCCCTCGGTCTTAAACTCATGGGACAGCTGAGACAGAAGGGTCTCAAAGTCCAGATGGATATAATGGGAAGAAACATCAAGAATCAGTTTAAATATGCCAACAGGATAAATGCGCGAAAGACCGTTGTCATTGGTCAGGATGAGATAGAAAATAACAGTTTTGCCATAAAAGACATGAGTACTTCACAGCAGGTGACGGTTTCCGTGGAAAACATCATAGATGAATTGTTGAAATAATTTAGGAGCAGGAGATAAGACAATGAGTATATATAAAAGAAGTCATATGTGCGGAGACTTGAGAGAAGCCAACGTAGGGCAAGAAGTAGTCCTCAATGGCTGGATACAAAAGAGACGAAATCTTGGAGGCCTTATTTTCTGTGATCTTCGTGACAAAACAGGTATTACGCAGATTGTATTCAATGATGAAATCCCGCAGGAGATTTTTGAGAAAGCGGACACTTTAAGAAGTGAATACGTAGTGGGAATTAAAGGAAAGGTAATGGAAAGGGAATCAAAAAACCCTGACCTTCCCACAGGAGATATAGAAGTATTTGCCAGCGACCTTGTAATATATTCAGCTGCCGATACTCCTCCTATCTATATAAAAGATGATGATAATGTAGATGATAACTTAAGGCTTAAATACAGATATCTTGACTTAAGAAAGAAGAAGATGCAGGATAATCTTACATTCAGACATAACCTTGCAAAGTTGACGAGAGATTATTTTGCGGAAAACGGCTTTACTGAAGTGGAGACTCCTGTATTGATAAAATCAACTCCTGAAGGGGCAAGGGATTATCTTGTTCCCAGCAGAGTAAATCAAGGGCGTTTTTATGCGCTTCCTCAGTCACCGCAGATGTTCAAGCAGCTTTTGATGGTGGGCGGAACCGACAGATACATGCAGATAGTGAAATGTTTCAGAGATGAGGATCTTCGTGCTGACAGACAGCCTGAATTTACACAGATCGACCTTGAGATGTCTTTTGTTGATGTAGATGATGTAATAGAAATACAGGAAGGTTATTTAAAAAGAGTTTTCAAGGAAATGAAGGGCATAGACATTGAGACTCCGTTTCCGAGAATAACATATGATGAAGCCATGACGAGATACGGAAGCGATAAGCCGGACACAAGAATCGGGTTTGAGCTTCAGGATATAACAGCTCTTGTAAAAGACTGTGATTTTAAAGTCTTCACAGATGCTATAGCAGCAGGCGGCAGCGTCAGAGGCATATGTATAACAGGCGCAGCGGGCGAATATACGAGAAAAAAAATAGATAAGCTTACCGAGATGGTAAAAAGCTACAGTGCAAAGGGAATGGTATGGATGAAGGTTGCGGCAGACGGCGTATCCTCATCTGTCAACAAGTTTTTTTCACCGGAGCAGCTTAAGGAAATCGCAGACAGCATGGGAGCAGCAGACGGCGACCTTATTCTCATAGTTTCGGATAAAAATAAAGTGGTATTTGACAGTTTGGGATTTTTAAGAAGACATATTGCAGGAGAACTTGGTCTTCTTGATGATGAGCAGTACAATCTGCTGTGGGTTGTGGATTTTCCTCTTCTCGAGTATGATGAGGAAGAAGATTCGTATCATGCAATGCATCATCCGTTCACATCACCTAAGGAAGAGGATGCAGAGCTTCTCAAGACTGATCCTACAAAGGTAAAGGCCAACGCCTACGATATCGTTCTCAACGGTGTTGAACTTGGCGGAGGCAGTATAAGAATACATCAGCAGGACATGCAGGAGGATATGTTCAGAGCTCTTAATATGACTCAGGAAGAAATAGATGAAAAATTCGGTTTTCTTGTTGAAGCTTTTAAATACGGTACGCCTCCTCACGGCGGCTTGGCTTACGGCCTTGACAGACTGGTAATGCTCCTTACAGGAGAAAAATCCATAAGAGAAGTAATAGCATTTCCTAAAAATCAGAACGCTCAGTGTATGGTGAGTGAAGCGCCGGGAGTCGTTGAGGATAAACAGCTGAATGAATTAGGTATAAAAATCATTACAGAAGTGGAGTAACATAAATGAACTTATTGCAGAAGTGGACGGATACAAGTCTTATCTTAAGGATCATAGCAGGTCTGATTTTGGGCGTAGCTTTGGGTATCACTGTTCCCAGCGCTGTCGGGATCAGTATGCTGGGGGATCTCTTTGTAGGAGCTCTTAAAGCTATTGCTCCGCTGCTTGTGTTTTTCCTTGTAATGCACTCCCTCGCAAATAAACAGGATACTGCACAAAGTAATATGAAGACGGTAATTATACTGTATCTTGTAAGTACTTTTTTGGCTGCTCTTACTGCGGTAGCAGCAGGATTTCTTTTTCCTTCTGATATAGTTCTTGTTCAGGGGGCAGAGGATGCTGCGGTTCCCGGAGGAATAGCAGAGGTTCTCAAATCTCTGCTGATGAATGTGGTGGACAATCCTGTCAGCTCTCTGATCAACGCAAATTACATAGGTGTGCTGGCATGGGCGCTTATACTGGGGTTTGCTTTCAGAAAGGCCGGGGATAATACAGTGAAGGTTTTGGGAGATGTATCCGATGCTTGTTCTTCTGCTATAAGATGGATAATAAACTTTGCTCCTCTTGGTATTTTGGGACTGGTGTTTGCTACTGTTTCTGAAACAGGAATAAAATCGCTTATGGATTATGGACACCTGATTCTTGTATTGGTAGGATGTATGCTGTTTGTGGCATTTATCGTGAATCCTGCCATCGTATTTGTAAACATAAGACAGAATCCTTATCCGCTTGTTTTTAAGTGTATAAAAGATAGTGGTATAATGGCGTTTTTTACGAGAAGCTCAGCTGCCAATATCCCGGTCAATATGTCTCTTTGTGAGTCTCTTGGCCTGGATGAAAAACAATATTCAGTTTCAATACCTCTGGGAGCCACTATAAATATGGCCGGTGGTGCAGTTACTATAACTACTTTGACTTTGGCAGCAGCAAATACCTTGGAAATTCAAGTGGATTTCCCCACAGCGTTGCTGCTGAGCATAATCGCATCCATATCGGCATGCGGGGCGTCAGGCGTCGCAGGAGGATCGCTTTTGCTTATACCTCTGGCTTGCAGTCTTTTCGGCATATCCAGCGATATAGCTATGCAGGTTGTAGGCGTGGGATTCATAATAGGCGTTATTCAGGATTCTTGTGAGACGGCGGTTAATTCATCGTCAGATGCTCTGTTTACAGCTACTGCTGAATTCAGAAAATGGAAAAAAGAAGGACGGAAGATTAAGTGGTAAGATCCGGCGTGAAAAGAATAGGTATAATGGGAGGGACTTTTGATCCGATACATTTAGGGCATATAAATCTGGCTATGGACGCTAAGAAGCAGGTGGGGTTGGATAAGGTAATACTTGTTCCGGCAAAGCTTCAGCCCTTTAAGCTTGACAGAAAAACAGCTTCGGCAGAAGATCGTTTGAATATGATAGAGTGTGCCATAGAAGATGTGGAAGGTCTTGATGTATCATCTTTAGAGCTTGATTCGGAAAGCATATCGTATACGTATCTGACCATCAGAGCCATGAGAGATATTTACGGAGAAAAGGCCGGACTGTATTTTATAACAGGAACAGATTCGTTTTTGAAGATTGAAAGCTGGAAAAATTCAGAAGAGCTTCTCAGAGGCTGCTCATATATTATAGGCACAAGACCGGGATATAAACAGAAGGAACTGGAATCCTGTATAGAGAGAATACGCCGTGACTATAATACAGAAGTGAGAAACATTAAAAATACTCAGCTTGATATCTCATCTACCGAAATACGTAAAAGACTTAAAAACGGTAAACAATGCAGAGAACTGATTCCATATGAGGTAGAGAAGTATATTAAAGCAAATGGATTGTATAAAGAATGAAATAATAAAATATATAGAACTAAATTTAACACAAAAACGGCTCAGGCATACTTATTCTGTGGCATCAGAAGCTGTAAAACTGGCTGAAAGATACGGATGCGACACGAAAAAGGCAGAGCTTGCTGCGTTTTGTCATGATATGTTTCGAAGTAAGCCGGCCGGGGATCTGGATATGTATGTGAAAGAATTGGGCTTGCCGCAGAAACTGCTGGAAAATGTCAATCTGTCGCACGGTAAAGTGGCTGCGGAGATGATGAAACGAAGGTATCATATTGATGATAAAGATATGATAAACGCAGTGGCTTTTCATACTACAGGACGAAAAGGCATGTCTGTATTGGAAAAAATAATTTTTTTAGCAGATGCCATAGAGCCGGGAAGAAATTATCCGGGTGTTGAAGAAATGAGAAAAACTGCGTATACCGATCTGGATAAAGCTTGCATTATGTCTCTTGAAAGAACTGTGCAGTATGTGAGAGACAGAGGAGAATACCTTGATCCTGATACGGAAGATGCGTTAAATGATTTAAAGGAGAAACAGAATTTATGATTGAATCTAAAGAATTAGCATTGAAGATTGCAAGGCTTCTGAAAGAAAAAAAAGCTATAGATGTGACAGTGATAGATATTTCACCTAAAGCATCGTTTGCTGATTATTTTGTTATGTCCTCGGCCGGAAGCGAAAGGCAGATGAGTGCTCTTGTTGATTATATTGAGGATATGCTGGAGCCACAGGGTGTATTCCCTAAGAGCGTTGAAGGAAAGCGCAGCTCGGGCTGGATACTTATGGACTACGGTGATGTAGTCATCAATGTCATGACTGTTGCCACGAGAGAAAAATATAACATTGAACGAATATGGGGAGATTGTGATAATCTTGAAATAGACTAATTGGAGGTAGAAAATGATAGATAAATATAATTTCAGCGAGATCGAAAAAAAATGGCAGACAAAATGGGAAAAGGAAAATACTTTCAAGGTCGTTGAAGACAAGGACAGGGAAAAGTATTACGTTTTGGAAATGTTCCCTTATCCGTCAGGAAAACTGCATATGGGACACGTTAGAAATTATTCCATCGGCGATGTTTTAGCGAGATTTAAGAAAATGAAAGGCTATAATGTTCTGCATCCTATGGGCTGGGATTCTTTCGGCCTTCCTGCCGAGAATGCTGCTATAAAGAATAACGTAGAGCCAAGTGTATGGACGTGGAACAATATAGATGAAATGAGAAAGCAGCTGAAAGAACTTGGCCTTTCTTATGACTGGGGACGTGAGGTGGCTACGTGTCATCCTGATTATTACAAGTGGATGCAGTGGATATTCATTCAGTTTTATAAAAAAGGTCTGGCATATAAAAAAGAAAATCCTGTGAACTGGTGTCCAAGCTGTCAGACTGTTCTTGCCAATGAGCAGGTAGTGGATGGCAAATGTGAACGATGTGGCTCAGTTGTAGGAAAGAAAGAACTTTCACAGTGGTATTTCAAAATAACAGATTACGCTGAAAGGCTTCTTGATAATCTTGATGATCTTCCGGGATGGCCCAATAAAGTTAAACTTATGCAGAAGAACTGGATCGGAAAGAGCACGGGAGCTGAAGTAACATTCGAAATAGATGGATATGACAAGGGGCTGGATATATTTACTACAAGACCGGATACTCTTTATGGAGTAACATATATGGTTCTTGCGCCTGAACATCCTTTCCTTAAAGATCTCGTTGCAGGTAGTCAGTATGAAGACGCTGTGATGGCATATATAGATAAAGTACAGCATATGAGCGATATAGAGAGAACCTCAACAACTAAGGAAAAGACGGGAGAATTTACAGGAAGATACTGTATCAATCCGCTTACCGGAAAGAAAGTTCCTATTTTTATCTCTGACTATGTACTCATGGATTACGGAACCGGAGCCATTATGGCTGTACCGTCTCATGATCAAAGGGACTTTGATTTTGCAAAAGCTTTTGATTTAGAGATAATTCCCGTAGTTGATCCCGAAAATGATGAAATAGATCTCAATGATCTTAAAGAAGCTTTTGAAGCAGAAGGTAAGCTTATCAATTCCGGGAAGTTTGACGGAATGAACAATAAAGAGGCTATCGTAAAGATTACCGATTATCTGCAAGAACAGGGAATAGGAAAAAAGACTATAAATTATAAGCTCAGAGACTGGCTTATATCCAGGCAGAGATATTGGGGAACTCCTATTCCTATGATTCACTGTGACAGCTGCGGATGGGTACCTGAAAAAGAAGAAAATCTTCCTGTAATGCTCCCTACGGATGTTGAGTTTACAGGAAAAGGCGAATCCCCTCTTGCAACAAGCAAGACTTTCCGTGATACAGTTTGTCCTGTATGTGGAAAGCCTGCAAAGAGGGAGCTTGACACTATGGATACTTTCCTGGATTCATCATGGTATTTTCTCAGATATTGTGATGCCAGAAATATGCAGGAAGCCTTCAGCAAGGAAAAAACAGATTACTGGATGAGTGTGGATCAATATATAGGCGGTGTAGAACATGCCATACTGCATTTAATGTATGCAAGATTTTTCCAGATGGCTCTTTATGATTTGGGATATGTAAGCCAAGAAGAACCATTTAAAAATCTTTTGACTCAAGGAATGGTAATAAAAGATGGCGCCAAAATGAGCAAATCCATCGGAAATGTTGTGAGTCCGGCAGAAATAATTGAAAAATACGGAGCCGATACGGCGAGACTTTTCATACTCTTTGCAGCGCCTCCTGAACGTGAGCTCGACTGGTCGGACAAGGGTGTAGAGGGAAGCTTTAGATTCATCAACAGAGTGTACAGAATGGTCTATGAGTTTTCCGAAAAGTATGCAGATATTCCTGATAATTATGAGATTTTAAGCGAAGCTGACAAGAGTATGGCATATTGGATGAATTATGCCATCAAAAAGGTATCAGATGATATCGGCGAAAGGTTTAATTTTAATACAGCCATAAGCACCATAATGGAAATGGTAAATGAAATGTACAGATATAAAGAGGGCACAGTAAACGAGGGTCTCTTTGCAGCAGCTGTAAAAAATCTTATAATCATGATGGCTCCGTTTGTTCCTCACGTTGCCGAGGAAATGTGGGAACATCTTGGGTACGGCGGTTCTGTACATGAGCAGCAGTGGCCTGAATATGATGAAAAAGCCCTTGTCAAAGATACCGTTGAAATCGTAGTACAGATAAACGGTAAGATAAAAGAAAAAATAAATATAGCAGGTGATTCATCCAAAGAAGAAATGGAAAAAATTGCTGTAGAAAACGATAATATAAAAGCTTTGACGGAAGGTAAAAATATTGTAAAAATAATAGCCGTTCCCAATAAGCTGATAAATATCGTTGTGAAATAGAGACCCGTTAGTTTCTACAGCGGGAAAGGAAATTATGAACGAACAAAAAATAAATACGTCCGCGAAAGCGCATAAGTCTGCTGCTTCCGGAAACAGAAAAACAAACAGCAGCAGGGCAGGAGGCCGAAGCAGAGGTACGAAAAATAATAATACTGCAGGCGGTAAAAGGACGCAGACGGCAGTTTCCAATGAAAAGAATATGGGAAAAAAGATTGCTCCCCGTAAAAAGCAGCCGTCCGGAAATAAGAACAAAAGAGCAATCAACGAACCTAAAGTCAAAATTATTCCGTTGGGAGGCCTAGGTGAAATAGGAAAGAATATGACCGCTGTCGAATACGAGAACGAGATTTTAATAATCGACTGTGGACTTTCTTTTCCTGATGATGATATGTTTGGTATAGATAAGGTTATTCCGGATTTTTCTTATCTTGAAGAAAACAGCAAAAAAATAAAAGGTTTGGTTATAACCCACGGTCATGAGGATCATATAGGAGGAATCCCATATCTTTTAAAAGAACTTAATGTCCCGATTTACGGAATGAGATTTCCTTTGGGACTGATCGAAAATAAGCTTAAGGAACACCGACTGAGAGCAGTGATGCATACTATCGAAGCCGGGGAAATTTTTAAAGTCGGACGACATTTCAAAATAGAGGCTTTGAGGATAACCCATTCTATAGCTGATTCTATCTGCATGTCCATAGCAACACCTGCCGGACGGATTTTTCACACGGGAGATTTTAAGATAGATTATACACCTGTAGACGGCAATCCCATAGATTTTGCCAGACTGGCACAGATAGGCTCTGAAGGAGTGCTGCTGATGATGGCAGACAGTACTAATGTCTTAAGACGCGGATATACAGCATCCGAACGTGTAGTTGGAAGAACTCTGGAAAATATTTTCAGACGGTCTGACAAGAGGATAATAATAGCTACGTTTTCATCAAATGTACACAGAATCCAGAAGATAATAGATCTGGCAGTTTTATGTAAGAGAAAAGTGGCAATCTCGGGAAGAAGTATGGTCAATGTTGTTGATCTTGCAAAAGAGCTTGGATATATAAAAATTCCGGCTAATGTATTAGTTGATCTTAATAAAACGAAGAATATACCGGATAAGGAACTGGTGGTAATAACCACGGGAAGTCAGGGAGAGCCTATGTCGGCTCTTGCAAGAATGGCTTCATCAGATCATAAAGCGATAAGTATAAAACCGGGAGATATGGTAATACTATCGTCTTCTCCTGTACCGGGCAATGAGCTTACCGTATCAAACGTAGTAAATCAGCTGGTGGAAAAAGGTGCAGAGGTAATATATTCAGATATAGCCGATACTCACGTTTCAGGTCATGCCTGTCAGGAAGAACTGAAGCTGATGCACTCCCTTATACGTCCTAAGTTTTTTATGCCTGTTCATGGAGAATACAGACATCTGAAGACACATGCCGAACTGGCTCATTTATTGGGAATGCCCATGGAAAATATCTTCATTCTGCAAAACGGCGACTGTTTGACAGTTTCTCAAAGTAAAGCTTTTATAACAAAAAAAGTTGCTGAAGCAGAAGGCATAATGGTAGATGGTTTAGGGGTAGGAGATGTAGGCAACATCGTTTTAAGAGACAGAAGATTGCTTTCTGAATCAGGTCTTATAATTTTGGTTGCAGCTATAGACAGAAAGGCCAATACAATAGTATCAGGACCGGATATAATCTCAAGGGGTTTTGTATATGTGCGTGAGAATGAAGATCTTATAGATGACGCCTGCAGCCTTGCCGAGAAAATACTTGAAGATTGTATGAGTAAAAACATGAAGGACTGGAATGGAATGAAAACAGCAGTAAGAGAGGGACTCAGAAAATATATATATAATAAAACAAAGAGAAGCCCGGTAATACTGCCTATATTTCTTGAGGTATAGAGGGGCTACCCCTGCAAACTAAGTGAATGGCGGAAATTTGAAAGGAGATTAAGATGAATGTATACGATCAGGCGCACGGTCTGGCTGCAGCAATAAAGGCATCAGAAGAATTTAAACAATATGAACAGCATAAGAAAGTTATCGAGGCGAACCCTCAGCTTAATGATTCTATAAAAGACCTTATGAAAAAACAGATGGAAATGCAGGCTGCCCAGATGATGGGGCAGGAAGTGAATTCAGAAGCTTTTCAGCAGATACAGCAGCTTTCTGCCATATTAATGCAAGATCCTGCAGCAGCACAGTATCTTCAGTGTCAGATGAGATTTTCAATGATGATGGCAGATGTTTATAAGATAATAGGAGAAGCTGCAGATCTTGGTATGGATCCTTTTGGAGGTTCAGCTCAGTAAAATTTGAGGTATTGGCAACTATCATATAATTTGGTATAATAAGTGTCGTGATCCTAACGGCTTTGCCGAAGCACGAGCAGTATTTAAGAAAAACAAGGTCAGTCCGTTTGATTTTGCCAACGGACAGACTTTGGCGATATTAAGGAAATATCGATACAGATATTTCACGTATAATAAAAAGAGAGGTCAATAGATTTATGATTTACGCAGGTGATTTTAGAAAAGGTATTACATTTGAGATCGATGGAGATCCGCATATCGTAATTGATTTCCAGCATGTTAAGCCGGGTAAGGGTGCAGCTTTCGTCAGAACTAAGCATAAGAATATATTGACAGGAGCCATAAAGGAAGAATCTTTCAATCCTGACGCTAAGTTTCCTAAAGCTCATATAGAGACGAAAACCATGCAGTACTTATATAATGACGGAGAGCTTTATTATTTCATGGATCAAGAGACTTATGATCAGATCCCTCTTACTTATGATCAGGTTGAAGATGCCATGAAATATCTGAGAGAAAATGATGAGGCCACTATCAAGTTTTATAAAGGAAATGCATTCTTAGTGGAAGCTCCTAACTTTGTGGATTTGAAAGTAATTGAAACAGAACCGGGAGTTAAAGGAGATACGGCCACTAATGTGACTAAAGCAGCAACTGTAGAGACCGGCGCGGTGATCCAGGTACCTATCTTCATTGAAGAGGGTGAAGTGATTCAGATTGATACGAGATCAGGAGAATATCTGGGAAGATCAAAATAAATCATGTTATATGAAAAAGGGGCGCATATACGTCCCTTTTTGTAAACCAATAAAAACGATATTTCCTACATAACAATAAATACGGACAAGATCCGGAAATGAGGTATCAAATGTCGAAACCTAAAGGCAGTAAGATAAAGTGGATATTGATAATTTTAGCTATAGCAGTAGTTCTTATAACAGGAGGCTCGATAGCTTACCTTACAGGAATAGGCGCTGTAGATTCGGAAAATAAGGAGACTGTAACAGTAAATATACCATCCGGAAGCGGGGCTTCATCTATAGTAGAGATACTTGATGAAAGTGGCCTTGTAAAAAACAAAACTTTTGCGAAAATACATGCCAGAATAGGCGGCTATGATACATTGCAGGCAAACAGTTATTTGTTTAATAAATCCATGACTTTACCTGAAATGATGGATGCTATAAATACAGGTGATTTTGAATATATTTCAAAAGACAAAATAATAGTCAGAGAAGGTCTTACCATTCCTGAAGTAGCAGCAGCTATAGCCGAAGAGATGCCTTTTTCTTCAGAAGAGCTGATCGCTAAGTGGGCGGATAAGAATTATCTAAAAGAATTGATAGATAAATATTGGTTCCTCACAGATTCTATACTGAGTGATGATATAATGTATCCACTTGAAGGATATTTATATCCCGAGACGTATTTTATAACAGAAGAAAATCCTACAATGGAATCAGTGACGGAAATTATGCTTGATATGATGGATTCAGCTTTATCTTCTAGAAAAAGTCAGATAGAGTCAAGTGGTTTTACGGTACATGAAGTTCTTGCCTTATCGTCTGTCGTTGAAAGAGAGGCCAGCAATGTTAAGGAAGAAATGCCGAAAGTGGCAGGTGTGTTTATAAACCGCATGAATAAGGGAATGAATTTGGGAAGTGATGTAACAGTCTGCTATGCCAACGGGAAAACGTCATTGGAATTGACTCAATCAGAGCTTAATATAGATTCAAAATACAATACTCGAAAATATGCAGGTCTTCCGGTTGGCCCGATATGTGCGGTAAACGGTGATGCTATGGACAGTGTTCTTGATTATGAAAAATCAGATTATCTGTTTTTCTTTGCAACCCAGGATGGAACTATTATTTATTCAAAAACAAATGAGGAACATGACAAAGTCGTAAAAGAAAACAAATGGTATTGATATGAATATAACAAATGATATAGTGACTTCATATATAGAGACACTTTATAAAAATGACAATCCGAGGCTCAGGGAGCTGAGAGCTTTTGCTGAGGAGAGGCATGTTCCTGTGATTTTGAAGGATACGGAAGGACTTTTACTCAATATACTGAGGATCAAGAAGGCCTCTCATGTACTTGAAATCGGATCCGCCGTCGGATATTCAGCATGTTGTTTTGCAGACAGCTGCGGCTGTAAAGTGATAACCGTAGAATCTGATAAAGAAGCGTATGATGCAGCTAAGAGTAATATATCAGAATTAGGGTTTTCTGATAAAGTACAGGTGCGATTCGGAGATGCCCGTGATGTGCTTTTGCAGATGGCTGCTGAGAAGGAAACTTTTGATGTAGTTTTTATTGATGCGGCTAAAAGTCATTATCGGGAATTCTGGGATTTGGCTCTTCCACTGTGCAGTCAGGATGCTCTTGTCATATGTGATAATGTATTGATGAAAGGTATGACTGTATCAGATGAATATGATCCGGGAAGAAGATACAAGACCAGTATACGGAAAATGCGTGAATTTATAAAGTATATAACTCATTTGGAATATGCGGATACCTGTGTCCTTCCTGTAGGAGACGGAGTTTCCGTAAGTGTTATAGATAAGGATTTGTATATTCTTTAGAAAGAATCATAAAACTATGAGAAAACTGGAACTTTTAGCTCCTGCGGGAGATTTGGAAAAACTGAAAATAGCTGTGGATTATGGAGCTGACGCCGTGTATTTCGGCGGAGAGATGTTCAGCCTTCGTGCCGGAGCAGGGAATTTCTCTGAGAGTGAGATTATAGAGGGCGTAAAATATGCGCATGACAAAGGTGTAAAATGTCATATGGCTTTTAATATCTTTGCTCATAATGAAGATATAGAGCCACTCACGCAATATTTGAAAAAAATAAAAAAAATTCCTATAGATGCTTTTATCGTATCTGATCCGGGTATTATCAGTATAATAAAGGATGTAATACCCGAAGCTGAACTTCATCTTTCAACACAGGCTAACATGACAAATTATGCTACAGCTAATTTCTGGTATAGACAAGGAGTAAGACGCCTTGTTTTGGCGAGAGAGTTAACCTTTGAAGAAATAAAGGACATAAAGTCGAATATACCTGATGATATGGAGCTGGAGGCGTTTGTACACGGAGCTATGTGCATTTCTTATTCAGGGCGCTGTCTTCTCAGTAATTTTATGATAAACAGAGATGCCAACAGAGGACAATGTGCTCATCCATGCAGATGGAAGTATAAACTAGTGGAAGAGCAAAGGCCGGGAGAACACTATCCTGTAGAGGAAGATTCTCGTGGAACATATATTATGAATTCCAAGGATCTCTGTATGCTTGAATATATTCCGCAGCTTGCGGATGCTGGGATATCTTCAGTAAAGATAGAAGGCAGAATGAAAAGCGTATTTTATGTTGCGACAGTGGTAAGCGCTTACAGAAGAGCGATTGATACTTACTATGATAATCCTGATGGATTTGTATATAACCCTGAATGGATGGAAGAGCTTAAGAAAGCAAGTCACAGAGAATTTACAACAGGATTTTATTTCAATAAGCCTACAGATAAAGATCAAAATTATCAGACAAGTGATTATACAAGAGACTACAGCTTTATCGGAATGGTCAGAAGTTATGATCCTGAAACGAAGATAGCAGTGGTTGAGCAGAGGAATAAAATGATTCTGGGAGATGAAATAGAGATATTTGGACCCGGAAAACCTTATTTTTCACAAGTACTTGACGTTCTTCAGAATGAGGACGGTGAATCTATAGAGTCGGCACCGCATCCTCAGCAGATAGTCAGAATAAAAATGAGACAGCCTGTGGCAGAAAATTTTATATTGAGAAAGAGGAAATAATTTCCCTTTATACATATAGTTATTTATATAGGTTTAAGATTGATTTTATTGGATGAGAAAGGAGAAAAAAATGTCATCTGATGCTGGACCCATGTGGGGACAAATTATTGTATTAGTCGTATTGGTAGCGGTAAATGCTTATTTTGCTGCGGCAGAGATCGCCATCGTCTCCGTAAACAAAAACAGAATACGGACACTTGCGAATGAAGGAAACAAAAAAGCGGAGGCATTATCAAAACTGATTGATGATCCTAATAAATTTCTTTCAGCGATACAGGTAATAATAACTTTAGCCGGGTTCTTTTCCAGTGCGAAAGCTGCCACCAGCTTTTCCGAAGGAATGGGCAGAACACTTGAAGGTTGGGGAATCCCTTACGGAGAGGGTATAGCTGTATTTGTTATAACACTGATTCTGTCGTTTTTTACACTTGTATTCGGAGAGCTTTTCCCTAAGAGAATAGCAATGCTTCATGCTGATAAGGTGGCTATGGCTGTAGTGAAACCTATACAGATCATATCCGCTGTTTTCAAACCTTTTGTATGGCTTCTGTCTATATCGGTTACTATTGTTCTGAAGATATTCAGACAGAAAACTGATGTGGCCGGTGAAGAGTACTCTGAAGCTGATGTTGTTTCTATGCTGGAGACAGGACAGGAGAAAGGTGAACTTAAAGAAGTAGGCAAGAAAATGATTACGAGCATATTCGCCTTTGATGATATGCTTGCCTATGAAGTAATGACACCGAGAACAGAAGTGTTTTCGATAGATATAAATGCTCCTACAGAGGAATATATAGATGAGCTGATGGAGCTTAGATATTCACGTATACCTGTTTACGAAGACGACAGTGATAATATTATAGGTATATTGTATATAAAGGATTATCTTATAAAAGCAAGACAGGAAGGGTTTGACAACGTAGATTTCAGATCTATTTTAAGGAAACCGTACTTTGTTCCTGAGACTAAGAATATAGATGCTTTGTTCTTTGAGCTTCAGTCTACGAAACAGCATATTGCTGTATTGATAGATGAATATGGCGGTTTCTCGGGCATAGTAACCATGGAAGATATAATAGAAGAAGTCATGGGAGATATAGATGATGAATATGATGAAGAAGAACCCGATATACAGAAAGTGTCAGACGATACTTATGTAATGGAGGGAAGTATGGATCTTGATGATATAAACGATGAACTGAATACCGATCTTGAATCTGACAATAGTGAAACTATAGGAGGGCTCATTATAGATATTCTTGGTGAGATACCTGATGAAAGTGATGTAGGAAAAGAAGTTGAATTTGGGAATTACAAATTTAAGATAGACTCTATAAAGGAAAGAAGAATAGAGCAGATCACCATGAAGATACTTCCTGTAACTGACGAAAGTGAATCAGCAGCTGATCAGGAAAAACAGGATAAAAATGAAAAACGCGATAAGCGTGAAAAGATCAAAGATACTGTCGGCAATGTAAATCATCAATAAGAATTATAATCTAAGCAGAAGCGATGACTCATTATGTCGTCGCTTCTTATAATTATGAAAAACAGAGAAAGAGGTTTTATAATGTCATTGCTAATAACATTTTTTCTGGGAATATTTATTATGGCAGGAGCCTTGATTGCGAGATCAGCAAAAAATAAAAAGCTTATAGAACATCTCTCTATTTCTATTGCTTTGGGAACTATGTCGGCTTTGGCAGTTTTGGAGCTGTTTCCGGAAGCTTTGGAAAAATTGGGCAAAACCCATATTATCATATTGATTGTATGTATAGCATTGGGAATAGCAGTTCTTAAAGTTTTGGATAACTTTATACCTGATCATGAACATGGATCCGGGGGAAAATACACAACAGGAAATGTTATCCACATAGGCATAATTTCATCAATAGCTATAATACTTCATAATATCATAGAAGGTATGGCTGTTTACAGTATGTCAGCAGAATCAGCAAGTGTAGGATTTCTTATCGGTATAGGTGTAGGTTTGCATAATATCCCTATGGGAATGGTTATTTATTCCACACTGGCACGAGAAAAAAGAAGCAGGAAAACAGCGTTTCTTCTTGCGGCTTCCTTGTCTACCTTTGTCGGAGGTATAATGATGAAATTGCTTTGGCTCTTTATAAATGACTTTATTGTGGGAATACTCATATCCCTTACTTTGGGAATGATCATATATATAGTCATTTTTGAGTTGCTTACGCATTTAATTCATACAGAAAATAAATGGTTGTCAGCAGCGGGTGCTGTAGCAGGAATTGCTGTTATTTTGATAAGCGGAATATTTGAATGATATGGTTTTTATTTTTAAAACTGTGTACACATTGAGAAATGCTCTCCTTGTGTACACAGTTTTTTTTTTAGAAAAAACTCTATTGTTTAATTTTAGATCTGATGTTTTTTATCAGTCATATTTTCTGGGACAAGGAATATCTTGTAATGTAAGAGACAACGAAAGAAAAGGGGTGGGATGATGGACAAAAACACAGAAAAAATATTGAGGAAGCTTCCGTCTTCGGTGAACGAGAGGATAGAAACTCTTCCGGAAAGTATAGTCGATCGTTTTGAGGAAATAAGATTAAAAACATTTCAAGATACGCTTATCATAAGTGAAGGAAGAGAGATAAGTCTTCATGACGGCAAAGCCGTAACGCCTGATGTTCTTGATGAAACATTGAACAGGTTACTAGATTATTCTTATTACGCTTATGAGGATGAGCTTTCTAAAGGTTATATAACTATAGAGGGTGGTCATCGTGTGGGTATATGCGGGAGAGTAACCTTAAGGGATGGAAAAGTACATCTGATAAAAGAGATTTCATCGCTTAATATAAGGAGGAGCAGACAGATAATAGGTGCATCAAGAAATGTCATAAGTTCAGTATGTGATGATAAAAAAAATCTCATAAAAAATACTTTGATAATATCACCGCCTAAGTGCGGAAAAACAACAATACTGCGGGATTTAGCCAGAAGCCTGAGTTATAAGGGCTACAGAGTGGGGATATGTGATGAACGTTCTGAAATAGCAGGAAGTTATAACGGGGAGACAAGTTATGACTTGGGAAAAAGGACTGATATACTGGATGGATGCCCTAAAGCAGAGGGGATATTGATGCTGATACGTTCAATGTCTCCTGATGTTATTATAACCGATGAAATAGGAAAGAGCGAAGATGTGAGCGCTATAGAAGCAGCATTGTGTGCTGGCGTTAAGACCATTACCACTATACATGGCAGTAGTTATGAGGACGTTGAAAATTCAGCTATAGGAAAACTGATAAGAAATCATGTCTTTGAAACGTTAATATTTTTATCAGCAACGCCGACTACAGGAACAGTAAAAAGAATCATGAAACTGTCGAATTTGGGAAAGGGTGCGTAAAATGTTCAGATTAATGGGATGTATCCTCATATTTATAAGCTGTTCCTGCCTTGGATTTATAAAAGCCTCGTCTTATAAAGCAAGAACAATAGAACTTGAAAATACACTTGAACTCATAAGGCTACTCAATATGGAAATTGTTTATAAAAAAGATTCTCTTGCCAAGACTTTCAAAAAAGTGTCCGAAATGAAATCCTGTTGGTTTTCACAAGTGCTCAGAAGCTGTAGTTTATCAATGCAGAAGCAAAATACACTGAAGGATTCATGGCAAAAAGCGCTGGAGGATAATATGAAAAACTGTCCTTTGAAAGAAAATGATATCAAAATATTACAAGATATCTCCATAGGTCTGGGAAAAAGCGACATCAGAGGACAGAAGAATATAATGGAGCCTGCTGTAATGAGAATGGAAACAAGCCTTACTGAAGCCAGACAGCAGGAAAAGAAAGAGAGCCGTATGTACAGGGGCTTAGGTGTAGCGGCAGGCGTAGTTATAGCAGTAATGTTGATTTGAGTTGGGAGTTTACCGAATATGGATATAGACATCATTTTTAAAATAGCGGCTATAGGCATAGCCATAGCAGTTCTTAATCAGGTGCTTATAAAAGCCGGAAGAGAAGAACAAGCTATGCTGACAACTCTTGCAGGTGTCATTGTCGTGCTTATGCTTGTGATACAGATGATAAGTGAATTTTTTGATACGGTGAAAACATTCCTTCAGTTTTAGGGAGAACTTATGGAGATTCTTAAAATCGTAACTTTGGCATTGACAGGAGTCATACTGGCCTCTCTGATGAAGAGCGTAAATAAGGAAATATCTATTTATATAATTCTCGCCACTGTAATAATTCTTTTTGTATCTATCATAGATAAGCTTACATATATTTTTCATTTTCTTGAAGGAATATATGACAATGTTACTTATGGCAGGACGTTTTTTCCCGTAATACTTAAGGTTTTGGCAGTAGCGTATATAACAGATTTTACTGCACAGCTGTGCAAGGATGCCGGAGAAACCACCATAGGATCAAAAGTAGAGCTTGCGGGAAAGGTGATCATATTTTATCTGGCTATGCCTATTCTGACTGCAATACTTGAGCTTATAGGATCATTGCTGAATTAGGGAGAGTGATAAAATATGGATTATGAAACTATCATAGAAGAACAACTGAATTCCATGGATTTATCGGGACTTGAAAGTATCATGTCAGAGGCATCCAAGCAGGGTGGGATATTTGAAGATATGACAGTAAGCCAGATAATAAATAATCTTATAAACGGAGATGCTATTTTTGATTCAGATAAGATCATCGATAATCTTATAAATCTGTTTCTGCTTGAAGTGAAAGCTTCTGTTTTTTTAGGATGTGAAATACTGGCAATATGTATTGTTGTCGGACTTTTGACAAATTTTTCAAATACATTTGGAAGCAAGACTGTATCTTCGTTGGGTACAATGATATGCAGTGTGGTAATAATCGCGTTATGTATAGGTAATTTTTATCAAACATATGAATATTGTCAGGATGCCATGAACACTATGACTTCGTCTATGGAAATACTGCTTCCGATAATGATTCCGCTGCTGATATCTATGGGAGGCATCTCATCAGGGAGTATCATGGATCCGGTAATGATAGGGTCGGTGACAGGATTTAATTTTATCATGCAGCATATTATTCTTCCTCTTGTATTCTTATCGGCAGTATTTGTCATGATAAACAGTATTACAGAGAAGGATTATGTTAAGAAGCTGTCAGGTTTTATAAGAAAAGGAGCAATTTTTCTGACTGGCCTTTTGATAACTATATTCACAGGGATAACAGCAATACAAGGGATTGTCACTAAATCTGCCGATGGTATTCTAATAAACACCGCCAGATTTTCCATAGATAATTTTGTTCCAATTGTGGGAGGCTTTGCTGCTGATTCTCTGGATATGGTGATAAGTTGTATAGGACTGATAAAAAATTCTGTGGGACTGATAGGGATAATAATAATAATTTCTCTTTTAATATTGCCGGTTATCAAGATACTTTCTATAGCGTTTATATATAAGATAATAGCTATAGCAGCTGAACCTATAGCGACAAAGAATATTTCCGACAGCCTGAGCGAAATAGGCAGCGCGGCCATAACTATGACGGTGGTTTTGGCTACGGGAGCTTTTATGTTTCTCATTTTCATAACCATAATAATGGGTATGGGAGGAGGCGGAACTTGGACGTCATAAAGCAATGGGTAAGCAATCTGTTTATCATAATACTGGCTCTTTCATTTATAGAGATTCTTTTGCCGGACACATCTATGGGGAAATATATCAAATTTATTTTTTCTTTGGTAATAATGGCTACTATACTATATCCCATTATTTATCTTCTGGGGGAATAAGAACAGATTTAATAAATATATATTGTATAGGAGGAGAGTAATTTGCTGGAAAAATTTAAAAACGATCCCGAAATTAAAGAAAAAGGTCTGAAAATAATTGCGCTGCTTGTGATAATCGCAGTTATACTGCTGTCCTTTGATGTTTTTACGCAAAATAAGGACGGGAGAAAACAGATTATAGATGAAGACGGAGGTACGGAAGCTCAGCTTTGCAGTATACTTGCGGATATAGACGGAGTCGGCGATGTAGATGTAATGCTTCAGCATGATGACGATGATAACATAACAGGTGTAATAGTAACTGCTCAGGGCGCAGGAAATCCTATTGTAAAAAATAATCTCATAAATGCAGTAATGGCTGTATTTAATATATCATCCACCAGTGTGGAAGTATTTGAAAAAAAAGCTGCCAATGAATATAAGGAGGAAGACTTAAATGAAAAGTAAGAAATCTATTTTTTCTTTTATAAAAAATAACAAGAAAAAGATTGCGGGACTTGTCGCTATAGCTATATGTTTCGGGGTGTATACAGCTATAGGAGGTGTATTTTCAGAGAAAGAAGTCAGTGAGGATGTACCTCTTCATGACGGAGATGTGCTTGTAGATAGTCTGAACGTAAAGGAGGAAAACAGTAAGTCTGAAAATAAAGTTGATGAATCAGCGCTTGTAACTTCTGATGATGTTTCTGAAGTGAAAAACACGGATACATATTTTCAGGAACTGAGAGCTACGCTGGATATGGACAGAAATAAAATAATTTCTATGCTTACGGATGCAGAAAGTTCAGCTTCCACAAAAGCAGAGAAAGAAGAAGCTTCAGCTGAGAAGATGCGCCTGCTCAATTATATGGAACAGGAGAAGACCATAGAAACTCTGATAAAAAATAAAGGACTTCCGGAGACTTTTGTGGTAATAACTGATAGCGGAGTCAATGTAACGGTTAATTCGGAAGAGCTGGATCAGAGTATGGTAACTAAAATATGTGAGATAATAATGCGCGAGACGGACAGAAAGGCCAGTGAGATTGTAGTTCAGGATGCATCATAATATTTTGAGGTTGCGTATATACAACTTAAAGTAGCAAAACTGCACCTGAAGAGAACTTTTGTATATTAATCAAAACAGCTGATAATACTGTGAAAAACAATGTTATCAGCTGTTTTTTGTTTTTTCTGAAAATTGGCACATATATTGCTTTATTAATAAGCGAAAAATTTTATCATGTAAATTCGTATGAGGAGGTAAAAATGAAGGTATTGATAGTAGGAGCAGGAGGTCAGGGCGGTTCATGTGCATCTATACTGGCAAGACAGGATAACGTTGAAGAAATACGTATAGCAGATCTGAAAAAAGAGACTGCAAATGCAGTAGCTGATAATATTGGCAGTGATAAGATAAAGACCGATACCGTCAATGCCACAGATCCTGATGATGTGGCGAGGGCAGCAGAGGGTGTCGATGTAGTTGTGGATATGGTAATGCCATGGATGGTACCATATGTTATGGAAGGAGCTCTTAAAGCAAAAGCAAATTACATAAATACAGCATTTGATGCTCCTTTCTGGGATAAGTTTATAGAAGGTGTTTCTATAGAAAATATGCCTATGTACAGAGAGTTTAAAGAAGCCGGACTTACTGCACTTTTTGGATGTGGTTTTGCTCCGGGCTGGACAAATGTTTTAGCAAGAAGGCTGGCCAACAGACTGGATAAAGTTAACAGCATAAGGATGAGAATTGGAAAAGCAACGCATCTTCCTGGTGAACATGAATATGACTGGGTGCTGAGGCCATGGAATCCGGGCTGGTCGCCAAAACAGGCACTCATAGACTGTGCTTCACCTACATATGCATTGGAAGAAGGCAAGTACGTGAAATATCCACCATTTGGAGGACTTGAAATGTGGGATTTTCCTGAGCCTGTGGGAAGGTTACCTGTTACACATCATTCTCATGAAGAGATATATAGCATGCCTGCAACCTTTAAAGATGTAAAATATGTTGATTTCAAATATTATATGATGTATCAGCCTGCGATTTTTTATGCTATGGGGTTGTGCTCACAGGAAAAAGTAAAAGTCAAAGATACAGAGGTGGCGCCTATAGACGTGGTTACGGCAATGGTACCTCCTCCTCAAAACAACATATTTGGGGCTACTGACAAACAGCTTGAGTATGCCGATAAAACCGCCTTTATAGAGTTGGTAGTGGAAGTTTCAGGGGAAAAGGATGGCAAACCTTTTACATGGACGGCAAACTGTCCAAAGATGAATGCTCCCGGACCTGAGCTCAAAAAGATATACGGAACGGCTCTTGTTTATGTATCTCTTCCGCTGGCTACAGGAACCATGCTCATAGACGAAATGGATATGCCTAAAGGAATCATCTTTGCGGACCAGTTGGATCCTGAAGCATTTATCAGCAAAATGATGGGAACAGGATATCCGTATAAGTGGAAGGAAATCGTAAGGGAAGGGAGTGCAGTGGAATAATGAAAGATACTATGGTGAAACATCTGAATAAAAGGAAAGAAGAATTTTATACAGAGGAAATTGCTGACAGAAAGAAAGCTGTAGAAAGCAAACTGAAGCTTCTCCATGGCAGTTTCTTCGGGAAGCAGATAGTAAAATTTGAAATAGGAAGTGTTGCAGATGTTTGGGTACCATACTGTTATCTTGAATACGATTTCCATGTAGAACGAAATATTATGTTTAAGAAAAAAGGTCTTGTAAAAGAGGGGAAGGTTGCCGTCGTTTTTGATGCCAATGAGATGCATCCATTTCAATATGATGTATATGAAAGCGGATCACTACCGCTGAAAAAAGGAAAGATAAAAATTGAAGAAAAGAAAGTGGTAGCTGCCTCAGGTTCTGTTTCTGATATGAAAAAGAAATCTGAGGAATATATCCAGTATAAAATCATGAGAAAATTTTACGGCCGCAACGGAGAACTTACTTTGAGAAAAGAAACTCTCTTTTACAGACCTGCTGTAGAACTTGAGATCATATATAAAGGGCGGCATTCTAATATGAGATATGCTTATCTTGATCAGTTCGCCATTGAAAATGAACATGTTCTGGGTCTTAAGTACAGAGTAGAGAATAATTTTTAAAAAGGAGGAATTTTATGGCTATAAACTTTTCCGAAATATGGTCGGCCTTTGACTGGATCATAATATCAGTATATTTTGTGATCATTATAGCAGTAGGACTAGCCATGCGTAAAAGAGCGAGCAAAAATATGAAGAGCTTTTTTGTGGCTTCCAGAAGACTTACAATACCTGTTTTGGTAGGAGTAGGTGCAGCCAGCTGGTATGATTCGTGGACTATCGTAGGTCTTGCAGAATGCGGAACGACTATGGGTATATGTATAATATTTATATACATAATACCTACGGCTATTTTGAGGCTTCCTTTGGCTGTATGGATAGGACCTCTTGTAAGAAACAAAATTCCCGACTGGGTACTTACCATGCCGGATCTTATGTCTTATATGTATGATAGAAAAACAAAGTTCGTAATGGCAATAGGAATGCTGCCTCCTTTTCTTTATGAATCTGCTCTTCTAACGGCAGGGGGATCTGTCATAGCGTATGTAACGGGGATGAATATGTGGCTGGCCTTTGCTATACTGGGAATAATTATTATATTTTACACATCTTTGTCAGGACTGTGGGGGCTTGCGATAACGGACATGATGCAGTTTGTTGTGATGTCAGTATCTGCCGGTGTACTTTGTTTCGGGCTGGTCAATCATTTTGGCGGATTCGGAAGCTTATTTGATCAGGTAGGCGCTGTAAATCCTGATTTTCTGACGGTTACAGGAGGAAATGGATTTATGGCAGTATTAGGATGGGTAATAAGTGCTTTGGCTATGTATGCGAACTCTCAGTCATATCAGAGATTCGGTTCTTCAAAATCCGGAGGTGATATCAAAGTATCGTATACTTGTATAATGATTTTTGGATTGTTTTTCAGCACTGTGATGGTATTTGGAGGAATGGCAGCACTCGTGATGTTTCCGGATGCAGCTCAAGAAGCTCCTTCGGAGGCATTTTGGGCGGTGGTCTTCACTACACTTCCGGTAGGTCTGAGGGGACTTTTCGTGGCAGCGCTTCTTTCTGCTGTAATGTCTACAGTCAGCGCTGATTATCTTATTTGCGGAGCGGTAGTTGTACACGATATAATAAAGGGCTTCTTTAAGCCTGATCTCAGTGATAAAGCAGAAGTCTGGGGAACGAGAGTTGTTATCTGGGTAGTAGGACTTCTCATTATTGTTGCTACGTATTTCTGGTCTGACGGAATTTCAAAAGCATATTACTATTGTGGTGGATTTCAGGTAGCAGCTTTTATAGTTCCACTTATGCTGGGATTATTTTACAAAAAAAAAGACTCCTGCTGCAGGTTTTTGGAGCTTGCTTCTTACAGTAGTTGCCTATGCTGTCTGGGAGTTTGTTCTGGGAACTCCATGCGGAATTCCAGCCAACGTAGCCTGCATAATATTCAGTGTTATAGTATATGTTACAGTCGCCAAGCTTACTTATAAAGAAATTGGGCAGAAAACGCTTACTGTTTAGGAAAGGCAGGATATATATGAAAAAAGATATAGGTGAAGAAAGAAAAAGCAAATTAGCATTTATATGGGCAGCTATATGTTTGATATGTTCCGTATTAATATGGATACTTACTATCAGCAGATCTGATATTATATTACCTCTGTTTATGGGAACTGCCGCACTTCTTTACGGACCTGTGACTGCCTTTTTATATTTAAGAGAAGTAAAAAACGGCGTGTTTAATGCGGAGGATGAAAATGAAGAAGAAAGCCTTTAGATGTAGGAATATTTATACATCTCTTACTCCACAGTTGATTGACGGATATGTCATATGCGACAGAGAAAATATAAGCTTCGTAGGCTCGTGTGAAGATGCAGAACAGTACATAGATAAAAACACTGAGATTCTGGATTTTGAAAACAATTTTATAATGCCCGGTTTTAATGATTTTCATGTCCATCTTTTAAGTGGCGCTCTTATGGAAAGAGACGGGGTACTTAGGTATGCATCTTCAGAGGAAGAAGCTGCTTATATAATCTGGGGAAAAAATAAAGATCGCCGGGATGGCGGATGGATAATGGGAGGAGCTTGGGACAATTTCAGATGGCCGAAAGGTAAACTTCCCACAAAGGAAAGCTTGGACAAATATTTCAAGAATACTCCTGTATTTCTCTTGAATAAAGAATGCCATGGTGCATGGGTCAACAGTGAAGCTCTCAGAAGATTTAATATCAGCAGAGATATTGATGATCCCGACAACGGAAGTTTTTTTAGGGATGATAACGGGGAACTTACCGGTTATATACATGAAGCTGCTGTAATACCCATGCTTAAAGATATTTTAAGTGATATGACGGCAGAAGAAATGGCATCCTATGCAGTATCATTTGCCGAAACAGCCTCACAGTACGGAATAACGTCAGTTGCAGATCTGCCTCTTTACGGGATCAGAACGGAACATGCTTACAAGATCCTTGAAAACAGCGGAAAGCTTAATGTCAGGATACATTTTGCATTGGCCTTCAGCGAAGCACTTGATGAAATTCTTAAAATCAGAAGTAATTATAATTCCGATATGCTTAGATTTATAGGAGTAAAAGATTTTCTTGACGGGACCCCTATGGGGCATACAGGATACATGCTGAAACCTTATACTGACAGGCCGGGGTTTAGAAGCAGTTCCATGATAGATCCACAGTATCTGAAAGAACGTGTTGCGCTGATGACAAAAAATAATATAAAGGTAAGGCTGCACGCTTGCGGAGATGCAGCTGTACGATTAGGACTTGATGCTTTTCAATATGCAGAAAATATTCACGGAAAAAGAGATGTCAGGCATTGTATAGAACACATAGAATCCATTTCTCCCGAAGATATAGGCCGATTCGGACAGTTGGATGTCATCGCATCGGTACAGCCTGATCATCTGCCTAAATATAATTTTTCGGATCATCCGTTCCATACTATGATTGGTGAAGAAAGAATGAAGTATTCATGGCCTTTTAGATCTATAAAAAACAAAGGCGGGAGACTGGCTTTCGGAACTGATTATCCCGTGACGGAGCTTAATCCTTTGAGAGGTATATTCAGATCAGTAAGTCGTCTTACAGATGATAATGAGCCGAAGGGAGGTTTCTCTCCCGAAGAAAAGCTGTCAGTACATGAAAGCCTCAGAGCTTATACATATGGTTCGGCATATGCGGCGAATTTCGATAAAAGAATAGGAAGCATAGAAAAAGGTAAGCTGGCTGATATAGCTGTTTTTGAAAACAACATATTTCAGATGGCATATGACAGAGAACAAATGTTTAATATGAAAACTCTTATGACAATATTAGGAGGGAAAATAGTATACAAAAAGATATAATTTCATTAAATAAAAGTAATAAAGCCGGCAAAACAGCTGTTTTACCGGTTTTATTTATGTTGTTTTCCCTGTGGACATGAAGACTAAACTGATTTAGAATAGGAAACATGAATTATTGCGTCAGTAAAATCAAAAATATGACTGAAGCTATCAGGAGGTAATTTATGAAAACGGCATTTCAGATTTTCAGTCGAGATATAAGACGTCTTTCACATAATAAAGCTGCCATTATAGTAATGATAGGGGTATGTGTTTTGCCATCTCTTTATGCATGGTTTAATATAGCGGCCAATATGGATCCGTACGGCAATACACAAGGTATCAAAGTAGCAGTTGCTAATAATGATACAGGATCTGAAACAGATAAGCTGTCTATAAATGCAGGAGATACAATTATTGAAAATCTTAGGGAAAACAGTCAGCTGGGCTGGACATTTGTAGATGAAAAACAGGCTGAGGAGGGTGTCCGTTCTGGGAAATATTATGCAGCTATCATAATTCCTGATGATTTCAGCGATTCGTTGCTTAGTATATTGTCAGGAAAAATCGAAAAACCAAAGCTTGATTATTATATTAACGAAAAGAAAAATGCTATAGCGCCTAAAATAACAGATACCGGAGCAACTACAGTTCAGCAAGAAATAAATGAGACTTTTTCATCTGTCGCTTCAGAAACGATATCAGGAATAATCCGATCAGCAGCAGATCAATTGACAAATGACATGAATGCAGCAGATTCTCAGCTGATTACGGCTGTTTCCGATGTAAGATCGAATCTGGCTGAATATCAGACTGCGCTGGGAGACTTCCAGGAAACTGTAAAGGGATCGGAAACAGTTATAAAAGAGACAATAGATACCCTCGATAAAGTTGATTCTGCTTCAGATGCAGCTGCTGCAGCTTTTGAAGATACATCTTTTCTGTTGTATGAAAGCCGCTCGGCTTTGAGTCGCTTTTCGGCTCAGATATCCGGAAGTCTCTCGCAGAGTGAGATCCTGATAAATGATATTTCCATATCAGCTTCAGCAAAGTTGGGAACTTTTGAAGCAAATGCTCAGAAAGCTACCGCTGATGTAGGAAATGCGATAGATTCAGTATCAGAGCTGAATGAAAAAAATGAAAAATTGCTTCAATCTCTTGCCGAACTCAATGACAATATAGGGAATAATACAGAACTTTCGGCTATAATAGGCGAACAGATAAAACATTTACAGAGTCAGAATGAGACTTATGAAAAGATTTTGGATTCCTTGAGCGGAGGTAATGACAGTGTCAAGAATATACTTACGACGGCGAAGGATACGCGCTTAGATCTGGAAAAAATATCAATAGATGGAAGACAATCCATGCAGGACAGCAGAAAAGCTTTTGAGCAAAATACTCTTCCGAAAGTAAATAAGTCTCTTGATGATCTGGCATCAGTCAGTGGAAGTCTTTCAGCAACACTTTCAGCAACAGAGCCTATGACCAAGCAGATAAAAGGAATCCTTCAGCAATTTGAATCAAGCCTTGATATGAGTTTAGCAGCATTGGAACAAACAGGTGAAGTATTGGAAAGAGTAGATGAGAATCTGAATTCTGTAATGACAGATATAAGTGCTTTACAAAGTTCCGGTACATATCAGCAGCTTCTTTCTCTGGAAGGAATAGATCCGCAATCGGTTTCAAGATTTATGGCATCTCCTGTTTCTTTGAAATCTGAGGTTCTTTATGATGTGGAAAATTATGGATCTGGAATGACCCCGTTTTATACAAATCTGGCATTATGGGTAGGTGGGTTAATTTTAGTTTCCATTCTCAAACAGGAGGTAGACCAAGAAGGGTTTATACATCGTTTTGATACGACAGATGCTTATTTCGGGCGATGGCTTTTGTTTTCATCTGCTGCACTGATCCAAGGATTCATAGTATGTACAGGAGATCTAATATTGCTTAAAACACAATGTATGCATCCTACAGCATTTCTTCTGGCAGGTATGTTCTGCTCCTTTGTATATGTGAATATCATATATGCGCTTGCGATAACCTTTAAACATATAGGAAAAGCCGTAGCTGTTCTTCTTGTGATACTGCAGATACCAGGATCTTCAGGGACTTATCCCATAGAAATGATGCCTGGCTTTTTTCAGAAAGTACATCCTCTGTTTCCGTTCACATATGGCATAGATGCTATGCGGGAAAGTATGGCGGGCTTTTACGAAAATTACTATATAAAAGACCTTTTGATACTTCTTATTTTTATATTGATTTCACTTTTAACGGGGCTTGTTCTTCGGCCACTTATTTTGAATCTTAATCATATGTTTGATAAACATCTTGAAGAAACGGATCTCATGATAGGCGAGACTGATACTGTCAGGAATGAAAATCCCCAGCTCCAGCTGCTGATAAAAGCTCTTCTCAGGCATGATGAAGGAAAACAAAAATTCATGGCAAGATCTGCGAAGTTTGAGGCACATTATCCCAAGATGATAAAATATGGATTTATTTGCATGATAGCTATACCGCTGTTTTTTCTTATTCTCATGTTTAGTCTGGAATCAAGAATAGTATTTTTAGTTTTATGGATAGTTTCACTTATAGGGTTGTCAATATATTTAATTTGTGTTGAATATATTCATGACAGAGTGCAAAGACAGATAAAAGTCAGTGGGCTGACATCAGAAAACCTTATAGACATCATAGAGGAGGAGAAGAGCAAATGAAAAATATATGGCATATTTTTACGGGAGATGTCAGACGTATAAAAAAGAACGTAATTGCACTTATTGCCATTGTAGGAATAGCTGTCGTTCCATGTTTGTATGCGTGGTTTAACATAGCTGCCAGCTGGGATCCTTATAAAAATACAGGCAATTTAAAAGTTGCTGTGGCCAGTGTTGATGAGGGATATGAAGGTAATTTGATCCCTATACAACTTAATGTAGGAGATCAGGTTCTGTCAATACTTAGAGAAAATACTGATATGGAGTGGGTATTTACCAGTAAAGAAAAAGCTGTAAACGGCGTAAGGTCAGGAGATTATTATGCGGCAATCGTTATTCCGGAACAGTTCAGTAATGAAATGATGAGTATATTTTCCGAAGATATAAAAAAAGCAGAAATAATCTATTATTCCAATGCAAAAGAAAACGCTATTGCTCCAAAGGTTACGGAAAAAGGTGCCACTTCTATACAAAGACAAATAAATCAAGTATTCATAAGAACTGTTTCAGATACGATACTTGTAGTTCTTCAATCTGTATCCAATATGACTGATACAGAGGGAGCTGAATCTGTGGTAGAAAATCTGGAAGCTAATCTTGACAGAATATCTTCAGATCTTTCATCCTCAGCTGATGCTTTGCAGTCATTTTCAGCAGCGACCTCATCCTCCGGAGATCTTCTCGAGGCTACATCAGGTGTTCTTGAACAGGCTCAGACTCAATCTGAAAGCAATATGAAGGTACTTAAAGACATCAGAGAGACTTTTTCAGATGTCCATGAAGCACTTTCGGGAATAACAGATGATGTTAATGGAACGCTGTCATCTGGCAAAGATTTTTATGATCAGATGTCATCTGTTGTAGATACGGCTTTTGAAACACAATCAAAGGATGTGGAATCGGCAGCGTTTTCGCTAAATACTATTGCAGAACAATTGGACAGTCTTATAGTTTCCTATACATCACTTAGAGATTCTCTTGAATCTATGGGAAAAAAATATCCACAGTTTGCTTCCCTTACAGAACCTATTGTTGCTAAGCTGAATGCTTATATTGCTACACAAAATGAGCTTAAAGATAAGCTTATCTCTGTAGCAGATTCTATGAGAACTACATCAGCAGATATTGGCGAGGCAAAAAAAGAACTGGATAATCTGATTATGAAGAGCATAGAAGAAATAGAAAAGATAAAGACAGATTACGAAGAAAATGTCACAGATACATTAAAAAATCTTTCAAAATCTCTGGAAAAAACTGATGACGGTGTGAAAGAACTTCTCTCTCAGATAGGAAAAACCACAGACGGAATAAAAGCATTATCAGATTCAGCGACGGATCAGCTTTCAAGACTTCAAAGCGCACTGGATAGCTCCATAGCTATTCTTTCGAGTTCTTCATCAAGGATATCAGAAGTGACAGGAAAGCTTCAGCAAATGGAAGAAGACGGCGATTTTTCTGAAATAGACAATCTTCTGTCTGATAATAAAGATAAACTTACGTCTTTTGTGTCTTCTCCGGTATCTCTAAAAACTCATAAGATATATGAAATGGAAAACTACGGATCCTCTATGGCTCCTTTTTACTCTACGCTTTCCATTTGGATCGGAGGTATCGTTCTTGTTGCAATGATGAAGGTGACTGTTTCTGAAACACAATTGGCAGGTCTGCGGAATGTAAAACCAAGTCATATATATTTCGGACGATATGTTATTTTTCTTATAATAGGATTGCTTCAAAGTACATTGATCGCATTAGGAGATTTATTTTATCTTGGGATACAGTGCCGACATCCGTTTTTGTTTCTGCTGGCAAGCTGGTTTTCAAGTATTGTGTATGTGAATATTATTTACACTTTAACAGTATCTTTTGGAGATATAGGAAAGGCGATAAGTGTTATACTTCTCGTTATACAGGTGGCTGGAACAGGAGGAACCTTCCCTATTGAAGTGGCTCCTTTGTTTTTCAGAGTTGTCTATCCTCTTCTTCCTTTTACTCATAGTATGTCTGCAATGAGAGAAGCAGTAGGAGGTCTTTATGGTATGTATTATTGGGCAGATATGGGAAAACTTGGAATATTCCTTGCTCTTTCTCTCATAGTAGGACTCGTTTTGAGAAAGCCTATAATAAAGCTCAATTCTGCTTTTTCTGAGAAACTGGAAGAGACTAAAATCATGTAGAACACCATGGACACGTTGTTTTTTAGACTAATATTTGATATAATATTTAAGAGGTGGTTTTATGGGCACAAATAAAATAAACGGTGAATACGGCATAAGAATTTCGGATGAAGTCATCGCTGTTTGTGCCGTAAATGCAACATTGAAAACAGAGGGCGTGGCCGGAATGTCGGGCGGTATACCTAATGCACTTTCCAGGAATTTTTTAGGCAAAGAACTGCTGGCAAAAGGAATAAAAGTCAGTCAGACAGATGAAGGTGTGGAAGTAGACGTATATATAACCGTAAAATATCATGCAAAGATACCTGCAGTAGCGTGGGATATACAGGAAAATGTTAAGAAAGAGATACAGTCCATGACGGAACTGGACGTCACAGCTGTAAATATACATGTACAAGGTGTTAAAATACCATCGGAGGATAAGAAACAAAATGACGAGAAATGAAGCAAGAGAGATCTTGATGCAGATACTTTATGAAATGGACACTACAAAAACAATGGATCTTGAAACCGCAGAAAAGCTTTCTCAGGAAAGGCTGTCAGGCAATCATAAAAGAAGAGGACTGAAACTTCTTACCGATATAGTCCGAAATTTAGAAGATATTGACGGAGAAATTAACCGAAACAGCCGTTCGTGGAAAACCGGAAGGATGCCTAAAGTAGATCTGGCCATAATGCGTCTTGCTCTCGGAGAGATAAAATTCGATGAAGGGATTCCCGAAGCTGTATCTATAAATGAGGCTGTAAATCTGGCCAAAAAATTCAGTCTGGACAAATCGTCGGGATTCATAAATGGAGTTTTAGGTGCGGTAGTGAATTCCAATGAATAGTAGATATATATTAGGCATAGATACAAGTAATTATAAAACATCTGTTGCTATTATCGACACAGAGTGTAATATTTTATGTGATTTAAGAAGGTTTTTAACTGTAAAAGAGGGTGAAAAAGGGCTGAGACAATCCGACGCCCTTTTTCAGCATATTAGGAATCTGCCGGAATTACTTGAAGAAGCCATGAGTGATAATAATTATCATATTGGGGCTATATCCTTTTCATCCAAGCCAAGACCTGTTAAAAATTCATATATGCCGGTGTTTTTTGCCGGAGAAAGTTATGCGAGATCCCTTGCTGCTGTTTTAAGTATACCTTCATTTGCTTTTTCTCATCAGGAAGGGCATATAGAGGCCATAAAGGCTTTTTCAAAGCACAGTAATAAAAAAGAGCTCCTTGCATGCCATTTTTCCGGCGGTACATGTGAAATGCTCAGTGTAAAGTCAAAACATACTGGGTATGATATAGATATCATAGGCGGATCAAAAGATATTTCTTTTGGCCAAGTAATTGACAGAACCGGTGTGCAACTGGGTATGTCCTTTCCTGCCGGAGAAGAAATGGACAGGCTGGCCCTCGCATCTGATGAAATATCCAGTTTTCTTACCCCTATTAAAGTAAAAGAAGGATGGCTCAACCTGTCGGGAATAGATACTCAGATAAAAAGGCTGACGATTAATATGGATATACAGCAGGCTCAGCCTGTTATAAAAGAGCTGTTTGAAAAAGTCGCAGATGCTATGACAAAGATGATTTTTCAGTGTGCCGAAAAAACAGGAATAACAGACGTAATCATGGCAGGCGGAGTTACCTCCAGCTTATTTATAAGAGACAAGATAGTAAAAAAATTGGCAGAAAATCATATAGATGCAGCCTTTGGTCAGGCAGATCTTGCGCAGGACAACGCGATCGGCACAGCAATATTGGGAGGAAAGATTTATGGGAATGAAACCCGTTAAAGTTTCACAGCTTAACAGCTATATAAAACGAATACTTCAGACAGATCCGCTGCTTGGCAATATTTCTGTAACAGGAGAAATATCCAATTTAAAATTTCACGGATCAGGTCATGTTTACTTTTCGCTTAAAGATGAAAAAAGCAAAATAAATTGTTTTCTGTCGGCAGGAAATCTGGCTTCCCTTGAATGTCAGCTGGCGGAGGGAAACGGAGTAATTGCAGAGGGATATATATATTTATATGAAAGAGGCGGCAGTTACTCTCTCAATGTGAAAAATATGGAAAACGCCGGTCAGGGCGATTTAGCAGCGACTTTTGAAAGGTTAAAGAAGAAACTTGAAAGTGAAGGGTTATTTGATAAGTCTAAAAAAAAGACTATTCCTGTTTTTCCTAAAAAAATAGCGGTTGTTACGTCTGCAACAGGTGCAGCAGTGAGAGATATAGTAAAAATAATAAAAGGGAAAAATGACTGTGTTGATATAGTCATATACCCTGTTCTTGTACAGGGACCTGCAGCTGCAGAAGAAATTTCCTCTGCAATAGATGATATTAATATTAATTATCCAGATGTAGATATTATAATCGCAGGGAGAGGCGGAGGATCTATGGAAGAACTGTGGGCTTTTAATGAGGAGATTGTAGCCAGAAGCATATACGCTTCAGATATACCGGTAATATCTGCAGTAGGACATGAAACGGATTTTACCATAGCCGATTTTGTGGCTGATATGAGAGCGGAAACTCCTACAGCTGCAGCAGATAAGGCAGTTCCCGATACGTATGCTCTCAGAGATTACATAGCTTCTATCGGCAGGGAAATGAAAAGATCTTTAAAAATGACGACTGATAATAAATCTAAACAGCTTCAGCTTTTGAATCCACGGAATTTTGGTCGTGATATACAGAGTCGAATAGCACTGGAGCAATTAAACTTGGATAACATAATGTCGGATATTGAAAACTATACGAAAACTATGATTGCCGGTTTAAAACATAGGGCAGATCTTGCTAAAGAAACTATGAATTCGGCTGATCCAAAATCTATACTGAAGAAAGGATACAGCGTTGTGACAGATGCAGACGGAAATGTAATAACAGATGTAGGGAGCCTAAGGAAAGATCAGGTTGTAAATATAGAAGCTGCAAAAGGAAAAGCTCAGGCCCGAGTCATTACGAGTCAAAATACTGAAACACAACAATAATAATTCAGCCGAATAATATCCTTGTCACGCATTTTGTGTGACAAGGATATGAAATCCGCTGGATAACCTATATGTCACATTTCATGTGACAAAGATATGAACTCCGTTGGATAACCTATATGTCACATTTCATGTGACAAAGATATGAACTCCGTTGGATAACCTATATGTCACATTTCATGTGACAAAGATATGAAAGGAATATTTGTATGGCAGAAAAGAAAACAAGTTTTGAAGATGCGCTAAGAAAACTTGAAGAGATATCTGAAAATCTTAAATCCGAAAACATTTCTCTTGAAGAGGCTATGAAGAGCTATGAAGAAGGCGTAAAATACTATAAAGAATGTAATGAAATACTGGAAAAAGCCAGCCAGAAAATCGAAACTTTAACGAAATAGGAGGTAGATCATGAAAGATTATACTTTTGATGATTACAAAAACCTGATAGAAGAACATTTGATGGATTTTATACCGGACATTGACCATAAGAGTATAACTCTCTATGAATCTATGAAATATAGTCTTGCATCAGGTGGGAAGAGAATAAGACCAGTTCTTCTTCTTGCCGCATGTGACTTTTGCGGAGGCAAGAGGGAAGAAGCCCTGCCGTATGCCTGTGCCATAGAATATATACACACATATTCCCTTATACATGATGACCTCCCCTGTATGGATAATGACGATTTGCGGAGAGGAATGCCAACAAATCATAAAGTATATGGGGAGGCTGTGGCCACACTTGCAGGCGATGGTCTACAGGCTGCAGCATATGAAGCCATGAGTAGAGATATGTTTTTTTATTTTGATGATATAGATGCCTTAAAGCGAAGAATCAGAGCCGCTTACGAAATCAGCAGAGGCTCCGGCTGTCGCGGTATTGTAGCAGGCCAAATAGCTGATATAGCTGCAGAGGATAAAAGCTGTTCAAAGGAAATGCTGGATTATATACATCTGACAAAGACATCAGCGCTTATAATAGCCGCTGTCAGAGCAGGAGCACAGCTTGGAAATGCTGATGAGGAAACTTTGGAGAATCTCACTGTATATGCAGAAAATCTGGGTTTGGCATTTCAGATATGTGACGATATTCTGGATGTGGAAGGAAGCGAAGAAGAGATGGGCAAGAAAGCAGGAATGGATTCTATCAATAAAAAAGCCACATATCCGGCGCTTTACGGACTTGAACAGTCAAAAACAAGACTTGACAACCTCACTCAAACATCAATAAATGCGCTGAAAAAATATTATGATAATGCTGAAGTATTCGTTAAACTGGCAAAAGATCTGGCTGTAAGAGGTAAATAACATGAATAAATATATAGCAGGTCTGAATCTTCCGCATGATTTGAAAACTATGGAATACGACGAGCTGGAAGTTCTGACTTATGAAATAAGAGATTTTCTTATTGAGAAAGTTTCCAAGACAGGCGGACATCTGTCATCCAATCTTGGAGCGGTTGAGCTTTCCATAGCGCTTCACAGGATCTTTGACGCTCCTGAAGATAAAATAATATGGGATGTGGGACATCAGACATATGTCCATAAGATTCTTACGGGAAGAGCAGAAAAATTTGATTCTCTGAGACAGCTTGGAGGAATGAGTGGGTTTCCCAAAAATGCAGAAAGTCCTTACGACATTTTTGATACAGGACACAGCAGTTCCTCCATATCTCTTGCTCTCGGAATGGCCGCAGCCCGTGATCTTTCGGGAGATGACTATAATGTTATCTCAGTTATAGGAGACGGAGCTATGACGGGAGGTCTTGCATTTGAGGCTCTTAACAATGTAGGAAATCTTGATTCCAAGCTTATAGTTGTTCTCAATGACAATGGAATGTCAATCTCTCACAACACAGGAGGTTTTCCTAAATATCTGGGAAAATTGAGGGCTTCAAGAAAATACATATCTATGAAGGAAAGCGTTAAGAAAAGTGTGTCAAAAGTCCCGGTAATAGGGAAAGGTGTTATTGCCGGAATACATCATGCTAAGGATACAATAAAATATGCCGTGATAGATGGCGTTATATTTGAAGAACTGGGTTTCAAATATTTCGGACCTATAGATGGACACAATATAAAAGAAATGTGTGAAACTATGGAACTCGCCAAAGAGAGTAATGATCCTGTTTTTATACATGTTATAACTAAAAAAGGGAAAGGTTACACTAAAGCAGAAGAGAAACCTAATATATTTCATGGGATAGGTCCTTTTGATATGGAATCGGGAAAACCTATAAAAAACTCAGATAAACCTTCATATTCCGGAATTTTTGCACGTAAACTTACAGATCTGGCTTCTAAAGACAGCAGGATTGTTGCTGTAAGCGCTGCAATGATGGAAGGAACAGGGCTTGACAGTTTTCATGATACGTTTCCGGGAAGAGCTTTTGATGTAGGAATAGCAGAAGGTCATGCTGTGACATTTGCAGCAGGTCTTGCTAAAGCAGGACTTAAACCGTTTGTTGCTATATATTCTACATTTATGCAGCGCGCCTACGATCAGATCATCGAGGATGTTTGCCTTCAGAATTTGCCGGTAGTTCTTTGTATAGACAGAGCGGGAATAGTTGGAGCCGATGGAGAGACACATCATGGAATTTTTGATCTAAGCTATCTAAAGCATATGCCCAATATGGTGATTATGGCGCCCAAAGACGGCAGTGAATTGGAATTGATGATGGAGTTTGCCTCTTCATATGACGGTCCTTGCGCTATAAGGTATCCAAGGGGAACTGCTTTGCAGTCAAAGAAAAAAAGAAATATTATTTTAGGGAAGGCAGAACGTCTCAAAGAAGGGAAAAATGTAGAGATATGGGCTCTCGGATCTATGGTTGAAAAAGCACTTGAAGCTTCGGAGATTCTTAAAGAAAACGGGATAATTGCCGGAGTTGTTAACGCATCTTTTGTATGTCCCATAGACAAAGATATGCTGCTTGAATCTTCAGGGAAGGTATCTTTGATTGTCACTGTAGAAGATAATGTTATTCCCGGAGGAATGGGTGAGGAGATAAATAATATCCTCATAAATACTGGTGTCAAAGTAGTGAATATAGGATGGCCTGATAAGTTTATAGAACATGGTACTTGTGAAGAACTCTACATAAAATACAAAATGGACAGTTCTTCTATAGCAGAAAGGATAAAACGGGAATTTGAAGGATAGATTAGATATAATTTTGACGGAAAGAGGTTTTTTTTCTTCACGGGAAAAGGCAAAAGCATCTATAATGGCAGGACTTATATATGTAGAAGGACAGCGTATAGACAAACCGGGTACATCGGTAGATAAAAAAGCTGATATCACAGTAAAAGAAGATCTTTGCCCTTATGTGAGCAGAGGAGGTTTGAAACTCGAAAAATCGCTTGATATTTTCGGCTTTTCTCTTAAGGATGCAGTAACAGTGGATATAGGAGCTTCCACAGGCGGATTTACTGACTGTATGCTCAAGAACGGAGCAAGGAAAGTCTTTGCTGTAGATGTAGGATATGGACAGCTTGACTGGAAGCTGCGAAATGATCCTCGTGTAATAAATATGGAAAAAACAAATATAAGGTATCTTGATACTGATACCATAGATAAAGATGTGGACTTTATAAGTATTGATGTATCCTTTATTTCTCTCAGACTTGTTTTCCCGGTGGCATCAAAGCTTCTCTCGGAAAAGGGGAGTCTTGTCTGTCTCGTCAAGCCTCAGTTTGAAGCAGGACGTGATCAGGTAGGAAAGAAAGGAATCGTCAGAGATGCGGCCGTTCACAGAGAAGTCATAGAAAATGTCATAAGGTATGGAGAAGATAATGGTCTGTACAGCCATGGACTTACATATTCCCCTGTGACAGGAACGAAGGGAAACATAGAATATCTTCTTTATATGAAGAAAATCAACCCCGGAAAAAGGCCGAATGTAGAAGAGACAGTAAATGCTTCTCATGATGAGTTAATATAATGCAACACAGACAAAAGGAGAATAAAAATGAACATATCAAAAAAAATGAACAAAATAGGGCAGTCCCCCATAAGAAAATTTAATCCCTTCGCTATAAAAGCAGAAAAAGAAGGGAAAAAAATCTATAGATTAAACATAGGACAGCCTGACATAGAAACACCTTCCTGCTTTATGGATGCGGTCAATAATTTTCATGAAAAAGTAATCGCTTATTCTGAATCAGGCGGTGAAACAGTATTGCAGGATGCTATATCAAATTATTTCAAAGCCTATGGAATGAGTTATACAAGGGATGACATAATGATAACAAACGGTGGTTCCGAAGCTCTCAGTATGGTATTTACAAGTATTTTAGATCCAGGTGATGAAGTAATAATAGCAGAACCGTTTTATACGAATTATCATACATTTGTAACGGCAGCAGGAGGCAATATTGTTCCTATAACAACAAAGGCTGAAGACGGATATGATTATGCAGATGCCGAACTTATAGAATCCGCTGTAACCGGTAAGACACGAGCTATTGCCTGTATAAATCCGGGTAACCCTACAGGCAGAGTTCTCACAAAACAAGATATGGAGCTTATTGCCGAAATAGCTGTGAAACATGATTTATGGATCATAGCTGATGAAGTATACAGAGAATTTGCTTATGACGGAAACGAAATAACTTCTTTCGGTATGCTTTCGAATGTTGCTGACAGAGTAATAATAATAGATTCAGTGTCAAAAAGATTTTCCGCATGCGGAGCAAGAGTCGGATGTCTTATAAGCAAAAACAAAGATATAATGGAGTGTGCACTTAAAATCGCTCAGGGTCGTCTTTGCTGTCCTACTCTTGATCAGATAGGCGCTGCCGCTCTTTACAATATAGATCGTTCATATTATGCTGACGTAAAAAAAGAATATGAAGGAAGAAGAGATGCAGTTTATGAAGAACTTATGAAAATACCGGGCATTGTATGCAGAAAACCCGGAGGTTCATTTTATATAATGGCTAAACTTCCTATAGATGATGTTGAAGATTTTCTCATGTATCTTCTTACAGAATTCGAAGACAATGGTGAGACTGTAATGTTTTCACCAGCAGAGGGTTTTTATGCTACCGAAGGCCTTGGTAAAAATGAGATCCGTATAGCATATGTGCTCAAACAAGATGATATGAGAAGAGGCGCGCAGCTTATAAGGCTGGGACTTGAAAAATATAAAGCCAGATAAGAATATGAAGTCAGGGGAGGAGTATTAAAAATGTCGGCGCCTAAACTTTCGCCCATGATGCGGCAATATATGGAGATAAAGAAAAACTATGAAGACTGTATTCTATTTTTCAGACTCGGTGATTTCTATGAAATGTTTTTCGATGATGCCAAGCTTGCTTCCCGCGAGCTGGAGCTTACACTTACAGGAAAGAATTGCGGTATGGAGGAAAGAGCTCCTATGTGCGGAGTCCCTTTTCATTCCGCTGAGGCTTATATAGCCAGACTTGTAGAAAAAGGATATAAAGTAGCCATATGTGAGCAAACTGAAGATCCTGCGTCTTCAAAAGGAATAGTTAGTCGGGAGGTTATACAGATCGTAACTCCCGGGACTGTTATCAGCAGTGCTATGCTGAAAGAAAATGAAAACAATTACATTGCTTCAGTATATGTGCGCGAAGTTTCTATAGGATTATCTTATTGCGATATATCGACGGGTGAAATTCGCCTTACAGAGATAAGAGGGACAGGCAGAAATGAGAATCTGGTAAACGAACTTGTTAAGATAAATGCCAGAGAAGTTATCTTGGATAATTTTGCTGCAGAAGCTATAGATATGAACAGCATCAAACCTATAACCAGTGCTTATTTCAACATTCTTAACGAATCTTACTATAAACAGGATGCAGTCAGAAATGCGATAAAAAGGCAATTTAATATATCATCTGTCTTTGGTATCGGAATAGATGAGAATTCACCGGCTGAATATGCTCTGGGAGTATTGCTCATATATCTGCACGAGACACAAAAAAACTCGCTGGGGCATATTGCTGATCTCAATATATATTCCATGGGACAGAGAATGGCACTGGATAAGTCAACCATTAAGAATCTTGAACTTACAGAGACCTTGTTTGAAAAAAAAGTGAAAGGGTCTCTTTTAGGTGTACTGGATAAAACTCACACTGCTATGGGATCAAGAAAGCTTAAACAGTGGATCAAGGAACCATTAAATGATATTTCTGAAATATCCGCAAGACTTGATGCGGTAGAAATTCTTCTCGAAAATATTATCATCAGAAATAATATAAAAGAATCACTTAAGCGTGTATATGATTTTGAGCGCCTTGCAGGCCGCATCGCCTGCGGTACAGCTAACGGCAAGGATATGATAGCACTTCGAAATTCATGCAATGTACTTCCGGATATAAAGGAAGATTTGTCATCTATAGAGTTGCCTCTGATTTCACAGATAAACAAAAATATCCATTCTCTCAGCCATGTATATCAGTTGATAAACTCAGGGATAGTAGAAGATCCTCCTTTTTCAGTGAAAGAGGGAGGGCTCATAAAAGCAGGATATTCTCAAAAGCTGGATACTCTCAAAGATTCTATAAAGGATGCTCAGGATTGGATTGCCGGATTGGAATACAGTGAACGGGAAAGAACAGGTATAAAAAATCTGAAGGTAGGATATAACAAAGTTTTCGGATATTATCTGGAAGTCACTAAGTCTTATTATGATCTTGTTCCCGATAATTATATAAGAAAACAGACATTAGCTAACTGCGAACGTTTTATAACTCCTGAACTGAAGGAGACTGAACGACTGGTTCTTAACGCAGAGACAAAAATAAATCAGACTGAATACAATCTGTTTATTGATATTCGTCAAAAACTGCAACGCTTTATTAGGCAGATTCAGGAAACATCAAAGGCTATCGCATCTTTAGATGTTCTTACATCTTTCGCAGAAGTCAGTGAAAAAAATGATTATGTGAAACCTTCCGTAGACGAAAGCGATATAATAGAAATTGTTAAAGGCAGACACCCCGTGATAGAACAAACGATAACAGACGGGATGTTTGTTAGTAATGATACATACATAAATAAAGAACTTCGCAATCTCTTGCTTATAACAGGACCCAATATGTCAGGAAAATCAACGTATATGAGGCAGACTGCTCTCATAACTCTTATGGCACAGGCAGGCTGCTTCGTACCATGTGAAAAAGCAAGAATAGGTGTCTGTGACAGGATCTTTACAAGAATAGGAGCATCTGATAATTTGGCTCAGGGACAGAGCACATTTTTCGTAGAAATGAGTGAGCTTTCATATATTCTCAATACTGCCACCTCGAGAAGTCTTGTTATTCTCGATGAGATAGGACGGGGAACAAGCACATACGATGGACTTTCAATCGCATGGGCAGCTGCAGAATTCTTGTGCCGTCCGAAAAGAAAAATACGCACACTTTTGGCTACTCACTATCATGAAATGACGCAGCTTGAAGGGTCTATGAGAGGTGTTAAAAATCTCAATGTAGATGTTGCCGAAGAAAACGGTGATGTGGTATTTCTTCATAAGATCATTGAAGGCAGCGCAAGCAGAAGTTACGGTATACATGTGGCAAAGCTGGCTGGTGCTCCGTCTGAACTTTTAAATCGAGCAGAAGAACGTTTACTGGAACTGGAAAAAGGAAGCTGCGGCAAAACGGAAGAATATGAATATATTTTGACTGAAAATGATGAAAGCTCAAATAAAGATATAGAGGAAACTCAGATATCTTTTTTCACATCTATACCCGATCCTGTAATAGAAAAAATTAAAGCTCTGGATCTGATGAATACAACACCGTCAGAAGCTCTTAAAGTACTGGAGGAACTTAAAGGATATATATGATAAGAATATTAGAAAAGAATATTGCTGATAAAATAGCAGCAGGAGAAGTCATAGACAGACCCGTTTCTATTATTAAGGAACTCCTTGAAAATTCACTGGATGCAGATGCTTCAAACATCACTGTCGAAATAAAGAACGGAGGGAAATCATATATAAGGGTAACCGATAATGGCTGTGGCATAGATGGACAACAGGCAGAGCTGGCATTCATGAGACATGCAACAAGCAAAATATCATCTGCTGAGGATCTCGATGCCATACATACGCTGGGATTCAGGGGAGAAGCTCTGGCAAGCATATGTGCAGTCAGCAGAGTGGAGCTCATAACAAAGACAGCTGATTCCAAAACAGGAAGGAAAATCGTTATTGAGGGAAGCCAAGTATTGGAAAATACTGCTATAGGCTGTCCAGACGGGACAACAGTGACTGTTAGAGATCTGTTTTATAATGTTCCTGCCAGACAGAAATTCCTGTCCTCTGATAATTCAGAGACGAGGCGTGTAGTTGATATGGTATCCAGAATTTCTCTGGCGTACGGAAATGTAAAGATAAATCTTATAAATGGAGAGCGCACTGTATTTGCTACAAGAGGAAACGGAAACATTTTTAATAACATAATAAATATATATGGGAATAACGTTGGAAAAGATCTTCTTCCTGTAGATGGCGAGGGTAGAGGATTTATCCTCAAAGGTTTTGTATCAGCCCCATCAGCTTCAGCTCCATCCAGAAACAAACAGATATTTTGTGTAAACGGCAGAATTGTTACCAGTAAAGTAATGGAGAACGGACTTGAAGCTGCATATAAGGAAAAGCTTTTTCATGGCAGATTTCCTGTAGCTTTTTTGTTTCTCAGCATGCCTGCGGAAAAACTGGATGTCAATGTTCATCCTACTAAAAAAGAGATCCGTTTTGATGATGATTTTGAAGTAGAAGACTTTATAAAAAGTAATGTAAGATCTGTATTAATGAAAAAAGATGCTTTGCCTCAAATAAGAAGTGAACATATTAAACATAATGCAGGAATAGAGGAGGAACTATTCTCATACAAATCTTCAGAGGTTTCGAAAGAAAATTCAGATTCAAATACATACATACAGGAAATATCAGAGAGTAAAGTTTCCGAAAAAAGAAAAACACAAGATATTATTTATTCTGACGGCGAACAAGTTGACATAAAAAATTTATTATTTAATATGCGCCGCAAACAAGAAGAAGAAAAAAAAGAGATACTGCCTGAAAAACCGGAAAACAGATACTTTGATTTTACTACACTGAATTACATAGGTACTTTGTTTAATACCTATATTATAGCCTCAGATGAAAATAATTTTTACCTTATAGATCAACATGCTGCTCATGAAAGAATCTTTTATGAAAAACTGCTGGATCAGTATAACCAAAGAGATAAGGCTTCGCAGCAGCTGCTTATGCCTATAAGTATTAATGTATCGGCAAATGTGGTCGCTGGTGAAGATATATGGTTTTCAGATATTTCAGGTATGGGCTATGATATAGAATTTTTTGGAAACAATACATATATAGTAAGAGAAATACCGGCTTTCATGGAGCTGAAAGAAGCAGAGGATTTTTTATCGGATTTTTTTAAAGAAATGGAGGATAAGCCTGATCTGACCGACCGACAGACGTTAAATAAAATTATTATGAGATCTTGCAAAAGCGCTGTTAAAGGAGGAGATCCTCTTACACAAACAGAGATACAGGCTCTCGTAAAAGATTTGGACAGATGTGTCAATCCGTTTTCATGCCCTCATGGCAGACCTACGTTTATAAGAATGACTAAATATGAGATAGAAAAATTATTTAAAAGGGTATAAAATGTTTACTGATATGAACAAAATCATTGCAGTGGCAGGTCCTACTGCTGTAGGAAAGACTAAATTTGCTATAAAACTGGCAAAAGAACTTGATGGAGAGATCATTTCATGTGATTCTATGCAGTTGTATAAGTTTATGGATATAGGAAGTGCCAAGCCAACTCCTGATGAAATGGCTCAGGCGAAACATCACCTTGTGGATATTATAGATCCAAGAGAGGATTTTTCAGTAGCGGAATATCAAAAGCTGGCAAAAGCTTCAATTCGAAATGTACTATCAAGAGATAAGCTTCCCATAATTTCAGGTGGTACAGGACTCTATCTCAATTCTCTCATATATGAAATGGACTTTTCTTCATCACCCGGAGATTTTTCATACAGAAAAGAGTTGGAGAAAATCGCCGAAGAAAAAGGAAATAAATATCTTCATAATATGCTTGAACAGATGGATTCAGAAGCAGCATCAGCCATACATCCCAACAATTTAAAAAAGATAATAAGAGCTCTTGAACGTCTTAAAGAAGGAGAAGGCAAAATAAAGAAATTTTGTGATATTAAACGCCGCACGAATGATTATGATATAGTTCTTATCGGTTTGACAAGAGACAGACAAGAGCTGTACGAGAGAATAAATAAAAGAGTTGATATACTGGTTGAAAAAGGACTGTTTGATGAAGTCGAAAATCTTATGAAGATGGGACTTACTGCTGAAAATATATCTATGAAAGGTATCGGATATAAAGAAATAATGTATTACTTTGAAGGCAGATATTCACAAGAAGAGGCAATCGACAAAATCAAAAAAAATACGAGGCATTACGCTAAAAAACAGTTAACGTGGTTTAGAAGATATGATAGAATGAAGTGGTATAATATTTCAGATTTTGACAGTGACAATGATGCCGCAGAGGTAATAACGACATGGGTGCGGGAAAGCGTATAAAACTGCATAATAAGAGCGATAAACCGGATAATGTGGTGTTGAGCGAGCACGAGATAATTTTCAAATGTGAGGAAATACAAAAACAGCTTCCGGATTTTCTTAAAGAATTTTTCGCATATCTTAAAGGAAATGTGCTTCCCAGAACAAGACTGTCTTACCTGAGCGATATAAAATTTTTCTGCCAGTACCTCATAGATGAGAGTAAACTCACTTCTGCACAGAATATAATTGACATAAAACTGCAGGAATTTAATAGAATAAAAGCGGCAGACATAAATCTCTTCTTGGATTATTGCAGAAAATACACTGTGGAAAAAAACAATGAAATCATAGTGTATGAAAACAGCAATAAAACACTTGCGAGAAAGAAATCTTCTCTTTCAGTAATGTTCAAACAGCTTTACAGAGCTGGAAAAGTTCAAAAGAATATTACCGATGGATTTGATCCTATAAGAGTTCCCAAAGCAGGTGAGAGAGAAATTAAAGCTCTTCAAGATGACGAAGTAATGATTATGTTGGATGCCGTTTCCACAGGGGAATATCTTACGGAAAAAGAACGGCAATACTGGAAAAAAACAAAAAAACGTGACAAGGCGATACTGGTGCTTTTTCTGACTTATGGTCTCAGACTTTTTGAGCTCCAGCAGCTCAATGTGTCTTCTTTTAATTTTTCCAGAGGAGAATTTAAAATATACAGAAAACGCGCTAAAGAATCAGTGATGCCCTTGAATGAATCAGTGACCCAAGTAGTCCTTGATTATATACAAAATGAACGTGCTGATGACAGTAATCTCGATGATCTTTATAAAGATGCTCTTTTTCTTTCTCTTCAGGGTAAAAGAATGACAGACCGTCAAATACGGGAGCTTGTGAAAAAATACACTTCCATAGGTCTTGCCACCTCAAGAAAATCCGGCTACAGCCCTCACAAACTGAGAGCAACCGCTGCTACAAGTCTGATTGGCAGGGGGAATTCAATTTTTGATGTACAGGCGCTTTTGGACCATGAGCAGGTAACAACTACGCAGCTGTATGCCAGTCATAAAATGAATGTAAAAAGAGATCTGGTCAACGATATGGAGTGGGAATTAGAGAGAAAAGAAAGGAAATGACGATAATGAAACGATTAGTGATTTTATCTGCAACTGTAATATTCGCGGCAAGTTCACTTGCTGCCGCACCTGTTTCATTTGCCCAACTTAGAACATCGAAAAATATGGGTAACCATATCAATTCATATTTCGATGAAGAAGAAGGTGAAGATCAGCAGAAAAAGTATACAGAAAAGGATACATCATGGTTTGATTATCTTGATCCGCAGGATACATATGAAATATCCACGGAAGGCGAGCTCATAGGTCTGGCGAGTCTGGTAAACGAAAATCAGACAGATAGATGGAAGCCTACGAGAATAGAAAATTTCGAAGGTGTGACTTTTATTTTGAAAAACGATATTGAACTCACCTCTGAATGGACGCCTATAGGAACAGGAAGCGCATCATATTTCGCAGGAACATTTGACGGGAACGGACATACCATCAGCGGTCTTGATGTTGATATAGATGCAGGCCCCGCAGGTCTTTTCGGATATCTTGTGGGAGAGGTAAAAGATCTTACTGTTGAAGGTAAAATAAGTTCAGGAGACGGAAATTGCGGAGGAGTTGCAGGACTTCTCAATTCTGCAGGACAAATCATAGGATGTACTTCAAATGTGGAAATATCGGCAAAAGATAAGACTGGCGGAATAGCCGGATACAGCGACGGAGGAACGATAGAATTATGTGTGAATCTGGGAAAAGTTTCGGGAACCTATAAGGTCGGAGGTATAGTGGGCGAAAACTGGGGAGGCACTGTAAATCAATGCGGAAACAGGGGAGAGATAAATTCATCCAAAAGAGGTGTCGCTACTTACGGAACAGGAGGAGTTGCAGGTAGATCAGTGTCAGCTGAAGCAAAGGTAACACAATCATTCAATCAAGGAAAAATTTCTTCAGACACAGAAGCTACAGGAGGCGTAGTAGGATATACCAATGCCAGTGGAGCTACAATAAAAGACTGTTATAATACAGGTGAAATAACCATAAAAAATAAAAATAATGCTAAAAAAATATCTAAATCCTATGCCGGAGGAATTGTAGGAATTGTAGGAGCTACAAGAGTAAATGTAAAAAACTGTTATAATTCCGCCTCTGCTCTTAATGCAGACGTAAGCGGGGGAGTCGTAGGTTATTATATCAATGAATCCTATAATTCAGAAGAACTGAAATATCTTAACAATAATTATTACTCCAACGGAAAATTCAAAGCGGGAATAGGAATGATCCATAACGAAAATGACCGCAACATATCAAAAGCCGCCATAGGTATTTCAGATAGGAGTTTTAACAGCCTCGTTTCATCACTGACTACTGCCTACAAAGACGATCTTGGAATATACGGAAACAATGGATATCCTGTACTCGAATGGCAGGAACCTATAAGTGATGATGAAAAGGTTTATATGGACAGCATCTCAAAAGATATACAGAAAGCTCTTGATAAGTATCTGATGAAGAATGCCGAAACTTCACACTACGGCCAAACTATCATCAATTTCTTTTCACCGGCCAACTATACAAATGATGCAATGATCCTCTATAATGAGAATAAAGAGGATTCAAAGGACAAAAATAAAAATACAAAGGAAGAACATTAATATGCAAAACAACACTTACAGATTATTGACGGAAAAATTCAATATATCAAAAGATGTCCTGGATCTTATAAATAAAAGTGAAGATCTTGTTTCCGATTTGTTCGAAAATCTGGATGACATAATGGCATACAACCAATATAAAGTTCTGGACGCTTTCCAAAAAAACGGTATACGTGATATGCATTTTTCATGGAATACAGGATATGGTTATGATGATGCAGGAAGAGACGCTACAGAAAGAGTTTTTGCTGATATTTTTAATACAGAAGCGGCACTTGTAAGACCTATCATTGTAAATGGAACACATGCTCTTACACTGACACTCATGGGCATTCTGAGACCTGGAGATAAATTGATATACTGTACGGGCGCTCCTTATGATACTCTGGAAGAGGTTATCGGAATAAGAGGGAAAGGAAAAGGATCTCTTAAAGAATATGGTGTTTCATATGATCAAGTTGAATTAACTTGTGACGGGTCAATAGATTTCGATGCTCTGAGAGAAGCTATAGATGATGATACGAAAATGGTTACACTGCAGAGAGCTACAGGCTATGGCTGGAGAAAAGCTATATCTATCGAAGAAATAGAAAAATGGGTCGAATTTGTAAAAAGTATTAATCCCAATATAATCTGTATGGTAGATAATTGTTATGGAGAATTTCTTCACACAAAAGAGCCTACAGATGTGGGAGCAGATGTTATGGCAGGCTCTTTAATAAAGAACCCCGGAGGAGGACTGGCACTTACCGGAGGATATATTGCGGGAAGGCAAGATCTGATCGAAAAAATATCTTACAGAATGACTTCGCCGGGCATAGGCGGGGAGTGCGGACTTACGTTCGGACAAACAAGGACTATGCTGCAGGGGCTGTTTATTGCTCCCAAAACTGTAAACGGAGCTATAAAGGGAGCTATTTTATGCTCTAAAGTTTTTGAACTTTTAGGATATGATGTATGTCCTAAAGCTGAAGAAGTAAGAAGCGATATAATACAAGCTGTAAAACTGGGAACTGCCGAAGGAGTGATTGCCTTCTGTAAAGGAATACAGGCTGCAGCTCCTGTAGATTCCTTTGTTTCTCCGGAGCCATGGGATATGCCCGGATATGATGATCCGGTAATAATGGCTGCAGGGGCCTTTGTTCAGGGATCTTCCATAGAGCTTTCAGCAGACGCTCCTATAAGACCTCCTTATATAGTATATTTTCAGGGTGGACTCACTTATGAACATTCGAAATTCGGAGTTATCAAAGCTCTTCAGGAACTTTTTGACAAAAAACTTATAGTCATATAAATATGAGGTCTTTTCAGACCTCACTTTAACTAATGAGGGAAAAATGTCAATATCAACAGATAAAAAAAACAGATTAAGAAAACGTGTTAAAATATTCAGCGCAATATTAAAGCTGGCGCTGCTGCTTGTTATCCTGATAGGACTGCCTCTATATATATATTTCTTTCATCATGATCTGATACAAAGATTTTCCAGCGCAGAGAATATAGAAGCATTTTTTAATGATTATAAAGCGCAAAGTGTATTTATATATATGGGCTCACAGATTCTTCAGATAGTAATCTGTATAATACCGGGACAATGGCTGCAGTTTGCTGCAGGATATATGTACGGCTTTTGGCTGGGGTATCTTTATTCACTCATCGGGGCTTTTTTAGGGTCCGTGATAACTTATTACGTCGCTAAAATATTGGGACACGATGCAATGCATCTTATTTTTGGTGAGGAAAAAATCAAGAAAATGCTGGTGACTTTAAACAGCAAGAAAGCAGTTGTACTTGTTTTTCTCATATTCCTGATTCCGGGTGTTCCCAAAGATCTATGTAATTATGTAGCAGGGCTTTCTGAAATGAAACTGAAGCCATTTCTTATCGTTTCTCTCATAGGCAGATCTCCCGGTATGATGGGCAGTCTTTTAATAGGAAGACAGATTCATACCGGAGGATATATAAGTGCAGCCATTATAGCTGCTGTTGCCGTAGTATTATGTATTTTGGGAGTTGTATTCAGAAAAAAGCTTACTGTCTTTTTAGATAAAGCTTATGAAAAACTTATGCGAATCTAAAGAGTCTTTCGTGATCATATGGAGAAAAAATCATGCTTACACTTGATAAAATATATCATGCCGCTTTCGTGTTAAAAAATGTGGCCAGAAAAACAGATCTTATAAAAGCTACTAAATTATCGAATAAATGCGAGCTTTATCTAAAAACAGAAAACCTACAGGAAACCGGAAGTTTTAAGCTCAGAGGCGCATATTACAAAATAAGCCAGCTTACAGAAGAAGAAAAGTCCAGAGGAATTATAGCCTGCAGTGCAGGAAATCATGCTCAAGGTGTTGCAATGGCAGCATCCCAAAATGGAATTAAAGCGATTATCTGTATGCCTGACGGAGCGCCCATAAGTAAAATAGAAGCTACAAAACAACTTGGAGCGGATATCAGACTTGTAAAAGGTGCCTATGATGATGCTTATGCTGAAGCCATCAGAATTCAGGAAGAAACAGGAGCCACATTTATACATCCATTTAATGATAATGAAGTAATAGCAGGACAGGGCACAATAGGGCTTGAGATTCTCGATGAGATAGAAGACCTTGATGCGATTGTAGTTCCTATAGGAGGCGGCGGACTGATTTCCGGAATTGCCTATGCTGTAAAACATCTTAATCCTAATATAAAAATTTACGGTGTGCAGGCCGCAGGTTCGGCCAGTATGTACGAAAGTAAAATAGCCGGTCATCCTGTAATGCTTGAATCAGCTGCTACATTTGCCGATGGGATAGCTGTTAAACAGCCGGGAGATATAACTTTTGACATAGTGGAAAAATACGTAGATAAAATAGTTACTGTAAGTGAAGATGAGATAGCTGCGGCAATACTTGCCCTTATTGAAAAGCAAAAGGTAATAGCAGAAGGAGCGGGAGCAGTTGCCGTGACTGCAGTCATGTTTGACAAACTTCCATTGGAAGGCAGAAAAGTAGCATGCATCGTTTCAGGAGGAAATATCGATGTTAATATATTGAACCGGGTTATTACCAGAGGCCTTGTTACCAGTGGAAGAAATGCTAATCTTACCATAGCTCTTTCAGATAAACCGGGACAGCTTCAGCAAGTAGCTGAAATAATTGCGCGGTGCGGAGGCAATGTGGTAGCAGTTCACCATGATCGTGCTGATGCCAATATGGCAATAACGAGTTGTTTTCTTAAAATAGCACTTGAAACAAGAGATCATGCCCAGATAGACGAAATAAAAAATGAACTTTCAAAGGAAGGCTTTACAATAGTTACAGAAAGAGTTTAAAGAAAGGGTGTCTATATGAGTCTGTATAATATTTACTTTAGTCCCACCGGGGGTACCAAAAAGGTAGCTGATATTATTGCTTCCCAGCTTGATAAGGATCATATTGATTTAGATATGATAAAAAAACCTGATGCTGTAGAAAAATTAAAACTCGATCAGAATGATATCTGCATTATTTCAGTTCCTTCCTATGGAGGGCGAGTTCCTGCTATAGTTTTGGAACATTTAAATAAGACAGTCGGAAACGGAGCAAAAACCATCTTAGTGGCAGTCTACGGAAACCGTCATATTGACGATACGTTAATAGAGCTTTATGATTCACTAAACAACAGAGGATTTTTTTGTTTGGCAGCGATAGAAGCTGTTGCAGAACATTCTCTTATGCATCAATTCGCAGCAGGAAGACCTGACACAAAGGACAAGAACGAGCTTTATAATTTTGCAGTACAAATCAAACTGGCATTAAAAGAAGACCGCAACTATTCAAAACTTCATATTCCCGGTAGTCATCATTATAAAGAATACAACGGAGTTCCCATTAAACCCATCACAACTTCAAGATGTAATAAGTGTGGAATTTGTGCAGAAGAATGTCCGGTAAATGCTATTTCTAAAGATAATCCCCAAAACACAGACAAAGAAATCTGTATTTCATGCATGCACTGTGTTTCTGTCTGTCCCGAAAAAGCCAGACAGACTAGCAAAATAATGACTTTTGTGGCTTCTCAAAAGTTTAAGAAAGTCTGTTCGGGGCGAAAGGAAAATAAACTGTATCTGAATTAAATACATTGAGAACAGGTGTTTACTTTTTTCATTGACAAAGAACGCACATTCTGCTATACTATTATCAAACAGAAGAACAAATGTTTGATAAAGAGGAAGTGAGGGCTGTCAATGAGATCACATAAAAGGAAAAAATACAAAATATCATCGAAGCTCAGATTTATAACATCCATAGTAGTTATGGCCGGACTGTCAATAGGTATTTTAGGAGCTGTTTCAGGACTTAATATTTCACGAGCTGTAACAAAGCAAGAGTATATAAAAGTAGAAATTTGCTATGGAGACACATTGTGGAATATTGCCAATACATATAAATCCGATGATACAGATACAAGAAAAGCAGTATATGAAATATGCAGAACAAACGATATCGAAGCTTCTGATCTGATACCCGGAATGATTATATCCATACCTGAAGATTTATAAAAAGTAAAAATGAGAGAAAATCATAACAAAACCTCTTTGAGATAAATACAGAGAGGTTTTGTTATATTAGTAAAAAAAGAGTTTAACTATTCCCATAATTATGATTATAGGAATAGTTGCTTTTTATCCTATATACTCTCGTCTTATTTCAATGTATCCAGATATCCCTGCAGTATAATAACTGCAGCCTGTTTATCTATTACCTTCTTTCTTTTTCCTCTGCTGACATCTGCTTCTATGAGAATTTTTTCAGCCATTACTGTAGTTAGACGTTCATCATAGAATTCAATTTTTATATGAGACATACCGCTGCTTTTCATTTTGTTTTGCAGCATAGTTTTAAACTCGTAAACTTTTTCGGTCTGCGGACTATCTGTTCCGTCAAGTCTCTTGGGAAGTCCTATTACTACGGTATCACAGTCAAACTCCTTTATATAATCCATGACTTTTCCGGAATCCTTTCGTATACCTATACGTTCTATAGTAGTAACTCCCTGCGCCGTTATATTGAGAGCATCGCTTACTGCTACACCTATAGTTTTATCTCCTACATCGAGAGCCAGTTTTTTCATTGATTTATTCCTTTCTGTTTGCATTTATGCGCTTCAAGATTTAGATAGATCATAAAAAAAGGCGGACATTTCTGTTCGCCTTTGAAATCTCTGTTGATTATCTGTGGAGGTACGCTCTGATAAGTTCTTCAACAAGATCATCTCTTTCTATTCTTCCCATAACATTCCTTGCATTATTATGGCTCGTAATATAGGAAGGATCTCCTGATAAAATATAACCTACCATCTGGTCGATAGCGTTATATCCTCTTTCCTCTAATGCATCATATACTATATTTAAAATTTCTTCAATAGTTCTCTGCTCTACTTTATCGAAATTATCATACATTCTAGTTTGCCTATCCATCATATAACCTCCGTTCATCTATATATTGGAATTATAACATTTCCTCTGTTAAAAATACAAGGGAAAAAGTATAATTACACAAAATTATCACATGTAATTTATTATATTATAACAATTCTTCAGCTTTTGCAAAGGCAGCAGAAATTTTGTTCGGGTCTTTAGCTCCAGCTTGAGCCATATCTGCTTTTCCGCCGCCGCCGCCACCTGCTGCAGCTGCAATTTCTTTTATCATTTTTCCTGCATGGAACCCTTTTTCAACTACATCATCAGTCAGTGAAACAAGGAATGTGACTTTGCCATCAGCTACTGCAGCGAATATCATCGCTGTATTTTTACTGTTTACTTTGATTTGATCTGATAAATCTCTCAGGTCATTGATATTATAATCATCAAACTGTTTCATGATAAGCCTTATTCCGTTTATTTCTTTGGCGTTACCTATGATATTATCAAGAGACTTACTCATTTCGGCTTTTTTCAGCTCATTTATTTCCTTTTTTAAAGATTTCACTTCATCTGATACGGATATTGCTTTATCCACTATATTATCTCGGCTTGATCTTAGGGCTTCCGCAGCCTGATTGATAACTATTTCGCTTTCATTGAATTTCTTTAACAATCCCTGCCCTGTTATAGCTTCTATTCTTCTTACCCCTGATGCTACTCCTGATTCTGAGAGTATTTTGAATAAACCTATTTGCCCTATGTTGCTTACATGTGTGCCTCCGCAGAATTCTTTACTGTAATTACCGATAGAAACGACTCTCACAGTATCTCCGTATTTTTCTCCGAATAATGCTGTTGCGCCTTCTTTAAAAGCTTCTTCAGCCGGCATTACTTTGGTAGTAACTTCTATAAAGCGGCTTATTTTATCATTTACAATAGCTTCAACTTTATTTATCTCATCCTTTGTCATGGCCTGGAAATGATTGAAATCAAATCTGAGTCCGTCTTTAGTCACTGATGATCCAGCTTGTTTTATATGATCCCCAAGAACGTCCTTGAGAGCTTTATGGAGCAAATGCGTAGCTGTATGATTTGCCGAAATCATATTCCTTGAAGGTACATCCGGCATACACAATACACTGTCGCCTTTGTTCACTGTACCTTTAATCACTTTTATTTTATGAACAAAAACGCTCTGAGCTTTAGTAACCTCCATTACTTCGGCAGTAAAATCATCATTGGATATTATTCCGGTATCGTATATCTGACCTCCGCTTTCTGCGTAAAATGAAGTTTTATCCAGAACCATTCTGCATACTGCACCTTCTTGGACAGAATCAAGCATCTCCTTATCCTGCAGTATTGCCTTTACAGTTGCCTCCTGCATCATGACTGTATATCCTGTAAACTTGGTCTCTCCTTCAAGAGAAAGGCCTGCAGCTGCTTCTTCCCAGCCTGCACCTTCCATTTCCTGCTCCACTTGCGAGCGTTTTTTCTGCTGCGCCATAGCTCTTTTAAATCCTTCAAGATCAACAGTATATCCTGATTCCTCAAGTATTTCTCTTGTTAAATCTATAGGAAAACCATAAGTGTCGTGAAGCTTAAATGCCTTATCTCCCTCTAAAACGTTCTGTCCTAAAGTTTTCATCTCGTCCGTATATCCATTTATTATTTTCATTCCTTGGTCTATAGTAGAAGCAAATTTTTCTTCTTCTACAGCAACAACCTTCTTTATCATTTCACGTCTTGTCTCAAGCTCAGGATAAGCTTTTCCGGAAACATCAATAACTCTGTCGCAAAGTGCTGAAAGAAACGGCCCTTCTATACCTAACATCCTGCCATGTCTGGCTGCACGTCTTATAAGTCTTCTCAGAACATATTCCCTTCCTTCGTTACCCGGAAGTATTGAATCTCCTATCATAAATGTCATAGATCTGAGATGGTCAGTTATTATTCTTATTGAAACATCTGTAGATGCAGCCCCGCTTTCATATTTCACACCTGAAACTCCCACAACACCATCTAATATATATTTTATAGTATCTATATCAAATATGGATTCAACATCCTGCATTATACATGCCAGACGTTCAATTCCCATACCTGTATCAATGTTAGGATGAGCCAAATCCGAATAATTGCCTTCTTCATCTCTATTAAACTGAGTAAATACATGATTCCAGAATTCCACATATCGGTCACATTCACAGCCCGGTTTGCAGTCAGGATTGTCGCAACCGTATTTTTCACCTCTGTCATAATAAATTTCAGAACACGGACCGCACGGACCTGTTCCGATTTCCCAGAAATTATCGTCTTTGCCTAAACGTACGATTCTGTCCTCAGGCATACCTATAGTGTCTCGCCAAATAGCATAGGCATCATCGTCATCTTCATATACAGTGGCCCACAGCTTGTCCGTAGGCATTTTGAGAACTTCTGTTATAAATTCCCATCCCCATGTGAGAGATTCTTTTTTAAAATAATCTCCAAAAGAAAAGCTTCCCAGCATTTCAAAAAATGTACCATGTCTTGATGTGAAGCCTACATTTTCAATATCTCCCGTTCTGATACATTTCTGACATGTAGTCATACGCTTTGCCGGAGGAGTCTCCAGCCCTGCAAAATACGGCTTTAAAGGCGCCATGCCCGAATTTATGAGAAGAAGACTTTTATCCTTTTCAGGTATGAGAGGAAAACTCTGTTGCCTGTAATGATCCTTCGACTGATAAAAGCTTAAAAATAATTCTCTGATATCATTTAAACCCATTTTTTTCATGATAATTATTGTCCTCCTAAAAATTAGATACGCACACATGCAAAATGTGATATCTGACTTCTAATTATAGCAGAAAAACATTAGAATTTCAATAAAATTGACGCCTTACGGCGTCAATCTCTCTACTCTTATGATGTTAATTTTTCAGCGGCTTTTTTTATCTCTTCAACAGCATCCATTACATCTTCTTTTACATTGCATCTGCTGCCTGCATCCATAAGCATGTATACATGCATGCCTACGATGGCGCCGGCAAGTCCGATTCCCAGTATAGTATTACAAGCTTTTCCCATATGATGCACCTCCTGTTCACGTGAAAAGGCTGTCTTTTGACAGCCTTTATTATATGCAAATTTTATGAATATATTCTATTTTGCTTTGCTTTCACAATAAATACATCTGTATACTCTGTTTTCTTTATCAGTAAGTCTGAAAACATGGGAAAGTTCCTGTTCTGTAGTAGTTATGCATCTCGGATTTTTACATTTTATTACATCTACTATTTCTGTAGGCGGAGCTATATGAGTTCTTTTCGCCAGCTTACCGTTTTCAATAATATTCACTGTGATTCGAGGATCCACATAACCGATGGCATCAAGATTGACATCTATTATACGATCTATCTTGATAATATCTTTCCTGCCCAGCTTTTGACTCTCAGCATTTTTTATGAGAGCTACCTGACAGTCCAGAGAATCAAGGCCTAATATTTTATAAAGTCTCATGCCTTCACCTGCTTTAATGTGATCCAGTACTATTCCGTTTTCTATCTTTCCTATAATCATTTATTTCACCTCCAAAAGCTTGAGAATAAGCGCCATTCTTATGAATTTTCCGTTGAGAACCTGTTCAAAATATCTGGCTCTGGGATCATCGTCTACTGCTACGGATATTTCGTTTACACGCGGAAGTGGATGAAGTATGCTGAGGTCCTCCTTGGCGTTAATCAGCTTATCCGGTGTCAAAATGTAGCTGTCCTTCAATCTTATATAGTCCTGCTCGTTAAAGAAACGTTCCCTCTGTACTCTTGTCATATAAAGTATATCCAACTGTGGCATTGCAGCTTCAAGATCTGTAGTCTCAACATATTCCATGCCATTTTTCTCCAGAACCTCATGTTTGAGGTATTCAGGAATTTTAAGCTCTTCCGGCGATATAAGCATGAATTTTACATTTTTATATCTTGACATAGCTCCTATCAGAGAGTGTACTGTTCTTCCGAATTTAAGATCGCCGCAGAATCCTATAGTTAAATCATTGAATCTTCCCTTTTCTCGGCTTATTGTAAGTAAATCTGTCAATGTCTGCGTCGGATGATTGTGACCTCCGTCTCCGGCGTTTATAATAGGTACAGTTGACTTTCTTGAAGCAACCATAGGCGCACCTTCCTTAGGATGCCTCATGGCGATTATATCGGCATAAGAGCCTACAGTTCTGATGGTGTCAGAAACACTTTCGCCTTTTGCGGCGGAAGAACTCTGAGCTTCCGAAAATCCAAGTACATTGCCGCCCAGCTCATACATTGCCGCCTCAAAGCTGAGTCTCGTCCTTGTGGATGGTTCAAAGAACAGGGTGGCCAGCTTCTTGCCTTTGCACTTTTCAGCATATTTACCGGGATTATCTATGATATCCTTTGCAACACTTATCATTTCGTCGATTTCACCTGTGGTCAGCTCCATAATATCAATTAAATGTTTCATTCTTACCTCCTGTTTTTAAAATCACAACAACACAAACGATTATTTTTTCATCCAGCTTTCATCCTGTGGATTGTCTCTGAATGCCATAAGTCTCTTTATATCCGATTCTTCAATATATCCCGTCTCTGCCGCAGCAAGAGCTACTGCATCAAAATCCGTAAGGCTTATATTTTTCACATTGGCAGCCGCCATTCTGTCAATTCCCTTTTTCATTCCATATGTAAAAATGCTGACGATACCAAGAACATCGGCACCTGCTTCTCTTAAAGCCTCAACAACATCTATGACACTGCCTCCTGTGGAGATTAGATCTTCTATTACCACAACCTTCTGTCCCTTTTCAAGCCTTCCTTCGATGCGGTTGCCTCTGCCGTGATCCTTTGCTCCCGAACGCACATATCCCATAGGAAGATTCAGTATATGCCCGGCTATTGCAGCATGAGCTATGCCCGCCGTACTCGTTCCCATAAGAACCTCCGCATCGGGATAATTTTCCTTTACGGTATCGGCTATTGCCTGCTCCACCTTATCTCTGACTTTAGGAGCTGTAAGTATAAGCCTGTTGTCACAGTACACAGGACTTTTTATTCCGCTTGCCCATGTAAAAGGTTTAGCCGGACTCAGAAAAACTGCTTCGATTTCAAGTAAGCTTTTGGCGATTTCTTTTCTCACATCATACCTCCTGATACACATTATTTATCTACAAATTCTTCAACACATCGTTCATATGCTTTAACGGGGTCATCTGCTGCCGTTATGCTTCTTCCCACAACTATATAATCGGAACCAAGCTCCTTTGCTTTAGCCGGTGTGGTTACACGAGCCTGATCTCCCTTGTCGTCATCTGCAAATCTAACTCCCGGAGTCACTGTAAGGAAAGTATCTCCGCACACTCCGTGAACTTTCGGAGATTCCAGAGGTGAACATACAACTCCGTCAAGACCTGCTACCTTAGCGTTGTAAGCATAGTGAGCAACAACTTTTTCCATATCCTCATCTATCATCAGATCATTCTGCATACGCTCCTGTGTAGTTGACGTAAGCTGGGTAACTGCTATGAGCAGTGGCCTGCTGCCATCATCTGCTTTAAGTCCTTCAAGACCGGCCTTCATCATGTCTATAGTTCCCGAAGCATGAACATTGCACATATCCACTCCCAGTCCCGAAAGAACCCTCATGGCCTTATTTACAGTATTGGGAATGTCATGGAGCTTAAGATCAAGAAATACCTTATGTCCACGCATTTTAAGCATTTTTACGATATCAGGACCTTCCGCATAAAAAAGCTCCATGCCTATCTTCACATAAGGTCTTGAATCTCCCAGTTTTTCGAGAAAGTGCAGCGTTTCCTCACTGCTGTTAAAATCACATGCTATGATAACATCTTTACCCATTAATGCGCACCTCCTATTATATCTTTAAGATCATTTATACCGTATTTTTTCATTGTCTGAGGCAGCGCCTCCACAACCTCTTTGCATACATAAGGATTCACAAGATTAGCCGCCCCAATCTGCACTGCCGATGCTCCTGCCAGCATCATCTCTATTACATCTTCGGCAGAGAAAATGCCTCCTATGCCGATAATCGGAATATCTACACATTCATACACCTGATAAACCATCCTCAGAGCTACCGGAAAAACCGCAGGACCCGAAAATCCTCCCATTTTATTGGCTACTACAGGCTTTCTTGTCTTAAGATCTATTCTCATGCCAAGCATTGTATTTATGAGGGATATACCGTCGGCGCCCGCTTCTTCACAAGCTGCTGCGATTTCCGTTATATCTGTAACATTGGGAGAAAGCTTTACTATCACAGGTTTGCTGACCCGTGATTTCACTGCCTTGACCACCTGCGCCGCTGCCTTTGCATCTGTTCCGAAGGCGATGCCGCCGCCGTGTACATTGGGACATGAAACATTCACTTCAAGCCACCCCACCTGGTCACAGCTGTCAAGCCTCTGACATACTTCCGTATATTCCTCCACTGAAAAGCCTCCGACATTTGCCATAACTTTTTTATGTAAACATCTTTTCAACTTAGGCAGTTCTTCTTCTATTACTTTATCTACTCCCGGATTCTGAAGGCCTATTGAATTGATAAGCCCTTCTCTGCATTCCGCTATTCTCGGCGTGGGATTGCCGAATCTCGGCTCAAGAGTTGTTCCTTTGAAAGAAAAGCTTCCCAGTATATTTATATCGAATAACTCCGCGAACTCATACCCGTATCCGAAGGTTCCGCTGGCAGCCATAACAGGATTGTCCAGCGTTACTCCGCAGAGATCCACTTTGGTATTTACCATATTATCTCTCCTCTCTTTAATACAGGACCTTCTTTGCATATACGTTTGCTTCCGTATTTTGTCTCACAGGAGCACCCCATACATGCTCCGAACCCGCATCCCATTCTTTCCTCGAAGCTAAGCTGACCGTCTGTTTTCTTATCCGCAGTATAATCAATAGCCTTAAGCATTGCTTCTGGTCCGCATGCGAAAAAGTAAGTATACTCAATAGTTTTAAGAGCGTCTGTTACAAATCCCTCTGTACCGATGCTGCCGTCTGCGGAAGTTACGTAAACATCTGCTCCCATTGCCTTGAATTCTTCTATGTAAAAGCTGTCCTTCTGCGAATTAAAGCCCAGAATTACAGACGGTTTCACGCCCTTGGATATAAGAAGCCTGCACAGTCCGTACATGGGGGGAACACCTGCGCCGCCGCCTATAAGTACAGGTTTTTCACCGATATTCTCATCTTCAATATTAAAACCGTTGCCCAATGGTGTCAGAATATCCAGCATCTGTCCTGCTTCCATTTTACTCATTTTCTCTGTTCCCGCACCTACAGTCTTGTATATAATTGTAATATTGCTGTCTGTCCAGTCACATACGGAAATGGGTCTTCTTAAAAAAAAGCCGTCAAGTTTTATATTGACAAACTGTCCTCCGTTGGAGATCCCGTGCTCCCCACTGCAGAAAAGCTTCATTTCGTAGGTTTTATCTGCGATTTTTTTATTGGATAATATTTTGAAATCTGATTTCTTCATTGATATTTCTCCGTATTTTCATTGCTATATATTGATACTTCACATTAATACTTCCAGACGATGTTTCCGTCGACTACAGTCATCATACATCTGCCTTTTACGCTCCAGCCTTCAAACGGGCAGCTTCGTCCCTTTGTCATGAATTTTTCCGGGTCTATTACGTATTCATGCTCCAGATCCCAGATTGAAAATGTCGGAGCATTTTTTTTCAGCTCTTCTCTCAGTGGTGTAACTTCAAATCCGAAACGTTTTCTCGGATTTTCATACATTAGGTCTATAAGTTTTTCCATAGTTATAATGCCCGGTGCCACAAGCTTTGAATACATTACAGGCAGCGCTGTTTCCATGCCTACTATACCAAATGCACTTCCTGCAAATCCTTTGCTTTTCTCTTCAATACTGTGAGGAGCATGGTCAGTGGCTATCATATCTATCGTCCCGTCAGCTATGGCCGCAAGAAGAGCTTCCTTATCTTCACGGCTCTTTATAGGTGGGTTCATCTTGAATCTGCCGCTGTCTTCAATCTCATCATTTGAAATAGTAAGATAGTGAGGCGCCGTTTCACAGGTTATATCAAGCCCCTCTTTCTTTGCTGCTCTTATCAGGTCCACAGACTCTTTTGTTGAAACATGGCACACATGATAACTGCAGCCAGTCTGTTCTATCAGCTTTATATCGCGTTCAAGCTGTTTCCATTCGCTTTCGGAGGTTTCTTTTGGAAAACTTTCATCTTCACAGTGAGCCACTATTAGCTTACCCAAAGCCTTCGCCCGTATCATTGCATCTTTCATCATCTGTTCTGATGCCACGCCTCTGCCGTCATCAGTAAAACCTATAACATATTCGGTCATCTGCTCCATGTCGGCAGGTTCGCTTCCAAGCTCACCCTTCGTTATTGCTCCGTATGGATACACATGAACTTTTGCATCCTTTTTTATAGCATCCAGCTGTACTTTAAGATTATCAAGACTGTCAGGGCAGGGATCAAGATTAGGCATGGAAAATATATCAGTAAATCCACCTGCGGCTGCTGACAGTGTACCACTTTTCATAGTTTCCTTATATAAAAAACCCGGCTCTCTCAAATGTACGTGTACATCCGTAAGACCGGGTAAAATATGACAATTTGAAAAATGAGAAATATCAATACCGACAGATCCGAGATGATCCCTCTCAGCAATATTGATATCTTCAACTTTAATGAATCTTTCGTAATTACCTCTCATCGCTATCTCCAATTTTCTATATACATTAACATCCTTACATTTATACCATAACAGAATTATCATGTCAATAGAAAATAACGATTCGTATAATTTACGCTCTGAGCATAGATCCAAGGAAAGAAATAAGTCTTTCGTTTTCAGGATTATCAAAGATCTCCTTGGGAGTTCCCTCCTCTACTATGACACCTCCATCCATGAAAATGACCCTGTCGGCTACTTCTTTGGCGAATCCCATTTCATGTGTGACTACGATCATAGTAGTATGCTCCTTTGCCAGAAGCTTCATTACATTTAAAACTTCACCTGTTATCTCAGGATCAAGTGCAGATGTAGGTTCATCGAAAAGCATGATATCAGGTTTCATTGCCAAAGCTCTGGCAATAGCTATACGCTGCTTCTGACCTCCTGATAAATGCGCCGGATATACATTCGCTTTGCTTTCCAGACCTACCATCTTAAGAAGCTTATTCGCTTCTTCATATGCATTTTCTTTCTTTTCCTTTTTTACTTTTATAGGCGCATATGTAATATTCTCTGCACAAGTCATATGAGGAAAAAGGTTAAAGTGCTGAAAAACCATTCCGGTAGTTCCCTTCAGCTCTATCTGTCCCGATGTTATACTGTTGAGACCATTGATACATCGCAGCAGCGTACTTTTTCCCGATCCGGAAGGGCCGATAATAGCTACTATCTCTCCTTTGTGCATAGAAAAATTCACATTATCGACAGCTTTAAAGCCAGAATAATCTTTTACGATGTTCTTCATCTCCAATATGGTTTCTCTGCTCATCACCATTCCTCCTTAGCATCATATCTGGAAAAATATTTTTCCAATCTGCCGGCTACGACCGTGAGTACAAATGTCATTATCAAATAAATGATGGCAGCAAAGAAAAACGGAGTCATGTCTGTCATCCTGTTTACTGCACTGTTGGTTGCTTTCATCAGCTCTATAACAGGAAGAGACGATGCAAGTGCAGTATCCTTAACGAGAGTTATCGCTTCGTTGACTACAGGAGGAAGTATTGCCTTCATGGTTTGCGGAAGTATTATATCTCCCATGGTCTGCCGTTTCGAAAGGCCCAGTGCATGAGCAGCTTCGTACTGCCCTCTGTCAATACTGTTAATACCTCCTCTGTAGATTTCTGCAAAATATGCTGCATAGTTAAGCACATATGTCAGAACCACCGTGATAAAAGCATTCATCTGTATATTGAGAACCAGTGGGAAAAAGAAGTAAAAGAAGAACAGCTGCAGTAGCAGCGGTGTTCCTCTGAAAATCCACACATATACCTTGCATATAAAACTGAGTGGTTTTATTCTGCTGTTGCTCCCAAGAGCTATAGGAAGACCCAGCGGCAGAGATATGACGAGAGTCAGTGCAAATAATTCGACTGTAACTACAGCTCCTTCCAGCATAAAAGGAATAAACTCCATTACCTTATCCATAATAATATCCTTACTGTAAAATAAATTTAAAATCAGTCTTCAAGAGGTTCAAGAACTACGATATCTTTGCCAAACCATTTTTCGCTGATCTCTGCAGCTTTGCCGTTGTCCATGAGAACTTTCAAAGCATCATTTACTTTGTCTCTGAGATCAGTGTTGTCTTTAGCAAAACCTATTACATAGTAATCATCACCAAGTGAATAAGTGCATTCTTTAAGCTCTCCGCCCAGGTTTTTATTTGTGTACTCGCCCAGAACCTGATCCACGGCGATAACATCAACTCTTCCCGCTTTAAGATCCATAATGGCAGTATCATATGTATCATATTCACTGATATTATCTTTGAAAGAATCATAAGCTTCATTTGATTTAAGCATTTCAAGTGCAGATGAATCTACCTGAGTTCCTATTTTCATTCCGGCCAGCTGATCTGCCGAAGTCACATCAGTATCGGAATTTGCCAGAGCCATAAGCACGATCTTATTATTCAGATACTTATCTGAGAGAGACATGTTTTCCTTTCTTTCCGGTGTTATGGACATTCCATTCCACACACAGTCCACAGTACCTGCTTCAAGCTCAGTTTCTTTCGCATTCCAGTCTATAGGTTTGAACTCAACTTCCATATCAAGTTCCTCTCCTACTGCATTTCCCAGATCAATATCAAAACCTACAAGTTCGCCGTCTTCATCTCTGAAGCCCATAGGTGCAAATGTATCATCCAGTCCTACTACCAGCTTGTCTTTATCTGCTGAATCATCAGATCCGCCACAGCCTGTAAGGGCGAATATTCCGACCGCCATAACCATGATCATCATAATACACAGAAATTTCTTCTTCATTTTTATCCTCCATTACTGTTTAATTAAATGTTCAATACTGATCAAGCAACTGTATTATCACTTTATCGCATTAAATCTAAACACTCTTTTCACTTTATACTATTATCAATCTGTTGTCAATCCCTAAAATTCAGCTAAACATACCCCCCCCCCTCGTTTTGTTTTGAACAGTATTTTATGTTATACTTTTACAAAACAGAAAAGGAATAAGGTGTTATATGAAATTAATAATAAAAGATTTGAAAAAATCCTTTGAAAAAAAGGAAGTATTAAATGGGATTAACTTTGAATTCGAAAAGGGTAAAATATATGGATTGCTGGGAAGAAACGGAGCCGGTAAAACTACTTTGTTCAACTGCATAAACGAAGACATTCCCATTGATGCCGGCGATTTTTATATAGAAGACGAAAACGGCAGTAAACCTGCTCCCGAATACATAGGATATGTGCTCTCTACCCCCAATGTTCCCGAATTCCTCACAGGAAGAGAATTTTTAAAATTTTTCATTGAAATCAACGAGCACAAAATCAAAGATAAAAAAGATATTGATCTGTATTTCGACCTTATGAAAATAAATGAAAGTGACAGAGACAAGCTCATGAAAGATTATTCCCATGGAATGAAAAACAAGATGCAAATGCTCGTAAACATAATAGCGAGTCCTGATGTCCTGTTGCTTGACGAACCGCTTACTTCTTTTGATGTTGTCGTAGCAGAAGAAATGAAGCAAATGCTGAAAAGCATAAAAGACAACCATATAATAATATTCTCCACTCATATAATGGAACTGGCTTTAGATCTGTGCGATGAAATAGTAATCTTAAACAAAGGTATCCTTGAACAAATAGATAAAAATTATCTTGACAGTGATAGTTTCAAAAATAAGATTATAGAAACGTTAAAGGAGGAATAAGTATGATGGAGACTTTTGCCACATCTTTTAAATTAAAAAACACTTACAGAGTAAACAGCATCATATATTCCATAAAAGGACTTCCTCTTGTAAGAAAGATACTGCCTGATAGTCTGTATAAAAATAAAGGGCTTAAAGTATTGGGTAATATAATCAGTGCTATATGGGAAATTGCCGGCACATTTCTGGGGAAAATAATATATATAACTTTTATGATAGTTTTTATGTCCTATTTATTCGATACTGATAAAGGAAATACTTTTCTTCACATTTTCCTCTTCCTTACTTTGGCTGGAAGTGTACTCAATACATATCTATTTAATCCCAGCAAGGACAAATACTACGCCATCATCATTATGAACATGAACGCCAATAAATTTGCGCTGTCAAATTACTGCTATTCGATGCTCAGAGTGGTGATAGGATTCATGCCTGTAACGGTTATATCAGGGATGTTGTATGGTATTCCACTGTGGATCTGTATAGCTCTGCCGTTTTTTGTAGTAATGTCAAAAATGACAGCTATTGCCCTTGATATATTGAAATATAAAAAAACAGGTACTGCCAGTAATGAGAATATGCCAACAAAAGGATATTGGATCTTTGTCGGCATTATGATAGCCGCAGCTTATATACCTCCTTTTTTTGGTATAGTCATCAATTTTAATATTTTTACAATATTACTGACCCTTAGTTTTATTATAGGTATCGTAAGCCTTATACAAATATACAGTTTTAAAGATTATAAGAAACTATATAAATTGATTCTGACTACAGAAAATGTATATGCTTTTAAAAATGCTACAAGCTCAGATGCAGTAAAAATTAATATGGCTAAACGTATAGACTATGACAAAGATATAGCCAGTACTAAAAGTGGTTTCGCTTATTTTCATGAACTTTTCGTAAAAAGACACAGCAAACTGCTTACAAAGGCAGTTAAAAAGCAAACATTATTTATAATTATAATATTCGCCATGATTATTATGATTTCATATATCGTACCTGACATAAAAGAAAATCTTAACACAATCGCCCTAACCTACCTTCCCTATTTCGTATTTATTATGTACTTTCTCAACAGAGGTACTGTTATAACTCAGGCAATGTTTATGAATTGCGACCACAGTATGCTGACCTATAAATTTTATAGAAGGCCCACTGTTATTTTAAGCATTTTCAAAGAACGGCTCAAAACCCTGATAAGAATCAACCTCCTGCCGTCCTCCTTTATAGGAATAGGACTGGCAACTCTTTTGTATGTTACAGGTGGTACTGAAGATCCTCTTAATTATCTCGTTTTATTTATTTCTATAAACGCAATAAGTATTTTCTTTTCAGTTCATTATCTGGTGCTTTACTATCTTCTTCAGCCTTATAATATCAATACAAAAATAAAAAACAGCACCTATATCGTAGTACAATACCTTACATATTTTATTTGCTTTTTCATGATGCAATTTAAGCTGCCGACACTGTTCTTTGGTATCGCATGTATAATATTCAGCATCTCCTATTGTTTGATCTCTTTGATGTTAGTATACAAACTGGCTCCTAAGACATTTAAAATACGCTTGTAAAAAGATTTTAATACGTTTTCTAAGATAATAAAAACTCACGAATCATAAAAGATTCGTGAGTTTTTATATGGAGCGGATGATGGGAATCGAACCCACAACTTCAGCTTGGGAAGCTGAGGTTTTGCCACTAAACTACATCCGCCTGATGTAACTGTATATAGTTTATCACTTAATTAGTGATTTGTAAACATTTACATTTTTAGGTTTAATCTATTTTAAATTTTAATATTTCTCAGTCACAATAAATATGCGTTGTCATCTGACAATATAAACCTCTGTTTTTATAAATCAATCTTTCACAAATCATATAATTTCAAATGACAATTTGTAAACACGACTTCCCTGTGATAAAATCTCAAATAGAATAAATCATAAAGAGGAGGAACAACTATGAAAAAAAACAGACTGGGAAATACCGATTTATATGTATCACCTGTTTCCTTCGGCGTTTTGACAGTTGGAAACACACAGCTGAATCTAACTGTAGATGAAGGAGCCAAGCTAATAAAGTATGCATTTTCAAAAGGAATAAATTTTTTTGATACAGCTCAATACTATGAAACATATCCTTATCTAAAAGAAGCTTTTAAAGATATAGATATGTCTGCAGATGCTCCGGAAAGACCTGTGATATGTACAAAAAGTCTCGATCTTTCTTATGAAGAAATGGAATATGCCGTAAAAGAGGCGCTGCGGGAAATGGATCTGGAAATCATAGACATATTTCTTCTCCATGAAGTACGCCAGGATCCTGACTGGGATATGAGACAGGGAGCGTGGCAATGTCTTAAAGATTATAAAGAAAAAGGAATAATAAAAGCTATCGGTATATCCACTCATCACATTGATGTCACAGAAAAAATGGCTTCAATTCCCGAATGTGACGTTGTTTTTCCCCTTATAAATTTTGCCGGCCTGGGCATAAGAAAAGGTTCCGGTCACGGAACGCCGGAGGAAATGGCTGCAGCTATCGAAAAATGCGCCGATGCAGGAAAAGGTGTTTTCGCTATGAAAGCGTTTGGAGGAGGCAATCTGACAGGTCAGTATCAAAAATCACTGGAATACGTTTCCTCACTCAAAGGGATAGACTCCATCATGGTGGGAATCGGTAAAAAAGAAGAGATAGACAGGCTTGTATCGTTTGCAGAAGGCACTCTTCCTTGTGATTATCAGCCCGATATAAGCAGTAAAAAAATCCACATCGATCCAGGTGACTGTGAAGGATGTGGATCCTGTATAACGCGATGCCCCAACAAAGCTATAGGATGGAACGAAAACGGAATAGCTCAGGTAAATCATCAGATATGTCTAACATGCGGATACTGCGCTCCTGTCTGTCCCGTAAGAGCTATAATAATGTATTAAAGAATCGCTATCACTTCTATTTCACACAGAGCGTTTTTAGGAAGCGATTTGACAGCGACACATGATCTTGCCGGCTTTTCTGTAAAATATCTTGAATACACTTCATTGAAGTCGGCAAAATCATTCATGTCACTCAAGAAACACATTGTCTTTATGACATTTTTCATATTAGTTCCGGCTTCTTCAACAACTGCAGTGATATTCTTCATAACTCTGTCAGCTTGCTCCTTAATATCACCTTCCACAATTTCACCTGTAGCCGGATCAAGTGGTATCTGTCCCGATGTATATACAACACCATTTGCAATTATAGCCTGTGAATAAGGACCTACGGCAGCAGGAGCCTTATCAGTATGAATTTTTTTTATAGTACTCATAACCTCTCCTTTCATATATTTGATCGTTTTAACGATCATCTAGGTATACCCTTGCGGTATTTCATATATTTGATCGTTTTAACGATCATTTAGGTATACCCTTGTGGTATTTCATATATTTGATCGTTTTAATGATCAAATATATTACGCTTTTGTAATAAATCCTCCCCCTATAACAAGATCGCCTTTATAAAACACTATAGATTGCCCTGGTGTTGCCGCACGTTGAGGTTCTTCAAAAATTGTTTTTATTTTGCCGTCTGTCAAACGCTTAAGATGTGCTCTGGCAGGCATGGCCGCATATCTTATCTTCGCTGTCACATCATCAGAACTCAGAAAATCCTCATTTACGATAATATTATGATCAGAAATAATTTCATTTTTAAAGAGATCCTCGTTATTTCCAAGTATTATATTGTTATTTTCACTATCTATAGATGTAACAAATGCAGGTTTGCCCAACGCTATTCCCAAGCCTTTACGCTGGCCTATAGTATAATTCAATATCCCTTGATGTTCTCCAAGCATATTACCATATCTGTCTGTAAACTTTCCTTTAGGCGTTTTGAATCCTTTTCTCTTCAAAAAATCCTTATAATTGTCTTCTTCTGATATAAAACAGATTTCCTGGCTATCCTTTGCCTCTGAATTATTTAGAGATCTGGATCTGGCCAGTTGTCTCACATGTTCTTTTTCTTCAACATCATTAAGAGGAAGAATAAGCCTTGATATGATATTCTGATCAAGTCTGTAAAGCATATAGGATTGATCTTTCTTAATATTGTACGCCCTTCTTACATACCATCTTCCGCTTTCATAATATGTATCAGCATAGTGTCCTGTAGCTATATAATAAGCATCTCTTTCATCAGCTGCTTCTGTAAGTGTTTTGAACTTTATGGCAGGATTGCATACTATGCAGGGATTAGGCGTTCTGCCTGCCATATACTCGCTGCAGAAATTTTTTATAACTATATCTTCAAATTCACAACTGACATCCTTGTAAATAAAATCTATCCCAAGCTCCTGCGCTGCCGTTTCTGCTCTTTTTCGTCCCTCATCAGAATTAGTCTGCGATCCAAATATATCAAAATAAAGCCCTGTGACCTTATATCCTTTTTCTTTAAGCAATAAAGCGGCAGCAGTACTGTCCACGCCGCCGCTTAGGCCTAAAATTACTTTATTCTTCATCAATGTCATGATGGTGATCCTCTTCAGCATCAGGGTCAAAGCCCTCAAGCCCTTTATATATCTTGCCATGCTTTTGAGCATAGTCATATATTGCCGCTTTTATAGCATGCTCTGCCAATACCGAACAGTGTATTTTTACAGCAGGAAGACCCCCAAGTTCTTCAATTATCTTCTTATTGGAAAGCTCTAAAGCTTCTTCCACACTCATTCCTATTATCATATCTGTAGCCATGCTGGATGAGGCTATAGCGCTGCCGCATCCAAATGTTTTAAATTTAGCGTCTGTTATCTTATCGTTTTCATCCACCTTGATGGACATCTGCATCATATCTCCGCATACAGGGCTTCCATAAGTGCCTATACCATCAGCGTCTTCTATCTGACCTACATTATGAGGATTCATAAAATGTTCCATTACTTTATCGTTATATAATGCCATGATACTACCATCCTTCCTGTCCCGTTACCGGCGACAATTCTCTCAATCTTTCTACAATTTTTATCAATACATCTACAGTATAATCAATATCCTCTTTTGTGGTAAAATCTCCTACAGTGAATCTGACTGTGCCGTTCATTTTCGTAATTGAAACGCCTATAGCTTCCAGAACATGAGAAGGGACAAGAGATTTAGATGAACATGCCGAGCCTGTCGAAACACTTATGCCGTTTGCATCAAGCATAAGCAATATAGCTTCTCCCTCTATATAATCAAAAGAAACGTTCAAATTACCCGGATGCCTCTGTTCTTTAGGTCCATTCAGCTGCACACCTGTAATATTCTCCTCTATCTTTTTCCAGAAATAATCCCGGAGTTTGCTGCTGTGTTCAATATGATTCTCCAGATTTTTTCCTGCCAGTTCAGCTGCCTTTCCAAATCCGGCAATCCCTGCCAAATTCTCTGTTCCGGCTCTCCTTTTGCTCTCCTGGGCACCTCCATGCATAAAACTCGATATCTTAAGACCTGATCTTGTATAGAGAGCGCCAACTCCCTTAGGTCCGTATATTTTATGGGCTGATATAGACAGAAAATCTACTCCGAGTTCTTTTACATCTATAGGAACGTTTCCCAGAGCCTGCACTGCGTCTGTATGGAAAAGAACCCCGTGATCTTTTGCAACAGCTGCCAGTTCTTTTATAGGTTCTATAGTGCCTATTTCATTGTTTACCATCATAATACTTATCAGAATAGTATCTTCTCTTATGGCTTTCTCAAGAGCTTCCGGTTTCACAAACCCTTCGCTGTCCACATCAAGATAAGTTACTTCAAATCCTTGCTTTTCAAGATACTGACATGTATGAAGTACTGCATGATGTTCTATTTTAGTAGTTATTATATGCTTTCCTTTATTTTTTAAGGTATCGGCAGTTCCTTCAAGTACCCAGTTATCGGATTCTGTTCCGCACGATGTAAAAAATATTTCTCTCGGCTCTGCATTTATAAGCCCGGCAACTCTTCTTCTTGCCTCCTCAAGGCCATCTTTCGCATCCAGTCCTTGACTGTAAAGACTGGAAGGATTCCCATACCTTTCAGTATAATAAGGAATCATTTCTTTTACGACCTCGTCTTTGACAGGTGTCGTTGCTGAGTAATCCAGATATACCTGCTTCATGATAACACTCCTTTTATATTAAAATTATGTATCTTAAATTTGCTTTTCTGGGTTTATATTATACCATTTTAATGTAGATTGCAACACGTTTTGTCAACAAAAAGAAATATTTTCCTATTATTTTAGTAGGTAAATTCACTTATCTTGTATTTCAAAGGAAATAAGCTTATATTCACCACTGTCTACATCAACACCTATATGATACTCACATGTTTCATCATACACGCCTTCCATCCCTGATACTGTCCATTTTATCTTACCATAAAATGTCATGCGGTCATAAATATTACTTTTCCTTTCCAATTTAATAATGTCCATTCTTTCTATCTTGTCCAGATCTGTATTGCGATATTCTGATAACGCATTGATATCGTCACTGTAAAGTTTATCTTTTTCTATTTTTTTTAGTTGTTCTTTTCCTTCTTCGTATGTGATCTTCCCAAACAGCACATTTTCCATTATGAAACTTCTTTTTTCCAAAAGCTTTCTGACTGTTCCGTTCTCTCTGCTTTCGGCAGCCCCCATAAGAGCCAGTCCCACTACGCAAACTGCAGCGGCTGTAATTATCCATTTAAGATATCTCTTTTTCATGTTTACCCCTTATTTTCATGATTTAATGATATTTTTTTTACATATTACAATAAAAAAGGCGAGAAACATGATGTTTCCCGCCGTCATTAAAAGACTAATTTTGTCTGTTTTTTTGTTCCTTTATTTCTTTAAGTTCTTCCTCTGACAAATCTTCCACGAATTTAACTCTGCTGAGATGGCCTTTAAAGTGTTCTCTGAATTTTTCTATATATTCTTTTCTCAACTGTTGCTGTTCGGCTTTTTCTTCTGCTGTAAGCCCCTCGCTTGTCTTTGATTTCTTGGCAAGTTGATTTATTCTGTCTATTTTTTCCTTTTTAAGCATGGCATCCTCCATATATAATCATTTACTAAATGATATCTAATGGGTCAGCGCATGTCAACATAATTCCCAAATTAAAGATGACTTTTAACTATATGTATGTTAGAATATAAACAATTGGCAAATTTTCGGGAGGAAATTATACGAAATGAAAAACTTGGTAATTACAGGCTTGGGAGCAGTTACTCCCATAGGAATAGGTGTCGATAACTACTGGCAAGGAATTCTGGATATGAAATGCGGAATAGAAAAGATAACGAGATTTCATGATGAGGATATTCCTATTACAATAGCCGGAGAAGTAAAAGATTTCGACCCTAAAAATTATATGTCGCCTAAACTGACTAAAGAAACCGGAACTTTTATTCAATTCGCATATGCTTCTGCAAAAGAAGCCATTAAGCAGAGTAATATAGATATAGATTCCCAACCAGACCGAATCGGAATAGTAATGGCTACAGCTCTCAGCGGTACATCAATAATTGCAGATACCGAAAGAGCTTACAGTGTTGACGGGAAAAAGAGGGTTAGCCCCCGTTTTCTTCCCAAAATTCTGGGCAATTTAGGTGCTGCTCAGATAGCTATTTCTTACGGGATACACGGACCGAGCTTTACCGTGAGTACAGCCTGCTCATCAGGAGGCGATGCCATCTGTATGGCTGCCATGCTTCTGAATTCAGGAGAAGCCGATGTCATGCTGGTAGTAGGAGGAGAAAGCGCACATTGCCCTATAATAATGTCAACTCTTGCTCAGGCTAAAGCATTGTCTAAAAATACAGATCCAAAATCCGCATGCAGACCTTTTGATGCAGACAGAGACGGTTTCGTCATGGGAGAAGGCGGAGGAGCTATAGTTTTGGAAACAGAAGAACATGCAAAAAAGAGAAATGCAAAAGTATTATGCAGTCTCGCCGGTTATGGAAACAATACCGATGCATATCATGTAACTTCACCCAGACCGGATGGAAGCGGCGCTGTTGAATGTATGATCAGCGCACTGAAAAAGGCCGGTATGAAACCGGAGGATATAGACTATATCAATACACATGGAACCTCAACACCTGTTGGCGACCCCATAGAAGTCAAAGCTATAAAGACTTTGTTTGGATGGAAAAATCACGAAAACCCGATGCCGGAAGAATTAAAAGCTAAAATACCTCCCGTAAGTTCAACCAAGGGAAATACAGGTCATCTTATGGGAGCTGGGGGCATAACAGAAATCATAGCCTGCATCAAAGCTATAGAAACCGGAATACTCCCTCCGACCCTTAACTATAAAACACCTGACCCTTTATGCGATCTTGATTTTGTTTCCGAAGGTCCTCGAAAAGTTAAAATTAACACAGCAATGTCAAATGCTCTCGGTTTTGGAGGTCAAAATTCAAGTATTATAGTAAAAAAATATACAAAATAGCAAAAAGGCTTACTACTCGCAATGAGTGATAAGCCTTTCTTTATTTAAATCAAAATCAAGAAATTTTATATTAATGAGGAAATGTCACAATCATTTTTGTTCCTATCCCTTCTGCGCTTTCTACCTTTATCGTTCCTCCCATATGAGATACGGCATGTTTTACTATAGAAAGACCCAGACCTGTTCCGTCTACTTGCTGGCAGTGGCTTTCATCGACTCGGAAAAATCTTTCGAAAATCCTTTCTTTATATTCAAACGGGATGCCTATTCCTGTATCTTCCACCGTCAGTGTTACTCCCTCATGGAGATCCCTGACGTATATTATGACTGAACCGTTTTCTTTATTGTATTTTATAGCATTATCGCAGAGATTATATACAATCTCACTGCATAGAGAAGGTATTCCGTTTATAAATGCATGCTCCCCTTCCATGAAAATCTGCACATTTCTTTCTTCTGCTTTCATAGACAGTCGTTCCACCACACTTTTGACTGTTTCAAGTAAATCTATTCGCGCATATTCCTCCGGAAAAGAATCTTCATCAAGTTTTGAAAGCTTGATGATATCTTCTATAAGATTTATCATACGTCCGGATTCTTCCTTTATATTTTTTCCAAAACTCTTTACATCTGCCTGCTTGACAATTCCTTCCGCCATCATATCAGAAACACCATATATAGTAGTGAGAGGCGTCTTTAATTCATGAGATACATTGGATGTAAATTCTCTTCTCAGTCTTTCCCTCTGCTCTTTCTCTGTAACATCTACTATTATTATGACAGCTCCTGCGATCTTATCTTTTTCTGTAACAGGATTCGCAATTATCTCATAATGTCTGTTTTTCAGTTCAAGCGGCTGCTCATTATGTCTTCCCGAAAGAGCTTCTTCCACAGAATTTCTGAAGCCCTCACTCCTATTTAGTTCAAAAGCAGTATGAGGCGTCTCTGTTCCCGGATCTCCCAAAAGACGGATAACCGCTTTATTATATGATAAGATCTCCATATTTTTATCAATAAGAAGAAATCCTTCACTCATATTTTCTGTGATGGTTATAAACTCATTTTGCTGTCTTTTCATCTCTTCTAACTGCATATTGATATGCCTGCTCTGACTTCTTATTTTCTCAATCAGTGGCGCCAGCTCAGGATAAGGCTCTTCCGTCTCCTCATTATTTAAATCCATATCGTTCACAGGAGCAACTATTTTTTTTGCCGCTTTTTTTGAAATCACATAAGCTATGATTATTATAACTATCATTATCAATACAAAAGGACCTATTATCCCTTTCAGCAGCAATACTGCCATACTTTGCTGCTGAGCAATCCTAAGTATATTTCCATTATCAAGTTTCGTTGCATAATAAACCGTTTTTGTCGAAAGAGTATCTGAATATCTTACTGCATATGCTTCGCCCTTTTCCCGTGCTCCTGCAATTTCTTCACGATCCGCATGATTATCTAAGTCCTCTGCTTCGGCAAAAGAATCAAATAGAACATCTCCATCAGTATTAAGTAATGTTATTCTATTTTTTATATTTCCTATACTTTTCAGAAAATCCTCATCTTTCTGTACTTCCTGGGAAAGAATCGAAGCCTCTTCTTTCAATTCTTTTTCTATTATTCCTCCGAAATACCCATACAGCACATATGATATGCAGCTCATACATATCAGTAATACTGCGACAGATACAGCAAGAATACTTTTGAATATTCTCTTAGTCATTGCTGCCTCCTATCTTATATCCCAAACCTCGCACAGTCTTTATGATTTTCCCGGCGCTTCCCAGCTTAGACCGGAGTGTTCTTATATGCACATCTACTGTACGATTTTCTCCATCAAACTCATATCCCCATATTTTCGTCAATATTTCATCTCTTGTCAAAACTACCCCTTCGTTTTTAAACAAGATACACAAAAGCTCAAATTCTTTTAAAGTCAACGTAATATCTTTATCATCTACTTTAACTATGTGTTTTGAAGGACAAAGATATAGATTATCTTTTTTATACTCTGCCGGATCATCACTTTTGCCTGTCCTTCTTAAAAGAGCTTTTATTCGCGAAATAAGCTCCATAGTACCGAAAGGTTTTGAAACATAATCGTCAGCTCCGTTATCAAGACCTATAACCTTATCATACTCTGTTCCTTTTGCCGTAAGCATTATAATGGGAAGATCTTTTGTAGAATTATTGTTTCTGAGTTTCTTGAGGATTGATATTCCATCCTCTCCGGGCAGCATAATATCCAGAAGCAGAAGATCCGGATGTCTTACCTTCATAGCTTCCCAGAATTTATCCGGATGATCGAATCCTTGAGCTTCAAGTCCTGTATTATTGAGAGCATAAGTTACAAAATTTCTTATATTGTTGTCATCCTCGAGAAAATAAATCATATCTTTTCCTTTTCTATGATCCTTGTATTAACATGTTCACCTGTTATGGAAAAAATCACCCATTCTGCAATATTGACAGCGTGATCACTTATTCTTTCAAGATATTTTGCAATCATAAGTATATCTACGAAATATTCTCCACATGATCTGTCTTCTGTTACGGCATTTATCAGATCATCCTGAACGTGAATAAAGAGATCATCTACCTTATCGTCTTTGATTATAACATCATTTGCAAGTTTTATATCCTTTTTCACAAAAGAATCCACACTCTCAGTAACCATTCGTATAGCAGTATCTGCCATTACGCTTATATGATCCCGACAAAAATCTTTTCTGTTTGACTGTATGGTTTTGGTTATTTCTGCGATATCATATGCCTGATCTCCTATTCTTTCCATATCAGAGATCATTTTCAAAGCTGATGATATTAATCTGAGATCCCTTGCCACAGGCTGCTGCTGCAGTAAAAGTTTCAGACACACACTCTCTATTTCCCTTTCCATATCATCTATTATCTGATCCGTTTTAAAAGTTTTTTCTCTCATCTCTTCGCTGTCTGTTTCAAATGCTTTGACAGCATATGTTATCGCCTCTTCACAAAGAGCTCCCATCTCTATGAGCATTACATTAAGCTGCTCAAGCTGCTCATCAAATTTAGCACGCATCATCCAAACCTCCCTGTAATATAATCTTCCGTCCTTTTATCTTCAGGCATCGAGAAAAGTTTTTCAGTATCATTGAATTCAACCATATCTCCCAGAAGGAAAAAAGCTGTCTTATCAGAAATCCTCGCAGCCTGCTGCATATTATGAGTTACCATAATTATAGTATATTTTTCCTTCAGCTCAACTGTAAGATCCTCTATTTTCGATGTAGAGATAGGATCAAGCGCTGACGTTGGTTCATCCATAAGAATAACTTCCGGCTCCACTGCCAGAGCTCTGGCTATACACAGCCTTTGCTGCTGCCCTCCTGAAAGTCCCAGCGCACTCTTGTTGAGTCTGTCTTTCACCTCATCCCATATTGCCACATCTTTGAGGGATTTCTCAACAATCTCGCTCAGTCTTGATTTAGAGTGTATTCCATGAGTTCTCGGACCGTAAGCAATGTTATCAAATATACTCATAGGAAAAGGATTGGGTTTTTGGAATACCATTCCCACCCTTTTTCTTAAATGATTGACATCTATTTTACCATATATGTCTTCGCCATCAAGTTTTATCTTTCCTTTTATTCTGCAACCCTCTACAAGATCATTCATCCTGTTTAGGGTTTTGAGCAATGTGGATTTCCCACAGCCTGAAGGACCGATAAATGCTGTGATTTCCTTCTCTTTTATATTTAGGTTTATATTCTTTAAAGCCTTGAAATCACCGTAAAAAAGCTCTAAATTTTCTATAGTGTATTTATCCATCTTACTACCTCGTCGCCAATTTCTTTGCTATGAATCCTGAAACGGCATTGATCAGGATAACCAATACCAAAAGCACTACTGCGGTTGCATATGCTTCATTGGTATAAAGGCCCTCTGACAGCAATGCATACATGTGTACCGACAATGTTCTTGCAGAATCAAATAAACTTCCCGGTACCTGAGCTACTGTTCCTGCAGTAAATATCAATGCTGCACTTTCTCCCACGATTCTTCCTATTGCCAAGATAACTCCTGCCAGTATTCCCGGGACAGCACATGGCAGTATTATTTTGAATACAGTTCTCAATTTTCCTGCCCCGAGACCAAAACTTCCCTCTCTGTAAGCATCCGGAACTGATATAAGTGCTTCCTCAGTCGTTCTTATAATAAGAGGAAGAATCATTATAGCCAGCGTTACTGCTCCCGCCAAAAGTGAATAACTCCATCCAAGCGTTATGACAAAAAGTATATATCCAAACAGTCCGTATACAATAGAGGGAATTCCCTGAAGGGTCTCTGTTGTAGTTCTTATGATCTTCACAAGCTTACTACCTCTCTTTGCATATTCCACAAGATATATCGCAGAAAAAATACCTATAGGCACTGCCATTAAAAGAGACAAGGCAGTAATATATACCGTGCTGATTATTGCCGGCATCATGGACATATTATCAGTATTGAATTCCCATGCAAAAAGTTCAGGTTTTAAATGAACGACACCATTTACCAGTATATATAATATCAAAGAAAATAATATGCCTGCTGTCAATATAGCCGATATGACAACGAGTATCCGCATTATCAATGAACCCGGCCTGTGTTTATATGTGAGCCAGAATTGTTCCCATGACCCCCGTTTTCTTCTTTTCATCAGTCAGCCCTCCTCTTCAATGCTGTAAAGGAAAGATTTATTATCAAGATAAACACAAACAATACTACAGCAGTAGCTATGAGAGCTTCTCTGTGAAGACCTGAAGCATATCCCATCTCCAGTACTATATTTGCTGTCAGTGTTCTGACTCCTGATGTTATTCCTTCCGGCATGATGGCCTGATTGCCGCAGACCATTACGACTGCCATGGTTTCTCCTATTGCCCTTCCTATTCCGAGAATTACTCCTGCCAGTATCCCCATTTTAGCGGCAGGAAGTACAGCACGGAACACACTGCGTTCCTTAGTGGCGCCGAGAGCTAAAGATCCTTCATAATAATATTCAGGAACTGCTCTTATGTTTGATTCGGATACGCTTATTATCGTAGGCAAAATCATTATTCCCAAAAGAATGGAAGCCGTCAGAAGACATTTTCCGCTCCCCCCTAATGAGCCCTGCACCATAGGAACTATTACCATCAATCCAAAAAATCCATATACGATGGAGGGAATTCCGGCAAGAAGATCCACAGCAGGTTTAAGTATTCTGTAAAGACCCTTAGGGCAGTATCGCGCCATGAACACAGCACATAGCAGACCGATAGGAACTCCGATTATTATAGATCCTGCCGTCACATATATACTTCCTATAATCATAGGAAAAATTCCATACAATTCCTGATTTGGCTTCCATGAATTGCCAAGAAGGAAATCGGATATACCGATTTCCTTGATAGCTGGTACGCCACTTGCGAACAAGAATACACATATGAGTATTACTGCTATTATCGAAACACATGCTGCTATGAGAAATACCACCTTCATGATGCTTTCACTGTATTTTCGCATTTTCTGTACCTATTATTCTTTCTTACTTTATACTATTTAACATCAGCCCAGTTTGTGATCTCTCCGGTGAATATCTTCATTATCTGCTCTGTAGTCAAATCCTCTACTGCGTTATCATTATTCACGATCACTGCTATACCATCAAGAGCAATCTCCTGACTTGTAAGACCTTCACTGGCTTCTTCATCCTCAAGAGCTCTTGAAGCCATACCGATATCACATACACCTTCTAAAGTACTCTGTATTCCGGCGCCTGATCCTGTCTGCTGAATCTCAATGGTAACATCACTGTTAAGCTCTTTATACTTATCAGCAAGAACTTCCATTACCGGAGATACAGAAGTAGATCCGGCTAATGTTATGGTTCCTTTAAGTCCGCTTGCTTTGTAGTTTTCTGCAGAATCATTAGCCATTATATAACCTTCTTCTTCAACAATTTTCTGTCCGTCGGAACTCATGATAAATTTTATAAAATCCTGAGGAAGCTCTCCAAGATCACTTTTAGTTACGATATTGAAAGGTCTCTGAAGTTTATAATCCCCACTTTTTACATTGTCCACTGTAGCCTCTACACCGTCAACTTTTACAGCTTTAACCGAATCATCCAGCGAACCGAGGGATATATAACCGATAGCTGCATCATTTCCGGCTACCGACTGGGTAACTACCGATGTGCTGTTGGATATTTCTGCTGTATCTACAGTTTTGTCAACATCATCCTGCAGAATTCCCGTCAACTCCGTGAAAGCATCTCTCGTTCCGGAACCTTCTTCACGAGAAATCACCGTGATGTCTTTGTCTCCTGACTCGTTGCCACCTCCGCAGCTTGCCAGTGAAAAAATCATAACTGCTGATAAACTTAACGTAAGGATTTTAGCTAATCTGCTTTTTTTCATTTTTTACATCTCCTTCATTTCTTGATTTGATTATGTACTTTTATTTTTCTCTTTTGTACGTTTTGTATTATAGATTCTCAATGTTAAATACAAAATCTTATCTACGTTAAATCTATGTAAAATGTTTTACAATTATCATGAGGACAAATCAGAAATATTAAAAGAAATATTTTTTTATATAAAAAACCGGGCAATTACTGCCCGGTCATTAAATTATAACACGATATTCTATTTTTCCGGTTTATATTGAAATGTCGGCATCGGCTGCAGCTTAAAAAGATTCATTGTATGCATGCGATCTATTTTTTCTTTAATTTCTTTATCCTCGCACACACCTTCTCTTATATATTTATCTAATACTTCATAGGTAAATCCCAGATTGTCTTCATCTGTTAGTCCGCAAAGACCGTCAATAGGCACTTTATCTACAAATATAGAAGGAAGTCCAAGTGCTCTTCCCACTGCTTTTACTTCCTGTACTGTCAACATTGATAAAGCGCTGAAATCTCCTGCCATATCACCAAATTTAGTTGAATATCCCACCCAGTCTTCTGAAAGGTTACAGGTATTGGCTACTCTTCCATTAACACTCTGCGATACGGCATACAGAACTGACATTCTCAGTCTCGGAGGAAGATTAACTTTTGCCTGACCTTCAAATCTTTCAAAATTTTTTTCAAGCTGACTTACCACTCCTATATATGCATCCTTAATATTTATCACGATACTTTCAATACCAAGATGCTCCGCCAGTTTATGTGAAACATCAATATCAAACTGTTCTCCATTAGGCATCATCACTCCAAGAACTCTATCTTTTCCTAAAGCTTCCGTACACAGTGCGGCAACTACAGAACTATCCTTTCCGCCGGAAAGCCCTATTACTGCTTTACATCCCTTGCCGTTTTCTTCAAACCAATCCCTGATCCACTCAACGATCTCATTCTTTGTCTTTTCCGCATTAAACATATTACATTCTACCTTTCCGATTTTTACTTGAATCTATCTGACGATGATGTTATCATTTATTCATGAAAACTACGATTAATATACCACAACTTTATAAAATAAAACAATCCGATAAGGAAAAACTTATCAGAACATATTTAGATGCCTTTGATCAGTATCCTAAATTAATGAATGCTTTTACCGAAAAAGATAAGCGTATGCTGGCTCTCGAAGCTACATTAAGATATTACACCGCTTTTGATTTGAAGTACGGTGCAGGATACAGCCTCGATGAAAATGTCAACGAAGCTGTTATGCTGATACATTCTGACGATATGGAATGTACGTTTTTCAAGCATCTGATGGCCGGAAGTTACAGCCGTTCATACAGAAAAATCATGAACAAACTTACAAGAGCCGAAAGACAGGTAAGAATAGACCTTTTCAACGAGCTTGAACGTCTTGAAAAAGATATCAACCTTCCGGAACCTCATATATATGTTGATTTTCTTGGGGTATCCAAAGATTATCAGCATCAGGGCCGAGGAAAAAAACTCATGGCCTGCATATGCAGGTATGCCGACAGCCTGAAACTCCCTCTCATGCTGTTTACCAATACGGCAGATGATGTGAAATTCTACCAAAATCTCGGATTCAATATCACAGGCGAAACATCCTCTGAAAAATTTGGTTTTGTCAATACGTATTTGACATATGGATCAGAAGATAAATAAGAAAATCCCGGCCGTACCGATTTTATATTACATGAACTATTTAGTCTTATGGATAATATTGTCCGTAAGACTTTTTATTATAATACTTTCAAGAAAGCTTTGATAATAGCTTTGGAATTTATTATGTAAGCTTCTATAGGCTGCACCTGTTTTAAAGCCGAATCCCAATATTTTTCTATATATTGATTAACCATTTTGTTTTCGTCAAGCCCTTCGGCCTTCATCTGTTTCACAAAATCAAGCTTCTCTTGGCAAGCTTCTTCAAACATTTCCCAGTATTTATCATTAAAACTTTTAGGAAGCATTCCAAAATGAGGGAGGCACAAATACTCCGCCCTATAATCCATACATTTTTTCATAGAAATCATTGAATCGCCGTAATCTTTTAATATTGGTGTATGAACATATTCCGCCCGTTCAAGCATGCCGGTACTCTCACTTGTAAAAAGAAGCCTGTAAGGCTCCAGTCCGTAACTCATGGAACAGTCGGTATGTCCTTTAGTTTCAATCGCAATAATACGTTCCTTTCCTAAAGATATGGAATCACCTTCCTTTAAAACCAAATCCACAGCCAAGCCTTCAATAGTGATATCTCCTTTATCATCAGGAGCATAAAGATCTCTGGCTGCGGTACCAAGTTCTTTTATCAGATTTCTTGCATTTGGCCTTTTAAGGATTTCACAGCAATGATGGCTTGCACAGACGATAACTTCGGGAAACTCATCCTTTACATAAGGAAGCGCACCTATATGATCATAATGAGAATGACTGAGAATTACAAAATCGAGTTTTTCACGTCCGCGGATTTTAAGCTCCTTCTTTAGATTGGCAGTCATACTTTTACCACAGTAAGCCATACCGCAGTCTAAAAGAGCTGTCTTTTCACTCCCCATTATCAGCAAAGCTTCGCCTCCATTTCCTGCCGTAACCCTACATATATCGGCAGGAAAACGAAATCTGTCAAAATCATCTCCGAATATATTAAATACATCATCGGTAATCATAACATTTTTTGACATAACTAAATCAGCTCCTTATACATAAGGCTCAAGACCCTCATCACCCGGCTCACCGTCCTCGGGAGAAAAAACGATGGTCCCATCGTTTTCATCTTCAGTCTTTGCCAGATCGGAAAAAGATACCGTATAATCATCCAGCTGATAATCAAGAGCCTTTTCAAAATCATATCGGTACTTCTCCCCTCCCAATTTTTCTACACGGGAAGCAGTAATGGCATCTCTCACCGTATGGTACAAAACAGCTCCTCCATCTTCCGGTTTAAGCTGTACTTCCGATTCACGGGAATACCAGTTGCTGAATTTATGGAACTCCTCGGCAAACCTTCTCAGATCAGTATCATCCTCCATATTGGATATCATACCGGTAAGGCTGAGTTTTATCTGATGAAGCAGCGAAAATATTTCCCCTGAATCCTCAGGCAGCCCCTCCAGAATATCCTCAAAATAATCATTGAGAAGCTCTTCTATCATTGTTTTGTCAGCCCTGTCAAAAAGCTGATACATAGCCTCAGGCTCAATATAATCTTCACTTTCAATCATATCAGCCATAGCCTCAAAATACTCGAAATCTCTTCCATCCTCTAAATCAAGGTATTCTAACAATTCATCAAAATTCATATAATCTGTTCTCCGTTTTCAAGATCAAAATTTAAAAACTTTACATTTGCTGTTTCTCTTTCACCTTCAAATATGTGATCTATCATATTTATAAAGTTTTCCGAAAGATCGCTGGCATAAAACACATTTTCAAAAGCAGAATCTGCGGCAAGCATATCTTTTTCCGCCAATATACGCTTTATGTTATCCGCCATGATGCTGGATGGATTTATTATGTGCAGCTTTGGGTAAATTCTTTCGATATTTTTGCTTATAAGCGGATAATGAGTACAGCCCAGTATTAATGTATCGATGTTATTTTTTCTTATGAAATCATCCATATAATATTCTATAGTAAGATCCATAATAGGATTTTGGATTATACCCTCTTCTATAAGAGGAACAAAAGCCGGACATGCAGTTTCAAAAATATTCAGGCTTTTGTTATATCGTTTTATATGCTTCTCATACTCTCTGCTGGATATGGTAACTTTCGTACCTATTATTCCAATATTATTTTGCTGAGTACACACTTGAGCCACATTTTGAGCTGCAGGGTCTATGATTCCCAGTATTGGAATCTGCGGGAATCTTTCCTGAAGTTCATCTACACACGTAGCACTGACAGTATTGCATGCAATCACAATCATTTTCACATTGCTTTTGACCAGAAAATCAGCAATCTCCATAGAAAAATTCTTTATAGTACTGGCGGCCTTTGAACCATAAGGAGTCCTTGCGGTGTCTCCAAAATATATTATTTTTTCATCAGGCAGTTTCTTCATCAAAGGAGTTATACATGTAAGCCCTCCTAAACCTGAATCAAAAAAACCTATGGGTCTATTGTCCATTACGGTAATAATCCTTTCATATTTATGGTATAATGGACGAAAAATATCACAAAAATAACAAAGTCGGCTTTGCTGATTTTAATTTAAGAATCTCCTTTGCCGGCCATGTGGGAAATAGTGAAAACAATATTTCCTACATAATAAGAAACGTCCATGTTATAATCATATCGGTTTATTATATAATATTACGATTATAAAGTAAATTATTACGGAGGGAAAAAATGAATTCAAAAGAATTGAAAACCAGAGAGCAAATAGATAAAAAATACAAATGGAATATCGAAGCTATGATTTGTGATGAATCATCTGTAAACAGCGATTTAGATTCCATAAAAGACCGCGCAGAAAAATATGCGGCAGACTACTCAGGAAGACTTGCAGAAAATGCCGAAACTCTTTTGGCTGCATACACAGAACGTGATCTCATATGGAGAGACCTTGAAAAAATATTCGTTTATGCCAGAATGAGACGTGATGAAAATAATGCAGAGAGTAAATATCAGGCGATGACAAGCAAATGCAGTACTGTTATTGCAGCTGTGTCCTCTTCCATGTCTTTTTTTACTCCCGAACTGCTTTCAGCTTCAGATAAAACTATATTAGATTTCATAAAAAAGGAACCTGGACTCAAAGAATATGAATTTGCCATAAAGGATACACTTCGTCAGAAAGCTCATATATTATCGGAAGAAGAAGAAAACATTCTCGCACAAATGAGTGAAGTCACAGGCGCTACCAACGATATCTTCACTATGCTTAACAACGCAGATATAAAATTCGGTTCCATAATTGATGAAGACGGTGACAAAATTCAGGTTACTCATGGCAACTATATTAAATTTATGGAAAGTCACAACAGAAATGTCAGGAAAGCTGCATATGATTCAATGTACACATCATATAAAGACCTCGTAAATACTATCGCATCCTGCTACAGCTATAATACCAAGACAGATGTGATAGGCTCCAGAATAAGAAAATTTGACTCTGCAAGAGCGGCAGCTCTTTCAGGAGATAATATACCTGCAAACGTATATGATAATCTTATTTCTGTAGTTAATGAAAATCTTCCGGTCATGCACAGATATGTACAGCTGCGAAAAAAAATGCTGGGATTGGATAAAATGTACATGTATGATATGTATGTACCTCTCATAGAACTTCCAAATAAAACAGTTCCTTATGAAGAAGCTCTTGATATTATGCGTGCGGGACTGTCCCCTCTCGGCTCTGAATATATAGAAAAAATGAACGAAGGTATATCTCAGGGATGGATAGATGTTTATGAAAACAAAGGAAAGACAAGCGGAGCATATAGTTTCGGAAGTTATGACAGCTATCCTTATATACTTTTGAATTATACCGATACTCTTAAAGATGTGTTTACAATAGTTCATGAAATGGGACACTCTATGCACTCAAGATATACAAGAGACAACCAACCTTATATATACGGAAGTCACTCAATATTCACTGCCGAAGTTGCATCTACAGTTAACGAATCTCTGTTGATGCAGTATCTGCTCAATAAAGAAACAGATACAGAAATGAGAAAATATCTTCTTAATCTTCACTTAGAAGAATTCAGAACTACCCTTTTCAGACAAACCATGTTCGCCGAATTTGAAGATATTACTCACAAAACTATAGAAAACGGGCAAGTCCTCACTGCTGAAAGAATGTGCGAACAGTATGAGGCTCTCAATGCAAAATACTATGGAGACGCTGTCGAAAAAGATGATACAATAAAATACGAATGGGCCCGAATACCTCATTTTTATAATGCTTTTTACGTCTATAAATACGCTACAGGTTATTCTGCTGCTACAGCTATCTCTGATAAAATTCTTACAGAAGGCGAACCTGCCAGAAAAGCTTATATAGAATTCCTGAAAACCGGAGAATCGGATTATCCTATTGAACTGTTAAAAATAGCAGGCGTCGATATGAGTACTCCGGCACCTATAGAAAAAGCTATGAATACTTTTAAGAATCTTCTTGATGAGTTTGAAAAATTAGTTTAACGTTTTATTTAATCGATTAAAAACATATCGGGAGAAAAATATGAAGAAAAAATATATAGACATATTTACAAATGGTACTGATGTTTCGCTTCAGACCCGGTCAATACTCGTAAAAAAACTGACAGACAAAGGCTATGAAGTCTCTTTTGAATATTCCGGAAAAGCAGAGCTTATTATCTGCATAGGCGGAGACGGTGCTCTTCTGAAAGCTGTTCATTCATGCGATTTCCCCGGCTGTCCTATGATAGGAATAAATACAGGACACCTCGGCTTTTTCCAAGAAATATCTCCGGAAAATCTCGATATGTTTATTTCTGATTATGAAAACAGACAGTATTCTATACAGGAACTGAGTACAGTAAAAGCTATGGTAACTACACTTGACGGTACATGCAACAGTCACTTGGGATTAAATGAGATCGTCATAAAAGGCAGGCACTCCTATTCTGTACATCTGGACATATCTATAGGAGGCATGTCCATAGAAAGATTCAGCGGCGACGGTATACTTGTCGCCACCTCTGCAGGAAGTACAGCTTATAATTATTCTCTTGGAGGCTCCATTGTCGATCCCCGCCTGAAGCTCCTGCAGGTAACTCCAATAGCTCCCATGAACACCACTGCATACCGCTCTTTTACATCCAGCATACTGCTGCCCTCAGATCTTTCTCTCGGTGTTATACCGGAGCACAATGACGATATGATATTTATAGTAAATGATGGTACAGAAACCGAATATTCCAATGTAAAAAAAATAGACGTAATGATCTCAGAAACCTATGTACAGCTTATGAGATTCAAAAATTACGATTTCTGGAACAAAGTGAAAACAAAATTTCTGTAGTATTCATAAAACAACTGAAAGGCATAATCATAGCAATGACAGATTTTATTCACAAAGTAACGACCTGTGACGAAGGTCTTGAAATCAAAGATATAATGAGAAATCACTTCGACTTTTCTTCACGTCTGAGAAATAAAATAAAACGTGAAAAACTTGTGATGCTTAATGGAAAACAGACACAAGGATGGATCAAACCAAAGATAGGAGATGTGATAAAAATTACACTACCTGAAGAAACAAGCAATTTTGAACCTCAAAATATACCTATTTATCCTATATTTGAAGACAATGACCTGCTTATCATAAACAAACAGCCCGGCCTTATAGTCCATCCCACGAAAGGACATCCATCAGGAACTGTTGCTAATGCTCTTGCATACTATATGCAGCAGACTAAACAGCTCTTTAAAATACGATTTGTCAACCGCCTCGATATGGACACTTCCGGACTCCTGGTAATAGCAAAAAATGCCTACTGCCAAAACGACTACACTAATCAGATGAAAGCAGGTACAGTAAAAAAGTGCTATACAGCTATAGTGCGGGGCCTGATTGAATCGAATTCCGGTACTATAGATCTGCCCATAGGAAGACCTGATCCGGAAAATGTAAGACGAGGAGTCATGAAAAACGGCTCTCCCTCAATAACCCATTACAAGGTAATAAAAAGATTCCCTCGTATGGGATATACGCTTACAGAACTTGTTCTCGAAACCGGGCGTACTCATCAAATACGCGTACATATGTCCCATATAGGTCATCCTATACTGGGAGACTGGCTATATGGCGGAGATAATGTACATCTTATGGAAAGACAGGCCCTTCACGCAGCCCGTCTTTCCTTCATTCATCCCATAACAAAAGAGAAACTTCATCTTAAAGCGCCTCTTCCGCCTGACATGATAGAGGCTCTAAAAAAATTATCATAATAATAAAAACCTCTTTTATATTATTTAAATTATATAAAAGAGGTTTTTATTCAATCCATTATCTCTTCAATGGTTTTTCGTTTCATTTCATCTATGAGGATAGTCTGTATCCGCTCTATCTCTTGATGAACTTTACAAGGCATGCTTTCCGGATTTCTTACACAATCTTCCTTCATGCAGTGCAGTATTGCAAGATCCCCTTCTGTAATGCTTACGATGTCATATAAAGTCAGCTTATCAAGAGATTTATTGAGATAATATCCTCCCTGATTGCCTCTTTCTGAATTAACAAGATCAGCCATTTCAAGCTCTCTCAATATTTTATATGCAAATGCCCGCGGGATGTCCTCTCTCTGACAGATTTCTCTGACATTGTGTACCTTTCCGTCACGCAAAACACGACATATTCTCATAGCATAATCACTTCGTCTCGTAATTAACATAATACAACACACTCCATATTTATCAATTCATTTTTTGATCATATATACTCAACCAACATTAGTTTAACATGAAATATATATTATATCAAATAAGTACATTTAAAAAGTTCTGTAAACTTGTCCTTTTTTAGGATCTGCTCCTGTTTTATACTTTATCATCTCGCTCACTGTAACAAGCTGATAACCATTTTCTTTAAGCCATGGTACAATAAGATCTGTGGCATCTGCAGTAGAATCATAAATAGAATGCATCAATATTATCTTTCCATCAAGATTCTTCATTTTCTTGACTTCTTCAAATATCTTTTTACCATCACGGCTCTTCCAGTCAAGAGTATCTACGGTCCACATTATCACAGGCATTGCTGACATCTTATTTATGGTATCGTTTGTCTCACCGTAGCTTGGTCTGAAAGCTGTAGGATCTTCTCCCGTCACTGCTTTTATGGCTGCATTAGTATCATCAAACTGCTTTTGTATCTGTTCAGGTTTAAGCTTTGTCAGTACAGGATGATTCCATGTATGGGTTCCTATCTGACATCCAAGATCATAAGCAGTTTTCAAGTTAGCTGAATTTCCGGCAACCCTGCTTCCCAGATAAAAAAATGTAGCTACATCGCCGTTTTTTCTTAAGCACTCAAGTATCCTTGTCTCCGCACCGCCTCCCGGCCCATCATCATATGTTAGAGCTACCATAGGTTTTGTCGGATCTATATATCGTTCCAGAATCTTATTTCTGAGTCCCGTTCCCATATCAGCCTCAGGGATTCCTGCAGATATGACACCCCTTGATTCGTCCAGTACAGTTCCTTCGTCGAAAAAAAATGTAACACCGGTATCCGTAAGAGCATATTTATTAAAATTATTCTCCCCGGCTGTGACATAATCTTGCCACCCATCCTTTAATTCGTCCTTTTTGTAATTTTTTCTGAAATATTTCATAAAAAATTCAGAACATATTTCTTTATATTTTTCTGAAAAAATCTGCTGAGGTATAAGAATTTTTCCTGTTTTAGCAGAAAACTGATATGTATATATCATCGAAGCATCCTGCTCCATGTCCTTCTTTCTTTCACTGTTTTCTGATTCATATATAGAAAGGCTTATTACTCCTTTATCTGATTCATATACACTTGATCTTAATATCAAGGCATGTTCCAAAGGTCTATAATTTCTCTGATCTTCATATCTCTTTGCCCTCGATTCTTCCTCAGCATTCTTATCCTGCTGATACTTTTCTTTAATCTCCTTTATCTTCTGATCTCGAAAGACTGCTATAGATTCATTGTCACAAACGCCATAATCTATTACATACGATATGGGCCTTCCGTATTCATAATCAATCTTGGTTTTCCCTCTTACACTGAACTGTGAAGTTTTCTTCAGTTCATCATCCGCATATTCCCTAAACTCATCCTCATTTTGATAAACATTAGTCGATATGTATGATATGAGGCCTATACAAACTGTAGCGATCAGAACTGCAATAAAGATTATAAAGAGAATAATATGCCTTTTCCTTTTTTTTCTGATCCGATCCATATGGCGCTGTTCCCTGTTCATTTTTTTCCCCATTTCCTTAAAATATTACAAATTTATTATACACCTGCTTATACCTTAAGGACAAATATTCTATACAAAGAGAAAATTTAGTCGACATACTTCTCAAGGTTTTACATACGCCGGCAATAATGTTAAAATACTTTAAATAAGTTACAGGAAAACAGAAAGAAAATCAAGGTGAACAAATGAAAAAGTTTTTTAATGAATTTAAGGAATTTGCCATGAAAGGAAATGTTATGGATATGGCTGTAGGTATCATCATCGGAGCCGCATTCACAGCCATAGTGACTTCACTGGTAAACGACATTCTTTCTCCCATAATCGGCCTTCTGGTCCGCGTCGACTTCAATGATCTGGCAGTTACTGTATCAGGCGTAGATCTTAAATACGGTTCATTCATCATGGCAATAATCAATTTTATCATCGTAGCCTTTGCTCTTTTCATACTGATAAAAGCCATGAACAAAGCAATGTCAATAGCCAGAAAACCCAAAGAAAAAGCTCCTGCGACTAAGGAATGTCCTTACTGCAAGAGCGAAATATCCATACATGCCAGAAGATGTCCACACTGCACATCATACCTTCAATAAAATCAAAACTTATTGGAAATAAACAAAATAATTCCTATCCCTGCCGACAGAGTGACAGCACACAATATTATTTCCGCTCCGGCAGGGACACCGGGAAAAACTTCTGCAAGAGATCCTAAAACAAATCCCAAAATCATAAGATACGTAGGCTGAGGAAATTGTAACATAGCTTTCTCAAGAATCTTAGTAGTCAAAATTATTCCCAATATCAAACCTAAACCCAAAGGAATCAAAAACGGCATATACACCTGACTTATGGCAGTGACAGTTTCATCATAAAGCCCCATTACCAAAAGAAGATATGAAACACTTATTCCGGGAAGTACTAAAGCTATAGCCGCTATAAAGCCGGCAAGAACCAGAAAAAGCATTCCTTTCAAATCTGCGTCAAGGGAAGAATCCGAACCCCCTATCGGTATAAAAGCCACCGCTGTAACTATAACTATACCGACAACCACATAAAAGAGACCTCTTATGGAAAACTTTTTGAGTTCTGATTTTTTAAATATCAAAGGCACTCCGCCCAATACAGCACCCATAAAAAAATAAAGAGTAGGCATAGGAAATTCCTCTATAAGATATAATATCGGTCTGGAAAGCAAAAACATTCCCAGTATCCCTCCTGCCGAAAACAACAGAAGAAATTTAAAGCTGGCGCTTTTATGTTTCATAAATGAACTTACCGAATAAATCAAATCATCATATATGCCTAGTATTATCGCCATGGATCCTCCGCTGACTCCCGGAACAAGCATTGTTCCTCCTACTATAAGACCTTTTATCAATGTCCAAAAATTATTATTTCCTATTCTCGGTTCCATATAATTTTTCTGCACTGTATCTGTTTCCCTTTCTTAAAACGCTATTTCCCTTATAGAAATGCCGACGCTTCCAGCTTCATCTTAAAACTCTTCACTGTTAATATTTATTTCATAATAACAAAAATGCAAATTTCCAAAGATCATTAACCATTGAAAAATTTGCATTTTAGTTTTTCGTGGTGCGGATAAAGGGATTCGAACCCCCATGAAGTAACCCTCACACGGACCTGAACCGTGCGCGTCTGCCAATTCCGCCATATCCGCATATCCAGCGACTTTTACATTATACTATATTTTCAAATTTTTGCAAGGGAATAATAATAATTTGTCCCTGTTTTTTACTCGGCAATATCAATTTTATTTCAATAAGATTTGGGCAAGACATAAGCCGGGTTCTGTATCAGACAATCATCTATCTTGGCCTGCCGTTACCGACAGGCTCATGCGACCTACCTCCCGGACAGCGACGGGCCGCCGCTTTTTATGTCCTGCTTGGTCTTGCTCCGAATGGGGTTTACACGGAAAATATGTTACCATATTCTCCTGTGAGCTCTTACCTCACAATTTCAACCTTACCACGGCATTATCCGTTTCGGCGGTATGTTTCTGTTGCACTTTCCCTATAGTTACCTACGCCGGACGTTATCCGGCATCCTTGCCCTGCGGAGCCCGGACTTTCCTCATATATCCCGAAGATATACGCGATTGTCAGTCTTACCCAAAAAATTATAACATTAATATTTATAACACAATCAACTTCTTTTGTAAAGAAATCCTTACAGCATCCTAAAAGGATCAAGATCTATAGCTGATTCAATTATTTTTACGTTTTCCGGCACTTTTTTCTGTAATTTTTCTCTCATAACCGCTGCAAAAAATTTTTCTGTCCCATAATGACCTGCATCCAAAACACAAATGCCATGAGCTAAAGCATCTCTGGCTTCATGATATTTAACATCGCCTGTTATAAAAAGTTGACACCCTGATGCAGCAGCCATCTTCATAAGATCAGCGCCTGCCCCCGTACATATTCCTATGATAGTTATTTCACGATTAAGATCACCTGTTATCCTCATCTGCCTCACACTCATATCAAGCTGTGCGGCTACCATGCCTGCAATCTGAATACAGCTGGCAGGTTCCTTCAATTTTCCTATGCGTCCTATATCCGCTTCATCCTTATTTTCACACATTTTTTCAGGAGAAACTATATCTTCGCCTTTCAAATTTTTAACTGAAGATAAACCAAGTCGTCCGGCTAATATATCATTGTTTCCACCTTTTACTTTATCAAATGGTGTATGACAGGAATAAACTGATATTTTGCCGGATATCAGCTTCATAACAGCTCTGTCATATGATTCCCTATAATTTAATTTTCTAATTCCGCTGAATATAAGAGGATGATGACTTATTATCATATCTGCACCCATATCAACAGCTTCATCGGCAACGGACTCATCGATTTCAAGACATGTAAGTATCCTGCGAATTTTTCTGTCATCAAAGCCTATAATAAGTCCGCTGTTATCCCATGTCTCCTGCAATGAAACGGGAGCTATAGTTTCTATGATATCTGCTATGTCAAAAACGCTCACTGTATTTTTCTTTTTGTTATCCATTTTTTCTGTATTCCTCCAACAATCCCTTTAAATAATATATAGCGCTGCATATATTTGCTTCAAGAATATGATCTCGTTTTTTTGAAAGCATCACATTTTCCAATTTCTTTTTCTCTATGTCAAGATTTCTCATAATGAATTCTTCCACAGGTCCTGTTGCCTCGGTTATCCATGGAGGCAATCTGTAAAATATCATGTTATCATTATTCCCCTGTATATTACAATCTGTTATACTCAGACACTGACCGTCATCATCACATATCTCAGATCCCGGGCTCAGTACAGTGATTATTTCTGTTATGTACTTGCCTTCCTCAGCAAGATCTTCATGAATTATGGTAAATCCGTTTTCTAAAAGCCATTTTCTCAGCTCCCCCTGTCTGATTCTGGGTTGAAGAATGAATTTTCTGAAAGAACTTGTGAGTTTCATATCTGCGTTCATCATATCTCTTATGAGTTTTCCGCCCATTCCCGCTATCACAACAGTATCTACTTCAGACTTTTTCAATACGGAAAGGCCATCGCCAGTTCTGAAATATATACCGGATCCAATATCCGCATATTCTCTGAAATTACGCTGTCCCTTCATGAGAGAGGATTCACTCACATCAGTCATTACTGCCATAGGAGATATACCTGAATTGACCATATATATAGGCAAAAAACCATGATCTGTACCTATATCAGCCATGGTTTCGCCTTTGCTTATTCTGCCTGCTATTGTCTGTAATCTATTACTTAAATTGATCATATCTTTATTCCAAATAATCTTTGAGTTTTTTGCTTCTTGTAGGATGTCTTAGTTTTCTCAAAGCTTTAGCCTCAATTTGTCTTATTCTCTCACGTGTTACATCAAATTTCTTGCCGACTTCTTCCAATGTTCTGGCTCTGCCGTCTTCAAGACCGAATCTGAGCTTAAGAACTTTCTGTTCTCTTTCCGTAAGAGTTCCCAGCACATCGACAAGCTGCTCTTTAAGCATCGAAAATGCAGCTGCTTCAGCAGGTGCCGGAGCATCATCATCTGGAATGAAATCTCCTAAATGACTGTCTTCCTCTTCTCCTATAGGGGTCTCCAAAGATACAGGTTCTTGTGATATTTTAAGTATTTCTCTGACTTTTTCAACAGAAATTCCCATTTCAGCAGCTATTTCATCAGGTGTAGGTTCTCTTCCTTCCTCCTGCAGAAGCTGCCTTGATACCCTTATCAGCTTATTTATAGTTTCCACCATATGAACAGGTATCCTTATAGTCCTCGCCTGATCAGCTATAGATCTTGTTATGGCCTGTCTTATCCACCACGTCGCATATGTGCTGAATTTATAACCCTTTGTCCAGTCAAACTTGTCCACTGCTTTTATGAGACCTAAGTTTCCCTCCTGTATAAGATCCAAAAACAGCATACCTCTGCCTACATACTTCTTTGCTATACTCACTACCAGCCTGAGATTTGCTTCACATAGCTTCTGTTTAGCATATTCATCACCCTGCTCCATACGTTTCGCAAGATCTATTTCCTCCTGAGCTGTAAGAAGAGGAACTTTTCCGATTTCTTTAAGATACATTCTTACAGGATCATCTACCGCAATATTTTTTGAAATGGTAGCTTCAAGATCTATCTCTTTAGCCCCCGGATTTTCTGCGATAACAGCTTCCACCTCAGGATCTTCTATCTCATCTTCATCTATTTCCAGAAGATCTATATCATCCGGTTCACTTTCCAGATTTACTTCAATCCCCTTGCTCATGAGAGTTTCATAAATATCATCCATCTGGTCTTTATCTATATCCATATCTCCCAGTCTGTCCGAAACTTCGGTATACGTCAGCACCTTTTTTGACTTGGCAGCAGCTTTCTCTGTCAAATCCTTTATTATCTGCGCCTTTGTTTCATCATCTAAGATCATTGTTTCTGCCGTCTTATTTTTCAGCGGCATATTTTTTTCACTTTTCACTGTTCTTTCCTCAGAAATATTTTCATCTGAAATTTTACTGTTTATATTTTTGATCTCAACCATTTCCTATGCCCCCTTATTTCTTCAATTCTTTCTGTATCTCAATAAGCTGTCTTGTGAGCTTGATGATCTCTTCACGATTTTCTTCTTCGTCAGCCATGGAAAGCCGTATCATCAATTCTTTTTCCTGCCGTTTCAGCGACCTTTCTCTGATTCGAGCTATACAATCATCAAATACCGCTTTTTCTCTTCCTGCCGGAATTAGCTCTTCTTCTATTTCTGCCAGACACTCTATATCATCTTCATCCAATATGTCCTTCAATTTATTCATATCTACAGATTCCCCATCATCATATAAAGAAATCATTGCTTCATATATATTTTTCCCGGGGCTGCTTTCAAAAGCAGTTTCCTTTATATCATCGGGAATACTGATATATCCGGAATCAAGGATCATAAGTTTTATCAAATCCTTCTCTATAAGAGACATTGAATCTCGCTTATTATCCTCTTGTTCAGTTCTGCGGTTGATATCAGAAGGATGTTCGAAATTCTTCACCTGACTATTATTGCCTAAATACTCAAATCTTATAGCACCCTCTGAAACGCCTGTGTCTTCAGCTAATTTCTTTATATATATATCAGCTTCCACCGGCTTCATTGATTTTAAAATATCAACAGCTTCTCCTATATAATCTATACGCTGCTGCTGATCGTTCATATCATATTTGGCTTTCGCAAAATCAAGCTTAAAGTCTCCGTAAGGCTGAGCATTATCTATAAGCCGGATAAATGCTTTCCTTCCGTTTTTCTTGATAAACTCATCAGGATCTTTTCCTTCTGTTACTTTTAAAACTCTTGCTCTGCAGCTTTCTTTATAAAGTATATCCAGCCCCCTCATGGCAGCACTCTGCCCTGCATTATCGGCATCATATGAAAGAATCACATTTTTTGTATACCGTTTTATGAGTCTGGCCTGATTTTCTGTAAGAGCTGTGCCCAAAGAAGCAGATACATTACGAACCCCGTTCTGATAAAGAGACACCACGTCCATATATCCTTCTACCAGTATGATGGAATCTTCCTTTCTCACATCTCCTCCAGCCAGATTGAGGCCGTACAAATTGTATTTCTTCTTAAAAATATTAGATTCCTGTGAATTTAAGTATTTAGGCTCACCTTCTCCTATTATTCTTCCTCCGAAGCCTATCACTTTACCACCAGTATTGATTATAGGAAATATCACCCGGTTCCTGAACTTATCAAAATACCTGCCGTTGGATTTTGAAATAAGCCCAAGGTCAAGCATCTTTTCCTCGGAAATACCTTTACCCCTGAGAAATCCATATAAGCTGTCCCATTTTTCATCAGCATATCCTATACCAAATTTATTCAGTATTTCTTCGGATATTCCTCTTCTTTTCATATATGTATATCCCGGATTTGCCTGCTGGCGCAATGCTTTGAAAAAAAACCTGGCAGCCTGTCTGTTTATCTCATAAAGCTCATCTTTATCTTTATTGCTTCTGAAAGCTCCTTCAAGACTTATGCCATATTCCTTGGCAAGCATTTCAACAGATCCTCTGAAATCCAAATTATAATAGCGCTTTACAAATTCAAGCAAATCTCCGGTAGCTCCGCAGCCGAAACAAGTAAATATCTGTTTCGACTCTGAAACAATAAAAGAAGGTGTTTTCTCATTGTGAAACGGGCAAACCCCTTTATAATTGCTCCCGGCTTTTTTAAGGGGTACTACTCTGCCGATAACATCAACAATATTACACCTGCTCTTTATTTCATCGACTATATTTACATGGTTATTTGTGTTCACTTTTGCCCCTCTTGATTAAAATAATCCTTAATTATTATATACGACAAAAGTCTCCACTTTCCTTTTTTTAATTCTAAAATTTTATGTTTTTATAACTTATGCTTTCATGTTGTTTTAGAAAATAATTTTTCATAAAGATTTACCGCATATCTATCTGTCATTCCCGCTATATGATCCTTAACAAGCTCCTCTTTACAGAATTCATCTCTCATAGCTTTGAGATCATCGGGAAGCGCTTGCGGATGATTAAGAAAATATTTATACAGAGCAATTATTATAACTCTTACTTTATTTATATCTTCTGCTTTTTTTACCCTCTGATTATGATATACATTCTTAAACATATATGTACGAAGTTCATTCATTGCTTGCGCTTTTTCTTCACTCAAACAGACAAAAGATCCGTTAAAACTGTTATTTATCATATCTCTAACCAGGGTATCTATTCTTTTCTTGTGAGTATCTCCTAAAACATTTATGCTTTCCTTGGGAAGATCTTTCGATGTTATTATACCGCTTCTGATAGCATCATCAATATCATGATTTATATAAGCTATACGATCGCTGGTCTTTACCACCTGCCCTTCTAATGTAACGGGCATCTTACTTCCTGTATGATTCAATATACCGTCCCTGACTTCAAAAGTAAGATTCATACCGCGTCTACTGCTCCCCGATTCAAGAACATCCACTACTCGTAAACTTTGAATATTATGTTTGAAACCACCTGGATGTATTTCATTTAAAACAGCTTCTCCGCTATGGCCAAAAGGTGTATGCCCCAAATCGTGACCCATAGCTATAGCCTCGGTGAGATCTTCATTAAGACCCAGTCCTCGTGAAATAGTCCTGGCTATCTGTGATACTTCTATGGTATGAGTCAGTCTTGTTCTGTAATGATCGCCCTCCGGAGCGAGAAAAACTTGCGTTTTGTGCATAAGCCTTCTGAAAGCTTTGGAATGTATTATTCTATCTTTGTCTCTCTGAAAATCCGTTCTCACACTGCACTTATCTTCCTCAAGCTTTCGGCCTCTGCTCTTTGCGGATTTTGCCGCATAAGGCGATAAATACTCAAATTCTCTTTTTTCCAAATCTTCTCTGCCTATCATTGCCTCCTCCTGATAATAATTATAATACATATACTGCTTTATGTTGTAAAGTCGTTTCTCCTTCTTACATTAGTACCGAGTCTGTGATCAACATCATTTAAAAGAGATATTATTTTCTTTTGAAGATCATCTTCCAAAAAAAATATATCTTCAGCAACGGCTTCTTCAAGATCCTTTTTCTGCGCTTCTGATAACTTGTTAAAAAATTCCCCGGCCTGTATCAGTTCCTTCACTCACATTCACCTCTCTCAAAAGCTTCTATCTGATATATATAATTCATCATATCATTAAATCCGTCACTGTATAACTCTATACCTTTTGCAGTATTTCCGGGAGCAAAGCTTACCATATCTCTCTTAAACTGTCTATCATCAGGAATCCCGGTAAGCCTCATTATTCCCGCAGCAACAGGAGATACTGTCTCATCCTCCCAAATCAGCGTGTTTCTGACATAATCATATTTATTATACCTATCATAATCTAACATCTGTACATAAAGTTCAAATTTAGGAAAATTTCCAGAAGATACAGCTGATTCAAGTTCATTAGAAGCCCTGTCACTATCAAATCCTGCAATAAATTCAGCTGATATTCTATCTACTTTGTTTCTTCCTTTTTCCGTTTTTTCCTTCTCTTCATATATAGGTATCCATTTATACCGTACGAGAAACCTCTTGCCTTTACTGTTTTTCCAAACAGTCAGATTAGCAGAAAACCATGACATATCAATAAATGATGAAGATAGCCCCTCATAAGAAAACAACCTGATAGCACAATTGGCAGCTTCAGGATTCTCAACGATAAATCTCCAAAATTCCGTATTATTTATACCGTCAAAATACTCTCTCTTAGTAAAAGCCTTCAACATACTGAAAAATTTTGTATCTTCATTTATAAAGAAGACCGGCATACTGTGGCAAATCATATCGTATTCTTCATCGCTCTGAAATTTTACACTCATTCCTTTTATATTCCGAACTGTATCAGCAGTACCTTTATTTCCCAGCATAGAAGCAAATCTTACCGTTACCGGAGTCACTTCGTCAAAACTACTAAATATCTCCGATTCCGTATAATCGGAAAATGACATATACGGCCGAAAAAAACCTTCGGCAAAGATACCTTTTCTGAACATAAGCCTGGGCTTTGGTATTTCTTTTATCATCCTATGTAACTGCTTTAGCATTAAAAAATCTGTCATCTACACCACCTCACGGTAGTATATGCGACAGATTTGATTTTTGACCATATGACTGTCCGTTTAAATTCCGGTATGACCGAAACCTCCGCGGCCTCTTTCAGTTTCTGACAATTTCTCAGTTTTTTTTAATGATACTTTTTCATATTTTGCTGCCACCATCTGCGCGATACGATCCCCGTCATTTACCGTAAAACTTTCCTGTCCCCAATTTATAAGAGATATTTTTATCTCTCCCCGGTAGTCGCTGTCTATAGTACCTATTCCGTTGGTAAGACCTATGCCGTATTTTACCGCAAGACCGCTCCTTGCTCTTATCTGAACTTCATATCCGGAAGGTATCTCCATAAACAATCCTGTGGGAATAAGAGCGCGCATACCCGGTTTCAATTCTACAGGCTCTTTTAAATAAGCTTGTATATCCATACCTGCCGATCCATCCGTTTCGTAACGCGGAAGCCTTCCGGAAAGCGTTTTTACTTTTATTATCATCTTTTCACAAGCCTTTCCAGATCAAAATTTTTGCCTGTAACTGCCGCTGCACAGTATGACGAATAATCTCCTATGATGCTTGCAGCCTGTAATATATCTTCTCTTGTAACCTTATCAAATTTCCCAAGAACTTCTTGCGGTGAATAAACCTTATCAAGCAACAATTTATTTTTTCCTATGGAAAACATCCTACTGTTTATATTTTCCAAACCGAATATGTATGAACTCTTCACCTGTTCCTTTGCCATTGCAAGTTCTTCCTCTGTAACACCATCAGTTCTGAGAATTTCCAACTCAAATTTTACAGCATTCAGCGTTTCTTCCACTTTGTCATGGGCTACACCCGCATATATGCTGAAAAATCCCCAGTAACTGGAAAATATGTTCATGGAGCATACGGTATATGCCAGACCTTTTTCTTCTCTTATATTCTGAAAAAGTCTGGAGCTCATACTTCCTCCAAATATACTGTTCATCAGCACAAAAGAATAATATCTTTCGTCATCCATTGAAACACCCGGAGTTGCAAGGCATATATGTGTCTGTTCTATATCTCTTTCTTTTACATTGAAATCTTGCCTGTACGGTTTTAATATCACTTCTTTTTTAACTTTCTCGTCACGAAGAGAATCAAGCCTGCTTTCAAAAAGATCTATGATCTTGTCTTCGTCAAAATTGCCGGCTACAGCTACAACTATACTGTCTTTTGCGTATTTTTCACTGAAATACCCGGTCAACTTTTCTCTGTCTATATCTGACAGACTTTCCGGTGTCCCAAGAACACTTCTTCCCAGCGGATTACCGCTTGAAACCAATTCTGAAATAGTATCATATACATCATCGTCTGGACTGTCCTGTACCATCTTTATCTCTTCAAATATTACCTGTCTCTCTTTATCCATATCATCCGGATCAAATCGGGATTCTGTCAGCATATCCAGAAGTATTTCAGCTCCGGCATAGATGTTGGATGACAACGTTTTAATGTAATAACACGTTGCCTCCTTGCCGGTAAATGCATTGAACATGCCGCCGATCTTATCAACATCTGAAGCGATTTCTTTCGCAGTTCTGTTCTTAGTTCCTTTAAACATCATGTGTTCTATATAATGTGATACACCCGAAACATCGTCGCTTTCATCAGCTGCTCCGACTTTCACCCATATTCCCAAAGCTGCCGACTGAACATAATCGGTCTTTTCCATTATTAACGTTGTACCGCATTTTAATTTTATTGTTTTTACCATATCAACGCTGCCCTTTCTCCAAAATATAAATTGTATTGTAACACAAATCCAGAATTTTTCATATACTGCCATTGAACAATTCAGTATAAATTCATATTTAAAATTACCATTCAAGGAGGTAAAACATGAACTGTTTTTGCACACCACAAAACAACACTACAGGAGAATCCTGCTGTAAGGCAAATGAACTTTGCAGCTTCAGCGGCAATCTTGATGATGTGACCGCAACTCCCATCTATGTACAGAGCGTATACGACGCTGTGAGATTCCACATGCAGGGTATGAAAACCGTACAGTGTCTGAAATTCACTCCTGCTATTCCGCCGGGATGCTCAGTAAGCAGGATACTTGATATCAGATGCAAGAAGGTCTTCGATCCTTCCCAGGCATCAAACTGCGATAATCTCACTCTTGACATGGAAACAGGAATTTCGGGAGCCTATTTCGTTAATGAATGCAACAGCGTAGTTGAAACAGTAGGTCCTGACGGTGTTCCTTCAGAAAAAATATTGTTTGCTGATACCAGCGAATGTGACGCAACAGACTGCGGTACACCTATATTCGGAACTCAGAACGTAAGAATCTGGGGTAACATAGTCGTTTATATCGATCTTGCTATATGCGACAGCTGCGGCAGAGAAAGCACAATGACTATCTGTGCTGAAGTCAACATAGCGAAACCATCATGCCCATTAGTACTTACCAACTTCTTTGAGCTCTGCATGCCAAGCACTACAAATTCAGCGTTTATGCCAAGACTTACAGAGCTTTCAAATGCGGGATTCAGCTGCAGAATGGCTACAAATAATGCTTCAAGAGACTTGTGCATAGGACCTAACGGAGAAATTTCAGCCAATCTTATCGTCACTATCTGCATAACCGTAGAAAAGAAAATCACCGTTCCTGTTCAGCTCTGTGTTCTTTCAACAGGCTTTGCAGAAGCACCTCTTCAGGAAAATGTGTCAGGTGTAGTCACATGCCCGGGACTGTTTCCTGAAAGAAATGATGGAAGCAGCAGCTCCAATAGCTGTCAAAGCGAGTCAAACTCTTGCATTACGAACCCGTGCTGCGATCCATGCTGCCCTCCGTCATCTGGAGACTGCGACTGCGGCTGCAGTGATTACCCACCGAAAACGTGCAAATAACCGCTGCAGATAATACATTAAGAAAAAAGAAAATCTATATTTTCCATAATTAAATTTCCTCTCTTTATCAAATTTTATTTGATAAAGAGAGGTTTTTTCTGCTATAAATTCACTACATTATCCGGTCTTTCTCCTTTTTCTACTTTCTCTATAGAGGACCATATCATATTATATCCCCTTTTAAAGGAAGCGCCTGTGATACCTCCTATGTGACAGCTTAAAAGGAGCTTTTTCGAATTTTGATTGGAAATACTGAGAAGAGGGTTATCCTCATGTACAGGCTCCCCATCTATAGTATCGAGTCCTGCTCCTGCTATTTCACCACATTCAATAGCCTCAACAAGAGCCTTACTGTTTACCAGTTCACCTCTGGATGTATTGATAAGATACGATGTATTCTTCATTTTCTTGAAAAAAGTCTCATCTGCCATATATTTTGTTTCTGAAGAGACAGGCAAATGAAGGCTTACTATATCACTGACACCAAGAAGACAGTCAAGTGGCATATAATCTGCTTTATATTCTCCTTCTTCCTCCTTTGTCAGTCTGTTTGGTTTATAATAAACTACTTTCGCTCCAAAAACACGCAAAAGCCTTGCAGTTGCCTTTGCAATATCGCCAAAACCGATAAGCCCTACTGTACATTCCCCCAGTTCTTTAAGACTTCCTTCAAGCATATACGCTTCTTTTGTTATAATCTGAGTCCCCTTTCTTACGCTTCCGTCTCCTCCCACTACATCGCGCAAAAGCCCCAACATAAGCAGTATTGTCTGTTCTGCCACAGCGGTGGAATTCATACCTTTACAGTTACATACATATATGCTGCGTTCTGCTGCTGCTTTTACATCTATCCCTTGATATCCGACGCCTTCCGAATGTATCAGCTTAAGATTCGGCATATTATCTATAATATACCCTGAAACGCTTCCTACAGCATCAACAATTATACACTCTGCATCCCGCCCCTTTTCAAGAATCTCATTGTCAGAAGCATCCAAAGGAACATAGACGATTTCATATTTTTTAAGTATTGTTCTATCATCGGTATACTTTTCGAGACGCCCTTCTTTTCCCATTATCAGAAGTTTTTTCATATGACTCTCCTTTCCTTTTAATTGTAACAAATAATGCAGGTACTTCAACATTAAATGTACAAATTATGATATAATGCTTAACGATTATTTTAATACAAAGGAGGCTATTTTATATGTTAGGAAATTTCACTTTTTCCAACCCGACAAAAATACATTTCGGTAAAAATTCTATTGAAAAACTTTATACAGAACTTTCAAATTATGGAAAAAACGTACTTCTCTGCTATGGAAAAGGCTCTGTCAAAAAAAACGGAATATACGACCATGTGACAGAGATACTGAATAAATGCGGTAAGAATATTACAGAGTTTTCCGATATCATGTCTAACCCTACTTTAGAAAAACTGAATGACGGAAGAAAGCTGGCAAAAGACAATAATATTGATCTTATTCTCGCCGTAGGCGGAGGCAGCGTCTGCGATATGGCAAAAGGAATTTCTGCCACTGCCTACTGCAAGGAAGATCCGTGGGAAAAATATTACATACAAGGCAAGGAAGCCGAGGATAAAGTGATACCTGTTGGATGCGTACTTACCATGGTAGGCACAGGCTCTGAGATGAACGGAGGCTCAGTTATTACAAATACCGTTACTAAGCAGAAGATCTGCGCTATCTTTGGAGAAAGAGCTTTCCCTAAATTTTCAATAATGGATCCCACATATACTTTCACTCTTCCAAGATACCAAATGGTATCAGGATGCTTCGATGTGATGTCCCACATCATGGAACAATATTTTTCAGGAAATGATGACAACGTGTCCGACTATATATCCGAGGGAATGATGCGCTCCGTAATACATTCTTCCCTCGCTGCAGCAAAGAATCCTTTAGACTATGAAGCACGAAGCAATATTATGTGGCTTGCAGCGTGGGCACTAAACACTCTCATAGAAATGGGCAAATCCACAGACTGGATGGTCCACATGATAGGTGAAGCCACTACTGCACATACCGACGCCACTCACGGAATGACTCTGTCAGCCGTTTCACTGCCTTACTACAGATATATCATGCCTTACGGCCTGCACAAATTCAAAAGATTTGCATTAAACGTATGGGGAGTTTCACCAAAAAATAAAAGCGACGAAGAAATTGCCGCAGAAGGTCTCGACAAACTAGAGGAATGGATGAAAAAACTTGATCTCGTAATGAGTATAAGAGATTTCGGTGTCACTGAAGAAATGCTGGATGGTATAGCAAAAAGCGCTCTTATCCTTGACGGAGGTTATAAAATACTTAGCAGAGAGGAAATAAAGGAAATTCTGAAAAAAAGTCTCTGCGCATAATTATTCATTTATCAGAGAAGAAGCTGTCTGCTTCTTCTCTCCATCTTATCTCTTCATTATCTTGAATATCATCTAACATAATTCTGTGTATTAAAGATTTTTTCGTGACAGGGTCTACAGTGACAAATGTAACATACCCTTCAGCATACAGTTCCCCAGTATCTGCATTCTTCAGATTCACATGCACAGTTATGCTTGTTTTTCCCGATCTTACAACAACGCTTTCGTAGCTCACAATATCTCCCGGTTTTACAGATCTTATAAAATCAAATTTATGGGTATTTTTGTACAGAAGGCCATCCTTGTTTCCATGTTCAAGGCATGCTGCAATAAAAGCAGATTCTATCATCCATTCAATCCCTCTTCCGGCATACAGATTAGAATGGTGATTGAGATGCTCCATTCTCACCATATGAAAAGATTTATATCGTTTCATTTTAAACCTTTCTCCTCATGATTATTTATCTGCGTAATATCTTATCATCGCAATCGCTGACAGTCAAATGTTGATTTTCCCCTCTGCATATGTTACCGTATTTTAGTCGAAACTAAGTTTATATTGAAAGGTGATTATAAAATGAAGCATGATCGGATTAATATCATAGTAATAGGATTTGCACTGTTTTCGATGTTTTTCGGTGCCGGAAATATAATATTTCCCCCTTTTCTGGGGATGGGAGCAGGTCCCCAATGGTTCATTGGTTTTATCTGTTATTATATGGCTGATATAGGACTTTCTATAATAGCTATTTTTGCTCTCATAAGAAATAACGGAGAGATATCTAACGTAACAAACCGTATAGGTACTATACCTGGTGAGCTGATGATATCTATAATGATCTTATGTATAGGGCCTTTTATCGCTATCCCACGCACAGGGGCAACAGTACATGAAATGTTTTTTCTCCCTATTATAGGGGATATTCCTCCCGTTATATCCACATCAGTTTTTTTCATCCTCGTTCTCATATTAACTATAAGAGAATCGGCAGTTATTGATATAATCGGCAAATTCCTTACTCCCGTTCTTTTTGTCGGTCTTCTGATTCTCATAATATGTGGTATAGTTTCGCCAATAGGAGATATCTCAGCAGCACCCATGATGAATAATGTTGTCGTATCCGGAGTAAACGCCGGGTATCAGACTATGGATGTACTGGCCGCCATGATATTTGGCATTATTATAGTAAAAAATGTTACAGAAAAAGGATATGCCGAAACAAAGATAAAAAACAAAATCGTACGTAATTCCAGTCTGGTCGCCGCCTCAGGACTTCTTATAGTTTACTGTGGGCTAACGTATCTTGGAGCCACTGTCTCCGGGATTTTCTCTCTGCGGATAAATCGCTCGGAACTAATCGTAAATATCACAGAAGAACTTATGGGAAGTACAGGAGTCATTATTCTTGGTATAGTGGTCACACTCGCATGCCTGACTACCGCCGTAGCTTTAGTCAGTGCCAGCGCAGATTATTTCTGTACACTTTCAAATGAACGGATCAGTTACAAGTTTCTCGTCGTAGTTATATGTCTTATGAGCGCTTTCATTGCTAACTTTGGCATAGACAAGATAGTACTGCTGGCTCAGCCTGTTCTCAGTATTATTTATCCAGGTGCTCTTACACTCATCGTACTTGCTCTTTTTCCTGACAAAATTCACGATTACACCATAAGGTTTGCCGTAGCTGGCGCAATGATCGGAAGTCTCCTTGAAGTCTTATACGGACAAGGACTTTTAACTTTTGATTTCATACCCAATCTGCCGCTGTCGTCCTTCGGATTCGGGTGGTTGACTCTTGCTGTATGTGCCGGAATCATAGGAAGTATATTCAAGAAAACATTAACTGTAAAAACACAATGATCGATCATTAAATAAAAAAGAGCTGCGTAAAGCAGCTCTTTTTTATTGTTTGCCTGTAAATTATTTTTCAACCTACTATGGTCATCTCTATATTTTGTTTCTGTAGATCTTCTTGCGGATTCTTCAACAACAAGTTTTGAAATGATTAATATGTTAGATGACTCTCAGCTTGCCCTTCTCTCTATTCTCAACTTATCCGCTATTATAGCGATAAATTCCGAATTGGTGGGCTTTCCTTTATCGTTTTGCACTGTGTAACCGAACAAAGAATCAATGGTCTCAAGTTTGCCTCTGTTCCATGCCACTTCTATTGCATGTCTTATAGCACGTTCTACACGGCTCGGTGTAGTATTATTGGCTTTGGCAATAGCAGGATAGAGTTCTTTAGTGACGGCCCCGAGAAGATCTATGTCTTCCACTACCATGATGATAGCATCTCGAAGATAATGATACCCCTTAATATGAGCAGGCACTCCTATCTCATGTATTATATTCGTTATGTCTATTTCCAAACTTTTCTCTTCATCATCCTTCTGCCCTGTCAGTATGGCTCTGGCATACTGCATTTTGTTCTCACTTTTATCATCGACACCTGACAACTGATTGATCCGCTTCATAAGTATATCGAGATTGAAAGGCTTTACTATGTAATATTCCGCTCCCAGACTTATTGCTTTCTGAGTTATAGGCTCCTGTCCCACTGCTGATAAAACGATAGTTCTCGGATACTTTTCAAGCTCTATATTATTTATAGTTTCCAAAACACCCAATCCGTCAAGATGGGGCATGACCATGTCCAGTATTAAAATTTCAGGCTGATGTAATTTGATGTTTTCTATTGTTTTTATTCCATCATGAGAAACGAAAGCCAAATCAATATCTTCTTTATCTTGGAAGTAATCAACAAGGATCTCACAAAATTCCTTATTATCGTCAGCGATACCGATTTTAATTGTTTTCATTTTCATTTTCCTCCTGTTTTTGCCCTAAGACACTCTGTTCGACAATTGTTACATACTTAATTTTAAATAGATTCAGATTATTATCAATAATTTACTAAATACATTTTGCTTTATTTTTCGACAAGATTCGACTCTTCCAGCATCCATTCGATAAAAATCCCGTATCCTCGCTGTGGATCGTTCACAAACACATGGGTAACGGCGCCGATGATCCTGTCGTTCTGTATGATGGGACTTCCGCTCATTCCCTGGATTATTCCTCCGCTTTCCTCCAAAAGCTCCTCATCAGTTACCTTTATGACCATACTCTTATCAGCAGGAGAATCCTGATTCTCTATTTTCTCAATCTCTATTTCAAAACGCTTTATTTCATTATTGGAAAGCGTTGACAGTATATACGCTTTTCCTAATTCTACCTGATCTTTGGTACCCACCGCAATAGGCTGTTCATATAAAGGATTTTCAATTGGATGATATGCAATGCCGAAAACTCCGAAATTACTGTTTCTTTCAAGGCTTCCAAGCGGATTGTCTGAATGATAAAATATTCCTCTTATTTCTCCCGGCTGACCGCTTTTGCCCTCCTGTACTTCCTGAACCTGTGACTCCAAAAGCAAACCTGTCTCTACAGAAAGGATAGAACTAGTCTCCGGATCCACTATACCATGCCCTAATGCTCCAAAAGTAGAGTTTGTAGGGTCATAATATGTCAGTGTCCCTATTCCCGCTGTCTTATCCTTAACCCACACTCCAAGCTTATAAAGGCCATCTTCTCCGGATTCCACAGGATTTATTTCAACGTTCATAATATTATCATTGCGTTTTATCTTGAGCTTCACAGTATCTTTTATCTCATTAACAAGAGCCTGAACTTCATCTGCTCTGTAAACTTCGGTACCGTTTATTTCCATTATTATATCACCGATCTGCAAACCGCTTAAAAGACCCGGATTGACCTTTTTCCCGTCTTTGCCTTCTATTTCCTCAAGACCTACTATTAAAACACCTCTGACGTCCATTTTGACCCCTACAGACTGCCCTCCGGGTACCAGAACCTTTTCCGCCACTACAGGCGCGGTCACTGTACTTTCATTTTGAGGAAAAACTTGACCTATGATAATAATAGAAAGAAGAAGTCCGCATAAAATAAACGCACTCTTTTTTATAAAACGTTTCATTAAAAGCCCCCTAGCTATCAAAGTTTTGCAGGAATTCACCTAAGTCTTCTTCCGTCTCTATAGTCACACCGTCTACAAACAGCTGCTGATCACTTTCCGAAAGCAGATCAAAAGGAATGGACGTTATGAGATACAGTTCCTTATTGCCGTCTTCATCACATACGAAGACTTTGACTACTCCCTCCACTTCTTTTATTAGATATGTTTCAGGCCGGTTTTCTGTGTCTGTCCCGTCTTTTCCGTTTTTATCTTTTGTTTCCGAAACCTTATCTGATTCGGTTTGCTGTACCTCTACCTTTTTGACAGTATCCTCTGCAGGCTGTTCATCCTTATCATTTCCCTGAAAATTCAGCCATATGCCAAAACCAAGGACAAATACTCCGATAGCGGTAAAAATAACCCTGTTTTTCAATTTTTTTCTTCTGGTATCTCTAAACATAATTCACTTCACCTCAAGTGTATTATGGTCTTTTTTTCCTCCTTTATTCACTTTTGACAATAAATCATTATTTAAAAAGAGTCACACAAAGATTTTAATCACTTTATGTGACTCTTTTATGATCCTCTATTTTTCTTCTATTTTTTCTATAATATATTCCCTAAGGTCGTCCATAGCATCAAAATCCATATTAGGAACATAATAGTCTTCAAGGATATCATGATTTGCCTTTGCTTCTTTTAATATCTCTATGGCTTTCAAAATACAGTCTCTGCTTGATTCTTTAATATCCTCATATATTTTTTTCAGAAGTTCGCTTTCAGCACTGTCCAAATCGTCTTCTACTTTTATTCTTATAACTTTGCCGCTTACATTTTCAGTATCTATCACATGATATTCGTTACTGCATACTACTGCCGTATCAGCATCCGGACACACTACATGCTCAAGTTTGTCTTCCGGAAACATAGGGCAATAATACTCTTCTATATCAAATCCTGCATCTGTAAAACGTTCAGAAACTTGAGAAAGAAGCTTTTCAGATCTGAACCCTATCGGAACATCTATAATTATTATTCTTTCTATATTATCTATTATTGAAATTATATTATTCTTAATGCCCCCAGGAGTTATTGCTCCTGCAAAAAATTTTCTTTTTTCTCCTGTATAGATATCTTTTCCCAGAACACTATCGCGTTTTATTTTACTCTCAGATCTTCTAAGTACCGAAATGCCATCTAACTTAAGGCATACCTGACTTTTATACTCTCTCATCTTCTCATATGAAATAGATTCGTCAAGTACGTGTGACAGGAATTCATATTGCTGCTGCGCGCATTTGAGATATCCGTAAACATATCCAAAAAGTTTTGCAGTCTTCTCATTGCAGCTTATTACTCGGCTTCTGTTTTTTCTTATAAGTTCTTCATTCCAGAATTCTCCAAGATTTATTATTTCATCTACTGCTCCCGGATTCTTGGGATCCACAATATGAGGAGATGTACCATCCAATATCGCAGCATTTCTCTTTTTTACTAATATTCCGTCAAGAGAACCGGGATCTGACGAGCACCATAAAAAATCTACATCTTCTCCCTTATCAATAAAATGCTGCCCAACTTTTCTCATAAGTGTCGATTTTCCTGTTCCGGGACCACCTTTTAAGCAAAAAATTTTTTCTGCTTTTCTTTGTGGTAAAATATAGTTATAATAGGAATAGAATCCATCAGGAGTATTTCCTCCCGGATACAGATTTCTTATTTTGCCTTCCATAATTGACCTCCTTTTCGTTACTTATCATAATATGCTTCATGACATCACAATTGTTAACACAACGGTCGATTATGTGCATACTATCTAACTTATGAAAAGAGGAACTGATAATGAAACACAAATATAAAAAATCAAATCTGGTTATATCCATCATTCTATTTGTCATTTCTGCGTTTTTTTTAGGTTATGGTATATATATGATAGATTATTCTATCGATTATGTTCGCACCTATAAGGAAATATCCTCTATTGCGTTGGATAATGCGACTCAGTACGTTATATCCTCCTCTTATACATATATAGGTTTCGCTGTTCTCATATTTATTGGAGGATTCCTCATATTTTCACTAAGAAAAACTTCCTGTAAAATTCAGCCCGATAATATGATCATTACAAATGAAACAGACGAGGATCTTCATCCTGAAAACAATCCCTATTTTATTGCTTCTACAGAATCAATTCCTAATGAAATGAAAGAGATTGAAACAACTCCTGATGAAATACATAGCTCTAATTTATTTCAGAAATCTGATACTCCTGAGCCTTCATCCCCCGAAAGCACTATTTCAGAAACAGACACTCTTCATCCAGAAGATCACATATTGTCAGATTCAGATGAAAACGACACAAAAAAACCATTACACACTGAAAAGTCTGAAAGCAGAGACACAGAGGCTACTCATTGGGACAATGATAATGTCCACGCTAAAATAATGTCAGATTCATGGCTAAAAGATATTTTCGAAGATAAATAGCTCGTTAAACATATAAAAAGCTCTCTTGCCCAAGAGACATTCATTGTCTCCGCTAAGAGAGCTTTTTAAACTATTTTAATTACACTGCATCAATCTACCTGCTTCGGTAAAGAATCATCATCCCCGTCCTTTTTATCTGAAGAAGAATTTCTTTTTTCACTATCAATACTTCCCTCTTTGTCAACTTCAGCAAAAACCGTAGCCACATCAACCGTTTTTAAATCACTTTTTCCCTGCGATGTATCATTAGAAGCTTCGGAAACCGTTTCCTCAGTCACGTCGTATCCATCATCCTTATTGTCATGCACTTCTTCATCAGCTGAGATATTATCCGCCGTTTGTGCCATACTTTCAACAGGAATTGCTTCCGGCTCTATAGGTGCAGGTTCTGTTTCTTTAATAAGATGCCCAGCAAGAATTTCATAAAATCCAGCCATAGTAGCATAGCGATATGCTATCACAGGAACAAGAAACAAAGATCCCAATATGGATATAAGAACTGTTACAAATGCAGAAAAATATAAAACCGAAGCTATAGCCGACAATATACTGGCGGGTATAATGGCCAGACAAAACCAGCCTATGAAGGATATATCCAGACAGAAATATTTCCATTTGTTGCCGGCCATCATCCTCTTGCTTTCATCCATACATTCCCTTATACCTTTATTCGGATCATCAGCCAAAATAAAGAAAGCCTGGCTGTATCTTATTGATGCAATCACTCCCGGAACAATCAAAAGAAGAGACCATAAAAATATAAACAATGACTGAAAAAGCATCAGTCCCAAGGCTTTGCCAAAACGCTCAAAACCAAGAAAAATATCACCTATGCCAACAATCTGTCTTCTGAACAAAGCAAGAAAAAACAATGTTATTCCCAATGTAAATGCTCCGGTAACCAATATGAGGTATATACCGCTCAATGATGAATACGTAGGCATACTGTCATAAACATAGCTATATTGATAATACATCCCATCATATCCATAGTTGTAATACATATCTCCTATATTAATGCCGAACAATGAATTTAAAATAACAGGAGGAACGTCTATACACAATGTGTAGACTATTACAGCCAATATTGCCAGTTTCCATTTGCCTGCAAGAGCATTGCGCCCCAAAGCTCTGAGATTGCTGCTCGGCTCTGTTATTATTATATTCGGTCCGATCATATTCTGTTGCATATTATAACCTCTCCTTTAAAAAATCCAATTTAATAATCCAACTAATAATACCATAAATCGCATGAAAACGGCAAGCGGAGTTTTCCGCTTGCCGATATAGGTTTTTATTTATACAGAACCTGTTCTGATATTAATACAGATTCTCAAATATCTCAGCAATCTCTGCTTCCGTAAGAGGCACATAATTATTTGCCAACAGTCTCTGCTGATTATCAACAGTTGATTTAGCAAATTCAGCAACCTGATCTTTTGTCATACCGTATTCACTAAGCGGTTTCTTTTCAAGAATTTTTCCTAAAAACTCATCCAAAGCAGGATATACATCTGCGGGAGCACATCCTAATACATCAGCAAAGAGCTTATTGGCAAGCTCAATTTTGCCCTTAGGCTGTTTTTTCATATACATCTTGAATACTTCTGTAAAACAGATGAAGTTAGCTTCACCGTGAGCAATATGGAAAGCGCCCCCATGAGCATATGACAGAGCATGAACCGCGCCGCAGCCTGCATTGCCAAACGCAATTCCGGCATAATTGGCAGCCAGACAGAAATCTTTAAGATGAGCTTTTCTGTTCTCAGCAGTATTTCCTCCTGCAGCTATGATTTCCTTATATCCATTCATTATCATGTCAATAGCTTTTACAGAGTACATTTCTGTGAAAGGAGAAGCCTTAGGTGAAAGGAACGATTCTACAGCATGAATCAGAGCATCTACCGATGAAGTGGCAAACACCTTATCAGGAAGTCCCTGGAGTGATTCAGGGATAAGAACAGCAGTATCAGCATAAGTCTGTTCATCAGCGATACCCTTCTTAAGATTTAAGGAAGGTATTGAAGCTACAGCTACATTAGTCACTTCTGAACCTGTTCCACAAGTGGTAGGAACAACAATAAGCTCCTTTACTCTCTTAGGTGCTACCTTTCCTGTATAAAGATCAGCCACCTTGTCAGGAATCTCACATGCCAGAACTTTACAGCAGTCTACAATAGTACCGCCGCCAAAAGCAATAATCCTGTCATACTCATATTTATCCATTTCAGCCTTCATGGCATCCATCATCTCGTCTGTAGGTTCACCTGCACCATATTTTTCCTGATATACTACAGGCATATCAATACCGAGCGGTTTTACATACGGATCATACATCCACTGGTTAGTTACAAGGATATCTCCCTTGCCCAGTTTGAATTCATCATTGAACTCTTTAAATGTGTCAAAGTAATAAATTGCAGGAACTACTCTTAATGCTTGCATAATTTTACCTCTTTTCTTAAACTTAGCAATAATTTACCGATTCATTTTTTATGAATTAAAATTCTGCATTGAATCTCTCTTTGAACTGAACTTTCAGTTCTTCTCTGAAATCAGGATGAGCTATGTTGATGAGCTGTCTCGCTCTGTCTTTCAAGTTAGCTCCCTTTAATTTAGCAATACCATATTCAGTTACAACATAATCTGCGTCACATCTCGAAGTTGTTACCGCTGCGCCATGATCGATAAAAGGAACTACCTTTGATATCATTGAACCATCTTTCTTGACAGTTACCGAAGGCATTGCGATGATAGCCCTCGCATTTCCATCTTTAGCCATTGAAGCTCCTCGGATAAAATCAACCTGGCCGCCTACACCTGAAATCTGCTTAGTTCCGATACATTCCGATACGATCTGACCCATGAAATCTATCTGCACACATGCATTAATGCAAACAAGATTCTTTAGGTTGCATACTGTCATAGGGTGATTTACATAATCTACTTCCCTTAGTTCTACCATAGGGTTTTTATCACACCAGTCATACAGCTTCTTTGTACCCATAAGAAATGTTACTACCATCTTTCCTTCGTCTATTCCCTTCTGGCTGCAATCAATCGCTCCTTTTTCGAAGAGGTCCACAACACCGTCAGCGATCATTTCAGAATGAATACCGAGATGCTTCTTTTCTCCCAATTGAGCCAGCACTGCATCAGGTATAGCTCCAATACCAAGCTGCAGTGTATCTCCATCGTTTATCAATGAAGCACAATTTTTACCTATTGCCTCTTCTACAGGACCAATAACTGCAGGTTTGCTCTCAGGAAGCGGCCTGTTATATTCAACAAAAGCATCTATTTCATTTACATGTATGTAAGTATTGCCGAATACTGTAGGAACTTGATCGTTTACTTCAACAAGAACTACTCTTGCCGATTTCACAGCCTGCATAGTATAGTCTGATGATACACCTACATTACAGTATCCATGTTCATCTGGCGGAGTTACCGTAACCATAGCTACGTCAACGTGTAATCTATCATTTCTGATAAGGCTTGGAATCTCATGGAAGAATACAGGTACGAAATCACCATGTCCTTCTGAAATGGAGCCTCTTACAGAAGGAGATGTAAACCATCCTTCATATCTGAACGTATCGCTGTTTTCTTTTTTGGCATATTCACCTTTTCCCAGCGTTACCATGTGAGATACCGTTATATCCTTGTATAAGTTCTTATTGGCAACCATAGCATCAACAAGAGCAACAGGTTCTGCAACAGCATGCGCCAGAACTACAGTATCGCCTGACTTTATCAGCTTCACGGCTTCATCGGCACTCATTTTTTTGCTTTCATAAGTTTTTTTCCAATCCATACGTTATCACTCCTCCATTTTCGCGCTTAATCTTTGTTAAGCTCTTTTTTTAAATCGTCTATTTGACTGTAATCCCAAAGCTTATATATCTTACCCTTTACGTCAAAATGATCATATGAAGCGCAACAGTTGGCACATCCTCCGATCACCAACAGTCTATCATATGTTTCACCTTCAACAGCATGAGTAAAATCCATATTATTCACATCACGTTCTATTTCTCTTAATGCTTTGCCTCGATCAAATCGGGGGTTGCATCCCCCGCAAAATCTAACTCCGCATTTCATATTTGTCCTCATATCTATGGCCTTAAAGTCTTAATAAATTTTAAAAAGAGACCGCTCTGGGCTACAAAGCGGCCTCAAATTTTTTAGTACTTATTAACTGTTAAATGCGAGACTTAACTATTTAATTCCTACGATAGCCTTAGCTAATTCTTTCTTTCCTTCGAGGTTTCCCTGTCTTGAGATCATAATTCTCTGAGCCTGAGGTGAACCTGCTCCATGCAGTGATTCTGTTCTGTATCCTACAGCGGATGAGCCTAAACAGATATTTTCAATAAATCTCAATATTCTCATTCTTTCCTCTGTAGTGCATGAAGGTGCAGCCGCAAAGTACTTATTGCAGATATCTCCAATAGTTTCACCGTTTCTGCCTACCTTTAAATCAGACTTGAAGTCTTTTTCCGACGGCATTGTAACCATAAGTCCGCCTGCGATATCTTCAGCTAATCTTGTAATATCGTAAGGGAATCTCGTTACATTCTGCTTACAAACGTTAGCGAGAAGCAAGTCGATTTCATAGTTTCCTGCCAGTGTAGGATGACCTTCGGATGAACATGCAATTCCGCAGCAGTACAGTGTTTCATTCAGATGAATCATCTCAATGAGCTTATCTTTAATATGAGAAGCTTTCTGGGCACCGTTATATTCAGCAGCTAAAGCAGCAGCGCCGATAAGAACGTCACCAACACCTACTTTACATCCGCCATATGACTGTCTGTGATATCCTGCGAATCTTTCTACCATCATTCCTGCAAAGTCATATTCTCCTGCTAAGAATATGTATTCATTAGGAATAAATACATTATCAAATACTACTAATGCTTCCTGACCGCCAAACTGCTTATTACCAAGATCAACATCAGCACCTTCCTCTAATTTTCTTGTATCGCATGACTGTCTTCCGTAGATCATGTACATACCTTCAGCATCTGAAGGACATGCGAACGATACTGCGTAATCCTTGTCAGCTTCTTTCATTGCCTGTGTAGGCATAACTATATGCCAGTGTGAGTTAATAGTACCTGTCTGGTGAGCCTTAGCTCCTCTTACTACGATACCGTCTTCTCTTCTTTCAACGATATGCATAAACAGATCAGGATCTCTCTGAGCGCTTGGAGCGAGTCCTCTGTCACCCTTAGGGTCAGTCATGGCACCGTCAACTACATAGTCTTTCTCCTGAACCATCTTAAGAAAGTTCTTGAAGTTTTCATGATAGTTAGTACCATACTTCTTATCAGTTTCATATGTCGTGGAGAATACAGCATTAAAAGCATCCATACCTACGCATCTCTGGAAGCATGAAGCTGTCTTCTGTCCGCAAAGTCTCTGCATTTTTACTTTTTTCTTTAAGTCTTCAGTACTCTGGTGAAGGTGTGAAAATCTGTTTACTGTTTCACCAGTAAGATTTGACTTCGCAGTCATGAGGTCAGCATACTCAGGATCATGAGCAAGATCATAAGTAATTGCTACGCAGTTGATTGAAGGTCTAATAATAGGATGATCTACCCAATCTTTAACCTCTTCTCCAAACATGTAGACTCTCGTCTTCATTTTTCTCAAGCTTTCAATATACTGTGCTCCTGTCATTAACATATTAAAATCACTCCTTTATTATATTTATTTCTTATAACGCTTGATTGCGAAATAAGAAATTATAAACAAGTTTTAATGTAACAGAAATAACTAATTGTTTTCCTTTCTCAATATCTTTCTTGCCATATCGAGAAGATCTTCGCTTACAGAAGTATCCAAGACCACATCTTTGATCCCATCTATATTCTCCATCAATATGCTCTTGACCACATCCTCAATCGTTGACTGAGCCGATGGGCAGGAAGCACATGACCCGGTAAGTCTCACCACTGCCACACCATCTTCATATTTGGTGAGAACAGCCCCTCCGTAATGGGCAGCAAGTACAGGATCAACCTTATCTTTTAATACTTTCTTGATTTGCTCTTCCATAGCTTCACCTCATTATTTTCTGTACAACGTTATTATATATCTTGCTTTAAGGTTTTTCAAGAGGTTATAATTATCAATAATCATAAAAACAGGAGGTAATTTTTGAAAATGAGCAGAGCTGTTATTATCACTTCATATATAGAAAATGAAATAAATATAAAAGAATATCTTCACCCGGAAGATTACGTAATATGTACCGACGGAGGATATGATATCGCATCATCACAGAATATTTCACCGGATATTCTTCTTGGTGATTTTGATTCAATAAAATGTGAATTGCCTGAAAACATTGAAATTAAAAGCTTTCAGCCTGAAAAAGATTATACAGATCTTGATCTGGCAATGAGAACAGCTGTTGAATCAGGGTTTTCAGAATTGGAAATTTTTGGAGGAATTGGCGGCCGCTTAGATCATACTGTTGCAAATCTGCAACTGATTTATCACTACAATGATTTTTTTGAAAAGCTTATTATGCTTGATGGGATGAATAAATGTTTCATACTGGACTCAAAAAAACTCAGCAACTTTGTAATTCCCAGAGAAAAAAATAGTTACCTTTCTGTTTTCTCTCTTTCGGAAGAATCTGTAGGTGTATCAATAAGCGGAGCAAAATACCCGCTTCAGAATCATACTCTTACAAGAAACTTTCCTCTTGGTGTAAGCAATGAATTTAAGCAAAAAAATACTGTCATTTCTATAAAAGACGGTATACTGCTTATCGTTATATCTAAAATGTAGCCTTGAGTCTCTGAAACACATTTTTTACCTGAGGAATGCTCAGCAGTATTACAGATACTACCCCCTCCACCGCCAAATATGTAAAATTATACCAAACAGACCACGTTATGGCATTAAACCCTTCCGGTGCATATTCTCCAAAGAAAATCACTCCTGAAAGCACCGCGCAGATATATCTGCAGAAAACACCAAAAATGTAGCCTTTAACAAGGCCATTTTTCTTTTGTGTAAAAATACCTCCGAATGCAAGAGAACCAAATGCCAACGGATAATCAAGAAGTAACTGTACAGGATGTATTACATAGGGATTGAATATAAGTGATATTAGTCCTACACACATTCCAGCCAGGAGCCCTCTTCTGACACCGAAAAAATAAGCGCACAACACTATCGGCACCATGGAAAACGCCGTTATACTTCCGCCCTGTGGCATTCTGAAAATAACAATTTGATTGAGTATAATAGAAAGAGCTACAAATACTGCAGAAACTGCAAGTGCCTTCATATCTGTGGCTTTTCCTTTTCCAGAATACATTATAGCTGCAAACAGAAGCAGAATTACCACTACTACTGTCGCCTGACCTCCTGTAGAGTCAAAAAAATCCTGTAAATTCATAAAACTATTATTCCGCCCATTCCAATGTACGCTTTACAGCTTTGTGCCATCCTTCTATGAGCTCTTTTCTCCTTTCTTCATCCATACCAGGTTCAAATGCACGGTCTATCTGCCAATTGGAGATAATATCATCAGTATTCTCCCAATAACCTGTAGCAAGACCTGCAAGATACGCTGCTCCAAGAGATGTGGTTTCTATACATTTCGGTCTGCATAAGGACATACCAATTATATCTGACTGAAATTCAAGAAGAAAGTCATTTGCACATGCACCACCGTCAACTTTAAATGTTCTTATAGCATCTCCTATATCCTCTGCCATTGAATTCATCAAATCATAAGTCTGATATGCCATAGATTCAAGAGCAGCTCTCACTATATGATTTTTATTTACTCCCCGCGTAAGACCCATAATGGCTCCTCTGGCATAAGGATCCCAATAAGGCGCTCCAAGTCCTGCGAATGCGGGGACTATATAAGCTCCGGCTGTATCAGGAACAGCTCTTGCCATTTTCTCTGACTGCGCCGCATCATCAAGAAGTCGTAACTCATCCCGAAGCCATTGTATCGTTGCTCCTGAAACGAAGACAGAACCCTCAAGAGCATAATACACGTCTTCTCCTAATCCCCACGCTATTGTGGTAAGCAGTCCATGTTTTGACTCCACAAGCTTCTGACCTGTATTAACCAACATAAAACCACCTGTCCCGTAAGTGTTTTTAGCTTCACCTTCAGAAAAGCATGTTTGTCCAAATAAAGCTGCCTGCTGATCTCCTGCCGCACCTGAGATAACTATCGGTCCTCCGAATATTCTTGAATGACTCTCGCCAAAGATCATACTTGAGGGGCACGGCTTGGGAAGCATACATTTTGGTATATCCAAGATATCCAATATCTCACTGTCCCATTGAAGGTTTCTAATATTGAACATCATGGTCCTTGATGCATTGGAATAATCAGTAATATGCACCTTTCCATCTGTGAGTTTCCATATCAGCCATGTTTCTATAGTGCCAAAAAGAAGATCTCCTGCTGCAGCGCTTTCATATGCTCCTTCTACATTCTCCAATATCCATTTAAGCTTTGTAGCCGAAAAATAGGGATCTATCAAAAGCCCTGTCTTCTCCCGGAAAAGAGACTCCAACCCCTTTTCCTTAAGCTCGCCGCAGAAATCCGCAGTCCTTCTGCACTGCCACACTATAGCGTTATATACCGGTTCACCCGTATGCCTATTCCAAACAACAGTGGTTTCTCTCTGATTCGTTATTCCTATGGAATCAATATCATTATATGTAGCATTTATTTTCAGCATAGCTTCCTGAGCCACCCCGATCTGAGTAGACCATATATCCATGGGATCATGTTCTACCCAGCCTTCTTTGGGATATATCTGTCTAAACTCCTTCTGGGCTACACTGATCTGCCTTCCTCTCCTGTCGTATAATATACATCTGGCGCTACTGGTTCCCTGATCTAATGCCATTACGTATTTTCTTTTCATCAAATAAACTCCATCATTATCTTGTTTGAAATATCCATGCCTCTTTCCGAAAGATAAAGTCTGTCTCCGTCAAAAATAAGCATTCCTTTATATTTATTCAATATAGTATTATCATAAACAGAAAAAAAATCCTCTTTAAAGATCTTTCTGAAATCACTGAGATTTATTCCATCAGTCTTTCTGAGACCTGTGAAAACAAAAATTCCCATCTCCTCCCGCTCCGTATAGCTCTCGACACTGCCAGCATCTATAGGTGCGGTATTCTCCTTTATTGCACTGATATAGTCATACATTTTTTCACAATTTTTAAACCTGCTGCCATCTACAAAAGAACTGGCTCCAAGTCCCATTCCGATATATTCCTCATAAGACCAGTATTTTATATTATGCCGGCTCCTGTAACCGGGCAGAGCCCCGTTGGATATCTCATAATGTTCATATCCTGCATGTTTCATCATTTTAAGTGCCGCATGATACATCTCCCGGTCTGCTGCCTCCGGGATTGGTTCCAACTGTCCATCTTCATATATCATTTTATAAAATTCAGTTCCTTCTTCTATCTGCAAACTGTAAAGAGATATATGAGAAGGCCTCAAAAATATGCATTGCCTTACAGTGTCTTTCCACATCTTCATGGTCTGTCCGGGTATACCAAACATTATATCAAGATTTATATTTTCAAACCCTGCTTTCTTTGCTCTCTGAAGAGAGTAGAAAGCATCATTTTTATTATGTATTCGTCCCAAAATGCCAAGCATATTATTGTCAAAAGACTGTATCCCTATACTGAGTCTGTTAATACCCTTTCTGAGATACCGTTCCATTTTTTCATCACTCAATGTAGCCGGATTAGCTTCTATGGTTATCTCTGCATCTTCTGTAATATTAAAATTATCCTTAAGACAATCTACAATCTTTCCTATATCCCATTCCGATAGAAGCGACGGTGTTCCCCCTCCTATATACACACTGTCCACTTCACGATAATGCCAGTTTTCGGATTTTATCCTGATTTCCTGCATCAGTGCATTAGCATATTCCGAAAAAATCTTATTGTCATTACAACTAAAAGAGAGGAAATCACAGTATCTGCATTTCCTCGTACAAAACGGTATGTGAAGATATAACCCCAGTTTATTTGTTATCGTCATACTTGAGTACCGCAGTAAACGCTTCTTGCGGTACTTCTACAGTACCGAACTGCCGCATTCGCTTTTTTCCTTCCTTTTGCTTTTCCAACAGCTTTTTCTTTCTTGAAATATCACCGCCATAGCACTTGGCTATAACATCCTTCCTATATGCCCTCACAGTCTCTCTGGCAATGACCTTCTGACCTATCGATGCCTGAATCGGAACCTCAAACTGATGCATAGGAATGATTTCTTTAAGCTTGGAACAAACAAATCTGCCTCTTGAATAAGCTTTCGATTCATGCACTATCATTGAGAAAGCATCCACAAGATCTTTGTTGAGCAATATATCAAGTTTTACTACCTTCGAAGGCTCATATCTTGAGAATTCGTAATCCAGAGAACCATAGCCTCTTGTCTTTGACTTAAGCGCATCGAAAAAATCATATATGACTTCATTCAAAGGCATATCATAGTGAAGATTCACTCTATTTTCAGTGATATACTCCATATGGAGAAGCTTTCCTCTGCGATCTTGACATATCTCCATTATATTTCCCACATATTCTTTCGGAACCATAATGTCAGCTTTTACCATAGGCTCTTCTATATGATCTATCAGCGCGGGATCAGGAAGATTTGACGGATTCTGCACCATCTGCACACTGCCGTCAGTCATAACTACTTTATATATAACACTCGGAGATGTTGTCACCACTCCAAGATCAAATTCACGCTCAAGCCTTTCCACTATGATTTCCATATGAAGAAGTCCCAGAAATCCGCATCTGAATCCAAATCCCAGTGCCGTTGATGTTTCAGGTTCAAAATGAAATGCCGCATCGTTTACCTGCAACTTTTCAAGAGCGTCTTTCACGTTTTCATACTTTTCTCCTTCCGCAGGATAAATGCCACAGTAAACCATAGGCTGCACTTTTTTATATCCCGGAAGCGGCTGTTCAGTAGGCTCATCAGCCAGTGTTATAGTATCTCCCACTCTGGCATCTGCTACCTGCTTTATACTGGCACAAATATATCCTACCTCTCCGGCTTTGAGGGCCTTGCATTCCACAGGTCCCGGAGAATACACTCCCACCTCCGTAACCTCATATTCTTTGCCGGCATTCATCAAAAGTATAGTATCACCCTCTTTGACAGTACCGTCAAAGACCCTTGTATATATCACTACACCTTTATAATTGTCATAATATGAGTCAAATATCAGCGCTTTCAGCTTTCCGTGTTCATCTCCTTGAGGAGCCGGTATATCCGTAACTATCTTTTCAAGAAGTTCTTCTATTCCTATTCCTTCTTTGGCCGAAACAAGGGGAGCGTTTTCCGCATCAACGCCTATAACATCTTCTATTTCCTGTTTTATCTCATCAGGCCTTGCTGAAGGCAAGTCTATCTTGTTAAGGATCGGCATAATCTCCAGATCCTCATCCATTGCAAGATATACGTTTGCAAGAGTCTGAGCTTCTACACCCTGTGTGGCGTCAACTACAAGAACCGCGCCTTCACATGCTGCCAAGCTTCTTGAAACTTCATAAGTAAAATCCACATGTCCCGGAGTATCTATAAGATTAAACACATATTCATTGCCATCTTTTGAATTGAATATGAGACGTGTTGTCTGAAGCTTAATAGTAATCCCACGTTCTCGTTCAAGCTCCATATTATCAAGGAACTGTTCTCTCATTTCTCTCTCTGAAACCAGTCCGGTCTTCTCGATTATTCTGTCTGCCAATGTAGATTTGCCATGATCTATATGAGCTATTATGCTAAAGTTTCTGATATATTTTTGATAATCTTTCATTTCTGCCTCTCAAACTAAAATTCTATACTTCGTATTTTACTGGAAAAAGCTTTAATTATCAACATCCAAAACTAATTTTCCTCCCTGTCCTGTCGTTTCCAGGCAGATATTGTCAAGACTTATTATGCTGACGGTTCCGATGAAAAACACTATAGACACTATAATCATCTTTATGATTGTTTTTTTCATTTGTTTCTCCTCACATTATTGTTCCTCTTTTATAATCTCTGCTAAAACTTCTGCGAAATAGACGGCGCATAATCTCGTTTCTTCTATAGTATTCTTGTTGTTTCCTATTTCAAGAAGAAGAGCCCTGTCACTTACGAATTCATTATATTTATAATTCTGTTCTATAATAGCTCCTCCATACCCTTTATAAAGCTTCTCGGATTTTTCACTTATTTTCTTTGCGAAAGCATATAGCTCAGTATAGTTATCATTTTGCTTTCCTACCACCATACTGAATTTTGCTACACGTTTTCCGTCTATTTCTATGTATTTTCCTTCTGTCGCAGAGGCTGCCGCTGCATCCCTGTGAAGATCTATAACGTACTTGGCTGTAGGATATTTTTTGGTCAGTGTCTGAATAGTCTCTAATGATCTATTGTAAGATTCGTTATATGAAGGTCTATCATGAAGTGTCTTATCATGTATAACGTTTATCCCTTTTTTCTTAAGTTCTTTTTCAAGTACATTTCCTACATCTCTTACTGTCCCCTCTTCTTCTTCTCTATGATAGTTACTCTCATCATAAGGCATATATGATTCTGTACTGTGAGTATGATATATTATAACCTGAGGATCTCCTGTAACCGTAACTTCTTCCTCTTTGTTTTCCTCTTTTGATTCTTTCTTCTCCGCTTCTTCTTTCACCTTATTATCAGATGACTTTTCTTTATCCCCGTTTTCGTCTGTTTCAGCTGTTTCATTATCAGAGGCGATCTCGGTAATACGAGTCACCTGACCTATACATATCTCTCCCAAACCTTTCTCATCTATCCATGCAGATGAAAGGGCTGAAGCCGGGTTGGCTTTAAGAAAGAATAAGGTCGAACATATAAACATCAGAGCAGCGGCAATAAGAAGTACTTTACTTTTCTTTTCCATAGTTGTCCTCCAAAAGTTTCTTTTACGAATATATGCCGGGATGCAGAGTTTTATTTATACCATTTGCTATTATATCGGAAAAATCTTTTATAAGCATATCTATATCTGTTGAAGTCACTATCATTTGACGATCATATTCTTCTATATATTTTTCTACTTTTTCAATACTTTCTATATTTTCTATAAGTGCATCTCTTATTATGGTCGTAGCATCTATCACAGTAGGCACACCGATAGCTATAACCTTTATTCCCATAGTTTCCTCATTTATTCCGGTTCTGTTATTTCCCATTCCGGCACCTGGTGAAATTCCCGTATCAGTTATCTGTATAGTAGTGCTTACACGTTCAATATTTCTTGCAGCCAGAGAATCAATTACTATTATAACTTCAGGTTTTACAAGTTCTGAGGTTTTTTTTATTATTTCCGCAGTCTCCATGCCTGTCGTTGCGGTTACACCTGGCATTATACAGCTTACTCGCGACATTTCATCGTCTCCATCGGCTCTAAAAAGTTCAAACAAATGATTAGTAACTTTTATCTTGGAAGCTGTCGAAGGTCCCAGAGCATCAGGAGTAACCATAGGATTTCCAAGGCCTGCTACTAGGACATTAAGATAATAATGAAACTTTATTAATTCTTTCAATTCTTGAGCCACAACTTTTTCAACTTTATCTTTTATGCCATCTGCTTCTTCCAGTATTCCTTCTGCTTCTATAGTTATATAGTTACCCATAGGTTTTTCCATCTTGACTTCGCCTATGGGATCTGTTATTTCTATTCTGGTAACCGTTATATCATCTCCATAATCAATCTTCTTCATAATAATACCTTCTGTAAGATTCGGCATTTTGCCGTCTTCATCAAGCATTTCTTTTCTCTCTATGGCCAAATCAGTCCTATAATTCATTTTGCAGGCTCCTTTTATCATTTTCTATGATTTTTCCCTTGCAAATTGTGTTTTATTCATTTATACTTTTAATTGCGAATTTTTAGCTATATTTAATAAAGAAAGTGGGGTAATTTAAAATGGCAAATATTAAATCCGCAAAGAAAAGAATCCGTGTTATTGATAAAAAAACGGCAAGAAACAGACGTGTCAAAGGACATCTCAAAGCAGTTTTAAAAGCATTTGACGCAGCTATTGAAGCCGGAGATATGGAAACAGCTAAAGAAAAACTTGCTTTAGCAGAAAAAAAGCTCATGCAGGCTGCTGCTAAGCATACCATTCATAAAAATGCTGCTTCGAGAAAAGTATCAAGATTAACCAAAAGATTCAATAAGGCTAACGCCTAAGTCTCACCCGTCCCCACCAGTGCATAAGTTAAATGCACAGAAATGAGCAATTTAAAGAAAAAGATGGAATGTGTCTCCCATCTTTTTTTATATTCCTCCTAAAGCCAAAAAAGCAGCTCATATTCCCAGCTCTTCCATATATCCTTTATTATAAACACTATCAATATGAAAAGTGAGGTAGATATATGCAGAGAACTTTCAGCCCTGAGCCCTTAAGTCCCGGAGATAAAGTAGCTGTAATCGCTCCTTCCTCTCCTGTCAATGACGCTGATCTTCAAAAGATAACAGATTCCATAAAATTACTCGATCTTAAACCTGTAATAATGGACAGCTGTAAAATGAGACACGGGTATCTTTCGGGCAGTGATGTTCAGCGAGCAGAGGATTTTAACGAGGCTTTTGCTTCGAAGGAAATTAAAGGGGTTTTTTCCATGAGAGGCGGTTACGGCGCCATGAGGATTCTTCCCATGATAGATTTTGATACTATAAAAAAACATCCTAAGATTTTTGTCGGCTACAGTGATATAACAGTTCTTCACACAGCCTTGAACCAGCGGTGTGGATTTATAACTTTTCACGGTCCTATGGCGGCTGAAGATTACACAAGGCTTGACAGATTTACGTTATCATCTTTAAAGAAATGTATTTTCCATCAAAATATACCAAGACAACTAAATAATCCTAAAGGCGAAGTACTTAAAACTATTTATCCGGGCACAGCCACCGGCCCTCTTACAGGCGGCAACCTTACAGTTTTGGCCGCAACTTTGGGAACTCCTTATGAAATAGACACAGAAAACAAAATACTCTTTATTGAAGACGTCTGCGAGCCGATGTACAGACTGGACAGGGCCCTTACATCCCTGGCTCTTGCCGGTAAATTTAAAAACTGTAACGGCATAATACTCGGAACATTCAAAGACTGTAATGAGTCCTCTGATTCATTGACTCTCGAAACTATAATCAACGAAATCATATTACCCTATAAAAAGCCCTCCATTCTCAATTTGAGAGCTGGACACGTCTATCCTCAGATTACCCTTCCTATGGGATCTGACATCATAATAAAAGTCAGCAAAGAAATGTCTTCTAATATATTTGTTTTATAAAATCGATAAATATGGTATACTAATTTTAATAAACAAAACCGATAATTAAAGGAGAACATCCATATGAGCACACATATAAACGCTGCAAGTAAAAACGATATTGCTCCGTCAATACTTCTGCCGGGTGATCCTCTCAGAGCAAAATTCATAGCAGAGAATTTCCTTAATAATCCAAAATGCTATAATGAAATTCGAGGGATGTTAGGCTATACCGGAACGTATAAAGGCGTTCCGGTTTCAGTACAGGGGACAGGTATGGGAATGCCGTCTATGGGAATATATTCATGGGAGCTTATAACTGAATATCGTGTCGAGAATCTCATCAGAATAGGAACTGCCGGCTCTTTTCATGAAAATGTGAAAATAAAAGACATAGTTGTAGGTATGGCTGCATCTACTGATTCAAATTATATTCACGCTTTTGATGTACCGGGATCATATTCACCGTGCGCCAGTTTTGAACTTTTATCCAAACTCAGCCAATCATCAGAAAATCTGAAAATTCCTTTCAAAGCCGGTAATATCGTATCCTGTGACGTATTTTATGAATTAAAAGAAAACTGGTGGAAAAAATGGGCCTCAATGGGCATTATGGCAGTTGAAATGGAAGCTGCTGCATTATATATGAATGCAGCTTACAATAATGTAAATGCTCTGGCTATAATGACCATAAGCGATCATTTTGTTACAGGTGAAAAAGCAACAGCGAAAGAAAGAGAAACATCCTTTACCGATATGATGAAACTCGCTCTTGAAACCGCTATAAAATAGGAGGAAAAAGTGAAAATATTAGAATCCGCAGAAAATTATCTCGAATCTATACTTATTATAAAAAACGAAAAAGGAACCGTAAGAGCTATTGATATTGTCAATTACCTGGGGTTCTCAAAACCAAGTGTGAGCATAGCTCTCAAGCAGTTAGAGACTAATGGATTCATTACAAGAGATAAAGATAATCATATATTTCTTACTGAATCCGGTAAAGAAATCGCAGACTGTATATATGAACGTCACCAACTACTGAGCAAACTGTTCATAAAAATAGGAGTAAGCGAAAACACAGCAAGAGAAGACGCATGCAAAGTTGAACATCACATCAGTCAAGAAACCTTTGAATGCATAAAAAAATATTTTGAAGAAATGTAGCTCAATATTCAGTAAAAAAACAGCACGGTTGCCCCGTGCTGTTTTTATTCATCTCTTTTCAGTGCAAATATTAAAGACATCACCGCAACAAATATCAGCACCGAAACAAAAGTCAATACAGCTCTGCTTATCACACTGTCTATTCCCGCAGCTAATTCAGCAATAACTACCATTACAATATCCCCTTTTTCATAACAACATAATCACACTTTGATCTTATCTTTTATTTTTTCAAAACTCTTATCTCCTATCCCCGATACATCTTTCAGATCATCTATAGAAGCAAATCGGCCGTTTTCTTCTCTGTAATCTATTATCTTTTCCGCAGTAGCCGGCCCGACTCCATTCAGCTCCTGAAGTTCCTGGGAATCAGCTGTATTAATGTTTATCTTCCCATCCGAATATACAGGTGTTTCTCTGCTCTCGGAAATGCCATTTTCTTCTGTAGATATCAATGCAGGAACAAAAATCTTTTCTCCGTCTTCAACAAAAGCCGCTCGATTTATCTCACTTATATCCGCTTTTTCCGTCAGCCCTCCCGCAGCTTCTATAACATCACCCACTCTGCTCCCCGCTTTAAGCTCAGCAACCATAGGAGTATTCACCTCACCTCCTATATCCACAAAGATAATTTCACCGGCAGAATCATCAGCCTCAGCCGCAGTTACGCTGTCCTTTACCACTATCTGATCCTCCTTATCCGCCTTAGATGCAAAAACAAAAAAGGCAACGACAACTACAGCTGCAACTGCCGCGACCTTTATCAGCATATCTTTGTTATCTTCGATAAACTCAATAAGTTTTCGGTTATTTTTGATATACTCCATCAATTTCCTCATGACAAAAACCTCCTTTCTTTACATAATATTACATTTTATGGAAGTAATTGTCAATACAATATGTTAATTATTGGAAATAAATTTTTTCCCGTGTTATTTCTATCTCACCTCTGTCAATATCAAGACTCAAGTGTTTCTGTAATGTCTTTATCAAAAGCTCCGGACTCAGATTTGAAATGCTGCCAGAGTCTAAAACAGCTTCCACTATAAGTTCGTGGTCTTGATTAATTATCTCAAGCTCTCTTATCATCGGTTTTATATCTATTTCCACAGGCTCTTTTTTCTTTTTCTGACGTTTTAGTGCTGTTATATGATTCTGGTTCATATAAGAATTCTTTATTTCCTCCCCTGAAATGCCTATAGTATCGGAAATAGGTATATATATCTTATATGCAGCTGCAACAGTCTGTGCAGCAAGTGTTTTTTTACTTGCTCCGTTCTTTTTTTCACACTTCAATATATCAATTCCTTTGGGCATCAGCTCGGTCAGCTTGTCCTTAATATCTTCAGGTTCATATTCTTCTTCAGTCTCAAGCTCCATCAATTCATTAAGCCCACTGTAACCTAAGGATAAAGGCTGAGCAAATCCCATTTTAGGATGTGGATTAAACCCTTGTGAATAAGACAATCGTATTCCTGCTCTTTTTATAACTCTATTAAACATCCTCATAATATCCAAATGAGATGTATAACAAATTATCCCTGTCTTCGAAAAGGTAAGGACATATTTAAACATCAGACACCTCCTTGAATTCAGCATCCTTAAAACATTCGGCAACTCGATTAATACCGCAACCGACACATCCCAGTCTACAATCAGGAGTTACCTGAGCATTTTTAGCCTTTTCATTTTCTCTTATCAGAAATTCTTTTGTTATAAAAGAATCTATTATATCCCACGGAAGTATTTCATCATAATTTCTCTCACGATAACTGTAAAATGCCGGGTCTATACCTGTCTCCTCAAAAGCCTTGTCCCAAAGTTCAGGCTTAAAATGTTCTGTCCATCCGTCAAACTTACATCCGAGCCTATGAGCAGCTTCCAACACTGCGCCCACTCTTCTGTCCCCCCTTGCAAATACAGCTTCAAGATTGCTCGTACCGGTTTCATGATAATTAAATGTGACTCCTTTTATGCGAAGTCTTTTAGTAAGAAAATTATGTTTATCTATGAACATATCAGGAGTATCCTGAGCAGCCCACTGAAAAGGAGTATGAGGTTTTGGCACAAAGTTAGAAACACTGATAGTAACTCTGAACCTGCCTCCTTTTTTCCCTTTTATTCTAAAATTTATTTCCATTATTTTCTCAGCAATCTCTCTTATGCCATCAAGATCCTCATATGTTTCGCCCGGAAGCCCTGCCATAAAATACAGCTTTATATGTCCCCATCCTAATTCTATAGCTTTTTCAACAGCACCGAAAATATTATCCTCAGTAATATTTTTGTTTATGACATCTCTGAGACGCTGGCTCCCCGCTTCAGGCGCAAAAGTCAGTCCGGATTTCCTGTACTCTTGTATTTCCTGCAATACTTTAAAAGAAAATGAATCCAGCCTGAGAGACGGAAGAGACAGAGACACATTCTGTCCGGCACACATTTCCATAAGCTCTATGGCCAGCTCCTCAAATCTTGAATAATCACTTGTGGAAAGAGACAAAAGTGACAGCTCGTCGTGGCCTGTATTGGCCAGCTGTTTTTCTGCAAGATTTTTTATAGTATCTTTCTTTCTCTCTCTCACTGGCCTATATATCATACCAGCCTGGCAAAATCTGCATCCTCTTGTACAGCCTCTAAAAGTTTCAACCACAGAGCGATCATGGACAGTCTCTATAAACGGTACTATATTTTCTACAGGAAATTCCGCTTTGTCCAAATCTTGTATAAGTGCTCGTTTTACTCTGTCAGGAGCATCATCATACAATTTCGATACTCTTTTTATAGTCCCATCTTCATTATATTCCGGCTCATAAAAAGCCGGGACATATACGCCATCCAATTTACAGATTTTTTTAAGAAATTCCTCTTTTGAAGAACAGTCTTTTTTCATGATACAGACTTGCTCAAGAAGTTCCTCTCCATCACCTATCAAAAATGCATCTATAAAATATGCCAGCGGCTCAGGGTTATACGCACATGGCCCTCCCGCTATTATTATGGGATACTCTTCGCCCCGTTCAGTACGCCTTGCAGGTATCCCGCTAAGCTCCAAAATATTTAATATATTAGTATATGAAAGCTCATACTGAAGCGTAAAACCCAACATATCCAAATCTTTTACAGGAGTAAACGTTTCCAGTGTAAAAAGCTTTCTTCCACTTTTCCTCATAAGATTTTCCATATCTTCTGCCGGAGCAAATATTCTTTCACAGTAAATATCTGCGTTCTTATTCAGAATGTTATATAATATCTGCATTCCCATATATGACATCCCTATTTCATAAGTATCGGGAAATGCAAAACCAAACCTTATAGATACACTATCAGGAGCCTTACTTACAGAGTTTACCTCTCCTCCTATATACCTCGCAGGCTTTTCAACACGGTTCAGAAGCTTCTGCAGTTCTTTGTCTATATTCATATAATTATTTCTCCCACGCTTATTCTTCCTCACTATCTGCCATAAGGCGATCAATAGAAACTCCTATTACTTCTTCTATTTCATCCATAAACCGTTTTGTATCTTTTTTCTTTTCCAATATCACAGTTTTGGCTTCAGGATGTCCGTTCTTCGCCGCTTTATTTATGATATACTCTATTCTGGCATCAAGTCCCACATACTTGTCCTCTTTAACCAGACGATCTCCCAGACATACCATATCAGTTTCCGTCACCTCGTTTATATGGGAAAAAGGTGAATAATTCATATGCACCCTTATTATCCGGCTCTCTTGCTCATAACCCAGCTTCACCATTAAATCAGCGCCTACTTCCCAATGCCTGTCCTCTACTCTGGCTATATCATGAAGCAATCCTGCAGCCTGTATTAACCCGATATCAAGATTATAGCCCTTTTCATTTAAAGCTTTTGATATTGTAAGAGCTGTACGAGCTACTGCCCTGCAATGACCTCTTACATGCTCTGGAGTTTTATATTCACTTAAAAGTCGTTCACATTCTTCCCTTGTTGGATGTTTCATCTAAAATGCCCTCCTAACTTTTTAAGTATACCACATATCATTCAAATTCCCTAAACGAATAATAAAATTCCTTATCTTCTGATTTTTCATACACTCCTATGATATCTCCTTTTTTAACACGCCCCGGCACTGTTACATTTACAGATTTAAGATTGCCATATAAACTTTCCCCTGAATCTCCATGAGTTATCTTTATATACTTACCAATTTCTTCATTTTCTCCCACAGCAGTCACTTCCCCTCCGCCAACAGCATATACGGAAGTCTGCTTTCCTGTAAATTCCTCATCTATAGCCTGACCATATGAAGGCTTACCTGCTATTACTCCTACTGATTCATTTACTTTTGAAGTTACCGAAACAGCCATATCTTTACTTTTTTTTGCCATAGTCTTTACATCACTGGCTGTATAATTTACCTCCATATAATTCAAGACTGCAGCAGCTCCATTCTCCAGTATACCGATGTGCGAGTTTTTAGATATCAGCAGAGCCAATACGATAAGAGCCATAGCAGTAGATTGTTTTAACATTTTGTTTATCATCGACTTACCTCCTCTTATAATCTATATTGCGACAGTATAAAAAAAAGAAGGCGTTTTGATACTTTTACGCCTTCAAAAGAATTTTTTTATTTTCCAATGTTATCAAATATAATCCTCATCAAAATATTCAAATTCAAAATCCTGTATTTTTATAATATCACCGTCTTCAATACCCATTTCCTTCATTTTGTCTATAGCTCCACTCTTTTCTATATACTTATATAGATACCTCATGGATCCTGCATCGGTAAAATTAGTAGAATTAAATATTTTATTAAGCTGTTTTCCTCTGAGAACATAATCTCTTCCGTTAAATTCAACGGTAACCGTTCTGTAATCAGGATCATTATCCTCAGCCTCAAAATCAAACAACTGATATTCGTTCTCCTCCTGAGGCTCTAAAAGTAATTTCTGTAAACACTCTGCCGCCTCAGCCAAAACCTCTTTAACACCTATATTTATAGGCGCTGACATAGGAAATACTTTATATCCTTTCGATTCTACATATTTTTTAAAATCCAAAAATTTAGGATCATCCTCGCTTATAATATCTATTTTATTAGCCGCTACTATCTGAGGTTTTTTTATAAGCGCAGGGCTGTACTGCTCTAATTCCCTGTTTATTTTATCAAAATCCTCTATAGGGTCTCTTCCCTCACTTCCGGAAACGTCTACAACATGAATAAGCACCTTAGTTCTCTCTATATGTTTCAAGAACTTATGTCCCAAACCTGCACCCTCATGAGCCCCTTCTATAATGCCTGCTATATCAGCCATGACAAAACTGGTATCAAAAATCTTAACAACTCCTAAATTAGGAGCTATAGTAGTAAAATGGTAATTAGCTATCTTAGGCTTAGCACTGGTAGACATGGACAAAAGTGTTGATTTTCCTACATTAGGAAAACCTACAAGCCCCACATCAGCAATAAGCTTCATTTCAAGAATAACGTTTCTTTCCTTTGCAAATCCCCCTGCTTCTGCAAAATTAGGAGCCTGACGTGTTGACGTGGTGTACTTCACATTACCTTTTCCGCCTTTACCTCCTTTTGCAGCAACGAATGACTGGCCGTTTTCAGTAAGATCCTGCATTATAAGGCCTGATTCCTCATCTATTACAACAGTTCCTACAGGAACTTTTATTACTAAATCCTGTCCATTTTTGCCATATCGTTTTTTCTTCATCCCGTTCTGGCCGTTTTCAGCTTCATATTTCCTTTTATATCGAAAATCCATAAGAGTTCTCAGATTTTCGTCAGCCTGAAAAATAACATCTCCGCCCTTTCCGCCGTCTCCGCCATCAGGACCACCTTCCGGCACAAATGGTTCTCTCCTGAAAGAAACTGCACCATCTCCCCCTTTTCCTGATTTAATAAAAATTTTGGCTCGATCTACAAACATGAGTCCTCCTTAAATCAAATATACCAAAAAGTAAAGCCCCTATAAAATAGGGGCTCAAAAAACATTTCGCTTACGCTTCTTTCGGATATACGCTTACTTGCTTTCTCGTCTTGTCGTATCTCTCAAACTTAACAGCTCCGTCAATCTTTGCAAATAAAGTATCATCTCCGCCGATTCCCACATTGTTACCAGGATGGAACTTAGTTCCTCTCTGCCTAACTAAAATGCTTCCGGCACTTACAAACTGACCGTCTCCTGTCTTTACGCCTAAACGTTTCGACTCACTGTCACGACCGTTCTTTGAACTACCTACACCTTTTTTACTTGCCATCGACCAGACACCTCCTCGCTATATCAATTAAAATTACAGTTTCTTTTTACAAACAACAATTACTTTAATGCAGCTTCGATAGTTTCAATCATTACTGCATTTGTAGCTTTTTCATCAATTTCGATGTTATTTTCCTTCGCAAATTCTATAAGTTCTGCTTTTCTCATAGATTTTAAGGATGGCTTTTTAGCAGCCTTTGCTTCTTCCCCGGCAGATTCTTCTTTAACAGCTACTGTGCCGTCGCCGTCAATGGAAGTGATCTCTACCAAAGTATAAGGCTGTCTGTGTCCCTGCTTCTTTCTGTAGTCTTTCTTTGCTTTGTACTTGAAGATAATTACTTTCTTACCTTTGCCTGTCTCAACAGCTTTTCCTTCAACAACAGAACCTTCAACATAAGGAGCTCCCACTTTAGTATCGGCACCTTCACCTACAACTAAAACCTTGTCAAATACTACCTTTTCTCCATCTGCTACGTTAAGCTTCTCAACAGCAATCTGATCGCCGTTCTGAACTCTGTACTGCTTTCCGCCTGTTTCAATAATCGCATACATTTAAATCTTTACCTCCTCTATCCAGTCTCGCCTAACCAAGGTACCGGCTTGTTTTATCCAAAGATTGTTATCAACTCTGAAGCCGGATTTATGAACCCATTTCGAGCGGCTTACATTTATATATGGTACTACATTCAGGAGGTATTGTAAAGGAAAAACTTAATTAAAATTTAATCTATTACATTACAGCCCGCTTCAATCGCTTTCATACATGTCATTGACGCAACATCGCTTGTGCAATTAAATTGTATCCTCGGTTTTAATTTTGTTTGCCATCAGAAACTAACTAAGCATCCCTAAATACGGTTCCTGTAAACTTCACTTCGCCTTTATTTGAAAGAAGCATATAATTACTCCACTTTATTTCCCTGTCATTTCATTTATTTTCATCTGAGCATCTTTTACCGAAGATTCATCAGGGATAACCACATAGAGCTGTCTGCTTCCCATGCTGTACGTGGAAGCGTTGGTGCCGGTGCCTTTTATTGCCGTAGTTTCTATGCTCCAGCCACCTATATCCTCAAGCTGCATTTTAACCAGCGAACCTATGTCACTTTGGCTCATATTCGTCTGAATTTGATCTCCCACAGTATCAAGTATCTTTGTGTACCCTGTCAAAATTGCAGTACTTCCGGTAATTTTGTTAAGAATACCTTTTAAAACTCGTTGTTGATTCTTTATTCGTTCCTGATCTCCTTCCTCAAAAGATTTTCTTTCCCTTGCAAAGAACAGGGCCGCTTCTCCGTCAAGGTGATTTATACCTTCACTGTAGCTGTACTTGGATACCGATGATTTAAACGCATATGGCGACTCCACATCAACGCCGCCGATGGCATCAACAATATCCTCAAGAGATGTGAAATTCACTCGTATATAATAATTGATATCAATACCCAGCCAGTCCTCTACTGTCTCTACTGTTTCTCCCACACCATATATTCCCGAATGGGTAAGCTTATCCTTTGCTTTGTATGAATGCAAATCAACATACATATCTCTCGGGATAGATGTAAGCAAAATCTTCTTATCAACAGGATCAACAGTCATTATCATATTGACATCGCTTCTGGATACCTTGCTTATACCTCCAAAGGTATCGATGCCGCTTATATATATATTAAACGGCTCTTGAGTAATGCCTACACGCTTGGCTATATCCTTGTTTTCAATTTCCACTGAAACGGTATGAACAATTCTTGTTCTTTTTTCAAAATCTTCTACGTCTTCACATATCATCTCATAATTATTGCCGCTTATAAATATGAGTTCGTCGTGTTCTTTGTTTTTCTCGTCTATCAATACAGATTTAAGCTGCATATATCCGCCGGCTTCTTTATATTTTACATCAGCTTCTTCTTTCAACTTTTCCTGAGCTTTGTCATAAGTCGCTGAAGTGCTGACATTGGTAAATATAGTTTTGCCGTCTATGTCCTTTACATTTTTGTAACTGCCGTCTTTTAACGCCACCACATGAAAATCCTCGTACTGCTTGTCCTCATCACTCATTTTGCTAAAGGCCGAATATGTATTAAATAAATAGAAACAGCCTATACCAAGCAATACAATCATCAGTGCGGAAATAATAACGCCGACCTTTCGTTGTTTTGTCACTTCTTTTCTGCATGCCAGAAGCTTAAAAACAAGTACCGCCAGAGCTATTAAAACAATCAGAATTATGATGTTGTAAAGCGTTGGCAGGATATTTAGGATTGTGAGCATGGACATGAATGTCACTTCAATTAATAAAAATGCTACAAGCAATACAGTCAATCCCGGTGTGCCCGGGAGTATTTTTATTTTTGATTTCGTTTTACCGGCTTTCGCCGGAATATTATTTTTCTGGTAATTATCGCTTCTCATTGTATTTTCCTTTCACATATTATAAACTTAAAATTTATCTAAAAAGAATAACACCATTCTGCAAATCTTCTAATTATAGTAAATATTTTTTGTTATCAATTTGGTATGATAAATTATTTCATCTATAATTAAATTGATTCATCCATAACAGATGGCTCAGTTGACTCATCTGTAGCTGGTGGTTCTGTAGGATCATCTGTAGCTGGTGGCTCTGTAGGATCATTTGTCTCCGGTGGTTCCTGAGACGGGTTATCCTCCGATGAATTGGTACCTTCTGTTGTATCGTTTGAACTATTCTGAGATGAAGATCCTCCTGAAAATCCATTTCCGCTGACGCCGTTCCCTGTTGTACTATTGTTTGTTCTACTAATAGTACTCCCGTCATCTGCCACAACTGATACGGTTACTATACCTGTCTGTTCATCAACATTAATGAAATGACCGCTCATGTTGCTAGGCTTCTCGTTTACAATTACCTTTATATCCTTTTTCTGCTCATTACCATTCTCATCTTTTGCCGTTGCTTTTAATGTATATTCCCCCTCTGTATTTATATTTACGGACGAAGCATCAATATCTATTTCAACTTTTGCCAAATCCTCAGCCTTAATATAATCACCCCATGTAATTTCTACACCTTCAATTGAATGAAATTCATTTATGTTATTAAACTTTGGTTTAGTTGTGTCCTTTACAGTAACTTTAACTTTAGCAACTTCATCCTTATAAGACAACTTGACCGTATATTTCCCTACCTTATCGTATTTCTTACCTTTTACGGGATTTCTTGTATATGTAACCTTTGTTTTATTTATTATTTTTTTATCCACGCTTTTTTTCAAATAATCAGATGCATCCTTTGATATAAGTTCGCCGTATTCCACATCCAGTTTCTTTGTTTTCAGTTCAAGCTGCTTGTTATGGTTTGTCCAGAATACAGCTGCGATACCGCATACTACCAGTATGTCTAGCAGCGCTACAAATATAATTATTTTTTTTGCCTTGCTCATATTACTTCTCCCCTGCTTGAAAATAACTATAAAATCGTTCTCCTCCATCCCTTATATCGTAAATGAGTATTGCCTCAAAAACTACTGGATTATGACGTTCTTCTATAATTTCTATATTGCCATTTGTTCTAATGTTTTTGTCTAATCTTACTATTTTAGAATTTTAAATTCACATATTGACTCGTTTTCTTACAACTTAACATAAATTACAAAATACTTTCCACTGATTCTATATCTAAAGTCTTCCTCCTTTTAGCCCTTTCATAAGCCAAATCAATAAGTTTATTAATAAGCATTGTTGATTCAATACCTTTTTTCTGAAATGACAGTGGAACTATACTATGGCTTGTAAATGCTGGTATTGTATTTATTTCATTGAAATATACCTCATTATTATTATCTAAAAATAAATCTATCCTGGCCCAAATCTCACAACCTATTGATTTATATATTGTTTTTGCCATTTCTTTTATATTTTTCAACGTGATCTCATCTATATCTGCAGGAATTTTCATTTGAGCGATAGGATTTATATATTTTGTTTCGTAACTAAATGGTTTTTTTTCAGGAGTAATTATCTCACAAATTTCCCCGAACTCCAGTTCATCATTACCTACTATAGCAATACTCAATTCTCTTCCTTGTACTCCTTCTTCAATAATAATTTTATTGTCAAAATCAAATGCAGTCATAATAGCTTCATGCAGTGTTGCCTCATTCTCCACTTTTGTAATTCCTACAGAACTTCCTCCATTTGCTGGTTTCACAAAAATAGGATAACTAAATTCAATATTTAATTTCTTTCCATACTTATAATCTTCTTTTAATAAATCTATACTTTTAGGTCGCTTTACATTTGTACTATCAACAAAAACTTTAGTTATTTGCTTATCCATACCCGACGCTGAAGCTAATACCCCGCATCCAACATAAGGAATATTTGCAACTTCTAAAACACCTTGTATGCTACCATCTTCTCCTCTATATCCATGAGTAATTAAAAAAACACAATCTATTTTTATTTTATCAAAACTACTTTCATTAAAAATTATAATCTCCCCTGAATTTCTTGTTAAATCCACCACACATGCCTTGTTGTTACATTCAACCCATTTTTTTCCGTCTTCAATTTCATGACTTTTGGCTTCTGTCAAAAACCATTCTCCCTTAAGTGTAATTCCAATTTTTATTATATTAAACATATCTTCATCGAAATTTTTTAAAATATTCGCCGCTGAAACACAAGAAGCATAATATTCTGTACTATATCCACCGAAAATTAATGCAATGTTTTTCTTTTTCATTATTATAGAACTCCTTCTTTTTTCAATTTATAATTTAATATTATTTTCCTTGGCATAAAGTTTTGCATATTTATTGTTTTTAACGCTCAACACTAATTTAGGACAATTTAAAAAAGCATTCTTTCCTATCCTTCCAACTTTTTCTAAAATCGTAAGATATTCTAATTCCTTACAATTTTCAAAAGCTTTTTCACCTATTTCAATCATATTCATAGGCAATTCTATATTTTTTAATAAAGAACAGTTTTTAAATGAAGATTGCCCAATTAGCTTTAAACTGTTTGGCAAAACCACTTCTTTTAAAGCAGTACAATTCATAAAAGCTATATTATCTATATTAGAAATACCATTTCCAATTTTAACTCTTATTATTTTACTATTATTTGCAAAACATTTGCTTCCAACTGAAAATACTTTCATTCCTTCAATTTCAGACGGAATTTCTACTTCCTCTTCGTTTCCTGTATATTGTATAAGTGAAACTAGCTTTTCATTGTCATGGATAGTCTCATCAATTATCCTATATTTATAATTGTCAGTAAAAAAATCATTTGTAGATGCAGCAGTTGAAAAACAAGTGCCATATACTTGATCAACCGTTCTTTGCAACCGCCGTCTAAATGCACCTTTATATAAAGTTACATCATTGCTAGTTACATTTTCTTTTATCCAATTATTTAACTCTTCTCTGGAATTAGAATAGTAAACATTTTTCCTTTTTGAAGCTATTTCATTATACAGAGTCTCTGCACATTCATCCCCAAAACAAAAAATCAAATCTATATTACTAACAGTATTCGCTATTAATTCACCCGCTCTTTTGTTTATATTAATCAGCTTATCTTTATCTGCATCGCCTATATTAACATCACTTATAACCGCTACCCTTTTGCCTCCTTTTTTTACTTCCAATTTTTCTAACACCTCAATGGCGCCAACAAGTGCCTCCGCATCAGTATTGTTATAGCAATCTAAATAAATTTTATATCCTCCTATATTAACTAAATTTTGCCTAATGCCTGTAGATTGATATGACTCAAAACTCTTTTCTATCTTTTCTTTTGAAATTCCTAACAAATCACCTACTGCAACAGCCATTAAAGCATTGCTTACATTATGTTTTCCTAGAATTGGAATGTCTATTTTAAATTTGGTTTTAGCACTAAATACTTCAAAAATAAGATGTCCATCTTTTTCAACAATATTATCTGCATAATAATCAGAATTTTTATTTTTTAAAGAAACCCATATAGTCTTATATTTATTCCAATCCCAGTTCCTTAAAGTATCATCATCATAATTTAAAACCACAATACTTCCAACAGACATTTTTTTTACCATTTTTTCTTTTTCTTTAAGTATATTCTCAGCCGTTCCATAATCATGGATATGAGCTTCTTTTATATTGGTTATTACTCCTATGTCTGGATTGCAAGCATCTAAAGCATATGATATAGTGCCTGGAGACCCCATACCGAATTCCTGAACAAAAACTTCTGTATTTTTTGACATTCTTTGCATATTATGGAAAATTGGATATTGTGTATTTTCATTGCCAATACTTTTAGATGAATTAAACGATCCTTTTACAACAGTATAAATAAAATCCTTAGTAGTAGTTTTTCCAATACTTCCAGTTATGCCAATCACCTTTAAATTAAGATCTCTTCTAATTTTATTGGAGATTTTTCTAGCAATTTCCCCAGGCAAAGCACAAGGAATTAAATCAGGCTTATTTTCACATTCTCTGTATTGTTGATAAGTTACAAATATAGCCACAACTCCTGCCTTTCTAGCTGAATTTAAAATATTTTTTAGTTCTTTACCCTTATATGCAGCGGTTAAAAACAAGGCGCCACCTTTTCTCATAAAAATTCTGTGTAGAGCCATATTAGTAAGTTCCATATTTTGCATATAAACTAAATATGGAGGTACTTCTATATTTGCAAAATTACATATTTCCTTTAATGTCATTTTTGTAACAAATTTATTCAATAACATCTTTTTTCTATGTGATTACACTTATAAACAATCACATTTATCCTTTCTTTACAATTAATATACTTTCTTACTACAACATTTATTTTCACCGCTTTGGTAAATGAATCAACTTCCTGCATGTTTTTTTATCGTAACCATATCTTTTCTTTTTTATCTCTAATTTTTTAAGCAAATACTGCATAGTTACCGGACTCAATTTTTCTATTTTAGGATAGTCCGGAAATCTATTTATTTCTGGTAACTTGATTCCACTTTCAGTTATTGCTACATCAAACCCAAAATATTCAAGTTGAGGTATACTATCAGCAATCTTTATTATAGTTGCCTTTACCTCTCCCCAATGAGGTATATAGCCCTCAATTTTTATGCCTGAATCAGGATGATATGGACAATCTTTTATGGAGTTTTTCAATATTATCTTAGCGTTTTCATATCTTCCTGTTTCCAAATCTACTTCAGCAAACATTCCTCCTGCTCCCATATTATCAACAGCACCTGTCTTCTTAGAACCAAATCTCATATACGTATTTCCTATTTGAGCTCTTTTTCCATCCTTTTTAAAAACTATTATTCTTATTGTATTTACGGCACCTGCATATATCGCCTTAAATTGAGGATGATTTTCTATATATTCTGTTACTAAATAGCTATTTGATGGGTCTTTTAAAATGCGAATTATATCTTCTTCTCCAACCTTGTCGAAATTTAAATAGTATTGATTATCTACGTATGATAGTTTATAAAAACCATCTCCATGTGAACCTTCATCTGGCTTTAATGCTAAGATTTTCTTTTCTCTAGCCAATTTCAATATGTCAGAGTAGGTATTTTCATACCCTTGAGGACAATCCATCATATTTATAACTTGATTAATTCCATCTTTTAGTTTTATATGATAATAGTAATTCGGAAAACATTCTTTGAATTCAGGTAAAATGTATTTGAATGTAATTTTGTCCTCAAACCAACTCTTATAATTCCCATTAATATGTCTTAACCATTTATACTCAAAATCTGATATGAATTCCTTTTTATTCTCTTTTGTTATACCATATTGATTTATTCTATATGAAATGAATCCATTTTTATATGCCCACAGCTTCTCAACTAATCCAACATCTGTATTAGTGAAAAAATCCACAATAACTTCCTTTATCCACCTTACACTTAAATACGGAAGTAATCCTTTTGGAAAAAATGCTACAGCAAATCCTCTTCTGATTTTTAACTTAGTTTGATTAATCCCTCTTTTTATAATATTGCTTAAATTTCCTGCCTTAATATTTTTTTCATTAACTTTACTTTTTAAAAACTCAACAGTTTCTTTCCCATATGTGTGTATTGAAGGATATTTAGGGATATTTACAAATCTTACAAATTTAAATGTTTTGCTAGTAATTAAGACATCTATAGCAAAAAACTGTAACTGTGGAGCATACTCGCACAATTCTTCCACTTTTTTCTTTATATCAAACCAGTATGGTATCTGCCCTGATATCGGTTTTTCTGTAATAAAATGATTTTTAGCGTCAATATTAATACCATCCAAAATAAGCTCACCCTTATCATATTTTCCTGTGTTTTTATCAATATAAGCTATTATTCCTCTAAAATATTTACGCTTTTTTTTATCTGAATTTTTCCTGTGTCTATTTGTCATTGCAAAGCTCTCACCGTAATAGGCTCTTAACTGTTCTTTTACTCCCTCCATATCTTTTGTATAATGAGCATCAATTCTAAGAAACGCTTCCCCAATCTTTGGCCATGTACTATTATCATTAAAAACCACTAGTCTCAATTGATTTCCAAATCTATGATAATGATTATTAAACCCTACTCCGGGTCTTATATATTCAGCTATTACAGACTCTTTTCCGAATGCTCTTATCTTTCTTATTAATTGCTTTCTACTTCGTATCCTTTTTGTACCGAAATAAAAATATTTACCCCTATATTTTATTAAGATGCTTCTATTACGTTTAGGATCTGTTATTACGATACTTCTTTTTTTCTTAATTAGCCGAATTAGATTTTTTATATTAGCTTCCTTATATGGACAATCTTCCAATTTCGATAAATTAATTCTGCCACTTTTAATTGTTATTTGATAATATAACTTTTGCAAATGTTCCTTAAACGGCTTGAAGACTTTTCTTGTAGTAACTTTATTTGCAAGCCATTTTCTGTAAATTCCATTTATTGGTTGAATATAATAATAATCCTTTTCCGAGATATATTCGTCCACATTCTTTTTGTTTATATTAAATCGCTTTATATGTCTTGGCATATAACCATGCCTATATGCCCATATTTTTTCTTTTATTGTATAGTTTTTATCTTTAATTAGATTCCGATATGTTTTTTTAACCCATTTTTTTGCACGTTTTCCAGAAAAACCTTTTGCTACCAATGGGAAACTTAATATATAAACCACTATTTTTTTTAGAGTTCTCATTCCTCGTTACATCCAATCTTACTAACCTACTTATTTATCACACCATAATTCCTAAAAAACTCTCCGAGTTCCCCTTTTTTCTGACCACCCCACAACTGTAATATGTTTACACCCGAAGAAGTATTTGCTTCTATTACACAGACTTCTTTATCTGTGATCAAAAGATCCCATGCTATAAAATCCATATAAGGTACCTTTTTGCAGACTTCGAGAATCTGTTTTTTTATTCCTTCCCAATATGGTATTTTTATTCCTTTTATCTGTTTTCCAGAATCGGGATGAAAATCATATTGTTTCAAATCATGAAGACTTCTTCCTTCACTGAGAACACCTGTCTTCAAATCTATTTTAGATACAAGTCCTCCCTTACTGCCGTTGTCTACCGGTATCGTATTGCTTCTTCCCATACGCTGCACAGCAAAAAATATCTTGAATTCATGACTTTCTATATCTCGCATGGTTATCAGTCTAATCGTATTTACCGTCTTATCATATAATTCATCAGCATAATGATGTTGCTCCATGCATTCACAAATAATATACTCATCACTTCTATCAAGAAAAGCATAAAACTCATTCAAAGTTTTTCGACGACTGTTTATAAAAATCTTATTATCCTTATAATCTATACGATATACCCCATTACCCTTTCCCAGTGCAAAGGGTTTTACAAAAAGTTTACTTTCTTTTATAAGACATTCATATATAGCTTCTTTATTTCGAACGCCATTCTCAAAATCAAGTATTACGTTTTTATTCTTAATAAAATAATTTATAGGCATTCGAATATATTGCTTCAAAATTTCACTGCATATCACTTTATTGTTAAAAGCAAAATCAAAAGGCTCATTTATATATCTTGATCTATACCAATCAAATTCAGAAAGAAATTCTTTTCTGTCGTTATGTTTTAAATCGTATAATATGTATTGGTCTGCCAGATATCCTCCGAACAAATTGCATTTCAGTTTTATATGTAACGGAACTTTGAAAGTATTCTTCACGAAAACAATTCTCGTCAGATAAAGAACTATAAGCTTTATTTTTTTTAATACCTTCTTGCAAAATTTCATCATATTTTTATCGTTTCATAATCACACGGAGAATTTATATCCGTTGTCATATCATCTACCAATATAAATTTTTCTTTTATTTCTATAGGATTTTCAAAACTCTGACCTGTAAATGACTGATATACCTGCCACCCTGCACATTTTCTCAATTTGCCTTGCAGATACAAATCTTTTACCTGCTTTACGTGTGTACGAAATAACATTTCGTCTTTTATCTTTACAGCAACTATCGTTTTCTGATTTCCAAAAAAAAGAATGTCTTCTGCCTCTTCTTCAATAATCTTTTTTATTGAAGATTCCGTATAAAACGTGTCACCATACAGGAAGCACATATCCGAAACTATAAGTTCCTCTGTAAATCTATCTATCTCATATATGTTGTTTAACGGTTCATATCTTCTGCTTCCGGAAATTTCATATCTTTTGTCATGAGATGTGACTATAATTTCAAATTCTTTTGATGCTTTAGCCAATAATCTCACAGATCTTGATATCAATTTTTCACCGTTAACAGCAGCAAAATGTTTGGGAATTCCCATATAATTGTTCCAGCGCATGCCTTTGCCATCGGCCATTATAACGACTCTTTTCATTTGAAATTTACACACCTATTCATTCATTAATTTCTTTATCAAATCCACTATATTGTCAGTAGCATGTCCTAAATTTTCAGGTAAATATTTCCTTCTGTATCTTTCTATAAAATTCATATCATAATTTTCGCAACAAATGCTTTCCATTAACTTTCCAATGTCTTTAAAAGCATATAGTTCAGCTTCACTTTTCAAATTTATATTGAGACCGTTATTTTCTATATATTCCTTATAATCATAAAGCCAGTAATATGTTTTTTTCTTCAATACTGCTGCTTCCAATGCTGCCGCGGAATAATCTGTTATAAAATAATCACATACGGCTATAAGATCTATAGTCTTCCAGTTTTCCAGATAGTACACGTTATCTGCAGTCTTTTTTGTATGTAGGTATTCTCCCGGATGCTTTTTTATAATAAGTACATAATCTTTATTAACTGAATCTATTATCTTTTCCCATCCCGATTTCATATTTCGCCTGAATGTCGGAGCATAAAGAATTATTTTTTTGTCTCTAAATTCTGGAAATTGGCAAAAAAAATTTTTTCTATTGTATTCTTCTGTATTCAACAAATAGTCAATCCTCGGAAGACCATAATTGAGAATTTTGTCTTCCGAAATATTGAATGATTCGCAATAGTACTTATTCCAAACTGAAGCTCCTGCTATAACATAGTCATAATTTTTATGCATATTAAGCGCATATGCGTATTCACTCTTTCTTCCTGATTTTTTCCCAAGGGTTTGATATCCTGATTTTTTTATTTTACCTATTGCATGCCATATTTGAATTATCTTCAATTTTTTCTTATGCTTTAACAAGCTTACAGCAGGCCAATATGAATCAATTATGCATAGTTTACTGGTTGCAAGATGATACATGCTTGTAAACATGCACTTTATAAACTTAATGTAATCATTTCTTCGGCTACCCATATGACAGCAGATGTTTACACAATGAATACCAGTCAGATCAAGATGATTCTGTATTAAAGAAAAATCTAATGGGAGTTCATTACTTTGCCGACTGCAAAACAATATTTTTTTCTCATCACAGGGAAATAGTTTTAGAAAAAAATATATTATATTCAAAATAAATTTTGATACATGTATTATTCCTTTTGTAATGATTGTTTTCATTGTTTACTCTCTTTTAGTAATTACATCCTCATAAAACTTAATACAATCCCTAGTCCTACAACAAGAACTGTCAGTAGCAATATCAAAATTATCATCTGCTTATGCGACATTTCCACAGGATGCTTAATACGGTTCTCACTCTCACTTGTCACTCTTGTAAGATCTGTGGTTTCTTTTCGTTTGAGACTTTCATTATACATACTCACAGCTTTTTTTATATTCCCATCGTAGAGAACTCTCCCTGACCTGAGTACAATACCCCTGTCACAGAACTGCTTTGCTGTAGCTGTAGAATGCGTAACAAGAAGCAGTGTCGTTCCATAATCTTTTATCATTTTCTTGATTCTATCGACACATTTCTTCTGAAATTTTAAATCTCCTACACTCAATGCTTCATCTACTATCAAAATATCAGGCCTTATACAGACATTTATTGCAAATCCCAGCCTTGCTTTCATCCCGCTGGAATATGTTCGAAGCGGCTGATCTATATATTCACCTATTTCGGCAAACTCTACAATATCCTCTTCAACTTCTTCTATTTCTTTATTGGTCATGCCGGTAAGCTGCCCTTTGAGATAGATGTTCTCTCTTCCTGAAAACTCAGGGTCAAATCCTGCTGTCAGCTCTAAAAGTGCTCCTACCCTTCCTTTCACATGTATCTTTCCGTGAGTTGGAAAAGAGACTCCTGTTATCATTTTAAGTATTGTGGATTTTCCTGCGCCGTTTCGGCCAAACAAAGCAACAGACTCACCTTTTTTTACAGAAAAAGATACATCATTTATTGCTCGTTTTTCTCTATATGTCACAGATTTTATAAATGTAGCCAAGAATCTTTTCTTGTCATTTTTGAATAATTTATATATTTTTGTAACATGATCCAATGCTATAACATTATTTTTATCAGTCATCTTATTTTTCTGCCTCACAAAATATCTGGTATCTCTTTTACGGTTCTGTTGTACGCCCATGTAGCTGCGACGATCATGACGAGCAGCATTATCATAAAACATATGAACGGTATCCTTTCTTGCCATATCCAAGTCTCATATATGAATGTGTTTCTGTATCCAGATGCAAAATAGCTCACAGGATTAAACAGCATTAAAATTTTTATCCAGCCCACTTCTATACTGTTGACATCATACATTACTCCCGAAAGCCAAAATATAGGGGTTACAAAAGAACGAACCAGATTTTTAAAGTCCTTACTCATAGCAGAAAGCATAGAAGCAAACAGACTCCAAAATGTAAAAAATATTACCATAAGCAACAAATATATGGGCAATTGCAATATGTATTTGCCCGGGAAATGTCCCAGAATTATGAAAATAATAAGCATAATACCGATAATGAAAAAATGTATCATCAGCTTAGATAAGCCTACGAATGTAGGTATCGTAGATATGGGAAATTTCATCTTTGTAACAAGATATCTGTATTTTAATATCGCCCCCGTACCCTGACTTATCATAGCACTCATATAAAACCACGGTACCATTCCTGCCAATATCCAAAGGATATACGGGCATCCGTTTATATCTCTGTTTGCCCTAAGCCCTATTGAAAACGCGAACCACAATACTAAAACCATGACTGTCGGCTTTATAATAGCCCATGCCCATCCCAGTGCAGCACCGGAATAGGTTTTTACTATATCAGCCTTAGCCAATTTCAATATCTGCTCGCGCCACATAATATGTTCTTTTATTATTTCAAATAATGTTTTCACTTTTTTTTCCTATCAAAACGCCTATTATTTTCTAAATACAAGAATATCTTCAACATTACAATCTAAAATTTCACATAATAAATCAATCGTTACTGTACTCAAGGGTTCGTTATGACGAATCCTGTGTATAGTTGAACTTCTTACGCTGTATTTTTTTATAAGTTTATATGTACTTATATTCTTCTTTTTTATGGTCTCCCAAAAGGGCGTATATTCAATCATTTCCCACTCTCATTTTAACCTGTTTCAGGTTAACAATTGATAAAAATTTTAACCTGAAACAGGTTAATTCATTTATTACTATACAGTATTTTGACCCAATAGTCAATCACCCCCCCCCCCTCAAAAAATAGCAAAAAATTCAAATAAATTTTTTAAAGAAGAAACATATTCTGCATCGTTTTTAATCTGTTTCAGGTTAAAAACGCTATAGAAACAATCATATGTTCTATAATCAAAATCATAAAGTAAAATTTTGGATAAAAATGTCGACTTTATGGAGGTGATATACAACGTAATGTACAGAAGGATCCGTGATTTAAGAACTGATCATGATATGACACAAAAGGAATTATCTAAAATCTTAGGCATGTCACAGACAGGATATTCTAAATACGAGACAGGAGAAAATGACATTCCAACGGAAATACTGATACGTTTGTCGAAGATTTATAATGTCAGCATAGACTATCTGTTAGATCAGACTGACTGTAAAAAACCATATAAATAAAGGAGCTGTTTGGAAAATTCATTCAACAGCTCCTTTATTGTAATTACTATTCTATGATAACTCCATCTTCATCGATTATTATATCATCTGTATCGATTCCCGGGATATCCTGTTCAACATTATCTGTGTCTTTATCCCTATCATTTCTGAGATTATCAAGAAGAATTCCTTCAACTTTATCCATAATATCGGGATTATCTTCAAGATATTTTTTCACATTTTCTCTTCCCTGTCCGATCCGATTTCCTTCGAAACTATACCATGAACCGGCTTTTTCTATGATCTTCGCATCTACGGCACAATCCAAAACATCTCCGGATTTTGAAATGCCCTGACCGTACATGATATCGAATTCTGCCTGTTTAAAAGGCGGGGCAACTTTATTCTTGACGATCTTAACTCTCGTCTTGTTTCCCAATATCTGATCTCCAGACTTTATACTTTCTACTTTTCTCACATCTATTCGCATAGAAGAAAAGAATTTGAGAGCTCTACCGCCTGTAGTTGTCTCCGGATTTCCAAACATCACTCCTATTTTCTCCCTAAGCTGGTTTATAAATATAATAGTAGTATTAGTTTTATTTATAACTCCTGCCAACTTTCTCAGGGCCTGTGACATAAGACGCGCCTGCATACCCACTGTAGCATCTCCCATAGCTCCGTCTATCTCATGTTTTGGAACAAGCGCTGCAACGGAGTCAACCACTACTATTTCAACAGCTCCGCTCCTGACAAGCATTTCAGCTATCTCCAAAGCTTGTTCTCCGTAATCAGGTTGAGAGACGAGAAGTTCATCAACATCCACCCCAAGATTTTTCGCATACTCAGGATCAAGCGCGTGCTCAGCATCTATAAAAGCCGCTCTTCCGCCCTGTTTCTGCGCCTCGGCAATTATATGAAGCGTAAGAGTAGTTTTACCTGATGATTCAGGACCAAATACTTCAATGATCCTTCCCTTCGGAACTCCACCTATTCCCGTTGCCAAATCAAGACTCATTGAGCCTGTGGATATAGCCTCTATATTCATTCTGGCACCGTCATCACCGAGTTTCATTACAGCACCTTTGCCAAATTGTTTCTGTATCTGTGCAAGAGCTTCATTCAACGCTTTATCTCTGTCTTCCTTACTGGCCGACTTCATATTTTTAGTTTCATTTTTAGCTGCCATATAATTACCTCCAAATCAAGAACGTTTGTTCTTTAATTATAATACCCTATTTTTACCATGAGGTCAAGAAAATTATCTCGAATTTTTATGGAATAATTTTACATTTTATTATGCGTTTTGTCAATATATTAAGTATATTTACTATAGACATGGCTGCGAAAAAAATCGCAGCCATACCCTATTATATATTCTTATTTATCATGTCTAACATACTGAGCAGTGTATAATGCCTGTTCCATTTCCTATTGACATCTCTCATAAGAACTTTTTTACAAAGCTTCTTATCTCCATAAATAAAACCTATATACACAAGTCCTACCGGTTTTTCCCTGCTTCCTCCGTCAGGGCCTGCTATTCCGGTAACAGATATGCAGATGTCACTACCGCTTACCCTCTTCAGTCCTTCTGCCATTTCAACAGCAGTTTCTTCACTTACAGCACCAAATTCATCTAAAGTCTCAGCTCTGACTCCAAGTTCATCCATTTTAGCTTCATTGCTGTAAGTTACAAGGCCCCGCTGAAATACCCTGGAAATCCCCGGTATATCTGTGACTGCCGCAGCAAACATGCCGCCTGTACATGATTCAGCCGATGACAATGTAAGTCCTTTTTTCATAAGTTTTTGACATACTACCTCAACCAGCTCTTCATCATCACAGCTGTAAATATAATCTCCGATCCTTTCTATCACTGTTTCAAGCATACGATCAACAGCTTCTTTTGCTTCATGACGTGATTTCTTCTTTGACGCTATCCTAAGAGAGCATTCTCCCTCTTTTGCATATGTTGCAAGTGTCGGATCAGTCTGATCGTCTATAAGATCCATAAGTTCTGTTTCCAGCTGAGACTCTCCTATACCAAATGCTCTTATCATCCTATAATAAATGACATCATCAGACATCGATTCTAAAAACGGCATAACACTTTTTTCAAACATCCTTGTCATCTCTCTCGGAGGCCCGGGCATACATATTATATACTTGCCGTCTTTTTCTAAAGCGAAACCGGGAGCCGTTCCTGCATCATTATAAAACACTTTAGCTCTGGACGGCAGTATCGCCTGTTTCTTGTTGTTCTCCGTCATTTCTCTTCCAAGATTCTTAAAGTATGAGACAAGCTCTTCCATTGCATCATCGTCAAGGACCAGTTCATCACCCATTACTTCACAGGCCACCTCTTTAGTCAAATCATCCTGTGTAGGCCCCAGACCTCCCGTGGTCAATACCAAATCACAATCCTCAAAAGCTAAGTTTATCATATCAAACACTCTTTCCGGATTATCACCTACAGTATAATGATACATGACATCATATCCCAGCATATTAAGTTTATTTGAAAGATATACTGTATTAGTATTGGTTATCTGGCCGAAAAGTAGCTCTGTTCCTACACTTAAAATAGCTGTTTTCATCTTTACTACCTCTTTTCTGCTAAAAAATTTTCCTAATTTCTACATAGAAAATAATTTTTTATTTTTAGCTATGTATTCAATACCTGAAACAATAGTCATTATCAAAGCTATCCAAAGAAATATAGTATCCATAGGTAAATTAAAGTTCAAAAGGCTAAAAGGCCAGTTTTCCAATATAAGAAGAGGTATTGCTATCATCTGAGTTATAGTTTTGATCTTTCCTGTAGTACCTGCCGCTATTACTATTCCCTGAGCCGCTGCTACTTGTCTCATACCTGTTATTATAAATTCTCTTCCCAGTATTACAATCACCATCCACCCAGGAACATATTCAACCTGTACAAGACATATGAGAGCTGACATAACCAGAAGCTTATCGGCAAGAGGGTCCATCAGTTTTCCGAAATTAGTCACCAAATTATGTTTTCTTGCTATATGCCCGTCAAGCATATCCGTCAAAGCTGCCAATATAAAAATTATAGCTGCAGCATATTTATATCCCATGAGAAAAACTACAATGAATACAGGTATGGCAAATATCCTCCCCATAGTAAGTTTATTAGGCAAATTCATATTATTCCTCCTTTTCTCCTATCAAATCATAATCAAAAGCATCCGTTATATGTATCCGAACCATATCTCCGGGACTAAGCTTATCATTTGATTTAAAAATAACGGTATTGTCTATTTCAGGCGCATCATATACAGTTCTTCCAATATAAGCCCCTTCATTATCTATTTCGTCAACCATGACCTCTATAGTATTTCCCACCTTTGCTTGGTTTATTTCTCGGGAAATATCAAGCTGCCTTCTCATTACAGTATCGGCTCGAACAGACTTCACATCCTCTTCTATCTGATTATCCATATTTCCTGCAACCGTACCTTCCTCACGTGAATAAGCAAATACACCCAGACGCTCAAATTTTGTTTCTTCAACAAAATTTACAAGTTCCTCGAAGTCTTTCTCACTTTCTCCGGGAAATCCGACGATGAAAGTAGTCCTTATATGTATATCAGGAATAGCTGACCTTAATCTTCCTATTGTATCCTTAATACTTTCTGTTGTGGAATATCGATTCATCGCATTAAGTACATCATTTGAGATATGCTGCAGCGGAATATCTATATAATTACAAATTCTTTCTTCTGAAGCCATTACATCAATAAGTTCATCGGTTATCTTGTCCTCATAACAGTACATAAGCCTTATCCATCTTATGCCTTCTACCCGGCACAGCTTTCTTAAAAGCTTTGGCAGCATCAATTTTCCGTAAATATCACGTCCGTACTCTGTCACGTCCTGAGCTATCAGAATTAACTCTTTACACCCCTTTGAGGCCAGAATCTCCGCCTCATCCACTATATTCTCCATAGGTCTGCTTCTGTATTTTCCCCTTATCTGAGGTATAACACAGTATGTACAGCAATTATTGCAACCTTCTGCAATCCTCAAAGTCATGGAATACGGATTTTCCTTTATCTTTCTGGCAGAAAATTCTTCAAAGCCATCGGACTGGCAACTGAATATCTGCTGCCTTTCGCCCCTTTTAAATCCCTTCACAATCTGTGGAAGGCGCTCATAATCATTGACTCCCAGGAAAATATCTACCTCCGGAAGTTCATCGGCAAGTTCCTTTCCGTAACGCTGGGAAAGACAGCCTGAAACAATCAGGATTTTTTTGCCTCTTTCATCCCCTTCATCTATAAACCGTGCCATATCAAATATACAGTCTATAGATTCCTGTTTAGCATCATTTATAAAACCACAAGTATTTACCAGTATTGCATCGGCTTCCTTTAAGGAATCTGCCAGCTCCATGCCTGCAGCCTCCCATATACCTTCTATCCCTTCAGAGTCATTAAAATTCTTAGGGCATCCCATCGTTGCTATATATAACTTCATTCTTGTTCCAAATCCTTTGTATTATCTCGCATATTCATCAGATCTTCTTCCGAAATCAATACCTGTCTCGGTCTGCTTCCGTCTGACGGACCTACTATCTGACGGTCTTCCATCATATCTATTATTCTGGCTGCTCTGTTATATCCTATCCTAAACCTTCTTTGCAGCATGGATACAGATGCCTGCTGTGCCTGCACCACCAATTCTATGGCTTCCGGCAAAAGTTCATCCTCAAGATCCCGCTCACTCTTTTCGGCAGCAGGTGTATTGGCTCGCTCTATAGAATCCATTACATTAGATGAATACTCAGCTTTCTCCACCTGTCCTTTTACAAATTCGATCACATCATGAACTTCTTCGTCAGAAATAAAAGTTCCCTGTACCCTTGTCGGCTTACCGCTGCCAAGAGGATTGAATAGCATATCTCCTTTTCCAACTAATTTTTCAGCCCCTGACATATCCAATATAGTTCTGGAATCAAACTGAGAAGACACTGCAAAAGCTATACGTGAAGGTATGTTGGCTTTTATCACACCTGTAATGACATCTACAGAAGGTCGCTGAGTAGCAACGATCAAATGCATTCCGGCAGCTCTTGCTTTTTGCGCCAATCTGCAAATCGACTCTTCTACCTGCGAAGGCGCTGCCATCATAAGATCTGCCAGCTCATCTATGATAATAACAACCTGCGCCATCACTTTTTCTTCCTCGCCTTTATTTCTCATGGTGTTATTATAACTTGCCAATTCTCTTACGCCTTCTTCGGCAAACTTCTTATATCTGTCATCCATTTCAGCTACAGCCCAATTAAGAGCAGCGGCGGCTTTCGACGGTTCTGTCACTACAGGAATTAACAGATGAGGTATTCCGTTGTAATTGGCCAGCTCCACGACCTTAGGATCGATAAGAACAAGTTTAACCTCTTCAGGTTTCGCCTTATACAAAATACTTGTTATTATACTATTTATACAGACACTTTTTCCCGACCCTGTAGATCCTGCGATCAGAAGATGCGGCATAGATTTCAAATCAGCAACAATAGCCTTGCCTGCTATATCCTTTCCTACAGCAAAAGTTATTTTTGATTCGGATTTTTTAAAAACTGCGGAATCTATGATCTCTCTTATGGTAACCATATTGATCCTGTCATTTTCTATTTCAATCCCAACTGCAGGTTTTCCCGGTATAGGGGCTTCTATCCTTATACTTTTGGCCTCCATATTGAGAGCTATATCATCAGCCAGATTTTTAATCCCCTTAACCTTGACTCCACTGTTGGGATGTACTTCATATCTTGTAACTGCCGGTCCTTGAGTAACATTTGTCACCTGAGCATCTATATTAAAACTATGAAGAGTATTTTCCAGTTTTACAGCCTTAGCTCTTAGAATATTCTCTTCCTCAGCCGGATTAGTTCCCTTTTTCTTAGCCTTTGTCAGAAGATCTATCGAAGGAAATTTATAACTTTCAGATGAAGATGTTGTTATATTGAAATCATCCTCACGCAACATACTCTTCTCTGCTTCCGCCTTTGTCAATTTTTCTTCCATCATCTTTGGAGAAAATCCTCCCACTATAATAGGGCTTCCGAAACCTTCGGATTTTACGTCATCATCTTCACATTGATAAGATGACTCCTGATCCGTGATATCAAAAGTATCCACAGGCGTAGTTTTCATCTTTTTCTTATCTTTCTTACCGCTTTTTTGTCTGTCCTCTCCCAGTGAAAAATCAAGACCGTCCGTTACTTTTCCTGAAGCAATATCTTCATCCTGTACATACCCGAGAATTTTCTTCTGCCGTGCAGTAATCCCCGTATCACCATATCCTTTAGATTCCGCTGCCGCATAAACCTCAGCAGTACTGTGAGCAGGAGTCCGTTCTTTCATATCATCAGAATGTATTGATCTCTGCCGCTGTTTTCCCGCAGCACGTTCTTCTCTGAATTCATCACGCTTTACTTTTCTTTCTTTTGCTTTTTCCAGAAAACGTGATACCGGAGTATTCATCAGCATAAGAAGACATATCACCACCGCTACTACAGAAAATATATAAAGTCCCGGAACACCAATCAGTTTAACGATTAATTTCCCAGTCATCATTCCGAAGGCCCCTCCGTCATCAAGAGCCATGCCATTGTTATAATATACCGGAATATTCCAAAACCTCTGATTTAAAACTGTATCATTAATAAATCTTCCTGAATTCATCAGAGAAATCATCAAAAATATTATAAGCAGCAATACTGCTGATTTTATTCCCACATGTATAGTTTTTCTCATAAACAACAAAACGCCGTATATTATAAAATAATACGGCAGTATATATGCAGCAAATCCAAACATTCCTTTAAAAAAATGTGATAAAGATAAACCTATTGTTCCGGCAGCCTCAGTTTGAAACGCTATTATAAAAAAAACACCTATGGCAATTAAAATTATAGCTACAATCTCATCCCTTACACTGCTGTCGAGTTTCTTTGCTTCAGGTTTTACAGACTGAGCTTTCACTCTGGATGATGAGGATGATGCTATTTTTCTTCCTGAATTTTTACTGCTGTTTCTATTCCTGCTGCCAGAAGGCTTTTCCGACTTTTTTCTCTTCTCCTTCATTGTTTACCTCTAATAAATAAACTTCTATCATCTACACAAAAATCAAAGCGTAAACTATCACCACTATACCAAGCGCCCATGTGTAAACAGAAAAACCCATAAGATTTTTATTGGAAACAAGCTTTATCATAGCTTTAATGGCAAACAGCCCTGATAATGCCGAAACCAGCACACCAACCACAACAGGCCCAATAAGCGACATATCCATTCCTGCTTTAAAAGCATCCGGCGCTTCTACTATTACAGATCCAAGTATAGACGGAATAGAAATAAGAAAAGCAAATTTGACAGCAAATTCCCTGTTAAGACCTGAAATTAAACCTCCGAAAAGAGTCGATCCTGATCTTGAAATCCCCGGACATATAGCTACACCCTGCATAAGACCTACAAAAAAGGCATTCCTGAATTTCATCTCTTTAATACCTTTACTGTTCCTTCCCATTCTCTCCGCTATGACAAGTATCGTACCGGTTATAAGAAGTCCTATACCTATGGCAATAAGTGACAGATACATGGCATTAAACAGATCATTGAAAAGCAGCCCGATGATAGCTGTAGGTATCGTTGCTACAATTATCATGAAACCAAGTCTTCTCGTAGGATTAGCATTTATTCTCAAGCCTTTTCCTGTAAATATATCCTTAATCACCGCACCAAGTTCTTTTACAAGAGCTACAATATCCTTCCAATACACGATGAAAACCGATATAAGCGTCCCTAAATGAAGCAATACTGCAAATGGAAGCACATTTTCAGAGCTTATTCCAAAGAAATACTGTAAAAGTGCTAAATGTCCTGAGCTGCTTATAGGCAAAAACTCAGAAAGTCCTTGTGCCAGTCCCAAAATTATCCCTTGAATGTACGTCATGATTTAATCCTCCCTGCCTTTTCTCATGTATATTCAATTATGCCGTAAGGCATTTTAGTCAACTTGTTAATTATACCACAACAGTATATCAAATAATATGTATTTTTATTTAATCAGCACAGAAATTGCGACAAAATCTTGTCTTAACCCTTTACATCTGCACACTTTCGGTAGTATAATTAATGGCAAAGCGTTTTTAAAATTAACCGCTGAAATGTTTGTGAATATAATAAAATTAACAATAAATTTAGGAGGTCATTATTTATGAACAGAAAACCAAATATTGCAGTCGTGGGTGCTACAGGAGTAGTCGGTTCCACATTTTTAAAAGTTTTGGAGGAAAGAGATTTTCCTTTCGAAAACATTTACATGATGGCATCGGCCAAATCTGCAGGCAAAAAATTGACCTTCAAAGGTAAAGAATACATAATCGAAGAACTCACAGAACATTCCTTTGATAAGCCTATAGATATTGCTCTCTTTTCAGCAGGCGGTTCCACAAGCGAGAAATTTGCTCCCATAGCAGCTTCCAAAGGTGTTATCGTTGTTGACAACAGCAGTCAGTGGAGAATGGATAAAGAAGTTCCTCTTGTCGTTCCGGAAGTAAATCCAGAAGATATAAAATGGAATAAAGGCATCATAGCTAATCCTAACTGCTCCACTATACAGGCTATGGTTGCACTCAAACCTCTTCAGGAAAAATACGGAATTAAAAGAGTTGTTTATTCAACCTATCAAGCTGTTTCAGGCTCAGGGGTGAAAGGGATCAACGATCTTAAAAACGGCTTGGCAGGAAAAGATGATGAACTTCAGGCTTACGCTCATCCTATTGCCGGAAATTGTCTTCCTCATATAGATGTGTTTACCGATAACGGCTACACTAAAGAAGAAATGAAAATGATAAATGAAACCCATAAGATCCTTGATGAAAATATCAAAGTAACAGCCACAACAGTAAGAGTGCCTGTTTTTGATTCTCACAGTGAATCTATCAATGTCGAACTTGAAAAACCTTTTGAACTGAAAGACGTCGTTGAACTGTTCAAAAATTCACCCGGAATCATCGTTCAGGATGATGTTGCCAACAATGTATACCCTCTTGCGAGAGATGCTGCAGGTACTGATGAAGTATACATCGGCCGTATCAGAAGAGACTTCTCACTTGATAATGGCCTTAATATCTGGGTCGTTGCCGATAATATCAGAAAAGGTGCTGCAACAAATGCAATACAGATAGCTGAGCAGCTCATAAAAGATATGGACGATTAAATAACTGTTTTTACGAATTAAAAAACTGCCAAATCAGAAAAAATGATAAGGCAGTTTTTTTTATATTATATATCGAAATAATTTATATACCCCAAATTATATTTAAAAAAAGTGACTCTGTTTATCAAACATTGTTTTTTCTCTCTTTTACTTTTTTCTGTATAAGCTTGATAAACTGTATAACGGGAATATTCAAAAACGCCAAACCATACACCGTCAGAAGCTGAGGGATTCCCAAAGCATGGACTTTAAATACATGATCAAAGGCAGGTACAGCAAGAGCCATTGTTATCAAAATCATTCCAAGAAGAAAGGCGCCTATAAGATACTTATTGTTCCAGAACCTTTTGGTGAATATCACAGGTCTGTCAGATTTACAGTTAAACCCATGGAAAAGCCTGCTGCTGCAAAGTGTTCCGAAAGCCATAGTACTTCCCAAAAGGGCGCTTCCGCCAAACTCGCCGGCAGTAAACCACCCGTTTAAACCAATCAAAAACGCCACAACGGTCATTATACATATAGAAAGGCCACCAATACCTATTTTGGACAGAAAATCCTTTGTCAATATAGATTCATTGGCAGGTCTCGGTTTTTCCTTCATAAGGTCTGCATTATGAGGCTCAAGTCCCAGAGCTATCGCCGGAAGACTATCTGTAAGCAAATTGATAAACAACAGGTGAACAGGTGCAAAAGGAACAGGAAGAGCAAACACAGATGCATAAAGAACCACCAATATCGCTCCAAAATTTCCCGAAAGCAGAAACTGTATGGCATTTTTTATGTTCTTATATATATTTCTTCCGTTTTCCACAGCCTTCACTATAGTGGCGAAATTATCATCTGTAAGAACCATAGCGGCCGCATCTTTCGAAACTTCACTTCCCGTGATACCCATAGCTACACCTATATCAGCCTGTTTAAGCGCAGGCGCATCATTTACACCGTCCCCTGTCATGGCCACGATGTTGCCTTTATCCTGCCAAGCCCTTACGATCCTGATCTTGTGTTCCGGAGAAACCCTTGCATAAACAGAAATTCCCTCCACATATGACTTAAGTTGTTCATCATCCATATCATCTATTGAAGAACCCTCACAGGCTTCCGATTCGTCCTTCAATATCCCGATCTTCTTAGCTATAGCAGCCGCAGTGACTTTATGATCTCCTGTTATCATCACAGGTTTTATGCCGGCATCTATACATTCGGCAACAGCCGCCATAGATTCTTCCCTCGGCGGGTCCATCATAGAGATAAGGCCTAAGAACACCATTTCATTTTCATCATCAATCCCTGGAACAAAACCATGTTTTATTTCTTTATAAGCGAAGGCCAGCACCCTCAGCCCATTTTGGGAAAAATCACTATTACATGTCTCTATATCAGTTATATCCTGCTGCGTAAGAGCTCTTACCCCCTGTGCTGTTTGTATTGCCGTAACCCTATTAAGCAATACATCTACAGCCCCCTTTGTTATCATCACATTTTCGGCTCCGTTGAATAAATCCGGCCGATCACCTGTAAGCCTGTGACATGTAGACATCAGTTTTCTGTCACTGTCAAAAGGTATTTCTTCTGTCCTTATGCTTACACTCCTCTCCATATCATATGAAATGCCGAGCTTTATGCCGATATTTATAAGAGCAGTCTCTGTAGGATCTCCGATTTCTTTGCCGTCTGCTATTGTAGAATCATTACACAAGATACTCGATAACAACAGTTGTCTTTCTCCGTTATTTCCAATATCAATATCCGAAGATGATATCTTTTTTCCATGAACATAATAGTCTTCTACAGTCATCTTATTTTGAGTAAGAGTTCCTGTTTTATCTGAACAGATAACAGAAACACTTCCAAGTCCCTCTACAGCCTGAAGTTTTCTGATTATAGCATGTTCCTGGGCCATTTTCTGCGTTCCAAAAGAAAGTACAATAGTCACTATAGAACTTAATGCCTCCGGTATAGCCGCTACTGCAAGAGCCACAGCGAAAAGAAAAGCATCGCCTATAGGCTGGCCTCTAAAAACACTTATACCGAACAATATTCCGCAGAAAACGAGTATAAGGATTGATAACTTCTTTCCGAAATTATCAAGATTGACTTGAAGCGGGGTTTTCTTTTCAGATGTAGTTTTCAAAAGCGTGGCTATTTTTCCTACTTCTGTTTCCATTCCTATGGCAGTTACAAGGAATTCCCCTCTGCCATAAGTAACAAAACTTCCTGAATACACCATATTGAGCCTATCGCCAAGAGGGACAGTCTCTTCTATCACTGAAACATCTTTCTCAACACCAAGGCTCTCTCCGGTAAGCGCACTTTCATCAATTTTCATACCTGCATTTGAAATTATTCTGCCGTCAGCAGGTACAAAATCACCCGCCTCTAAACTCACTCTATCACCTACGGTAATTTCGGAAGCTGGAATTTTTATAAATTGCCCTCCTCTGAATACCTTTGCTTCAGGCGCTGACATTTTCTTAAGACTGTCTAAAGACTGTTCAGCTTTAACAGTCTGCACAGTTCCCAATATAGCATTTATTGTTATTACTACCAATATAACAATAGCACTTTCTACATCACCCAATATTCCTGATATTATTGCTGCAAATATCAATATAATAACAAGAAAATCTTTAAACTGTTCAAAAAAAAGCCTGATAATGGATTTTTGCTTTCCTTCCACAAGTTCATTAGGCCCGTATTTTTCTCTATTAGACGCCACCTGCTGATCACTGAGAGGTTCTGTGCTTCCATTAACTGTAACCATGGCGTCTTTCTCAGTCATTTTATAAAACTCGTTCATTCCATGCTCCTTTTAAATTATTATACCCATATCTCACATTTTACTTTCAGGCGATGTGTGCCAAATTTAGCAGTAAAATTTCTTCCAAACCATAGATTTAGGCGGCTCATAAAAAAAGAGACTTTTACTGCATATTAAATGCAATAAAAGTCTCGCAATTTAATTACGCTCCGGATGAAAATCATCGCGTTGACGATAGCGTAAACACTGATGTGTCTGCTACTCCCTTTTATTAAGAGTATAATATATTCATTTCATATATATGTCAATACATTCTTTATCTGCATTTTCTTTTTTTCTCAGTTTTTTTCTGATAAAAAGATCATCAGGAAGCTGTGAGACTATTATAGCTAAAAACATCATCCCACACCCTATATATTCATGTATCGAAAGAATCTCTCCGAAGAATATCCAACCTGAAAATAATGTGAAAACAGTTTCAAGCGCCATTATAAGGCATGCCAGATTAGGATTTGTAGCCTTCTGCCCCATAGTCTGAAAAGTATATCCTACCGCACAAGCTATTACACCGGAATATATTATAGGTATCCATGCATCTTTTATAGCCGTCCACGTGATACCACCGAAGAAAACAGCCGGAATCACACATATCAGTCCAGCCACAATAAACTGACTGCACGTCAAAACAGCAGGCTTTATTCTTCTGACAAAGTGATCTATGGCATGTATATGCACAGAACATAAAAAAGCCGCGCAGAACATCATAATATCTCCAAAGGTTACAGCTTCGATACCATTGAAAAGGCAAAGAAAATATAGGCCAACAAGTCCGATAGCTACCCCTATCCACAAATTTCTACCGGTCTTTTTACCCAGATAAATCCCTATCATGGGAGTTATAAAAATATAAAGAGCTGTTATGAAACCTGCTTTACCTACAGATGTATATGGAAGTCCAATCTGTTGAAGCAATATAACAGCGGCTATAAGGCTTCCACAGCATAACGCGCACTTCAAAATTTCTTTGAACGTTGTTATTTTTTCCTCATCGTCAGAAGATTGTTTTTTTTGCAAAACCAATACAAAAGGAAGCATGACAATGCCTCCTAATATACATCTTACTGAAGTAAAAATAAAAGGATCTATATATTTAAGACCTTCCTTCTGCGCTGCTAAAGAAAATCCCCAAACCAGTGCCGCCACAAATAAAAACAAATTCCCTTTTGCACTGTGTCTCATGTTTTAAAATATCCATTCTTTCTCTTTAAATCCCACGAGAATGCGCTCTCCATCTATAAGAAGAGGTCTTTTTACCAGCATGCCATCTGATGCAAGAAGCGATATTTTCTCAGAATCACTCATTTCCGCCAACTTATCCTTAAGGCCAAGTTCTCGATATTTCATACCGCTGGTATTAAAAAATTTCTTTATAGGATATCCGCTTTTTGCAATCCATTCTTCCAATTCTTTCTCATTGGGATTATTTTCTACTATATGTCTGTCATCAAATTCAACCCCCAGACTTTCCAGATGCTTTTTAGCTTTCTTACATGTAGAACATTTAGGGTATTCTATAAATAACATATTTACAACCTCCTTATTATATCAGTGTCATTTTAACATAAGACTTCATCATTTTGAAAGCTACCAAAAAATAAAATTCATTATCATAAAGTTATTATTAATATTTACAATTTTAATGCAGTATATTATATTTTTTATATTAAGATAAATTCAGAATCTATATTATTCATATTATTAAAAACGGTACCGCAAATCACGGCACCGTTTTAATTTTAAAGCTATATTATCCTGTTTATGCTTCTGCAGATTCCACAACATCCTTACCGTTGTAATAATTACAGTTAGGGCAAACTCTATGCGGAAGCTTTGGCTCGTGGCACTGCGGACAAATAGAAAGCCCCGGTGCTTTCATCTTCATGTTCGCAGATTTTCTCTTATCTCTTCTTGCTTTCGAAGTTTTCCTCTTAGGTACTGCCATATTTTACACCTCCTTTTGCTCCGTTATATGTATGATATATTCGTTAAATTAAATATCTGTCGAATAATTCGCAACTTCTAAAGTATACCTTCCATCGGTATCTCTTGTCAACAATTATTTTCATACGATGATAAAAAGCTGTATACTATAGATTCCCTTATTATTTACCGGTAACGATCTTATAAGTATCTCTGGCAATCATTAACTCCTCATTAGTAGGAATCAAAATAATTTTTACTCTTGAATCATCTCTGGAAATAATCATCTCTTTACCTCTTACCTTGTTCTTTACAAGGTCAAGTTTTATTCCCAGATTGCCTAAATCATTACAGATGATATCTCTCATGCCTATGTCGTTTTCCCCTACACCGGCAGTAAACACTATAGCATCTACACCGTTCATTTCGGCGATATAAGCACCGATGTAAAATCTAACCTTATGAGCAAAAACCTTGAGAGCCAGAAGAGCCCTTTCATTTCCTTCTTCAGCAGCAGCCTCAAGATCTCTGAAATCACTGGACACCCCTGATATACCCAGTACACCCGATTTTTTGTTAAGTATTTCATTGGCAACGCCCTGATCAAGCTTTTCTTTCTCTCTGATGTATGTAACGATGGCTGGGTCAATATCACCACTTCTTGTTCCCATTACCAATCCCTCCAACGGAGTAAATCCCATGGAAGTATCTATACATTTACCTCTCTTTATAGCTGATACGGAAGCTCCATTTCCTAAGTGACATGTTATCAACTTCAAATCATCGATATTTACATTCAGTATGTCAGAAGCCCTTTCAGCTACATACTTATGGCTTGTTCCATGGAAACCATATCTTCTGATTCCGTATTTTTCATAATATTCATAAGGAATAGCGTAAATATATGATTCAGGAGGCATAGTCTGATGAAAAGCTGTGTCGAATACACCTACCATCGGTGTGTTTGGCATCAGTTCCTGACAAGCCGCAATACCGAGAAGGTTAGGCGGATTGTGGAGAGGAGCCAAATCGATACATTCTTCAAGGGCTTCAATTACAAGATCATCTATCAGTACAGAATGAGCAAATTTCTCTCCGGCGTGAACTACACGGTGTCCTACTGCGCCTATCTCGCTCATATCTTTAACGACGCCGTGATTTTCATCCTGTATCGCCATAAGAACGTGTGAAATAGCATCTTTATGATTTTCCATAGGAACGATAAGCTGGAACTTGTCCATGCCTGTCTTCGTATGAGTTATCACAGATCCTTCCATCCCTATTCTTTCAACCAAGCCTTTACAGAGAAGTGCTTCGTTAGTCATATCCAGAACCTGATACTTCAGTGAAGAACTACCACAGTTAATTACTAAAACTTTCATTTACAATTCCTCCATCTTTGTATTATTAAAACAACTATATTATTATACCCTTTAAAGCAAAGTGATTCAATACCTTTGGCTATTTTCAGAATTTTCCGCCTCAACATATCACTGATTTTTCAGACTATATAAGGCTTCATAACTTTATCTGAAAAAATGTACAAATCACGCGCATTAATAACATTATAAACATCAGAAGATATTATATCATATTTTAAAGTTTCTTCTACATCCCTGTATAAATCCTTCTCTTTATTTATATTGGTAATTATTGGAATATGAGGATTCTCCTGTTTCTTTATTAATTTAATAAGCCTGCGTCCCTTTTCTCCTGCTGCCAGGACTCTTGCATAAATATTCTTTTGCGGATTATATTCTTTCAATCCTATGAGAATATATATAATAAGTCTCCTCACAGTAGATTCTGTATAACGTTTGGACACCATTGCAGAAACAAGATGATCCATAGATGATGCTTTTACTATCTCTTTTCTGAATTTATTTTCAAGGCCTTCTCCCATGCAGTGTATACGCGCCATTTCCTCGTTCCCACTTTTCATCAGCTCACCCTTTAACAACAAGAATGCACGTTCTTCAACTTGTCTGGGATTCTGTACTCTCACAAGCTCTGCCGCAGAATTATCAGGCATATATTCTCTCAAAACAGTTTCTCTCACAGCACCTTCACGTATCATCTCCCTTAAAACAGAAGCTCCTGCAAATCCAGCCAACTCATTGTATTCTCGATATCCCGAACCAAAACGTTTTACTACATGAGCCGTCACGGCATGTCCTTTTTCTCTCCAATATGATATCCTTTTCAAATATTCAATAGCCAATATATTATTGGGTTCAGTCATAAGCGAGGCTTCATCCCTGCTCAGAATCCTCTCCACTCCCTTTTGGAAAGCTTTTACTGACGAATACCCCTTTTTCATTTCCAGCTGTCTGATCTCATTTATATTATCCTTATATTTTGAAAGTTTCTGTACAACAGCTTCCAGCCGGTGCAGATCTCCGCTTTCACTTCCAAAAGATATATGAGTAGCTCCTATACCAGTCAAAATATCTATTGCACCCGATGCAAAAACTTCTGCTCTTGAACATGCAAAAATAAATGGAAGTTCAAGAACAAGATCCACACCATTTTCCACAGCTATTCTGCTCCTGCTCCATTTATCTAATACGGCAGCTTCCCCTCTCTGTGTAAAACTGCCGCTCATTACAGCAACAGAATATTCTGCCCCTGTATTTTCCATGGATTTTTCAAGATGATATCTATGCCCGTTATGAAACGGATTGTATTCTGCTGTAATTCCTAAAATTCTCATAAATTAATCATAACACAAAGAGAGAAATAATAAAAGCCGCCGCTGCTGCAAATATACTATGTGTCAACTTACTTACAAACAAATACTTTATCGGAATTCCTGTTCCAGAAAGCATACTCATAGACTGCCCCAAAACAGAAAGTCCTCCCCATGACATTATCGCTGCAGAAAGTATACACTTCATCGACTCTGTCATAGACCCGCATTCCGCGACAGCTCCGCAGCCCACCGTCATTTCAAAAAATCCTTTTACAAGAGCTCTGACAGACTGACTCTCTACAAGAGAAAAACCACCGCACATATGAAGTAGATCTGTGATAAACATAAACATCACTATGTAAGCCAGCACTATTCCCAAAGATCTAAAAGACATGATTATAGCCTCTGTGAAAGATTCTTGTATTCCTCTTCCAGAAGAACCATTTCTTAAGGACGAAATCTCAATTGCAGGGTCTCTTCCCAAAATTCTGGTATAAAGAACACCATTAGCAAAAGCGCCTATATAATGCGCCACAGCTATTATTCCCCCCAACATACCTGAACCCAGCATACCTGCTCCTACAGCTCCTACCATGAAAGCCGGCCCGGAAGTGCTGCAGAAACTCATGAGGCGTTTAGCTTCCCTCATGGAAATTTCACCATCGCGTTTCAGATCACCTACTATTTTTGCTCCCATTGGATATCCTGAAAGTACACTCATAGCAAAAGGAAAAACACCTGATTTGAATAACCTTATAACACCTATATTCTGTAGAAAATTTGCACAGATAAAAAAAGGCAAAAGCGCAGGCAAAACATTACTTATCCACAGAGATATCCCTTTTCTCGCAGAATAAAGAGCTATCGTAGGAAATATTACCATCAGAATGCAGCATGCAGAAGTTATAAATCCTGCAACAAATATTCTTTTTTTGTTAAATTTAAAAATACTCATGATCTATTTATATTAATAAACCATGAGTATTATGTATCTATTATTGTTTACTGATCCTCTTCTTCGCTTTCAGCTGAAGGAGCCGGTATATCATCGGCATCCATCTGTGTCCTGTACGCCATATCTTTGAGTTCATCTCTATTGGCTGCCAAAGCAGAATTAATATCATCAAAAGCTTTCTCTATACTTGTAAACATCTCTCCGAAATATATGGAGCTGAGATGTTCCATCTTCCCCTGAAAACTGTACAATATACTGTCAAGATAATCATATGTACCTATCTTAAGCTGTTTAGCAGTATTCTCGGTAACTCTCATCAGCTCATCAGCACGAAGCTTCGCTTTTACTGTTATATCGTTATTTTCCACCAAAGCATCCGCCTGTTTCTGAGCATCTTCTATTACCGCCTCATATTGAGTTCTGGCCTCGGCGATTATTCTCTCTCTTTCGTTTTTTATCCACTGAGCCTGCTGGATCTCATCCGGTAATTCGGCTCTTATTTCTCTGACTATTTCCAATAATTCCTGAGAGTCCACCATTATTTTTCCCGTAAGAGGAAATCCTGCGGCAGTGTCAACAATTTCTTCAATTTCTTCTAAAAGTTCTAAAACCCTCATATTATCCTCCTATTTATCGTCAGTTAGTTCTTTCATTCTTTCCAGTATCGCATCAGGAACCAGTCCGTCTATGGATCCTCCCAGTGAATATACTTCTTTTATCATACTTGAGCTTATAAAAGAATACTGCGGATCAGTCATAAGAAACACAGTTTCAACAGTTTCATGAAAAAGTCTTGCATTCATCTGAGCCATCTGAATCTCATATTCAAAATCCATAGTGGCTCTCAAGCCTCTGACAACTACATTAAAGCTGTTATCATTGACATAGTTGGCAAGCAGCCCGGAAAAACAATCAACCTTTACATTTCTAAGATGTTTAAGCGCATCTTCTATCATAAATTTTCTCTCTTCCAAAGAAAACACGCACTTTTTGGAAGGATTAACTATTATTCCGATGGTAAGCTCATCGTAAAGTTTAGCAGATCTCTCTATTATGTTCAAATGTCCGTTTGTAAGAGGATCAAAAGATCCAGTATACAAAGCCTTCGTTTTCATCTGTACTCCTCCCAGAAATTCCAATTAATTATATCACGAATCCAGCCTTCATTCAACAATATATTGACAACATAATAATACCGTATTTACGCTGTTTTAATTTTTTGAACCCAAAAAATTCGTCTGGAAGCGACTCTTCTTTTCTATGTTCGGCTACAATAACGCCTCCCTCTCTGAGAAGTTTCCTTTCAGCAATCATTTCAAAACAAACTCCCAAAAGATCCTCATCATAAGGAGGATCCAAAAGTATTATATCAAAAGGTTCAGATGCGTTCATAAGCAGTTTTTTGAAATCTCCTGCAGCAACTATCGCTCTATCCTGAGCTTTGCAATGAGCTATATTTTCTTTTATAAGTTTTATACTTTCCTTTGAATTATCTCCAAATATACAAATATCTGCTCCCCTGCTCAGCGCTTCTATGCCCAGATTCCCCGTTCCAGAAAACAAGTCAAGCACTCGGCTTGCATAAATCTTTTCCGTCAATATACTGAAAAGAGCCTCCTTCACTTTGTCTGTAGTAGGCCTTATAGAATAATCAGAAGGTGTTTTGAGCCTTCTTCCTTTATAATCTCCTGCAATTACACGCATATTAATCCTCCTGTAAGCTATTTTTTTAATTTTAGCATTAAAGTACCGATATATCTACAAAAATTGAAAAAGAGATATTTACTTTTAAGGCAAATATCTCCCTTTCCCATTAGTTTGCTTTTTAAATCTGCATTAACTTACTTATTTTCCTGCAAGCTGCTGTTCAGCCATTTCGACTAACTTCTTAGTCATATAGCCGCCAACGTAACCGTTCTGTCTAGCAGTTAAGTTTCCCTTATCTGCCTGGTCATAATTTGCAAGACCCAGCTCGTTAGCCACTTCAGTCTTTAAGTTCTTTAATGCTGGCTTTGCGCTAACATTCATTTTATCCTGTAATGACATTTAACCTCACCTCCTGTAGTAATAATTTAACCCGAGATGAAAAAAGTATTACATGCAATTATTTCATATATTTCCGTGATTTACCAAGCTACAAATCAAGTGTCAAATTTTCTCCGAAAAGCTTTGTTATCTTTCGTTTCAGGCCTTTATTTTCATCAGATTCCAATACAGGATCTTTTTCAAGAATAACTTTAGCCTCTTTTTTAGCATGCTCCATAATTTTTAAATGTCTGGAAAGGTCGGAAATATTCAGATCCGGAAGACCGTGCTGCCTCGTTCCGAATATTTCTCCCGGACCTCTGAGTTTAAGATCCTCTTCAGCAATGAAAAAACCATCTGAGGAAGCTTCCATGATCTCTCCTCTTTTTCTGGCAATTTCCGAATCTCCTTCAAAAATCAGAAAGCAGTAAGATTTATGCGGTCCTCTCCCGACTCTGCCCCGAAGCTGATGAAGCTGAGCCAGCCCAAATCTTTCTGCATTTTCCACCACGATAACAGTAGAATTAGGTACATTTATTCCAACCTCTATAACTACCGTAGCCACCAAAACATCTATGAGTCCATGATAAAACTCCTCCATAATGCGGTCTTTATCCTCTTGTCTCATAGCCCCGTGTATTAATGCAACATTATATTCTTTAAAACGTTTCGAAAGCTCTTCTGCCACTTTGTGAGCAGATCTCAGATCCATGACATCCGATTCCTCTATCAATGGCGTAACTACATATGCCTGTCTTCCGTCCGCTAACTGCTTTTCCACAAAATCGTAACAGTTATCACGTTTTTCATATCCTATGCTTCTGGTACTTATTTTCTGCCTTCCGGGAGGAAGTTCATCTATTACTGAAACATCAAGATCTCCGTAAAGAACTACTGAAAGCGTCCTTGGTATAGGAGTAGCGGTCATAACAAGAACATTAGGATTCCTGCCTTTTTCTTTCAGCTTTACTCTCTGCCTCACTCCGAATCTATGCTGTTCATCAGTTATTACAAGGCCGAGTCTTTTAAATTCCACATCAGGCTGTATAACAGCATGAGTTCCTATTATAATTTGAAAAGAGCCTTCTTTTATTTTCTCCAAAGTTGCTCTTTTATCTGCAGCTTTCATAGAACCTGTGAGAAATCCCACTTCTATTCCATGATATTTAAATGCCCTGCTTATACTTTCAAAATGCTGTCTTGCAAGTATTTCAGTAGGAGCCATCAAAACAGCCTGATATCCGCTTTTTACAGCCTTATACATAGCTATCTCAGCTACAGCTGTTTTTCCCGACCCTACGTCTCCTTGAACAAGACGGTTCATAACTTTCCCGCATTCAAGATCCTTTTCTATTTCTTTTATACATCTTTTCTGAGCTCCTGTAAGCGTATACGGCATAGAATTTATGTATTTTGAAATATCAGCCTTACATGAAAACGCTATACCGTTTTCCTCCTCTTTTATATTTTTTCTCGCCGCAAACAAACCGACCTGCAAAACCAATAACTCATCAAAAATAAGCCTGTATTTAGCCTCAAGAAGTTTCTGTTTTTCCTGAGGAAAATGTATATTGTTTAAAGCATATTCAAGGCTGCACAATCTATTGCTTTTTATAAAATCTTCTCCTAAAAAATCCTCAACTTTACTATAAAGATTTCTCACTTTATCCTGCCAGCTCCGCATTTCTCTTTGAGTAATCCCCTTAGTGAGAGGATATACAGGAAGTATCCCGCCATTCTCTTCAGATCCCTTTGAAAAATCAGGATGAATAAGCTGTATTTTTCCGAAATTTTCTTTAGCTTTACCATAAAAAATATAACTTTCTCCTATTTTAAAAGTATTTTGCAGATACCGGGCGTTAAAAAAAACAACTTCAATCATTCCTGTATCATCTGATACCAAAAGTTTTAGCAGTTGTTTTCTTCCGTACTTATATCTGTCATTTACTATCAGCTTCACTTCAGCTTTCACCACAACTGCTGCATCATCTTTTATATCGTGTATTTTGATTTGATTTCTGCGGTCTTCATAATCCCTTGGAAGAAAAAAAATAAGGTCCTCAAGGGTATTTATATTAAGTTTTTCCAGAGCTTCTGATTTTTTAGGACCTATTCCTTTAAGAAGAGTCACTTTATCATTCAACTGCATTTATCTGCTCACCTCTATATGTCTTTTGGCAATATTTTTTGAAAAGGTGCCTGTAACCGTAACAGTGACTCTTGCAGGCTTTTCGCCCATAAATTTTTCAAAATTTTCGTATATGCTATTTATTATTTCCCTCGTCACTTTTTTGATACTGACGCCGAAACGCACTGCTATATATACATTTATCCTGATTCCTTGATCGGTTTCATCTGCATGGATACATCCTGCTTCCTCATCATAAAGGTTCATCTTTGAGGCTAATCCCGGAACCACATTCATATATTTGCCTTTATAATTAAGAAGAATCACTCTGTCTCCCACATTCTTAACGCACTCCGTAACTATTTTGTTTATTATATTCTGTGAAAAATTAATATTACCTAATTGAGTTTTTATATTAAGCATGATGATCTCCTTTTATTATTTTTATTTTATCATAAACGATTATGTATGCACAATCTCAATCACGTTTTCATACAATGATCTAAGGTGAATCATTATGAATAAACAAAGTTATAAGTGCTGTCCGCCAAAAAAGAAAAGAAAAAAGAAAAACTGCAACGGAAAAAACAAAAAAATAGGTCTTATGATGCTTCTCTTAGGTGTTTTTACGGTGTTTCTTCTTGTGCTTCCGTTAAAATACTGGGTACTTCTGCTCAGTGCAGCTCTGATAGTGTTCGGTATAATGCTTCTAAAAAAAGAATAACGATTTTTCATTAACAATATCCGCATAAAAATAGCGCCCACTTAATGAGCGCTGATTTTCCAATTAGATGGCACGGTTTACTTTGCCTGATCTTAAACATCTTGTACATACTTTAGCTTTTCTGACTGTTCCGTCTTCTTCAACTCTTACAGTCTGAATATTTGCATTCCATTTTCTTCTCGTATGTCTGTTGGAATGGGATACATTGTTTCCTGAAACCTGTCCTTTTCCGCAAATTTCACACTTTCTTGACATCTGCCGCACCTCCTTATACATTTGGTATCTAAAAGCTTACGCAACTTTTTCACTCAATCTCGTTCAAATCCAAAAGTTTACTGACAGACTCGAACATATGACATTATAGCATAGCAAAAACCCAAACACAAGAACTTTTTATGACCTACCCAAAACTTGTTTTTGGCACGTAGGTCAAACGCCAGAATTGCACAGCTTTAGCTGTAATGCAATTCTTCTGCGAATATGTCTCGCCCGTATCTTTGATACGGCGCGCGGGACAAACACAGAAAGCGCAGCACTTTAGTGCGTGGCGTTTTTTCAGTGAGAATACCTACCCAAAACTTGAAGCCCTAGCCCGAAATCTGTGATTTCGCGGCAGGTCTCATGCAAGGATTCCCTAAATCTTTGATTTAGAGGAATCTACTGCGAGATTTGGCACGTAGGTCAAACGCCAAAATTGCATCGCTTTAGCCGTGATACAATTCTTCTGCGAATATAATTTCCCAAAACAGAAATTAATTCTATAAATCATAATACATATCAAACTCCATAGGCGTCGGCATCTGTGTATGCTTCTTCGTATCAGCTCGTTTATTTTCAAGCCAAAGCTCAATAAGTCTTTCAGGAAATACTCCGCTTTCTGTCAGGAATTCATTATCCTTTTCCAGCTCATCAAGTGCTTCGTCAAGAGTCTTTGGAAGGCTCTTAATCTTAACTTTATCCTGATCGCTTAAAGTATACAGATTAAAGTCATACGGACCAAATCCTGCTTCAACAGGATCCATCTTATTCTTAATACCATCAATACCCGCCATTAGGATAGCTGCATATGCATAATACGGATTACATGTTCCATCGGGATTTCTGACCTCAAATCTTTTCTTGTCAGGGTCCTTGGCATATGCAGGTATACGGATAACGGAGCTTCTGTTAGCTGTGGCAAAACCTATGGTAACAGGAGCCTCATATCCCGGCACAAGTCTTTTGAAAGAGTTGGTGCTTGGATTTGTAAATGCACAGAGAGCCTTTATATGCTTGAGGATACCGCCCATGAAATACATCGCTGTATCCGAAAGCTGCGAATACCCGTTTTCATCATAAAACAGTGGCTTTCCATCTTTAAAAAGCTGCATGTGGATATGCATTCCATTTCCAGCTTCATCATAAAGCGGCTTCGGCATAAATGTAGCTGTTCTTCCCTCAGCTATAGCCTGATTCTTTATTAAATATTTAGTCATCATGGTCTTGTCGGCCATTTCAGTAACGCTGCCGAACTCGACTTCGATTTCCAGCTGTCCCGGACCGCCTACCTCGTGATGGTGATATTTTACCTTGATTCCCTGATTTTCCATCAGCATAGTGACTCTGCTTCTAAAATCATAAAGAACATCCTGAGGGGGCGCCATATGATAACCTCCTTTATGAGGCATTTTATACCCCAGATTATCTTCTTCATCATTCTTGTTCCAGTCTGCCTGACCTGCGTCAATTTTAAACCCCGACTGATGAGGCTCCGTCGAATAACTTATATGGTCGAATACGTGAAACTCAAATTCCGGTCCGATAATCATTTCGTCTGCAATTCCTGTGTTTTTAAGGTACTCCTCGGCATGCTTAGCAACATTTCTCGGGTCCTGGTCAAAACGATAATTTTCAGGAACACTGATAACGTATACGTCTCCGATCATTGCCAGTGTAGGAATCTCCATAAACGGATCTATATATGCAGTGGAAAGGTCCGGCACGAATACCATATCGCTCTTTTCAACAGGCGCGAATCCATAATTGCTTCCGTCAAAGCCTATACCGTTTCTCAAGGTATCCTCATCGAATCTATCTGCCGGTATCGTAAGATGTCTCCATCTTCCGTTAAGATCGATCATCATAAAATCAACCATTTTGATATCTTCTTCCTCAATAAATTTCTTGGCTTCCTCTAATGATTTAAACATTTATTTTCTCCTTTTTAAAATTAGTCTGAATCTTCAGTAAAACATATCTACATTAGAGTATATATTTGTTCTTAAAGTCTTGTCAATCATTAATATTCTTCATCTGTCAACAAAAAAATACAGTCCGCATATCTAAACTAATGCGAACTGTATTTTTTCATTTCCATAAAACGATCCTGCCGGCTGCTTTGGTTTTATTCATATCAATTATCCGTTGATTGCTGCTTCCTCTGAACTGAAGAGTAAGATCTTTAAGTTCATTTATAAATGGTCCATCTATAAGTATATCCGTAAGCTCCAAAAGCCTTCTGATATGCTCATCTTCCACAGCCATTTCCATCAGTCTCTCATATGTGTATCCACTGAAAACCGTCAGAGAAAGATCTCTTTCCTTTACTCGCTTTGCCATATGTCCGAAAGCCTCGGCCTGACAGAACGGTTCTCCTCCCGAAAAAGTAATTCCTGCAAGAAGAGGATCCTTGTCAATTTCATCCATAAGTCTGTCGATATTACACAGAAACCCTCCCGAAAAATCATGAGTCTCAGGATTATGACAATAAGGACAGTTATGAGGACATCCCTGACAAAATACAGTAAACCGTATTCCAGGGCCGTCAACTATAGACTCTCTGACTATACCTGCCAGTTTAAGAGAATAAGAACTGCTCATTAAAGAGTCTCCATTTCCGAATCCAGACTGTGCTTCACCCGATCTTTTTCCTCAGAAGTTTTGGCATCATTCCAATTATCCATAGTTCCTACCAAATATCCTGTAATACGTCTGATTCTCTCAAAGCCCTGATCACCATCATCCTCAGTTCTATGACAGCAAGGGCATTCATTATCTATAATTCCGGTATATCCGCATACCGGATCTCTATCCACAGGATGATTTATCGAGCCATATCCTACCCCGCTTTCCTTCATACATCTTACAACCTGCTCAAAAGCATCCAAGTTTTTGCATGGATCACCATCAAGTTCTACATACGTTATATGTCCGGCATTAGTAAGTGCGTGATATGGAGCTTCAAGCTTTATTTTATCAAAAGCATTTATATGGTAATAAACAGGTATATGGAACGAATTGGTATAATAATCCCTGTCTGTTACGCCTTCTATAACACCATATTTGGCTCTGTCTATTCTCACAAATCTTCCCGACAGGCCTTCTGCGGGCGTGGCGATAAGTGTATAATTAAATCCTGTTTTCTGTGACTCTTCATCCATTTTTTTTCTCATAAAGCCTATTATTTCAAGTCCCAGACTCTGAGCCTCCTGACTTTCTCCGTGATGAACGCCTAAAAGTGCTTTGAGACATTCCGCCAATCCTATGAATCCTACAGTAAGAGTACCGTGCTTAAGAACTTCAGCTACAGAATCTTCAGGCTTAAGATTATCAGAATCTATCCAGATGCCTTGACCCATCAAGAAAGGATAATTTTTTACCTTCTTTGAAGCCTGTATCTTATATCTCTCCATAAGCTGGTCTATACACAAATCCACTTTTCTCTCAAGTTCATCAAAAAACCAATCTATATCTCCATGTGCTTTTATGGCTATTCTCGGAAGATTAACAGATGTAAAACTTAAATTGCCTCTTCCTCCTACGATCTGCCTTGAAGGATCATGAACATTTCCGATAACTCTCGTTCTGCAGCCCATATAAGCCACCTCTGTATTAGGATCTCCCTCATGATAGTACTGAAGATTATACGGAGCATCAATAAATGAAAAATTAGGAAAAAGCCTTTTAGCTGAAACTCTGCACGCCAGCTTGAACATGTCATAATTAGGATCTCCGGGATTATAGTTGATACCTTCTTTTATCTTAAAAATATGTATAGGGAATATTGCAGTCTCGCCATTTCCCAAACCAGCCTCCGTGGCAAGCATTATATTTTCAATGATCATCCTGCCTTCAGGAGATGTATCAGTACCATAATTGATGGACGAAAACGGTATCTGCGCTCCGGCCCTTGAATGCATAGTATTAAGATTATGTACGAAAGCTTCCATAGCTTGATATGTGGCTCTCTTTATCTCTTCATTAGCATACTTTGTGGCCTTTTTCTGAAGCTTGTCTATAAATTTTTCATCTATTATTTCTTTGAGATGTTCACGTTCTGTTTCTTTATATCCGTTATCATCAGCCAATATAGGGAAAATATCATTTTCTTCCATTATTTTGGCACCTATGGCTTTTGCCTGTTCCACTCCATCTTCTATATCAAAAAGAAGATTCAGCATTTTCCCCAGGTTTGTCCAGTAAAGTTTTCTGAATGTTTTCTTTACACCGTTGGCCATACCGTAATCAAAATCAGGTATACTCTGACCTCCGTGCTGATCATTCTGGTTCGACTGTATTGCTATACAAGCAAGTGCAGCATAACTCTGAATATCATTAGGCTCTCTTAAAAATCCATGGCCTGTGGAAAAGCCTCCTTTAAAAAGTTTTTCTATATCTATCTGACAACATGTAGTGGTCAAGGTGAGAAAATCCATATCGTGAATATGTATATCTCCTTCTCTGTGAGCTTTGGCATGTTCAGGTTTAAGTACGAACATTTCATAAAACTGCTTGGCGCCCTCCGAACCGTATTTAAGCATGGTTCCCATAGCAGTATCACCATCTATATTAGCATTTTCTCGTTTCGTATCATTATCTTTGGCTTCTTTAAAAGTAAGATCCTCATAGATTTTCATAAGCCTCGTATTCATATCTCTTACTCTTGTACGCTCTGCCCTGTAAAGGATAAACTCTTTAGCCGTTCTTGCATGACCGTTTTCGATCAGTACTTTCTCTACGGCATCCTGTATCTGCTCCACCGTAGGTATCTCATTATGACATATCTCCACAAGATAGACTTCCACCTGTCTGGCAAGAAATCTGGCCATATCATGATCTCTTCCTCCCAGTACCTGAGCAGCCTTATATATGGCATCGGCAATCTTGTCTACATCAAAATCAACTGTCCTCCCGTCTCTTTTGATTATCTGTTTTATCTGTTCCATTATGCTCCCCCTCACTAACCACTATATATTGTTGTTGTTTAATTCCAAGAATAAATTATACACAAAATACAGAATCAGTCAATATGAAATCAAATAATTTTATTGTACTTTTTCAAAGCCAAGAAAATTTCTAAAAATCAATTTTTTGCCTTAAACGGCAAATCCATTGCACTGAAAAGCCTCCGCTGTTAGGCAGAGGCTTTTAATTTACATAAAACAAATTTAAGAAAACCCGTATTATTTACCCATTCCCTTTTTCATATCAATCCTTATCCCCGAAAAATTCAGAACGAAGCATAGACATGAGATGAAGATCATAATATTTTCCGTCTTTTTTCGTAGCATTTCTTGCAACGCCTTCTTTCTCAAAGCCAAGACTCTCATATAAAGTATACGCTCTCTTATTACCCGTATAATAATCCAACGTGACACGTTCCATATGAAGGAAAGTGAAACAATATTCAAGCAGTTCATTCATAATCTCTCTGGCAACGCCTTTTCCCCAGAACTGCGTCTCCCCTATATAAAATTTAGTAATATCCAGCGAATCAGAATGAGTATCAATCTTAGAAATAAATATTCTGCCTATAGGTTTGCCGCTCTCGCGGTCTACTATCGTAAAGTCCAGTTTCTCCCTGCTGAATTTATTATAAATAGCCTCAGTCACCACATCCTCATAGCTTCGATTTTCATCAAAAGTAAGATATTTTGTTACTTCAGGATCATTCTCCCATTTTACAAAATATTCGTAATCATCAAATTCAGTTTCTCTTATCAAGAAATTCTCAGTTTCCATTCTTCTCTCCTTTAACAGGTTTTTAAAGATTCATCGAATCTCTACAATTTATTTTTCTCATGTGTTATTATATTATTATATTAGAAATGATAATAACAAACAAGGAGAAATATAGGCCATGAAAAGATATTTATTGCTGATGATACCATTAATTTTAATTTTAACTTTATTTTTAGGCAGCTGTTCATTGGGAGAAATGACAAGAGAAAATGAACTCAAAACTGCGATGGAAAGTACATATGAAGAACTTGATTCAACATTCTCCGGCGATTCAGGAAAATATTCCTTAGTTGCCGAATATCTGAAATCGTGGGCAAACAAAAATGATATAGAAATCACCGAAAACAATAAGAATCATATGGTAATGATCAATCCTGCCACTGATGGATATAAAGATGCGCAAACAACAGTATTTCAATGCGCGGTAAAAACAAATGATTTTAATAATTCAATGCAGACTCTCTCTACTGCGCTAACTGCCCTTTTAGGTCCTGAAAAGCATGGCAAACTGACATTGATCATAACAGAAAACAACGACGGGCAGTTTACAGGAGCTGAATCGGTAGATTCCAAATATTACAAATGTGATAATTTTATAAATTTGGAACGAAGTGATGATATTCAGCTTTACACCTCAGGAGCTTATGAGATGAGCAGTACTATGACTTCATCTATAGAAACTGCATCTCCTTCCTACTCTCATGCTTACGCGATAACTATGTCTATATCCGGATACCACGACCCCTTCGATTTTGACAGACATTATCCTAATCCCATTGAAACAATAGGAAGTCTTTTGGCAACAGAAAAAAGCTCGGGTCAGCTTTTTCATCTGGCATCTTTTGAATGCGAGTCCACAAGCAGCTATACCCCTACTTCAGCAACTGCTGTAGTAGTAATAGACAGCAATGACATCGAAAGCTTTGAAAAAAAATTTGATAAATCCTATAACAGTGTAAAAAACAAATTGGAAAAGCTCAATGATAATTTCGTATATACATTTACAGAAACATCAATGCCGGAAACTGTAATGAGCAGTCAAACCAGCGACAGCATTATAAGTCTCATGTATACCCTTCAAACAGGTACATATCTACAGGATGAAGAAAGCGGCGAAATCATTTCTGCATCAGATATATCTTCTGTAACTACAGCAGAAGGAACATTTAAGCTCACTATGATTTCACGAAGCCTTGAAGAAAACGTCCTCAGCGATATGTCATCTGAATTTCTTACTACTTCAGGGTTATGTAATATATCATATGAAGCATCTGAACCTCAAAAAACATGGTCCTCTGACAGCAAAAAAGGACCCGCTGCCTTTTTATCTAAAGCATTAGGTTCCGAAGACTCAATAATTCCTGCTACTCTCGAAAACAGTGAATGTGGTGTTTTCGCATCAAAACAGGATCTCAACATGGTATCATACAGATTCAACGTGCATCACAGCGATGCTGCACTTATGAATATAATACATTTTGTCGAAAGTTTAACAGAACTTTCATAATCAAAAAATGCAAAAGTATCCTTTACTGTCTTTATCCTATTCCAAATGACACAAAAAATACCGGGTATATTTCATGCCCGGTATTTTTCATCAATATCAAATTTCCTGCTATTTCACATGTACAAAATTGGATGTAGCGGATGCAAGAGCCTTGCCGTTGCCTTCATCATAAGCAGTCGCTCTAACCCTTACAAGAGATCTTCCTAAATGTATTATTTCTGTTTTCACTATATATGAATCTCCCAAAAACGGTCTGATAAAACTAACGCTTAAATCTGCTGTAGACACTCCTTCAGAATCCGAATAAGCAAGGACAGTCATCCCCATCGCCGTATCAAACATCGCCGATATTGCTCCTCCGTGTATCTCCCCGCGTTCATTCCTCTCCCAATCTTTTCTGACGAATCTTATTTGAGCTGATAAATTATCTTCATCATATCCGTAAGGTTCAGGAGACAGTAATGAATTCATATTTACTGTTTTATTATTTCTTATCTCTTTTGTTATGTCTTCCATTCTTTCCCGTACTTTATCTTTTGATTGCATAACTTTACCTCCATTCCTATATATTCTACAACGTTAAAGACAAATTGTCTCTATATAATATTTTAAAAAACGAAGGAATATTTTCCGCATATATCCCCAAAATATCCGTGAGCTTCACCACATGCTTCTATACGTGTGACTGTACAGCTATTACTACATCCTCGGCATTCTATTTCCTTAAGCTCAATATCAGCGGATCCTGTCTCAAAGCCTTTGAAACATGTAATGCCTCTGTCCTTATCCTTTGCTAAAAGAGCTGCTCCGAAAGCTCCCATTATTTTATGTTCCCAAGGTACGAAAATCTCACATCCAAGTATTTCTTCAAATGCTCTTTTCATTCCTCTATTGGCAGCTACACCTCCCTGGAAACAGATTTTGGGCTTTATTTTCTTTCCTTTAGCAACATTTGACATATATGAAACAGCTAAAGCTTTGCACATTCCTGCCATAAGCTCTCCATCCCTTATCCCCATCTGTTGTTTATGGATTATATCAGATTCAGCAAATACTGCGCAGCGTCCCGCTATAGAAACGCTTTTTTCGGCATCTGCAGCCATATCTCCCAGTTCTTCTATGGTCACTCCCATCCGCCCGGCTTGTCTGTCAAGAAAAGATCCTGTTCCGGCAGCACACACAGTATTCATAGCAAAATCAGAAACCATGCCATCTTCCATAATTATGATTTTGGAATCTTGCCCTCCTATTTCTATCACTGTTCTGATTTCAGGGTCTACTTGAGCTACAGCCCTTGCATGTGATGTTATCTCATTTTTTACTACATCTCCTCCTGCCAAAGCAGACCCGAGATATCGCCCGCTACCTGTAACCCCCACACCCGCTATATCATTCGAAACATATTTTTTTCCCAGTCTGCGAAGTCCGTCCTTAACGGCTTCCACCGGCCTGCTTTTAGTCTTAAGATACAGCGATTCTGCAACTGATGAATTCTCATCCACCAATACCAGATCGGTACTTATTGAACCTATGTCTATTCCCAGCCAGTACATGTTTTCTCCTTTCCAGCATATCAACAAAAGCCTCTATTCTAGTTTGATACCCTGCATCTGCTTTCATTTCATCATATATAAGATGGAGTATCTTATTATCCTGTTTATCCTGAATTCCTTCACAAAAAGCTTTCGCCACTATTTCAGGCATACAGCCCGCAGGCATTATCTTTATCACTCCGTCAAAGGAACCGCTGTTCATTATCTTTGATACAGTCTGCCTTCCATATCCTCCGATATTACATGGGATCCCATATTTTTTCCCGAATATTGATGATACTGAATCAGGAAAAATAATATCTGACAATGTGTGTCGTATCCACCATGAAATATTTAAATGTCTTTTTACACTGCATCCCAACCTGATAAGCCTTTCCTCAAGCCTTCCATTTGCTTCTTCTTCTATAGAAGTATATATCTCACCTGTTATCAAAACCTTCACAGGATCAGCTTCAGGATTTTTCTTCAGACCTTTCAGACGTCTGTATGAATTTTCTATGATACGAAAACCATCATAAAAGTTCTCGGCATTTTTCATTTTCTCCTCTATTTCACGTAGAAGTTCCGCAGCTTCATAAGGTTTGTCAAGATATCCCGCGGTCTTTTCTATTTTTGTTCTCAGAGTGTCAAGTTTAAAGATCAATTTAAGACCGCAGAAAATATTCCTTGCCAATTTAATAGCAGTAAACTCTGAAGATTCCAAAACACTATATTCTTTCAGCGCAGAAAGCCGCTTTAAAAATTCACGTCTTCCTATTACAGCCGGCGAATCTAGGAGAATCCATTTACACAGATAACCATTCTTATCAAGGGTATCCATCATCAGCTGACAGTATTCTCCCAATCTGCATGGCCCGCATGTGGCTGCCATCACTACAGTATCAGCTCCCATATCATAAGCTCTCTTCAAATTTCCCACCATATATTTAAAGGGAAGACACATTTCTTCCGGGGATATTTCTATACCGGCCTGCAGTGTTTCTTCATCATTATCAGGCGGAACTATATGGGAAATACCAAACTCATTGAAAAGCAATTTGACAATGCAGGACATCGGCCCCATATGAGGAAACGTTATCATCATGCAGACCTCCTTTTCTCAAGAAGATCAGAAAATGCCTCCAGCCTTGTCTGTAAACCTGCCTGACCTCTGTGCTCATCCAGCTTCAACATCATCATTGGGATTTCCTTTAAGTGCGTTTTCAATATCTCTGAGATCAATGAATCTATCCCACAAGAAAAAGAAGATAGATATATTATACCGTCTACATTGTTTTTCAGCTCCATAGCAGTACCTACGATTCTTACAAAAGCTTCCCAGAAAGGTTTTTTCTCAAGATCTAAACGTTTTACTGCTTCTTCACGTCTGCTCTGAGTCAGTTCACTTCCCGTAACTGCACTGATAGCCAGATCGTCCAGTTTTTTCATAATGTCACAATTTGCAAATTTATCATATACATTATAACAATGCCCTAGAACTAAAACTTTTTTAGTATTAGGCAGCAGTATCTCTCCTTCTCTGGGAGGATCAGGCATAAATTCCCATGCAGCTTCTACATGACTTTTTTTGACACCGAGTGTTACTTTCATCTGATCTCCATAGGCTTTCTCAAAATTACGTTCAAATATATCTCTTTTTATGCCGAGCTTTTTAAACATATGACGAAGAGCTTTCTTAGCCTTATTCTTATTATTAAAATATATCGGTTCTGTTACAAGTAGTTTTTTCCCTTCAGTTATCCGGGACGAAAGCTCCGGCAATCCCAGCAGCTTAGGACACAGCCAGCCACCGCTATGATCCTTCATCACTCTTAAAATAAGTACTTTGTCGCACTGACTGCATAAAGTTTCCACTTGCCCGACAAAAAGTTTTACAGGAAGGCACGCCTCATCAACAGTCAAACGTCCTCCTATTTTCAGCGTACTCTCATTATTTTCCTGTCCTGAGATAATAGTGACATCAGTATCCTGAAACAGTTTGTTTATAAAAGAAACATACTCATAATAAAAAAAACCTCTTGGTATTCCCAATAACATAAAAAAACCTCCTGCCAAATCTATACAAATAGTTTTGACAAAAGAGGTATTTTCTATTCTATCACCTGATACATAGTTGCTGCATCTTCTTTTCTGCACGAGTCTTTTAGCTCTGCCACCTTTATCCTCAGACTTCCGTTTCCGAACTGTATATAAATCTCATCGCCTATCTTTACCTCTGTTCCCGGTTTAGCTATCTTTCCGTTGACTGTTATCCTGCCTTGCTCACATGCTTCTTTGGCAACCGTTCGTCTTTTGATGACCCGTGAGTTTTTTAAAAATTTATCTACTCTCATGAATCCTCCTTAATACAAAAGAAAAGGGTAAATAACTTTACCCTTTGTAACTTTCTGTTCTATTTATTTACTGCGTCCTTAAGAGCCTTTCCTGCTTTGAATACAGGCGCTTTTGAAGCAGCAATTTTTATAACTTCTCCCGGTTTTCTCGGATTTCTTCCCTGTCTTGCTTTTCTCTCACGGACTTCAAAAGTTCCGAAACCTATAAGCTGAACCTTTTCGCCTTTTACTAAAGAGCTCTCTACACTTGAAACAAAAGCATTAACGGCTAATTCAGCATCCTTTTTCGTAAAACCAGTCTTCTCTGCCACTGCAGCTACTAATTCCGCTTTATTCATCAATAAATCCTCCTTAAAATTAATAACATATCACATTTTAGTATTCCAAATACTCATTCAGGCACACATAATAATTACCATTAATCTTTGCCTGTGTTCTATTGTCCCATCTTTCAATAGTTTTGTCAAGCCGTTTTGACGCAAAGAACTCTGTTTTTTGTTTAAATATCAACGTTTTTATGGATCTACCACAACCTGAGTTTATCGCATATGGAAACTAATTTTCTTCCCATTGAAATATTCATCATTTCTTCTCTGAGGATAGTTTTTGTCCTTAATACCATAAGTCCATAAACCACTACTCCAACCAATATGGCTACTAACGTAGACAACCCGTTGCTTGATGTTACTGCATACAGCCCTTTATATCCCAATACAACTATCACACCCATAACAACGGCGGATATCAAAGGTTTTAAAACAGTCAGACTCAAAGAGAATCTCACTCCGCTGTACTTCTTCACAGCTATGAGATCCAATATCATAGCTATCAAATAGGCTGCTGCAGAGCCTATTGCCGCACCTTTGACATTTACAGACGGAACTGCAGTCAGCGTCCACGTAACGATAAATTTTACGACTACTCCAATAAAAAGGTTTATAACAGGTAAATGTTGTTTTCCTATTCCCTGAAGAGCACCTGTCATAGTTGTTATTATAGCCAAAAATACGAAGCCTATCGAAAATATTTGCAAACATGGCGCTGCTCCCACAGCACTTGCCTTTTGTGATGAATAAAGCAATGTAAGAATAGGTTCTGAAAGAACAAACATTCCTATAGCCGCAGGAAAAGCTATAATGGTAGTCATTCTGAGCCCCAATGAGATGTGGCTATGAAGCTCCTTTTTATTGCCAACTCTGTTTGCGGCGGAAACCATCGGCACCAGACTCATTACTATAGCTGTCATAAATACCTGAGGGAACTGTGTTATAGGTGAAGCAAACCCAGTAAGCTGCCCATAAAGGCTCTCTGCGGCAACTTCATCCCATCCAGATGACAAAAGCCGTGTCTGTACTATTCCCGCATCTATAAGATTTACTATTGGCATTATAGCCGCACCTATGGTGATAGGAATTGCTATAACAGCAATCTTTTTCAAAATAGCTCTCGCAGACTCTCTCTCAGTCGTCCTGTCATTTCTTATCCTTCTTTTTATATTCTTTCTTGAAATCACATAGACAATCAACATTACAGCAAGACCTCCTATAGATCCTGCAGAGGCTCCGAAACATCCTCCCGCAGCGCCTCTCTGTTCAGGAGTGAACCCAAGCATTCCATACTCGCTACCCATAAGAATCCAAGCCAAAGCTAAACCGAAACATACTCTGAAAGTCTGTTCCGCTACTTCTGATATGGCTGTAGGAGCCATTTCCTGCATTCCTTGAAAGTATCCTCTGTAAGATGACATTATAGGAACAAGAAGCAGAGCTACAGAAGTTGCTCTCATAGACAGTGCTGATCCGGGAATATTTATAAGATCAGCTATCAGATCGCTGAAAAAGAACAGTATAAGAAATCCTATAATTCCCATTATCATCATCAGTGCTCTCGATAATCTGAATACACGTTCAGCTTCTCTGAACTGTCCGACTGCGTACCGTTCAGACACCATCTTCGAAATAGCCACAGGAAGCCCTGCCGTAGCAAATACCAACAGAAAACTGTATAATGAATAAGCCGGAGAATAATTGGCCATTCCCACAGAACCAATGAAGTTAGCTAATGGTATTCTGAAAACAGCGCCCAGTATCTTAACCACAATTCCCGCAACAGCCATAACTGCTGCGCCTCTTAATAACGATTTTTTAGTCATAATCAAAGCCTTTCAAGTATTCTTTCAGTTGCTTTTTCAACCTGAGATATGGTTTTCTCTATATCTATCGTACTGTATTCACCTTTTTCATACAATACTTTACCGTCTACTAATGTCATGATGACATCACTTCCTGAATTAGAATATACCAAATTGTTGATGAGATTGTGAACAGGATGCATATTAGGCCCGGAAATATCGACAACAATAAGATCTGCCTTGTTTCCAAGCTTCAAAGCTCCGCTGTCCATTCTTCCCTGAGCCCGGGCCCCTCCTAAAGTTGCAGCTTTCAAAGCATCTTCGGCAGTAACTGCGGTAGGATCATTTGATATTGTCTTACATCCTATTGCCATAGTCTTTATCTCTTCCATAAAATTCAGACTGTTATTACTGGCAACACTATCTGTTCCTATAGCAAGATTTATTCCCTTATCTATAACTTTCTGTACATTACATATGCCGCTGGCCAGTTTCATGTTACTTACAGGATTAGTGGCCACTGTAACACCTTTTTTTCTGAATATATCAAGATCATCATCATCTGAATAAACACAATGCGCGGCTACTGCAGGCACATTAAATATTCCCATCTTCTCAAGATACGCCGCTGGCGTCATACCATGACGTTTTATACATTCTTCATGCTCAATCTTAGTCTCAGATACATGCACCTGCATATTGACATTCTGCAAAGATCCGGCATAATCAGCCAGCGCCGCAGCAGTATCAGGGTTAGATGTATACTCAGCATGGAGACTCATATCCACCTTTATTCTTCCATCAGCAGCATTATTAAAATCCCTGAAAAAGCGTTTCATCTCTTCAAAGCTTTCAAGCTCATTTACACTAATACCTGCCGGATTAGCTATTGAACGAGATATATTATTTTTTGTCTGACTGTCCATCACAGCCTTCGCCATATCATCGCAGAAATAATACATATCGCTTGTAGAAACTATTCCGAATCTGAGGGATTCAGCCATAGCAAGCATTGTTCCCCAATATACGGCCTCTCCGTAAAGCTTATCTTCAAAAGGAAATATTTTCTTTGTCAACCAATCCTGCAAAATCATATTCTCCCCATACCCTCGCATAAGCGTCATTGGAGAATGTGCATGAGCATTAAAAAAGCCGCTCATAAGAAGTTTTCCTTTTCCATCCACCTCACGCCCGTGATATTCCTGCGGTGGCTCACTTCCAATATACGATATTCTATCTTCTGTTATTAACACATATCGGTTTTTTTCTATCTTTAATTTCTCATTCAATACAGTAATATTATTGAATAACATAACTGATATTCCTTTCCTGTTTACATAAGCGGCGCAACTAATCTTAAAGCCCGTCCCAATATTTTATAAAACAAATTATATTCTCTGCAGTTTTGAGGAGATATCCTTTCACATTTTTCTAATGTCACCTGAAAATCAGCCTCTATATCTCTTATCACCGGATTTCTCCAAATATATGCCGCACATTCAAAATGAAGATAAAGACTTCTGAAATCAAGATTTATCGTACCTACTACACCCTTCTCATCATCACTTGTAAAAACTTTAGCATGAACAAATCCCGGCGTATACTCATATATTTCCACACCCTCTGCAATCAATTCCATATAATGAGTCCTTGCAAGCCAGTATGCGTATTTTTTATCCGGTATATGAGGAAGAACTATCTTCACATCTACCCCTCTCTGGGCAGCAAATATTATAGCGTTTAACAATTCCTCATCAAGAATCAGATACGGTGTCATGATATGCACATAATCCTTTGCTGTATTCAATATATCCAGATAAACCTTCTCTCCCACCTCTTCGTTATCAAAAGGGCTGTCACCATAAGGAACTATATATCCCCCGTTTCTCATAGAAGGTTCCAAACGATCATTTCCCATATACATATATCGCCCGTAATTCTCACATTCAGTCTCTGTTATATTCCACATCTGCAGGAACATAAGAGTAAAATTATTGACCGCTTTGCCCTTCACCATAATAGCAGTATCTTTCCAGTGACCGAAACGCACTTTTTCATTTATATATTCATCTGCCAGATTTATCCCGCCTGTGAAGGCTGTATGACCATCTATTACCAATATTTTTCTATGATCTCTGTTATTCTGATGAGTAGTAAGAAACGGCATCATCGGCGAGAAAATCTTACATTTTATTCCCAGCGCTTCCATCCTTTTATTATAATTCTTGGGTAACAGCGATAACGTACAGGTACCGTCATACATAAATCTTACTTCTACACCTTCTCGAACTTTACGTGTTAAAATCTCTAAAACAGTGTTCCACATATGACCGCGCTCTACGATAAAATACTCAAGAAAAATAAAGTCTTTTGCTCTCTCCAGCTGATATATCATCTCTTTAAACTTATCCTCTCCCAAAGGAAAATATTTTACACTCGCATTGCCATATGCCGGATAATTCCCTTTATCATGTATATATCTCAGCAAGCCCGCTTCCGGCTTTGATGTCTCATACACTCTCTCCAACACCGCCGCATCAGGACTCAGAAAAACTTTCTCTTCCTCTATCAGCTCGCGTACACGTCTGGAAATAAATCTCGTGCCCGGCTGAAGTTTAGTATATATATAAAAAGCAACTCCCACTATTGGTACTACCAATATAAAAATTATCCACATCAGCTTAAAACTGCTATTCTGTTTTACATTCAAAATATACATTAATATCATAACAGCTAAAAAGCCTGACATATAGTTCAGCATCAACACTTGTCTGCCGAGTATAACGAACCCGCCAAAAAGTACCAATGCCTGTATGAAAAGCAACAATACCAACATTGTTGTCCGCCCGAATACGATTTTCCACAAGCCTCTCAATTTACGCATAAATTTCCTGATTTCTCCTATTTTTTATCTAAAACATATTCTCAAAAAAACACAGCTATTAAAATGTTACTTCATGAAACACTAAAAGTCAAAGACTTTCACATGTATATTTAACCAACTTTTACAAACAATATCCTTATAGAAAACATATTGGAGGAAATTAAATGAAAGCAACCGGAATAGTAAGAAGAATAGATGATCTGGGAAGAGTAGTCGTTCCAAAGGAAATAAGAAAAATACTCAGAATACGCGAAGGTGATCCTCTTGAGATCTACACCGGCACTACAGGAGAAGTGATTTTAAAGAAATATTCTCCCATCAGTGAACTGGGACAGATCGCGGAAGGCTTCGCAGAATCTGCTGCTTCTGTTTTAGGACTTCCTGTTTTGGTCTCTGATACAGATCGTTTTGTAGCCGTTTCAGGACTGAAGCAAAAGGACTATATAAACAAAGCTATCGATGAAGATCTGGACGATATAATACAGAAAAAAAGCAAATATGAAACCAATACAAAGGTAGTGATCCCGATACTGTCAAACGGTGATCCTATCGGATCGGTTACTATCCTTCCGCCTGAAGGCAAAGTTCTAAGTGATCTTGAGATAAAAACTGCCGAGCTTGGCGCAGGCTTTCTTGCAAAACAAATGGAGAACTGATATAAAAAACACATTCAGTTAAAAACGGGGCTTACGCAGTTTCAGATCTTACTGCGAAGCCCCGTTCGTACATTCTATAAAAAACTATTCTTCAAGATAAGATATATACGGAAGATTCCTGTATTTTTGATCATAATCCAGACCATATCCTACAATAAATCTATCATCTACTGTAAAACCTATGTAATCAACATCTATCTCAACTCGTCTCCCCTCGGGTTTATCCAGCAGTGTACATATTTTTACTGTCTTGGCATCACGGTTTTCAAAATATCCTTTTAAATAGTTAAGTGTAGTTCCCGAATCGACAATATCTTCTATTATTATCACATTCTTGCCTTCTATATCAGTGTCCAGATCCTTGTTGATCTTAACGATTCCCGATGATTTGGTTGATGATCCGTAACTGCTGACAGACATAAAATCTATAACCATATCCAAATCAACATTTTTCATTATATCTACCATCCACATGACAGCACCTCTCAGTATTCCTACCAAAACAATCTGCTGTCCGCAGAAATCTTTTTCTATCTCTCTCGCTATTTCTGCCGCTCTTTTACTGATCTGTTCCTGCGTTATCATAACATTCCCTACAGTATCATTTGACATCTGAATTATCTCCTTTATGTTTCTCCGCTTTGCCTTCGTTTACTTCATATTCTACATCATCAACAAATGTTTTTCCACGATATTTTTTTGACAGATCCTTTGATTTTCCTCCAAGCCAGTATTTATCAAGTTCACTTCTAAGATACCACAGTATGAATATCCAAAGAGCCAGATCGTCCACCCATGCTATGGGAAACAGTACGATAGGTATCAGATCTATAGGCAGAAATAAATATATTATCCCGAAAACTATCAAAGCTTTTTTTCTCTTTGGCACGGATTTATCAGCCATCATGAATTTAATAGCTTTTATCCTTTTAATAAGCACTCTGATTCCAAAATAATGCATCTGCCGCCTACTCCCCCAAAACACTTTCCAGCTCGTCAAGCAATTCCTGATATCCCGTCTTCTTAAGAGCTGATACCGGTATAACTTTATCTTCCGAGGACAACTTTAATGTCTGTCTTATAATCTTTATATGTTTCATTGTCTGATTTCTCGAAATCTTGTCAGCTTTAGTCGCAACGACCAATCCATCCAGTCCATAATATTTGAGATATTCATACATTTCCACATCCTGTTTCGACGGAGCATGTCTTATATCTACAAGCTGTACAACTTTTACAAGATTTTCTCTTCCCGCAAGATACATTTCCATCATATCTCCCCAGTTCTGCGAAACAGACTTAGAAACTTTAGCGTATCCATAGCCCGGAAGATCCACTATCCTGAATTCATCATTTATCAGATAAAAATTTATGGTTCTTGTCTTTCCCGGATTTCCGCTGACGCGAGCAAGATTGCGCCGTTTTGTCAGCAGGTTGAGCAGAGAGGATTTGCCTACGTTAGATCTACCGGCAAAGGCAATCTCTTTCAGATTGCCTTCCGGATACTGCTGCGGCTTGACTGCAATGGTTTCTATATCAGCCTTTTTTATTATCATCCTTTTTATCCTTTACGAGAACTTCTTTCAAAGCGTCATTAACATCTTTAAGAAGAACAAATTCCATATCATTTCTCACTACTTCAGGGATATCCTGAATATCAACATCATTATCCTTAGGGAGAAGTACTTTTCTTATGCCGGCTCGGTGCGCTGCCATAACTTTTTCTCTTATGCCTCCTACAGGAAGAACCTTTCCTCTGAGGGTTATCTCTCCTGTCATAGCCACATCTTTCCTTACCGGTATACCGGTCAATGTAGAAATAATAGCAGTACACATTGTCACACCTGCTGACGGACCATCTTTAGGAATAGCTCCCTCAGGGATATGAATATGCAAATCGTATTTTTTGTAAAAGTCCTCATCAATCCCCAGTTTCTTACACATGGATCTTATATAGCTGACACCTGCTTTGGCAGATTCCTGCATAACATCTCCCATCTGTCCTGTCAGCACAAGTTTCCCTGTTCCCGGAACAGCAGTGGTTTCGATAAAAAGAGTATCTCCGCCGACTATGGTCCATGCCAGTCCTGTAGTTACGCCGACTTCCTTTTCTCCCTTGATCATATCAAACCGATACTTTTTCTTACCCAGCATATCTTCAACTTTCTTGCCTGTTATACTGACTTTCTTCGTATCTCCAGAAACAACATTCTTAGCCACTTTCCTGCAAAGATTGCCTATCTCTCGCTCTAAATTTCTTACTCCTGATTCTCTGGTGTAATAATTTATAAGTGTCCTTATTCCCTTTTCCGTAAATGATATATTACTTCTTGTTAACCCATTTTCTTTCATCTGCTTAGGAACCAAATATTTCTCAGCAATATTGAGTTTGTCTTCTTCAGTATATCCGCTTACTTCTATGACTTCCATCCTGTCAAGAAGTGGCCTCGGTATAGTGCTGGTTGTATTAGCTGTTGTGACAAACATAACCTTCGACAAGTCAAAAGGCACTTCAAGATAATGATCTGTAAAATCTTTATTCTGCTCCGGATCCAATACTTCGAGCAAGGCTGATGCCGGATCACCTTTGTAGTCGGCTCCTATCTTGTCCACTTCATCAAAAAGAAAAACAGGATTCTTTGTTCCAACATCCTTTATTGAACTTATTATCCTTCCCGGTATCGCTCCTATATACGTCCTTCTATGACCTCTGATCTCAGCCTCATCTCTCACGCCTCCCAGAGACATCCTTACAAATTCTCTTCCTATAGATCTCGCAATACTTCTTGCGATAGAAGTCTTGCCTACTCCCGGAGGCCCAACCAGACAGAGAATAGGTCCTTTAAGACCATCCGAAAGCTGCATTACAGCCAGATATTCAAGTACTCGCTCTTTAACCTTATCCAGTCCGTAATGATCTTCATTCAGAATATCCTCTGCTTTTTTCAGATCTATATTATCCTTGCTTTCTTTGTTCCATGGAAGAGCAAGAATAGTCTCGATATAATTCCTGCTTACATTAGCCTCGGCAGATGACGACTGCATCTTTGAAAACCTGTTTATTTCTTTTGCAATCTTTTCCTTTGTCTTTTCCTCAAGCTCCAGTGCCTCAAGCTGCTCTGTGAAACCTGCCACCTCATCCTCTACATCCTCGGCAACGCCCAGTTCTTCCTGGATAGCTCTCATCTGTTCCCTCAGATAATACTCTCTCTGGTTCTTATTTATCTGAGATTTAACTTTACTTGAAATGTCCTGTTCTATATTAAGGATCTCGATTTCCTTTATCAAAATAGAGTTAAGCTTTTCAAGTCTTTCCTTAGGATCCAATGTCTCAAGCAACTGCTGTTTATCTTCCAGCTTTATCTCCAGATGGGATGCAATCATATCAGCCATCCTTCCCGGATCTTCGATAGTCACTACTGTGGCAAATATTTCAGGAGCCAAGTTTTTATTAATATTTATATATTCATCAAAATTGGAAAGAACCGTTCTCATTAAAGCTTCTGCCTCAGTATCCTCAGCAGAATATACCGGCTCTTCGATCTTTTTTATTTTACATTTAAAATAAGGATCCTCGAACATTACTTCCTCGATAGCTCCTCTGCATACGCCTTCCACCAAAACTCTTATAGAATCTCCGGGAAGTTTAAGCATCTGCTTTATTTTTCCAACAGTACCTATATGATAAAAATCTTCCGGTACAGGCAAATCAGTATTGTCATCTTTCTGTGACGCCAGAAAGATATGCTGATTTAGCACCATTGCCTTTTCAAGCGCATTTATGGATTTTTCTCTGCCTATATCAAAATGAAGCACCATATTAGGGAATATCGATAATCCCCTCAGCGGAATCATAGGCAGTTCCATGACACTATCGTCTAAAACATCGCTATCTATCTGCTCCGCATTTTTCTCCGCATTCAGATCAATATTTTCTTTATTATTCTCTTCCATACACAACCTCCGTTTTTAAACAAAGTCCTATTATGCTGTTTTTCATCGGACTATGCTGATATTCCCGTCTGAACGGGATAAACGAGAAATATCAGAACAATATTTCTCCGTTTAAAGAAGGCGACTTACAAAAGCCGCCCGTCATTTTTCTTTTACGCCGTTTCTGCTGTCGCTTCCTTTGCGTTAGCGTTTTTAGGCTCTGCTAATACAAGTTCAGGATCCTTTTCCGCTTCTACGGTTTCCCTAGTTATTATACATTTCTCGACATCATCTCTTGAAGGCAGTTCATACATTATGTTGTTCATTATTTTTTCCATAATGCCTCTCAGCCCTCTGGCTCCTGTCTTGCGCTCCAAAGCCTTTTCAGCGATAGCCTCTACAGCATCATCTCTGACTTCAAGATCGACATCATCCATTGCGAACAGTTTTTTGTACTGTTTTATTAAAGCATTTTTAGGTTCTGTTATTATCTCTATAAGAGCATCCTTCGACAATTCCTTAAGAGTTACAAGAACCGGGAGTCTTCCTATAAATTCAGGAATTAATCCATATTTCAACAGATCTTCCGGCTGAACGTGATTAAGAACATCTTTCTGCTGCATCTTATTGTTTTCGATACTGGAATTGAAACCGATAGTCTTTTCTCCTATCCTTCTCTGAACCACCTTGTCGAGTCCGTCAAATGCTCCTCCGCATATGAACAGCACATTAGTAGTATCAAACTGCAGAAAATCCTGATGCGGATGCTTTCTTCCTCCCTGTGGAGGTACATTAGCCACAGTTCCTTCCAGTATTTTCAAAAGAGCCTGCTGGACACCTTCTCCGCTCACATCTCTTGTAATGGACGGATTCTCCGACTTTCTCGAAATCTTATCTATTTCATCAACGTATATTATTCCACGCTGAGCTTTTTCTATGTCATAATCTGCGGCCTGAATCAGCTTTAAGAGTATATTCTCCACATCTTCACCCACATAACCGGCTTCTGTAAGAGCTGTTGCATCGGCAATGGCGAAAGGAACATTTAGTATTCTGGCAAGAGTCTGGGCAAGCAAGGTTTTGCCGGATCCCGTAGGCCCTACCATTATAATATTGCTTTTCTGTATTTCAACATCATCATCTCCATCCGGCACACAGTTTATTCTCTTGTAGTGATTGTACACCGCTACCGAAAGAGCCTTTTTCGCATCTTCCTGACCTATAACATATTCTGAAAGAATATCATATATTTCCTTAGGTTTTGGCAGTTTCTCAGGGCTACCTGTAATAGCGCTTTCTTCTCCGGAAACTCTGCTCTCTTCCGCAGCCAATATATCCTGGCACAAATCTATACACTCATTACAGATATATACCCCTGATCCGCTTATTAATCTCTTTACCTGACTTTGAGGTTTTCCGCAGAAAGAACACCTCAATTCATTGTTTTCATCATATTTACTCATAAATGTACACCCCCGTCTATCTGTCCTTTATCACCCTATCGATAAGGCCATACCTCATCGCTTCTTCTGCCGACATGAAATTATCTCTGTCTGTATCTCTGGCAATAATGTTTAAGGGCTGTCCGGTATTTTCACTTAATATACTGTTCAGTTTTTCTCTTGTCTTCAATATCCACTCGGCATGGATTTTGATATCTTCAGCCTGCCCCTGCACTCCTCCGAGAGGCTGATGTATCATTATTTCTGCATTAGGCAATGCAAAACGTTTTCCTTTTTCTCCTGCTGAAAGCAGGAAAGCCCCCATACTTGCGGCCATACCCACACATATAGTTGATACCTGCGGCTTAACATACTGCATGGTATCATATATAGCCATTCCGGCGGTTACAGAACCGCCGGGGCTGTTTATATATATATTTATATCCTTATCCGGATCTTCCGCTTCCAAAAACAACAGCTGAGCAACCACCAGACTGGCTACATGCTCGTCTATGGCTTCGCCTAAAAATATTATCCTATCTTTCAAAAGCCTCGAATAAATATCATAAGACCTTTCTCCTCTGCTGGTTTGTTCAATAACATATGGTACTAATGCCATAATCCGGACCTCCTTATATTCTGTTTATTTTTTTACAGCACTGTCATACATAAGATCGACAGCCTTTCTTACCTTAATATCGCCTGCTATCATGCCAAGATTCTGCACACCCAATGTTTCTTTCATCTTATCTGCTTCGAATCCATACTGTTTAGCGATATTCTCAAGTTCCTGATCGATTTCTTCGTCTGTAACCTCAAATTTTTCCTGATCAGCCACTGCTGTTACGATCATTCTTGTTTTAACTTTCTTATGTGCCTCTTCCTTCAGCTCATCTCTAAAATCTTTAGGCTCTTTGCCAAGATACTGCATATAAGTGTTAAGATCTAATCCCTGACTTCTCAGCTGCTGGTCAAACTCTGACATCATATTGTCGATCTCACTTTCCACCATAACATCCGGAACATCTATATCATTAGCTTCAAACACCTTGGCCAAGACACTGTTTTTCATAGCATTCTCAGCCCTTGCCGCCTTAGTCTTAGCAAGTTCTTCCTTTATGTCAGCCTTAAATTCATCCAATGTATCAAATTCACTTATATCCTTTACAAATTCATCATTGATTTCAGGAATCTCTTCTTCTTTTACTTCATGTACTTTACACTTGAATACAGCTTCTTTGCCGGCCAGATCCTCTGCATGGTATTCTTCAGGGAAAGTAACTTTCACATCTTTGTCCTCGCCTGTGCTTACACCAACCAGCTGCTCTTCAAACCCCGGAATGAACGTACCCGAACCTAATTTAAGAGGCTGTCTTTCTGCAGTGCCGCCTTCAAACTGATTATCTCCAACCCAGCCTTCATAATCGATGAGAACAGTATCGCCTTCCTTTGCAGGTCTGTCGACAGTCACCATCCTTGCGTTCCTCTTAGCTCTGGCTTTAAGCTCGTTATCTATATCCTCATCTGTAACTTCAGAACTTATAGTTTCTATCTCCACACCTTTGTAATCCTTTACTTCTATTTCAGGATAGCATGCAACAGTAATAGTTACTGTAAAGCCTTCACCTTTTTTGATCTGGCTGAATTCTGCTCTCGGACTGTCTATAACATCCAAAGACAATTCCTCTAATGCAGCAGGATAGTTCATCGAGAAAAGATCATTGATGGCATCTTCAAAGAACACACCCTCCCCATATTTCTTTTCTATAATGCTTCTTGGGGCTTTGCCTTTTCTGAAGCCATCGATATTGAATTTATCTTTCTGAGCTTTATAGACTTTTATTATGGCATTTTCAAATTCCTCTGCCGTAAAGTCCATAGTGAATTTTGCCTCATTGTTCTCTTTTGAAATTAATGTTGCTTTCATGAATATATATCCTCCTCGATTATAAACACATAGTTCATATTATTATACATCTGCTCGCTTGAAAAGTAAAGACAATTGCAATTCAAACTTTATCTTTTCAGTATTATATCACGGTTCTCCTTCATTTCAGACAATTATATCACAGTCGTTTTTCAAAATTACCGCTGACATGCGTTCCCTCAAAAAATATAAGAAAAGCATTCCTGTCACTTTTTCTGACGACGTTCTTTATCTGATTTTTTTCATATTTGCTTATAACAACTGCCATAATATAAGTCTCCTCTCCTGTATATGCCCCAGATCCTCGCCAGATCGTTATTCCTCTGTGCATTTTTGACATTATTTCTTGCTGTATCTCATCATTCTTTTCCTTTGAAAATATGAGACAAGTTACATTTATATTCTGAACATGTGTCTTATCGACTGCCAAAGTAAAGCAGGCTGTGTATATTACAGAATATATAGCCGTGGGTACATCAAACAGTACTGCGCAAATCAGATATAATCCGGCATTTACCATAATCCCCAGCTTTCCCACAGAAAAATTTTCATATTTCTTGGTAAAATAAACACCAAGAATATCAAGACCTCCTCCGCAGCCTGATGCACGAAGGGTAAATCCCATTGCAGCTCCTCCCAAGAGGCCTCCTATCAGGCAGTTGGCAAGTACATCTTCAAGTATAGGTTCCGAAGGTATATGTATTACCGTCATAAAAGCCATCTGACAAATAACCGACAGCAATGTCTTAAAAAAGAAATTCTTTGATATTGTTCTAAAGGCTATAAAAAACAATGGTATATTGATAATAAAGTTTATTATACCGGCTATGTCAACACTGTGAGGAATACAGCTACCCGCCGCATCATCTATGAGACTTCTCAATATTTGGGCTATGCCCAATACCCCTGAGCTGTAAAGACCAAGAGGCACTATAAACAGATTGATACTCAAAGCAAAAATAAAAGCACATATACAGATAGTTCCATATTTACCAAACTCTTTTCTAATTATATCTTTCTCTATTTTCTTTCCCATACTCTCGCCTCCCAGACCTTAAATACTTTTATATCCACCCTTACATTATTTTATATTATGAATACCCGGAGGCTTCAATATCATTAAAAAGAAAAAACTCGACAGGCTATATTGATATTTTCTACATATTAAAAAACATTTTGAGATAAGGAAAAGAAAGATATATCCTGGTAAAAAAGTAAAGTCTGCCGTAAAGAACCATATTATTTTCGGCATCAAAAATTTCTCCTATCCGTTCTATTCTGTAACGTATCGTATTTTTATGCTGGCAGAGGATATTTGACGCCTGTTCCACATTTCCTCCACATCTGGCCAATGTCAAAACCGTTTCCAAAAGAGGAATATGTTTTGCCGCCGGAGACAACAACGCTGTCTCTGTTTTTTTGCACCATCTTTGCACAGAACCTTCATTTGCGGCCGCAAACATACTGTAATCACTGTCGGACTCATCAAAACATAGAAATGGTTTGTCATTTATTATACAATTCACATTAGCAAAAATAGAATTTCTTACTGCAAAAGAAAATTCCCGTTCGGAGTATCCGCATCCCACTCCTATCCTTGTATGTTTAAAATTATTATCAGCGAGAAAACGTTTCAGCAAAGCTCTTTCATATTCTTCTATTTTCACATTCTCATCGGAATCAAAGGATATTATAATCAATATTCCTCTTTTATATATAAGACGTGAATATACTGTATGAAGACCCTCTCTCTTTATATTCTCAAGCAAATTACGATTATTATGTATATATTCATACAGCGAATTTATCCTGCCGGAACATTTCTTATCGTCATCTGATACATACACAGAAATAAAAGCCTTTCTGTAAAAGTAGGGATTTATCTGGCCTATAAGCGGTCTCAGTTCGTCAGCAGACATTTTAGGCCGATTAAAAATATCATCCAGCACAGATTCATAATTTGCCGATTCACTGTCGATCTCAAGCTGTTTCTTCACTTCATGGATCATATCATCTATATAAACATCACTAAAAAAGAATATCGGAACATGCTTTTCCTCAGCAAACTCCTCTATTTCTTTTGAAATTTCTTTATAATAAATATCTTTTATTAAAATAGCTGAACTATTATTTATTATAAGCGCCTTTAAATAATTCTCCGCTTTCTGCCTGTCATCCTTTGCCTTGAGCAAAGTCGTAATGACTATTTCTCCCGCATTGAAATATTGAGGTATCTGCTCAGAATCTTCCCAATCCAGAAAACCTATATAAAGTACATTATTACTCAGCCCACTTTTACCCGCAGCAAGCCTTACAGTGGAAAAAAGCGGCGACAGCATCAAATCCGAAACAGTTAACATAAGAATATCCTCCTATATTATTTATTATACCATTCTCTCGATATTTTTAAAAACTATTTGCTTTTTATATTTGTACAAAGTCCAAATGTAAGATTGCAAATTATAGAGTTTAAACAATAGAAATATTCTGAAAACTATATATAATAAAAACTATACTTTATAACTGAATTCCAGGAGGTAACTGAAAATGAGTTTTAAATTTGATGTAGAAGAAGTACGCAGGCAATTTCCGGCATGCAGCCTCGAAATTGACGGAATCCCTATCGCATATCTGGACGGCCCCGGAGGTACCCAAGTTCCCCATCAGGTATTAAATGCAATCACAGGATATTTAATAAACGATAATGCTAATGAAGACGGTAACTTTAAAGCAGGGCTTCAAGCAAGAAATATTGAAGCATCCGCAAGAGAAGCTGCAGCCGATTTTCTGGGATGTGAACCAGAAGAAATCGGATTTAACTGTTCTTCAACGCAAAACTGCTACAATCTGGCCATTAACCTTTCAAAAGAGTTTAAACCAGGCGATGAACTTATAATCACTGAGATAGACCACAGATGCAACAGTGCTCCGTGGAAATCTTTAGAAAGGTTAGGCTGTATCGTGAAAACAGTCCGCCTCGATACTGATACACAACAACTGGATTTCCAAGACTTTGAATCCAAACTTTCAGAAAAAACTAAAGTTGTTGCCATAAATTGGGCTTCAAATGCTCTTGGAACCATCACAGATGTAAAAAAATTTATCGATGCTGCTCACCGTTATGGCGCAATAACTGTCGTAGATGCAGTACATTATGCAGCTCATCTTCCGATAGATGTAAAAGACATAGATACAGATGCCCTTCTCTGCTCACCGTATAAATGGTTTGGCCCTCACATGGGAGTCATCTATCTAAAAAAAGAAATCATCGCAAGACTTGATTTTAACAATGCAAAAGCAGATGACATCAAAGAAGGAGCAAGAAAATTCCATATGGGAACGCCTCAATATGAACAGCTTTGCGGTATCCGGGAGGCCGTCAATTTCATCGCTTCTCTGGGTGAAAAATATGCCGATGAATTCATCGATGAATTACGAGGCCTTGACGGCCGGCGCAAGAATATAGTTGCAGGTATGCTTGCTATAGACACCTATGAAGCTCCTCTTGCTGAAAAACTTAGAAAAGGCCTCCGCCGAATCGAAGGGGTAAATGTTTACGGACCTGCAGAAGGCGAACCGAGAACTCCGACAGTGGTATTCACAATGGATAAATACAATCCTGATTTTGTTACAAGAATATTCGGATCAAAAGCCATAAACTCATGGAACGGTGATTTTTACGCAGTAGAAGCTATCGAAGCTATGGGACTTTCTGAAAGCGGAGGAGTCATCAGACTCGGACTTGCACCTTACTGCACTGAAGCGGACATAGACAGAGTGTTAAGTACCGTAAACTCAATTGCAGCAGGAGAATACAATTCCTTTGGAGAATAAAAATGACTATACAGACAAATTGTATCAACAAAACTCAATATCCTATGGTGACAGTAAATCTAAAAAAGCTATACCATAATGCAAAAATAACAGTAGACAATTGCAAAAAATCTTCAATCAAAATCGCAGGAATAATCAAAGGCTGCAACGGTATTGCCGAAGTAGGCCGAACTATGCTTGATGCCGGCTGCATACAGCTGGGCACATCCAGAATTGATCAGATAATAGATCTGAAGAATTCAGGCATGACTGATACAGAATTCCTTCTTGTGAGGATACCTATGATATCAGAAGCAGAAGAGGTGGCCATGTACGCAGATCTCAGTCTTGAAAGCGAAATATCTGTGATAAAAGCCATAAATAAAGCCTGTAGTAAATTCAAAAAACGACATGGGGTAATCCTGATGGCAGATCTCGGAGATCTAAGAGAAGGTTTTTGGAATAAACACGAATTGACGAAAGCCGCAATCTATATCGAAAACGAGCTGGAAAACATTGACCTTAAAGGAGTCGGTACAAATCTGGGATGTTACGGATCTATTAAACCCAATACAAAAAAAATGGAAGAACTTTCAGATATCGCTCAAATAGTAGAATCCAAAATCGGAAGAAAACTGGAGATCATTTCAGGAGGAGCCACAAGTTCCTATCCTCTCGTATTAAACGGTACAATGCCCTGCCGTATCAATCATTTGAGGATCGGAGAAGGGATACTTCTATCTTACGATCTCAAGGAAATATGGGGACTTGATATGAATTCTATGTACCAAGACGTCTTTACTCTGAAAGCAGAAGTCATAGAGGTAAAAGAAAAGCCAACACATCCAGTAGGGGAAATTTTTATCGACTGTTTTGGCAGAAAACCTCAATACGAAGATCTGGGCGTACGGAAGAGAGCTCTCGTTGCGATGGGAAAACTTGATTTTGCCCTTGACGATAAAATATTCCCAAGGACTTGCGGCGTACGTGTGATCGGAAGCAGCAGCGATCACTGTATTGTAGATATTGAAGACTGCTCCGAAAATATAGCAGTAGGCGATATCCTTGAATTCGACCTCAGTTATCCGTCTCTCATGTATCTTACAGGTAATCGATATGTAAACATCCGAACAATCTAATGATTTTATAAGGAGAGGAAAAATGAAAGCACTAATTATGTTGTTTAAACTGTCGCCTATCTTCGTCCTCTGTGGGCTGGTCATGTCAGGATTTGACATGCTGATGGCTGCTCCGATGGCATTCCTATACGCTGTCATAGTATGCAAGATAACTACTAAACGCAAAGTCATGGATGTCATGGACAGTGCGATGGTCAATGTCAAAAATGCGATTATGGTATTTTTTATCTTTATGCTGGCCTATGGAGTAGCAGCTTTCTTCATGACCACAGGCGTAGGGGCAAGTGTTATAATGGCTGCTTTAAAAATAGGAATCAGTGGAAGTAATGTTGCTGTGATAGCATTTATAGTAACATGTATATTATCTGTAGGAACCGGTACATCATGGGGAACATATGCAGCCACTATACCGATTTTCATGTGGATGAGCCACATTGTAGGCGGAGATCCTGTACTTACTATGTGCGCATGTGCAGGAGGTGCAGCTTTTGGCGACAATGTAGCTCTTATTTCAGACACTACTATTATGACATGTGCTATACAAGAAGTCCAAGTCGTTGACAGATTCCGAAAGCAGCTTGCTTGGTCTTTAGGCTGTGTAGCTATATCTTCGATATGCTTTTATGTTACTGGTTTGGTGATGAAGCTTCCTTCTGAAACTGCAAACGCATCCCAAGCTATATCAAACATACCTCAGAATGCTTGGACAGCCCTGGAAGAAGAAAGACCTGCTGCAGTGGATCTGCTCAATCAGGTTCAGGACGGAAATATACCTCTGTGGATGATGATACCTATCGCCATAATAATTCTCCTTGCAGTGCTGCGGCTTCCGACTCTTACTTGCTTAGCTGCCGGTATTGTAAGCGCCACGGTAATGGGTGCCTTTATAGGAACTATAACATCCTTCGGCGATTTCATGCAGCAGATATATGATTCCTTTGCTGATGCAGGCAGCTGGATAGTTATCATGGTAATGTGGGTCATAGCCTTCGGAGGAGTCATGAGAGAAATGGATGCTTTCAGGCCATTGGCATTATTCTGCCTCAAAGCCTCCAAAAAAGTCCGCCACTTGATGTTCTGGAACGCAGTTTTATGTATCATAGGTAATATGCTTTTGTCTGACGATCAAGCGCAGATGGCTACGATGGGACCTGTTATAAAAGAAGTGGTAGACGATAATGTAGAAGGAAATGAAAAAGACCTGTATGAGCTCCGATGCAGAAACGCCATGTATGGCGATGCCATAGGAGTTCTGGCAGGCGAACTTATACCTTGGCATGTGTGTAATATTTATTACGTCGGTCTTTGCGCAGCAGTTTATCCTCTGGCTTCGTTTACTGCAATGGATCTATTGAGCCTGAACTTCTTTGCATGGATTTCAATAGGCTCCCTTCTCATCCTCACATTGACAGGATGGGACCGCTTTATCCCTAAATTTGCTATCCCGGCAGAACCACAGGTACATCTCAAGAAAAATCTTTCAGCAGCTAATATCCCCAATAACAGTCAGCCTGCTGATAAAATATGAAGCATACAATACTGTTGAAATCATCTTAAACATCAATTACAATAAATTATACAATACATAAAACTCATAAATTCTCCTATATATGCTTTAATAAGCATATATAGGAGACAATTTACTATCGCAATCATAAGGATGTGAAACATAAATGTCGAATATAATACAAACCACTACACAGCTAGCCATGTATATCACATCAGGTTATATAGAAGAAGGAGATATTTTAGTGGATGCCACGTGCGGAAACGGATATGATACTCTTAATCTGGCAAAAAAATGCCCCGCAAAACTTTATGCCTTCGATATCATGGATCAGGCAATATTAAACACCCGTCAGCTGCTTATGGCAAACGGATATCAAAGTCGCCTGGATGACGGTTCCATTCAGCTTATCTGTGATTCACATGAAAATATAGATTTCTATATAAATCAACCTGTAAAAGCTTTCACATTTAACTTAGGATATCTTCCCGGCGGAAACAAGAACATTGCAACATCAAATAGCTCAACTGTAATTGCTGTAAAAAAAGCCTTAAATCTACTGGATACAAACGGCCTTATATGTATAACAATGTACAGCGGTCATGATGAAGGAAAGGACGAAAAAGAAACTCTTCTTAATATATCAGCTTCTCTTGACAGCAAAAAATACCATGCGGCATATATTAACATGATAAATCAGAAAAACAATCCTCCTGAAATACTTCTCATAACAAAAAAACGATAATTTACTATTTTGCATAATGTATACTTAAATAGAAAAAGGACATATTAAAATATGTCCTTTTATATTATTATACATTTGCTTTTATTATCGCTATTCCTCTTGAATATTTACTTCTCTCTTCCTTCTCAAGGTTGTACTTTTCACAGAGCGATTTTCCGAGAGCTTCAAGCTCCTTTGTTTCCCCGGAAAAAAGCTCTATCTCGACTTCAGAAATAGGTTCTTTGCCATAAGGCGTTACGATCTCGCCCTGATCTATGGATAATTCAAATATGCCTTTTTGAGTATCTATTCTGAAACGTCTTCTTTTAAATCTCGTCTCAAGCAAACTTTCCAAAGGCTTGTCTCCTATAAGCTTCATAAGCACCGTTCCCATTTCGCTTTCTTTGAAAACTTTAGGATCAGGAATATCATCATCTACAGGAACATTGATCTCCTCTCTTTTATGAAGAGCGCCTTCATTATATCCCTTCCACTTCAATGATGCTATCCATTTGCTGCCTTCTTTTCTGACTCTGTATACCAAGTCATGTTTCGCCAAATCACAATCAGATGTGTCAAAATACTTAGCGATAAAACATATCTCTTCTCTGGAATTCATTTCCTCAAAGTTGAAGAATAATTTATCTTTCCAAATATCATCCGCCACCTTCGGTGTCGGTATACTGTACTTTAATTCTATCTCCATGTATTACCTTCTCGATTCTTATTAATATATGTTTTGTCTATTCTATGAAAAGTTGACCTTATGATAATATCACTTAATATTCTTTAAAGCAAGTAAATAATTTTTTAACAAAAAGTTGAAAATCTACATAACTCTCAATTGAAAGTTATGGATGTTCCTGTTTTACCGTCCAGAGCTTCTACAGCTTTGTCAAGAGATGTAATTATAGCCCTTTTGTTAGGATAAGTTCTAACAAATTTCATGGCTGCCTCCACTTTAGGAAGCATACTTCCTGCCGGAAACTGGCCTTCCTGCACATATCGCGCAGCCTCAGCAAGAGTCATCCGGGACAAGTCCTGTTGATTTGGCTTTTTGAAATTAATAGATACTTTCTCTACTTCTGTGAGTATCATCAATATATCAGCATCAACTTTTTCCGCTAAAAGCTCTGCCGCAAAATCCTTATCTATGACTGCTGCTACACCTTCAAGTGTTCCATCCGGATTTTCTATCACAGGAATCCCCCCGCCTCCGCATGTTATAACTATAGAATGATCCCATAACTGCTTCACAGCCTCTATCTCAACGATCCTCTGAGGAAGCGGTGAGGCCACAACTCTTCTGTAGCCTCTCCCTGAATCCTCTTTCATAATATAACCTCTTTCCTGCTCAAGCACCTTGGCCTCTTCCTGTGTATAAAACGGACCTATAGGCTTTGTAGGATTACTGAAAGCAGGATCCTTGGCATCCACTATCATCTGCGTAGCCACTGTCACAACAGGAATGTTTCTGTTGCTTTTATTAAGGGCATATTTGAGACACTGTTGTATGTGATAGCCTATATATCCCTGAGACATAGCTCCGCAGACATCAAATGGCATCGCAGGCGTTACCTGGTCAGCAGCTTCTGATGCCATCACTATACGGCCTACCTGAGGCCCATTACCGTGAACCACCGCTATTTCGTACCCCATAGCGCTTATGGCAGCAATATGCTCACAAGTTTTTCTTACGACTTCAAGCTGAGATTGCGCCGTAGCCGGGCCATTCCCCGACTGCAAAGCATTACCGCCTAAAGCCACCACGATTTTCTCTGTACTCATATCATTTTCTCCTATAAATCATCTCTGTTTACAGGACAACTCATACATCTTGGACCGCCTCTTCCTCTTGACAGCTCAGAGCTTGGAATAGTAAGAACCTTAACGCCTTTTTTATCAAGAAGATCGTTTGTAACATAATTTCTCTCATATGTTACAACAGTTCCCGGAGCAATGGCTAAGGTATTGGATCCATCGTTCCATTGTTCTCTCTGAGCCGCCTGAGCGTCGTTTCCGCCGCATCTTATGAGATCAACAGCCGGAAGCCCCAACTCTATTTTGAGAATATTTTCAAGTTCGTCCTGTATGCTGTTGAAACGAGCGTTGCCGTCCTTTCCGAGGGTTATCTCAAAAAGCTGAAGCGGTCCTTCTATCTCCGGATGAATAGTAAACTTGTCAAAATCCACCATAGTGAATACAGTGTCAAGATGCATGAACGCTCTGCACTTCGGAATATCAAATACAAGTATCTTCTGGAAAGTAGATTCATCCAATATATTCTTGGCAAACTGCTCTATTCCCGCAACTGTTGTTCTCTGAGACAAGCCTATTGCCACTATCTCGTCAGACAGCACCAGTACATCTCCACCTTCGATGGAATAAGCCTGATCGTAATCATACCAGAGATTAGTTCCATCCGGAGCAAAAGACTTGCTGTACTTAAACATATACTGAAGCAATAAAGCTTCCCGTCTTCTTGCCATGGTACTCATATGATGAATACTGACTCCGTTTCCCACACAGGCCCCCTGATCCCTTGTAAAGTAAAGATTCGGCATAGGATCTGTATAATACGGATATCCCGACGAAATATAGTCAGCAAGAGAATTGGATTTTACGTCAAGCTCACTTTTCTTTACTCCCGATATTACCTTTTCCACCATCTCTTTTACAGTCATTCCCATAAGATATTCTTCAAGAGCTTCTTTTACCGCTTCCGAGTGTATATCACTTTCACTTACGAATTTTCTAATAAATTCCTGTCTGACCTTCCTGTCTTTCAGCGCTTTCACAGTTTCATCCACATAATAGATCACTTCAACATCATTCGCTCTCAGAAGATCAGCAAATTTATCATGTTCCTGCTGAGCAACTTTGAGATAAGGGATATCATCAAACAACAGGCGCTCAAAATTATCAGGGACCAAACCTTCTATTTCATTCCCTATCCTGTGAAGAAGTACCTTATTTAATTTGCCTATTTCTGAATAATTGTTTATTCCGGGTTTCATTAAAATTTTCCTTTCGTCTGTTTATTATCTCCGAAAGCAGATAAGCTCCGCCTCCTTGAGTTTTTTACCTAACTTAAGTCCGGAAAAAGGCTTTATCCTATTGTTGCAACAATAACCGCTTTTATTGTATGCATTCTGTTTTCTGCTTCATCAAATACTTTGGAATGTCTGCTTCTGAATACTTCATCTGTTACTTCTCTTATATCGTAGCCCTTTTCTTTTTGTTCTCTGGCCATATCAGTTTCAAAATCATGAAAAGACGGAAGGCAATGGAGGAAAATAACATCGGGATTTTCCGTTTTATCAAGCATTTCCATAGTCACCTTATATGGAGTGAGCAGCTTTACTCTCTCAGGTATCTCCTCTTCTTCACCCATAGAAGCCCATATATCGGTATAGATAACATCTGCATCTTTCAGGCAGTTCTCTGAAGAAGATATCTCAATCACTGCACCTGTCTTTTCAGCAACTTTTTTAACTTCGGAGATTATCTTTTCATCCATCTGCTTTGCAAGTTCATCAGGACCGTAAGCTACAAAATGCATACCCATTTTAGCGCATCCGTACATCCATGCATAACTCATATTATTTCTCACATCCCCGCAGAATACCACTTTTACCTTATTGAGAGGCTTATCTATATGCTCCTCTATAGTAAGCATGTCCGCCAGTATCTGAGTAGGGTGATCAACATCTGTGAGACCATTCCATACAGGAACGCCCGAATATTTAGCAAGATCCTCAACAACACTCTGCTCATATCCTCTGTATTCTATTCCGTCAAAAAACCTTCCCAGAACCTTTGCCGAGTCTTCAAGACTTTCTTTTTTACCCATCTGAGAACTTTTTGAATCCAGAAACGTAACACATGCACCTTCATCATGACAAGCCACTTCAAATGAACATCTTGTTCTGGTGGATGTCTTCTCAAAAAGAAGAACAATATTCTTGCCTTTTAAAACTTCATTTTTTATCCCAGCTCTTTTCTTTGCTTTAAGATCTCTTGACAAGTCCAACAGATACCTGATTTCCTCAGGTGTAAAATCCATAAGTGTTAAAAAACTTCTTCCTTTCAAATTAACAGCCATTTTTCATTCTCCTTTATTCTCAATCAAAATTTTTCGTCTGATATGCCACTATAATATCATATTATTAACCATCTAAGTAAAATTTATTATACTTTGGATATCAATCACACCACATCAGAAACTCATGCCTTTTTTCCATGAAACTGATAATAGCATGTTTCAAGCCTTCCATTATACAGCTTTCTGCGTCTGTCAGCTTTTCTCCCCATAACTTTTTCCTCAGCAGCCTTATCTGTAGTTATCATAAAAAGAGACCAATCAGGATTAATTTTAAAAAATTTGTTAAACGCCTGATAAACACTTTCTATCTGCTTCTGTTCGCCTATTCTTTCTCCATAAGGAGGATTTGTTACGATTATACCGTTTTTCCCTGCAGATCTCAGATTTGCCACATCGTTTTTTCCAAATACTATGCAGTCATCTACACCTGCCTCTTCAGCATTCTGTCTGGCTGCCAAAACAGCCTTTTTATCTATATCAAAGCCATATATTTGAAGTTTTATATCTGTCTTGATAGCACTAAAAGCTCGTTTTTTTTCTTCTTTCAATATAGTTTTATCTATTATTTCCCAATCTTCACATGCAAAAGATCTGTTGAGCCCCGGAGCAATATTCTTGCCTATCATAGCTGCTTCGATAGGTATAGTTCCCGATCCGCAGCATGGATCTATAAGAATCCTGCCGTCATTCCAAAAGGAAAGCTGTATAAGAGCTGCCGCCAGCGTCTCCTTTATAGGGGCAGCTACATCAGACTGCCTGTAGCCTCTTTTATGAAGTCCGATTCCGCTGGTATCAATGGTTACCGTTACCCGGTCTTTTAATAAAGTTGCTTTCACAGTATATTGAGCTCCGCTTTCCTCAAATACATCTACATCATAAAATTCTTTCAGTTTTTCTACGATTGCTTTTTTCACGATTTTCTGACATGCGGGTACGCTATGGAGTTTTGACTTGACTGACGAACCTGTCACTGTAAATTTTCCGTCCGCCGGTATAAACTGCTCCCATGCAAGCGCCTTAATCTGCTGAAAAAGCGATTCAAATTCATCTGCTTCAAATTCAGCAATTTTAAGCAGTACTCTGTCAGCGCTCCGAAGCCACAGATTAGACCGCACTATGGCCCTCTCATCCCCAAGATATGTTACTTTGCCATCCTCCGTCTTTATTACCTTATACCCCAAAGCTTCTACTTCTCTTCTTACTACCGCTTCTAATCCAAATGTTGCTGTCGCTATAAGTTCCAATCTCATATATAAGTTTCTCTCCTATTTAAACTGTTTCTGCTTATCACATCTATAAATTTAAGTGATTCACCGGTACCTCTGACAACACAGAAATCTGCATCATCCGCTACAACCGTTTTTATGCCTGTACGTTCTTCTATACGCCTGTCAAGGCCCCTTAAGTGAGCTCCTCCGCCTGTTATTACAATACCTCTTTCTCCTACATCGGCAGCCAGCTCAGGAGGAGTTTTTTCCAAGACTCCGTGAGTAGCCTCACATATGACATCCAAAGGTTCCTCTAATGCTTCAAGTATCTCTTCTGATCTTACCTCCACAGTTCTCGGAAGCCCGGTAACAAGATCACGGCCCTTACACAATGTTGTTAAAGATTCTTCCTGCGAAAAAGCCATTCCTATCTCACGCTTAAGTTTTTCTGCCATACGCTCTCCGATAAAAAGATTATATTTCTTGCGCATATATTTGATTATATAATCATCAAATTTATCTCCTGCTATTTTTACAGATGAACTTGTAACTATACCTCCCATGGAAATAACTGCTATATCAGTAGTTCCTCCTCCTATATCTATTATCATAATTCCTTCCGGCGCAGTAATATCTATGCCAGCCCCTATGGCAGCGGCTACAGGCTCCTCTATAAGGTATACCGCCCGTCCGCCTGCTTGAAGCGCAGCTTCTTTCACTGCCCTCTTTTCTACTTCAGTCACTCCGCTTGGCACACATACCACAAGTCTGGGTTTAAAAAATCTATTTCCTCCACACGTTTTTTTTATAAAATACTGCAGCATCTTCTCAGTAATATCATAATCGGAAATAACACCTTCTCTGAGAGGTCTTACAGCAGCAATATTGCCCGGAGTTCTTCCTATCATCCGCTTGGCCTCGCTTCCCACTGCAAGAATCTCTTTAGTATCTTTATTAACAGCCACTACAGACGGCTCTTCCAACACGATGCCTTTACCGTCTACATATATCAAAACATTTGCCGTTCCCAGATCTATTCCGACTTCTTCGTTAAATACCATATTAACACCCGTTCCTTTCATTTTATCAGTTATTGATTAGTTTTGCCATACAAATAAAATTTACACTAAAAATCTGTTCTTATATGTATATAACTAAAAACATCAGCTTGATGTGTGCAGCTTGCCACGCAAATACCTATTCTTTAACAAAAAATCTAAAGCAAGTATATTTTTAAAATTGAAACATATATTGTTTTGACTGCTAAAGTTAATAAATTATAGGGTGGTGAACTGTCAATACTATGAAAGATTATATCGAGGAGCGGGTGCTGGAGCTTGCCCATTATATCATTGAGACCGGCGCAACGGTGAGAAGCACAGCCGCCAAATTCAGGGTTTCGAAATCCACGGTACACAAAGATATTACCGAAAGGCTTCATGAAATAAATCCCGGGCTTGCCGCCGAAGTAAAGGAAGTCTTGGATAATAACAAAGCCGAACGTCACATCAGAGGCGGTCTTGCTACCAAAGAAAAATACTTACATATTCATCAGAGATAAAAACAGGAGGCTGCCTCAACATAAAATTTGAGACTGCCTCCTTGAAATATCAAACAACATTACATCTATTTTCGTCTTCCCGCCATCATATTATCCACAACAAACAAAAGGTAACTTATCCCCAAAAACATAAACAGCGTCACGACCATATTCATTCCCATCAAATTAAAATAAGGCACCGGCTGAATATATAATCCGATCTTGTTTACAGCAAACACTAAAAAGTTAAACAGTACGGGAATCAACGTCCATATAGCAGGGCTGTATGCAGTAAATTCTCCCTTTCTGCAAAACAGAATATAGTCAAATACAGCCATAACGGGAGATACGAAATAAAGCAGATATCCCGCAACAGACAAACCGTACGGCTGTGATACAGAAGCCCCGAAATACACAAAATAATACACTATGAAAATTACTATCATATATATTGTGACAGCACCCCGAAGAGCTCCCCGTTCATATCCGGGCCTTGCGATTATCAAATATGCAAAATATACAAGTGCCAGAGTATTAACTACAAGAGCGAAATCACTCAGTACAGTATTGAAGGCAAAACCAATGCTCATTAATTTCATTACAATGCCAGCCCCACACACTATTATAAAAATTACTCTGAAAATAACCGCAAGAGTATTGTTTCTGATATACATATTTTCTTATGTTTCCTCCTGTATTTATTCTATCTATTCTCGTACGCAGCTTTTATGAATTCTCTGAACAGAGGATGCGCTTTGTTCGGTCTGCTTTTGAATTCCGGATGATACTGTACGCCTACATAATAAGGATGCTTTGTTATCTCCACCGCCTCTACGAGCCGTCCGTCCGGTGATGTGCCGGATATTTTCATACCCGCCTCTTCAAAATCTTTTCTGTAATCATTGTTGAATTCATATCTATGTCTGTGCCTCTCAGATATATTTTTTGTTCCGTAAGCTTTCTCAATTATGCTGCCTTCGGCCGCCACACATGGATATGCACCCAGACGCATGGTGCCGCCTTTATGAATATCTGCCGACTGATCAGGCATAAAATCTATAACCTTATGAGAACAGCTTTCATTAAACTCACCGGAATCGGCATCTTTTATTCCCAGTATATTCCTCGCAAATTCTATTACGGCAATCTGCATACCCAGACATATACCAAAATACGGTATATAATTCTCACGCGCATATCTGGCTGCGTTTATCTTCCCCTCTATACCTCTGTCTCCAAATCCTCCCGGAACCAGTATCCCATCTATATCTTTGAAAATATCCTTCACAGAATTTTCTGTTACATCCTCTGCTTCAACCCATTTTATGTTTATATGGCATCCGTTTTCATAACCTCCGTGTTTAAGAGCTTCCGCCACAGAAAGATATGCATCATGAAGCTTGACATATTTGCCTACGACAGCTATTTTCACATACTCTGTTCTGGCTTTTATTCTTTCTATCATACTCTTCCATTCTGTCATTTCACATGGTCCTGCATTAATTCCCAGCTCTCTTAAAACGATCTGTGAAAACCCTGATTTCTCAAGCATAATAGGAGCTTCGTACAAAACAGGCAAAGTCATATTCTCTATTACACAATCAGGTTTAACATTACAGAACAAAGATATTTTTTCTCTGATGCTTTTATCTATAGGTTCATCTGACCTCATAACTATTATATCAGGAGAAATACCCATTGTCTGCAACTCTTTTACTGAATGCTGAGTAGGTTTGGACTTATGTTCGCCGGAACTTTTAAGATACGGAACCAGAGTAACATGAATAAAAAGGCAATTTTCCTTTCCTTGCTCCAAAGATATCTGCCTTATGGCTTCCAAAAATGGCTGGCTTTCTATATCACCCACAGTTCCGCCAATTTCTGTTATCATCACCTCGGCATCGCTTCTTTTTCCTGCACTATATATGAATTCTTTTATTTCGTTGGTTATATGGGGTATCACCTGAACAGTACTCCCAAGATACTGCCCCTCTCTTTCCTTATTCAAAACATTCCAGTATACTTTACCGGTAGTCAGATTAGAGTATTTATTAAGATTCTCATCTATGAATCTTTCATAATGGCCAAGATCAAGATCAGTCTCTGCTCCGTCCTCAGTAACGTATACTTCACCATGCTGATAAGGGCTCATTGTTCCGGGATCTACATTTATATACGGATCCAGCTTTTGAGCAGAAACACGGATTCCTCTATCCTTAAGCAGACGTCCCAGAGATGCCGCTGTTATTCCTTTTCCCAATCCTGAAACTACACCACCTGTAACAAAAATATATTTCTTCACATTCCCCACCTTCCTTTAATTCACATTAAAAATGCACAAAAAAGAAAAAAGATAAGGTTTCTGGCTTTTTCGGGTGAGAAGGATAATCCAGACCCCAAAACATTGCCGTCTTCCTTATTCTTATATATCTCTTTGTGCACAAAATTACTCTGATATTATACATCAGAGTATTCTTTCACGCAACTTTTTTTTAATCAGCCCTAATTACTGCAAAAAACCTGTTTCCCATCACATCATATCCGCAAACGCTTATTTTATCTCCCGCTGAAAATTCATCTGTCTCACAGCTTGTTTCACCGCGCTTCATAATCTTATCAGCTCTGTGAACCCTGCCATCATAATCAAAATCCACGCTCCAGAATTTCACCAGACTGAGGCTGTCTCCCTCCAAATATTTTTTTATAAGCTCGATAGCCTTCACATCAAGACATTCGCCTTTTTTATCATCCATGATTTTCACAGTATACTGTTCAAGCGCTATCCTGTTATCTTTAAATGACAGAATAATCTCTCCTCTGTTCTCACATATTTCAGGCTCAAATCTTTCAACATCAAAGCATTCACCCTGACGTCCCAGTCTTTCAATCTGACAGGATACCGAAAGTCTGCTTTCATCACACATTATCCATTTTCTTCCCAGCTTCCGGCACACAGCTCCCAATGTACCTGAGCCTGCAAAAAAATCAGCACACAAGTCTCCTTCATCGCTGCATGATTTTATTATGCGTTCCAGTAACTTCTCCGGTTTCTGAGTAGCATATCCACTCCTCTCTACAGACGTTCTTCCTACCATATCTATACTCCACACATCTTTCATATTGACCAAGGTGTACCAGCCCATATCATCGCAAAATTCTTCTATACCTTTGAATCTGTACGGCTTATACTCCCTGTTATATGACTTCTCTTTCTGAGTTTTAAAAAGATATTCCTTTCCCTTTGCATAAAAAAGAAGATTGTCATGTTTTCTTGCAAAACTTCGTTTATTGGCACCCCCGGATTTATATGTCCACACCACCTCATTGATAAAATTATCGGCGCCAAAAATCTCGTCCATTATTATCTTAACATAATGTACTACATGCCAGTCCAGATGAACCCACAAACACCCTCTGTCAGAGAGAAGTTCCCTCATCAAAAGAAACCTAACAGTCAACATCGTAAGGTACTCTCTAAGCCCCCGGCTCCAGCGGTCATCATAAGCACCTATCCTCAAAATATCAGCAGCGCCTATCCGCTCTGATATAATCCTGACAGATGCCTGATATTTCTCATTAGAAAAAAACGGCGGATCTACATATATCAACTGTAAGCTGCCGCTCATCCCCTGTCTTATCATATTTATCATCAGTGACAGATTATCTCCATGTATCACTTTTCCGATTCCGCCCCCATTATAAACTTCAGAAATATGATATTCTTCCTCATTTTCTGCCATGATAAGCTCAAACTGTCTGAGCCCTTCATTAAAAGCAGCCTTAACATCTTCAAACAGCGTCATCTGAGCAATACCTCCGTCAAATCTTCTCTCCCCGCTTTCTTTAACGCTTTCTTTACAAGACTATAGTTTTCCTTTTTATTGAAATGTAGCAGTGCTCTCTGCATTTTCTTCTCTTCTTCTGTTTTAGCTACATATATTTTTTCCATAGTAAAAGGATCTCTTTCTGTGTAATACATACAGGTTGCCAATGTTCCCGGAGTAGGATAAAAGTCCTGCACCTGATCCGGTATGAATCCTGTCTTTTTCATATATATAGCAAGCTCCACCGCATCCTTGAGACTGCTCCCCGGGTGAGATGATATAAAATAGGGTACCATATATTGTTTCATGCCCAAACTTTTATTAATAGCTTTATACTTGTCACTGAACTGTTCAAACACTTCTTTGGCAGGTTTTCTCATGTTCTTGAGGACACCTGGTGAAATATGCTCCGGAGCTACCTTCAGTATCCCGCTTACATGATGCCGGCATAACTCCTTAAGAAAACTCTGATCTTTATCTGCCAGAAGATAATCATATCTTATGCCCGAACGAATGAAAACCTTTTTTATGCCGTCCATCTCTCTTACTGTTTTCAGAATATCCATATATTCACTGTGATCTACCTCCAGCTGGCTACATGGCTCAGGATAAAGACAGTCCTTTTGCTGACACATACCGTGTCTTTCCTGTTTTCGGCATGAAGGCTTTCTAAAATTAGCTGTAGGTCCACCTATATCATGTATATACCCTTTAAAACCTTTCTGCTGTTTCAGCAGCCCAGCCTCCTTCACAACAGATTCTTTGCTTCTTGCTCTGACTTCACGCCCCTGATGATATGTTATCGCACAGAAAGCACACCCTCCAAAACATCCTCTGTTAGCTGTTATGCTGAACTTGACCTCTTCTATAGCAGGAACGCCTCCCTCTTTTTCATAAGAAGGGTGATAATCACGCATATAAGGCAAATCATAGAGCATGTCCAACTCCTCTTGTTCAAGAGGTTCCTGAGGGGGATTCTGGACTACATAATTGTTTTTATCGTACTTCTCAATAAGACGAATTCCGAGTACAGAGTCATTACTTCTGTACTGCTTTGCAAAGCTTCTGCAGTAGCTCTCTTTAGATAAGGCTATCTCAGAAAACTCAGGAAGAACTATATCACCTTCCTGTATGTCAGGAGACTTGCTTCTTACACACGTTCCCCTTATCCATCCTATCTCTGCGACAGGTATTCCTGCATCTAAAGCCTCAGCAATCTCCACAGCAGCTCTTTCACCCATGCCATATATCAGAATGTCTGCTCGCGAATCCATCAGTATGGACCTTCGAACCTTATCATCCCAATAATCATAATGCCCAAGTCTCCTAAGACTTGCTTCAAGACCCCCTATTATCACAGGAATATCTTTATACGCTTCTCTGGCTCTATTGCTGTATACTATAACAGCGCGGTCAGGTCGTTTTCCGGTTTTGCCTCCCGGAGAATACACATCCCTTTTTCTTCTGTGTTTGAATACAGAATAATGGTTCACCATGGAATCCACATTTCCGCTGTTTATAAGAAAACCGAGCCTTGGTTTTCCAAATCGTTTAAAATCCTCTGTACTCTTCCAGTCAGGCTGCGAAAGTATAGCCACCTTAAATCCGTGTGATTCCAAAATCCTGCTTATAATCGCCGTTCCAAAAGAAGGGTGATCTACATAAGCATCACCCGTTATCAGCACAAAATCAGCCTGCGCCCATCCTCTGTCTTCCATATCCTTTTTATTCACCGGCAAAAACATTCAATCACCCAAATCTGATAAAATAGCTGTTCAAAAAAATCAATAGCCTGCTTACTAAAGCAGGCTATATTATAACATACTATATCTTTGTAGTATATGATAACTTTATCCAGTAACCGTTGCTCTTTACTTTACCCCAACCTCCGTCTGTTTCAACTATAGTATGAGTACCCGGTTTTATATAACCTTTTCTGGTATAAAAAATTCCGGGACCTGTTCTCATATTGAGGTCTTTCGCCGTTACCTTTACATTATATTCACCATCTACGGGAACGGTATACGAAAGTTTGATCCAGTAGCCATTCTCCGCCAACTGTCCCCAGCCGTTTTTATTAGCTTTTATAGTGCACTGTGTCCCTATAAGAAGCAGACCTTTCATGCTGTACTCAGTCCCCGGACCCGTCCTCATTCTGAGCGCCAGCGTGTTTATCTCCACTTTATATGTACCGCTGGAAGAAGATGATCCGTTTCCGGAACTTTCAGAAGAAGATGAATTTATCTTTGAAGTATACTTAAGAGCTACCCAGTAACCCGTTTCCTTAACTTTTCCCCAATCGCCTGATGTCTTGATTATCGTATAATTTCCCGGGGTTATATATCCTTTGCTCTTATAGCTTGTACTCGGACCAAGTCTCATATTGAGATTTACCGCAGAGATTTTTACTCGATAATTAGCATCTGTTCCTGTATCAACAACGTTTTCAGAAGAAGTATTCACCTTGGTTACATAACTCATACAAACCCAATAGCCACTGTCAGCCAATTTAACCCAGTTTCCGCACTCCTGACTGGCTTTATAAGTCCCCTTCTTAACATAGCCTATACGGCTGTATTCAGTTCCAGGTCCCGTCCTCATATTAAGATCTTTGGCCGTTATTTTAACACTGTAATCTACATTTTTAACTTCCGAAGACGATGAAGAATCCGTATCTGTGATATAGATGTAACCTTTAAGAGAATTGCTCCATGGAGAACCATAATGAAAGACCAGCTGATCGGCAGTCGTAGGCTTAGATGCCGACAAAGTCCAGCTTGATTCCGATACATAAGGTTTACCATTAACAACTTTTTCAACTATGGCTACATGAGAATCATAACAGGCTATAGCGCCCACTTTAGGCGTGCTGCCATATGGATAATAATTTCCCTGTTTATTTATGTCCCACCACCTGGATGCATCCCACCTGAAGTTTGTATTGAGATTTTTTCCCAATATCTCACTGGCTCTGCCATAGGCATACCAAGTACAGTTACCGGTGACATACTTTCCGTCAGACCTTTTAACCTGATTAGGACCGTATCCTGAACTGTAAAATATATTATTATTCGTATAATAATAAGTCTTTCCCGCTGCAGAACTATATGACGGAACGGTTGTCCTTGCACTGAACGCCGCATTGCTTTCTGTCGTTGTCAGCGGCATTACGATAGAAACGGCAATTATGAATGATATTATCAGTGAAAATAATTTCTTCATCTGTGATCCTTTCTCAAGCGTTCGATTTCCCTTTTCAATCCTTCAATATAACCTACCGGATATACACAAACAGGAACGATCCTTATCTCACCGTCCTTTTCATATATTTCCAGACTATCCCCTTCCTTTAAATTGAGCTTTGTTACAATTCCTTTGGGAATGGTTATCTGAGACTTTCTTCTCAATTCAGTTATCATTTTCATTGGTAGGAAATTCCTACTTTCTTAATTTCTTACTGAAATGAATTGTACCATCTTTTTACATAAAAAAACAAGAAAAAATGTCATAAAAAGAAAAAAATCGGTGATGATATTTATTCATATCATCACCGATTTTTAAACAATATCTATATGTTGTATGTTATCCAAGAAACTGCTCTACGGCATCTTTCACGTTATTACCGTCAGCAACCCCTTTTACCTTAGGCATCGTAGCTCCCATAAGTTTACCCATGAAGGCTTTTCCGCTGCCTTTTTCTACGCCTAATGTGGCTGCCGTATCCGCTACAATATCCAGTATTTCATCCGGCGTAAGCTGTTTAGGCATATACTCTGTAAGAACTTCGATTTCTGCGTTATAAGCTTCCACAAGATCCGTTCTTCCGGCCGATTCAAAATCAGCGAGGGCATCTTTTCTCATCTTAACCTGCTTGGCTAAGATGGACGCAATCCCTGCATCGTCGATTTCTTCCCTATTGTCTACTTCAAACTGCTTAATAGCAGCTCTCACAAAGCTTATGGTATCTTTTCGTACCGTCTGCTTATTTTTCATCGCTTCCTTAAAGTCAGCGTTCAATCTTTCTTTCAAGGTCAATTAAAACACCTCTAATCTGCAATTTGTCTAAAACTAATACTTTTTAGCCTTTTTTCTCGCAGCTTCAGACTTCTTCTTTCTCTTTACGCTAGGTTTCTCGTAATGTTCTCTCTTTCTGAGTTCGGACATAACTCCGTCTCTTGCGCAAGACCTCTTAAATCTCTTTAAAGCGCTTTCCAAGCTTTCGTTTTCTCTTACTATCACCTGTGCCATTTCCCGTTTCACCTCCTGACTTTACAGAAATCTTTGTAAACCTAAGAACGGCTTGCCTATAACGTTGCTATTATACTATTTTATACGGATTTATGCAAGATTTTTTTGTATAAGCCGATTATTTTGTTCCCAAACTGCATCGGGCCTTTATACTTTGAAAAACATTGCCGGTCCTGCTTTTAAGTATATACTTACAAATCAACTTTATTAAAACTTTTCAGTTGCCCCACTATTGTCTTGACACAGTTAAAGACATTTGTCTTGTTAAAACTCTTAAAACATGTTATACTCAAGACAATTTGACATGCAGATTATTAACGCGTCTGTCATCATCAGACGCCGACAAAGGAGTTAATGTTATGAATGAAAAGATCCATAGGATACAGGATTTGAAGAAAGAAAAAAACGCAGTAATAATGGCACACTATTACGTAAACGATGAGGTTCAAGATCTGGCTGATTTTGTCGGAGATTCATATTATCTGAGTGAAACAGCCTCTAAGGTTGACGCAGACATAATCTTACTCTGCGGAGTCTCTTTCATGGGAGAAAGCGCAAAAATACTCAACCCCCATAAAAAGGTACTGATACCCGACATAACTGCCGACTGCCCTATGGCTCATATGGCCGATACAGACAAGATCAAAGCTGTGCGTGAAAAATATGATGACGTAGCCGTAGTTTGCTATGTTAATTCTACAGCAGAACTTAAGGCAAACAGTGACGTTTGTGTTACCTCTTCAAATGCTCTGAAAATAGTGAAAGCTCTGTCTAACAAAAATATATATTTCATACCTGATCAAAATCTTGCCCATTTTATCGCAGACAGAATTCCCGAAAAAAATTTTATATTCAACGACGGTTTCTGCTACGTACATCACGAAATAACAGCTGATGACATTATGGCGGTAAAGAAAAAACATCCTAATGCTCCTGTTCTGGTACATCCGGAATCGAAGCCTGAGGTAGTTGCTCTTGCAGATTACACCGGAAGTACATCGGGAATAATAAATTATGCCACAGAAAACGATAGTAAAGAATACATAATCATTACTGAATCGGGCGTTTTATATGAACTGAAAAAGAAAAATCCCAACAAGACATTCTTTACTGTCAAAACTCCTCAAGTCTGTTCCAATATGAAAAAAATCAACATAGATAATATTATCGAAGCACTCGAAAAAGAATCTCCGGAAATAAATATGGACGAGACTCTTATTAAAAACTCATACGCACCTATGAAAAAAATGCTTGAATTATCAAGATAATCTAAAAATCATATCTTACCAATTATTTTAAATTTTAAAATTTTTTGGGATATAAAAAATCATGTCCCTTTAAACAATTTATAAGAAAGAAGGATTGACTCATCATGAAAAACAAATATGATGTGATCATTGTAGGTACAGGAGTTGCCGGTTGTTTTACGGCATTGCATCTCCCTTCAGATATGGATATTTTAATGATCACAAAAGGCGGTCTGGAAGAAAGCGACTCTTTTCTGGCACAAGGTGGCATCTGCGTATTAAAAGGCGATGATGATTACGATAGTTTTTTCGAAGATACAATGAAAGCCGGACATTATGAAAACAGCGTAGAATCTGTAGACTTTATGATCAGAGAATCTCAAACAGTAATAAATGAACTTATTGAATATGGCGTAGAATTCGAAAAAAACTCTGGCAAGCTTGCTTTTACACGTGAAGGAGCCCACTCTACCAACAGAATATTATATCACGATGATATTACAGGTGAAGAAATCACCAGTAAGCTTTTATCACACGTAAAAGAAAAAAAGAACATAACCATCATGACTCATACAACCATGCTGGATGTATTATGCAAAAACCAGAACTGTGACGGAATTCTTATGACCGATCCGTCAGGCAGTATAATTCCCGTGTTTGCAGAGAATGTGATGTGGGCATGCGGAGGGATCGGAGGCATATATAACAACTCCACAAACTTTTCTCATCTTACAGGAGATGCCCTTGCTATATCTCTAAAACGAAATATCAAACTGAAAAATATCAGCTATATACAAATACATCCTACCACTCTTTTTTCAAAAGCTGACGACAGAAGATTTCTGATATCGGAATCTGTACGCGGCGAAGGAGCACATTTATACGATAAAAACGGAAACCGTTTTGTCAATGAACTCCTTCCGCGTGACGTAGTTTCCAATGCGATTTTCCAACAGATGAAAAAAGATGGTACAGAACACGTATGGCTATCTTTCCTGCCTATAAAAAATATAAATATAAAAGACAGGTTTCCGAATATATACAGAAAATGTCTGGAACATGGCTATAATATAACAAAAGATTTGATACCTGTAGTACCCGCTCAGCATTACTTTATGGGCGGAGTTGATGTCGATCTGAACAGCCGCACCTCTATGAATCATCTGTATGCATCAGGAGAAACATGCTGTAACGGAGTCCATGGAGCCAACAGGCTTGCAAGCAACTCACTTCTGGAAAGTCTTGTTTTCGCAAAAAGTGCAGCCATGCATATAAGCAGCAGCCCCTCCTTAGGATCACAGAGATTCAGCAAAAATATCGGAATGCCTCTGGAATCACTGTCAGAAATATATAATCTTACATTGACAGAATATGAAGACACGCAAAAATATACTGAAAACAACAAAAAACAGATACTTGAAGCTATCCGAAAAGATAAGAAGGAGTCGGCATAATGGACAATATTACAATGAAAAACAATGCAGATCATTTAATTTTAATGGCACTGCATGAGGATATATCTTCAGAAGATGTATCCACAAATTCTGTAGTCAGAAAAAAAACTTACGGTTCTGCTCAGCTTTTATGCAAAGAGAACGGAATCATTGCAGGCCTTGATGTATTCAAACGTGTTTTCGAACTTCTTGATGATGACATACGAATGGAAACTTCAGTTTCCGACGGTGATATGATAAAAAACGGACAGCTTATAGCTACCATTATCGGCGATGTAAAAGCCATATTGTCAGGTGAACGAACAGCTCTCAATTTTTTACAGAGAATGAGCGGCATCGCCACATATACAAAAAATATGTCCGATATCCTCAAGAACAGCAAAACAAAACTTCTCGATACCCGAAAGACTACGCCTAATATGAGAATATTCGAAAAATACGCTGTAAGAACAGGCGGCGGATATAACCACAGATATAACCTTTCAGATGGTGTTATGCTTAAAGATAATCACATAAATGCAGCCGGAGGCGTTGCTAATGCAATAAAAATGGCGAAGGAATATGCCCCTTTTATAAGAAAAATAGAAGTGGAAGTGGAGAACCTAAAAATGCTGCAGGAAGCCCTTGAAGCAGGAGCGGATATAATTATGCTGGACAACATGTCTGAGGAAGATATGAAAACAGCTGTTGAAATGGTTAAAGGCAAAGCGGAAACAGAATGTTCGGGAAACGTTACGGCAGAAAACCTGAAAAAGCTTGTAGATATAGGTGTCGACTACATATCAAGCGGAGCTCTTACCCACTCTGCTCCTATCCTTGATCTTTCCCTTAAAAACCTTAAATTGCTTTGATCCTGAACTCAAAAAGAGATACGATATCTGCTAAAACTTTCGTATCTCTTCTTTATTATGTTTCTTTTTATATTTAAAAAGAAACATACTCAAAATGAAAATCACCGCCAAAGAGACAGCAAACACAAAAACTATCCTTACAGCCATATCAGCAAAAAATCCTTCCGGAAATAATCTTATCATATAATCTTCAGCAGGATCAAACAGCCACAGATCATTATTAAAAAATATCCGGTGAAAAATCTCAAACACCTTATTGAAATCTATAAATGATACAACCGCTATTACAGCAGAAAATAACACCGTTACAGATAATACTGCCTGATAAGACCTCGCAAAAATTCTTATTATATTTGCCTTCGTGATAAAGAGAAAAATAAGGCAGACTGCCATTACTATACATGATCCCATCCTTATCCGTATTCCTGCAGCAAACAAAGCTCTTACTTCCTCCATATGAAATCTATCCTGCTGGTTGAAAAATTCCTGCTCTTTTCCCTCTATATCTGTTACAACTGATAATACATCCGTATCACCCCTCAGGTATGTCATTACCTCCTCTGTAACATACATGACATCATCCATTGTCATATCAAGCTCCGACAGCACATCGTATTTCCTGTATTCCTCTTCATATACGCTGAAATCAGAATATAAAACAATATCTATGCTTATAAATAATAACATAACAATCAATGAAAACGCAAAAATTACTCCTGCCGTCCAATGCGCAAATCTCATTTATTAAGAATCATCCTTTCAATCAGCAATTTCATCATAGACAGTGATCATATTCTGCATTATGTGCCTTATTATCATTGATCTGCTGACAACGCCGACTAACGTTCCGTTGCTGACAACAGGAACCTTTTTTATCTTCTGCACTGAAAGCACCTGCGCCGCTTCATCGACACTGTCTTCTGAATCCATGCAGACAACATCCTTTGTAGCAATCTCTGCAGCCTTCATTTCCATGAGGTCCTGAACCTTGTCCTCAAAAGAAGTATTATCAATAACAGTAACAGATATATCACAATAATCAAAAATAATCGGTTTATGTTTCGACACATATTTCATTATATCGCCGTCACTTATAAAACCGACTACTTTCAAATCGCCATCAACAAGAGGAACTCCTCCGATCCCCTTTTCATACAGATACTCCATGACCTCTTTTACATTAACATTTTCGTGGCATGTATAAACGTTTTCTTCCATGATATCTTTTACTTTGATCATAGCCTTCCTCCCCGCCCACACGGCAGCAGTCAACTGTATTGCGTCTATCCCTGTATGTATATGTATATTGATATTTATTTTATCTTCCTATCAGCCCGGAGGCCATGTCATCTTTCTCTTTCCCAAAAGATGAAAGTGTATATGTTTGACTGTCTGAAACCCATCTTCTCCGCAGTTGTTTACCAGTCTGTACCCGTTTTCCAGACCCAGTGTCTTCGCAATATCTTTCACTTTAGTCATTATATGTCCCAAAAGCTCTTTATCCTCTTCACCAACATCATCAAGCGAAGCTATATGTTTCTTGGGTATGATTAGTACATGAACCGGTGCCTGAGGGTCCAAATCATGAAAACATAAAATCTTATCATCTTCATATACCTTGTTTGAAGGTATCTCTCCCTTAGATATCCTGCAAAATATACAATCGTTCATATCTTCATCTCCTTTCTATTTTTGTTCATTATACCACATTATTCCATTTATAGACTTTCTTTTTTAGCTATATTTACTGCTCCTTAAACCAGTTCTCCCATCATGCCATCATTGTAAGGTTCTGTCAGCTTTACTTCTACGATGGTATTGAGCATCTCCTCCGCCTTCTCCATATGTTCTGTTTTTATATATGTCTTAATATAGTTGCCTGTATACCCTGTGATCATTATTTTCTCCTCATATACCTCCTCAAGAAGAACTTTTTCAATATTGCCTTTATTACGTCTGAAAAATTCTGCCGCCGCCATCCTTCCCGCTTTATGCAACTTATCGCTTCTCCTGTTTTTTACCTGAGGCGCTATATGTCCCTTCATTTCGGCCGCTTTTGTAAACGGCCTCTTGGAATATTTAAAAATATGGGTTTTACAAAATCCGCACTGCTCCACGAGACTGCAGCTTTCTTCAAAATCCTTCTCCTTTTCTCCCGGAAACCCTACTATAATATCAGTTGATATCCCATATAACGGATCAAATTCTTTCAGAACCTTCACTATATCCATATATCCTTTTCTGTCATATGGTCTGTTCATGGCACAAAGGATATCGTCGCTGCCACTCTGAGCAGAAAGATGCAGATGGTGACATAATTTTTCATATTTCAAAAGTCTTTTGACATAATCGGCATTAACTACAGCAGGTTCAAGTGAACTTAAACGTACCCTAAAGTCTCCCTGCATTTTATCAAGAGCTGCAATTATCTTTTCGACTCCATAAAGCTGTGGCTTTCGCTCATTCTTATTTTCCATATCATAAAGTGCAGTATTTATTCCTGTCAAAACAAGTTCCTTATAACCGGCCTTTATAAGCTGCTCTGCCTCACTTATGATCTCGTCAAAATCTCTGCTTCTCACCTTGCCTCTGGCATATGGGATAACACAATATGTACAAAATCTGTTACATCCCTCCTGGATCTTTATATAAGCTCTCGTCCTGTTTTCAGAATCGCTGATGATCCCTATATCATCATACACGTCGAGTTCTTCATACCCTTTTATATGTATCTGCTTTATCCTCTCCTGCATGAATCTGGATACATACTGTGTAAGGCGGCTCTTTTCATTGGTTCCTGCAACGATATCCACACCTTCCACTGCTGATACTTCCTCCGGCTTTATCTGAGCATAGCAGCCTGTTACTGCAACTATACTATGGGGATTTACCTTTTTCATCTTCCGTATATACTGTCTTGACTTCTTATCAGCCACAGCAGTAACCGTACATGTATTTATGACATAAACATCGGCAAACTCTCTTTCATTCACGACCTCATACCCTGCTGCCCTGAATTTTTCAGAAATTGCCTCTGTCTCATATCTGTTAACTTTACATCCTAATGTATGAAACGCAACCTTCATCATATGCCCTCCTAATTCATTATAACACAGCTGCTATACACATAAAACAAAGGATACGTTCATATTTTTAAATAGTCAAGGAGGTTTTTATGGAAAAGAAAAAAGCCAAAGCCATGGTAATAAGCATATTAGCCATATGTACCGCTTTATCATTATGTTTTTCTGTACTTTTATCAGACCCTGCTGCTCTTACAGGCAAAAAAGTAAAAGACAATCAGAACCCCATAAAATGGGTGGAATTCAATATACCTTATGAAGTCCTCAAGCGTGCTATGGATATCGACATAGATACATATGATGAACAAACACACATAGACTGGGTAGATATTCTGGCCTATCTGGGTGCCAAATACGGCGGTAATTTTGATAATTACAAAAAACAGGACATGGACAGCTTCGTCTCTGAGGTAAAAAAAGGCAAATCAACAGCAACCATAACCAAAGACATGGAATACTTCAACTACTACAGCAGAGCTTATGGAGCTGTGCTGAATGGCTTTCTTGGAGAATATCAGATAAAGATACCAGACAAAGAATCAGGAGAGGAAACATGGAAAAAGGCTTATGGACTCAAAGCTTTCTCTCCCATCGCTGATGGATTTTATTATTCCGATTTTGATGATTTCGGAGAAAACAGAAGTTACGGATACAGCAGAAGACATTTAGGACATGATATGATGGCTTCTGTCGGCACTCCTGTTATCGCTGTTGAAAGCGGTACAATCGAAGCTCTCGGATGGAATCAGTACGGAGGCTGGAGGCTTGGTATAAGAAGTTATGACAAACAGCGATATTATTATTATGCTCACCTTCAAAAGGACGATCCTTACGCCGATAATCTATATGTTGGAGCAACCGTCACAGCCGGTGATGTCATAGGATATACCGGACAGACCGGTTACAGCCTCAAAGAAAACACCAATAATATCGACACTCCACATCTTCATTTCGGCATGCAGCTTGTATTTGATGAAGAAGCAAAAGACAGCCCCACTCAAATATGGATAGATCTTTACTCTATAACCAAGCTCCTGTCATCTCACCGCTGCACTGTAATAAAAAATGAAACCACAGGAAAATATGAAAGAAAATATCCTTTTATCGAAAAAAACCACTATCTTGAAGAAATGCAGGCCTCTGCAGAAACGTCAAACGCTAACGAAATACAGCTCCCCATAATTATGTATCACTCTATATTAAAAGAAAACAAAAATAATAATAAATATATCGTTTCTCCCAAGCTTTTTGAGGAAGATCTCAAATATCTGAAAGAACAAGGATATACTCCTGTTTTCATGAAAGATGTAATATCCTTCGTAGAAGGGAAAAGCAAACTTCCCAAAAAGCCTATCGTTATCACCTTCGATGACGGATATTACAATAATTATTATTACGCTTATCCACTCCTCAAAAAGTATAATATGAAGGCAGTTATCTCAGTAGTGGGAAAAATGTCTGACGAGTTTTCAAACAGTAATGATAAAAACCCCAATTATGCTCACGTAACATGGGACGATATCCTGGAAATGCATCTTTCAGGATACTGGGAAATACAAAACCATTCCTATGACTGTCATACATATGACCAAAGAAATGGAGTTTCCCAGGTATCAAATGAAAGCGACAGCCATTATAAATCGTTTCTTACCTCTGATATATGTCATCTGCAGGACAAAATAGCCTATGTAACAGGTGTTGCTCCCAATACCTTTACATATCCATTCGGCGCTTTTAATGAAAATACAGACACTGTACTGAAAGATATCGGCTTCAAGGCAACCTTGAGTTGTACAGAAGGAGTAAGTACCGTAAAAAAAGGAGACCCACAATGCCTTTATAAACTAAAGCGACATTTGAGACCTCCCGATATTCCTGCAAAAGAATTCTTTACATTCCTTCAATAATATACGCAGTATAAAAATCCCACTGTTTCCTCAGAAATATGATAAAATATATTTCTAATGAAATTCTAATCTTTCTTAAATAATTATCTAATATCTGTTGTTTATCATTATCTCATATCAAACAACAGCCGGCAGTGTTGATATCGCAGAAACACAAAAAGATATTTCGCATGAATCAAAGGAAGAAAGGGAAAATATGGATAATATAGAAAAAGCAGAAAAACTGAAAAGAAGAGCTAATATTTCTTATGAAGAGGCAAAAGAGATTTTGGAACAATGTGACTGGGATCTTCTGGATGCAGTTATCGAACTCGAAGCAAGAGGCAAGATAAAAAGTGAAAACTCCGGTTCGTATACTGCTCCTTCCAACACTCATCAAGAAGTACCGAAAAATCCGAAACAAGTTGCGGAAACTTACCAGAATTACGACAAAAACAAGAAAAAAGAGAGAAGTTTTTTCAAAATTATATGGGATGGCATAGTCTTTCTTCTCAAAAAGGGGTGTGAAAATACATTTATCGTATCTAAAAACGGCAGAAATATCATGGATATTCCCGTTATACTTCTTGTAATACTGATGGTAATATCTTTATGCACAGTACTCATAATAATGCTGATAGCCCTATTCTGCGGCTACAGGTACAGTTTTTCGGGACCTGATCTTGGCAATGATAAAGTAAACTCAGTCATGAACAAAGCCGGAGACGCTGCTGAAAATATAAAAGATGAATTTTCCTGCAAAGATGCCTATCCGAACAGTTCTGAAAATCGTGAAAAAGATACCGAAAACAATAAAAATGAAACACAGGAAAATTAATATACGAGTAAAAAGGAAATTAGATATACATGTCAGAAAAAATACTTATCATTGAAGATGAAGAAAAAATTGCAAGATTTATAGAGCTGGAGCTTTCCCATGAAGGATATGAAACAACAAAAGTATTCAATGGAAGAAACGGACTCGAAATGGCCCAGTCAGGCCATTTCGATCTTATCCTTTTGGATATAATGCTTCCCCAAATAAGCGGTCTTGAGGTGCTTCGCCGGTTGAGAAGATCTTCCCATGTCCCGGTCATACTGCTGACAGCACGTGACGCAGTTATGGACAAAGTATCAGGCCTTGATATGGGTGCCGACGACTACATAACAAAACCTTTCGCTATAGAAGAGCTTCTGGCCCGTATAAGGGTCTGCCTCAAACACAGAAAAACAGCCGGTTTTGAGGACAACATGCTGACAGCAGGAAAATTATGTCTTGATACCTCATCAAGACGCGTAACATATGATAATAATGATATACAGCTTACCAACAGAGAATTTATTCTTCTAAGAACCCTCATGGAAAACAAATCAATAGTTTTATCAAGAGACACCCTGCTCAACAAAGTCTGGGGATATGATTACATGGGAGAAACCAACATTGTCGATGTGTATATCTATTATCTGAGAAATAAGATAGATGATGTATTCAACGATAAGATAATACGAACCGTACGAGGCGTGGGGTATATAATAAAATGAGTGACAATAAGCATACAAAATCCATATCAAGAAAAATAAACGCTGGCAACTTTTCTCAGCTGCTGTCATCTTTTATACTAATAGACATTCTGATTATAGTCATCTCTGTCTCTATGTGGTGTTACAGCGCAGAAAAAAAAAGCAGCAGTACTCTTAAAGTATTTTCTGACAGAAAATTCTCATCAGTTACATCGCTGAAAATAGAAGAAAACGATCGATCATCAGATGAATATAAAGCCACAATTCAATACAAAGAAACCGATAAAAACCGTTTCACTTTCATATTTCCTAAAAAATTTGAAAAATTTTTAATGAAAACCGTATATGTATATAAAGATAGCAACGATTTTGAACATTTTCTTTACAGCGGAGACTTTCTTGTAAATCTAACATCCTGTCTCTATGTACTAATTTTTACAGAAATGATCACTCTATTTTCCTGTGCAGTTTCAGGGGCCTCTAAAATAAGACGTCATCTGGCGCCCCTAGATGAGTTGGCCTTTAAAGCACATATCCTGGGAAACACTACTGACTTTGACCAGCAAGCATTCGCTGAACTGGAAAATGCCATAAATGCCATAAGTCCTGCCAAAGAAGGAGTTAGGCTCCGCACCGGCAATGCTGAAATGATACAGCTCGAAAACTCTATCAACAATTTGCTGGACAGAATGAGAGACAGCTACAGACAGCAGTCCAGATTCGTTTCAGACGCCTCTCACGAGCTGCGCACACCGCTTTCAGTATTACAGGGTTATGTAAATATGCTGGACAGATGGGGAAAAAATGATGAGAAAATACTAGATGAATCTATAGATGCCATAAAAAGTGAAACCCAACATATGCAAAAACTTGTAGAACAGCTGCTTTTCCTTGCAAGAAGTGACAGTGGAAAGACAAAACTCAATATACAAGCCATATCACTCAATGACATGATGCAGGAAGTATATGAAGAATCAACAATGATAGATCACAAACATAAATATATTTTTAAACCGGCAAAAGAGGACATACAGGCATACGGTGATATATCAATGCTTAAGCAGACAGTCCGCATACTGTTGGATAATGCTGTCAAATATACTCCTGAAGGATCATCCATCATATTAAAAACTATGCTGACCAATAATACGCCTTCCTTTATAGTCCAAGACGAAGGCATAGGTATCAGAGGAAACGATATTCCTCACGTCTTCGAACGTTTTTTCCGTTCTGATCCGGCAAGAAGAAAAGACAACGGAGGAACAGGTCTGGGTCTTTCCATCGCAAAATGGATAATAGACAAACATGGCGGATATTTCAGCATACTGTCGCGTGAAGACATAGGAACCAGAATAACAGTCAGTCTGCCGCAAAAGAATTTATAGCAACTGCATTCCTTATACTATCCTGTTAAGACGCCCTCCTTTAAGAAAACTTTTAAGATTTTCTGCACATGTTTCTATTACGATTCTCCTCGTTTCTAAAGGAGAAAAACCTATATGAGGAGTGATAAAACAATTTTCAAGAGATAAAAGCGGATTGTCTTTTTCAGGTGGTTCCAAAGCCATCACATCTATCGCAGCTGCCGAAATCTTCCTTGATTTCAAAGCCCGGGCCAGAGCATTTTCATCTATAAGCCCGCCTCTGGCCGTATTGATAAGTACAGCGCCATCTTTCATATTGTTTATAAAATCTTCGTTAACAATTCCGGCGTTGTCTTCTGTTAGGGGGCAGCTCAGTGATACCACATCAGAAGATATGGCGGCGCTCGGATTGCGACTGTATATGTTCACCTTCATTCCAAGAGCCTTTGCGATCTCTGCTATCCTCTTTCCGATAGCCCCATAACCTATTATTCCGATAGATTTTCCGCAAAGCAGGGTTATAGATACATCAGAAAATCCACCGTCACTTTTACTGTTCCATTTACCGTTTTTCACTGCGTCATCATATATATGTATCTTGTTAGTTACATACAGCAGAAGAGCTGCCGCATGCTGTGCAACAGCATCCGACGCATATGCGGGAACATTGGTAACTGCTATTCCCAGCTCTTCTGCTGCTTCTGTATCAACGTTGTCAAATCCTGTAGCTGCTATTCCTATATACTTCAGATCAGTGAACTGTTCCATGATTTTCCTGTCTATTATTACAGAATCTGTAATGATAGCTTCTGCTCCTATAAGCCTCTCTTGCATCTGCTCTTTTTCAGTCTTTTCATACCACTGAAATGTACAAAAATGTTGAAAAGTTTTCCATGATATATCTCCGGGATTCACCCCTGCACAGTCCAAAAATACACATTTCATGTCATCATAACTCCATTTCATATATGATCATTGATAATGCCGCAAGAGATGCTGTCTCAGTTCTCAAAATCGTTTTACCCAGCGATACTGATTTTCCTCCGCTTCCGGTAATTCTTTCAGCTTCTTCCCGGGAAAATCCTCCCTCAGGTCCTATTATGACGGCTATACTCTCCACATTCAGCTCTTTGGCATTGTCTGATGAGCCATTTTGCTGTCTCAGAACATCCTTTATCGTCACGCCATCTTCATTTTCATATGGAAACAGAACAAGATCAAAGTCACCGAATGAATCTATCACCTCCGTCATTTTAACAGCTTGTGATATCTGCGGAATTATCCCGCGTCTGCATTGTTTAACCGCTTCATCCGATATCTTCTGCCACCTCTGTATTTTCTTACTGAAATTACCCTTATCAGACACCACTGTCCTGTCAGTAAATACAGGAATTATACTGCTTACGCCAAGCTCTACGGCTTTCTGTACTATCAGCTCCATCTTTCCCTGTTTAGGTATGCCCTGAAACAACGTTATCTTGATATCAGGTTCCGAAGAAAATTTTTGTTTATCCAAGATCAAAACTTTTGCGCAGTCTTCATCAATAGACACTATTTCAGTCCTGTATTCCCAAACTTGCGAATCTGAAATATCCAGCCTGTCACCTGCCGAAAGACGCAGCACTCTCTCCATATGGTGCAAATCGTTTTTATCATCTATCGTGATATACTTTTCTCCTACATTCTCAGGAGGAACAAAAAATCTTCTCATTACTTACCTTCTTGCCACTATGGCACACCACTCGCCGTCTTCTTCTATTTCAAGTATTTCAAAACCTGCATTCCTTATAGCTTCAGATACAGTCTCCTTCTTTTCTGTCAATATACCTGAGGATATGAATATTCCTCCATCTTCCATATGATTTGCTGCACTTTCAGCAAGCACCATAACAAGATCTGCCATCAGGTTAGCCACAATAATATCAGCTTTAAAATCTATTCCTTTTGTCAGATCTCCCTGAACTACAGACACATTATTTAAAACTCCGTTGAGTTTTACGTTTTCCTCAGCTACACTTACAGCATCCTTATCTATCTCAACAGCCATGACCTCGCCTGCCCCTAAAAGAGCAGCAGCTATGGAAAGGATACCTGACCCGCATCCTATATCAAGAACCTTTTTATTCTCAGGAAAATCGCTGAGATACTTTTCCATCAGCCTGAGACATAAAGAAGTAGTCTCATGAGTTCCTGTTCCAAAAGCCATTCCCGGATCTATCTGGAGTACGATTTCTCCATCGCCGGCGATGTACTCTTCCCACGTTGGTTTCACCACTATACGCTTGGTTATCTTAGAAGGCTTGAAATTTTCCTTCCATTTATCCTTCCAATCTTCATCATCTACAGTCACCGCCTCTGCATATAACCTTCCGAAGTCTACGTCCCAACCGTAGAGGCCTTCAAGCTCCTTGCTCTTAAGCATCATCACTGCTATTTTAAGTTCCTGTATTTTTTCTCTGTTTTCCGGAGTATCTTCAAAATAAGCTGAAATACTCGGTTCACGCTCAAGATCTTCCTTAAGCTGATCATCTACATAATCCCAGTCGTACTCATTCTTTTTATTCAAAATATCTTCCATATCAGCCGGATCTGTTATGGAGACACTATCTATTCCTTTTGACATAAACATAGCAGTTACCTGCTCTATCCCCTGTCTACTGGCACGTACTTTGAATTCAATATATTTCATATTATTTCCTCCCATTTTAATATGTATGATTATAACAGAAAAGCCCGGATGAGCCAACAGCCTCCGGGCTTTTACGCAATTCCTTAGTGAATATTCATATCATCCAAGCCTGTAGTGATATCTGTTTTTGTATTTTTTAAACATCGCAAATGTAAGCCCCAATGTGGTTATTTCTGCAAATGTGAGCGTCAGGAAAACTCCCGTCATACCAAACAGCCAGCTTAGAAGCATAACACCTATTATATTCATTATCAAAGCTCTGGACATTGATATAAGAGCTGAAACAGGTCCGTTGCCATATGCAGTGAAAAATCCCGAAGCAAATATATTGGCTCCGCACAAAAGCAATGCTCCCGATAAGAATCTTACACCTGTGAGAGCTATATCAAACAGCTCGCTTCCCGGTCTTTCAAAAATCATAACTATATATTTCCCAAACAGCAGACATCCTACGGCGCTTACTATACATGTCACCAGTATAAACCGTTTTGAGTACTTTATGAATATATTTACTTTGTCATAATCCTTTGCTCCGTAAAAATAACTTATCAGAGGAGCGACTCCCATCACATATCCTAAATGTATCGAGATAAGCAGATAATGGATATTCAGTACAATGCTCATGGCTGCAACGCCTACATTGCCTACTATCTTTATAATGACTATATTGAAGAAAAAAGTTGTTATGCCTGACGACGCCTCACTTACCATTTCAGAAGATCCGTTTAAGAAGCAGTGCCCTATGAATCTCCAGTCATTTTTCAATTTAACAAACTTAAGCTTGGTATCAGCAAATATGAAGTATGCGCCCCCTACCAGCATAATGACCACAAAACCGCTTATATTAGCATATGCAGTTCCTTTTATTCCCATATCCATAGGTCCCATAAATATGTAATCAAGGATCAGATGTACAACGCCGCCTGAAAGATACAGAAACAATGTAAAGGCCGGCTTTCCGTCTACTCTTATGAAATATTCAAACAGCTGCCCCAAAAATGCTGCAGGAAATCCCCACACAAGAATCTGAAGATAGTCGCGGCAATATTCTCCCAATTCATCAGTAGCTCCCAAAAAATTTACGATAGGATCCATAAAAATGATACATATCACCGAAAACAAAATACCTGAAATAATAGATACTATACATATAAGGGTATATTTTTCATTTGCTCCCTGCTGGTCACCTTCTCCCATCTTTATAGCCACTATTGCACTTGATCCTGCTGCCAGCATGACAGCAAATCCCCACATAAGTCCCTGCACCGGATAAGCTATAGAAAGACCTGCCAATGCATCTTCTCCTACTAAATTGACTACAAAAATGGAATCCATATTGTAATAAAGACCAATTATAACCATCATCAGTACGGATGGCCATACAAAGTGAATAAACCTTTTAGGTGTAACTTTATCCGAAAAAATAGCTTCCATATATTTACCTCCTGTTTTATAATAAAGTATACTGTAACCATATAGTCAACAATATTTTTAATTTTTAGGAGTAATATAATGGGAAAATTCAGAAAAAAGCCTAAAGGATATTTTACAACAGGAGAATTCGCTAAGCTATGCGGAGTAAAAAAACAAACTCTATTCCATTATGATCAGATCGGAATACTTAAACCCGAAATAATAGGAAGCAATGGTTACAGATATTATTCGGTCCTTCAGTTTGATACCTATAATACTATCGCCATGTTAAAAGAACTCGACATTCCTCTATCTTATATAAAAGAATATCTGGCCAGAAGAAACCCATCATCTTTTCTGATGCTTCTTAAGGAACATGACACACTCATAGATGAAAAAATTTCTGAGCTACTTTGGCTCAAAACTTTTATCAGAGGAAAAATCAAAATAACAGAAGAAGGCATACAAGCCCGTCATAGCTATATCCACATAGAATATCGTCCGCAGGAGCATTATATAATCACCGAATACAGCGGCGGCCCCAATAATATCGACGAATACTCAGCTTATGCCAACCATTTATCCCATTGTCACCAAAACCAAATATTCAGTCCTTATGTGACAGGCGGTCTTATTGCTGTAGACGGAGGATATACATCGGAAAACTACCGTTATTCCCATCTTTATACAAAACTTACTCCGGAAGACATCGGATATTCTTCTGTCAATATAACCACTATTCCTCCAAGAGCTTATGCAGTCATATACAGTACTCTTGGTTTTAATCCTGTATGTTCCATGCTTCCGAGGCTCATTGACTTTGCCGTAAAAAACAATTACATTCCCGGAAAACATTTTTTTGAAGATATCCTTTTAGACAGTGCTTCACGTTCAAGTCTCGACGAATATATTGTAAAAGTAGCCCTTCCCATAAGCGAAAAACCTCAGACATAATTATCTGATACGTCCGGGATCTCAATATATTGATTTCATATCATATATCATACATATCTTCTTTATTTTATGACCTCATTTTTCCATCTGCTGCCATGATATCTCAGGCAAAAACATATTGAACGTACAGCCCAATCCACAACCATTGCGATCCATACTCCCAAAACTCCCAATCCGATATATTTGCCTAACACAATACCAAACATGATCCTGAATATCCACATAGATGCAACACCTACTATCATAGTAAAAGTCACATCTCCCGCAGCTCTCAGTACATTAGGCACAGTAAATGACAGCGGCCAAATAAATATGGCGGACACGCAGTTAACCATTATCAGCTGTGAAGCAAGTTCTCCTGTTTCCTGTGACAACCCGTATATTTTTATGATAAAAGGCATAGCTAACATTATAAGAACATTCGTCAACAGCATGGCAGCATATACCCATTTCAGCAGTTTTTTCGTGTAAAATCTCACCTGCCCATAATCTCCGGCCCCCACACATATACTTATTACTGATACTACGCCATATCCCATTGCCATACCAGGAAGAACAGCTATCATTGAAACAGCATTTGAAACAGCGTTAGCTGCTATTGATACAGTCCCCAAACCTGATATCATGCTGAGCAGTATAAGCTTGCCCAGCTGAAACATACTGTTTTCCACCCCATTGGGAACACCTATCTTTAAAATCTTTTTTATAAATCCCCAGTCAGGCTTTACACCTATACCTCTGCTTATATGTACCTGTCTGTTCTGATTTCTCAAAAGCGCGATCATCACAGCAGCAGCTGTGATTCTTGATATCAGTGTAGGTATGGCGACTCCTTCAACACCTCTGTGAAATCCGAATATCAATATTGCATTGCCGGTCACATTAATAATATTCATCAGCAAAGATACATTCATAGAAGCTTTTGAATTTCCTACACTTCTGAAAAGAGCCGCGCCTGAATTATATATGGATATAAAAGGAATAGATGCTACCACTATGATATAATAAGTATTGCAGTATTCAAGAACATCTTTCTCTATATCTCCGAAAACGAGAGAGAGGAACTGATCTTTAAAGATATACATTATAACAATTATAGCCAAAGTTAAAATTACCGAAAAAACCATGAGCTGATCTGCCGCTTTGTTAGCATTGTCTTTTTTCTGCTGCCCAAGAAACTGGCCTACAACTACTGCTCCACCCGTAGCCAAAGCCGTCAGCACAGTAATAACCAATACCATGACGGAATCCACAAGAGATACAGCCGATACCGCAGCCTCTCCCACACTTGCCACCATCACCGAATCAAGAAGCCCCACCGCAAAAACAAGAAATTGTTCTATAAAAAGAGGCCACAGAAGCTTCATAAGATACTTGTTCGAAAACATCATTTTAGTTCCATTACTCTGCAAATCTTTTTCATTTTCTTTCTTTTTTATCATTTCACACACCACAATGCAAACATACTCACTAACCACAAATAGAGTGTAGATCCTGAGGATCTACACTCTTTGCTTCTTTACAACTTTATGAGAAAAATTCCTTTATTGAATCCAGAAAACTGCTTTTCTTATGATAACATTCACTTGTCACAGTTTTCCCCATAGATGCAATAGCTTTTTTCTGTTTGGAATTAAGCTTCGTAGGCACTTCCAAAGTGACTTTGACGTAAAGATCTCCTTTCTTACTGCTCCTAAGGCTCTTTATCCCCTTTCCTTTGAGTCTGAATACCGTACCGGGCTGTGTTCCGGCCGGAACCTTATAGGAAACTTTCTCTTCCAGGGTAGGTACTATTATATCATCTCCAAGAGCCGCCTGATCAAAAGTTATAGGTATTTCAAGCCATAAATCCTGTCCTCTTCGTTCAAAGAATTTGTGAGGCTTCACATTTATCACTATATACAGATCCCCGTCAGGCCCCCCATTAATCCCGGGCTCGCCCTGACCTTTAATAGGAATAACCGAATCATTATCCACACCTGCAGGTATGTTCACGGAAATAGTTACATTCTCTTTCACTCTTCCCGTTCCCCCACAGTCTCTGCAAGGCGTTTCATTTATCTCTCCTGTACCGTTACAGTCAGGACAAGGTGATACGCTTTGGAATGTTCCCAGCGGCGTCCTCTGAGAAGTCCTAACTTCTCCCGTTCCTCCGCATTTAGGACACTGCTTCTTTGATGTACCCGGCGCCGCTCCGGTGCCGTCACAAGTTTTACATGTTACAAACTTGTTTATGCGGATCTGCTTTTTTGTACCGAATGCAGCTTCCTCAAAATCTATGGTTATAGCCTTCTGAAGATCACTGCCTTTTCTCGGCCCGTTTCTACGCGAACTGCCTCTGCTACCGCCCCCGAAACCTCCAAAAGCACCTCCGAACATATCAAAGATATCTTCAAACCCTCCAAAACCTCCGAAGCCTCCAAAACCACTGCCGCCCCCGAAGCCCGAATTAGGATCTACACCAGCATGACCGAATCTGTCATACTTTTCTTTCTTTTCGGGATCAGAAAGCACTGCGTATGCTTCATTGATTTCCTTGAATCTCTCCTCAGCTTCTTTATCACCCTGATTTTTATCGGGATGATATTTCATAGCCATTTTTCTGAAAGCCTTCTTTATCTCATCATCACTGGCCCCCTTTTGTAATCCAAGGACCTCGTAATAATCTCTCTTATCTGCCATTGATACTTCCTCTATATAAACATAACTTCGCTTGCGGCCTTAAAAGACCGCAAGCTGTTATCATAAATTATTCAATCCATCTCACCGTTATAGCTTATTTATCATCATCTACGACTTCGTAGTCAGCGTCAACCACATTATCATCCTTAGGTGCTGCATTACTATCAGCCGAAGCACCTGCTCCCCCTGCCATATTAGGATCTGCTCCGGCAGCCTGAGCCTGCTGATACATTTTAGCTGAAAGAGTATGGAATTTTTCCGTAAGTTTTTCTGTCTTGTCCTTGATATCATCGATATTATTGGCTTCCAATGCTTTTGAGAGTTCATCTTTAGCCGCATTTATATCATTTTTCTCATCATCTGAAAGTGATCCTTCAAGATCTTTCATATTCTTTTCAGTTTCATATACTAAAGTCTCAGCCTTATTTCTTGCTTCGATCTCTTCTTTCTTTTTCTTATCTTCAGCTGCATATTGCTCTGCTTCCTTAACTTTAGCCTGAATCTCATCATCTGAAAGTTTTGTGGAGGAAGTAATAGTTATGCTCTGCTCCTTACCTGTTCCCATATCCTTAGCGCTTACATTTACAATACCGTTTGCATCGATATCAAATGTAACTTCTATCTGAGGTATTCCACGTGGCGCAGGCGGAATTCCTGTAAGCTGGAATCGTCCCAGAGTAGCGTTATCGGAAGCCATTTCTCTTTCACCCTGCATTACATGGATGTCTACAGCTGTCTGATTATCAGCCGCAGTTGAGAATATCTGACTCTTCTTAGTAGGTATTGTCGTATTTCTTTCTATAAGCTTCGTAGCAACACCGCCTAATGTTTCGATAGACAGTGAAAGCGGCGTTACGTCCAGAAGCAATACATCATTTACTTCTCCCGTAAGAACCCCTGCCTGAATAGCAGCTCCTACAGCTACACATTCATCAGGATTAATCCCCTTAAACGGCTCTTTGCCTGTAACCTTCTTAACAGCATCCTGTACAGCCGGAATTCTTGTTGAACCGCCTACCAATATTACTTTTGATATGTCACTGTTGCTTACACCTGCATCAGCCATTGCTTTCTTCATAGGTTCTATGGTTTTATTCACAAGATCTGCCGTAAGCTGATCGAATTTAGCTCTCGTAATATCCATGTTCATATGAAGAGGACCGCTTTCATTTACTGTTATGAACGGCAGATTTATATTTGTAGTCTGTGCGCTGGAAAGTTCTTTCTTAGCTTTCTCCGCAGCCTCTTTAAGTCTCTGAAGAGCCATTTTATCATTTCTCAGATCCACACCGTTTTCTTTAGCGAAACTGTCAGCCATAAAATTCAGCAAAGCTTCATCAAAATCATCGCCACCCAGCTTATTGTTGCCGTTTGTCGCCAAAACCTCGAAAACTCCGTCACCCAGTTCCAGAATAGATACATCAAATGTTCCGCCGCCCAAGTCATAAACCAAAATCTTATGCTGTGCCTCATCCTTATCAAGACCATAAGCCAATGATGCTGCAGTAGGCTCGTTGATGATTCTCTTTACATCAAGCCCTGCAATTTTTCCCGCATCTTTCGTCGCCTGTTTCTGGCTGTCTGTAAAGTACGCCGGCACTGTAATTACCGCTTCCGTTACCTTTTCTCCCAAATAGCTCTCAGCATCAGATTTGAGTTTTCCCAGAATCATAGCTGAAATATCCTGCGGAGTATATTTTTTACCGTCGATCTCTACTGTATGATCCGTACCCATATATCTCTTGATAGATGCTATGGTTCTTTCCGGATTGGTTATCGCCTGTCTCTTGGCAGTCTCACCTACAAGTCTCTCTCCGTTCTTTGCAAAACCTACTACTGACGGCGTTGTTCTATTTCCCTCAGCATTAGCTATAACAACCGGTTCTCCCCCTTCAAGAACTGCTACACACGAGTTTGTTGTTCCTAAGTCAATTCCTATTACTTTTCCCATTCTATTTTCCTCCTAAATATATTTATATTCGAAAGCTAGCCTACGACTTTTACCATGGACGGCCTTATTACTTTGCCGTTCAAAGTATAGCCTTTCTGCATTACACCGGAAACCTTGCCGCTTTCGTATTCTTCAGTTTCCTCTGTCATCACGGCATTGTGGAAATTAGGATCAAACTCCTCTCCCAGTGCCGGAATTTCTGCTAAGCCTGCTTTTTTAAGAACATCGCTCAGCTGTTTAAATATCATTTCCATACCTTCCTTGAAGCCGTCGCCTACTTCTTCATGTTCCAGAGCCCTTTCAAAGTTATCTATGACATCAAGCATTTCAGTAACCAGTTTCTCGTTAGCGTATGAATAAAGATCTGTTTTTTCTTTTTCTACCCGTCTCTTATAATTCTGAAAATCCGCCATAAGTCTCAGGTATCTTGTATCTCCGTCTTCGGCGTCATCCTTATTGTCCGAAACATCATCTGAATTCTTGGAAGTCTCTTCCTTCTGTTCTTCTTTCTCTGACTTTCCGTCTTCTCTTCCTTCTTTTTCAGGATCTTCCGAAGTTTCCTCCGTATTTTCTTTTTTTATATCTTCCATATCAACTTTTGTCATCCTTGTCTCCTTCCGTGATCATAAACGCTTTGCTTATATTATCTGTAAGATACTCAACAACTGATGTGACTTCTCCGTATCTCATTCTGGTCGGACCTATCACACCTATCTTTCCTACCATTTTACCATCGACATGATATGTCGCTGTGATCAGACTGCAATCCTGCATTAATTCATTTTGATTCTCATTGCCTATAGTTATTATCACTCCGTTATCCCTGTTTATCAGAGTTTTAGTGAAGTCTTCCTTCTTGCTGACCATCTCCAGAAACAATTTTGCTTTGTCCAGATCATTATATTCAGGTATAGAAAATATATTGGTGAGTCCGTCCATATAAAGATTCACATTAAGCATATCCTCTAAAGTTCTTACGAAATTAGGTACGATATCTTTCTCAAACATAGCCATTGACTCCGCATCAGCTTTAAAGGTCTTGATTATATCAAAAGTCAACGCCTCGCTAAGCGTTTTACCTCTGTAATTATACGTCATCATCTTCGCCAGTATCCTTAGAGTTTCCTCAGAGGCCGGTTTGTTTAAGTGTACCGACGTATTGGATACCTTGCCACTTTCTGACACAAGCATAAGGACAACTGTAGACTCGTCTACCGGAAGAAGATTTATATATTTCAGTGTATCTTGATCCTTCTTAGGTGTCAGTGCAAAAGCTGTCAGATTGGTTATCTCAGACAGTATGTGAGCCGCTCTTTTGACTATATTCTCCAGCTCTGTCACATTGCTGTGAAGCTGCATGGCTATTGCATCCTTCTCTTCACTGGTAAGCTCACGCTTACTCATCATCTCGTTTACGTAAAGCCTGTATGCCTTCTCGGAAGGCACTCTTCCCGAAGATGTATGTGGATGTGTCAGATAACCAAGTTCTTCAAGATCTGACATTTCATTTCTTATAGTCGCAGGACTTACTCCCAGCTCATAATTTTTTGATATGGTTCTTGATCCTACCGGTTCTGCAGTCCTGATAAAGTCAGCGATGATGGCCTGTAATATCTTCAATTTTCTTTCGCTTAAATCCATCTTAGGCCTCCTGTTGTTAGCACTCATTATCTCCGAGTGCTAATCACAGTTTAAATTTACCACCCGTACACAATAATGTCAACACTTATTTAAAAAATTTTTTAATAACTTTTAAATTTCTACAGATATAAATCTTTTGGAACTGAAAAGATAAAGATATCTTTCTTTTACTTTTTTTTCAGATGCGGCTTCCAGTGCTTCACTATATATCCTTATCTGGGCTTTATAACGTTTTATCATTTCCTCTTCATGATGTTTGTCAGCAATATAACTGTTCTTATAATCGATCAGAACCATGCCGTCCTCTTCCTCAAAATAACAATCTATTATTCCCTGCACTATAGCTTCGATTCCATTTATCTCCTTTCTCATTATAAACTCACGCTCTTTATGCAAAGACTGTGACATCGCAGCTCGTCTTCCTATTTCCGCTTCAAAAAATGCCGCTATATTTTCCTTTCTTATCCGTTTTTTCTCTTCCTCTGAAATAATTTCATTCCTATACAGTTTTTCTACAGCTTCTGCTATATATGGCAATCCCTCCTCTGCCGCTCTTTTAAAGTCAAGTTTTTCCATCACAAGATGCATCAGTGTACCCATTTGCACAGAATCCGTCCCTTTCTCTTTTTCGGAAAAAACAGGTCGCCTAAGCTCTTCTGCCCCATACTGCTTTTTCTGCTGCTCGATCTCCTGTCTGTTAATTTCCGTAACAGAATACTTTGATTTCACGCCTGCAGTATCCATAAAAGGATAAACAAATGACAGCCTGCTGTCGATACGACTTATTAACTCTTCATCTCTCTCTGCCCTGCTCCTGTTAAATACATCTGCCATACGTACCTTCGACCATGTATGTTCCGACTCGTAAAGTTCCTCGCTGCCGTCCTCATGTATCTTTATAACATCGCCGGCCTCCCTCATCGGTTCGTAGACCATCTCAAGAAATGATTTGCCCCTGCCTATGATTTCTTCCAACTTTTCCGGTTCTTTTACAGTCCCTGCAAGAATCAGCTTATCCATAGCCCTCGTCATCGCTACATAAAGAATTCTTATTTCTTCTTCAAACTCTTCTTTTGCTTTTTTAGCGTCTATAACCCTCTGCAGCAGAGTTTTTCTATGCCATTTTTCCTGAAGATTGACATGAGGCATACCTAAAGCAAAGTCCTTATGCATTACAGTAGAATTGCCTGTCCCCCTATACCTTATCTGCCTGCCTGCTCCTGTAAGTATAACTATGGGGAATTCCAGTCCTTTGCTCTTATGAACAGTCATTACTCTTACAACATTGTCATTTTCACCTAAAGTCTTAGCCTCTCCTACAGACAGATTATTTTTCTTCATGGCTTCTATATATGATATGAATCCAAAAAGGCCACTGTGGCTGTTCTGTTCAAATTGTCCCGCCTTTTCCGCCAGAAGCCTCAGATTAGAGATACGCTGTTTCCCCACAGGAAGCCCGCTGCAGTAATCAAAATATCCCGTCTCATACATAAGTATCCTTACAAGTTCCTCCAGAGTAATTGTATTTTTCAGTTCTTTCCAAAACTCTATCTGCTTTAGCATTGACTTTATTTTGGTACGCAGTTTTCTATCGTTTCCGTTTTCTGCAAAAGCTTTCACTGCATCATAAAAACTTCCGTCTTTAAATTCGATTCTTATATATGCCAATTCTTTCACATCAAAATCAAACACAGGGCATCTCATTACCGAGATCAAAGGAATGTCCTGCCGTGTATTATCAATCACTCTAAGCAGATTCACAAAAACCTGTATCTCTACAGTCTCAAAATATCCTCCTGTATTCTCCCCATAAGCAGGAATTCCCTCATTATTAAGAAATCGCTCCAGTGAACTGATTGCCGCTTTGCTCCTTGAAAGTACCACTATATCTTTATATTCGATATTTCTGATTTCACCTTTTTTAACATCATAGATCTCTCTGCCCAGATTTTCTTTTATAAGTCTGAGAATCAACTGTTCTTCCGGTTTCAGATCTCCGTATCTGTTCACCTCGGATGCAGACGAAACTATATGACACTCTGTATCGCTTCCGGGATATATGGGATCTATACTGCAGCTCAATCTGGCATTGTCATCATAATCCTCCATTACTGATTCGAATACTCTGTTTACTGTTTCTGTAATTCTTCGTTTACTTCTAAAATTATTATTGAGATCTATTTTTATACTTTCCACCTGCGACGGCTGAGAGTACTCATAATATTTCCTCTTGAAAATTTCCGGCTCTGCCAGCCTGAACTTATATATACTCTGTTTAACATCTCCCACCATAAACAGATTGTTATTGCCTGCTATCCTTTCTACAATAGATTCCTGAAGCATATTGCTGTCCTGAAATTCATCTATGAATATATACTTGAACCTCTCTTTATATTCTGCAGAAACCATATCATCTTTCAATATATCTATGGCATAATGCATAACATCATCAAAATCCACCATGTTCCGATCTGCTTTTTTCTGTTTGAAAATATTTTCAAACTCTGAGATAAGCCCCATCATATAACAGGTATCTTCATAACCGTTCTTAAGCTCTGTATCATATTCCCTTAAAGATCTCTGAAAGTACCTTTTCTTCAAATCGTCCAATATCTTCTTCCCGTTTTTTCGCAAAGAAGCAACGATCTCTTTTACATCCTCATAAATTTCCTTCTGCTCTTTAGACACTCGCATCTGATTGAACTTGATGTCAGACAGAAATGCACTGAAAACATCAAGCCGCTCAGCAACTAATGTCTTCGCTTCTGCTTTTTCTATAACATCAAAAATACGCCCTGCATCTTCAAATGCCTTCCCGCAAAGACCTTCTATTCCCGTTTCATCAAGAACCTCAGCAGCTTTTTCATATAACCTGAAAGCATCTTGCAATCTTTCTGAAATTTCATCTGATATGAATTCCAAAAGTCCCAGAGCCTCAGCAGGAGATGGAGATTTCAAAAGCTCGGTCTTTTCTTTTACCCATCTCATATAGTCAGGAATGCTTCTCATTTCATTGTACAGGGAAATTATATTTTTCTTTATTTTATTCTCATTTCTGTCACTGCTGTATTTTTTCAGAAACTCTTTGAATCTGTCATAATCGTTTGTAAATCTTTCCTCAAAAAGCTGATCTGCGGATTCGTTTTTCATGATGGAAATCTCCGTTTCATCACCAATCTTAAATCCCGGCTCCAGATCCGTAATATAAAAATACCTCCTCATAATTTCCAAAGCAAATGTATGAAAAGTGCTTATATTAGCCTTCGGTATAAGTGAAAGCTGTCTTTTAAGAAATCCTCTGTCGGCCTCCTTTTTTTCCAGCTCCTCTCTTATTGCTTTTTCCAGGCGTGCTTTCATTTCTGCCGAAGCAGCGTTGGTAAATGTGGTTATTAAAAATCTGTCTATATCAGTTTTTTCTTCTATTACAAGCCTCTTTATTCTCTCAATAAGAACAGCAGTCTTACCTGATCCTGCTGCAGCAGATACCAGTATATTCTTGTTTCTGGTCTCTATAGTTTCTCTCTGTGACTGTGTCCAATTCATAAAAGCCCTCTCAAATCTTCCGTTATATTACTGTTTATTATATCAAATTATTATTTTCATAACAAATAATAAGATGATAGTGTATAATATAGATAATTTAGTGACAATGCGAGGTGAAAATATGAAGAAATTTAACCGTCCGACCATGCTCATGATCTTAGACGGATACGGACTTAATAAAGAAACTGCCGGCAATGCTATTGCAGCCGCGCACAAACCCAATCTTGATAAAATATTCGAAAAATATCCTTTCACATCTCTTAAAGCATGCGGTCTTGATGTAGGGCTCCCTCAAGGACAGATGGGAAATTCCGAAGTGGGACATCTCAATATCGGAGCCGGAAGAATAGTTTATCAGGATCTTACCATGATTACAAAATCCATAGAAAACGGAACATTCTTTGAAAATCCCGCTCTTTTAAAGGCGATAGATCATGTAAAAAGAAATGATTCCACACTGCACCTTCTGGGACTGCTTTCAGACGGAGGTGTTCACAGTCATATAGATCATCTTCTGGCTCTCACAGATATGGCAAAAGCAAACGGTGTAACAAAACTCTGCGTCCACTGTTTCCTTGACGGACGGGATGTTCCTCCGAGATGCGCACATGAATATATAAATATTCTCAGCAAGCATCTTGAAAAAATCGGAACAGGCACTATAGGAACTATATCCGGAAGATATTACGCTATGGATAGAGATAAAAGATGGGACAGAGTCCAAAAAACATACAATGCCATGACCATGGGAGAAGGTCTTCATGCTATTACAGCAACAGAGGCAATAGACGAAGCTTACAAGCGTGATGAAAACGATGAATTCATTCTCCCCACTGTTATCGATAAAGCTATCCCTGTTTCAGACGGGGATGCCATGATAATGTACAATTTCAGACCTGACAGGGCAAGAGAAATAACAAGAGCTTTTGTAGATAAAAACTTCACAGGTTTTGACAGAGAAAAAACTATCGAAGATCTCTGCTACATCTGCATGACTCAGTACGATGCTGAAATGCCTAATGTAACACTGGCCTTCCCCCCTGAAACTCTTCACAATACGTTGGGAGAATACATCGCAGACCTTGGACTCACCCAACTTCGTATAGCCGAAACAGAAAAATACGCTCACGTGACATTCTTTTTTAACGGAGGCGTGGAAGCACCCAACAGAAACGAAGATAGAATACTCATACCGTCCCCTAAAGTGGCCACCTATGATCTGCAGCCGGAAATGAGTGCTCCTGAAGTTACTGACAAAGTCCTCAATGCAATAAATTCCGATAAATATGATATGATCATACTTAACTTTGCCAATGCCGACATGGTAGGCCACACCGGTATCATGAATGCTGCCGTAAAAGCCATAGAAACATTAGATCTATGCGTACCTAAAATAGTCGATGCCATACTTGCAAAGGACGGACAGATACTGTTGACAGCAGATCACGGCAACGCTGATGTCATGACAGACAAAGAGGGCAACCCGGTTACAGCGCACTCCCTCAACGATGTGCCGCTTGTCCATATAGCAAACCACCCTGTTAAGCTTAAAGACGGCGGCAGGCTTTGCGATATTGCTCCGACAATGCTCAAACTCATGAATCTTGACATCCCTGAGGAAATGACAGGAAAATCTCTCGTATAAAATATAAAATCAGCTGGTGTATTGGCTTACACCAGTTGTTTTCTGTTACAAAGTACAAATTTAAACGTTTCTTACATTTGATTCTTCAATAATTTTTATATCAAAACTAAAAAAACATCACATTAGCAATTCTTCTAATGTGATGTCCACTGTTACGCAGTCTTTAGGCAAACAATACATCCTTATGTTCCAATATGTAATTCACCAGAACATCACTCTTAGTGATATCATTTACCTCGGCAACCTTTGATTCTACGTTTAAAGATGCTTCAAGCGCTTCTATTAAAGTTTTCGTATCCTCTTCGCTTGGATTGCCATTCTCAACTATTTCAACATATTTTTCGCAAGCTTTCTGCAGAACCTGATTAGGTGCTCCTGTTGGAAATCCGCAGAGAAAATATCCATCAAGCCTGAATTTCTCATTTTCGATAATGCTCTTTATTTTTTCTATAAGTTCTTCTTTACTTACTTTCGTACTCATACAAAACCTCCAAATTTATGTACAGTTTAATTATTTATAAATTTCCGGCCAACTTTTTGCCATCAAAGAAAATGGTATCATTTGAATTAAACAGTGTCAAGGCAAAATAAAAAATAAATAAAATAACCGCTGCATAAAATCTGCATTCAGCGGTCATAAAACTTTAACTTAGACTTAAATTGTCTGTCTTATTTTTTCAGGCGTTACTGTCAAAACGCGAGTAAGAAATGGGAAAGCTTCTTTCATCATTTCATATTCAGCTCCCTCCATCAGAAATTCAGCTGTACCATCAATAACAAAGCCTGTTCCCATACCCATTTTGCCCTCTACTTCATGACTGCCTAAAGTAAGGATCATCTTATTCTGAGCATCAATATTCTTCTGTGATCTGTTGAACCACGCTGCAGGAATAAGTATTCTGCCATCATCGGTAATACGAAGATAACTATTCCAAGTATTGGCAACATGAACATTATCGTCTGACCATGATGTTACCGAAACAACACCTTCATGATTTAGCACATCTAAAAACGTTTCACTAAACATAATCAACCTCCAATTAATATATTATTTGCAGAAATAAAACTTTTATCCCTTTGTTTGCATTTTCTTCCTGCTGCTTTATTTACCTACCTTCGATAAGAGACATGCGCATTCGATATGTTTCGTACATGGAAAATTATCAAACGGTTTAACAGATTCTACTTTATATCCATAATACTGCATATAATAAAGATTTTCCGCCAGTGTCTTGGGATTACAAGAAATATATACTATCTGATCTACACCGTATCGGATTATTTTATCAAGAGCATCAGGTGAAATGCCCATCCTCGGAGGATCAACCACTATGACATCCGGTTTTTCCTCAACAGTTTTTAGCATTTCGCAAACATCTCCGGAAATAAACCGGCAGTTATCCAGTCCATTCAAAGCTGCATTTTCCTTTGCTGCTTCCACCGCCTCTTTTACAAGCTCTATGCCTATAACCTTCTTTGCTTTTTTCGCCAGAGTTTGGGTTATGGTTCCGGTACCGCAATAAAGATCGAATACGGTTTTATCCTGAAAATCATCTATAAGATCAAGAGCATACGAATACAGCTTTTCCACTGCATCGACATTAGTCTGAAAAAAAGAAAATGCACTGACTTTAAATTTAAGACCAAGTATCTCCTCCATATAGTACTCACGTCCGTAAAGAATTCTCAGCTCATCGCAGTATACGGCGTCCGCCAGCCTGTCATTAACAGTACGGAGGATGCCTACTATCTTATTTTCCAAAGAAAGCTCCAGCAGCATATCAGTAAATTCCTTTTCGTCAAAGCCTTTCTCTGAGCTGGTGACCACATTAACCAAAAGCTCTCCTGTCCTTATTCCCCTTCTTACTATCAGATGCCTCATAAGCCCCTTATGACTTTTCTTATGGTAATGAGAATATCCCTTCTCAGATGCAAAATTGAGAACGGTTCTCAGGATTTTATTGAAATCATTGTGGACCAACTGACACTGATCTACAGTTACTATAGACATAAAATGTCTTTTTTTGTGCATCCCCAAAGTCATAGGGCCGTCTTTTTCCATATCTCCAAAAGTATACTCCATTTTATTTCTGTAAGCATATCTTTCAGGAGCCGGTTCTATGTCAAAAAGCTGTCCGTATTTTATACTTTTTTTATCAAGAAAACCTTTGACTTCCCCTACTTTATTCTTAAGCTGCTTATCATAATCAATCCCCTGATATACACAGCCGCCGCAGACATTGCTGTCTCTGCAAATTTCCATATTGTAAAATAACCTTTCTATTTCAAATTAAAATCTTCCATAACTGTCGTAAAATTCTTTTTTGTATTCCAAAAACCTATCTTCCTCTATAGACTTTCTTATATGTCTCATGGTATCTATGAGAAAATGAAGATTATGATTTGTCATAAGCATGGAAGACAATATTTCATCGGCTTTGAAAAGATGTCTCAAATACGCTTTTGAATAGTTTCTGCACGTATAACAGTCACAGTTGGGATCAAGCGGTGAAAAATCCTTTGCATACTTTGCATTTTTTATATTCACACGACCCTGTGATGTCATGGCCATACCATGTCTTGCAATTCTCGTAGGCAACACACAGTCAAACATATCTATGCCCCTCTCAACACCTTCGAACAGACAATCAGGGCTCCCAACGCCCATGAGGTATCTGGCCTTATCTTTAGGAAGATAGTCAACACACTCATCCATAATATCGTACATGATGTCTTTAGGCTCTCCAACGCTCAGCCCCCCTACGGCATAACCGGGAAGATCAAGCTCCACTATCTGCTCTGCACTCTCTTTTCTGAGATCTTTATACATACCTCCCTGCATTATTCCAAACAAAGACTGTTTCTCCGTATTCTTATGATATTCTTTGCATCTTTTCAGCCATCTTGTTGTCCGCTCAAGTGAATCCTTAACATACTGCCTATCAGCAGGATAAGGGGCACACTCGTCAAATGCCATCATTATATCAGAGCCAAGAGCATTCTGTATCTCCATTGACTTTTCAGGAGACAGCATATGCTTCGACCCATCTATATGAGAACGAAACTCAACACCTTCTTCTCTTATCTTTCTCATGGCTCCAAGACTGAAAACCTGGAATCCTCCGCTGTCCGTAAGGATAGGCCTGTCCCAGTTCATAAATTTATGAAGCCCTCCGGCAGCTTTCACCGTCTCATGTCCCGGTCTTAAGTACAGATGATATGTATTTGAGAGTATGATCTCTGCTCCCATCTCTCTGACTTCCTCAGGACGCATTGCCTTAACTGTTGCTGCCGTGCCTACAGGCATAAATACAGGCGTCTGTATAACTCCGTGAGGAGTCGTTACACGCCCTCTTCTGGCCCGCGTTTTTTTATCTGTTTTTATCAATTCATATGTAACTGCTGGCATGATTTCTCCCTTTTGATTTTTCCTAAAATATATCTGTATTCAAACTATCATATAATACCATAAAGGTTACAGATACTTCAATATACTGCTGTACTGGTGCAAAAGTTTTTCCATTGAACAACCACAGTTCGCAGGACTTGTGGAAGGGAGGGCGATAGCCTTTATTCCGCACGAAGGCAAGCACAGTTTTTCATAAAGCTTTGACGCTTTGCCTCCTGTGGTAAATATTGCTCCAATACAGGCAACGCTTAATATCTGCCCCATATCATTTGCAACAGGATTCTTTATGCTGCTATCATCAGCACCTTTTATCTCACAGCTTTCCAGCACATCCCACAAAGCTATATTATGCCTTTTAAGAAATTCCTTTCTTTCCTGTACCGTCTCTGGAGTATTTTCATGGAAAAGTTCTCCCAGTACAGGCCAAAACCTGTTTCTGGGATGACCGTAATAAAACCCCTGCTCCCTGGATTTAGGAGACGGCATACTGCCTAAAATCAAAATTTTTGAATCTTTATCAAAAAAAGGTCCAAACTCATGAGTGACCTTTACAAGCTTTGTATCTTTTTTATTCGGCATATCTTCCCTCACTCTATAAACATTGCGTCGCCATAACTAAAAAACCTATATTTTTCTTTAACTGCTTCGTCATATATTTCAAGAATTTTTTTTCTGTCATACAATGCTGATATCAGCATAAGCAAAGTAGATTTAGGCAAGTGAAAATTAGTAATAAGGCTGTCCACAATCTTGAATTCATATCCAGGATATATAAATATACCTGTGCTTCCTTCTCCGTTTTTTATTTGCCAGCAACCTCTGACGCCCTCTGCCGATAAAACATTTTCGTCAAAATAAGCTGCACTTTCTATAGTCCTTGTGGATGTAGTTCCCACAGAAATTATTCTTCTGCCTTCCTTCTTTGCTTTATTTATAGCCGCTGCACTTTCCGGGTTGATGGAATACTCCTCAAAATGCATAGTATGATCCTCAACGTTATCACACTTTACAGGTCTGAATGTTCCTATTCCGACATGTAAAGTAACATAGATAAGTTCGATTCCTTTGTCTTTCGCTTTCCGAAGAAGCTGATCCGTAAAATGCAGTCCTGCTGTAGGCGCAGCTACAGACCCCTCTTCTCTGCAGTACACTGTCTGGTACCGCTCTTTGTCTTCCTGATCACCGGGTCTTTCTATATAAGGCGGAAGCGGCATTCTTCCCAATTCTTCGAGCCTTTCCATGAAAATCCCTTCATATTCAAACTCCACAATTCTGGTTCCGTCAGAACCAAAATCCTTTATAGTTGCTATGAATCGGGGTGACTGGCTAAAAATCACACGGTCTGTGGGCTTCAGTTTTCTTCCCGGTCTGACCATAGTCTCCCATGTATCTCCTTCTATACGCTTTATCAAAAGAAACTCCACTTTTGCTCCGGTCTTTTCTTTCACACCGTAAAGTCTTGCAGGCAACACCTTAGAATTATTCAAAACAAGGCAGTCCCCTTTTTTAAGATAATCTATTATATCAAAAAAATGTTTATGTTCCAGTTTGCCCGTATCTCTATGAACCACCAAAAGTCTGGAACTGTCTCTTCTTTCAGCCGGTTTCTGAGCTATAAGCTCTTCCGGCAGATTATAGTCAAAATCACTGATTCTCATGCAAATATCCTCTTAATCACTTATTGTAACAGTAAATTGTTTTTCTCCATCATCTGCTGCTATTCCCAGATGCTTATAAGCTGCCTCAGAGACAACTCTTCCTTTTTGCGTCCTATGAAGAAACCCTATCTGGATAAGATATGGCTCATAAACATCCTCAATAGTAACCCTTTCCTCGCCTATAGACGCGGCTATTGTATCTATGCCCACAGGTCCTCCTCTAAAGCGCTGTATAATCGTCCTCAGAATCTCTCTATCAAGGCTTTCAAGTCCCATCTCATCTACGCCCAGAGCTTTTAGCGCTTTATTTGTTATATCTATATCTATATTCCCCGTACCTTTTACCTGAGAAAAATCACGAACTCGTTTAAGCATCCTATTGGCCACACGCGGCGTTCCCCGTGAACGCTTGGCCATCTCATTCATGGACGCTTCATCAGCTGATACCCCCAGAATCTCCGCTGATCTTCCTATTATTTTTTTCAGCTCTTCTGCCGTATACATTTCAAATTTACAACTGACTCCGAATCTATCCCGCAGAGGCGCTGATAAACTGCCTGCTCTGGTAGTTGCCCCTATGAGAGTGAATCTGGCAATATCAAGTCTTATAGATCTTGCAGAAGGACCTTTTCCTATTATTATATCAAGAGCAAAATCTTCCATAGCAGAATACAGGACTTCTTCAACAGACCTGTTTAGTCTATGTATCTCATCAATAAAAAGCACATCATTTTCATTAAGATTTGTGAGTATTGCCGCCAGATCTCCTGCCCTTTCTATCGCAGGGCCCGACGTTATCCTTATATCTACGCCCATTTCATTAGCTATTATACCGGCAAGGGTAGTTTTGCCCAGACCGGGAGGACCATAAAAAAGCACATGATCCAAAGGTTCTTTCCTTATCTTTGCGGCCTCTATAAAAATTTTCAAATTATCCGTTGCTTTTTTCTGCCCTATATAATCCTGCAGAGTCTGCGGTCTAAGAGTGCTCTCAGATCGTCCCTCTCCTTGTCCCAACTCTGCCGCAGTTATTCTTTCTTCATAATCCATTATGCTGTTCCTCTAAAATAAGTTTTTAAGCGCTCGTTTTATATATTCTTCTGCCGTCAAATCGTTGTCAGTAATAGAAGCCAACGCTCCACTCGCCTCTCCTCTTGTATATCCCAAAGATATAAGAGCACTGACAGCTTCACTCCTGCCGTCTGACAAGATCTGTCCGCGATCGCTGCTTTCCTCTGTATCAGAAGCAGATATCCCCTCTTCTGTACTAAACTTATCTTTAAGTTCCAGAACAATTCTTTCCGCTGTCTTTTTTCCTATGCCATTAGCTTTTGTAAGAGTCTTAACATCTTCAAATACTATAGCCTGCTGAAGCTGTTCAAGTGAAAAGGCTGACAATACAGAAACAGCCGCTTTGGCTCCTACCCCACTTACCGTTATCAGTTTTCGAAAAGCATCCAGCTCTCCTTTACGCATAAAACCATAAAGGCTGACATCATCTTCTCTGACAGTCATAGCTGTATAAACCATTACTTCACTGCCTTCGCTGCTCAGATAAGCGCGGGAATTGGCCGGAACAAATATCTCATACCCTACTCCATTGACATCTACTATTATATATCCATCGCCTTTTTCGGCAAGAGATCCTCGTATAAAACCTATCATCTTATATCAAGCTCCTTTAATCTTTTTCTCGTCTCGGCTGAATGACCGTGACATATGGCCGCCGCCAGTGCATCCGCTGTATCATCAGGTTTGGGAATCTTTTTAAGGTTCAGTATAGTTTTCACCATCATCTGTACCTGTTTTTTATCAGCTCTGCCATAGCCTACCAGCGCCTGCTTTATCTGCAGTGGAGTATATTCTTCAATCTCAAGACCTCCTTTTACACATGCCAAAACAGCAACCCCCCTTGCCTGCCCCACAAGGATAGCAGTCTTCGCATTGGTATTGAAAAACAGCTGCTCTATGGATGCTACGTCGGGCTTCTCCTCATCTATTATCTCTCTAAGAGAATCATATAGGTATTCCAGCCTGTCAGTCATATCCATAGAAGCATCTGTTGTCACCGCCCCATAACTGCACACTTTAAATCTATTTCCTATTTTTTCCACTATACCGTATCCTAAAATCGCATATCCCGGATCTATGCCTAAAATTTTCATAAAACATCCTTTGCTGATATTCATAATAATTATATAAGTATACCATAAACACATTAGTAATGAAACAACTGTTCTTTGTTTATTGACTAATACCCTATATGGGTATATAATATATTAAAAAATTCAGGAGGTATGAGATTAATGAAAAACATAATAATATTTCTTGTTATCGCAGTTATCCTTATTTTTGCAATACGCTCCAGTATAAAACATTTCAAAGGAGAAAGCAGCTGCTGCGGAGGAAACGGAAACTCAAAATTAAAAAAGAAAAAACTTCAAGGGCCTAAAACGGCAGAAAAAATCATATATATCGAAGGTATGCACTGCGAACACTGTAAACAAAATGTAGAACAAAGGATAAACGAAATAAACGGTGCAGTAGCGAAAGTAAATTTGAACAAAAATATGGCTGTAGTCTCTACGGACCGTCCTATCAGCGATGAAATTCTTATTAAAGCAGTCGAAAAAGCAAACTTCAAAGTCCGGGATATAAAAACTACGTTATCCTGAATGCCGGTCATATTTAAGAGGCTCCCGAATGCCTCTTATTTTATTTTTTAAGGGAAGAGTAAAAATCTCACCTTAAAACGGCAGCCTCTATACAATGTATCTATCTTTAAATCCTTCCTACATATTTTTATCACAGAAAAAATACATAACACTTGAGAATATTTTTCATTTCATGGTATAATTATAAATATATCCCACCCTGCGTCAAGACAAGTTGCAAACCATCTGCAATCGTCTGCGCAGACCGACGGCTAAATATTTTCGGAGGAATTAACATGCGAATCTCAAGACAGAATAAAATACTCGAACTCATTGAAACTTATGAGATTGAGACACAGGATAAACTTGTATCCATGCTCAGAGATTTCGGCTACGAAGTCACTCAGGCAACTATTTCAAGAGATATAAAAGAACTTCAGTTAGTCAAAACTTTATCATCTACAGGGAAGTATAAATATGCACAGCCATCTCAGGCAGACGGTCCTATGTCTGACAGATTTTCAAATATTTTCAGAGAAACTGTCAAATCTACAGCCCATTCCGGAAACATAGTTCTTCTCAAAACATTATCCGGATGTGCAAGCGCAGCAGCTGAAGCTCTTGATTCCATAGGCCTTCCCAATGTTATCGGCTCTGTAGCCGGAGACAATACTATAATGTTTGTCATAGATGATCCTGAAAACGCTCCCAAAGTAGTGGAAATTTTAGAAAACATGCTAAAAAAATAACAGAGGTATACTATAAATGATCAGACATCTCAAAATAAAAGATTTTGCCGTAATAGAAAACGCAGAAATAGATTTTTACGATGGACTTAATATCATTACCGGAGAAACCGGTGCAGGTAAATCAATAGTAATAGAAGCAGTGAGCCTTGCTCTGGGAAGCCGGGCAGATACTGCTTTTATTCGTTCAGGTAAAAAAAAGGCACTGATACAGATGATCGCAGATCATGATGGAAAAGAATATATAATAACCAGAGAAATCTCGGCTTCAGGCAAAAATATTTGCAAGATAAACGATGAGATAGTAACTTTAACTCATCTGAATTCTCTTTGCAAAAAACTCGCTGATATCCACGGGCAATATGACCACCAGTCTCTTCTCAACCCGGATTACCATATCAATCTTATTGATCTATACCACAAAGAAGAGATAAAACCTGCAAAAGACAAAGTCATTGAAGAATACGAAAATTACTCCGAAATAAGATCAAAGCTTAAAGTTCTTCTTGCAGATGTGGCGAAAGGAAATCGTGAACGCGATTTTATGCAGTATGAATTTGATGAACTTCAGAATGCAAAATTAGTAAAAGGAGAAGACGATGATTTAGAAGAAAAAGTCCGGCTTCTTCAAAATAGTGAAAAAATATATGAAAACCTGGCAGGCGCCTATCAAGTTGCTTCTGAAGATGAATACTCAGCACTTTCCGCATTAAAACGTATTTCGGATATGATTGGAGAAATATCTTCGTATTCTCCGGAAATAGAAATGCTGAGCAAAAGGCTCAGTGAGCTTTATTATGATTTTGAAGATATCTCTTCTTCTATAAGAGATTGTCGAGACAATACAGTCTTTTCACCGAATGAGCTTGATATGTGTATATCTCGCCTGGAAACTATTAATAAACTGAAAAACAAACATGGAAAATCCATAGAAGAACTGATCCAGTATAAAAAACAACTTGATGAAAAGCTCTCTTCAATACAATCTGCAGATAATATTAAAGAAACACTTGAAAAAAAGCTTGCCAAACACCGAAAAGCTCTCATTTCAGCTTGCGAAAATCTTTCGCTTATCCGAAAAGAGGCAGCAAAACAGTTGGAGGAAAAAATAACAGCCGAACTTAAAGAGCTGAATTTCAATGATGCCAAATTTTCCATACAATTTAAAAAGGCAGACGCTTTCACATCCAACGGATCAGATATTGCGGAATTCATGATAAGTACCAATAAGGGAGAACCTCTTAAACCATTGAGTAAAATCGCTTCCGGAGGAGAAATGTCAAGAATAATGCTTGCTTTTAAAAAAATTATCGGAGATTACGACGAGATCCCTACTATGATTTTCGATGAAATAGACAGTGGCATAAGCGGAATAACTGCCAGCATCGTCGGAAATAAACTCGAAGAAATAGCGCAAAGTCATCAGATCATATGTATCACTCACCTTCCGCAGATAGCAGCTTATGGTGTACATAACTACAAAATCTCGAAGATTTCTGACGATACGATGACATATACTACCATTCTTCCCCTTTCACATGAAGAAAAAATCCATGAAATAGCAAGGCTTTTAGGGGGATCCAACATAACAGATACTACACTCAAATCAGCAGAAGAACTGATAGAAGCCTCACATTAAAAAATTAAGAAGCAATACAAAAAAATATCTTACCTGTAATTTTTAACTGCATCTATTATAGCAGCAACTGTATTTTCCGAATGATATTTATCGGAGACCACCTTACAATCAGCATACTTTTCATAAAGCGGAACTCTCATTTCATACAAACTGCTTATAGTCTGCCCCTTTTCCATCGCAACGCCTCTTGTTTTTATATTTTTGAGGCGTTTTTTTATTACAGAAAGAGAAGCCTCTATATACACTACTATACCGTTTTCTTTCAGATGTTTCATGGCCGAATCATAATAAACAGCGCTCCCCCCTGTAGCAATTACTGTATTTTGCACAGTTACGGAACTGATTACCTGTTCTTCCAGTTTTTTAAAAACCTCAATTCCATCATTGTTTATTATATCCTGAAGCCCCTTTCCGGCCTCTTCCTGTATCAGCAGATCCGTATCCAAAAAATTCATCTTTAACGATTTTGCTAAAACCACACCTGTAACACTTTTACCGCATGCCGGCATTCCTATCAAAACTATGTTTTTCATCTTATAGCTCCTTCTTCTTCATCTATTAACGACTGTACATCATTTATCTGATTCTCCGAAAAAACCCGAAATCCTGATTTTCTTAAAAGCTCTGCAGTCACACCTTCTCCTTTTACTGTTTTTCCCGAAAAACTTCCATCATATATCATATTGCTTCCGCACGAAGGACTCTTTTCTTTCATTAATGCACATATCACATTGTAAGCTCTGGCAAGTCTTACAGCTTCTCTGGCGCCTTTCATATACGCTTCAGTCACATCCACTCCCTGTCTGGTCACTACTTTATGTTGTCTTCTCTGGGCATCTGATCTGGGGACCGTAAGTCCTCCAAAAACCTCAGGACATACAGGAATCAAACGACCTTCAGCCTTCCACCGCAGGAATCGCTCATCATTTTCAGCTTTAGATTTACCATCATATCTAACAGGACAGCCCCCATACAAGCATTGACTTACCAAAATTTTTTTCATTGTATACCATCCCTTCTTTCATGATAAAAAACAGGAGATGGTTCGCCATCTCCTGAATTTTTTATCATGTTCGCTCTATGCTTCTTCTGCAATCTCAGCTGCTTCTTCAACTTCCTGTGCTGCAGCTTCTTCCTCCGTAGGAGGATCTATCGTCTCTCTGATGCTTAGGCTGATTCTTTTTCTGTCTTTATCGATTTCGAGAATCTTAGCAGTAACTGTCTGCCCAATTTCAAGTTCATCATTTATGTTTCCGACTCTCTTATGAGCTACTTCGGAAATATGTACGAGTCCGTCAAGTCCAGGTTCCAATTCAACAAAAGCGCCGTATTCTTTAATCTGAACAACTTTTCCTTCGATAACCTGTCCAATTTGATAATTCTCATCAATCACGCTCCAAGGCTCCGGCTGATTCTGCTTAAGCCCCAGCGAAATCTTTCCTTTTTCTGCATTCATCGAAAGTACCTTCACATTGATCTTTTCGCCTATGCTGAGAACTTCCTGCGGATGCTTAAGCCTGCCCCATGATATCTCTGAAATATGAAGAAGACCGTCTATTCCGCCGATATCTACGAATGCGCCGTAATCGGTAAATCTCATTACGGTACCTTCAACAACATCATCTACATTGAGATTTTCCCAAATTTCCGCAACAAGCTTATCCTTTTCTTCATTAAGGAACAGTTTATGTGAAAATACAGCTCTGTTTCTTCTCTGATCTACTCTGGAAACCCTTACCTCCATAGTCTGACCAACAAATTCTTCTGCATTTTCAACATAATGATCGGAAAGCTGAGAAAGCGGAATGAATCCTGAGACTTCCTTATATTCAGCAATAACTCCTCCGTTTACCGGTCTAGTTACTTTAACTTCAAGTATTGTTTTATCTTCAAGCGCCTTGACAATTTCATCCCAATTAGCGCTGATTTCCAACTTTTTCTTTGAAAGCAAGATGCCGCCATCACCATCGTCTGTTTTTATAACTTTCGCTTGGATCTCGTCATCGACTTTAAAAGCGTCTGATAAAGTCTGCCCTTCTTCCAAGCTCACCTCTGAGATAGGGAGAATTCCATCCTTTTTGCATCCTAGATTTACAATAACTTCTTTGTCAGTAACTTGGTGAACCTTCCCTGTGACGATCTCGCCACCTCTCGGTAATCTCAGGGACTTCTCTATTTCGTCCATAAGATCGTTCATGTTCAATTCATTGTTTTCAAGTGTAACATCACTCATTCTGGCAATAACCTCCTTAATAGTGCATTCAGGTGTCGAAGCACCTGCCGCTACTCCTATTCTATTACATTTTTGAAGTTCTTTCAACGGTAAATCTTTAATATTTTCAACAAAAAAGGTATTTTTGCAGAATTTTTTGGAAATTTCACATAATTTTTTAGTATTTGAACTTTTTCTCCCGCCTATGACTATCATAATATCTGATTCTTTTGCCAGCTTTTCACATGATTTCTGCCGTTTAGTTGTCGCACTACAAATAGTATTATTGACATGAAACACCTTATTTTTATCTTCCAGTGCTTTTATTACATCAAACAACACCTCTTCTCTTATAGTCGTCTGAGTTACTACAAAAAGATCATCTTCTTTTATCGCTGCCGCTTCATCGTATGAGCTGATCACAAGAGCAGGCTTCCTACACCATCCGAATATTCCCATTACTTCCGGATGCTCTTTGTCACCAACTATAACCACCTGCTTATCTGTATCATGAACAAGATTATGTATCTTTGCCACAAATGGACATGTCGCATCTACAAGCTGTATTTTTTTTATATCCGCCTCGTCATAAAAATTTTTCCCTTCACCATGGGATCTTATTATAACCTTATCCCCTTCACTGACTTCATTCAGATTATTGATTATCTTTATCCCTTTTGCTTCAAGATCTTGCGTCACTCTTTCATTATGGATCAAGGATCCCATGGAAAATATATCGCCAATACTGTTTCGCGCAGCTTCTTCAGCCTTTTCTATAGCCTGTCTTACACCAAAACAAAATCCGGCATATTCAGCTCTTATTATTTTTCTCATCTATATTCTCCAATTCTTCCAGATATCGTTTAAATGATCCTTCACTTCCGTTTTCCGTAGGGAAATAGTATTTAACTCGTTCCTCATATAAATTATTCGGTAAATACTGCTGCGTCACATAACCTCCATATGAATGAGGATATTTATAATCAAGTCCTCTTCCTAAACTGTTAGCTCCTTTATAATGGGAATCTTTAAGATGATCAGGAACATCATCTATCTTTCTGCTGTGCAAATCAGACAAAGCTTTATTTAGTGCCTCATTCGAAGCGTTGGATTTAGGGCACGAGGCCATTAATACTACGGCCTGAGCAAGATTGATCCTTGCCTCCGGCAATCCCACCATCTGCGCTGCCTGAACGCATGAAGTAACTATAGTAACAGCATTCGGATAAGCCATACCTATATCTTCGCTTGCCATTACCATAAGCCTTCGCCCTATCATAACTATATCCGCTCCGCCCTCAAGAAGTCTCGCCAGATAATGAACTGCTGCATGAGGATCACTTCCCCTTACAGATTTCTGAAGTGCCGAGAGCAGGTTATATTTATCTTCTTCTTTATCATAAAACGTAGTCTGCTTCTGCATAGCTTCTCCTACGATCTTCCTGTCTATAACTTTTCCCTCGCTTAGATTATCCACAATAAACCCCAGAGTATCCAAAGCTACTCTGCAGTCTCCATTACTCATATCTGCCAGTATACGAAGTGCATCGTCATCATATTTTATGTCAAGTCCACCAAAGCCTTTTTCCTTATCTTTAAGGGTTCTTTCCAATATAGATAAAATTTCATTCGTCTCGAGCCTTCTGAATTCATATATATTTCTTACACGGCTTATCACAGCATTATTTACAGAAAAATATGGATTCTCGGTTGTACTTCCGATAAACTTTATAACACCGTCTTCAAGAGCTTTAAGTAATGAATCCTGCTGTAATTTGTTCCATCTGTGTACTTCATCTACATAAAGACATGTAGTTTCCTGCTGAAGACCATAAAATCTTGTAGATGCATTATCCAAAATAACCTTTAACTCCTTAGTCCCTGTAGTAGAGGCGTTTATCTCGACAAAACTGCTGTCTATTTCTTTTGCTATAAGTCTCGCCAATGTGGTTTTTCCTGTACCCGAAGGTCCGAAAAAAATGGCGGAATCAAAGGTTCTGTTTTTTATAGAATTATAAAACAGCGATCCCTCAAACATAAAATGAGTTTGTCCAACAAACTCTCCAAGCTTTGAAGGCCTCATTCTGGTAGATAATGGTATCATTCTTATTCCTTTTCCTGATGTTTTTTATTCTAAAGACGGTTTATTTATATATCGTTGTCACAAAAGCTTTGTCGACACCTGATGATTTAAGAGCTTCCTTCGCCTTATCCTTACTGTCAAATATCTCTCCTGTGATTTTATACATCTTGTTCTGTTCAATAACCTGCAGACCGGAAATACCTAACGAAGACATGGCACTTTCTGCAGCAGCTTTGCTGGAATAACAGCCAAATTGTACTGCATATCCGGCTACCTGAGTTTCCTGAACCTTTATATCATCTTCTACTACACTCGATCCGTTGCTGCTTTTGTCGGTATTTTTGGTCCCGTCCGTTTTCTCCTCATCTGTTTTTTTCTCATTTTCTGCAGTAAGCTGTGGAACATAATTGACTACCGGATCAACAACATATTTTGCTGTAGCGTATCCACATCCGACAGATAGGCAGAGAATAAGTATGACCGGTATAAAGTTGGGCTTAACACTCCTTCTCTGTGAGCTCCTGTAACTTCTTGGACGCCTTTTTTTTCGCATTCCTTTTCCCTCTCTTCCTATAGTATATTAAATACTATTAAAAAAGCGAGAGCTTTATTCCAATATAAGACAAGATGTTAAATAAATATATCCTACATTATACTACAACTTTTTTCAAATGCCAAAGCTTCAAAACATCATATAATAAAATTATATATCTTTCAGTTTTAAGACTTTCCGGCATTCTCCTCAGTATATACCTGCCTTTTCAAAACCCCCACCTTGTTTATCATCTCCCGCAAATAATAATTATGGAAATAAATATACTTAGCTGCTTCTACAAGATAATTCTCTTTATCATCGCGAATTTCTGATTTTAACTGTCCTATAAATTTAACCAAATTTTTTTTCAGATTCATCTCTTCCTTTAAAAGAGGTACATAAGCTATTTTGACCTGTCCCGTATCTTTATTGTAAAAAACAGTTTCATTTGTAATCTTTACTTTTGACGGATCAATAAAATACTCAACTGATCTTTTTAAAATTAACAGAACATTTTCCAAAATATATAACGCATCTTCAGTACGTTCGATACGATAACTGTTTAGAGGTGCAAATCCGCTGCAGTTATAACTTCCGTATTCTCCACTGCCTTCTCTTATAAAACCCATAGGTATAAAAATACTGCACTCTCCGGAAGTAAGCATTATCTTTTCAAAATCTTTCATAGAATTTTCTTCAAGCCTTATTCTGAATTCCTTGTTTTCCCACATAACCTCTTCTCCTTTTATCCACCGCATTTGCTACATTTTCTATAACCTTTTTTCTCCGCTTCGGTTTTATCAATTTTTACACATCTTCTTTTTATAGATCTGCATACTCCCCTATGATATGAAGTGCCGTCACTTTTGAAACAAAACACCATGCTTCCTGAATTGAGATCCCCAGATTTACAGATTCCACATGGGTCATATTTATTTTTGACACTGCTTGTGAGTATCACAGGACTTACAGAAGCTTTTATATATGTACAGTTTTCCTTATGAAACTTTTTGCCTGACTGGGGAAATATCCATACAGGCTGTTGCGCCTGACTGTTTTCAAGTCCTGAAGCACCAAGAGGACTTCCGTCGGTTTTTCTTCCGACAAACCCTCTGAACTTCACTTTGATTGTCATGGTAAACTCTTTCTTGAAAATCAGCGGAAATTCAACGTATTCTGATGCTTTCATCTCATATGAAATCAAACTGTCATTATGAAAATCCGAATGCATAATTCTTATATTATCCACTTCTATTGTATCCAGTTCTTTATTATCTTCTGTTACACGATTCTTTATTTTCTCCTCAATCATCATCGTTTCTACAGGACTATATGACTTAGAAGCTATCACCGAACTCTCATCTATGGCTCCGTGTATACAGTTTTCCCAAAGCCCCTCAATTTTAATGAAATAACCAAGAGACAATATTGCTAATATTACAAAAGGAAGAAAAACAGCAGCTTCCAATGTATAAAATCCCTTAATACTTCTTCTCATATCCGTAATATGTACCATTAACCTCTGCCTCTATCGTTATTCCCACTGAATGTTCATTTATTAAAAAATCTCCATCATATATCATTCTTGTATTGATCTGTATAAGATCAAGTATCCTGCTTATTTTTACATTCTCGTCTTTAAAAAACAACAATATCTGAAGATACTGATTATAGTCATAACCCTTATTGGCATCTGGCTTTATAGTTCCCCCTGTCAATCCTTCTACAGCATTATCCAGATTTATGGCCCATATAGTCTTATCTTTATTCACAGGGACTTTATATCCTTGCCAAAGCAATTCTACATCATTATCAGATTCAGCATATGCCCATGTCGCTGCAAGAGCTGCCTGTGTAGCCGGTGCTGCTGCCCCCGGAGTCATCACTTCAGCCAAAGCAAAAGTTTCTGCTCTTTTTTCCGGATCGCTGTATATATGGGCCAAATTCAAAGGAAACCGCATTGCTTTTAAAGCCATATCAACACATTTCTCATTTTTTCCATCGGAAAGTTCTCCTCCTAATATATATTCCGCTTCATTTCGGAAAAAATGCTGATGGCTTATAGTTTTATTTTTATTATTAAAATGTTTAAGAATATACTGATTTATCATATATGTATCTGTCCCTTTTTTAAAAACATTCTTTATTTCTTTTATATTATCTGCTGCCGACTCCGCTGTTGAAGTCAAACTTTTATCGGGAATTGCCGCAGAAGGAAGCGACACAGCAGTAGGACCATGTTTCAAAATTCTGTTTTCTGATATTTCATCACTTCTTTCCTTTTCTGTATCGCTCCTTCGTACATCGGACCTGCCTTCAGCACTCGCCAACTCCATATATTCCAAAATCTGATCTTTTATCAGATCAATATTGGCCGCAGAAAATCTGCTTCCCGAAACATTTATACTCTCAACTTTCACAGCTCTCATATCATTTATCGAATATTTTACATATTCCATCAGTTTTTCTTCCATTTGTCTGTCATTTCCCTTAAGGAAAAATAAGCCATACTCGTCCTGAATATGATAATTATATTCAGACATAACTGAATCGCCTGCCAAGCTCATTATTCCATCTGTACGGCTTTTCACACATTCTTCTCTGATTCCATATATGAGGGATAATGTTATAGATATCAGAGCAGCCAATATCACCATAAGGAATACCGCACTGCTTCCCCTTTTACTATTCATTCCTCATATCCTCCATAAGTCTGTGATATCTCACATAGGCAGGCCCGTCAGTGCCTGTGCATTTTCCCGTGACAAGAAACACGCCTTTCTTTTCCAGAATTCCTTTGTATTTCATTATAAGATATTTTTTCCCATTCACCTCGCATCCTGTGAGCTTCTTATCCGTATATATTTCTATTTCATCATTAAAATCATTTTCATCCTCTCCAAAATATACAGTTCTGCCTGTGGCTGCTCCGGCTTCACTCCTTATAGCTATATGAAGCCTGCATTGATCTGTAATCTGACTGTAAAAAAACATAATTATTAAAACCACAGTTATGACAGCAAATATAATCATCGGAAGCACTATTGATGCCTCCATTATATAACTTCCCCTCTTACTGTTTTCTATTTTCAATTAAAATCACTTAATCCCTCAAATGTCTTATTTACAAAATCAGTTATTTCTGTTTTGAATATAAGTCCGAGTGCTACTGCCAATGCAACCAGGATGGCTACCTGCACAAGTTCCATTCCTTTTTTGCTTTTAAATTTTATAATACTGAATTTCACGATTTTTCCTCCATTCTCAGTTCTGTTTTTGTATCTTTTCCCGTCTCAAAATAATCAAAGTTCCAGTAAAGCAGGCGCAATTGTTATAACTATCAGTACCATCAGAAATATCATAAGGGGTAAAGTAAGCTTCGTTTCCGCAAGACGACCTCTTTCTTCGCAGGCTTTCTTACGGCTCAACCATAACAACTCACTCTCTGCATGAAGTTTATCAGTAAGCTGCACCCCTTTTCTGACATTATCATTTATTATATTGGATACTCTCATGAGCTCCCTTACCCCACACTCCTTAGCCATCGTTTTTAATTCACTGTGCATCGAACCATTGGCAGTTTTACACGACGTATATATCTCCCTAAGCCTTCTGTAAAAATAATCTCCTTCATTTTCCGAGTCAAAACTTTCCTCTATTGATTTCTCAAAAGCACTTGTGAGAACAAGCCCTGCGTTAAGCAACAGAACAAGTCTGTTTACGAATTCAGGAAGCTGCCTTATAACTGATTCACCATCCTTCTTTTTCTGCTTCTCTATCATAGCAAATCTGTTTTTATAGATAAAAAAGGCAATCATAATTATAAGAATTGTTATCGGAACAGCATTAGACGACATGTTATCTTGAATTTCCCATGAAATTCTCTGCCCTGTATCGAGGGTATCCGGAAGTTTTACCTTACTTTCTGTTCTGTCACTGTTCAAATGCAAAACTGTATTTCTAAGCCCGGATTCGATTTGTTCACGTTCAGTGCTCTCAAAGCTTTCATCATGTTCTTTTTTCTCCGCTTTGCTTTTATCGTCGTAAGATTTTATAGTGACACCCATCTTTTTTTCCAATGTATCTTTTTTTCCAACTACTTTCACCTTGAACATCAGCTGTTTTGAATTCTGCCCCTCCATGGGGCGTGTAACATATAACTGTCCGCCCGATTCCATCACTTGTATATCTTTTTCGGAAAATGATATAATCAAATCTATAATCAGCAGGATGATTCCTGCAATCACTACTGCTGTAATCTGCTTTCTTGCATTTTCAGCGGCTGCCTCTTTAGTAATCCCACTGCCTTTATTACTCCCCATAATTGTTGCCCTCTCAAACCCGTATTTCTGAAATTTTCTCCATCAGACATATTCCATAAAATGTAGCTGCCAATGCTGCCGTCATCAATATTCTTCCTGTTAATGTGATATACAAGGGTTCAATATACGAATAGGAAAAAATATTCAACATCAGCAACATCAGCAGCGGCATTACAGATATTATCCTGCCCTCGACTTTCTTCTGAGAAGTTATGGTTTTTATCTCCCTGTCTATGTTCATCTTATCTGTCAATATCTCCGTCGTATGTCCTATTATCTTTTCTAAATTCCCTCCCATATTCCTGCAGATGATATATACCTGCACGAAATTATTTATATCTTCGCTTCTGCTCCTTGAAGCGAAATCTTTCAGTAATGCTTTATCGCTCTCTTTGTTTTCTGTCATACTTATTTTCATACGCCTCAGTTCCTTCATAATTGGCTCATCCTTTTCATACATAGATGAAAGATCTTCTTCCGCTTCTATCAAAGCGTCTTCCATCTGACGGCCGGCTGCCACAGAGGCGGATAATGAATACAGCATGTCCTTAAACTGTATATTCAACACAGCTAATCTCCTGGCTGCCATACGTTTTCTGAAATATGGAACAGCCTTATGTACCAATACCCCCGATACAAGAGACAATATCATGCTGTGGTAAAAAAGATAAACGACAACAAATATGCATACATACCCTACCAAATAAAAAAGTAACCTTTCTTTAACCGACAATTCATATACAGAGTAATCACGTACCATGCCATCCCCCTAAAAATCATCTTCGTTATATCCTGCCAGATACAATTTTTCACAATGCAAAAGCTTACTGTCTGCCAGTCTTCTACCTCTTTTAAAAAGGGAATTGACTTTTATTTTCCCATCTTTCAAACCTTCAAGCTCCGCAATCTCAAGAACTCTTCTGCTTCCATCCTTCATTCTGCTCATATGTACCATTACATCTATCCCTTCAGTTATCTGACTCCTTATAGCTTCAACAGGAAAATCTGCAGCTTGAAGAAACATTGCCTCAAGCCTTTTAAGCATACCTTCTATGCTATTCGCATGGCCTGTGCTTAAGCTTCCGTCATGACCTGTATTGAGAGCCTGTATCATATCCATCACCTCCTTTCCTCTTACTTCTCCTATGACAATGCGATCAGGCCTTATTCTCAGACTTGCTTTTACAAGGTGTGACATATCAACTTCTCCTTTTCCCTGAACATTGGCGCTCCTGCATTCCAGCCGGACTATATTCTCTACCTGTTCTATCTGAAGTTCTGCGGAATCTTCTATTACCACCACCCTTTCATGAATAGGAATAAACTGTGACAACACATTTAACATAGTCGTCTTTCCTGATGAAGTTCCTCCACATATAAAACAATTGTATCCTGAAATAACCAGCGCCTTCAAAAAATTCGCTTCATCTTTTGTTATTGTTCCGCTTTTTATCATATCTTCCATTTTCATTACATTTTCAGGAAATTTTCTTATAGTAAGAATAGGGCCATTTAAAGCAATATTTTTATATATGGCATTTACTCTGGAGCCATCCGAAAGTCTGGCGTCAACGATAGGATTCAGCTCATTTATTTCCCTATGTACTCTTGAAGCTATGCGCCTTATCAGCTCCTCCAAATCCTCAGTACTGTCAAAAGTAAGTTTTACTCGTTCGGGAATGCCATTCCTTTCTATGAAGATATGATCTTTTCCATTTACCATTATCTCTGATATTGATTTATCTTCCACATATGGCTGTAATATGTCCATCTCTCTTCTGAGAGAAAGAAAAAGACGTTCTATCAGCATTCTGTTTTCTCTATGGCTACAGCTCTGGGCTTTTTCCAGAGAAAAAACAAATATCTCTATTTTCTCAAGAGCCTCTTCATCGCTTAAGTTTCCTTCCGAATCTGTTATCATCAGTCTCACTTCAGATAAATATTTTTTTATATCCTCAGGCTGATAAAAACCTTTTTGTTCTTTTTCATGTTTTTCCATAATTAACATTTTTTTCCTTTCAATGATATGATACATCATTTGTAAATTTTTTACAATTAATTCTGTTCGACAAATTTCGACATATATGCATTAAAGAGCTTTTTTCATTCGCAATCTTTTTATTTACACTATAAATTTTATTATATATATTGAATTTTTATAATATTCAATATATAATGAATTTTACAACTAAGAGAATGAAGGAGGGTATAGAAAAAATGAAAAAATTAACAGCAATTATAGTTTCTCTTTCAATGGTATTGATGTTCGGTCTTTACGGTTGCGGCAGCAGCAACAAAGCTGAAGCCGACAAGACTGCTCCCGAACATTTCATACTGACAGGCGAATACAGCGATAATCTCATAAATTTTACAGAGATAAGTGATGACGCCGAAGTAGTCATGTGGGATGCAGAAAGCGAAAAATTCAAAGAAAGCGAACTATCTGAAGAAACTATAGTAGGCAATTTCACCAAACTTTCAGAGAAAGATGAAAATGGCGTTGCCGGAAAAGTCGAAATTGTTCCTTATGAGGACAAAGCAGATTTCTGGGATGAAGATGCCGCATGGATTGAAGGTGCTGGCATAGATTCCGATCCTGCCGTTGATGATGAAACGGGCGAAAAGGTTTTTTCGGCAGAATACAGAATCCCTATGGGTGAACGTATCCTTTCCGGATTCAAACTTGGAGATTACAGCGGTACGACAGATTTTGCCAATGTTAACAAAATAAACTACTGGTCCGACAATGACTATTATCATGCGACTTCAAATGATACCCTCACAATGCTTACAGGTTATAAAACTTATCTGCAAACTACCAGCTGGACATGCGGATTATCTTCTATCGCCAGTGTCCTCGAATGGTATGGCGTGAGAGATGGTCTTAATGATCTGGATCTGGCCGCCCTTAGAGGCGCTAAAGACGGAGATCAGTTTGCTCGCGGAACAGACCTTGATGAAATGGTCAATGTCTTCCATAAACTGACTGATCTCGGAATAACAGGAGAATGGGATATCATTACTTCCGATGACAAAGACGGAGCCGAGCTTCTTTATGACCCTGAATGGATACAGAACCAATTAAAGGAGGGGCATCCTATCATAGTTGGTTGGAATTCATATGGCGCTCATTATCAGACGATCATCGGATACGATAATATGGGAACGGAAGATACTCTTGATGATGTTCTCATCATCATGGATCCATATGACACTACAGATCAAGATAACGACGGCTATACCATCGAATCTTACGAAAGACTTTCCAGTGGCTTATTCACTATGGATTCAGAAGTTTCCGGAACTAAATTTATAACAGCAGCACCTGCTGAAGGCTGGAAATATGAACAGACTATAGGTGACGGTATAAATACTGATTACGATAATGCCGGCGTATTCACAGATGATAATAAAATGTCTTATGGAAAGACTGCTGAAGATATCAAAAAATACTATCCGGATACAGAATATCTGGGAGATAACGGCTTGGCAGGCGCAGCTACAGGAGGCTATGAACGTTCAGGCGATCATAACTATTCGCCATATTACAAATTCTTCGATTTTTATAATATGGAAAGCAACGATACATTGAAAATACTTACTCATTTCAAAACACTCCAGCAATCTACCGAATGGACTTGCGGAGCCACCTCTGCAGCTATGGTGATGAATTGGTTTAATATGTCCGAAGGAGAAACAGATGTAAGTCTGGCGAAACATCGGCAGGATGGAGATACAGGAGCCACTTATCTGAGCGGAATGGAGGAAATATTCACCTACATGAACGAAGAACATGATCAAGACTGGATCTGGTTTACAAACAAGGATCTTGATGATCCTGAAGGAGAAGAGTCCTACATAGGAGATTACTGTCTGCAGGCCGGCACTACAGAAGACTGGTATGGGCTGATCCCTTATCTTCTGGAAAACGATATCCCTATAATGATAGGATGGGATGAATGGGGCGGACACTGGCAGGTTATTGTAGGGTATGACGACATGGGTACCCCTGACGCAACACAGGATGACGTCCTTATCCTTGCAGATGCATACGACACTACAGACCATAACCAAGACGGTTACGTTATCGAAAGTTTCGAACGCCTGGTCTATGGATGGTATTCAAGCTATGATGAGGATAACATGCACAATGAATTCATAGTAGCATTTCCTAAATCACAACATGAAGATGTTGTAAAAGCTCTTGATCTGAATTAATCATATAAAAGACGGTTTCCATTATACGAAACCGTCTTTTTCTATATCTTTGGAATCACTATCCCATTTCTGTTCTGCTGTCTGTTTTTCATATTATGATTTTCTATGAACTTTGTTATCTCCGTACTGGCCTGCTGCACTTCCAATCGAAATTCATCGGCAGAAATTTTAAATGCTCCGCTTCCCGTTATTATCATCTGCTCAAGTCTGTCAGAAGTGGCGACTCTTACATGGAATTCCTTACTCTTTTCATGAGCTGTTTTTTCTATATACATATCAGCTGTTTCTGCTTCACGAGTATATACTACATCTATTTCATTATATCTTTCTACATGTCGTTTCCCATCCTTTACCTTATAAGCATCAAATACAATTATAACACGGCATCGCTTATACCCCTGGTAATTAGACAATATCTCTATCAACGCCGCTCTGGCCGAATCCATATTTATTTTTGCCAATTCTTTTAAGTCTTCCCATGAAAAAATTATATTATAACCATCTACCAATAGATATTCTTCAGTAATCCTAATAGGCTTTGTCTTTTTTTTGTCCTCATGAATAATCTCTTTCTTAGGTATTATTTTTCTTGATTTTGGTTTGCCATAAGTCATTTCAAATATCTTATCCAGCTCTTCTTCCTCTGATTGACTCCTACCCATTCCCATCGTCTTGCCTGAATTAAGATTATATACAGATGGTTTTGAAAAACCGCACTCTTTGCAACCGATGTCATCGTCACAGAAAGATTTTCTTTGTATGTGCAAATATCTATCTGCTTGATCCCATTTTACTGTAAAACCGGATCCATTGATGCAAAATACAGAGTCACCTGTATTATCCGGATCACTGTCAGGATCATAAGCTACAGAATTTATAACTTTATCCTGATTATGACACTCTTCATATCCCAACAGAGAACATGACAGCCTTCCCCGGCCTTTAGTGTATGAAGCCACATCTACAGCATAATCTTTCATTTCCGAAACAGGGGCCTTGCCTGAGATAACCGCTGTATGTCCGAATGTTTCCGGATCTTCCATTTCTCCACTCATTCTCTGTATATCCGACATAGCTCTGCCTATCACCTCTGTAGGTATTTCGAGTCTAAACTCATACCAAGGTTCTAAAAGTATATTATTGGCTTTTCTTAAGCCCTGTCTCAGCGCCCGGTAAGTAGCCTGTCTGAAATCTCCTCCTTCAGTATGCTTAAGATGAGCCCGACCGGTAAGTACCGTTATTTTCATATCCGTAATCGGAGAACCTGTAAGAACCCCGATATGTTCTTTTTCCTCAAGGTGAGTCATAATAAGTCGCTGCCAGTTTCTGTCCAGCACATCCTCACTGCATCGAGAATCAATCGTAAGCCCGCTGCCCCTTTCTGCCGGCTCCATAAGAAGATGAACTTCTGCATAATGACGAAGCGGTTCAAAATGCCCCGCTCCTATTACCGGATCCTTTATGGTCTCTTTATACGTTATTGAACCTTGCCCAAACTCTACATCAAATCCAAATCTCTCTTTGATAATATTTTTCAGTATTTCAGTCTGTACCTGTCCCATCAGCTGCATCTGAATCTCCTCATGCTGCCGATCCCATGAAACGTGAAGCTGCGGATCTTCTTCGGCAAGCAGCATGAGCTTCTCAAATGCTTTATGAATATCTATATCCTGCGGCAGCCCCAGCCGATACATCAAAACAGATTCAAGAAGCGGTTCCGAAGCTTCATCTTCAAATCCCAATCCCTGACCTGCATATGTGTTTTTAAACCCTATAACTGCGCATATATCGCCCGGAACAGCTGTATCTGAATTTCTGAACTTTTTCCCGGAATATATTCGTATCTGCTCCACCTTTTCATTTTGTTCCTGATCTTCTTCACAGCCCTCCGGCAAAGTTTTTACAGATTCTTTTACATGGAGACTGCCACCTGTTATCTTCATATGTGTAAGGCGGCCGCCGTGAATATCTCTGGTTATCTTATACACCTTTGCACCAAACTCATCAGGATATGTTTTATCCGAACAGAATTTTGCCAGTCCGTCCAAAAATATATCTGTACATTCAAGTTTTAAAGCTGAACCAAAATAACACGGGAATATTTTTCTGTCTGATATAGCTCTCCTAATACTCCTTATACTTATAGATCCCGTATCTATAAGTTCTTCAAGAAGTCCTTCCTCGCATACAGCCACCTGTTCCATCCATTCTCCGCCGATATCACTCCCGAATTTTACACAGCACTCATCAAGGCTGCACTGGAGCTGATTTATAACAGCATTTTCTTCCGCACCGCCGAGATCCATTTTATTAACGAAAATAAATACAGGTATTCCATATTTTTTCAGCAGTCTCCACAAAGTAACAGTATGCCCCTGCACACCGTCTTTGCCACTTATAACTAACACAGCATAATCAAGAACTTGCAGTGTCCGTTCCATTTCTGCGGAAAAATCCACATGACCCGGAGTATCCAGCAGCATGAATGTCCTGCCGCCATATTCCATTTCAGCTTGTTTTGAAAAAATAGTTATCCCTCTGGCTCTTTCCTGGAAATCAGTATCAAAAAAAGTATCCTGATGATCTACTCTTCCCAGTTTTGTTATTGCTCCGGATTCGAAAAGCAATGCCTCTGACAATGTAGTCTTACCTGCATCAACATGAGCCAAAAGACCTATACAAATATGACTCTGTGGTTTATTCCCGAATGTATTATTCATCGGAAAGCCCCTTCCTTCTATGTTATAATTCAGTAATTATAACATAGAAACAATCAGAAGTCGATTTTGCACGAAAACTGAAGAGCAAATCAATTTGCCTACTTGAAACAATGTCCTTATTTGCGTATAATAAATATGTATGGTCTTTAGCAAGACAAATTTTTAGAAGGGTGAAAACATGGACAAGCAACAATTAAATCGTTATTTCTTTTATGTACTGGGCGTTATTTTACTTTCAGCCGGAATCACTTTAAACACAAAAACAGCTCTTGGAGTATCTCCGCTGATCTCATTGCCTTACTCAGTTTCTCAAATATGGGATCTCAGTTTCCCTGCTATGACTTTTATACTATATTCGTTCTTTGTTGTACTTCAATTCATTTTAAAAAGAAAAAACAGGCAGATGAAAGATCTTCTGCAAATACCTCTTTCAATAGTATTCAGTTTATTTCTGGACATTTTCGGTGATGGTTATGATACATTCATCAGCCTTTCCGGTCTTCAGGACGATTCTCTTTTTATAAGAGTCATCATGCTCATTATAGCAGTTGCAATGACCGGAATAGGGGCTTCAATGATGATTTCTATGGATCTGATCCCTAATCCTGCCGATGGACTGGCTAAAACAGTAGGTGACGTTCTCGAAAAAGGGTTGGGATTCGGCAAAAATTTTATAGATTTTTCCAGTGTAGCAGTAACTGCTGTAATAGGAATCATTGCCAGCGGACACTTAGTGGGTGTCGGTATAGGAACAATAATAGGCATGATCGGCGTAGGAAGATGTATAGCTGCTTTTAATTATTTCTTCCACAATAAGATGATGCTGGCCATAGGCAATAATCATATGCCTATGTCATTAGAATAAAATAATATATAAAAAGCTGACACATTAGTATATAAGTTTATGTGCCAGCTTTTTTATATGAAATTCCAAAAATAAAAATTTATCTTTATTCTCATCACTTAAAGCCGAACGATATAAGTAAAGTTGTAATCACTTCATTATCTCTGTTATTTTGGCATTATTGTTCATAGGGTTACGCTTCGTATAATCAAATAAATAGTATCTGTCATCTATTTTCTCAAGATGTGTAAGTTTTCTGAGAAGACGAGGATCGTCAGTATCATATCTTCCTCCTGACAAATACCTATGTTCCCGTGATTCTCTGCTGTAAAAAACTTTAGAGAAATCCTTCTCAACACTGTCTTTTCCAAGAAAAGCAGGTCTGGTTTTAACGTTTTCTCTTGAATAATAATCATATATCATAGCTTTTTGCAGCATATCTGTATTTTCCTGCGGAACATATTCATATCCGAACTCCAAAAGTTTTTCATACCGCTGATTCCTTGAAAAATTCAGCATTTCCAAACGCTTTTCTTCATACCACATCGCAAGGGCTTCAAATAACCTAAAAGGGCTTTCCGTATATTGAAGGATAAATTTCAGTGTGTTCATAAACTGACCACTGTTATAATACACTTCAACCATTTCTTCTATGGTTTTCAGCTTTATCAGTTCATCATATGATATCCACTTGGTTTCAAGTATTTCATAAGGTGGATATTCAGTATATTTCATACCATATTTAGACACACCCTTTTCTATAGGCGAACCTTTAAGCATTTTCAAAAATCCCAGCTGAAGCTGATGAGGCTCCAGTGAAAAAACGTCATTGAAAGACTCTGCAAAACTGTTATAATCCTCAAAAGGCAGCCCTGCGATCAGATCAAGATGAAGATGGATATTACCTGATTATTTTATACGTCCTATAACCTGTCTTAGTCTTTTAAAATCCATAGGTCTGTTTATTTCATCAAGGGTTCTTTCATTAGTAGACTGAACACCTATTTCCAACTGGATCTGTCCCGGTCTCATACTTTCAAGCAAACTAAGCTCATCATCTGTCAGGATATCACCGGCAATTTCAAAATGAAAATTAGTTATTGCATTATCATGTTCTCTGAGGAAATCCCATATCTCCGTTGAATGCCTGTGATCACAATTGAATGTCCTGTCTATGAATTTGACCTGAGGAACTTTGTTTTTAAGAAAATGCCCCAGCTCTTTCTTAACAAGTTTCAGATCCCTGAAACGCAAAGATTTTTCCACTGACGAAAGACAGTAACTGCACCTGAAAGGACAGCCCCTACTGCTTTCATAATATATTATTCTGTTGCTGAAATCGCTGAGATTCTCGTAGGGGAACGGCACATCGCTCAGATTGATAGGGGCTTTACCCTCGCAACTTATTATCTCTCCTTCATCATTTCTGAAAACTATTCCTTCAAGATCCGCCAAATCCTTATCAAGTTTATCGCATTCTGTTTCTCGTCCATATACTTTAGCCAATCTGTAAAAAGTTTCTTCCCCCTCGCCGCATATTACCCCTTTTACTGCCGGCATTGAATCCAAAACATTCTCTGCATCAAAAGAAACTTCCGGACCTCCTATCCAAAGATGCTTTAAAGGCATTATCTTCCTTATATCGAAAGTCAGTTCCTCTATCTCTCTTTTATTCCATATATAACAGGACAACAAAATAAGATCCGGCTCTCTCCTGTATATATCAGATAAAATCTTTCCCATGGGCTGATTTATAGTATACTCAGCGATCTCTATTTCAGGTATCTCAAAGCATGTTCTGTCATATTTCATCTTTTTTGCTGCATAGGATGCCAAACTATGCACGGCCAGATTGGAATGTATATATTTAGCGTTTACCGCGATCAGCAGTATTCTCATTTTATATCACCTTTTAAAAATTCTATCGCCTCATTCAAAACTTTCTGAGGCGCTCCCGGAACAGAGAGTCTATGATCTCCTCCATCTACAGTTACCAACTCTATTCCGTATTTTTCCGCAAAAGCAGCAGCTCTTGCATAGGCGATATCCTCATCGTTGCTTCCATGTATCATTTTAAGTGACACAGCTTCCGCTTCAAAATATTCCATCAGATTGTGGCGCCTCAAATCTTCGATCAATTCTCGCGTCACTTTCAAATTCCTAAAACTGTCATTTATCACGAAATATCCATTTTTTTCAAGCTCTGATTTTTCCTGATCTGTAAGCTCCAAAAAGTATTCTGACATATTAACAGCTGCGCTTCTTAAAAAAGCTCTCACATGTCTGAGCTCATCATTCACAATGTATATTAAAGTTATATAAGCACCGAAACTTGATCCGAAATAACAGATCTCAGCTTTAGGACAAATCTTTCTCGTATATCTTTCAATATCTCTCAGATCTCTTACACAGTTGTCTACAGACAAAAAATCTCCATCTACGACGCTCTCACCATGAGCAGGAAAATCAAAAGCTATTATACCCATACCAACATCGGGGAATTTATCCATGAGCATATTTATAGTAGGACTCGCCTTACTGCTGGCAAATCCATGAACTGCAATCACTACCTTTCTGTCGTCAGCCTTTATTCTTGACACATATGGAATATCATAAAGACCTTCTCTTTTTATATATCCACTTATCATTTTGTATCCTCCCGTTTCCTGCTTTTTATATATTTTTATGATATCATACAGTACCGATTCTTTCCATACACAAAAACATTGCACAGTCTATTGCCGTTGAATATAATGAAATATGAAATTATAGGAGATACAAATATGGAAATAACAAAAGAAGATAAAATACTTTTAGCATCTGCTGAAGATAAATTCCGACAATGCCTGAATCAATATCGTATAACTTACACTAATTTTCTGGATCTCCATCAAAGATCGCTGATGGATGCTTTAATTAAAAATTTAGCGCAGGAAAGCAGTGATATCCGCTGTGTTTTCTATGGCGGATATGAAGATGCCGAACGTACTCTTGCCCTTTTTCTCCCTGATTATGCAAATGAAAAAGACATTCCTATCTCTGTTATACGCATAAAGGCTTCAGAAGGCGGACGCAAACTTACTCATCGTGACTATCTTGGCTCACTTACAGGTCTCGGCCTGAAACGTGAAATGGTAGGTGATATATTGGTTACGGAAACCGGAGCCGATATAATCGTCATGGACGATGTCAAAGATTTTATACTCATGAATTACAATCAAGCAGGTAAAGCGACTCTCACTTCTGAGATACTTCCAATATCCCAGCTTTACATACCTGAAGCAAAAACCCAATTCATAAAAGATACCGTAGCATCACTTCGGCTGGATAACCTTATTTCATCAGCATTTCAGATGTCAAGATCCAAAGCCGCTGAAGCCATACGCTCCGGCATAGTATTCATAAACAATATCCAAACTGAAAAAACAAATGCAAAAGTAAATGAAGGCGATAAGCTGGTTCTTAGGGGAAAAGGCAAGGCATATCTTCGTGAAGTAGGCGGACAAACCAGAAAAGACAGGATATTCATAACATTGGAGCGATATATATGATACAAATAAAATGGAGCTTTCGAACAACTGTCCAAAAACTCCATTTTTTACAACATATTAGATAATCTTTTTAGATTATCATATATTACCTGTCCACGCTTGCTTTTTCCTATTTCTGAGGCTTTCTCCTGTAAAACAAATTAAAGATCAAACGATGGATTTATCGCATAGAAATTCGTACTGTTGAGATTATCCTGAACATTTCTCAAAGTTTCACCGAAACGCTGAAAATGGACGACTTCACGTTCTCTCAGATACCGTATGGGATCTATCACATCAGGATCATCCACCATCCTCAGAATATTATCATACGTGGTCCTTGCCTTCTGTTCGGCAGCCATATCTTCCACAAGATCCGTAATAGCGTCTCCCTTCACGGCAAAAGACAGAGCATCAAAAGGAAACCCTGCTGCAGCCTGAGGATACACACCTGCTGTGTGATCCACAAAATAAGTTTCAAAACCGGCTGCCTTTATCTGCTCCATCGTCATACCTTTCGTAAGCTGATGAATTATAGCACTTACCATTTCCAGATGGGCCAGTTCTTCAGTTCCCACATCAGTCAGTGTAGCTTTTGCCTCATTATAAGGCATAGAATACCGCTGCGACAGATAGCGCTGCGATGCAGCAAGTTCTCCGTCAGGACCTCCCACCTGGCTTATGATAAATTTAGCCATGGCAGGGTTTGGATTCTTTATATTAACCGGATACTCCAGTCTTTTCTCATACGTCCACATAAACTATTCCTCTCCTTCCCATGGCCACGGCCCGTCAAGCCATGACCAGCCATTCCCTGCAGTATCAATGCCATCATAACTCAAAGGACCATACCTGTCCTCATACTCTTTTCTGACTCTGAGATATTCCATTCGTACCCGAGCATACATAGCCAGCGCATTCTGACAGTCCGGCTGATTATCAAGATACAGTGCAAGTTCAATCATTGCAAAATTAAACTGCTGTATCTGTCTCAGCAAATCATTTTTGGAAGTCATCTGCGATCACCCCCACTGAAAGAAAGATCAAGACTCGGAAAAATAGTTCCCCGTCTTAGACCATTAGTCAAATCATAAAGATTTTCCCATGGCTGCATAGGTGTATAAGTCATTCCCACAGGAAATCTATTGTAATCCCATCCGTTTTCTCCGCAGCCTCCGGGCTGACGCCCAGAATCTTCGCAATATAATGAACATCTTTCATTAGATGTGTTGTTACAATTCAAAACAAAAATCTCCTTTCACATTAGTATCTTTTATAATATGACAAGAAATTTATTTCGTGCATCTGCCTGTTACTTTAAAATACTAAAGAGTATAATCCCTCCCTTTTCTTCAAAACCGGTATCCCAAAGCTCTCTGAGAGACAGCCAGTAACTTTTTCCGTAAGTAGCCGCCTTTATATAAAACCCATCTTCACGTATCTCATAACCTATAACAAGAAACCAGTGCCATTCAAAAAAATCAAACTTTTTATTATAGTGCTTAAGCATTAGATACGGCACCGGAATTCCGACATCTATCTTTTCTTTTATAGCTTCTTCTGCTGTTTCATAAAGTTCACTTCCCTCTATCCCGGAAACAGTAATGGTATCTTCTCCTATATCTTCAAGATAAATCTTTACTCCTTGTATATATGTATCAATATCTTTTATTCCTGATTGTCTGGGCTGAAGATAAGGTCTCACAGACATACCGAATTTTCTATATTGATGTTTCGTCATAGAATCCCCTTTATAAGGGCAAAGATGTGGTTTCTCTTTATAAAGAGAAAAGTATATCAAAGCATCGCACGTAGTCAGTGCCGCACACCCACCTACATGCATCCACGGATCCATCATCCATCTTTGATTTCCACCGTATGATTTCCCTATATTAAAATATTGCAGTTCCTTCTTTTCACTCATTCTTCATCCCTCTTTAAATTCATATATTCTTATCTTATCAACTACAGCAAATATAATAACAGCTCCTGCTACAGTTATGGCAGAACTTATAAGGAGAAGCGATTCTACCGATGATACATCAAGTATCCTTCCTCCCAATATACATCCAAGCACATTTCCGGCAGTTATGGCTGTTGTAAATACAGCCTGCCCTCTAACTGCTTCTTCTTTTGACATTATATTATCTATAAAACCCACCATGGCAGGAAACATTAGTCCATATCCAAGTATTTGGTTTATCTGAGCAATATATATCAATATCATTGAATCTGCTATATACATCATAATTATCTTCACTGAAAAAAATACAGCAGACAGCTTCAAAAGGAAAGTATAAGAAAAAAAACCTCTTATCCTGTCAAAAAATAACATAGCAGGCATTTCAAGCATAGCCATAACAAAAATAATTATTCCAAGCTGTTTAGTATCTCCTCCTATATTTTCTAAAATTTGTATGGTAAAATTTTCTAATATAACATTTCCAAAAAATAAAGCAACTACACCGGCGCTCAAAATGACAAATCTAATATTGCCAGTCATAAATTCTTTGAAATCTATGGTTCTATCAGAGATATTTACTTCATCTTTAATATTTGTATGCTTATTCCAAACATTATTTTCATTACATACCTTTTTATAACAGCGATCAGTCATTATAACGAAGCCTTCCATCAAAAACAGTATCACAAGTCCGGAGAAAGGTATCACATCCACTCCGAAACCAGTGACAAAGTATCCCATGACAAGCCCCAAAACTGCGGCGCTTAAAGAGCCCATACTTCTGCCTATCCCAAAGCTTATATGATATCCGCTTTCTTCCAATGTGAAACTTACAGAATTAATAAAAGGATGCAGCGCCGTATGAAAGACTATAAGAGCTGTATAAAATATTGTAAGCATCAAAGATCTGTGTCCGATCACCAATACTGATAAAGTCAGAATAAATAAAAAAGCAACAAGTATCTTTATCACCAATATGTTATTCAGACGTCTCGATTTATCAGTGGCATCAGCAAGAACACTTTGAAAAAATACAGCTATAATATTGCCGGCCGCAATGACAACTCCTATAGAAGTATTGGAATATCCTTTGCCTAACATATACACTGATACGAAAAGACCTGCCACAACATAAAAAGCCCAGTACATACCTTGTATTAAAGCGTAATCCAAATTCAGCAACACTTTTCTGCTCATATTCCATCTTCCTCCGAAGTCATTATAATATATTAAATATACCATTTCTTTACAAATACCACAATCAAAAAAGGAGTGATCGCACCGTAAGACGATGCGATCTTCTCCTTTTATTATATCATATATTCAAAGTTAACTAATTAAAGAGGCTTAACTTCAGTCTCAAGAGTGATGTCCAGTTTAGCAGCATATGCAAGATACTTGTCGCATTCTTCATATGTCAGCATATCTGATGAAAGAAGTCCTGTCTGATCATAA
>NZ_JACRTA010000004.1 GCF_014385065.1 Lentihominibacter hominis
CTCGCTCTTGGCGAGCTTTTTTAGTATATCGCATGTCACCGCTTTTGTCAACAACTTTTTCCAACTTTTTTTCGTCGTTATTTTCCGTTGTTTTCCTCTCTGCCGTGACAGCTTGTTTATATTATCAGAGTTATATCTTGTTGTCAACATGTTTTTTAATTTTTATTCATTTTTTATTCCATAAATATGAAATCCCTCTTTTTTGAATTGCAATACTTATTATCTTATATATGTCATGAAGTTTCTTTTGGCATTGCAAACGCTGGCCTTTCTGGCTTTTTCAAATATCAAATACTTGTCTTTGCTATGCCACCTCATCGTAATATATTCAGCCCCTTTTCTGTCGGTAAAATAACTTAAAGTTATCGGATGCTCTGTTATCATCAGCGGAATATCTCCGCTGCAATATTCATCCTCTTCGTGAGAATAAGCTCTTATATCAACGCCATCTTCATTAAACGTTTTAAGGCTTTGTACATTATATACATTAAGTCCATATCCTCCATATACTTTTATGCCTGCATCTCTGAATCTGATTATCCACCCGGGATTCCCTACCATTATTCCGGTTTTCTTTGTTTTCTCCGTTATATCATCAAAATTACTTTCTATATATTGATCCAGATTCCCTTTGCTGACATTAAGTATGTACGGAATAACATTCTTTTCACTTTCCGAAAGTTTATTGTAAATTTCTTCTTCCATAAACAATTCCAGCGGAATATAAATACTGTCTGCCTCTTTATCTCCGAAGTTTTCTTTCAGTATAAATCTTTCTACAGAAGCCCTGCTGTACAAGAACAAGCCATTGTGTTTTTCCGAGTTTGTTATAAGGATATCATTGTTTCCAAGATTTTCAATATTTTTTATATCTGCTATTTCTCTTTCTATCAACGGTTTACGATTGCTATATACCGATCTTCTTTTTTTCATCAAAGAAGCGACTCCCTGTCTTCTGATTTCATTTATTACCGAAATCGGAATCGATATATTATCATCTGCATTTATTGCTACAGACTTTGCTTCAAACACTGTATCTCCCAATTTTCTAAGCTGCTTTTCCACTCTTTTTTTGTCTACTGTATGTTTTATTGCTTTTTCAACTATAAAATCTGCTTTTACAGAAACACTGATATTTTCTTGTCTTATATCCAGTACTGGATACGTTCCCAGCTTAGCAGTAAAAAACATATCCACCGGCAATTTCTTTTTCTCGCCCCTGTTGTATGAATTTTCTGCTTCTATATTCAAACCTTTGTCGGTAACCTTATAAACTTTATCTCCTGGGTATGCTTCTCCCTTTATATCTCCGACGCGGACTGAATAAGGAGTCAATGCTTTCAGATATGATATTACATTACCCGTATCACGCTTCCCTCTAACCTCTATCCCGTCCCCTATAGAAAGAGCTTTGTCGTAACCTTTTGAATCTGCTCCTCTATTGTCAAGTTTTATATCTATTAATGTACTTCCCTTTTTAACGGCTTTTACTTTTCCTATGTATATACCCTGATTTTTGGGGCTGTCTCCCGACAGCAGTTTTGAACCTTGGTTGCCATACATATATCCACTGCTGAAACCGCCTCGATTGAATATCTGAAGAAGTTTCACCTTATCCTCTTTCTGCACATCCACTGTTCCTTGAAACTTATATATATCCAGATATTTTCGATATAAAGAAGTCACTGTCGCTACATACTGTGGGGATTTTAATCTGCCTTCTATTTTTAAAGAATCTATTCCTGACATACATAACTGTGGTATCATTTCAATGGTACACAGATCTTTAGGGCTTAAAATAAACTGCTCATTACCATTTTCATCTTTATACGGCAATCTGCAAGGTTGCGCACACAACCCTCTGTTTCCGCTCCTTCCATTGATTCCGCCAATGATTCTACTCATATGACACTGTCCCGAATAACACATACATAAAGCTCCATGAATAAAGACTTCCACTTCACATGACTGCATGCCACTATGGCATTTTTCAGAGAATACACGTATATCTTCAAGCGTCAGTTCCCTTGCAGGAACTACCCTACAAAATCCCTTAGCCTTTATCCACTCAAGCGCCTGCGTATTATAGATCGTCCCTTGTGTAGACATGTGCATAGGCATTTGAGGCAGATATTTTTTTATCAAGCGAGCTAAACCTATATCCTGCAAAATTACAGCATCTGCTCCTGCCCCATACAGAAAATTAACGTATGAAAAAGCTTTGGTCAGTTCACTATCTTTTATGAGAGTATTTATAGTGATATATACACGAACATTTCGGTCATGAGCATACATTATGGCTGACTTCATATCATCCCAAGTAAAATTTTCCGCTTTTATCCTAGCATTAAACAGAGGGCCTCCCATATAAACAGCATCTGCTCCATTCTGAACGGCTGCTTTTAACTGAGGCCACCCTCCTACGGGTGCCAACAGTTCGGGTATTTTTCTGATTTCCACTTAATAATTGCTCCTTTCATCTATATAATCATTATCGGCCGATGTTGATTCATTTTCTGAGAGAACATGCGAGCCACTGGTTTTTATTGATAACACGACTATATTAGTATATAATAATTTAATATTGGAGGAAAGAGTATGAACAAATTAAAAGAATTGATGAAAGACAATAGCTTTATACGAGGAAGTTTTTTTATTATATTTAACGCCATACTTCTATGCGCAATGTTTTTCATAATCAAAAATTTCGGCAATATAACCGCCACTTTGTATCACTGGCTGTGCGTTTTGCTGGATGCCCTTTGGCCTTTGATTTTCGGACTGATTTTATCCTATCTTCTCAATCCTCTTTCCGAATTGATTGATTCAAAACTGATGAGTAAAATAATAAGTTTGCCTTCAGATCCTATAAAAGCCGAAAAGAAAAAAAATCTGCGTCATCTGCTTAGTGTGCTTGTTACATTCTTACTGGCCATAGCAGCTGTCATCGCCATAATATTTGGATTCGCCATAATGATAATCGGTAAAGTTAATTTTTCCAGCTTTTCAGATACATTCTCTGACCTTCTGGGAGGAATTCTCAAGTATGAGGCCACTTTCAGAGACTGGATCACCAACAATATCCCTGACGGAATGCTTTCGGAAAAAATGACGGATGTAGCCAATGCTATAATGAGCTGGATAGGAGATAATGTCAGTGCATCTTCAATAATAACGTTCTTCACAAATATCGGAGGAAGTATTTTTGACATACTGGTAGGAATAATAATCAGTATCTATCTCATGAAGGACAAGCAGTTTTTTCAAGGATTATGGAGAAAATTTCTTCACCTTGTACTTCCGCAAAAAGGCCATGCTGTACTTACCGAAACATTAAGTGAAGTAAATGGTGTACTTTCAAGGTTCATAAGAGGCGCTCTGTTGGATGCTCTGATTGTATCCATCATGTCTTCTATAGGTCTGTCTATAATGGGACTGGATGCTGCCGTATTCATTGGTATCTTCGCAGGCATCGCCAACGTCATTCCTTACTTTGGTCCTATAATCGGAATGATCCCAGCTTTTGTCATGGGACTATGTACAGAAGGTTTCTGGCACGGAGTTTTGGCTGTAGCGATTCTATTTGCAGTCCAGCAAATAGACTGTAATCTTATTTATCCTAAAATCGTAGGTACTTCTACAGGCCTCCATCCTCTTATGGTCTTGTTGGCAGTAAGTGTTTTCGGATATTTCGGCGGAATACTGTGGATGATCCTTGCTGTCCCTATTGCAGGTATAATACAAGTGTTTGTGGTAAAATGGGCCACTCAGAAAGAACATAAAATAGAAAAAGAAGCTATGAAAAATACTGCAAGCAGGTCTGAAAGAGATGAGCAGCAACAAAGCTCCAGATAAGGCTTGTCAAGGAAAAATGAACAAAGATTTCATTCAGCAATGCATTCCATTATGTTTTTTAATGCTGCAGGAATATATACACTGAATAAAAAGGGACTGTGATTTTTCACAGTCCCTTTTTATTCAGTCAATTTTATTCTTTCCATGCATTTTTTACAGCTTCAGCTACAATGTCGGCAACTTGCGGATAAAATGCACTCGGTATTATATAATCCGGCTTAAGCTGGCTATCTTCAATAACTCCTGCTAAAGCAAATGCCGCTGCAGTTTTCATCTCTTCTGTTATACGTTTAGCTCTGGCTGCTAACGCACCTTTGAAAATACCCGGGAAAATAAGTACATTGTTTATCTGGTTAGGATAATCAGATCTGCCTGTACCCACTACGGCTGCTCCGGCTTCTTTGGCAAGATCGGGCAGAATTTCCGGTTCCGGATTCGCCATGGCGAATATTATGGCATTTTCATTCATTGATTTTACCATATCCTGTGTCAGCACCTTTGCCGCTGAAACTCCTATAAAAAGATCTCTGCCCTTTACAGCCTCTGCAAGTGTACCTTTTATCTGATTTTTATTGGTAACTGCCGCCAGACGCTTTTTCGCCTCATTAAGATCATTTCGCTCCCTTGTAAGGATACCTTTGCTGTCACATGCCACAACATCTTCTATACCAAGATTCATCAACATTTTAGCTATTGCCGTACCGGCGGCTCCCGCCCCGTTGATTATTGCCTTCATTCGGCTCAAATCTCTTCCCGTAAGTTTCGCGGCATTAATAACGGCCGCTGAAACTACTACGGCAGTACCATGCTGATCATCATGAAATACAGGAATGTTCACCTGTGACTGAAGTTTTTCTTCAATTTCAAAACATCTCGGCGCAGAAATATCTTCCAGGTTTATTCCTCCCAATGTAGGCGCAATATTCTTTACTATATTCACTATCTCATCTACTTCCTGAGTCTCAAGACAAACCGGAAAAGCATCTATTCCGGCGAACTCTTTAAACAACAGAGATTTTCCGTCCATTACCGGAATAGATGCAAGTCCTCCTATATTCCCCAAGCCAAGAACTGCCGATCCATCAGATACTACAGCCACTGTATTTGATTTGTTTGTGTATTTGTAAACATCATCGGGATTCTCATATATTTTTCTGCATGGTTCCGCAACACCCGGGGTATAAGCAGTAGAGAGATCATCCTTAGTCTCCACCTTAACTTTACTTGCGACAGCCATTTTCCCTTTATTTTCTTCGTGCATCTTAAGAGATGCTTTGTAATAATCCATCTGAACCACCTCTATTTTTTCCATGAACTTTTAAGACCTACTATTTTATTAAATACTTTTTCATCAGATGTCGTAAGCTTTTCATCGGCTATATAATAACCTTTTCTGAAAAACTGGAATCTCTCTCCCGGATCCGCTTCAGCTATGGAAGGTTCTGCATACGCCACAGTTTCAACGAGCGATTCAGGATTCATTGCTTGCTGCCCGTTTTCATCTTCAATCATCAGATAATCGTAATTTCTTATTTTTATTTTGACTGCTGTTCTCGCATCGACCCAATGTATTGTGCCTTTAACCTTTCGCCCCTCAAAACCTGATCCACTCTTAGTCTCAGGGTCATATGTGCAAAGCAGTTCCTTAATACTTCCGTCATCGTTTTTAATAACTTCATCACAGGTTATGAAATATGCGCCTTTAAATCTCACTTCATTTCCCGGAAAAAGCCTGAAATACTTCTTTACAGGAATCTCCATAAAATCATCACCGTCTACATAAAGTTCCCTGCTGAAAGGGACCTTTCTGTTACCCATTTCAGGAACTTCACGATTATTCTCTATTTCCATTTCTTCGGTCACATCTTCAGGATAGTTTGTTATAATGATTTTTATAGGATTTTCCACCACATTTCGATTTTCTACTTTCTGTTTGAGATCTTCTCTCACACAGTGTTCAAGAAGTCCTATATCGACCGTACTGTTAGCTTTTGAAACACCTATTCTTTCACAAAAATCTCTTACAGCTTCCGGCGTATATCCTCTCCTTCGAATGCCGGCTATAGTCGGCATCCTCGGATCGTCCCATCCATCGACCGTTCCTTCATCCACCATTGCTTTGAGATAACGCTTACTCATAACAGTATTGGTGAGATTCAATCTTGCAAACTCTATCTGCTGCGGAGGCGCAGGCCATTTACCCACTTCTCTGAGAACCCAATCATAGAGAGGTCTGTGATCCTCAAACTCAAGGGTACAAATAGAATGGGTTATTCCCTCTATAGCATCTTCTATAGGATGTGCAAAGTCATACATAGGATATATGCACCATTTATTTCCTGTATTATGATGTTCTGCATGAGCTATTCTATAAATAACCGGATCTCTCATATTCATGTTCGGAGAAGCCATATCTATCTTAGCTCTGAGCACTTTCTCTCCGTCAGAAAAATTCCCCTGTTTCATTTCATCGAAAAATTTCAAATTTTCTTCAATGCTTCTGCCTCTATAAGGACTTTCTCTTCCCGGTTCTTTAAGAGTACCTCTATACTCTCTGATCTGTTCTGAATTAAGGTCACACACATATGCTTTTCCCTTTTTTATAAGGATAATTGCACACTCATACATTTCATCAAAGTAATCAGACGCCCACAGTCTTTCATCCCACTGGAATCCCAGCCATCTCACATCTTCTTCAATCGAATCAACATATTCTGTATCTTCCTTTACAGGATTAGTATCATCATATCTTAGATTACACTTGCCATTATATTTCTCGGCTGTTGTAAAATTAAGGCAGATAGACTTGGCATGTCCTATATGAAGATATCCGTTTGGTTCCGGCGGAAATCTGGTGTGGACCTTATCTCCGTATTTTTGTGTCTCAAGATCCTTATCTATAATGTTATGAATAAAATTAGAAGCAGCTTCATTGCCGGCCTCTTCCCTAATGTTTTCTTTTTTTATATCGACCATCGTTCCCTCCGTAAAAATAAAATCGCCGTATTTTCGGCTACCTATGCAGAAATAAGCATATACCCTTTATATTATACTACTTGCAATATGTACTCTGCAATGTAAATATGGTTCCCGATATTGCAGATTATATTGTAAAAATGACCTTTTCGAGAAATACTCGTATTGTATATTCATGATGTATGCTGTAAACATTATATATGTTAAGGCAGATTTTTTTGACTGCACCGTAATATCAATCCCTGTGACATTGACTATGTCTATATCAAAAAAGAAGTCTCTGCACTTTTTATCTTCAGCGATTCCGCTGCACCATACGATCTTTGAAACGCCATCACTTGGCCGTATTTTCTTTATCAGTTCTTCCATTTCTCTGAGCATATATATTTTACATCAATGCTATTAGCCTTTATAAAAAAATAATGCAAATGAAGTCTCACTTTCATCTGCATTAATAACACTTGAATTTTTACACAGCTTTTACGCTTATGACACAATAAAATTTCTCAGTCTCCGCTATAGTCAAACCGGCTATCTTTAATATTTATTCCCTTTAGTAAGACGCTTCATATCAAACTGACTGTTGCAGTATCCGACTCTTAAAGAAAGAGCGTATTCTTTGGCACACTGCATCTTTATGTTGTATATATTTTCATCATCTTCAAAGAAAATGTCAAACCTTACGCCTTTTGAAAAGATCTTCCGGTGATACGTATATCTGAGTATTGACTGTGCGCATGTCAGCTGATTAGTTGCTTTCTGCACAATCCTATGTTCAATAGGTTTGCTCTCTTTTCCTTTACAATATACTTGTATTAAATTATCTGCCTGCAGAAGTTTTTCTTCTGAAAATCAGTATAGTCACTCCTGCTGCGATCATTATCATAAACCATAGTACATTATTGCTTTTATCGCCTGTTTCAGCTGACTTATCGGAATCCGGTTTAACCTGTTCCGGCTTATCGCCCTGATCGTCTCCACCGGGAGGAATTGCGGTTCCTTCTTTTTCCCATTCAGCGGTGAGTTTCACGGCCTTGCCGTCAAGTGTGTTTTTATCAAAATTCCAAAAGGCTTCTTCGCCTTTTGCTTTCCAGCCCTTAAATGTGTATCCGGTTTTAACAGGGACTTCCGGTTTTACAGCTTTCTGACCGTCTAAAATTGTCTGCATTTTCTGTGGTGTATCATCACCGTACTTTACATCTCCATCATAGAAGGATACTGTGTAATAGTCAATATCAACTACAATTGCCTGTCCATCTCCCGTGATGTCTTTTCCTGTGTCTGTTTCTCCTATATAAATATCATATGTTCCATTAAGAAGCTGAAGATTTTCCGTATAATCAACGGCAGGTTCCTGGCTTCCCTGTACTTTAAGTTTGAAGTCACTTGTGACCGTTTCTTCTGTTCCGTCTACTTTTGTTTTGAGAGTGAGAGCGAACCACTCACCCGGGATCTTTGTAAGCTGATCCGGCTTATCTTCGCCTTCAAGGACGGTAAGGGTTGGGTAATATCCTGTTCTCAGCGTCCATTTATCTGCAGGGAACAAAGTTTTATTAACTGCCACATCTGCCGCTGAGATAGTTTCTCCGTTTACTGTTTTTTCTCCCACAGGAGACGGCTTACCTGTTGATAATTCAAGAGTTTCAGAAGCATAGCAACCACCAATAGTCCCATCGGATTTTTTCCCCACTATACGATTGACATTAGCTGTACCTTCGACAGATTCACCTAATGCCACACAGTTTTCAACAGAATCTCCGTATAACTGCCCTACTATTCCGCCAACCTTTTCCTGTCCTGTAACATTACCTGTTGAATAACAATTTTTCACCATCCCGTATTGAGTTCGTCCTGTGATACCTCCCAGCTCACCCCCGCGACTCTTAATATTACCTGTGGAATAACACGCCTCAATCTCTCCGTTATTGATCCCGGCTATTCCGCCTACAAACGTTTGCCCTTCTATGTTCCCTGTGGAATAGCATGATTCTATATTAACATTTCTATCTGCAAATCCGACTATTCCGCCTACAGTGTCATTACCGGCAGCCTTTCCTGTCTGTGTCACTTTACTGCCCGATATACATTCTGAAACTGTAACCACAGTATCTCCAGGAAATGCATTTTGCATCCTGCCTACAATACCGCCTATTCTCGTTGTTTCTCCTGTTACAGATGTATTAGCATAACAGCCTCTTATCTCGTCTCCGTAATTATATGGCGAGGTTGAGCCATCTGTGTTAGCTCCGGCTATACCTCCCACATGGGCTGAACCAGTTACCTCTCCACCGGTTACAGTACAGTCAATAATTCTTGAATCACCAGTGGTAGTCTTTCCATCATTTGCAAAGAAGCCGGCTATACCTCCTACGTAATTTGCCTGTCCGTTTATATTTGTATTCGTTACAGTACAATCACTTATAGTGCCGCCTACAGAAAGTCCGACTATACCTCCCATTTGACTTCCGCCGCTTATATTCCCATCAATTACCTTGCAATTTGTAATATCACAACCTCTGGCATATCCTACTACAGCACTTGTATATGCCTTGTCTGCATTTATTACAGAAGGGTTTTTAAGTACAACATTCTTTATATTTCCATCTTTCACATACCCAAACAGACCGCGTGCATAATTGGCATCAGGAAAGGTTTCTCCCGGAGAAGGTGGGATACACGGAATTGCGCTGTCCATGCCTGTAATAGTATGGCCGCCGCCATCAAATGTTCCAGAAAATGCCCTAAATGAATCGTATCCTATACGAGTCCACTTATGGGCGGATAAATCAATATCTTCTGTCAGTTTAATAGTCTTTCCGCTAAAATTTTTCTGTTCCGTCCTTGTCGTCACCAGCTTGGCAAGTCCCGCAAGCTGTTCTGCACTGCTGATTTCAAACACATCCTTTGTAGTGTCAGCATCATACCAGCCAGTATCATAATTACCTTCATCAGTCCATGTCGTATCAGGGGCTTCCTTTTCTGTATCCTGCGCAGATGCTGTTATCGGTATTATGCCTATTATCAAACATAACGCTAACAGTGCGCTCATCAATTTACTTCTTTTTTTCATCAACCAAATTTCCTTTCTTAGCACACCAACATTCAACTGCCCAAAATAGGCTCGTCTATAAAACGATTTGACTCATTTTATTATGCAAAGTGGCTGTATCAAAAGCATAGCAATATAAAGTATACTTTTAGATATATCGACATCCACCATAAGGATAATTCCTTCAGTAAAGAATAAATCATCATATGCAGGCTGCGAATGGCATTCTATATTCCCCGCCGCATCAAAAAAAAGCTTGCTGCACCGGAGATTTTTCCTGGTGCAGCAATCCTTCCAATATCATATGGCAATTACCTGCCTGATTTTTATTTATCGTTCAACAATCATCGTAGTTGCCTGACCGCCTCCAATGCAGAGCGTAGCAAGTCCCGTCTTGGCATCTTGTTTTATCATCTCATAGATAAGCGTTATAAGAATCCTTGCTCCGGAAGCCCCTATCGGATGTCCTAAAGCAATCGCTCCTCCGTTGACATTAAGCTTTTCATCTTCAAAGCCCAGATCTTTTCCTACTGCTATACACTGAGCTGCAAAAGCTTCATTAGCTTCGATAAGATCGATATCATCTATGGTCATACCGGCCTTGTCGAGAGCTTTTTTAGAAGCAGGTATAGGTCCAATACCCATTATGCTTGGATCAACTCCTGCTGAAGCATATGATTTTATAGTGCAGAGCGGCTTAATTCCCAGTTCATCGGCTTTTTCCTTTGACATTACTATGAGAGCTGCTGCTGCATCATTAATTCCGGAAGCATTTGCCGCTGTTACCATACCATCTTTCTTAAAAGCAGGTCTGAGCTTAGCGATTCCTTCAGCTGTTACTCCGTCTTTAGGATACTCATCTTTATCAAATATGATAGGATCTCCCTTTCTTTGAGGAACTTCTACAGGAACAATTTCATCATCAAATCTTCCTGAATTTACAGCTGCAACAGCTTTTTGCTGTGATTTGGCAGCGAATTCGTCCAGTTCTTCCCTTGTAAGGTTCCACTGTTCGGCTACGTTTTCAGCAGTGATCCCCATATGGTAGTTGTTGAACGCGCATGTCAGACCATCGTTTGTCATCATATCAATAATCTTGTTATCGTTCATTCTAGCTCCCCATCTGGCAGTAGGAACAGCATAAGCTGTAGCAGACATGTTCTCGGTACCGCCCGCAACAATGATGTCGGCATCTCCGGCTTTAATCATCTGTGCAGCCAGAGAAACAGTTCTCAGTCCTGATCCGCATACTTTGTTCAATGTCATAGCCGGTACTTCCTTCGGAATTCCCGCATCCATGGCCGCCTGTCTTGCAACATTCTGTCCGAGGCCCCCCTGAAGAACACATCCATAAACCACTTCATCAATGGTTGCCGGATCTATTCCTGCCCTTTTGATTGCTTCCTTAATCGCAGTAGCTCCCAATGTTCTCGCTGAAACATTTTTGAGACTACCGCCGAAGCTTCCGATCGGAGTTCTTACTGCACTTGCAATTACAACATCTCTCATAATGAATTTCCTCCTTTTAATGATTAATTATTAATATAAATATAATATATTCAAATATATTTTATTTAAATATCCCTATATATTTTGCCAAAAGTTCTACCGGCTTATAAGATAATTTGGATTTTCGCAAATTCTCTATACCCATATCTTCTTCCCGGTTTATATACTCCGCTTTCGAAGCAACATGTTTGCAGAATTCATTGTTTATAGCCTGATACAGTCCTCTGAAATCAGTATTTGCCTTCTCAACATGTTCAGTGACAGTATTCTTCCCCAGCTGACCTCCTACAGCTACAGCTTCTATACTTCCATCTATCATTATAGCTCCTGCGCTGTATCCTGCCTTATCAAGATTATTAAAAACATCTTCCATCGCCTCTTCTTCCATTTTAAGCAATTCCATCTCATGAGGCGGGATCTCCTTTTTTCTGTTGAAATCTGATATGAATTTCATAGCTCTGTCAGCCATATCTTCGGTAAGCTCTACATATTCATATTCATACGTCTTCTTAAAATAATTAAGATGATTTTTCTTCCCATGATATGCCTTTCCCTTAAGATTTATCAGATCCTGAGTAAGGTAAATATAATCATAATTAGGTCGATCATCTTCAAACTCTATTTCAGGACAAGCTTCAAGAATAATGCCGGTCATATGAGACGGAACCAGTCTCAAGCTAAAAGGCTGACCCTTTTTTTCAAATATCTCTTTGCTTTTATATATAGTCTCTCTCAGGGCATCTTTATCATATTTCCCGTCTTTTGTAAGAGGAGGAAACATAAACGGAAGAATTATATCCTCTTCAAGTTCTAAATGACTCACTCCGCTTATACACATATACTCGCCCACGAGATCCCAGCTAAACTGATTGATATTTCGCCACATATACTGAGATGAAAATGAGAGCCCCGATGTCTTATATTCATATCCGTTTAAATATTCTTCGAGTATCTCTCTATTGTCTATAGATATCTCGTTATCAAACATAAACATTGTCTTTCTCTCTTCCCACGGTCTTCTTATTTCACTATAGCTGAGACCGCCTTAAATCCTTCGGCTTTAGAATCCCTCAGAATCTCATACAATATCGATTCATAAGTTGTTATGACCGCTCCTGCCTCACCCATTCTGGTTATACTCCAAAGCTTATCTTCCTCACTTCTTGATGATACGCAGTCTACAGCCAAATACACATTATAGCCGGCTTCCATCAGCTGCAATACAGTCTGCTGTACACATATATGCGCCTCTATTCCGCATACTACTATATTTTTTTTGTCAAATCCTTTTATTTTAGCAGCAAACTCCTCATTGGCCATGCATCCGAAAGTATTTTTCTCCACATGTTCAAAACTGCCCAGCGCCTCTGTCACTGACGGTATCGTTGCGCCCAGCCCCTTAGTGTACTGCTGCGTAACAACAGTAGGAATATCGAAGACTTTCATTCCTTTTATCAGTTTTACTGTTTTTTCTTCAAGCTTTGCTTCGTTGCTCATGGCCGGCATAAGTTTTTCCTGAAGATCGATAACTACAAATGCTGTATTGTCTCTTGTAAGTAAACTCATCACTCTATCCTCCACTTTTTTATTTCATCTACCATCTCGTATGCCGTCAAATCACGGTGTATAGGTGTAATACTGGCATATCCCTCCTGCATAGCTATCACATCTATCGTATCGGGAAGGCCTTCATATACTACAGGTTCTCCGTTATATTTGTATGCTGCCGTACCGTCACCAAGATCCACAGGAGCAAAGAACTCCTTATATTCCCGTTTCCCAAGTGTTGTATACTTCAGTCCTTTTATTTCATCTTCCGGAAGGTTGGGTGTGTTTATATTCAGTACAATGTCAGGAGATAATGTGCCCTCTGTTTTTTTAAGAACTTCAACCGCCAAATAACACGCATATTCAAAATGTTCGGCATTATGACTGTTTACAGAAACAGCCACGGCCGGTACGCCGCATATATTCCCTTCCAACGCTGCCGAAACAGTCCCCGAGTATAACGTATCTGTCCCTAAATTGCCTCCATGATTAATACCGGAAAACACCATATCTATTTTGATACCCTTATCGGCCAGTATCTTCATCCCCAGCTTTACACAGTCCGCAGGCGTTCCGGAAGTGCTCAGTGCATATTCTGCATTTTCAAAACATACTTCACGTACCGATATATGCTTGGAAACCGTAATACCATGTCCGCTGGCACTCCTCTGTCCGTCAGGAGCACATACATAAACAGAGGCTTCTGCTGACAGTGCTTTCACCAACTCTTTTATACCCTGCGCATTTATTCCGTCATCATTAGATACTAATATATTCATTAATCTACCTCTTATATCCAGTTGTATATGGTGTTGATTATATCATAAAAAAATCTTAAAATAAACCGCATACATGTAAAAGTTTTTTGTATCTCAATCATAAAACATCCCCTGAAAATATAGTCTTTTCAAAGGGATGCAATATATACGCTCAATCACCCAGAACCTTGCCTATTGAATCGTTTATAACAAGAGCGGCTCTGTCATCATATTCTGTTTCGGATTTATTTATCAGGATAAGATTTTTTCCTGAAAAATAATTGATCAAGCCGGCTGCAGGATATACAACAAGAGAAGTCCCTCCCACTATAAGAGTATCTGCTTTGCTTATAGCATTCACAGCGCCCATCACAACTCTCTCATCGAGTGATTCTTCATAAAGAACCACCTCCGGTTTCACAATACCTCCACACTTTTTACACTTAGGAACTCCGATTTCACAATTGCTTTCATCTATTATATATTCCAAATCATAACCGGTTCCGCACTCCATACATTTGTTTCTGAGGACAGACCCATGCAACTCATAAACAATTCTGCTTCCTGCCTTCTGATGAAGTCCATCTATATTTTGCGTTACTACACCGGTTAATTTCCCCGTTTTTTCCATTTCTGCAAGAGCTATATGCGCCTTATTAGGCTGTGCATCAGGATATAACAAATTTTTCTTATAATAATCAAAGAACATCTCTGTATGTTCCATAAAAAATGACCTTGAAAGCATTTGTTCCGGTGAATATCCATATTTATTCATAGCGTTGTAAAGACCTGATTCCGATCTGAAGTCAGGTATATTGCTTTCAGTAGAAACTCCGGCCCCTCCGAAAAACACTACCGATTTGCTCTCATCTACTACTTTTCTTACCCTTTTGTCCATATTACTGTTCTCCATTAGTTCCCCGAAGGGAAGTACGGTCTGAGAACTCCTGCAACATTTGACAAAGGCATCGTCTGAAGCCAAACATGACCGGGACCTGTTATGACAGTATTAAATAATCCTTCTCCTCCCAGGAATTTATTTTTCATCCCCGGAACTGTCTGTATTTCCATATTACATGTCGCAGACATTGCAGCAAGATGACCTGTATCTACTATCAGCTGTTGTCCTGCTTTCAGAGAATATTCTATAACATGGCCGTCAAACTCTCCGAACACAATGCCATTTCCGCTAAGCTTCTGCATAACAAAACCTTCTCCGCCAAACAGTCCACTGCCTATCTTTTTATTAAAAAATACTGAAAGATCGATGCCTATTTCTCCTGCAAGAAATACGCTCTTCTGACATATAAGCTCATTGCCCGGTGAGATCTCAAAAGCCCTTATAGATCCCGGAAAACTTGATGCAAATGCAATCATTCCCGGCCCACCCTGAGCAGTATATATGTTCTGAAAAAGTTTCTCTCCGGCAAACATCCTGCCTAAAGCCTTTCCTACTCCTCCATTGCTTGTAGTCTCCATCTTCATATTAGACGACATCCATGACATTCCGCCGCCTTCAGTCAGCATTTTTTCACCGGCTTCCAGCTGACATATAACTACGGGAAGTGTCTCCCCTTTTATTTCATATTTCATAATTTCACCTGCTCCCTTCCATAACGAGCTTTTGTCTTAACTATCTAATTCAAAGTATATAATTTTATGAATTTTTTTGCAATATATACGGTGATTTTTATTAGCAAAGACTATTCCATTCAGCACATTATTTTATCCGTTTTTCAAAACAGTCATTTCAGTAAGATTTTTCCAGTATCTAACAGGCATAAAGTTTTTCTGACATCTGGGATTTGTCCGTTCTCTTACAGCGATATTATCAAAATAATTCTTCCACAATCTACGATAATTCTGTTCATCAGCTGAAACCTCAGGAACATCCTTATCGTCAAACAAGGATATATACCAACGCCTCTGATAAGCAATCAGCGCTTTTCTTCTCCCTATGTCATGTATTATAAAAGGATCGTTCTTATATCTATCGCAGAAATGTGAGGCTATCAGTTCAAGTACATCATTATCAGGCTCAATCCGCCCATAAAGAATATTATTTTTCATTACGGAAAACCGCACAAACTGCAGCATCCTTTCCCGCTCAACGTCCACCTTTTTTTCTATGGATTGAATATCAAACACCTCCGGGAAGCTATGGAGCATTGATACACTCGCCCCTTTATGAAAACCGAGAAGTACATATTTCAAGATCTTTGTTTCCTTGTCCGAATCATTTGAAAGATAGACCTTATATATACGCCGAAGATCGTAAGATGATATCTTCTTCTCTATTGCCTCATATACAATAGTGGCTTTCACAGGATCAGTTTTAATATCCATACATCCTCCGAGCAAAGTAGACTGATATTCATCTTTCCTGAATATTCCGGAAGCCTTATCGGTATAGTAATTATGGTATATACATGTCAATATTCCTTCAAATGTACCATCATAAAGATAATCTATCATATCAATCCGGCAGAAGACAGCTTTTCCTGCCGCTCTCCTTTCTGAAGCCTGTTCCATGTATTATCAAACATAGATACCTGAAGCCCATCCTCCATCTGTAATATAGCATTTCTTATAACATCCTGCTCAAAACGCCTCTCTCCATAATACCGGCCCAGACAGGTAAGAAAATACTTGGCTCGTTTCAGCACTACTCCCATTTTTTTAAGATCCTCAAACCTTACCGCCGACACTCTTCTCTGTCTGATTATACGTTTTGCTGAAACAGCCCCTATTCCCGGTATTCTCATGAGCATTTCAAAAGAAGCTTTATTCACTTCCAAGGGAAAAAGTTCGAGATTTCTGAGTGCCCAAGCAACTTTAGGATCAAGATCCGGATCGAGATTTATTTCTTTTCCGCCAAATAACTCTTTAACGGAAAAACCATAAAATCGGAGCAGCCAATCAGCCTGATATATGCGGTGTTCTCTTTCCAAAGGAGGTAGCAATGTACTGTCAGGGAGTACAGGAGATTCCACTACAGGGATATATGCTGAATAATACACTCGCTTCATTTTAAAAGTCCTATAGAGATTCTCACTGGTAGTAAGAATACTCTTATCCGATTCCCCTCCTGCCCCTATTATCATCTGCGTCGTCTGACCTGCAGGGGCAAAACTCTTGTCCCTTTTAGCAAATTTCAGTGAAGATACTCCTGTTTTATTTCGCTGTACAATACGGTCTTTCATCGCGCTATCAGTATCTTCAAAAAATCCTATATATTTTTCGTAATCGGCAGAGCAATTCATATCCTCTGTCAAGTCTTCTCCCATTTTGCCCAGATGTTTTCTGCCTCCTCCAATATAGCTTTTTTCTGTATTCAAGTTCTGTCCTTTGAACATAGTTCCCGGACCTGTAAGGATATTGCGTTCTATTAATGAATTGGTAATCTGCCTCATGGGAGCAAAAATCTCCTTTGGTTTTTTCTGAGGTGCAAGCAGTGAGAGGCTCTTTGATGTAGGCATTTCTATATTAACACTTAGCCTATCTGCAAAAAGACCTATACGGTGCAGCAGTTCAGGAGAAACACCGGGGATTATCTTAGCATGTATATATCCGGCAAAGCCGTATTTGACCCTGAGCAGCTGCAATGATTCGAGAATACGTTCTGCTGTATGATCAGGAGAAATCTCGACTGCAGAACTCAAAAATAATCCCTCTATGTAATTGCGGCGGTAAAATTCTATCGTAAGCCTAGCCAGCTCATCAGGTTCAAAAGAAGCTCTGGGAAAATCATTGCTCCTTTTATTAACACAATATTCACAGTCATATACACATTTATTAGTGAACAATACTTTGAGCAGCGAAATACATCTGCCGTCAGCGCCCCATGAGTGGCATATGCCTGAAGCATGAGCGCTTCCTATATTACCATCGTTGTGTCTTCCTACCCCGCTGCTGGAACATGATACATCATATTTTGCACTGTCAGCTAATATCTTTAACTTTTTCATGATGGATTCCATTATCTGCCCTTCCTTTTCTCAAGTAATATATTGTATTTTATCACTTTGAGAACGTATGTTCAATATCAAGAACTTATGTTTTTAAAAAATAGCAATTTACAAGTCTTCAAACATAAAAAAATCATTATCAGATCTATCCTTTTATTCTCTGTTCTTCCAACAATAAAAAAGTTCCCATTATCATGAAAAATCAAATATAACGGAAACTTTTATCAAAATATTCAAACTTTATAAACCGAAATTTTTAAAGAACTCCAATCATCTATACTTCTCTTGCAGATAAAATCTTTCTTTTAAAGCCTTCTCCGTAAAAGCGCCCTCTAAAAGCAGGAGAAATAAGCAGATCACCCTTTATCATAATATCTTCATCCTGCCCTTATATCCATATAAAATATTTTTTATATGCTTCCCTTAATAGTTTTTCCGTCAAATATTACCGTTTCAACATTTATATCTTTTATTTGATTATCCGGGACATCAAAAGGATTCTTATCAAGGATTAAAATATTGGCTATCTTTCCCTTCTCCAAAGTCCCCATTATTTTCTCCCATCTCATCTGAACTGCACTATTTAAAGTATAACCCTTAAGCAGATCTGAAATGCTAAGCTTTGCTGACAGCGGGGGCCTTGCTGAATCCGGATATCTTCTCGGATCCAGAGGGAATTCAGGATCTATCCTTGTTGCTGCCACCTGCATACCAAAGAAAGGATAAGCCCTGTGCAGCTCATATCCTGTAACTACATCACTTGAAAAAGCAACTGTAGCTCCGCTTTTTATTATAGAATTAAACTGATACATTCGTTCCCATTTTTCTTTCGAATAATAATTCATAGCCTCCTCGCCAAAATACCCGCCCGACCAGTGACATGACCAGTTTATATAAACTCCCAACTGCACAGGCCTTTGCATATCAGATGGATCCACGATCTCACAATGAGCAAAGGTCGGTCTGCACACCCATGGAATACCGTTTCTTCCAGCTATAGCCTGAGCTTCTTCAACAGCATCACATCCTATACGAAAAGCTCTGTCCCCCACCATATGTATATGCAAATCCAAACACTCGTCATTACACATAAGCAGACATCTTATAAGTTCCTCCTTCTCCATCATTATCTCGCCATAATTTCCGGGATCGTTAATATGTTCATGAAGAGATGCTGAATTGCCGCTCTCATTAGTACCATCCAGAAACAGTTTCATAGTATTTATCTTTACATGATCTGTTGTATACTGTCTCTGATACTTGCGAAGAACTGCTATCTTTTCAGGAAGATCCTCCAAGCTCCAGAATCTTACCATGCCATCATAGTATACATTTAACTGACCTGCCATATCCATCTCATATATAGCCTTTATCTGATCATCATTTTCTATAAATCCATCTGCGATCGCCGTGATACCGCTGTTTTCAAGAAAATTGAAAAATCCTTTCATCGTCTTTGTGTTCAACTCTTCCGGCGGATACCATCCGATAGATCTAAACATATTATCTGCGAATTTCATCCATGCCATTTCTCTGATCCAACCTGTAGGATTACCTTCATTATCTCTTGCGAAAGTTTCCAAAGGACCCGGATCAGGCGTGTTTTTGTCTATTTCCAGCAATTCCAGCATTCTGCTGTTAACCCAGCATAAGTGCTCGCCAAAGTCCTGGCAAAGCACAGGTCTATCGCTTATAGCCTCATCCAGCAAAGCTTTATCCGGTCCTTTCTCATTAAACATAGAAGTAGGATAATATTCAAAATACAAAAACGGACATTCCGACTTAGGATGATTCTCTCCGTATTTTTTAACAAAAGTCAGAAGCTCATCCACATTATCTGTCCATGGAAGACGTACATGCCAAAGGCTTTTTGTCACCCAACCGGGATGTATGTGACTATCTATTATTCCGGGCATAAGAAACTTACCATGTGCATCATGAATTTTTGAATCTGCACCGCAGAATTCTTTTGCTTCATCTTCAGTTCCCACATAAATAATATTCTTATCGTCCAATACTATACAGTCTGCCTTGGGATGTTTCTCATTACAAGTGTATATCTGAGCATTTTTTATTACAGTTATCATTTTATTTCCTCCTTGAACGCTATTCATCTATTTTCATTTCAGGAGGCAACTGTCTGAATCCCTTTGTTTTAATCAGCAAATATATTACGCCGGTCAAAAGCCATATCCCTCCCAGAATCTTCGCAGGTGTTTCTATAAAATAGAAGACCGCCAACAGACTCATCATTCCGAGAGCAGGAACAGCTAAATGTCTGATCATAGCGGAAAATCCTTTCTCTCTGCCTTTGATGATATAATGACTTATAACAGAAAAATTAACCATAAAAAATCCGCATACAGCTCCAAAAGATACCAGAGATGCTGCACCCATAACATTATCCTGATAAAACAGCGCCGTAAGGGCGATCAAGGTCGTCAAAATTATATTATTCACAGGTGTACGGAATTTTGGTGATATCCTTCCAAAGAATTTTTTCGGAAGGATATTATCCCTACCCATGCCATAAAGTATACGTGAAACAGCGCCCATTCCTGCCAATGCACATACAAAACTTCCACAATTATCAACGATAAAGAATACTGTGCCCAGCCAACTCATTCCTATATGAGGGAACAACTCGAATATTCCGGTATCAGGATCCTGAATATCTACATGTGCTGAAGGCCATGCTATCTGAGAAAAATAAGCCACTATGGCAAAAATTATTCCTGCTCCAATAACTACCCCCATAATAGCCTTCCCCATCACTTTCTCCGGCTCCTTGGCTTCTTCTGCCAGCGTTGTTACTGCATCAAAACCCACAAAAGATGCACACAGTACCGCAGAAGCCGAAAGCACTCCTTTAAGTTCAAAATTATCCGGGTTATAAAATGCCGAAGGATCAAAAAGAGTTCCCGCTCCTCCGCCTCCTGTCACATATCTAACTATACAGGCCACGAAAAGAATAGTGAAAGCAATTGCTGCGCAAGTAACTATTGTATCTATAATGCTTGCTGTCTTTATTCCTACTATATTTATTATCATACCTATGGCTGCAACAACTACAACTATTGCCCATACCGGTATCATCGGAAAATATTCATTGATATAAACACCAAGAAGGAGATAACAGATCATCGGAAGAAGCAAATAATCAACAAGCATTACCCAACCCGACAGAAAACCTAAATGTGGCTGCACTGATTTGCTTATATAAGTATATGCAGAGCCTGCGGAAGGATATGCTTTCACCATCTGCGTATAGCTATACGCTGTAAAAGCCATCACTACTGCAGTCGTACACAAAGCCAGAGTATACATACCATGTGTTCCTGGTGTAAAAAGTCCGTAATAATTGAAAACTACCGTAGGCGCCAGATAAGACAATCCAAACATAATGATAAGCGGCAGTGTCAGTGTCCGTTTGAGAGAAATTTCTCGTTTTTGTTTCTTTTCATTCATAAATAAAACCTCCCTAAATATTACAATGATTATAATTTCATAATATTCAGAGAGTTTATCCAATACAATGTCTTTTAATTGTTGTTTTCTATCTTTTATCTCTATAATAGACAATATTTTATTCTTCAAACATATTTATATAATGTTCCACCATAAGGTCATCTACTATACTCCTGACAACACGCGGTTCATAATAAACCATACTATCATCTAAATGCCTTACGTACTTTTGACGAAACTGTCTGGGAGTACATTTATACCACTCCTTAAAAGCTTTATAGTAATACTGTGGATCCGAAAAGCCACATTCTTCGGAAATCTCAACAATAGTCTTGTCAGTATTTATGAGAAACCACTCTGATCTATTTGCTCTTATATAAGAAAGCATTCTGCGAAAGCCAATTGACCATTTTAACATAAATTCGGAAAGATAACTTCCGCTCAGCCCAAGATGAGAAGCAAGATCATCCAATGTTACTTTTTCCCAAAAACGCTTACCCAGATATGCGTATATTTGTTGACATCTTGCCAAAATATCCCGATTCATTTCAATTTTCCCTGAATGAAACAAAACTATATCAAAGTGGGAAACAAAGAGATCCACTACCGAACTCGTAATATTTCCGATTCTTTCAGCATTTTCCGCTGCATTTCCCTCCAGTATTATCTTCAACAATGTTATCAGTTTTCCTCTCAGTCTGTCGTGATATATTGTAGGGTACTCCATAGTCGTCTGTCTGCAGCCTTCACATACAAACATCTGATATTTAATATTAGGGTATTTTTCCTCAAAGGCCATTAAATCAACATAAAAAGATGCACACATGTTATATCCATCACTGTGAAGATAGTAGGCGTCTCTGTCCACGGAAACATATTCACCTGCATTCAGAGTGAACTCCTCATATGCATACGAAAATTTAACAGTACCTGTAAGACAAAAGATTATTTCCAGCATTCCTGCATCATGCATATGCAAAGACTTGTCTTTAACTGCATAAACACTAATACTTAAAGGCTTATCACATATTTTTATTATGTTCTCATTACTCATATATGTCAGATCTCCTCCATATCACCACAATTATTAAAAGTCTTCTAATATGTCCAGTAGATGCTCAAGGTTTTTTAATTTATATATTAATAGCAAAAAATATTTGCAGCAATATATTTGTTTATTAAAGTTCTGCATTATTTGATAATTTTGGCGAAAACTCTCCTTATATATTCTGTCACAAATCTTATAATTTGGCTATAATACTTTAAGGAGGCAGTATTCACATGAAAAAAACAGCATTAGTACTCAGTGGCGGAGGAAGCAGGGGGGCATACGAGATAGGTGTTTGGAAGGCTTTAAAGACTCTGGGCATACAAATTGATATGGTCATGGGAACTTCTGTGGGAGCCATCAACGGAGCCATGATCGTTCAGGATGATCTCAATCTTGCAGAAAATCTATGGCTGCAGCTTGAAACATCCATGATATTTGATATAGGCGAAAACGAAAGTCATACAGATGACACTCTTCTATATGCAAAGGAAATCATTCTTCACAGAGGCGCAGGAAGTTCCGGCCTTTCGGAGCTTCTTCACAAATACATAGACGAAGAACGACTAAGAAAATCTCACATGGGCTATGGCCTTGTAACTACAGAATTCCCTTCCTTTAAAGAATACTCACTTTACAAAAATGATATTCCCAAAGGAAGACTTATAGATTACATCATGGCCAGCGCCTCATGTTTTCCTGCTGTAAGAAAATACAATATAAACGGCAAAAGTTTCATAGACGGAGGATACCGTGACAATCTTCCCGTCTCCATGGCTATGCAACAAAAAGCTTCCCGCATAATAGCTGTTGATCTTCAGGCCACAGGAGTAATAAAGCAAAACGTCTTAAATGAAGCGGCAGACATATGCGAAGAATTTCACCTTATAAAAAGCCATCTGTCGCTCGGCAACTTTCTTATATTCGATAAAATCAACACAACTAAAATAATGACACTGGGATTTCTTGATACAATGCGCAATTTTAACAAATACGACGGAAAGATATATACATTCAGGAAAAATAATTTTACTCCTCATCAGCTGAAAGGCGCTGAGAATGCCGCTGATTTTCTTGGCCTTGATCCCTGTCTGATATATGACAGAAAAAATTTCATATCATTAATACAAAAACAACTTAAAGCTTTTCAAAATACGCCTTCTTTTTCGGAATCTCTGTCACAGTTTAAATCGGTCAAATGGTCAGATACAAAAAAATCTGTCGATATAATAAAAAGTATTGTTGCTGATTCCGATCTTCGCATGTCTTTTGTAATCTATATTTCGGAAAGCCTCAAAGAAAACAGAGAGGAAAGCATTTTCCTGAACCCATCCGTATTCAGACTTTTCTGCCCTGAAATACAAGCTGCTAATTTTCTTATTCATCAAAACCTTCTGTAGTCTTTGAACCAAAATTAATAAATTATTAAGAATTTACCTCCTTTATATTTAAACATTTCTTTTATATCATGGTCATAACAAAAGGGGTGTGACCATATATGAAAAATATACTTGAATATCTTGAAAAAACTGCGGAAAAAAATCCTCACAAAATAGGATTCACAGATGAAAAACGTGAGGTTTCTTTTCTCCAGCTAATGAACAATTCTAAAAAAATCGCAGGGTCTCTGAAATCCCTGTCTAAAAACAGTCCTGTAGCTATAATGATCGAACGAAGTGTTGAATGCATAGAATCTATGTTTGCCGCTGTATACGCAGGTTGTTTCTACACAGTCATAGATATCCATTCTCCTCTATCCAGGATCAATGAAATATTCCAAGCTTTAAAGCCCGGAGCAGTAATAACTGACAATGACAGTCTTTCCATTGCCGGCCAACTTAAATATCTTTCGGAGGAAGATTCTGAAAACATACAGCTGATTCTATATGAAGAAGCAGTAAAAGATCACATAGACAATAAGTTTCTCAGCAGAGCCAGATTATACATGATAGATTCTGATCCTCTGTATGTTCTTTTTACCAGTGGTTCTTCCGGAACTCCCAAAGGAACTGTCCTTTCCCATAGAAGTGTCATAAATTATATTGAATGGGTATCAGAGGAATTTAGCTTTAGCCAGACTACCATCTTTGGATCACAGACTCCTCTTTATTTTTCTATGTCAGTGACAGATCTTTTTTCTACACTAAAATGCGGAGGAACATATACCCTTATTCCCAAAATGATGTTTTCATTTCCCGTAAAACTGATAGAATACATGAACAGCCGGCAGATCAATACAATCTACTGGGTTCCTTCCGCCCTTGCCATAGCTTCAAACTGGAACCTTTTTCAATATGAAAAGCTTATGTATATAGAAAAAGTTCTGTTTGCAGGAGAAGTAATGCCTGTAAAGCATCTTAACTACTGGATCCGTTTTCTGCCTAAATGTGTTTATGCCAATCTCTTTGGTCCCACAGAAACAACAGATATATGTACATTTTATGTTATAGACAGAGAATTTAAAGATGATGAACAGCTTCCTATAGGAAAGCCATGTAACAACTGTGATGTATTTCTGCTTACAGAAGATGGCCGCATGGCAGCTCCGGGAGAAGAAGGAGAAATTGCAGTTCGAGGTTCTTTTCTGGCATCAGGCTATTATAACGATCCCGAAAAAACAGAGGCAGCATTTCCGCAAAACCCGCTTAATAAATCATATCCGGAAAGAATATACAAAACCGGAGATCTGGCCAGATTAAACGAAAAAGGGGAATATATATATATATCACGAAAAGATTTTCAAATAAAAAGAATGGGATATCGCATAGAATTAGGAGAAATTGAAGCCGCTGCCATATCCCTGAAAGGGATAAAATCTGCCGCAGCAGTCTGTGACAGTGAAAGCGGACGCATACTTCTTATCTGTGAGGGTAAAGTCAAAGAGCCTGAGCAGATATCAGAAACACTCAAAAAGAAGATTCCGTCTTATATGCTTCCTGATGAAATTATCAAAATAAAAGTTATGCCATATAATGCTAATGGTAAAATTGACAGAGCCAAATTAAAAAAATACATAACAACTGACAGAAAGATGAGGTAACAACATGAAAGAATTACTGAAAATTTTACACGAAATAAAACCCGATGTTAATTTTGAAGGCAGAACCGACTTGTTTTCATCAGGTGATCTTGATTCTATGAATATTATAATGCTTGTATCGGAAATAAACGATGAGTTTGATGTAGATATAAAAGTTCCTGATATAATTCCTGAAAATTTCAACTCCACAGAAAATATAATGAAACTTATTAAAAAGCTTCAGGATGAAGAAATTTAAGGATATGTAAGTTATGAATTATACAACAATAGTCTTTCTCTTTTTTCTTCTGGCTACAGGAGTACTGTATTTTTCAGCCCCAAAAAAAATACAGTGGGGCGTTCTTCTGGCTGCATCAATGTTTTTTTACATACTTTCATGTGGAGTAAAAACGGCTTTCCTTCTTGCCGCCGCAACTGTCATATATACAGGAGCCCTTATCATTCAAACCATAGAAGACAAATTCGCCATAAGAAAAAAAGAATTAGAAAAAAATCAGAGAAAAGAGCTGAGAAAAAAGGCTGAGAGAAAAAAGAAAATTATCGCTGCTGCATCTATTATACTTATGATCCTCATGATTTTCAGTACTAAATACTTTAATTTTTTTGGCTCCATAATAAATCAGGCTATGAGTGCATCAGGCATCGGGCATCCTATACCTGTACTGAAAATCCTGATGCCTTTAGGGATATCCTACTACACACTCATGGGTATAAGTTATATTACAGATGTATACAGAAAAACTATAACAGCAGAGCGCAATCCTTTAATGCTTCTGCTTTTTCTCTGTTACTTCCCTCATATAATCGAAGGACCTTTTGACCGTTATGCCCCTCTGTCCAATCAATTTCGTCAATCTCATAGGCCGGATTATGACAGAATTAAAAACGGAGGAATACGACTTGTCTGGGGACTGTTCAAAAAATTTGTCATAGCAGACAGAGCAGGCCTTATTGTCAATACAGTTTTTTCACATGAGGATATGTATAGCGGCAGCGTATTTATCATTGCCATACTTCTCTATACACTTCAAATATATACTGAATTTTCCGGATGTATGGATATGGTATGCGGAACATCTCAAATGTTTGGTATAACTATATCTGAAAACTTCAAACGTCCTTTTTTCTCCAGATCTATAAATGAATTTTGGAGACGATGGCATATCACACTTGGGGAATGGTTAAAAGATTACGTATTTTACCCTGTAAGTCTCTCCGGACATTTTAAAAAAATAAACGAAAAAATAAGAAAACATATAAATTCAAAATATCTCCTTGCTCTCATCCCCAGCGCTTACGCTTTATTCTTCGTTTGGTTCTGTAACGGTCTGTGGCACGGAGCAAGTATAAAATATATATTCTATGGATTGTATTACTACATTCTCATGATGATGGGACAAGCAGCAAAACCCTTATCAGACAAATGTCTTGCAAAACTACATGTTTCCAGAAACTCTCACGGATATCATATTTTTGAAGTTATCAGAACATGTATCATAGTCTGTTTCGGAATGATGATATTCAGGTCTGGCAGCCTGAGTCAAGCATGTTCTGTATTCACCGGAATATTTGCAAATTTTAATATATCTCAAATATTCAGCGGTGCACTGATGGTGAAAGGAATCCATATATGGGATTATTTTATTCTTGCGATTTCTTTCATGCTACTTTTAACTATATCATATTTACAGGAAAAGGGTATGAATATCAGAGAAACACTGTCCAAACAGATTATTCCCATTCGCTGGACTATATATATAATACTGCTGTTTTCCATAATTATATTCGGAGCCTACGGAGGAAATTTCGCCAACACTACATTCATATATGGAGAATTTTAGAAAGGAAGAAAATCATGAACATCAATACAAAAAATATACGAAATATTATCAGAGCTGTTATATTTATGAGTTTATTCGTATTGATATTTATATTTCTTTCAAAAGTATTCACCGTAAGCGGAAACTCGTCGGAAGACGGCATGGAGTCAAGAATATCAAATGCTTACAGAGGAGAGGACAGGAATTCTCTGGATGTCATATTCATCGGCAACAGTGATATGTACAGAGGAATTTCTCCAGTAGATATGTACCACGTAACAGGCATAACCTCAGCTGTCTCCGGCCGGCCTAACAACAGTCTTCAGGAAATATCAAACGATATAGATGACATACTTAAATATCAGAAGCCTAAGCTTTTAGTTCTTGAAACAGACTGTATGTTTTCCGGAAAAAATCCTCATTTTAGAAACTCTAAAACAAAACATACCTCATTATTCAAAAAAATAAAGGATTCTGTTGATAACGGGGACAGCGCTATAATTTCCGCAATCAACTACTATTTTCCATTGATAAAATATCACGACAGATGGAAAAAACTAAGTTTATCAGCATTTATTCATCATTCCCGAAACTTTTACAAATTTCACAACAAAGGAATGGCTTACTCAGATAAAATAAAACCTTATATCTCTCAGCAAGATTATATGTGCAGCAGTAAAACAAAAACTGCAAGAATCAGTTCCGACAACAAAAAAATTTTCAAGGATATATATGACAAATGTAAAAATAATAATATACAGTTGATTCTTATGACAGTTCCTTCGGCCAATACATGGAATATTTCCAAGTCTCAGGCCACACAGAAGCTTGCCGATCAATACGGTCTTCGGTATTATGATTATAATCTCACATACCCTCAAGACTTCGATTGGAAACTACATACCAAAGACGGAGGAAACCATCTTAACTACGCAGGAGCTGTCACTGTGACCAATGATTTCGGCAGAAAATTGAAGGAAGAAATAAATCTGCCTGAAAGCGACATAACAAAAAAACAAAAAGATAAATGGAAGAAAGACTATGAAGCTTTTCACAAAAAAATATCAGACCGCAAATAACGAATAATGCGGCAGCCAATGGCTGCCGCATATTTTTATATCTATACAAATCAATATTACATATTTTTCAGGAATGCCTTATATCCTTTATAAGCCTCATATATATCAGCCTTACTGGCGATCTCCCACGGCGCATGCATACACAGCACCGCTACACCGCTGTCGATAACTTCCATACCATAGTTTGCCATAATATAAGCGATAGTACCGCCGCCACCGGCATCCACTTTACCCAGTTCGGCGAACTGATAAGCTACATGATCTTCATCAAGAGCCTTTCTTATGGCTGCCAGATATTCTGCATTGGCATCATTAGATCCGCTTTTTCCCCTGCTCCCGGTAAATTTATTGAATACAAGCCCTTTTGAAAAGAATGCAGAACTTCTCTTTTCAAATACTTCCGTAAACATAGGATCATAAGCAGCGCTTACATCAGAAGACAGCATTTTAGAATTCTGCAAAGCACGTCTTACTTTAAGATCAGAGGTCTCTCCCATAAGAGCCAACAGCTCCGCCACAGTATTCTCAAAGAATCTGGACTGCATTCCCGTGGCACCTACACTCCCTATTTCCTCTTTATCGACCAAAATACAACATGATGTCTTTTGGGGTTCATCCACATCAAGCATAGCAAACAATGACGTAAAGGCACATACTCTGTCATCCTGACCATATGCCATTACCATGCTTCTGTCAAGCCCCATGTCTCTCGCCTTTCCTGCAGGGACTATCTCAAGTTCTGCAGATACAAAGTCTTCCTCCGACATATCGTAATATTCTCTTAGGAGCTTCAATACATTGCTTTTTACAGCTTCCTTTTCTTCTTCTCTGAATCCATCTTCTTTTCCGACAGGACGGCTACCAATAAGAAGGTCAAGTTTCTCACCTTCAATCACGATACCTGCTTTTTTTTCCATCTGCTTTGCAGCCAGATGTATCAGAAGATCAGTAACGGCGAAAACCGGATCATCATCTTTTTCACCTATGCAAATTTCCTTAATCTCACCGTTTTTCTTTGCTACAACACCGTGAATAGCCAGCGGAAGAGTCACCCACTGGTATTTTTTGATACCTCCGTAATAGTGAGTATCAAGATACGCGAATTCTTCACTCTCATACAGAGGATTTTGTTTCACATCTATCCTCGGAGAATCAATATGCGCTCCCAGTATATTCATTCCTCTTTCAAGCGGCTCTTCTCCTATGTTAAACAACGATATACTCTTATTCATACATACTGCATAGACCTTATCACCGTGCTTTACTTCTGTCTGATCCTTTATGAGCCCTTTGATATCTCTATAGCCCTTCTCTTCAGCCATGCGTACCGCTATTTTCACGCACTCTCTCTCAGTTTTTCCTTCATCCAAACAGGATTTATACATCGTGTTTATACGATCCAGCTCTGTCAGCTGATCCCTATTGTATGAAGACCATACATTATTTCTTTCCATCTGTGGTCACCTCCGATCATATCCCACAGCGCCTTTCTTTAGCTCTGTTGATATGTATTTCCATTGCCAAGGCTCCTGCCTTAGTGTCTTTATCCTTAAAGGCCTTAAAAATCGCTCTGTGTTCTTCAAGCACAGTTGTCAGATAATTATCATCATATACAGATTCAGCACCTTTATACTTAAGAAAGTTCTGATAAGATGACAGAAGCTTCTTTAGCATCTTATTATGCGAAGCCTCATATATAACCTGATGAAAACCTGTATTAATGGTCAGCATCTTGTCTATATCATTTCTCATAGTATAAAATTCCATAAACTCAAAAGTCTCTTCAAGCCGATCCATCTCTTCTTCACTTATCCTTTCGATGGCCCACTTCACTGCCTGCACTTCATACGCTTTTCTCAGTTCAAACATGTCTTCATAATCCTGATCTGTCATTCCCACGACAAACGCTCCTCTGTTGAGAATATTCTCTACAAGACCATCAGTCTCAAGCTGACGCAGCGCTTCTCTTACAGGAGTTCTGCTCACCCCGTAAGTTTTGCAAAGTTGCTGCTCTGTCAGCTTCTGCCCGGGTTTAAGTTTACCGGTCAGTATATCTTTTTGCAATTTCCCCAAAAGGCTTGTGGAAAGAGGCGCGTTGCTTATTTCCGTTTCATCGGAAAATTTGTATAGTACCATATCAGATCACCATACTTAAATCCTGTCCAATACAAAACCGGTAAAGTCTGCAGCTGTATTGCCTGTTCCATCTCCCGGCATATCCAAAGATTCTTGAGCCGCATCAAGAGCTGATTCAAGTTTAGAAGCTTTTTCTGTCATTCCGATATGTCTCAACATCATTACTGCCGCTCTGTTAATGCTGGCAGGGTTTGCATATTCTCCTATGCCCTCTTCCATCATACGTGGGGCTGATCCATGTATAGCTTCAAACATTGCATATTTACTTCCGATATTGGCGCTTCCTGCCGTGCCTACACCTCCCTGCAGCTGAGCAGCTTCGTCTGTTATAATATCACCATAAAGATTAGGAAGTATAACTACATTGAAATTACTGTTTATCTGATCATTGACAAGATTAGCTGCCATGATGTCCACATACCAGTCGTCTGTTTTTATATCAGGATAATCTTTAGCTACATCGTAGCACAGACTCAGAAACTTGCCGTCTGTTTTTTTCATGATGTTGGCCTTTGTAACGATAGAAACATTCTTGTTCCCATTGTTCTTGGCATACTCGAAAGCCGCTTTCGCCAGCCTGATCGTCCCCATAGATGTCGTCACCTTAAAGTCTATTGATATGTCCTCATTAATATCTATACCCTTGCTGCCTAAAGCGTATTCACCTTCTGTGTTTTCTCTGTAAAAAATCCAATCGATGTTTTTTTCAGGAATAACTACAGGTCTTACATTAGCAAATAAATCCAACTCTCTCCTCAATGTCACATTGGCGCTTTCTATATTAGGAAGATTATCACCTTTTCCCGGAGTAGTAGTAGGACCTTTAAGCAAAAGATCACACTCTTTTATGGCAGCAAGCACATCAGAAGGAACTGTCTCCATTTTAGCAATTCTGTTTTCGAGAGTAAGGCCATCTATCTTCCGCAGTTCTATTTTACCGGTACTGATTTCTTCGGCAAGCAATTTTTCCAGAACTTTTCTGCAAGAATCCATAATAATGGGACCGATACCATCCCCATCCACAGTTCCTATTACTATCTTATCCATAGAAGAAAAGTCGGCGGCGGCAGGAGAGTTTTTAAGCTTCTCTACTCTTTCCAGCTGTTCTTCTACGATTTTCCTAAAATGTTCTGTATATGTCATATTAATCCTCCTTGATGGCATTTATCTTACCACCTTTTAATATCATATTTATTTCCAGATCTGAAAAATTAGATTTCGTACTGTATACCTTACCCTTTGTTATATTTTTTACTTCTATAGTATCATTTTTTACCTGTGACGGAGCATTCTCAATTATAAGCTGATCCCCCAGATCAAAAGTATCATAATCGGCAGAATTTTTAAATACAAGAGGAAGTATTCCACTGTTTATCAGGTTTGATCTGTGTATTCTGGCAAATGATTTGGCTATTACGAATTTAACTCCCAAATATAAAGGCGCCAGTGCAGCATGCTCTCTGCTGCTTCCCTGTCCGTAATTGTCACCGCCTATGATAACGCACTGTCCAGCTTCTTTACATCTTTGGGAAAAGCCGCCGTCTATCTTCTCAAAACAATAGTTCGAAAGATATGGTATATTGGATCTATAAGGCAAAAGCCTCGAATCAGAAGGCATTATATCATCTGTCGTTATATTGTCTCCTGCATGAAGAACTACCTTTGCCTCTACGTTCTCGGGAAGGTCTGAGTTTCTTGGGAAAGGTTTTATATTCGGACCCATCACTACCTCTGTATTTTCAGTATCACAGCCCTTTGGATATACGATGAAATTATCATTTGGTGTGAATTCTGTATTTGAAATTTCAGGAAGTGATTCTCCGCTAATCATTCCGTCTGTCAAAACGCCTTTTATAGCAGAAACAGCTGCTGTCTCAGGACTCACAAGATAAACATCTGCATCAAGCGTTCCGCTTCTTCCTTTAAAGTTCCTGTTGAAAGTCCTGAGAGAAACCGCTCCTGATTTAGGAGACTGTCCCATTCCGATACATGGGCCGCATGCATTTTCTATTATTCTTGCTCCTGAACTTATAATATCTGCCAAAGCTCCGTTTTCAGCCATTTTCGCAAGAATCTTGCTCGATCCGGGCGAAATCACAAGGCTTACATCAGGATGAACTTTCTTTCCTTTTAATATAGCGGCTACTTTCATCAAATCTGTATATGAGGAGTTTGTGCAGCTTCCAATCGCTACCTGATCTATCTTTATCTCGCCTATATTTTTTACACTGTCTACATTATCAGGGCTATGAGGCATTGCCGCAAGAGGTGTGAGAGAATCCAAATCTACTATAAGCTCTTCGTCATATGCTGCATCTTCATCAGCACTGAGAGGGGTATAGTCTTCTTCTCTGCCCTGACATTTGAGATATTCCAATGTATTTTCATCACTTGGGAATACAGATGTAGTTGCACCCAGCTCAGCTCCCATATTGGTTATGGTCGCCCTGTCTGTAACAGAAAGGCTTTTTACGCCTTCGCCTGTATACTCTATGATCTTACCTACGCCGCCTTTTACAGTAAGCTGCTGTAATACATAAAGAATAACATCCTTTGCCGATACCCATGGTTTAAGAGTCCCCTTAAGCTCTACTTTTACCACCTTAGGAGCCGTAAGGCTATATGTTCCCTTGGCCATAGCTACAGCCACATCAAGACCCCCTGCCCCTATGGCGATCATTCCCAACCCGCCGCCTGTCGGCGTATGACTGTCCGAGCCAAGAAGAGTTTTCCCCGGTTTTCCGTAATTTTCAAGATGCAGCTGATGACATATGCCATTTCCCGGCTTTGAAAAAAGGACACCATGTCTCTTCGCCACGCTCTTGATGAATTCGTGGTCATCAGCATTCTCAAAACCTGTCTGAAGTGTATTATGATCTATATAAGCAACGGATAACTCTGTCTTAACCTTATCTATCTCCATTGCTTCAAGCTGCAGATAAACCATTGTTCCCGTTGAATCCTGAGTCAGCGTCTGATCTATCCTTATTGTGATTTCCTCACCAGGCGACAGCTTGCCTTCCACTATATGGTTTTCTAAAATCTTATACGCTAATGTCTTGCCCATTATGTAATTACCTCCTGAATCTGTGATCATTTTTTGTATTTCTGTATACAATTATACAATTTCATTTGACACAGGTCAACCTCAAATTGCCTCGAAATGCTGTTACTTTAGTGTTACTATCACCATATCATGGCTGTATACCGGTATTAGTTTTTTAACATAATAACGGTTGACTTATAGGTTAAAAGGTTACTATAATATACGAGTCAGCATTAGGTAAACTTAAGATAGACTTCAATAAGGGAGGTTTTATGAATTTCACCTCACTCAACATTCATGATATATACAACTTCATATATATTGCACTTATGATTCTCGGAGGAGTCACACTGACTCTTACCATAATACTGAATGCTAAAGAACGAGGCAGGCAGCATAAAGCGATACTGTTATTTGTTACGTCTATATTTCTTTATATGGTCACGGATTTCATAACATACTACTTTTTGGGTGAACTGGCATCGGGAAGTTTTGTATTCATACTCATAACCTTGTCTGACACACTGTTCTGTCTGGTCATCACAGCCTGGGTATATGCCATTATGGTCCTTGCGAAAATAGAAGAGGCCATAAATATGAAATGGATGATAATCGCATCTGCTATATATCTGGTATCTTCTCAAATACTTTCTTTCTACTTGGGTCGATATGACTCTTATACTCTCCACGTGGACAAAGGTTTCTGGAACATAATCTTTCAGATACTGAACGGAGGATATGACATAGGCATAATGGCCATTGGAATAAGATGTATGATACTTTTGTGTAAGAAGTACAAAAAAGGTGCTAGCAGAAATATAAACTTGCTTATGTCAGCACTTCTCATAGGTTACATGGTATGGATCTCCTATTGGGACTACAGCACTTGGTACAAAACAGAGGAGAAGCTCCTTAATATATACGCTATGGATCCTCTTATCCTGCTTTATGCAATACTGAATATCTTTCTCATATATTACTTTTACAAAAATGATCCTTTGAAGATATCAGAATCTCAGATTTCCCCTGATGAAGCAGTTAATATCATCGCCAAACGATATATGCTTTCGGAAAGAGAGCGAGAAGTTCTCATACTGGTGAATCGGGGACTGAGCAACAAACAGATCGCCACGGAACTTTCCATATCAGAAAATACAGTAAAAAGACATATAAGCAATATTTTCAAAAAAACAGAAACCCAAAGCAGGCATGAGATAATATATAAGATTTCAAAAGCAAACTGAAATTAAAGTTATCAAAACACCGTCATCCGTACGGTGTTTTTTCATATGCAAAAATATTAGCTGTCCGTATGTCATCGTCAAAGCATAACAGCTTTTTCCATAAAAAACAGGTCGGTTGGTTTTGCTTTCAGCATGAAACTCGGTCTCCCAATGATACTCAAAGTATTATCACAGGGTTGTACAAAAATGGCCCTGCCAATACTACCATAGTGTCATTGATAATTTTGAACAAATGGGCAACAATAATAAATGCTTAAAGCAACGCCCGGCCGCACCAAGCCGGGTAACACACTAATACTAATTTAATAAAGGAGGTTTTGAATTGAGTCAAGATCAAAGCAGCGGTGTATTGCCTGCTGCAGACACAAAGAAAAGCACAGCGGCTCTAAAAAAAACCAGTATGTCGCTGATCGGTGTGGTAGCATTGATTTTCTCATTTGTTGCCGCCGGCGCATTCGGTATTGAAGAAGCGATTTCGGCAAGTGGTCCGGGATTGACTTTAATAATGCTGGTAGTCTTTCCATTTATCTGGGCCTTCCCTCTCAGTGAAATGGTCGGCGAATTAGGGTCTCTGTATCCTACCGAAGGTGGTATTTATTCATGGGCAAGAGAATCTCTCGGAGAATTCTGGGGATGGCAGGCAGGTTTCTGGTCAGGTATATCCACATGGCTCTGTCAGGCTCAATATTGCGCTCTGGTAGCAGGATATGCAGCAAAGTATATTCCGATGAGTGAAACTACGGAATATCTTGTGAAGCTTGCAGTCGTTCTGGTATTTACTATAATTAATATTATAGGACTGGAATCTCTTGAAAAACTGGAAACAGTTTTCACTGTAATAGTAATTATCGCTTTCGTGGCAGTTACTGTAGTCGGACTTATAAACTGGAATTACAATCCTGTAACGCCTATATATAATGAAGACGAAGGAGTCCTCCACTCAATAGGTGGCGGAATCAGCATCATAATCTGGATGTATTGCGGATATGAATGTATGTCAAATATGGCAGGCGAACTCAACAATCCACAGGTAATACCAAAAGCCATGAGGATATCACAGCCTGTTATCGCACTTACATATGTATTGCCTACACTTGCTGCTCTTGCAGCTATCGGCTCATGGAGTGCGTGGAATACAGATTCAGGCGCAGGACATGTAGGATATGCAGATGTACTGATTCAGAATCTGGGCTCATGGGCAGGTATTTTGTTTGTTCTTGTAGCAGTATTATCGAACTGTTCTATATTCTGTTCATATATTGCACACGGTTCAAGAGCCTTCTTTGTAATGGCAGACGACCACATGTTCCCTAAATTCATGGCAAAGGTCGACAAAAGAGGAGTTCCTGTAGTAGCTATAGTGCTTCTGGCCATATTTACAGCTATCACTTGCAAGTTTGACTTTGCAACGTTGGTAATGGCCACAACACCTATACAGCTGTTCCTTTATCTTGCTTTGGCAGCATGTATCATCAAAGTCCGTAAAGAATATCCTGTTGAAGACAGGAGAAAAATGGGACTTACGGTTATGCCCGGAGGTAAAATAGGACTCGTAGTATGTACAGGACTTGTAATGACAATTTGTATCATTGCCCTCTATATCAATGGAACCGAATACTTTGTAGTAGGCTTCCTTATCCTCGCCATCAGCCTTGCTCTCTATCTCATATGCAAATGGGTATACAAAGGAAGAGTAAAAGATGATCCTGATGCATATCCTCTCAATGCCAAGACAAAACTTGGTATTGGAGACATAAGAGATATAGGCGTATTCATTACTCTCGCCGGTATAGGCGGATTGGCGGGGTCATTCATACTGAACTGGTATGATGGCAGCTACGGTACCGAATATTATCTTGAAGAGTACGGAAGCGGTCTGTTCAGTAACTTCGATGCTATGATAGGACTGTGCAGATGGCTTGGACTAATACTCTTAGTGGTCGGAATCATATTATGGTTCATAGGACACAAAACAGAAGGATCAGAGCTTCAGAGACTTGAACCTCTTAGAAAACATAAGCTCGATGAAATGATAAAAGAACTTCACGGGAAATACCCGGGGGAAAAATAATATAAAACACCTCAAACACCTCGATGCACTTTAAAGTGTATCACAGCAAATAATGCTGAACTGTCCGTTTTGTCATCCAATCGCCTCACGGCGCTTGGGACAAAAGGCAGGGGTGTAAAGAAAAAATGTAACCTTGATGGTTGCTTCCGGCAACCATATATATGAAACACCGCAAGGGTGTAACCTTGATGATTGCCTCTGGCAACCATATATATGAAAGGAGAAATTAAAATGGGTAAGAAAATACTGGTATTAGGAACAGGCGCGCAGGGTTCAACAGTAGCACAGAGAATGGATGAAGAAGCAAATGTTGAAAAGATCATCTGTGCAGATGCCGATCACAAAGCAGTAGATGAGCTTGTAAAGATCTTAAAGAAAGCAGAAGGAGCTTACGTAGATGCAGATGATGTTGAAAGCATCAAGAAGGCAGCAGAAGGCGTAGACCTTATCGTAAACGCACTGCCAATCAGATTCGCACCAAAAGTACTTGATGCGGCTCTGGCAGTAAAGGCAAACTATCAGGACTTTGCGGCTACAGACGTACTGGATCCATGGTGGCCTACATGCGTAGAGATCATGTACAATGATTATGGCAAGAAATTCGCAGAGATCGGAAA
>NZ_JACRTA010000005.1 GCF_014385065.1 Lentihominibacter hominis
TAAACAAGCTGTCACGGCAGAGAGGAAAACAACGGAAAATAACGACGAAAAAAAGTTGGAAAAAGTTGTTGACAAAAGCGGTGACATGCGATATACTAAAAAAGCTCGCCAAGAGCGAGCGCGACCAGAAGAGACCAAGAGTTTTGAAAGGTCGAGAACATTGAAAACTTCATAGTGTAGAAATTTAAGTCAAAACAAAAAATGATTTAAAAGGATACTATACACAACCTGAAAAATGGAAGATGTAAAGTTTCCGTACAATTTCTAAAAAACAGTAATTCGGATAAGAATTAATTAGCGAAACGCTAAGCGTAAATGAGTTAGAAATTCAAACGATTTAAACTCATCGAGAGATGAGATTAGATACCATTAATAAAGAGTTTGATCCTGGCTCAGGATGAACGCTGGCGGCGTGCCTAACACATGCAAGTCGAGCGAGAAGCCTTTAAATGAAACTTCGGTAGATTTTAGAGGTGGGAAGCGGCGGACGGGTGAGTAACGCGTAGGCAACCTGCCCTTTGCAGAGGGATAGCCTCGGGAAACCGGGATTAAAACCTCATAAAGCTCTGTTAAGACATCTTAATAGGGTCAAAGATTTATCGGCAAAGGATGGGCCTGCGTCTGATTAGTTAGTTGGTGGGGTAACGGCCTACCAAGGCAGCGATCAGTAGCCGACCTGAGAGGGTGATCGGCCACATTGGAACTGAGACACGGTCCAAACTCCTACGGGAGGCAGCAGTGGGGAATATTGCACAATGGGGGAAACCCTGATGCAGCAACGCCGCGTGAAGGATGAAGGCCTTTGGGTCGTAAACTTCTGTTCTAAGGGAAGATAATGACTGTACCTTAGGAGCAAGTCCCGGCTAACTACGTGCCAGCAGCCGCGGTAATACGTAGGGGGCAAGCGTTATCCGGAATTATTGGGCGTAAAGGGTACGTAGGTGGTTACCTAAGCACAGGGTATAAGGCAATAGCTTAACTATTGTTCGCCTTGTGAACTGGGCTACTTGAGTGCAGGAGAGGAAAGCGGAATTCCTAGTGTAGCGGTGAAATGCGTAGATATTAGGAGGAACACCAGTGGCGAAGGCGGCTTTCTGGACTGTAACTGACACTGAGGTACGAAAGCGTGGGGAGCAAACAGGATTAGATACCCTGGTAGTCCACGCCGTAAACGATGAGCACTAGGTGTCGGGGTCGCAAGACTTCGGTGCCGCAGTTAACGCAATAAGTGCTCCGCCTGGGGAGTACGTTCGCAAGAATGAAACTCAAAGGAATTGACGGGGACCCGCACAAGCAGCGGAGCATGTGGTTTAATTCGAAGCAACGCGAAGAACCTTACCAGGACTTGACATCCCTCTGACAGGCCTTTAACAGGGCTTTTCTTCGGACAGAGGAGACAGGTGGTGCATGGTTGTCGTCAGCTCGTGTCGTGAGATGTTGGGTTAAGTCCCGCAACGAGCGCAACCCTTGTCATTAGTTGCCAGCAGTAAGATGGGCACTCTAGTGAGACTGCCGGGGATAACTCGGAGGAAGGTGGGGATGACGTCAAATCATCATGCCCCTTATGTTCTGGGCTACACACGTGCTACAATGGTCGGTACAGAGAGAAAGCGAGATCGTGAGGTGGAGCGAAACTCAAAAGCCGATCCCAGTTCGGATTGCAGGCTGCAACTCGCCTGCATGAAGTCGGAGTTGCTAGTAATCGCAGATCAGAATGCTGCGGTGAATGCGTTCCCGGGTCTTGTACACACCGCCCGTCACACCATGGAAGTTGGGGGCGCCCGAAGTTGGTCGAAAAAGAGATTACCTAAGGCGAAATCAATGACTGGGGTGAAGTCGTAACAAGGTAGCCGTATCGGAAGGTGCGGCTGGATCACCTCCTTTCTAAGGAGACGAAAGTTTCTGCACTATGAGTTTATATGGGGAATTAGCTCAGCTGGGAGAGCACCTGCCTTGCACGCAGGGGGTCAAGGGTTCGATCCCCTTATTCTCCACCATTGCAATCAATTTGCATGCTTATGTAGTATACTTAATGATTGTACGCACATTGAAAACTGAATAAAATTTGTGTAAAGCAAAAAAATCGAAAACGAATCGAGTATTAGAAGTTAAACCAAGTAGAGATATTTGAAAAGACTAAGCAAGTTTTTCTAAACTTGTGGGTATAATACTACGATTTCAAACCGAGAAACCAGAAAAATTTTCATAAAGAGTTAAAATAACTAATAGTTGAAAAAGAAAGACCTGATAACGCTATATCAGGCACTCATAATTGGTCAAGTGAGAAAGAGCATAAGGCGGATGCCTTGGCACTGGGAGCCGACGAAGGACGTGACAAGCTGCGAAAAGCTGCGGGTAGGAGCAAATATCTGACAATCCGCAGATGTCCGAATGGGGGAACCCAACTGTAGTAATGTACAGTTATCGCCGCATGAATATATAGTGCGAGCGAGGGAAACGGGGCGAACTGAAACATCTAAGTAGCCCTAGGAAGAGAAAGAAACATCGATTTCCTAAGTAGCGGCGAGCGAAAGGGAAAGAGGCCAAACCAGAGGACTTGTTCTCTGGGGTTGTGGACCATCAGAAGGTATCTTAAGCGATAGCCGAACAGTTTTGGAAAAGCTGAACGAAGAGGGTGAAATTCCCGTAGGCGAAATTGCGAGAGAGCCGGATGGCACCAGAGTAGTACCGGACACGTGAAACCCGGTATGAAGCCGGAGGGCCCACCCTCCAAGCCTAAATACTACCCAGTGACCGATAGCGAATAGTACCGTGAGGGAAAGGTGAAAAGGACCCCGGGAGGGGAGTGAAATAGAACCTGAAACCTTATGCTTACAAGCAATGGGAGCGCAAGTGACCATGTACTTTTTGTAGAACGGGCCAACGAGTTATGGTATGTAGCGAGGTTAAGGTGCTGGAGCACTGAAGCCGAAGCGAAAGCGAGTCTTAATAGGGCGAAAGTTATATGCTGTAGACCCGAAACCGGGTGACCTATCCATGTGCAGGTTGAAGCGAGAGTAAAATCTCGTGGAGGACCGAACCCGTATACGTTGAAAAGTGTTGGGATGACGTGTGGATAGCGGTGAAATTCCAATCGAACTCGGATATAGCTGGTTCTCCTCGAAATAGCTTTAGGGCTAGCCTTAAGGGATAGATACACGGAGGTAGAGCACTGAATGTTCTAGGGGCCTTCACCGGTTACCGAAAACTATCAAACTCCGAATGCCGTGCAATCAACCTTGGGAGTCAGACTATGAGAGATAAGTTCCATAGTCGAAAGGGAAAGAGCCCAGACCTACAGCTAAGGTCCCAAAATGTAAGTTAAGTGGAAAAGGATGTGGAGCTGCATAAACAGCTAGGATGTTGGCTTAGAAGCAGCCACTCATTTAAAGAGTGCGTAACAGCTCACTAGTCGAGTGACTCTGCGCCGAAGATAAACGGGGCTAAAACTTACTACCGAAGCTTAGGATACCGAAAGGTATGGTAGAGGAGCATTCTGTAAGGGCAGAAGCTAACTTGTAAGGGTTGGTGGACATTACAGAAGAGAGAATGTTGGCATGAGTAGCGAGAGCCAGGTGAGAATCCTGGCCACCGAAAATCTAAGGTTTCCTGAGGAAGGTTCGTCCACTCAGGGTTAGTCGGGACCTAAGCCGAGGGCGAAAGCCATAGGCGATGGATAACTGGTAGAGATTCCAGTACCACCGAAAGTTGTATGAACGAAGTGGGGACACAGAAGGATAAGCAGAGCACGCCGTTGGTAGAGCGTGTCCAAATAGTAAGGCTTGTATGTAGGCAAATCCGCATACTTTAAGGTTGAGCTATGATGGGGAGGGAAAAATAGTACCGGAAGCTGCTGATTTCACGCTGTCAAGAAAAGCCGCTAGTGAGACCGTAGGTGCCCGTACCGCAAACCGACACAGGTAGATGAGGAGAGAATCCTAAGGTGAGCGAGAGAACTATTGTTAAGGAACTCGGCAAAATGACCCCGTAACTTCGGGAGAAGGGGTGCCATCGAAAGATGGCCGCAGTGAAAAGGCCCAGGCGACTGTTTACCAAAAACACAGGTCTCTGCTAAAGCGAAAGCTGAAGTATAGGGGCTGACGCCTGCCCGGTGCTGGAAGGTTAAGGGGACTGCTTAGCTTCGGCGAAGGCATGAACTTAAGCCCCAGTAAACGGCGGCCGTAACTATAACGGTCCTAAGGTAGCGAAATTCCTTGTCGGGTAAGTTCCGACCCGCACGAAAGGCGTAACGATCTGGGCGCTGTCTCAACAATAGACTCGGTGAAATTGTAGTACCGGTAAAGATGCCGGTTACCCGCAGCAGGACGGAAAGACCCCGTGGAGCTTTACTGTAGCTTGATATTGGATTTCGGCATTGCATGTACAGGATAGGTGGGAGACTGAGAACTCAGGACGCCAGTTTTGAGTGAGTCACCGTTGGGATACCACCCTTGTAATGTTGAGGTTCTAACCACATACCGTAAGCCGGTATTGGGACAGTGTCTGGCGGGCAGTTTGACTGGGGCGGTCGCCTCCTAAAGAGTAACGGAGGCGCCCAAAGGTTCCCTCAGTGCGGACGGAAATCGCACGAAGAGTGTAAAGGCAGAAGGGAGCTTGACTGCGAGACAGACAAGTCGAGCAGGGACGAAAGTCGGGCTTAGTGATCCGGTGGTTCCGAGTGGAAGGGCCATCGCTCAACGGATAAAAGCTACCCCGGGGATAACAGGCTGATACCCCCCAAGAGTCCACATCGACGGGGGTGTTTGGCACCTCGATGTCGGCTCGTCTCATCCTGGGGCTGAAGTAGGTCCCAAGGGTTGGGCTGTTCGCCCATTAAAGAGGTACGCGAGCTGGGTTCAGAACGTCGTGAGACAGTTCGGTCCCTATCCGCTGTGGGCGTTGGAGATTTGAGTGGAGCTGTTCTTAGTACGAGAGGACCGGGATGGACATACCTCTGGTGCACCAGTTGTTCTGCCAAGGGCATAGCTGGGTAGCCACGTATGGACGGGATAAGTGCTGAAAGCATCTAAGTACGAAGCCCCCCACAAGAAAAGATCTCCTCCCAAAAGGGTAAGACCCGTGAGAGACTATCACGTTGATAGGTCGGAGGTGTAAGTGCAGTAATGTATGTAGCTGACCGATACTAATAGGTCGAACGCTTGACCAAGGTTTCAAGGAAGGAAGCGAACACAAAGTTTATTCAGTTTTGAGTGTGCGAAGCACTCAAGGAAGATATGCGGTGACAATAGCGAAGAGGATACACCTGTTCCCATACCGAACACAGAAGTTAAGCTCTTTAGCGCTGATGATACTTGGCGGGAGACCGCCTGGGAAAGTAGGACGTTGCCGCTTAT
>NZ_JACRTA010000006.1 GCF_014385065.1 Lentihominibacter hominis
ATTAAAGAGGCTTAACTTCAGTCTCAAGAGTGATGTCCAGTTTAGCAGCATATGCAAGATACTTGTCGCATTCTTCATATGTCAGCATATCTGATGAAAGAAGTCCTGTCTGATCATAATCATCATTTACAAACATCTTTGTGAATAATGATCCGCACTGTCCTGTCAGATACTGTTCTCCTGTAATACCTGCTCTCTTAAAGCTTTCCTCACATCCGGGCGCATAAAGGTATGTCTCTACCATTACCTTCTTGCCGTCCTTTGTTCCTGTCGCTTCTACTACGAATGCTCCTTCGTCCTTTACAAGGCCTTCATCTAAGATTTCCTTGATCTCATCATGATACTTTGGTGCAGGCGGCAGATGTGATACGATTACATCAAATGGGATGAATGTGTGTCCCTTATATGTCTCCTCTTCTCTGTTTAAAAGGCCTGCTCTGTAAAGCGGTGTTGAAAATTCGATTCCTACTCCGCCGTACTTGAAGTTGATGTTCTTTGCTCCCTTAAAATGAGTATCCTTGTTCAGTCCCATGTATACTGTCTCGTCATGGGCATGCTCTACAAGTGTTACTTCCTTTGCGCATCCCTTAAAGTGTCTTGTTACCGGCAGTGAATGCGGTTCTGTTTCCACAAGTACTCCGTCCTTAAGTGCAAATGTAGGGTCTGTCATGTCGGATAATGCTGTGAACGGTGACCACCAGAAAGGTAAGAATCTCTTAGCCTCTACTCCTTCATATACCATCATAAGGATATCATCACAAGTATCAAGATATCTCATTGAGCTCTTTGTTGCCACGCACATCATTCCGGGTGCTGATCCTGTACCTATAATAGCCAGTTTTCCGATCTCTGCGAATTTCTTGCCATAATCATTGTACATGATCTCTACGCATGTAGGCCACCATGGATCCAGTACGTCTGTAGCCGCAAAGTCCTGATAGTTTGCCTTTACTGCCAG